>NZ_JACA01000013.1 GCF_000520995.1 Aquimarina macrocephali JAMB N27 | reverse complement strand
GTGTGCCTATGTATTTGATTTCGGTTACAAACTCATTATTGGCACTAGGCATTTCTGATATTGATACCGATTATGATAGGTATAGACACCATACCGATAGTTATGCATTGAGATATAACTACGAACGCAATTTTAAGAAAACCTTTCCAAAAGAGCTATTAGATGATTTTGAAATCGATTTGGTTTATCAAATGGGACTGTTTGATCCCGTAAAAGAAATTGATGGTGCCAAATCATTAATTCGGTTTTTTAAAGATAGTAATGTTCCTTTTTGTTTTGCTACAGGTGCATTGCCTAAACCTGCTATGATCAAATTAGATCAATGTGATATCTGGTATGATGAAAAACTATTAGCAACTTCAAAAACACACGAGTCGAGAGAAGGTTTTGTTTTGGATGCTATAGAAAGGTCAAAGATATATTATGATAAAGAAAATTTTGACCGTATTGTATCAATAGGAGATGGTGTTTGGGATTTAAAAACAGCCCAAAATTTATCTCTTGATTTTGTGGGTATCGGAGATAAGAACAGAGTAAAACTCCTGGAAAGCGGTGCTAAACATTGCTTCTCTACGCTGTCAGCATTCAAAGAATCACTGATTTAATTTTTAGGAGCTCTTAGTTTTTGCATTAAGGTGGAATCAAACTCTTTTTTAAGCTTGGTAATTTCAGCTACGTTTTCGTTAGGGATGGCAATAGATAACACATAGTGTTTTATTTTCCAGCCATTAGTAGTTTTTTGAAGGATACCACTGCCTCGACAAATCCCCATTTGAGTATCTAATAACTCATCAAACCAGGCGATATCACTTTCGTTTTTCACAAAAATATTTCTTTCAAGAGTAGAGAAACTCCAAGCTTTTCCTTTATCAAAATATGGTTTTGAAAAGGCTTTAAACTCAGAGTTATTCCAATTTTCTGTAGGATCAGTTCCTATAAAAATTGCATCTTCGGTCATAAGACCAAAATAAACTTCAAAATTGGCATCTGCTGCAGCTTTGTGCCATTGCTCAAGAGTCGTATTAATTTCAGTATTTTGTTGTGCAAAACAAAAACTACAGATGAAAAGTAATAAAGATAAGATTGGCTTTTGCATTCGTTTTATTTTATAGGTGGTTTCTCTTGATCTTCGAGTTCTCTTAAAAGTTCTTTTTCAATATTTTCTGGGATCGCTAATGACAATTCATTTAATTGTATAATCAAACTATTATAAGCTTTAATCAATCTTGTATTAGCTTCCATAACCATATCAGAATCTTTATTTTTCTTTTCAGATAATAGTTTTAGTAAACCTGTTTCAGTAGATAGAACACTAATTCGGGAGTTAATAGTGTTTATATTTAGGTCTTCAGAAAGGTTTTCCTTAAACGTGCTCACTAGTAAATCTATACTATCAACATGTTTGTTTACGTAAAAAGAATTTCCATTGCGTAATACGGTTATAAAACTTCTCAGATTCTGAAAATCCTCAAAAATTTCAAGACTTCTTTCTGCCTCTGGAGAAAGTTTTAGAAGATTTAATTTAATTTTTTCTTTAGAAAGACTATCCAGCTTAGCAACAGGGTTTTTTCCTTGTATATTGGTGGTTTTTTCACCTTGACACCCAAAACAAACTAGTATAATCCCTAAAAAAAGAAATATTCGCATCCTATATTTTTATAGTAAGGACTCAAAAATAAGATATTTATGTCAAAATGATAGTATTCTTGCAATCAAAAAGATTTGATACATTTTCTATAATAATTTGCCAAAATTATATTCAAAAGAATAAAGCGAGTAAAATGTCTTTCTGATACATGAGTTCTATAATTTTTAAGCTTTACATAAAATGATATGTTGTTTTTATGAACCCAAAATATACATTTTCCTGAATCTGGAAATTTCCCTTTGATTTATCACTTATTGTCTATCATGTAACGAATTCTAATTGGATACGGATGAATTCTAAATAGGGCTAAATTTTAAAAGGCACACAAGTTACTTTTGTGATGATTTTTTTTATTTAAACTAACACAAACACAAATCACTTACCTAAACCTCATGATCATGAAAAATTTAAACTTTAATGAGAGGATGTTTTCTGGCATATTTAAAAAGATGTGTATGACAACCTTTCTATTGATTCTTTCTTTTTCTTCTTATGCACAAGATAAGAAAGAAGTTGTTGTGGGAACTGTAAAGAGCTTCTCAGAATCAGTATTTTCGAATAAGTCAAGAAATAACAATTTTACTATTAAGTTATCAGATAAAGAATCATATAACCTTAAGATTAATGTTAAAAAGAGTACTGTAGATGGATACTTTGTAACTGGTAATGTATTAGTTAACAGGGCTAAATCAGATGCTACAACAGAGCCTGTTTTTAGTTTTACTAAAAATGATGAAAAAATATCTGGGGAGATTATATTTTATGATCAGAAAAAAGCATTTAAGATTTCAACTAATAACAAAGGACAAGTATTAGCAAGCGATCAGGATATTCATAGTATACTATGCGTAGATTTTGAAGAAGAAAAAGCTGCCGCTAAAAATGATTCTGGTGTAATTATCCCGCAAAAAGCGCAAATACAATTAGAGAGTCTTCCCGGGGCATCTCATGTTATCTATCTTGATTTTGATGGAGAAGTAGTGTCTGGTACTCGTTGGGTAGGAGGTAGAACAATTAATGCAAAACCTGCTGGTTTTAGTGATGAAAAAATTCTTGCGGTATGGCGAATTATGGTAGACGATTTTAATCCTTTTAATATAAATGTGACTACCAGAAGAGATGTGTTTGATGCTACCCCAAAAAACCAAAGAATGATGGCAATATTTACGCCAACAAACGATGCAGCTCCTGGATCAGGAGGAGTAGCATATCTAAATTCTTTTAGTTGGAATTCTGACGATCCATGTTGGGTATATAACCTAGGAACAAGAACAGCTGGAGAAACAGGATCTCATGAGGTAGGACACACTCTTGGATTGGCACACGATGGCACAAGATCAGGAACTACATATTATTCGGGACATGGACAATGGAGCCCAATTATGGGTTGGAGTGCTAATAAAACATTAGGTCATTGGAGTAAAGGAGAATATAATGATGCTAATAATACGGAGAATGATTTAGCAATTATTTCAAATTCTAGAAACGGTTTCGGGTATAAAAAAGATGATCATGGAAATACTATAAATAGTGCTACAGAATTAGTATCTGATAGTAACGGAAATGTATCTAAAGTAGATAATGAAGGAATCATTGAAAAAACATCGGATAAAGATCTATTCTCTTTTCAAACTTCAGGAGGAGAGGTGAATTTTTCTTTTGATCCAAATCCATACCATCCAAATTTAAATATTAAAGCAAAGTTATTAAATAGCAATGGTGAAGAAGTTACATCCTCTGATCCACAAGGTTTAAAAGCATCTATAAGTACTACTTTACAAAGTGGAAAATATTATATTGAAATAGATGGAGTAGGAGAAGGAAACCTGTCTACAGGTTATTCTGATTACTCTTCTTTAGGATTGTTTTCGATTTCTGGGAAGTACCCTAAAGGAAATAGTACAGATACCGAAGCTCCAAGTGTTCCAACAAACTTATCCGCTTCAAATGTTGAGCAGACATCGCTGTCTTTATCATGGGTAGCTTCTACAGATAATGTTGGAATAACAGGATATGATGTTTACCAGGGAAATGTGAAGATTACGAGTGTTAGTGGTACTTCTTATAATGTTACCGGATTGACAGCAAATACTACGTATGAGTTTAGAGTAAAAGCTAAAGATGCCGCAGGAAATACTTCTGGATTTAGTAGTACAGTATCAGTTACTACAAAAGAAGCTACAGATACCGAAGCTCCGAGTGTTCCAACAAACTTATCCGCTTCAAACGTTGAGCAGACATCACTGTCTTTATCATGGGGAGCTTCTACAGATAATGTTGGAGTAACAGGATATGATGTATACCAGGGAAATGTGAAGATTACCAGTGTTAGTGGTACTTCTTATAATGTTACCGGATTGACAGCAAATACTACGTATGAGTTTAGAGTAAAGGCTAAAGATGCCGCAGGAAATACTTCTGGATTTAGTAACACAGTGTCGGTTACAACAAAAGAAGCTACAGATACTGAAACTCCAAGTGTTCCAACAAACTTATCCGCTTCAAATGTTGAGCAAACATCACTATCTTTATCATGGGTAGCTTCTACAGATAATGTTGGAGTAACAGGATATGATGTATACCAGGGAAATGTGAAGATTACCGGTGTTAGTGGTACTTCTTATAATGTTACCGGATTGACAGCAAATACTACGTATGAGTTTAGAGTAAAAGCTAAAGATGCCGCAGGAAATACTTCTGGATTTAGTAGTACAGTATCAGTTACTACAAAAGAAGCTACAGATACCGAAGCTCCGAGTGTTCCAACAAACTTATCCGCTTCAAACGTTGAGCAGACATCACTGTCTTTATCATGGGGAGCTTCTACAGATAATGTTGGAGTAACAGGATATGATGTATACCAGGGAAATGTGAAGATTACCAGTGTTAGTGGTACTTCTTATAATGTTACCGGATTGACAGCAAATACTACGTATGAGTTTAGAGTAAAGGCTAAAGATGCCGCAGGAAATACTTCTGGGTTTAGTAATACGGTCTCGGTTACTACGAAAGAAGCTACAGATACCGAAGCTCCGAGTGTTCCAACAAATTTATCCGCTTCAAATGTTGAGCAGACATCGCTGTCTTTATCATGGGTAGCTTCTACAGATAATGTTGGAGTAACAGGATATGATGTATACCAGGGAAATGTGAAGATTACCAGTGTTAGTGGTACTTCTTATAGTGTTACCGGATTGACAGCAAATACTACGTATGAGTTTAGAGTAAAGGCTAAAGATGCCGCAGGAAATACTTCTGGGTTTAGTAATACGGTCTCGGTTACTACGAAAGAAGCTACAGATACCGAAGCTCCGAGTGTTCCAACAAATTTATCCGCTTCAAATGTTGAGCAGACATCGCTGTCTTTATCATGGGTAGCTTCTACAGATAATGTTGGAGTAACAGGATATGATGTATACCAGGGAAATGTGAAGATTACCAGTGTTAGTGGTACTTCTTATAGTGTTACCGGATTGACAGCAAATACTACGTATGAGTTTAGAGTAAAGGCTAAAGATGCCGCAGGAAATACTTCTGGGTTTAGTAATACGGTCTCGGTTACTACGAAAGAAGCTACAGATACCGAAGCTCCGAGTGTTCCAACAAATTTATCCGCTTCAAATGTTGAGCAGACATCGCTGTCTTTATCATGGGTAGCTTCTACAGATAATGTTGGAGTAACAGGATATGATGTATATCAGGGAAATGTGAAGATTACCAGTGTTAGTGGTACTTCTTATAATGTTACCGGATTGACAGCAAATACTACGTATGAGTTTAGAGTAAACGCTAAAGATGCCGCAGGAAATACTTCTGAATTTAGCAACACAGTCTCGGTTACTACAAAAGAAGGAAGTACAACAGATATCTGTGAAGGAGTACAGGTATGGGTATCAGGAGTAAATTATGCTGTTGGAGATCGAGTAATTTACAGGAGTTATGTTTACGAAAGAACTGCTAACGGATGGATAAAACTAGGGAGATGTGATGCGAGTTTTTGTGAAGGAGTAGATACTTGGGTATCGGGAGTACGTTATAATATAGGAGATCAAGTGGTATATAGAGGTAATCTGTGGGAACGTGGTGCAAGAAGATGGAGGCTTGTTTCATCTTGTAGTGAACAAGCGAACAAATTTGATTCAGCTGCTCCACCGCAAAAGATGAGTGTGTACCCTAATCCGATAAGTGGAAGTGTACTAAACATTGTTTTTAATCCTTCTCAAGAAGCAACCTATAGCATTTATAATTTATTAGGAGAAACAGTATCTAGTGGCTATTTTAAATCTTCTGTACAAGTTGATCATTTGCAAACAGGAACATATATTTTGAAAGTTACTTCTGATAAAACACAACATGTTACTCGATTTGTAAAAGAATAAAGAAAGATGAAAAACTAAAAAAAATAGACTTTTATATTTAAATTAGTCTACAGAATTTAAAAAACAGCTATAGTGACCATTTAACTATAGCTGTTTTCTTTTGAATTCACTTTTCACTTTTATAGTATTTTGTATACTAAGATTGTGATTAATTTATTTTCTGTAAGAGAGGGTTAAATGCTTTTGAAGCGACAATTACTTTGTCTCCCACAGCTATTGTTTGAATATCGTTTTCTTCAGCAACTATTTTTACAAAATTCGAACCTACCAAAATAGTAACAATATGAATTATATCTTCTTTTTCAATTTGAATTATTTCACCCGAAAACTGAAATTTTCCACTTACTTGTTTTGTAGTAAATACTTCAATAGGTCTCCCTTGTTTAATTATTTTTCCATTTTCAATACTAAATACAGTATCAGACATTTTTATAACTTCACCTATCTCATGGCTTATAAGTAGGGTAGTTAAATTAAATTGCTTATGTACTTTAAGAATATAATCTTGTAGCTTTGTACGCATTTTTATATCTAATGCAGAAAGAGGTTCATCCAGCATTAAAATTTCTGGTCTTCTTACCAATGCTCTTGCTAAGGCCACTCTTTGTTTTTGTCCCCCGGAAAGATTTTCAGGTTTTCGATCTTGTAGATCACCTAGTTCGATAATATCTATGAGTTCATTAACAACTTTCTTGTTTTGACCTTTCTCTACTGCAAAGAGAAGATTTTCTTTTACAGTCATATTAGGAAATAAAGCATAATCCTGAAACACAAATCCGATTTTTCGTTGTTGAGGTTTTAGACAAATTCCTTTTTTGGTATCAAGCCATGTTTTTTGATTCACTGTAATTAGTCCTTCATCTGTTTGTAGTAATCCAGCAACCATTCTAAGTATAGAAGTTTTACCCGCTCCAGAATCCCCATACAGTGTAACTAATTGACCTTGCTCGATATTGATGTTAACATCAAGTTGCATTGCTCCATTTGCTGCTGTTAATTCTTTTTGCAAAGCTATATGTATCATTTCCAGAATCTTTTTAAATACCCACCATTAACCAGATATACCAGTAATAAGATGCTAAATGTAATTGCAAACAAAATGAGCGAATACCAATTTGCTACATCATAATTAAGAGCCTCTACTTCATCATAAATAGCAATAGAGGCCACTTTTGTTTTTCCTGGCATATTGCCACCGATCATTAATACGACACCAAATTCGCCAATGGTATGAGCAAAAGCCAATACAACTCCTGTGAGTAATGATGGTTTTATATTAGGAAGTAATACTTTGAAAAGAGTTGTAATTTTAGATTTTCCTAATACATAGGATGCTTCTGTTATTGATGAAGGCAAATTTGAAAATCCAGCTTGAATAGGGTGTACCATGAACGGTAAACTATAAATAACCGATGCAAGAACAAGTCCCTGGAATGAAAAAATAAGTTGTATGCCTAGATACTCGTTTAACCAACTTCCAAAAGCATTTGCAGGACTAAAAGCTACTAGCATATAAAATCCTAAGACGGTTGGAGGTAAAACCAAAGGCATACTTACCAAGGTTTCTAAGAATGGTTTTACTCTTGATTTCGTATGAGCAAGCCAATAGGATAAAGGGACAGAAATAACCAATAACAAAAGCGTGGTAACTAATGCCAGTTTAAACGTTAATACTAAAGGTTGCCAATCCATCATTCTGATAACATTATTTCGGTAGTTTTAATCATGGCTGTGATTTTTTCGCCAATTTCTAATTGCAATTGATCAGCAGCATCAGAAGTAATGATTGCGGTTAGATGCCCAACTGTAGAATCAATAGTTAACGTACTTAATAATTGTCCTTTTTTTATATTAATAATCTCTCCGATTGCTTTGTTTTGTATACTTATAGAATGTTCTATTCCTTTTCCAACAATTACTTCTGTTTCTTTGAAAATCATTTTAATATGATTTCCTTGTTTTAAATAGGGAGCTGTATCGGGTGTTTCTATTATAATAGTATTAAAAAAAACAGCTCCAATGTCAACAGTAACCAATGATAAACTACCGTTGGTTTTTATAGACGTTATTTCTCCCTGTAGAACATTCATAGATTAATTTTCTTTTGTTGAATAACCAAAATTTTCGAGAATTCTTCTTGCCTCTGCAGAAGATAAAAAGTCATAGAACTTTTCTGCATTTTCTTGATTATTCCGGTTAAGAATAACAACTCCTTGAGCGATTGCAGAGTAATCTGTATCTTTTATATCAATCCAATTGCCTTTATTGCTCATTTCTGGAGATAAAACTACGGATTTTGAAGTAAAACCAATTTCTGCTGATTTTGAAATAATAAACTGATTAGTTTGTAAAACACTTTCTCCGTATACCAATTTATCTTTTACGTTTTCATAAAGGTTATGTCGTTTTAAAATTTCTATTGTTGCTAGGCCATAGGGAGCCATTTTAGGATTTGCAATTGCAATATGATGTATCTTCGAACTTTTAAGAGTTTCTAGAGATGGATCAATAGTATCAATCATTGACCACATAACTAATTTTCCGTAGCCATATATTTTAGGTGCTTTGATCGCAAAACCCGTATCAAATAATTCTTTTGGATATTTTATATCGGCAGAAACAAATACATCAAAAGGAGCGCCTTCTTTAATTTGCGCGGTTAATTTTCCCGATGAGCTTATAATAAGGTCACAAGCAATACCCGTTTGGTCTGTAAAAGTTTTGGATAACTCTTTCATTGCAAATTGCATATTTGCAGCTACAGCAATAGTTAATTTTCTCTCTGGTTTTTGCTGGCATGCTGTTATCAAATATATGAGAAGTATGAATATTGCTTTTTTCATTTTTTGTAACTGTTCTCCTGTATTACTTTTTTTGTAAAGATAACAACTCAAAAAGCAACCACGTGTAGAGATTGAGTACTATCTAAGTAACTTTTTTATCTAAAGCAATTTTTGATGACACGAACTATGATGTGAAGGTGTTTTATCATATAACTTTTATAGTATTGACCGTTGCTGTTTATTTTGCATACACATTAGGATCAAATTTCTCCATATAAATTTCTGGTTTTGGAAGCTTTGTAAATCCGTATTTTTCATATAGCCATTCGGCAGTACTTGTTAACAAAATCCAACGTCTTAAATTTTGTAAATTAGGATGCCCCATAATGGTTTCCATTAGCCATTTACTTAATCCTAATTTTCTGTAATCTTTGAGGATAAAAATATCTCCTAAATAAGCAATTGTTGAATAATCCGAAATCACTCTTGCATACCCAATCTGTTTCTCCTCAGAATAAAGCCCAAAATTAAGAGAATTCTCTATTGATACTTTTACTGTATCATATGAAATACCATCACTCCATCCTGATTCATTTGTTAGAAAATTATATATTAATAAAACATCCAACTTGTTCTTATCTGTTGAGATGCTATAGTTTTCCTTAGATACTTCCATGTTTTTAGTTTTGACCTGCAATATGATCGAATCCATTACTTTTGAGGATACAAAGTACCGAAATTAAACAGAAATAGCAGTTTAAGGATTATTAAACTGCTATTGTTTGTGTATTATTATCAAAAGGAATTTACCATTTCATTTCACCTTTTACCACTTTAGCACCCAATTGAAGTGCTATACCCAAACCTGCGTTTGGATACAATTTTTGCATGGCAGCGATAAGTTCTTCAGAATTTTTTGATTTTGCTTCTTCCTTCCGATAAGCAATCAAATAGTTTTTAGAATAGGTAATCGCATTACGATTTAAGTTACTGTTATCTAAGGCATGTGCAGAGACAACAACTTCTGGATTAAGGCGTTCCATTTTTTCTAAAACAGATAACCAGGCAACACGTTTTTCTGTCGTGCTCGCATCTGCTATCCATAGATGTAGATTGTCATATACATTTACACCTCCTACAATTGCTTTTAGAGATGGTATCCAGACAAATGTTCTTTCTGGAGTAGAGCCCTCAAGACCTTTTATTTCTATAGATTGGCCTTCGAGATCTATCGTATTTCCTTTTAATACTTGTGGGAAAACAACTTTTTTTGTTCCATTGCTTCCTAGTTTTGGCCCCCAAACCTGTAACTTTTTCTCATATGTTTTTTTGATGTGAGATAGAGTGTGTTGGGTGGCATAAATGGCTACATCTGGGAAAGTGTTTTTAAATACTTCTAGCCCAAAATAATAATCAGGATCTCCGTGACTTATATAAATGGTTGTGAGGTTTTTACCACTTTTTAGGATTTCTGCAACTACGTTATGTGCATCAGAAAGTGTGAATTGCGCATCAATAAGAACTGCGTCTTTTTCTCCATAAATTAAAACAGAAGCGATGTGAAAACTGTTTTCGTCTGCCCGATACACTTTGTATTCTAGGTTTTGTGCTGTACTACTCATTGTTATTGAAATTAATAGTATTGTTATTAAAAAATTGATTTTGTTCATTTTAATGTTCTTTTAAATGATGGTACAAAGTTGCATACATCAATTTTCAAAAACATTGAACTAGTTCAATAACTGTGAGTATCTTGATTATTTTTTTGAAGCGATCTTTTTTCGAATTTTACTTACAAATTCATGTGAGATTCCTAAGTAAGCTGCAATCTGTAAATTGGTAAGTTTTTGTGCTATTTTTGGATAGGTAGTGATAAAGTGCAGATAACGCTCATCTGCTGTATAACTATGATTTCGTATTAGTCTTCTTTGTAAAGAAACCAGAGTTTTTTGTGTCATTATACGAAATAGCTTTTCTACTTTAGGCATTTGCTGATACAGTCGTTCTTTATCTTCTTTATTGATCAATAAAACTTCACTGTCTTCAAGGGCTTGAATTGATAATAGGGCAGGAGCTTGATTTGTAAAACTGTCTATGTCGGTGACCCACCAATCTTCGACAGCAAAATATAAAACATTTTCATTTCCATCATTATCTATTGTAAAAAGACGAAAACAACCTTTAGTTACAAAGCCTTCAAATCGACATACATCACCCTGTCTAAGTAAAAAATCTTTTTTAGAAATAGTCTTTGGGTAAAAGAAATGACTATAGGTCTCAAATTCTGAATCAGAAAATTGAATGTGTTTATCTATATTTTCCTTAAGAAGAGTATATGGCATTTTCTATTTCTGGTTTACAGGTAATATCTTAAACAAATTATTT
Organism: Aquimarina macrocephali JAMB N27; assembly: GCF_000520995.1. GTDB lineage: Bacteria > Bacteroidota > Bacteroidia > Flavobacteriales > Flavobacteriaceae > Aquimarina > Aquimarina macrocephali. The sequence goes on along the minus strand of NZ_JACA01000013.1, from coordinate 227,869 downwards.
TTTAAACCCTGTGGTAAACAGATTTCTGGCTCCTTTTATACCACATTTTTGATACGCATGATACGTTTGAGCCGCTCTTTCTTCAATTTGTTTTCCTGTTTCATTTTTAATCCAACCATCGATCGCTGATTTCAATGTATATGCCTCGGGTGCCATTAAATGTGTAGTCCATAAAATGGGGTTTGCTTTTGCGTGTTCTATTTCTTTTGAAAAATACTTCTGACTATAACATGCTAAAACTATAACCTCTCTTTTTTTAATAATCTCTTTCTTGTATGTAATATCTACGTTAAATTCCATTAAACCATCGTGACCGATATATGAAAGTAAATCAGCATCTCCACCAAATTTTAATGTTTCTGAGTTTACTTCAATCGAAATAGGGTTTTGAGAATTAGAGGCCAGTAGAAAATCTTCAATGCAAGTTTGGATTTTTGCACCATCATAGGCATCAGCTAATAAATAGATCTTTTTGGTACTATGTTTAAATAAAACTCTATCTAGTAATACCGGATCATCTATTTCAAAATCTTTTACCAACTTCCAGTCTTTCGCTTTAAACTTAAAGAAAGATTTTACCCCATAACCAGCACCCCAATATAAATTATGTTTTGGATCTTTTCCGTTCCCTAATTTTGCGGGAACAGGAACAATTCCTTGATTTTCATTATCACATAAAGCTACATATACATGAATAGTCTTTACCTGACTATACATTTTACAACATAAAAGCGAGATTAATATCAGGAAGAATATCTTTTTCATGGTTCTGAACACCTATTTTTTTATTTGTTGAATTTACAAACAAATTTCTTATGAGTATTTACAAAGTCTTGATTTTCATAAAAGCTATGAGCGTTTTCTCTTTTAATGTTTGAGGTAACTTCAAGTTGAATTATTTTCTTTTCTTTTGCTATACTTTTAAGTTGATCTATTAGTTTTTGTCCGATCCCTAAACCACGACAACTCTCTGTTATAAACATTTCCTGAATTTCACCAATCAATCCATTATGATGAAGTAGATTTTGAACATGACAACTTAAAAAGCCAACAATTTCATTTTCAACTATAGCAGTAAGATATATATTATTACGGTTATTTAGATTTTCCAGAAAAATCTTTTCTTGTTCATTTTTTTTGAAGGCCTGATTTTCTAATATTTCAATAAAACGATGAATTGATGAGAAATCAGAATCTTTGGCTTTTCTTATTTCTACTTTTTTGTTATGCATATACAGAATATTAGATAGAAGAAAATATGTGGGATTTTATACTAGATATACATAGTTTTTATAGATGCCAAAGTTTTTTGAAAAAGGGAGAGGTCTGATGTCGCTTTGGATACAATTAAGCTCCCTTGTATTAAAATTAAGGTTTGCTCTGCTTTGCTTTTTGCATCATCTTCTGATAAACCAAATGCAATTCCTAAAGTACTAAAACCTATAATCCATTGAGTCATAATTTGATTTAATTGCTTTCCAAATAATTCGATATTTGAATCCATTGTTAGCGCTCTTAAAATACAAGTCTTTTTGCCTCCTCCATAAAGATCATCTATGTTTATGATTGCTTTTTCAAGCCTTTCATCTGGTTGTAAAGTAGTATCAGATAGAGGAGAAAGAATGTTATCAGCTGCCCATTTTTCTACATAATCTAGAACAACAGAAGTAATTTCCTTTTTCCCATTAGGGAAACGATGATATAAACTTGCTTTCTGTAGGCCCGATGAGCCAGCCAGTTCATTAAGACTTGAGCCGTCATAGCCTTTTGAACGAATAACAGACATTAAGCCTTCTAATAAATCCTGATCATTTACTTTTTGTGGTCTCATAGGGCAAATATACAAATAAAAAATATTTTACCAAACGTTCGGTAATGTGTATTTGACTGCAATTTAATACTATATTATTTTATGTCGAAGCCTTATATTCTACTCTTTTAGAAGTATTTTAGTCATTTTCAAATTTTCAAAATCCGTGTTGTCAATTATTATTTCTGCCAATTCTTCTGATTACTTTTATTGTAGTTGGCTATTCTCCTTTAAAGTATTCTGTTACATTTAATATTAAATAGGAAATCTGATATACGGTATCAAACTTCTTAAAATCATTTTTCTTGATTCAATGCAGTTTAATTTACGGCTTATCAGGTATTCGTTCAAATATTTTTTGTTCTTTTTTCTCGATATAATTCAGATTTAAATAAAACCGATGAGCAGATTCTCTTTTCACATTACATCTTACCCTAACGGTTTTAAAATCATTAACGTTACTTTCTAGATACCCGATCAAAGCACTGGCGACTCCTTTTCTTCTGTATTCTTTTCTAACGATAAGTCCTCCGATTTCCAAAAAGGGAGAAGATGTTAATCTAATCGAAAGAAATCCATGTATATATCCAATAATTATATTATTTAAAACGGCTACAAATGCAAAATGATCCTTATTAGCGTTTATTAAAGCCATCTGTTCTAGAATTAAAGATTTATCAATTTGATAGCCAAGTTGCACAGAAAGTTCAGTTATTGAAAGTGCATCAGATTTATGTAGTTCTCTTATTTTAATTTCTTCAAGCATGATACTTATTTGTTTTCTGGTAGCGTATCGAGTTCTTTTCTAACATTTTCAAACCATTCTTTCATAGCTTCAGGAGATTTCATGAGTTCTTGTATTTTATTCATCGCTATAAGATGTGGTTTATCACCCTTCTGAAACATTTGTGTACCGTGATTTTTACTCATTTCGGCTATTTCTTCAAACGTATTGGCATGAAATTCTTTATTACATGCTCCCCCTAGCTGTTTGCATGTCATTGTTTTCATAATTTTCAGTTTTTATGATTAGATAATTGTTCTATTTGATTTTGCTTTTTGTTTGGTTCATGTGTGTTTAATATTTCACATAAAAATTGTTACTTTTCTTCAAGAAACTCTCCAAGTCTATCAAAAACAGACCCCCAACCATTCATAATACCCATTTTTGTTTGTTGTTCACAATATTCTTCTGTTGGATGTATGACATTAAAAGTAAAATTAGTTTTGTCTCCATTTTTTTCAAATAGAGCTTGTATTTCTACACCTTCTGTCATGGGTCTGAAGTTTGCAGAAGAGCATATTTTTTTGAGCTCAACAATTTCTAAATACACACCGTCAGAAATGAATTCGTTCCCGTCTGGCATTTGCATGGTGTATTTCCACTTGCCACCAACTCTAAAATCATGTTCAATTACTTTTGTGTTCATTCCTTTTGGCCCCCACCATTGAGCGATATGTTCGGGATGAGTCCAGGCTTCCCAAACTAATTTTATAGGTACATTAAAGGTTCTTTTTAGGGTTACAGTTCGATTGTTTGCTTCACTTTGATTACTCATTTTCTTTATTTTTTGTTTGTAATTTGGTTAAATAATTTTCGAAAGAATCGAGCCTGTCTTCCCACAGATTTCGATATTGTTCTATCCATAAGAAAGCGGGGATAAGGTTTCTGGGTTGGATTTGGCATAGCCGTTCTCTCCCTTGTTTATTAATAGTTATTATACCACACTCTTTTAAGATTTTTAAGTGTTTTGAAATTGCAGGGCGACTAACGTCGAATTTTTGGGCTACCGTATTTACAGTTAATGTTTCGTCTGCCAGTAACTCTATAATTTCTCTTCTAACCGGGTCGGCTATTGCTTGAAAGACATCTCTTCTCATAATTTTTAAGTAACTGATTGGTTACAAATATAAATGTAATCATTTGGTTACGCAATTTTTTTTACAAGAAATTGTAGCTAACGAATAGAATTAGTTATGAGAGGGTAGTAGTTAAAGCAGAAAGTGGGTATTATTTTTTCTTTGCGATTAACAAGAGAGAATCATTATCCTCAAACTCATTATAATCACTGATGTATAGAATGTCAAAATACTTTAGATAGGCTTTTCTAAGTGTTGATTCGTTATGATAATTTACAAAAAGACCTTTGAAAATTTCAGAACCCTCTCCTTTCCAAAAAGAATGACATAGTATTCCACTAGAATTTAAAATTTCATATTGCCTTTTAACAGTGTCGATCAATTCATTATCATTTAAGTGATGTAATACCTTATTTGAATAAATTCCATCAAATTTTTTATCTGTTTTTAAAGTAATGGCGTCCAACTCAAGGAATTTTCCATTAGGATTTTTGGAGATCAGATGATTCAGAAATTCGGTTGAGTTATCAGAACCAGTAATATCATATGATTTGTTCAGGATTTTCCAATCTGTACCAGGACCCGAACCAATTTCGAGTAAGGTCGAATTGGAAGGTAAAACTTGTTTAAGTTTTTCAATTAAAGATTCTCCATTAACATCTTTTGCTAACCTGATATATTCTTCGACTGATTCTTTTGTTTTATAATACTTTCCTGTCATGATTAATTGTGAGTTCTAATATACTACAGATGTTATTGGTACTAGTTTTTATTTTTTATAAACTCCACTTTGAAGCATAATTTTTTCTTCTTTAAGACCTCTTAATAAATTAGTGATTTTATCTTTTGTAGATGCTCCCATTAAGACATTCAGCCCTAATTTTGGTGGACCAAATTGCGTTATCTTTTTTAATAGATTCTCAAAGAATATGATTCCGTTAGCAGTTTGGTCAGAAGATCGTTCTTTTTGTAATCCCAATGTATCAAGAATAGATTCCATTTTAGAAGTTTGTTCAAGAAAACTTATTTTTGATTCATTTGCCCAGGGCATTGGGTAGTCTACTTCGTTATCTCCTTTTTTAAAAATATCATAATAAATAAAGGTTCCTTTGGTAGTTAATACTCTATCTATTTCAGAGTAAAATTTTAATTTGTCGTTAATGTTCATCTGTACGTGCTGCGTCCAAACTACATCAAACGATTTGTTTTCAAAAGGTAAATTAGTTGCATCTCCCTGAATAAATTCTGTGCTATTATTTAAGCCAACAAGTTTAGATAGATTAGTTGCGGTTTTTATAAACTCTTCGGATAAATCAAGACCAATTGTTTTGCAGTTAAATTCATCAGCCAACATCCTGCACGGTCCTCCTATTCCACATCCAACATCTAATAGTTTAGCGTTATTTACACTAACTGTTTTTGCTAATTCGCGAGAGACTTCTGCTCCTCTCACATGAAACTCATCGACACTGGCTATATCTTTTCGGTTAACATTTTCTATATCGACTCCCATTTCTTTGAGACGATTTAAAATATCATCATATAAATCAGGCCGATAATAATGGTTTTCAATTTGTGAAGTTAAAGTCCCCATATTTCTTGTTTCAAATTAGTGTGAGTGGTTTATCCAGTGTTTTTCTGTGTGAGAACTAAGATAGTAAAAAGGAGTGATGTAGTAGAAAACTATGACATTGCATGCACATCACTTTTTGATTCTTTCTCAAGAAGTTAGCAATTTCTATACACCCATTCTTTAAAATCAACATATCCTAATATATGGCCAGGAATTGGATGTTCCTCGAGCTGTTCTTTAAGCACCGTAAAAGCTTTTCTTTTCTCTATAACATCATATTCGACAGTTTTTGATAAAAACTTTAATACAATTTTTTCATAGGAAACTATGTTTTTTTGTTTTTTAAGATATTTTTTCATAGAATTTATCAAATATCGTAATGTAAATCCATTGCCAAGCTCATAATGAACCAATAGGTTTATCCAATAGGTATAAGTGATTAAATCTTTTCGATCTTTTTTGGTTTGATGATTAAGGATGTCATTGATCCATTGTAATGCTTTTTTGTGATCCTTTTTTAAGAAATAAATATTTGCAAATTGAAAACGAAAAGATAGCCAATAATTATTAGGGACAAGAGTTTTATGTAGCTCAATAAAATTTTGGATTTCATCAATAATCTCATGAGTGGTATGTAGTTCTTTTAGATTTCGGTGAATTTCAAGTTCTATGTTATAGAGCCTTAATTTTTCTTTAATCAAAGCTGCAGAAATAGTGCCAATGGTAAGCGCTTTTTGTTTTAAAAGTAAAATTCTTACAAACGCTTCTTTGTATTGTTTTTTGAACACAAGAAAACCAAGAAGGTTGTTGTTTATAGAAAAATACATTGCAAAGTATTCTTTTAACAGTTCGGGGTTTTGTTCCCATTCTTTGATGAGATCTTCTAGAGTTTGTTTTGCTTTGTCTGTATGCTTGGTTAGGAGTTGTTTTCTGTATTTGTGTAGTGTTTTGAGAGTTTTATTTTGTAACGAAACACTTTTTTTATGTGATAATGAGAATTGCGTAGGGTCTATATTGGCTAGTAGAAGGCTAATATATTCATTGGTAGATTCGAGCGTTTCTTTTTGCTTTTGAATAATAGCCTTAAATGTCTCAAAATCCTGGGGATATAATGCCTGGTGTACTTTTCTTTTCCAATCTTGTATGTGAAAAAGCAAAACATCCTGCTGAAAGTTTTTTGCTTTTTTTTCGGCCCGATTTAATTCACTTAAACAGATTGTATACTGGCCTTTGTGAAATAGAATTTCTACATTACGAATAATATCCATAAGCTCCGCATTTTTTGAAATTCGAGAGTGATAATTTCTTAACGATTGAAGAATACGCTGTTTTAGATAGTTTTTTATTGTGGTTAATTGAGTTACAAACGCTTTGTCTTTAAAAAGGGCTTTAATTTGAGCTTCATTATATTCCTTTTGGGCTTCTATTGCATCAAAAAGATTTAGGTATTCTGAAGATTCATTTCCTTGTGTGCTTAATTTAAAATAACGCTTTTCACTTTTAGATAACGATTGGATCAGGTAAAATAATTCTTCGTTTTTTTTCATTTTAGAAACCTATGTTTTTGTAAAAATATAATTTTTTTGACACATATGATCACTTACCTTTGAGATATTAGAAACCAATAAATTATAACATCATGTCAAATGCAATTAGCTGGTTTGAGATACCAAGCACTAATTTTGAAAGAGCAATACAATTTTATAATGCGCTTTTGGAAGCCGAACTACAACCTATGGAGATGGATTTTAAAATGGCTTTTTTTCCATATAAAGATGGAGGCGTGGGAGGTTGCATTACTCATGGTAATGGAAATAAACCTTCACAAGAAGGTACATTTGCTTATCTTAATGGTGGTGATGATCTATCTGTTCCTTTGGCTCGGGTAGAGAAAGCAGGAGGCAAGATTTTAATGCCAAAAACTTCACTGGGAGAAAATGGATATATGGCCATTTTTTTGGATACCGAAGGGAATAGAGTGGCTTTTCATTCTATGAAGTAGTATTTTGTATGTTTTGTCGCATTGAACAAAGTCAAAAGGTTCAATGTGGCAAGAGATACTTATTTGTTCTTTTTATTAATTTTAATTACCGTATTGATGCACTATTTTACAGAAGATTTTGTAGCTTTTTTTAAAGAGCTGGCAAAGAATAATCATAAGGACTGGTTTCATGAAAACAAAAAAAGATATGAAACCAGTATAAAAAAACCGTTCGAGGCATTTGTAGGTGAAATGATAAGAGAAATACAACAGCTGGAGCCGAATTTACAAATTGAGCCTAAGGATTGTGTCCTTAGAATCAATAGAGATATTCGTTTTTCTAAAGATAAGTCTCCTTATAACTTACATTACACAGCTTTTATTTCGAGTAAAGGGTGTAAAGACAAAAGTATCCCTGGTATATTTTTACGTTTTTCGCCAGAAATGGTAGGTATCATGGGTGGGTGTTTTGGCCCGTCAAAAGAACAATTACATAATATAAGAACCGCAATTAATAAATCGCCTAAGACATTTAGGAATTTATTAGAGGATAAGGATTTTGTGCAGAAATTTGGTGAAATTAGAGGCGAAACAATGAAACGAATCCCCAAAGAATGGCAGGAGGCATGTGAAAAGGAACCTTTAATTGCTAATAAACAGTTCTATTTTGTTGGAGAAGAAGCTCCTGGTCTAATTAGTAGTAGTGTTTTGGTCGAAGAGATGATGACGTATTGGCAAACGATGCGCCCTGTAAATGAATATTTATTAAAAGCAATTCAATAACTATGGCATACAATGAGTTTATAGCAGATCGTATTCGACAGATTTTTAGAGAACAAAAGGCAGATTTTTATGAAAAAAAAATGATGGGAGGATTATGTTTTATGGTCGATAACAAAATGTGTTGTGGAATTCATTTTAGTAAGAAAAAGGAAATGGATCTACTTATGGCACGAATAGGAGTGGATGCAACCGAAGAAGCTATGAAAAAAGAAGGGTGTCAGCCAATGGACTTTACTGGCAGACCTATGAAGGGTTTTGTGTTTGTTACCCCCGATGGTTTTGATCTGGATGAAGACTTAGAGTATTGGGTGCAATTGTGTTTGGATTTTAACCCTTTTGCAAAAAGTAGTAAGAAGAGATAAAATAAACCCCAATCATTTAAAATAATTGTGTCCTAGCTATTTTTACCAGGGTATAATACCTTAAAATCGGCTTAAAAAAGTAATTATTACATTTGGATAGTTGTACCATATCCAGAATAATGATTTTTTTTAAAAGACTTTTATCAATACCCTTATTTTTTTCTATAGGATTATCTATTTTCTTGACAACGGCAATGTTTGCTCAGAAAAATAATGTACCAGTATTTGATAGCCTTGTTGGTAGATCGTCCAAAGAATTAGGAGAATTTATAAAGAAATCTACACCAGAAGATGCTAAAATTTATGAAATAGCACTTTCTAATCTCAAAAATCAGGATAGCGCCAGGACCAATGAATATTATTATATAGCACTTTCTTTTTACAAAACGGAAAACTACGAAAGAAGTGCATATTACTTTAGTCATGCAGCAAAGGCAGCAAAAAAAGCGAACTACGATCTGTTTTTATGTGCTATTTACTTGAAACTTGGGAATTCTTATCTCAAGGATTGGAAAAATCAAAAAGCACTGGACTCATATTACAAGGCGTTGGAAATTGCGCAAAAGAATGGAAATGTTGAATATGAGATTGTTGCAAATTCTGGAATTACTATGATTCGTAGAAGAATGAAGCAATTGGATAAAGCTTTAGAAGTCTGTAAACATTCCTTAAAACTTGCAGAAAATTCATCTTTTAAAAATGGTAAAAATCATGTCAATCTAATTACTATTATAAGTGAAATATATCTGGATCAAAAAAAATATGATTCTGTACTTCATTATACAGAAATAGGAATTAAACTTAGTAAACCTATAGGGTATCATATTGGATCTATTGATTTGAATACTAAAAAAGGAGCAGTGTTTTTTTATAAAAACGATTTACCTAAGGCATTTGAGTATTTACACTTGGCTGAAGATATTGTGCTTACTCATAAAATTAAGCAAAAAAAATCTATAATGAACCTTCATTATTTTCTTGCCCGTTGTTATTACAAACAAGAAGCGTATAGAAAGGCAATTGCATCTTTGGATAGTATATTAAACCTGTTAGAAGAAAAAGATTCAAGAAATGATAGAGTTTTGGATGCATATCGACTACTGGCAGTTTGTTATGAGGCGATAGGAAATGAGCGAGAATCTAAATACTGGCTTAATAAACATACAATACTTCAGGCTCAATTTCAGGACGAAAAGGATAAAACCGTTAATAAAATATACAATAAGGATACTCAAGAGTTAGGAGAGACTATAAGAGAGACTATAAGAGAGCTCGAAAATAGACAGCAAAAAGATGTGAAATATAGTATAATCGTGGTATTGATATTGTTAATATCGTTGATTATGATTGGAGGATTGTTTTATAGGAAACAAAAAATGAACAAAACTATATTCGATGATTTAATGGATAAAATATCCAATCTGGAGTCTAAACGCAGAACAGAAACAATGGACTCAAAAGATGGTGTTAAAGAGATTATAATCGATGATGAGAAAATCAATAATGTGTTAAAGAGGTTAAATAGATTGGAGGATCAAGAATATTTTTTGAAATCTGATTGTAGTCTAAGTACAATGGCTAAAAAAGTAAAAACAAATACCACATACCTTTCAAAAATTATCAAAATACATAAAGAAAAAAGCTTTAATGATTATATCAATGATTTAAGAATAGAATATGCATTAAAAAGGTTGAAAAATGATAAGAAGTTTAGATCTTTTTCGATTAAATCAATTGCTTCAGAAATAGGGTATAAAAGCGATAATTCTTTTACAAAACATTTTAAATCCAAAACAGGTTTAAACCCTTCCTATTATATTAAAAAAAACGAAAACTTAGGATAGTATTTTCATAGATAAGTAGCTTCTAATTCCTACCGCAATTTATTTAAATTGAGGCTAACAAATTATGATCGATGTTTTATTGAAAGTATATTATTTTACAAATATTAAATTATTATAATTATGAAAAAACATCAAAACAAGAGAATCAGCCTTAAAAAAATTACTATTACCAGAATTAATCTCAATACTATGAGGATGGTAAAAGGAGGAGAATGTGACGTTACAGATATTGATACTGATACTGGGTCTCATGAGACTCATTGCGTTTGTCAAAGTGGGCGTGAAGTATTTTAGGCTTATCTTTTTTAACTATTCCAAATTTTTTAGGTTTTTATAAGTGCTTTCTTCCTCCTCATTTTGTCTAATATACGGGAGTTATGTTTTTCTCTCTCTTTGTTAGAGTATACCTTAGAGTAAAAGTCAAAGTGTTATTAAGAATAAGATTTTGATAAAGGGGGAAGCCGAAAACCTTTTGATAGAGTAGGTAAGTTTTATAATTCAATTTAAATCTAATAAATTATGTTATCAAAAATTCTAAATTTAAAAGATGTTCAGCAATTGGACAAAAAACAACAAAAAACTATTAATGGGGGAATACTTTATCCTATAGGATGTAGAACCAGAAGAGATTGTTTCGAAGTTACAGGAGAATGGGATTGGTATTGCTCTATATCTCCTAGTGGTGGAGGGACTTGCATGCCATACTAAAGATTTTTATAGTAAATATGAATCTTTGAAACTTACAAGACTGTCTGAAAAGACAGTCTTTTTTGTTGAGTATTTTTTAGAATGTTTGCAAATCTGTTAAGAGGTCTTTTGGGGATTGTGTAGGTGAAATAGTAGTTCTGTAAAGAAGAAAATAGGTGAGATAATAGTTAACTTTGTGAATGAAAATAGAACTTTCTTCTTTTCTTGTTAATGCACCAAAATGACATCTTTTGAAGAATGTTTAATGTAGAAAACTATGATTACTAATCTGGCTGAGTATACCAGGAATTATATTGATATTTCTGATGAAGAAATGGAGCTATTTTATCATTATCTTAAAGTGAAGAAATTCAAAAAGAAAGAGTATGTGTTAGAAGAAGGGAAAATCTGTAGGGCGAGATATTTTATTTTAAAAGGATGTGTGCGATCATATTATATTGATGAAAAAGGAGTAGAGCGAATTGTGGATTTTGGGATTGATAACTGGTGGTTTACGAATTATAAAAGCTTAGTTAATCATAGTCCATCAGAAAATTTTATTCAAACTATTGAAGATTCAGTAGTATTAGAACTACATCAGGATTCTTTTGAAGAACTATCAGCTAAACTTCCTAAAATTGATAGGTTTTTTAGAATAATTACTGAAAAAACCCATATTGCTCATATAAATAAAGTAAAATACACTCGTAATCTTTCGGGAGAGCATCTTTATAAGCAATTTGTGTTAAGTAACCCTAAGTTCTCACAGCGGGTTCCCCAATATATGATCGCTTCTTATTTAGGGTTGTCACCAGAATTTGTAAGTAAAGTAAAAGCTAAGGATCGTTAAAAGGGGTTGCTTATACCTGATTTATGGCCATTATGGATCTATAAGAATCATCTTTTTTTATCTCGTAACATTTGTCTGATACTACGTATTGCATTATCTGCGTCTGATGTGCTGAACTCTCCCCCGACCTCTTCGATCATAACATTTTCAGAAAGTCTGACTTCTATCCAAGAGCTCCCCGAAGTTGTTAATATGAATTTTTCTGAAACATTATATTGATGAATTGTACCATTATTTATTAGTTTTCCTATAAGCGGAATTTCATTTACAACTTTCTCACCAAAAGTAAATTCTTCGTGGGTTACTGATTCTGATTTGGTTTCTATAGAAACTACATCTGTATAAAAATAGGATGAGGTAGATTCATTTAAGGGATTTTCAGTTATGGGATCAAATACACATTGATAAAATACGATTTCATGTTGTGTAAAGTTGATGATCGTTATTCCTATTGGGATGTATCTGATAAAATTGTCTTTCCCTTTTTTTAATTTAAATTCGGCTCCTCCAATATCATACATTTTTGGCCCTGTAATACGACGCGGAGTTCTTAAACAATCATTTTTATCTAAAAGTGTTTTGGTCAACGCTCTGTCAAATAATTTACTAATTGATTCATTGAGAAGGGTATCAAACTCATTATCCGAGATCTTAGAGGTTAAAATAGATTTTGAGAAATATTGTTTAATTTTTTTTCCATTTGAAGTCATGTGAAGATTATTTATGTTGGTTTCAATTTTTAAAATAATTGTCTTTGGATAGCCCTAGTGTAGAAAATAAGCGTTCCAGCTCATTGGGTTCTTCTTGTGTTATTATTGGTAAATTATTAGAAGAATTGTCTGGATCATCGAGTCCACTTCGTCTAAAATAATCTTGAGTAATAAGGTGTTTTAGACAATGATATTTTTCTTTCTTAATATTTATACGTATTGCTGTTTTTAGAGAAGTTTGTATTTCTTTGATTTCATTCATTTTTAGTCTAAAAGGTCTCTTTCCTTTAAACATTGCCAAGGCCAAATTATAATGATATTCGTCATCGATTGGATTAATTTTAATAGACTCTTTTAAATACATTATGGCTTCTTCATATTGATTTTGGGAGAGAAATAAAACTCCTAACCAGAAAAAAACTTTGTCATTAGAAGATTCTGATTTTGTTTGCGATAAAAAAGATTGGGTGTACTCAATAATTTCTTTTTGTGTTAAACCAGAAAGTTTTTTATATGATAACTTTTTACAATACCTCTTTTCATCTGTACTGGATTTGTGTTTCTTTTTGTTCCCTCCACTAAGTATAAGTTCTTCTGCTTGATATTTCTCAAGCCCCCAGAAAGCTTTATTTTCTTTAATGAAGTTCTTATAGGAAGAATAGTCAATATACTGTGCCAAAATATCCAGATAAGATTTTAAGTAGGTGAATTTTTCTCCTTCTTTTTTATTGTACCGATCTCTATAATTAACTATAGTAGTTCGGCCAATTTTTTCTTTTGTTTTTTCTTGTAGTTGCTCTATAAGTCTGTTAATATCCCGCTCTATATAATCTTTAAAAGACTTATTTGGAGTATGTTTTTTTGCAATAGCATCAAAAAAATATACAAATACATCAAACTGTGATTCTGATAAGGATTTAGCCATTTTAATGAGTTTAAAATATTTCTTAAATACGCTGTATAAAGTGAAGTGAAAGTATTAAAAGTTGGGAAACCACTTTTGCGGAAAACCACAATGCTCAAAAATAAGTGGTTGTTAGAATGATAAAATAGTTATGGTTTTTGATTTTCTCCATTTGATGATGCAAATCAATATTTTTTGCAGAAAAGTTAAAAACAAAAAGAGTTTACTGTAGCCTAAAAACAGGTCAATTAAGAATATTTTTTAATAGTCGTCGGCCGATAATCGACCAATGTTATCGACCGATTATGTTTTTCACCTTTGTATCGTAGTTGATTCTAGAAAACTACTTATGAAGTTTAATGGGTTGAAAATAACTTAAGAGAAGAAGATATTTCCATCCTTATCAAAACTTCATTCTTCTCAAAAACTATCAAAGTGCTTTGATTTTATAAGACTGCCCGAATCTTCATAAAGATTCGGTAAGGAAAACTGTAATGTTTAATCAAAAAATTTAATAAAATGAAAAATATAAAGAATATAATAAAATGTATGATGACCTGCCTGTTTATAGGATTAATCTTTACTTCTTGTGAAGAAAAAAATGACTTTGCAGACGATATTTGTGATTATGAAACAGCTACTACTGAAGAAGGTACTGTAGAAGAGCAACCTGACGACGATGATTAAAAATGATAAATCAAAAAGGCCACATGAAAGTGTGGCTTTTTTTTTAATTTTAACTCTTAAACTATTGAAAATATGAATAATAAAACTTTAGTAGTTGTATTGATCATTCTATTTTGTGCTTGTAATAAAGAGCACCTTGTTACTTTTTCTGAAAAAGAGAAACCTTTGGATAGTATAGCGTATTATTATCACCTTTCTAAAGACAAAACCAAAGACCTAAATATTAGGTATCAGGCTATAAATAATGCATATAAGCGTTTTGATATAGACTATGAAAACACTGTTTATCATAAGGTTTTATATCAGAAAAGTGTTATTCATTATTCCCTTAAACAGATAGATAGCTTAAAGCATTATAATGCCTTATTATTAGAAAAGACTAATGCAACTAAAGATATTTATTACGAAGGAAAAGCATATTATTTAAAAGCATATTATTTTGATAATATCAAATTTTATTCTGATAGCGCATACTATTATTATAATAAATCAAAAAATAATTTTTTGGCAATAAAAGATAGTAGTCAGATAGGTAGGCGTTTATTGAATATGGCTTATGTACAACAAAGTTATAGTGATTTTTTTGGAAGTAAAGAAACAATTACAGATGCATTACGGTATTTGTTACCAGATAAAGATGCAAAATATATTGCTTCGGCATATAATGTTTTGGCCATAAGCAATAAGAACCTTTTGAATAATGAAGATGCAATAAAATATTATGAAAAAGCTATTGTAAATACAAAATCTAATACGGATAGATTGGTTTATAAAAACAATCTTTCAATAGTATACATTAATAATAAAAGGTATAAAAAGGCAATTGAATTATTTAGAGATATTTTAAGTGATTCTTTGCTGCATATTTCACCAAAACAAAAAGCCAGGTTGATAGATAATTATGCATATGCCCGGTGGCTTAAGGATACATTAGATATCGAAAAAGAACTTTTAAGCGCATTACGTATAAGAACTCAAGAAAATGATAAACGAGGGTTAATAGCAAGTTATAAGCATTTGGGAGAATATTTTTCTCAAAAGGACAGGGAAAAATCTTTAAAATGGTTTGATAGAACGATGAAAATTTCTAAAAGTATTAAAAACCCAAAAGGAGAATTAGAAGCCTTAAGTTTTTTAATGAAAATGAAACCCGAGGACATCAATATTAAAACAAGATATATAGAACTTACCGATAGTCTTCAGAAACAAGAATTACAGGTTAAGACTCAATTTGCTAAGATCAGGTATGATGATCAGCTAAAGGTAGAAGAGATTCATAGATTAAAAGATCTTACTGCTAAACAGGAATTAGAAGTTTCTTTTCAAAGGACTCAAAAGATAATTTATCTTTTAATAGGAGTTATACTTATATTGATTATTGTTTTTGTGTCGTATTATTTGATGCAGAAACATAGAAAAGATACAGAAACAAAAGTTTATAATACTGAAAGAAGGATTTCAAAAAAGGTTCATGATGAATTGGCAAATGATATATCTAGTGTTACCAATTTTATAGAAAACACTCAGGATATTTCTACTTTTTCAATACGAAAAAGTATAGGGGATAGATTGCAAAATATCTATCTAAGAGCAAGAGACATATCAACAGAGATGACAAGTGTTGATGTTGTTAATTTTCAAAAAGAATTAAAAAATTTAATACAACAATACAATAACCAAAATATGATTGTTATTACTAATGTGTCAGAGACAGATTGGTCCACTGTCCCTGATTATAAAAAAATAGCAGTGTTTAGAGTGGTTCAAGAGCTTTTTATTAATACGATAAAGCATAGCAAGGCTACCAAGACAACATTAATGGTAAAAGATGCAGGAAAACATAGAATTGTTACTTACAAAGACAATGGTATAGGAGCTATTAAAAAGAACCTAAATATTAATGGATTAGCTAATGCGGAAAATCGCATTGAAAATATAAAAGGGGAGTTTATCTTTGAGACTAGCCCAGACGAGGGGTTTGTAGCGACCATTATGTTTCAAAGATAATTTTTATTGTATGTTTAAAAAAGTCCTTATCTCCGAAGATCAACAAAGTATTAGTGTAGGATTGCAAAACACGTTAAAAGAGTTTTGTATTCAGGAAATAGAAACTGTTAATTATTGTGATAATGCTTTACTTAAACTAAGATCTGCCAGACAGAAAAACATTCCATTTGATCTCTTAATTACCGATCTCTCTTTTAAAGAAGATCATAAATTGAGAAAAATTAGTTCTGGAGATGAACTTATTAAACAAGTTAGAAAAATCCAACCAGATCTTAAGATTGTCGTTTTTTCTGTAGAAAATCGTATTGGGAAAATAAGGGAACTTGTTGATAGTCAAAAAATTAACGCTTATGTTTCAAAAGGTCGACAAGGTACTGAAGATATAGTTAAGGCAATCAATGCTATTCTTCAGGATAAATATTATTATTCTGATGATATTATGAAATTACTTCGAAGATCTGATAACATTTCAGAAATAAAAAAAACAGATACTTTAATTTTGAAATTAATAGCCAAGGGCTTGACACAACAACAGATCTCGGATTATTTTAATAAGCATAATTTAACTTCTGGTAGTAAAAGAAACATTGAGTTTCGTTTACAAAAACTTAAAGAACTTTTTGATGCCAAAACACTTCCTCAGCTTATAGGAATTGCCAAAGATGCTGGCCTGATTTAATTGTAGTTTCTGAAAACTTAAAGTGATTAAAAATCAATGGATTGCGGTTTGTCGCAAGCTATTGATTTTTAATCACTTTACTTTTGAGTTATAGATAATAATTCATACGGGAAGCATTAGTCGAATTCAAAAGTAGGCATCATGAAATACATTAAAATTCTGTTTTTAGCACTTCTATTACCATTAACAATTCATAGTCAGGAAATCTTTGAGGTCAAGTTTACTGCTGGTTTAACTCAATATCGATGTGCTCTGGTGATTTTTGATAATGGAACCGGTAAAATGCGTGTTAGGTATTATGATAAAAGAACCACAATGATTGAGCAAACTATGGCAATAGAAAATACACAGTATGGGATAAGATTAAAGGGATATAATCCAGTGTATGCGGGGACAAAAATTAAACATCCAAGTTACAATGCAGATAACTTCTATATTTCAATGGATGAGTATGGAAAATATACAATCATTAATGTAGATGATGCTGGTACAAGAGCAAAATCGTATATCAAAAAAATAAAAGGAAAGTATACTATAGATAATTTTCTAAGGGATTTTAATTGGAAATTATAGTCGTGTACTTGTAAAATATATAAAAAAACACAGATAAGTTTTTAAAGAATTATTGGAATTATCCCCCAAATCAAAATCAAATATATAAGGGTTATTTATTAATTTTTTAAATTATTTTAAAGATGAATACAGAAAATTCAGGCGGGGAGTCTTTAGTTCAAATTTTTGCGGTTGTAGGGGGTGTTTTAGGATTTGGAATCGGAATTAGCGGGGAGGAATCAAGTTTTATTATGGCTATAATTCTAGCGATAATAGGGGCAGCAATAGGAAGGTTTGTTGGAAATGTAGTATGGAGAATGCTAATCTTTTTAGTAGGATTATTAATTTTTCTTGTTAGAACAGGGCTACTTCGTGAAATTATAAGAGGATTATTTGATTGATGAAAAAGTAGATTGATTAATTTTTTTAACTAATTCAAAAAAGAATAGGTGTGTGTCGTTTTGATTTCTATGAATTATTGAAAAAGAATTGGGCTTGTCTACTAGAAGTTTATTAGTAAGATAAAAGTAAAAGAAGAATAGGGAGAATTTGTAATTTATGAAAGTAATCCATTCTAAAACAAATAAGTCTTTTGTGAAAAAAGTTAAAAAACCTTTCGTTAATCGAAAGGTTTTTTATAAAATGGGTTTTGAGAATACTATTTTATATCAACATTCTCTATCGACGTACAATTTTTTTTATGGTTCTTCCTTTGCTAGTTTCAACCTCCATGAAATATACTCCAGGTTGAAGAGATGATATATCAAAGCTAGAATCTGATGTTTCGAATACTTTTCTGCCATAGTAATTAAATATCGAGATTTTTTGAACTGTAATTGTAACAGTTATAATTCCATCGGTTGGGTTCGGATAAGATTTAAAAGAAGATATTGTGTCTTCTGGTTTTGATGTAATAGTATCTACTACAATACAAGAAGATCTGTTTGTACAACCGTCTTGCGTAATATCAACAGCATACGAACCGTTTTTGGATGCGGTGAATGATTGGTTTGTTTCCCCACTAATTGGTTGGTCTGTATTGCAATCAATCCATTGATATATCGCTCCTGTATGAGTAGCAGTATAGGTTGGGGAATTATTTGTTATTGTTACATCGGGTAATGCATTTATAGTTATATCAATTGTGTTAGAGTTAGTGCATGTACCAGATGTGGTATACGTTATTGTGTATGACCCTGCTGTACTTGCAGCAATATCTATGGTTCCTGTCCCGGGATCAATACCCAGCCCTGCTGTACTAGAGAATACCCCTCCTGCTAATCCTGTAATTGTTGGCGTTGGGTTGGGGTCACCTTTGCAATAATTGTCTGTATCAAAGTTAAAACTTGGATTATCTAATTCGGTAATGTCCACAAGAGCGTTGCTGGAATTGGGGCAGATTCCACTAGTGGTATAGGTTATGGTATAAGACCCTATAGTACTTGCAGCAATATCAATAATTCCTGTTCCGGGATCAATACTCAGTCCTGCTGTGCTAGAGAATACTCCTCCTGCTAATCCTGTAATTGTTGGTGTTGGGTTGGTGTCACCTTTGCAATAGTTGTCTGTATTATAATTAAAACTCGGATTGTCTAATTCAGTAATATCCACAAGAACATCACTAGAATCTGGGCAAGTTCCAGTAGTGGTATAGGTTATGGTGTAGGATCCTGTTGTACTTGCAGCAATATCAATGACTCCTGTCCCGGGATCAATATTTAATCCTGCTGTGCTGGAGAATACCCCACCAGCTAACCCTGTAATCATTGGTGTTGGATTAGAATCACCTTTACAATAATTATTTGCATCATAGTTAAAACTAGGATCATCGATAGCATTAACCATAATGGTTATTGCTGTACAAGGAGCTGTTGTTTCGTCAATACAGGATATACCATCATCCTCTCCTCGTATATAATAGGTAGTACTTGGGGCGGTAGGAGTAACTTCAAAGGTAGAAGTGTTTGTGGTTGTTGTACCCACCAATGTGCCACCACAAGAATCAGTATATATCGACCAAGTAGAGGCAATATTAAGATTACCAGTAATAGTTATGGTAGAAGTTTCTCCTTCACAGGTAACAGGTGTTGCTGTAATGGTTGATATTGTTGGTGCGATGCAAATAGGTACTTGTCTAAACCATGCAAATCTGGCTACGTGAAAGCTTCCTAAAATTGCATCTTTAAGACCATCCCCATCTACATCACCAAAATCTATAGTAGAAAAACTTCCTATTTCTCCATTGGTTAATTCACCATTAAATAGTTGTTGAGGAGAAGAAGCAAAATTAGGGGTAGTTGCAGTGCCAATATTTTCTATCCATCTAACAAAACCGGTATCAATCATAAAATACATATCATAATCACCATCTTTGTCAAAATCTTCAAATACTGGTATGGGTACATCCATATTAGCATATGCACTTTCATCATCCCAGGGACTATCTGCTTCAGATTGTAATTCAAAACTAGGATTCTCTTTGGTGCCTATATTTTTATAGTATGTCATTTTATCACTACCTAAAGCAACTAGATCAAGATCTGTGTCATTGTCAAGATCTACAAAGCCTAAACCAGGAAATTCTGCAATATTCTGATCTAAAAGACCAGGGATACACATAGGAACATATTCAAATACTGGTACTTCTGGTGTTCCTACATTTCTATAAAAGCGAACATCATCGAGAGTAGTGCCTTCATAATTATATTGGGATCCAATAAATAGGTCCAGATCGCCATCATCATCAATATCTGCCAGTTGTGGTCTGTTTTGATTTCTAAAAGTACTAGTGCTACTATAGGTATTTATCTTTATGGTATCCAAAGTGGGTATGGATGCTGCTACCCAATTAGGTGCAGTAACAGTTCCTGTATTCTGAAAATAATGAACAGTCCCTCCTTGGCTACCAGAAATAAAATCCAAATCATTATCATTATCCAAATCTCCCAATACTGCAGACCTAAGACGACCAAAGGCTGGTGGAGTTAGTGGTGTGGCAGCAACATCTAGCCCTGCAGGTTCTGGCCCTGGCCCAGTAGATGTGCCATCTGGATTGGCAAGAAGCCTTCCTCCTCTAAATTCCCAGCTTATATAATCTGCTTGAGCAGAGATGAGCTGATTCCCCAAATGAAAAAGTAAACAAATAAGTAATAGTTTTTTCATAACTATAGATTTAAAATAGTTGATCTTTAACGTATAATACACAGTGTTATGGTATATACTTTTTGTATATATCATAACAATTAATAATTTTAAATGGCAGCACATCTGAGCAAACCAATTATGGAGATAATAGGGGCAATTTAATTTAGAGACATTTTATGTTCTCTCGGTCTGTGGTTTTAAGAAGTATTGTATTACCATTACTAAGAGGGGGGAAGTAAGTAATTTATTGTGTGTAATACAAGTGGGTGCAAAATTAGTAATTTAGTTCTTCTTTAACAAGATAATATTTTGTTAATACTCTATTTTATATTTTAGGGCTCACTAAAATAGAAGGAATTAATTGTTTCTAAGGGCTTCAAAAATCATTTTTGAAATAATAAATTAAATCCTGAGAAGATTGCTTTTTTAATAGTACTCTAGCTTATATTCATGAGTACTTTTTAATCAAATAGATAAACTGATTATTAGGAATCATAGATCTAACTTCTCTTATAATATACAGTAGAATATGTTTGTTTTACCTTGCGCAAGGCTGGGAAAAGTGGGCAAAACTTTGTTAAATTATAAAACGCAAAAAAGTCCAACATTTCTGCTGGACTTTTGCTCCCCCTCTTGGACTCGAACCAAGGACCCTCTGATTAACAGTCAGATGCTCTAACCAACTGAGCTAAGGAGGAATTTATTTTTGCAAATATAGAATGTTTTTCTCTTTTTGCGAGTGCAAATATATACTATTTTTTATATCTCGAAAAGATTTTTTTGATTTTTTAAGGTTATTTATTGAGCATTTGCCAAATATTATTTTGTTTATTAATGCTTGTTACATGAAAAACCTCAAATATATGTTTGTAGTTGAGGTTTTTAACTTGTTTTTGTTTAAATAAGAAACTTATTTCTTACTTCTTAGTCCAGATAAAAATCGTTTAGAATAAAATAGGTTCTCCTCCTGGAAATGGTTTAGGAAATTGAGGGAAGAATGGAGGAATACATCCACCGCCTGTTCCATCATCATATACATTTGTAGAATGTGGCTCAGTACCACCATTAATACTTTTAGCTTCTAAACTTGTTAATTCGATTACGTTTTTCATTTTTTAATTGATTTAATGATACATTATTTTTAAGCTATCTTTTGATTGATAACTGATGTAAAACTAATGCACGTTGGTCTCAAATTATGAGATTGTATATAGTAAATGAAAAAAGCTGTTTTAAAAGAGGTATAAAAAAAATCAAGTCAATATAACCTTAGTTGTATTGACTTGATTTATCTCTTAAAGAGAAATAGACTTAAGATCTATTATTTATTCGTTATTTATCAAAAATAGCCCTGTAAATATCATTACCGTTGGCAAATAGTAATAGAGCGATAAGAAGAATGAAACCTGCAAGCTGTGCATATTCCATAAATTTATCATTCGGTTTTCTGCCAGCAATAATTTCATATAATAAAAACATTACATGCCCACCATCTAATGCCGGGATAGGAAGTATATTCATAAAGGCCAAAATAATAGAAATAAAAGCAGTGGTTCCCCAAAAGGCTCTCCAGTTCCAGACATCTGGAAAAAGATTTCCGATAGCTCCAAATCCACCTACCTGACTTGCTCCTTTTTTGGTGAATACATATTTAAATTGTGCGATATAATCATGCAAAGTCCAGTATCCAAAATCGAAACCTTTAGTAATACTTTCTCCAAAAGAGTATTTTTTTTCTTGAACTTTATAACCATTTTTAACTACAACGCCAATTAATCCATCTTCATTAGGAGTTATTGAAGTAGAATTAGGCTTACTGTTTCTTATATAACTTATAGCAATAGGAGTACCTTTGTTTTCAAGAATTGTTTTTCTAAACTCGTGCCAATATTGTATAGGCTTTCCGTTTACTTCAGTTATTTTATCTCCTTTTTTAAGACCAGCTTTCTCAGCTATTTCGAGATAGGTGCTATCTATAATAGGTTTATTTATTGGAGAAAAAGGGCGTAAAACTCCAGATTCAAACATAGTCGTTCCTATGTTTTCAGGAATTTGGATCGTTTCTTTATTTCCGCTTTGATGCAAAACACTAATATTTTTAACATCACGCATAAATAAATAGTGATTGATCTGGGTTACATCTTCTAGTGTTTTACCATTCACATCAAGAATCCTATCTCCATCTTCAAATCCTAACTTTTTAAACGAATCTTCTACAGCAAAACCGTTTGGTAGATCATCAAAACCGATATAATTGGTTCCCCAGGTAAATATAATCGCCATATAGATTAAGAATCCAAGGATAATATTTACAGTAACACCACCTAGCATAATAATCAGTCGTTGCCATGCAGGTTTAGATCGAAACTCCCATGGTTGTGGTGGGCCAGCCATCTGCTCCTTATCCATACTCTCATCGATCATACCGGCGATTTTTACATACCCTCCTAAAGGTAGCCAACCAATACCATAAACTGTTTCACCTATTTTTTTCTTAAATAGCGAGAATTTTATATCAAAAAACAAATAGAATTTCTCTACTCTTGTTTTAAATAATTTAGCAGGAATAAAATGTCCTAATTCGTGTAATACGATCAGAATGGATAAACTTAATAGTAGCTGTATTGCTTTTATAAAAAATGGACTCATAAGTCGTTGTTCAAAATTAAATCACGCAAAAGTAACCTTTTAGAAGAGTATATGAAAAAAAACTACCATACAGTTCGATAGATTTAGGATTTTTTTAATGAAAACAACCTTTTTATAAGTGATAATCCTTGTAATTTTGCAGGCACAATAGATCGCTATGCTTCAGTTTTTTTCTAAATATAAATTTTTTGCAATTGTACTTTTTGTATTATCTGCTATTATTATTTCTATAATATATTCAATTCTTAAACCCAATAGAGTTTTGCCAGTGTATGAACCCGATATGGTAAATACAGAATTGGTAGATAGTACAGTGCAGTATATTCGTAAATATCATAAAATTCCGGATTTTAAATTAACCAATCAAAATGGAGAAGAAGTAACCCAGCAAAATTATAAGGATAAGATTTATGTTGCAGATTTTTTCTTTACCACTTGCCAAACAATTTGTCCTATCATGACTGGTCATATGAAAGAAGTGCAAGAGCGATTAAAAGATGATCATGATGTGCTTTTGCTATCACATTCTGTGACTCCAAAAATAGACAGTGTTGCCAGGCTAAAAAAATATGCGATTGAAAAAGGGGTAGATGATACTAAATGGAATTTGGTTACGGGAGATAAAAAGCAGATCTATGATTTGGCACGTAAGTCCTATTTGGCAGCCAAATCTGATGGAGATGGCGGGCCATATGATATGGTACATACAGAGAATTTCATTCTAGTTGATAAAAAGAAACGTATTCGGGGGTTTTATGATGGGACCAATCCAGAAGATGTTGATCGGTTGATAGAAGATATTGCTATTTTAAAAAATGAAGGTAAATAGCTAAGAATTTCTCGGAGATATGGTTTCCATTACCTTTATTTTGAACTTTTGGCTTTTTCAATACGAATTTTTACACTATTTTTGCTTAGTTTAAAATTAATCTAAATAAACTTTGAAGACTACAATTGCTACACTTAAGAGAGGCCAGCGTGCTTTGATTAAGGAGATTACTTCAGATATTATTCCTCTAAAATTATTAGAAATGGGATGTTTACCGGGAAATGAGGTCGAATTACTTCAGACAGCTCCTTTTAAATGTCCAATGTATCTTAATATAAATGGTAGCCATCTTGCCATCCGTAAAGAAATTGCAGCCCAAATTGAAGTTCAAATTATCTAAATAGCAATTCTTTTTATGGCTAAGCAAATTAAAGTTTCACTCATTGGAAACCCAAATACCGGAAAAACATCTGTTTTTAATTTGCTTACGGGCCTTAATCAACAGGTTGGTAATTATCCTGGTATTACTGTCGAGAAAAAAGAAGGAATCTGTAAATTATCTCGTGGAGTCAAAGCGCATATAATGGATTTGCCAGGTACCTACAGTCTTAATGCTTCTTCATTAGATGAAAATGTAGTTATCGAATTACTGCTTAATAAAAAAGGCAAAGATTATCCTGATGTAGCAGTCGTAGTAAGTGATGTAGAAAACCTTAAACGAAATTTACTTCTTTTTACACAAATTAAAGATCTGGATATTCCTACTATTTTGGTAATCAATATGGCAGATCGAATGCGTAGAAAAGGAATTTCATTAGATATTCCATTATTAGAAAAAGAGCTAAAGACCAAGATAGCTTTGATTAGTGCTCGCAAAGGAGAAGGAATTGATGAACTTAAAAAAATAATTGAATCCTATGCGCAATTGCCAAAAGCACCTTGCCTTAATGCATTGTCTTTTGCACCAGAGTATTTTGATCGATTACAGCAAACATTCCCTGACCAATCTCTATATAAACTTTGGCTTGTAATTACCCAAGATGTTAATTTCAGAAAACTTGATAAACAAGGTATGCCTGTCTCACCTGATTTTAAGATTAAATCTGAAGGTGAGCTAAAAAGATTTCAACAAAAAGAGACTATTAAGCGATATCAATTTATAAATAATGTACTTAAAAATGGTCTTAGGATAGATGAAAAAGCAGCTACAGGAATGCGGGCAAAGCTGGATAGAGTACTTACCCATAAATTTTGGGGGTATTTTATTTTTTTAGCAATACTCTTATTGATATTTCAGGCTATTTATGATTGGTCATCTTATCCAATGGATTTAATTGATGAAGCTTTTGCCTGGTTAAGTGAAGTGACAAAAACATCACTGCCATCGGGACCTTTTGTCGACTTGATTACAGAAGGTATTATTCCTGGGCTAGGAGGGATTGTCATTTTTATTCCTCAAATCGCATTTTTGTTTCTCTTCATTTCCATATTAGAAGAAAGCGGCTATATGAGCCGTGTGGTCTTTCTTATGGATAGAGTGATGCGCAGGTTTGGATTAAGTGGTAAAAGTGTTGTTCCTTTAGTTTCGGGTACAGCTTGTGCTATTCCAGCGGTAATGGCTACAAGAAATATCGAAAACTGGAAAGAAAGATTAATCACAATTCTAGTTGTTCCTTTTACAACATGTGCAGCAAGGTTACCTGTATATCTTATTATTATTTCATTGGTTATTCCTGATAAAAAAATAGGATGGATATTTGGTTACCAAAGTCTTACATTAATGTTTTTGTATTTTCTAGGCTTTGGTACAGCGGTCGGATCAGCATGGTTACTTAATAGGATACTAAAAATCAAAAGCAAATCTTATTTTGTAATTGAAATGCCGGGATATAAAGTTCCGCTATTCAAAAATGTAGCAATTAATGTAATCGAAAAAACAAAGGCCTTTGTTTTTGGAGCAGGAAAAATAATTTTAGCAATCTCTATTATCTTATGGGTTTTGGCAAGTTTTGGACCTAATGAAAATTTTAGTAATGCTGATGAAATTATAACAGAACTCTACCCTAGTCTTTCGCAAGAAGAATTAGATAATAAAATAGCATCTCATAAACTCGAATATTCTTTTATTGGATATGCAGGTAAAGCAATAGAACCTGTAGTGGCTCCTTTGGGCTATGACTGGAAAATAGGAATTGGGATTATTAGTTCTTTTGCCGCCAGAGAAGTTTTTGTAGGAACATTAGCAACGATATATAGTGTAGGTAGTGACGAGGAAGAAACGATAAAAAATAGGATGGCTGCAGAGGTTAATCAGGTAACAGGAGGTCCCTTGTTTAATTTAGCAAGTGGGATCTCATTATTATTATTTTATGCCTTTGCGATGCAATGCATGAGCACCTTGGCTATAGTAAAACGAGAAACAAATAGCTGGAAATGGCCAATGGTTCAGCTTATTTTTATGAGTATTTTTGCATATGGTGTAGCCTTGATTGTGTATCAAATTTTAAAATAAAAACGTTAAGTTTTAGTATCTTTATACGACTATACAGACTATGAGTATTCTTATTCAAAATATAATAGTGCTTTTGATTTTTGCGGGAGCAATCGGATTTTTGATTAAAAAATTCTTTTGGAAACCTTCATTATCTTCTGCAAAGAAAAAATCTTCAAAATCTTGTGATAGTACAGGTTGTGGATGTCATTAGGTATTTGATTTCTTAAACCACCTTAACTGGCCGCTACTAATAAGATATACTCCACAGAAGATTAAAGTACAGCATAATAATTTTGTTATCGTGATATCCCCTTTATATTGACTGTTTACAACAAAATATGCAATAACACCTACAAGAATCATAGCCACGGCGGGTTGCACATAAATATAACTACTCGAAACGGTAGGTTTTACAAATTGTAAAGCAAACATATTAAGTAAGTATGCCAAAAAAGTTGGCCCTACCACTACATAAAATAAAGAAATCCAATTTGAAGTAACAAAAGCGTTAAAGTCTGTATGGATCAATTTTTCTATACAAAATGGAAACATAAATATAAACCCAAATAAAAATGTCCAAACAATAACAGTAACGGGTTTATATTTTGACATTAGTGGTTTTACAATCACCAAATAGAAAGCAAACGCTAAAGCATTAATGCAAACAAAAATATTTCCTAACAAAGAACCTGTTCCTACTCCAGAATTTCCTATATAAATTAATAATACAGCACCAATACCTCCTATAGATATCCCAAGAATACGCTGCAATGTTAAGGGTTCTTTAAGTAAGAAATAACTAATGATTACTGTAAAAATAGGCATTGCAGTAATAATAATTGCAGCATCAACAGGAGAAGTGAGACTTAACCCATTCATTGAAAAGAACTGGTTAGTAGCTACTCCCAAAAAACCACATAATGCTAAGCGAGGGATGTCTTTTCTTTTTACTTGTTCTTTAACAAAGAATTTAAGGATTAAAAACAATAAACCTGCACCACTGATTCGAAGAAATACCAATGCAGAAGCTTCAATTTTATCAGGCATCAATCCTTTTGCAACAAGATAATTTGCTCCATATACAATATTAACACTCAATAGAGCTAAATGAGCTTTTATCTTGTTAGAAATCATTTGGCAAAGAAAAGGAAAGTTAATGAAACTCTATTTTAAAAATGGGTCTTTTATTTAATAAGTAACTGCAGATAATATTCTGAAGGAATAATAGGAGTTTTTGCAGAGGGGTAAGGACTTATATTATAACTATAAACTGTTTTTTGATCAATTTTGAGCACTTCTTTTATATGATTTGGATTGATGCCATCTGTTCCAAAAAGAAGTTCCTTTTCTTCTATAAGGACTTCACTTTTATAAATGCCAATAGCAATTTTTACTTGTCCTGCCCAAATACATGTAACATCAGATGGGCATCGAGAATCCTCTATAACTTTAAGAAATTTTATACTTGTGGTATTAAAATTTACAGTATTTCCAACCTTAAGTTTAGTAATAATTTTTGGGGGATTTACTTTTGTTGAGTCTTGAGCAAGCAGAGAAACAAAAGGTATGATAAAAAGAATTAGAAATATAATCTTTTTCATGATTAAGGATGGTTGATCTTAAAGAGATATATAAAAAAAATCGAAATACTTTATGAGATACGCATATTGCTGAATTTTCATTTTATATTTGACTATCAAATATATGCAAAAGTACGATTACATAATTTCTGGTTTAGGAGCTTCGGGTTTGATGCTGGCATACCATATGGTTTTGGATTCTTTTTTTGATGAAAAACAAATTTTACTAATTGATAAAGGATTAAAAAATCAGAATGATCGGACTTGGTGTTTTTGGGAAAAAGGGATAGGCGCTTGGGATGAAATCGTAAGTAAAAAATGGGATACTATTTATTTTGGAAGTACTAATTTTTCAAAACAAATAAAAATCTCACCTTATCAATATAAACTTGTGAGAAGTAAAGATTTTTATGATTTTGTTTTAAGAATTTTAAACAAAAAACCTAATGTCACGATCACGCAAGAAGAAATCATTTCTTTAACCGATGAAGGGAGTATTGTTAAAGTTGAAACCGATACCCGAATACATCTTGCATATAAAGTTTTTAATAGCACAGTACTATCCGAAGATTACAAAAATCAAAACCAGTATCCTGTTTTGAATCAGCATTTTGTAGGGTGGTTTGTAAAAACACAAAACCCTCTATTTGACGTTAAAACAGTTACTTTTATGGATTTTAAGGTGGCTCAGAAAAACAATACACGATTTATGTATGTGCTGCCTATTTCTGAAACCGAAGCATTATTTGAATACACATTATTTTCTAAAGATCTTTTGGAAAAAAAAGAGTATGAAGATGAAATAGTAAGATACCTAAGAGAAAAAGGAATCGATGAGTATGAGATTATCGAAAAAGAAAAAGGATGTATCCCAATGACTTGTTATGAATTTAGAAAGCATAATTCTAAAAATATATTACATATTGGTACTGCTGGTGGATGGACAAAACCTAGCACAGGGTACACATTTAATATTTCCTTAAAAAAAATAAATAAACTAACCTCTTACCTTAAAAGCAATCGAGATCTTTCAAAATTTAACAAAAGAACTAAGTTCTGGTACTACGATTTACTATTTCTGGACGTTTTGTATAGAGAAAACAAAATAGGTTCGAATTTGTTTTCCAGGTTATTTCAAAAAAATAAAAGCTCAAAGATTCTAAAATTTTTAGACGAAGAAACTACACTATTAGAAGATGTTAAAATTACTACAAGTTTACCGGCTGGAAATTTTTTAAAAGCACTATATAGACGAATTTTTAATTTGAACTAATATTCTTAATCAATTATAAATAGTTAGCTACACAATCCCTCGTTCTTTTTTGATCTGATCATATGCCTTTTGTACCTCTCTAAATTTGGCTTCGGCACCTTTAATATGAATTTCATCCATATGCTGAACTTTATCAGGATGATATTTTTTTGCCATGGTTCTAAATGCTTTTTTTACTTCGGCATCTGTAGCTGCTTTGTCAATTTCCAGAATTTTATACGCATGATCTCCAGTTTTGAAAAACATTGCTTTAATACTTTCAAAGTCTTTAAAATTTATTCGTAAAAACCCTGCTATTTTCTCAATTTCTTCAGCTTCAGAAACACTTACTGTTCCGTCAGCATTTGCAATTCCGAATAAGAAGTGTAGAATTTGTAATCTGGATGGATATCGGGTATGTTGATTGATATACATACAAACACGTTGTGCAGAAACATGTCTGTTTTTGATAATTTCATTAAATGTTTTAAAAGTAGCATTGGCCCGTTCTTTGCCATAAGCGCTTACAAAATAACGCCTTACATAATCAAGCTCTGTTTGATTTATTCTTCCGTCTGCTTTAATAACAATAGAAGATAGCGACAGTAAATTGAGTTCAAAATCTGCTGGAGTTACTTTTGGATCTTGAGAAAATACCGTTTTAAATCCACCACTAGTTTTGATTTTTGTTGCATCGAGAAGACTACCTAATATAAAACCTAGAATTGCACCTGGTAATCTGAAAAATATATAGCCTAATATGGCAGCAAACCATTTAATCATTCAAAACAATTTTTTTTGGGTTGTAAAGATAAACTAATTATTAAAAGATAATTTTTTGTTCTTTATTATATTAGTAAGATGTATTCCTAATTTGTTACGAAATAGATTATAATATTAGGCTTATTGGTTAATTCTATATGGATTAGAGGGTACTCCTGATTTTTGATGGTATGTAAAAATGGAGCACATAAAATTTGAGTTTGATTGTCAACCATGCATGAATTCTCGGACTACTTGTCAGTTAAGCTTATATGGTACATAATTTGTAACTTTGCATAAAATTGAAATACGAAAATAAAAGATAAAAATATGTATCCAGCAGATTTAGTAAAACCAATGCGTGAAGATCTTACCAATATTGGTTTTGAAGAATTACATACAGAAGAGGCAGTAGACACGGCAATAGCAAAAGAAGGAACTACATTGGTAGTTGTAAATTCGGTATGCGGTTGTGCTGCAGCAAATGCTCGTCCGGGAGCAAGAGCCTCATTAGAGAATGATAAAAAACCTGATAATTTGGTAACCGTTTTTGCAGGAGTGGATAGAGAAGCGACAGATAAGGCACGTAGCTACATGATTCCGTTTCCTCCATCATCACCTTCTATGGCATTGTTTAGAAACGGAGAATTAGTTCATATGTTAGAACGTCATCATATCGAAGGACGTCCGGCAGAAATGATAGCAGAAAACCTTAAAGATGCTTATAACGAACACTGCTAAAAAAGTAAAGTGTATACGTTAAAAAGAATTTTAAACCGTTTGCCATTGCAGGCGGTTTTTATTTTGATAAATCCAATGATTTACACTCATAATATGAGACCTTTTAATACCTTTACACAAGTTAAATTTTATTAATTATACAGATAAAATGGAGGCAATAAAAAAGATATTAAGTTATCCGCTTTCTATAGCTTTCTATTTGTTTTTTGGTTTAACCCTAGTGATTTTTCATGCATTACAATGGCTAGGTATAAAATTAGGAGGAACCAGAGGACATAGAGGAGTTGTAAATATTATGAATCTATGCTTATTACGATGTTTACACATTTTGGGTGTATCATTTAGTTTTAAAAATCAATATAAGTTACCTCAGGATCAACCTTTAATAGTGGTGTCTAATCATCAAAGTATGTTTGATATACCATTAATATCTTGGTATTTACGAAAATATAAGCCGAAATTTATTTCTAAGATTGAGCTAGGTAAGGGAATACCAAGCATATCTTTTAATTTACGGCATGGAGGAAATGTTTTAATTGATAGGAAAAATCCAAAACAATCAATTCCTGCATTATCAAAATTTGGAAAATTTGTTGCTGAGAATAATTTTTCAGCGGTTATCTTTCCCGAAGGGACACGTAGTAAAAACGGAGAGCCCAAAACATTTGCTCCAACAGGGCTAAAGATCTTATTTAAAAATGCACCAGAAGCCTTGATAGTACCAGTAACAATAAATAATAGTTGGAAACTGGTTAGATTTGGTAATTTCCCTATGGGAGTAGGGATACATATGACATTAGAAGTACAAGAACCTATAACAATCGATAAAGAACCCGAAATATTGCTAGATAAAATAGAAGAAAGGGTTACTTTAGCAATCAGAACATAATACTAACCATAATGGCTTTAGATAATATTAGATTAGAGGTAATGCAACTACTAGAAAAGAAGGTAGATGGCTTTATTGATAAATTTTTGATTCCGGTAGATAAAATATGGCAACCAACTGATTTTTTACCAGATTCACAAAATGAAGATACTTTTTTTGAAGAAGTAAAAGAATTGAGAGAATTAGCTAAAGAACTTCCTTATGATTTTTGGGTAGTTTTGGTTGGAGATACTATTACTGAAGAAGCTTTGCCTACTTATGAGTCCTGGTTAATGGATGTAGAAGGAGTAAATCAGCATGAAAATGGAAAAGATAATGGGTGGGCCAAATGGGTACGCTATTGGACAGGTGAAGAGAATAGACATGGGGATGTATTGAATAAATATCTCTATTTGTCGGGTAGAGTTAATATGATTGAAGTAGAAAGAACTACGCAACACTTAATTAATGATGGTTTTGATATAGGTACAGATAGAGACCCTTATAAAAACTTTGTATATACAAGCTTTCAAGAATTGGCAACTTATATTTCTCATAACAGAGTTGCAAAATTGGCTAAAGAATACTCTAATAAGTCATTGTCTAAGATGTGCAAAATTATTGCAGGAGACGAGATGCGTCATCATAATGCATATAGTGAGTTTGTAAGAAGTATTTTTGAGGTAGATCCAAGTCAGATGATGATTGCATTTAGTGATATGATGAAGAAAAAGATTGTTATGCCAGCACATTTACTTAGAGAATCTGGCCAATCTATAGGAACTGCTTTCGAAGATTTTTCATGGTCTGCACAGCGTATTGGGGTATATACCTCACAAGATTATATTGATATTATGCAACGTCTTATCGATAGATGGGAAATTGATAAAATAATAGATCTTACAGATGAAGCAGAAAGAGCACGTGACTTTTTAATGAAATTACCTGCTAGAATGCAGCGTATTAGTGAGCGATTGGTTATCCCAGAAGAAATTTTTGAATTTAAGTGGGTACAGCCTGCAATGGCAAAATAAATAGTATTGGGTATGGCTGAAGATCAGATTATATCTAAAACCATTGATTTTGTAAAGGATACACTTAGTGGGGCTGAAGGAGGACATGACTGGTTTCATATTGAAAGGGTTTTTAAGAACGCTCAATCAATTTCTAAAGAAGAAGAAGTTGATTTTTTTATAGTTTCCCTGGGTGCATTACTTCATGATATTGCAGATTCAAAATTTTATGATGGTGATGAAACTATTGGGCCTAAAATAGCTGCAGATTTTTTAGGAAACCTTCAGGTAAAACAAGCAGTTATCGATCATGTGATTAAGATCATCGAAAATATTTCTTTCAAAGGAGGGAATATAGATCAGAAATTCAGATCTCCCGAATTAGATGTCATACAGGATGCAGACCGATTAGATGCCATTGGAGCTATAGGGATCGCAAGATGCTTTAACTATGGAGGGTTTAAAAACAGAGTATTGTATGACCCAGAGATTGTTCCAAATCTAAAGATGAACAAAGAAGAATATAAATCTTCAGTATCACCTACAATTAATCATTTCTACGAAAAATTATTGCTACTTAAAGATAGAATGAATACTAAAACCGGAAGAAAATTGGCAACAGAAAGACATCAATTTATGGAACAGTTTCTAGAACAGTTCTATAAAGAGTGGGAAGGAAAGTCTTGATCAGAACAATCGCAACTGCTCATCTTTATAAAATTGATGTAGATCACAGTTTAAATGTATCTTTTGCTCTTGAGGAAAGTATTTTTGTCTCGCTATAGTAAATAACTGATGAATTTGATTAGCCATGTTTCCTGATCCTCTCATTCTTCTTCCAAAAGCACTGTCGTTTAGGTTGCCTTCATGACACTGCATGATCTGATGTAGTATTTTATCTTTACGATCTGGTAATGTGTTTTCTAACCATTTGGTGAATATTTTTCCAATGGCTCCATTTAACCTTACGATTGTATATCCAACGCTTTTTGCACCACGAGTAGAAATTTCTTTGGCTAACGGTAATATTTCGTGACTATTAATTGAAGGAATTATCGGTGCCATCATCACATTCGTAGGGATTCCTGAAGTATTCAGTTTTTCTAGAGTTTCTAATCGTTTTTTTATGCTTGCAGTTCTTGGCTCGAGAATTCTTCGTGTATCTTCTCTTAATGTATTGATAGAGAGGTATACCGCTACCAGATTATGCCTGGATAATTCAGAGAGAAGGTCCAAATCTCTAAGGATTAAAGAATTCTTGGTAATGATACCAACAGGATGTCTGTATTTTAGAAAAATTTCAAGAAGTTTTCGGGTAATTTCAAGTTTTTTTTCAATAGGTTGGTAGCAATCAGTATTTCCAGAAAGTGAAATCGGATATGCTTTCCATTTTTTATTTTGCAACTTCTTCTCTAGTAACTCAGGAGCATTCTTTTTGACCAAAATTTTAGTTTCAAAATCTAATCCAGCACCATAACCCCAATATTCATGAGAATTTCTGGCATAGCAATATACACAACCATGCTCACAACCCTGATATGGATTGAGAGAATATAACATACCAACATCAGGACTGGTTACTCTGTTTATAATCGTTTTTGGAAACGTTTCTATATAAGTAGTTTGATGTTTACCGATAGATTCACCCTGATCAAGACAATAATTAAGGAAATCATCTCTTGTTTCATGATGTAGTTCAAAAAATCTATTATGAACTTTTTCTTGAGCCCCCCTGCCTTTTATATGCTTTTGTGTCTTCATTGCTATTGATGATTTGAGGTGTAAAGGTAGAATTTATTATGGAATTATTCCTTTTTTATATGGAATTATTCCATTTACAGTATTGCTTTATTCGCTCGAAGCGTTACGAGTAGACGTTT
The DNA here is from genome assembly GCF_000520995.1 of Aquimarina macrocephali JAMB N27. GTDB lineage: Bacteria > Bacteroidota > Bacteroidia > Flavobacteriales > Flavobacteriaceae > Aquimarina > Aquimarina macrocephali. The sequence continues at coordinate 193,428 of NZ_JACA01000013.1, read as the reverse complement.
TTCTGTAGATGATCTATTTGACCTTAAGAAAATTAATAAAATTAATAAAATTTAAAGTGTTGTAATACAGGTTTTTACCCCTTTACATCAAAGTTGTTTAACTATAAAAAAAACAGTGTAATGACTCTGCGATTTTTTTAAAATGTGATTTATATTTATAGTATCCTAATCAAAATATAATTTCAATTTCTAAACTGATTTAGGTATTCTGCCCCCTAATAAAAAGTATACCCCGATAGATTAACAATGAAATAACGTATAGCTTCTATCTCTTTGATAAAGCTATAGAGGAATGATACATTATTAATAAGAATGATATGATTTTTGAAGTATTGCAAATTATAACCGAAGAGGTTAATAATTTCTTTGATATAGAATTGGAAGAAAAGCCAGTCTCATTAGATAATATAGCCTTTATAGAATCTGAAGATGACGAACCTTCAGATAGCAATAATATAGTGCTTTCACTACTACATACAGAAGAAGAAACCACCATGAAAAATATTCTCAATCATGAGATAGAAGGAACAAAGGTGATCTATAAAAATAACAAAGTTCATTTGAACCTTTATATCATGTTTTCTGCGAATAGAAATGATTATAAAGAGTCATTAAAAAGCGTCTCCAAAGTAGTAGAGTTTTTTCAATCCAAGAGAATTTTTACACAGTCTAATACAAATTTTGATAGAGATCTGGATGGAATGGATCAGATAAGGAACTTTAAGTTTACCGTAGATCTATTTACCCCTTCATTTGAAGAAATGAACTTTATCTGGGGTACGCTGGGAGGCAAACAATATCCTTCAATCATCTATAAAATAAGTTTACTCGAGGTAGAAAGAGATGTAACACAATCTGAAGGTAGTTTGATAACTGAGATTAATGGAAATTTAAAACGTAATTAATTGGCTTTTAGAATCTTATATAAAACGATGTTTCAGGTGCAATTGCATCATTCATATTTTCTGGATAATGGATCCGCTTCATTTATTTCAATGAGTGCCGATGAAAAGATAGTACAACTAAAAAAATATCTTTTTAAGGATTTTATAAACGTGGTTCCAACGACTGCAACTCAAAAGATATTTAGAGATCATAAAATTGTTATGAAAGAAGGTACTGACGGCTTTACAGTGCTTAACAAGGTGGTAGAAGAAAATGATAATTATAAATCAATCATTTTTCTTGATGACGGTATAGGACTTACATTCTTATTATATAACAACGATTACTTGTTTGATAACTATACGGTCTTACCTAAAGAAAAAAATAGGCTGTACTATTTTTCAAATACAAAACCGAGTACAGAAGCTGATCCATATACGTATATGCCATTAAGTTCTTCTAATGATCTGGTAGATCAAGATTATTTATTATCAGAGGAAGGCTCACAATCAATTTGGTATAGAATACTCAAAGAGAATGGTAATGCAGATACAAATCCTTATTTAGAGCTATTGGCAGAAGTAGAGGAAAGTGATTTAACAACCGATGAAGGGAAGCATCTATTAAACCAAGCTATACAAGCAGAAAAGAGCAAAGGGTTACTTGGAATCATTCGACTTCATACGATAGGGGATAATAATATGGATCTCATAGAGATAGATAATTCGGACCCTAATGACGTGAAAAATTATTTATTAGATCCTACTCCTTATTATAAGCTTCATTTTGATAATAGGAAGACAGTTTGGAAATATATTAAGAAATCTGATGATGAGGAGTTAGAAACTTCTTCTGTTCAACCTTTAACCAAAAATGGATTTATTGAGATTGATCCTGATGCTGATATTGTACCTCCGCTTCCGTCAGATATCGAAAAATATACTTTTCCAAATCCAACAGCAGATTTGATAAAGCAAACAACAGATGTAAACACAAATATTACAACAACATATTCTGAAATTTTTATTTAAAAACAATTAAAATTATGGCAACGTACAAAACACCAGGGGTTTATATAGAGGAGGTTGTTAAGTTTCCTCCATCCGTAGCCCAAGTAGAAACAGCAATTCCAGCTTTTATAGGATATACTGAGAAGGCAACAAAAAAGGTAGCAAATGATTTGTTACAAACGCCTACCAGAATTACTTCTATGTTAGAGTATAGAACATATTTCGGATTTGCATTACCAGAGGTAAATATTGAAGTTACAATATTCGATGCCTTGGTAAATGGAGATATAGAAAGAAATATTACAATTGATAAGGATCAGGTAGTGTCTAATAGACAACCATATTTAATGTATTATGCATTGCAAATGTATTTTGCAAATGGTGGAGGACCTTGTTACATTGTTTCTGTAGCCAATTATACAGGAGGAAATGTGTTATTTAGTGATTTAAATGATGGGCTAAACCTTCTTAAAAAAGAAGATGAGCCGACTTTGTTATTGTTTCCTGATGCTACTGCAATTGCAGATCCAAACGAGTTTTTTGCACTATATAATAATGCCTTGACTCAATGTAATGAACTTCAAGATCGATTTGCAATCATAGATACATATAGTTATGATGATACTAGTGATGCGCCAATTGATGCATTACGATCAGGAGTAAATTTGGAAAAGGATTACCTTAAATATGGAGCTGCTTATTATCCATATTTAGAAACCATTTTGGATTATAGTTATGATGAAGCTAATGTTGCTATTAGTCATACCAGTGAAGATGAAACTCCGGAGAGTATCACAGCAATGGCAACAGCTACGCAAACTACTTCAGACATACAAACCGTTTTGAATGGGATTCCAGCATTAGTTACTGCCCTAACTGATGCGGATACAACTTTGCAAGTAGGAACCAATGGTGAAGCAAATACAAATAGAGCTACCATTACCGATACAATCCAACCTATTGTTGATGCTCTTAATAGTGTGGTTACCTCTGGAGCAACTGCCGTGACCGATGGTAATGCTGTTGGAGAGGCTGGAGTGACTGCAGCAGCGGGAGCATTAAATACAGCGATAACAGGAGCGGGAGCTATTCCGACATTAATTACAGCTTTAGACGGACATATTACTGATATTAATGGTGCAGCCAATAGTGCACCTGGTGGTGGAGTAGTAAAAACAGAATCTGCAGCGGCTGTTGCAGCCGTTGCTACCATAGAAGCAGATATTCAGGCAGTTATTGCGTTGATAATACCTGCATTAACTGATGCAATAACTGCAGCACAAGCAGCTGATGGTGTTATAACTGGTTCTCTTGATGGTCAAAATCTGGCAGCTATTGAGAATATAGATAGTGCAACTTATAACTTAATCAAAGTAGAATTAGGAATCCTTCCTCTGGAACTACCACCAAGTAGCGCTATGGCAGGAGTATATGCACGAGTAGATAGTGATAGAGGAGTTTGGAAAGCACCAGCAAATGTTGGAGTAAATTATGTAATCAAACCGTCTATAAAAATCACCAATGAGCAGCAGGATCGTTTAAATGTAGATACTATAGCAGGAAAATCTGTAAATGCAATAAGAACTTTTACGGGAAAAGGAACTTTGGTTTGGGGCTCTAGAACCTTAGCAGGTAATGACAAAGAGTGGAGATATGTGCCAGTAAGAAGATTCTTTAATATGGCCGAAGAATCTATAAAAAAAGCTACTGAGCAATTCGTATTTGAGCCTAATGATATGAATACTTGGGTTCGGGTAAAAGCAATGATCAATAATTTCTTAACACTACAGTGGAGAGCAGGAGCATTGGCAGGTCCAACACCTGATAAAGCATTCTACGTAAAAGTTGGATTGGGAGAAACTATGACGGCCGATGATATCCTCGATGGTAATATGATTATCGAAATCGGAATGGCGGTTGTTCGACCAGCAGAATTTATCATTCTTAAGTTCTCTCATAAAATGCAAGAAGCTTAATCATTTATAATAATTTAAATCAACAACATAAAATATAGAAATCATGGCAGAATATCCACTACCAAAGTTCCATTTTAAGGTAACAATTGGAGGCGACACCGAATTAAATTGTACAGAGGTATCAGGTTTAGACTTTGAAACTGAAGTAATAGAATATAGAGGAGGAGCGGATAATGACTACTTCAAGAAAAAGCAACCAGGAATGACCAAGTTTGCAAATATTGCAATCAAAAGAGGAACTTTTGTTTCTACAAAAGGACAATTCTATGATATGTGGAAGAAAAATGTATTCTTTCAAGAAGGTGAAGAGAAGTTTAGAAGTGACCTTACTATTAGCTTGTTAGATGAAAAGCATGAGCCTGTTGTAACCTGGGAAGCACAGGATGCTTGGTTGCTTAAAATACAATCTACAGATCTTAAAGCAGATGGAAATGAGATCGCTATTGAATCTGCAGAATTTGCAATTAACAGTCTTAAAATAGCATCTTAATGGCGACCTATTATCCACCCGTTGGTTTTCATTTTAGTGTTGAATTTACTGGTTTGTCAATCAGTGAGGCAGACCATCAGTTTCAATCCATAGCTGGATTGTCAGTAGATGTAGAAACAGAAGATGTCACCGAAGGTGGAGAAAATAGATTTAAGCATAAAATTCCGGTAAGGACAAAATATCCAAACCTGGTTCTAAAAAGAGGATTGTTGGCAGATTCTAAGGTAATCGATTGGTGTAAAGATGCTGTCGAAAACTTCGAATTCGAACCTATAGATCTTATTGTTAAGCTTTTAAATGAAAAACATGAACCACTAGTATCCTGGAATATAGTGCATGCCTATCCAATTAAATGGTCCATATCTGACTTTAATGCTCAAGAAAGTAAAGTGGTCATCGAGACCATAGAGCTGGTGTATAACTACTATAATACAATTTGATAATCATGGGAGCGATCGAAATTAAAGAATTACACATCAAAATAAATGTAGACAATGATCAGAAAAATACTGATTCCCCCAAAGGAAAAAAATCAGGAATGAATAAAGACGTGATTATCGCAGAGTGTGTAGAACAAATCATGGAGATCATTTCAAAACAATCTGAACGATAAACAATGAGTACAGGAGAATTAAAAAAATTAAAGGTTGTAGCCTATAGTGATCCGCAATTTAATAACAAAGTTGGGGACGGAGAATTTACCACATTGGTGAATCCTGAAAAATACACCTTTAATTATAAAATCGAGCAAAACGAAGACCAAGCTTCCGGGACTAGTGATGTATCTCCTAAGTTTAATAAAAAACTTCCTGAGGATCTTGAATTAGAATTTTTATTTGATAGATCAGGTGTCATTGTACACTATGGCAGTGATCCGGGTAGTAGTTCGGGTAATAAAGTTTTTAAAGATAAAGGTGATGGTATCATTGATGATATCGAAAAGTTTAAAAAAGTAATCCTCGATTACAACGGGGATGAACACAAACCAAATTATTTAATGATTTCGTGGGGGACACTCCTTTTCAAAGGGAGTCTTACCGAAATGAGTATAGAGTTTAAACTTTTTAAACCAGACGGTACACCAATCCGAGCGGTTGCAAAGGCAAAGTTTCAAGGATTTGTCGAAGATGATCTTAGAGTAGCAAAAGAGAATAATCAATCTCCTGATTTAACACATGTACGTGTGGTAAAAGAAGGAGATACGTTGCCTCTGATGTCCCATCGTATTTATGGGGATTCTAAGTACTACTCAGAAGTTGCAAGGGTAAATGAGATCACTTCCTTTAGGAAATTAGAAGTAGGAAAAGAAATTTTCTTTCCTCCAATAGAAAAAACATCATAAAAATGGCCAAAGGCAGTGTAATACAGACATCAAAAAACGCAGATCTTGTCACAAGCAAGGTACTTGTCAATGGAGAAGAATTGTCTAAGGCCTATCAGGTTAAAACAATTTCTATCGAGAAGGAGGTTAATAGAATTTCTACTGCCAAGTTGATTATAACAGATGGAGAACCCTCTAAACAAGATTTTGAATTAAGCAATCAAGAACTAGTAATACCAGGAGCAGAAATCGAAATTACAGCTGGATATCATTCTGATGAGGAAACTATTTTTAAAGGAATTGTCATTAAGCATAATATAAAAATAAGACCAAATGGTTCTTATCTTATTGTGGAGTGTAAAGATGAAGCGGTCAAGCTTACGATAGGCAGAAAAAGCAAATATTTCTATGATAAAAAAGATAGTGATATTATCGAAGAAATTGTCGGCGATTATGGTATTGATAACGATGTAGAAGCTACTAAATATGAACATAAGGAATTGGTGCAATACAACGTGTCAGATTGGGATTATATAGTTTCACGAGCTCAGGCTAATGGTAAACTTTGCTTTGTAGATAATGGCGAATTAACTGTAGCCAAACCTGATTTTAACTCAGATCCTGTGGAGACTATAACCTTTGGATCAACTATTTTAGATTTGGATGCAGAGATTGATGCAAGACATCAGATCGATAAAGTAACTTCTTATGGATGGAATTATTCTGATCAGGAAATTGTAGAGGTAGAAGCTAATGACCCATCAGTTTCGTTAAATGGTAACTTATCTGCTTCTGATCTCTCTTCTGTAATCGCTTTAGAAAACTTAGAATTACGTCACGGAGGATCGCTTACTACAGAAGAATTACAGGATTGGAGTGACGCTAAATGGATGTTTCAACAATTATCAAAAGTCAGAGGCCGAGTTAAATTTCAAGGAGTGCCAGCGGTAAAACCAGGAACGTTGTTAGAGCTACAAGGAGTAGGAGATAGATTTAATGGTAAGATCTATATCACAGGAGTAAGTCATCATATTGCAGAAGGAAATTGGACCGTAGATGCGCAATTTGGGATCAATCCTCAATGGTTTTCTGAAACATATGATATCAATGCATTACCAGCTTCAGGATTACTATCAGGAATTTGTGGACTACAAGTAGGAATCGTAAGTCAGCTTGAAGAAGACCCCGATGGAGAAGAAAGAATTTTAGTGCAAATACCAATCATCAATAACGAAGAACAAGGTATATGGTGTAGAGTAGTTTCATTAGATGCAGGTGAAAATCGAGGAGCATTCTTTAGACCTGAAATAGAAGATGAGGTTATCGTTGGCTTTGTCAATGATGATCCAAACGATGCAATAGTATTAGGAATGTTACACAGCAGTGCAAAACCTTCTCCTATTACCGCAAGTGATGATAATCATGAAAAAGGATTTGTTACCAGAAGCGAAATGAAAGTACTTTTTGATGATGATAAAAAGTCTATAACTATTGAAACACCTGCAGGAAAAAAAATAGTATTAGATGAAGATGCAGGTTCTATTATTGTCGAGGATGATAATTCGAATGTAATTACCATTGATAGTTCGGGCATAGCCGTAGAAAGTGCTGGAGATATTAGTTTAACAGCATCTGGAGATGTTAATATCGAAGGAACCAATGTAAATATAAAAGCAAGTGCAGAATGCAAAGCAGAAGGAGGAGCTGGTATAGAAGTTTCTTCCAGCGCAATTGCAACCCTTAAAGGGTCACTAGTACAGATTAATTGATAAAATTTAAAAAGAACCAAAAACTATAAACAAATAAACAATGCCACCAGCAGCAAGAATTACAGATATGCATACCTGTCCATTAGTAACAGGAGTAGTACCTCACGTAGGAGGGCCCATATTACCAGCAGGAGAGCCAACCGTACTTATTGGTGGATTGCCAGCAGCACGAGTTGGGGATATGGCAGTATGTGTAGGACCGCCAGATACAATAATTATGGGATCTGGAACAGTAATGATAGGAGGAATGCCAGCGGCAAGAATGGGTGATAGTACCACTCACGGAGGAGTAATTGTACTAGGAAGCCCTACAGTAATAATAGGAGGTTAGTTATGGAAAATAAAGATTCTTTTTTAGGTACAGGCTGGGGATTTCCACCAGAGTTTAATAAAGCCGCAAAACATGTATTGATGACCTCTAATGAGGAAGATATCAAGAAGAGTTTAGAGATTTTATTGACAACCAGATTAGGAGAAAGAATTATGGTGCCTAATTACGGATGTAACCTGGATGAGCTTCTTTTTAAACCTCTGGATAGAACCTTAAAAACTTTTGTAATCGAACTGATCAAAACAGCAATACTCTATCATGAACCCAGAATAGATGTAATTAAAATAGACATCTCTGAAACAGATGAATTAGAAGGGAAATTGCTAGTGAAAATTGATTATTTAATTAGAAGTACCAACTCAAGAAGAAATGTAGTTTTTCCTTTCTATAAAGAAGAAGGAACCAACATATAATGCGCTAATAAAACTATGTGTAACGACGGTAAACATACAGACAATATAATTTTCCAAAGAAATGGAACCGATCAAGAAGAACGCTTTAACAGTGTCTTGGATCCAGCTAATTTAGAACTTCATGATTTTGATCTTGAAGACTGGTTGTTGTTTGCGTATAATTTTGCCAAACACATAAATTTCTTTGAAACAAATGATAATCAGATCCCGTCAGGTGATTGGCAAGAACTTTTTAATCATTTCGATTTTACTAATCAAGATATTCCTAAAAGAACAGATAGCGATTATCAATTGCTGAAAAATAAGATTTCCAAAACGATTGAAGATCTTGAAGCTAAAAGTAGTGTCACTCCTCATATGACATTGTTTATATGTTTTTTAAGGTTATTAGAATTTTCTAAGCAACGATTTAATGGCATTACCAAAAGACATCTGGATTTTTTCTATAAGGAAATATTACAGATAGAAAAACTACCAGCGACAGAGGATAAAGCCCATATAATTTTCGAACTAGCTAAAAAAAGTGTAGAAGAGAGAGTTGTAAAAGAAACTGCATTAGACGGTGGTAAAGATGTAAATGGCAATAAACTCATTTACAAAACCACTGAAGAACTTATTGCCAATAAGGCCAAGGTTGCACAACTAAAGAGTTTATATAATGATATCAATCTGGGTGAGATCAAATATAGTTCGATGACTAATTCGTTAGATGGACTAGAAGAGGCTTTACCGGATGATGCAAATTATTGGCTTCCGTTTGGGTATACATCAGGAGAAAAAAGATATACAGAGTTGCCAGACGCTCGATTAGGTTTTGCGATAGCTTCTCCAATGTTCGATCTTAAAGAAGGGGAAAGAAATATAGATGTCACTATTACTTTTACAGAAAACTTAAATACCACAACACCTCCCTTTACACAAGATGATTTATTAAAAAACCTTGAAATACAATGCAGTGGAGAAGAAGGTTGGCTAGGCGTTTTTCAACTAGATAAGAATATTCCTTTTAATATTAAAGGTACGGAAACCAAACGATCATCAGGTATTTTTGAGAATCAATTGCGGTTAGTTTTTCAAATCTCCAAGGATACTCCTTCAATTTTAAAATATGACAATAAAACACTTGGAGAAAATTTTACAACTACTAATCCTATTATTCGGTTTTTAATAAAGACAGATACTCAAAAAGGGCATGCACTGTTTAGAAAATTAGTTAAAAAAATAGTTTCGGAAATCAAAATACGTGTTGATGTACGGGATATAAAATCGTTAACCTTAGATAGCGATACCGGAGTTCTTAATGCAGATAAACCCTTTTATCCTTTTACAACCCAACCTGTGACTGGATCCTCTTTTAAAATGAATTATCCAGAGGCTTTTTTAAAGAAATGGGAGACTATTAACGTAAATATCAAATGGAAAAATACTCCTGATTCTTTTGTAAAGCTTTATGAAGCATACAAGTCGGTTTACCTTAAGGGTACCAGCAGAAATATCTTTATGGATGGGATGTTTATTGATCCTAATGCTGCGGATCTATCTGCTAACCAACCAGAAGATGGTATTGATAATATGACAACAGAATCTACAGAAACCGATATTGTTCTCAATACAAATGTTGAAGATTTAATAGTTAAGGATGACGATCATTTTAAAGCTAGATTGGCGGTTTTTCATAAAGAAGAGTGGGATAACGAGAGCAATCCAGAAAATGTAATTTTGTTTGAGGACCCTGATGATGATCTTTATGAAACAAACTTCTCTGTAGATGGTAGTTCTTATGAAATTGGAAAGAGCGGTCCACTAAGATTAACATTAAACCAATCTTTTTTACACTTCCTATTCCCAAGGATATATACCTTGGCATTATCCAGTGATAATGATGAGACTCTGATACCTAATGACCCATATACACCTTTTGCCGATGTCATAACCTTTAATTATTCTGCTGAAGAAGACACCGATTTTACCGCAGACGGCGAAAACGAATATGGGAACAATCGAATACAACTATTTCATGAAGATCCATTTGGACAATATGAAGAACATTCTTATTTAAAAATACAAGCACAAAAGAAAAGTATCCTAACTAAAAATGCAGATACTGATAGTTGGATTGTACCTGATTATTGTCATGGTGGTGAATTATATATCGGATTAGAAGAAGCAGAAGTTTCGCAGCAGATTTCATTATTGGTTCAAATTTTAGAAGGTAGTGAAAATCCAGATGCAGATTCATTTGTTGGAAAACAAAAAGTAGAGTGGGCAGTGCTTTGCGATAATCAATGGATGGACCTTGAAGAAAGCCTGCTGAATAATGGTATTGATAATTTCTTAAAATCGGGGATTGTCAAATTTAGGATTCCAAAACAAGCCACCAAAACCAATACTAGACTTCCGAAAGATTTTATTTGGATAAGAGCCAAAATGCACAAGGATTATGATGCAGTTTGTAAAGTTATCGATATCATGGCACAGGCAGTATTGGCTCAATTTGAAAACAACAATAATGAGCTAACGCATCTCTATAATGGACTTCTGGCGGAATCTATCTCAAAACTAATTAGTAGAGTGCCTCAGATAAAAGGTGCTTCACAACCCTATAATTCTTTTGATGGGAAACCACTAGAGTCTGATGACGAATATTACAGAAGAATAAGCGAAAGACTAAGACATAAAAATAGAGCCATTACGCTTTGGGATTATGAACATTTGATTATGCAAGAGTTTCCAGAAGTGTTTAGAGTAAAATGCTTGAATCATACCTCAAATGACTCTTTTTTATCACCCGGAGATGTAACGTTGGTTGCTATTCCTGATATCGTAGATAAAAATGTTTTTGACATATTCGAACCCAGACTGAGTACAGCCACTCTTAATAAAATTCAAAACTTCATTAATCAATTAAATACCATGCATGTAGAAGCAGTGGTAATGAACCCTCAATATGAGCAAGTACTAATTAAATTGAATGTAAAGTTTTATCAGCAATACGATGAGAACTTTTATCAAAAACAATTGAAGGAAGATCTTGTCAAGTTCCTATCTCCATGGGCATTTGATACTTCACAAGAAATTATTTTCGGGATAGAATTAAATCGTAGCACGCTTATTGACTATGTTGAGAAGCTATTCTATGTGGATTACTTATCCGAATTAGAAATGGCTAAACATCCTGATGGAGTAGAAGTTCCAGAAAATCCAAAGGATGAAGACTATCTAGAACAATTAGAATTTGTTCAGGTACTTTCTCCAACCAGTCCAAAACATATTTTGGTATCAGCAAAAAATCATCTGATATCAACCGATATTAAAATTTGTGATCCTATTATAATTGAAGAAACAGAAACATGTCAGTATTAAACGAACATATTAGCATACCTAAAAAAGTCGCTACACAAGACGATTTAGACTTTTTCTATTTAAAAGAAAAAGGCATCGAATATATAGAACAATTAGGAGGCAAGTTATGGACAGACTTTAACTCGCATGATCCTGGGATTACAATGCTCGAAATGCTTTGCTATGCTATTACTGATTTAGGAATGAGAATTGAGCTTCCTATAGAAAATGTACTAGCTTCTAATGATATTACCAAAAATGTAAAAACACAGTTTTTTAAAGCTTCAGAAGTGTTGCCTACCAGCCCGGTAACTGCATTGGATTATCGCAAGCTTTTTATAGATATAGAAGGAGTTAAGAATTGTTGGCTAGCAAAGCATAAAAAGAAAGTATATGCTAACTGCAAAGATGATCTGTTGTCCTATAATCCGGAAGATTTTAGTTTGATTCCGAGTGGGCAAAAAAAAGAATTTGTACTCAAAGGATTATATGATTTATATGTTGATTTTGAAGAGCTAGATCAATCGGGTATAGATCAGGTAACCGAAAAAATAAGAGAACGCTATCATGCATATCGAAATCTTTGCGAAGATTTAGTTACGATAGAGAAAATACAGGAATTTCCAGTAAAAATTTGTGCCGATATAGAGGTAAGTACTGATGCAGATGAAGAAAAAGTACATGCGTTGATGCTAAGAGCAATCGATGCATATTTCTCAACCACTGTAAACTTTTATTCATTGACTCAAATGCTTGATAAGGGATATTCAACTTTAGAGATTTTCGATGGTCCAGTTTTACAACATGGTTTTATAGATACTAATGAACTTATCGAAGCAGATTTACGCAGCGAAGTAAGGCTGTCGGATATCATGAAAATCATTATGGATATTCCCGGAGTTACTAATATAAAAGATATCTCGCTGGGCTATTGTGGGGATCAAACTACTGATACCAATGAATGGGTGATATGTCTGGAAGAATATGAAAAACCAATTGTGTGTGATGAAAGTGTTTTTAACTACAACAAAGGATTATTACCACTCAATATTAATAAAAAACAGGTCGATATTTATCTCGAAGAATTAGAGAAAGAAGAACAAGAAGCTATTGCTGAAGCAGGAGCAGATAAAGAACTCGAAATTCCAAAAGGGAAATACCTTAAAACTGATAGTTATACAACTGTTCAAAATGATTTTCCTGACACCTATGGGATTAGTGAGGTAGGATTACCTGCCAGATCATCTACTGCGAGAAAGTCGCAAGCCAACCAACTTAAGGGATATCTGTTATTTTTTGATCAGATTTTAGCTAGTTATTTTAAGCATTTAGGTCAAGTTAAAGAATTACTCTCTGTAAGTGGAAATTTAACGCAAACGTTCTTTACTCAGGCCATACAGGATGTACAGAATCTAGACGAATTAGTTTCAAATTATCCTCTGGATAACGATGAATATCTAACCAATGTGTTATATGAGGATTTGGATAACAATATTGAAAGAAGAAACGAGATTTTAGATCATTTGTTGGCGCGATTTGCCGAACGGTTTACTGAGTATTCTTTTATTATGAAGTCTATTTATGCCAATACTACCGATGAAGTAGTACTAAGAAATAAAGAAGATTTTTTAAAAGATTATAAGGTTGTCAGCAAGGAGAGAGGTAATGCGTTTAATTATTATAATCAGCCTCCAGAAAACCTTTGGGATACTTCTAATGTTTCAGGTGTTCAAAAAAGGATCGCTCGTCTTTTAGGGATTAAAAATTATAACAGAAGACATCTTACGGATTCTTTTGTAGAAATACATGATCTGATCAATAGTGATAATCAAAAAGTGTATAGATGGAGAATTAGAGATCTGAATAACTCCATTGTATTATCTGGTACAGAAGAATATTTTGATGCCGCCGCCGCAAATAGGGAGTTGTTTTTTGCTGTTCTTCAAATTATTCAAACAAGAGAATTTAAAGTTGAAGAAGTTTTTAAAGAAGGATTCTCTGATCATGCAGAGATTGATAATATACAGATTCACCAAGCTGATTCTGGTAAATATTCTTATGATATTATTAATCCTGCCATAGAAGATGAAAACGACCCTGATAGAATCATTGCAAAGAGATTCACCTATTATCAAACAAAAGGAGAAATAAAGAAATCCATTCTGGATCTTATAAAATTTATGAAGGAAGATTTTACAGAAGAAGGTTTATTTATTGTGGAACATATGATGCTTCGTCCGGATATTAACCTAACCGATGTAAATGAGGGTGTTTTTATGCCAATTTGTACTGATCAATGTACCAATTGCGAGCCGATAGATCCCTATTCTTACCGTGTGAGTATCGTATTGCCTGGATATACACTTAGGTTTTCCAATACAGATTTTAGAAACTACATGGAGCGAATTATCAAAGAAGAATTACCTGCGCATGTATTGGCAAAAATATGTTGGGTTGGGTATAGGGAAAATGAAGTAGAAGACCCCAATGATAACGAACTATTACAATTTGAAAATGCTTACAAAGCATATCTTCTGGCAAATACATCCCTTGACCAAGAACAGCCAGAACCAGAACTAATTGAGCTTATTGAAGCATTATCTAGTCTCAACAACGTATATCCAACAGGAAGACTATTTGATTGCGACAATGAGAATGAAGAATTATACGGAAGAATAATTTTAGGAAAAACGAATTTAGGATCATTATAAAAATCATTAAAATGTCAACCAAGCTTTCAACTATAACAACACAGTATCGAAGATTTACAAAAAATCAGGTGCTTACAGAAGGACACCTTAATGAGATCGTAGACTTTTTTGATGATCAAGATCGCTTAAGCAGAATTTGCCTTAGCGGTGTTGGAATTGTCTGTGGATTTAAGGTGTCGTGTGATGAGGTAGATAATACAATTTCTATTTCTCAAGGAGCCGGAGTCACTACCGATGGTGATCTTTTTCATCTGTATCAAATTGATCAGGTGGAAGGGACAAAAATCATGAATATTGAGGCCAAAGAATATACACATTATAAAGTCTACAATAATGAGAAGGCAAATTATACACCATTTTTCTATGATGGAGATAATCAGCTAGAGATTTTTGAACTACTTACAGTAGAACAAGCTGAGATAGAAAACGATGATCATTTTGTACTTAGTGCGCTTCAAGGTAATACTGGCTTGGCAGTAAAAGAAGGAGTGGTATTACTATATCTTGAACAATACGAAAAAGAACTTGATCTATGTGTTAGTCTATCTTGTGATAATCAAGGACAAGAAATGATCGGTAACTATAAAGCTTTATTAGTGAGCAAGACAGTTGCAGAACAGATTAATGATGATGACCCTATTATAAGTAAAACTAATTTCTCGAATTTGTTTCATCAGTTGCCTGATGTAAGAGCTAATCGAGTAGTATGTCAACCAGAGAATTTTATACATTACAGAGAGCTTCAAAGAAGTTTTACTAACAGATTGTATCGGAATAATGTAGTTGGTGATCTTAGGCTTGGTTTTCAGACCTTATTAACTGCAATGCAAATGCCGATATTATTAGGGGCTATAGAAAATAATCTAGAGGCCTTATATTCATTTCCTGAAAATGATGTTCCACCTGATTTTCAATATAGGCATGACTTATTTAAAGATGTTGTGGATACCTACAATGAAATTAAGGAACTTCTATTTAATATGGATTGCACTTCTTGCTGTCCGGATATTATGTCGTTCCCTAAACATCTTATGCTTGGTGAGGTTGAAAAAACAGGACCGTGTTATGAATATAGACATGGTTTTTACAAATCGCCATTACTAACTGATCAAAACGTAAGTACTTGTTCAGATTGTCTTACGGCAGATGGATTAGTACAACCAGGAAATGATACTACATTAGAAGAATTTATTATCGATCTTGAAGGTAACGAGATTGACATGTGTTATGGTGAGAACTCTGATGAGCAACGATTACATAGTCTTATAAAAAGAGCAGTTCAATTGCTGGCAAATTACAATGCCAATTATACATTTATAAAGATTACACCTTCTTTTGATCTTGGTAAACTTAGTAAAAAAGCGATACCTTTTTACAATAATGTTGGTGAACACCTTATTCAATTATGGGATTATGATAAAACTGTTCTAGGTAAGCATAGAGATAATCTAGGTTATCACAGAGATCTATTAAACACAAAACGTCCATTAGAGATCTGCATGGATCACGACTTTTATAGAATCGAAGGACATCAGGGGCGAAACTATACGGATGCATTACAGATAATACAGGATATCAGGCGTGAGCATGGCTTGGGATTCAATGTTGTGGTATTAAAAATTAATGAATCTAATGCCCAAGAGTTTGTTGAAAATTATACTTCATTTTATTTGAATAAGAATCATGGATTTGAACATAAAGGAGGGGTAGCACCTGGAGGTACATTTATAATGGTCTATATAGAAGGTGAATTTACATCTTATCCGTATCCTTATGGATATGGCTATCCTTATCCTTATCCTGGGCCATCGTTAGCAGGTGATTTTGAAGGTGATGGAGATGGAGAAGGAATTGAGGTTCTTAATCCCGTAATCGCCGATTTCACATTACCTTATATGTGTTGTGATGAAAACTTTATCACACTCAGCTTACCTACCCAAGAACTTTGTTTTGATGAAACTACGGTACCATTACCATTCCATATAACGCCAACAGGAGGGTATGTAGAAGCACAAGTTCCAATTGGGCTTAACGGAGGAGTTACTAAGAATCAATTTGGCGAGTTTGTTTTTGATCCTAATCTTGTCAGCGAAGAGTTGATTGGAGAGACAATCACATTTACCGTAAACAATTTTGCCACCGAATGTGAGATTGTTATTACTAGAAGACCAGAGTTTGGAATTGAAGTAGATAATATCTCAGAGCCAACCGAAGACAATCAGATAACGGTAACCTTCAATATTATAGGAGACAATCTTGAAGAAAATTTAGGATATACTTGGGATTTTGGAGATGGATCAAATCAGGTTCAATCAACAGAAACAACTGTGGAGCATACCTATCAATTCGCAATTTCAGCAGTGTTTACATTTACAGTTGTTGTGCAAGGAGGATTAAATGATTGTGCGAACCGCGAAGAATTAGAAGTCATTATCGAAGTTCCAGAAGAAATTTTAGTAACCATTGAGTCTAATACAATTTGTAGGGGAGATGATGTATTTTATCCTTTTACTGTTCAACCAGAGGAAGCACAAGTAGCAATTACAGGGCAAGGAGTATCTTTTAGAAATGATCGTTTCGTATTTAGAGCTACTGATGTACCAGCTTCAGTGAGCTCTGTTCCTATTCTGGTTAATGGAGGATCTTCTGGAATAATAATTACTATACAAGAACAACCATCAGCTCAGTTCACTCATTTGATTGAAGAGAATACCCTAGTATTAACTAATAACTCTCAAAATGCAGCTCGATATCTCTGGAGTGTTGCAGGAGAAGAAATCGAACGCTCAAACCGATCACAGGTAAGACGGTCACTTGATCTTTACGAAGGAACTTCAATTCAGGTATCTCTTAACGCCATAAGTGAATTCTGTGGAGAACGACAAGATGGACCAAGAACGATAATTATTAGAGATGGTGAGGGAGCATTAAACTGTATCAATACAGTAACTAATTTTGTTAGATCCTCAATCATACAACTTGAAAATGTTCGTAATTCTGATAGTATCGAGGAATTTAGTTCAGAAACGATTTCCACCGTTGAGAGAATAGCAGAACTTCTGGATCAGGTAAGCCAAGATATTGAAGCTTTTACAGTTGGAAATCATAACAATTTATTACTCGAAATGTTTGAGCAGGCCACCTTCATTGGTCTGGTCGAAGGGCTTAGAAATTCAAATACAGAAGAAGAATTAACCGCAATAAGAGTAATAACTCAAGTATATACTCAATTATTTTATAATATTTTAAGATGTCAAGGTTCAGAAATGATTGAATCTATTATAGAACCAATTGGTTCTATACACAATCTTATCAACACAACTTTTGAAGAGTTTAGACAATTAGAATTTAACCCAGACTTAGATGATACGCTTAAAGAATTTCTAGAAAACGTAAAAGAAGCCTTCCAGGAATCAACATTTTTAATAAGTCAGATAGATCAACTACTAGATACTTTAGGGCGTGGATAACTTAAATAAACATATCATCAATAAAGTTTTTATTGAAGTAAAGACTGATTCTAAGGAAAAAGCATATTACTTTAAAGACAATATTGATATGTTTATTAAAGAACATGTATTACCTCGTTTAATGACATCTTTTGATGATTTGGGAGATGAAAATCCAGATCATTTTATGCAGTTAGAACGATTAGATATTGAGCTTTCCATTAAACCAAAACAAGATCTGAAAGGGTTAGATGAAAATATCGTTAATCAGATTCTTAAGAAAATAAAAAAACTTAAAGAAGAAAACCCGTACAAAACTAATAAAGAAGATGCTTTAAAATTGGTTAAAAGTGATGAAAGACAATTTGAAAAGTTACTTCATTTTTTAGATAACGGCACAAATAGTTGGTTTAATGGTTCGGAGAAGCTATTGAACTTTAATGAAAACATATCCATATTTCAGGATAAAAAGATGATTCAAAAACTCATAGCTGTTCTTGAAAATCCTCTTTCACGAAAAAGGCTCATTTTACAGTTTACTGACGAAGAAATTCAAAAGATTTTTAATCATTTTATAACAAATAATCAATCTGAAAAAGAAACATCACTGAGGCCAGAGATGATGGCCAAAGAAGTAATTTTAAAAGGAAATATAGGTGGCAAAAAGTTCACACTAAAAGAAAGGTTTCTTATTTGGGATATTGTATTTGATGTACTTATAGAAGTGGTTGATATGTCAAAAATTTCCAATAAGTTCACCCAATTAGTATTAGAAACTACAAGATGGGAAATAGGTAAAAATAGAAGATATATAAAAACCTATTTTTTTGAATTACTTAAGGTAACACCAGCGTTAACAATAATCCAGAATTTACCAAAAGAAATTAAGAAAATATCCCAAGTATTAGATTCTTATCAAGATAATATAGCTCAATCTAGTGAGAAACATATGGATCAGGAAACTTCAATAGTTTTCAAAAACACACAAAAAGGAAACGAGGACAAACTAGATGCTACTTATTTTAATCTTATGAAATCAGAAGAAATGGACTACAATACGGATGACAGTCTTGATATACCCGAAGATTTTGAAGATGTATATGTAAACCATGCTGGTCTTGTACTTGTACATCCGTTTCTAAGCCAGTTTTTTAAGAATTGTGGAGTAATTAATGAACAAAATGGGTTTTTAGATAAAGAAAAAGCAGTGCATATATTGCACTATCTTGCTACAGGAAAGGAACAACAGCTTGAAAATAATATGGTGTTCGAAAAATTTCTATGTAACCTTCCTTCAAAATATCCAATCAATCGTTTTGTACCACTCGAGAATAAAGTGAAAAATCATGTGGATGAAATGCTAACGTCGCTTATCGAGCATTGGGAGGTAATGAAAAATTCATCTAAGGATTTATTGCGAAACGAATTTTTGAAACGTCCTGGAAAATTGATACTTACAGAAGACCGACCTCGACTTATTTTAGAAAGAAAAACTCAAGATATACTGTTAGACAAAATCCCGTGGAATATATCTATGATAAAACTCCCTTGGAAAAATAAAATCATTTTTGTGGATTGGTAAAATAAAAACCTATGCAATTAGAGGTAGAAGACATAACATACGAAGAAAAAGATAGAGCTAATATTTTTTTAGAACAACAAGAAGTGTTCAAACAGATTTTTGAATTATTAGATTGTTCTAAGATAGCTTTTGTTGGAGGTGTAGCGGATTATATAAACCTGCGGTCTTATTATGATATGCCAGTCCATGATTTGGATATTATATATCAGGATGAAGAAGACCTAGTTTCTGTTATAGAGAAATATAACTTAATAAGACATGGAATTAATTTTTATAACATAAATGAATCTAAAGAGGTGCTGGTTTCTGAGATATTCATAAATAATAAGAGAGTCCATATTGATTATTTTAAACGAAACTTTGCCATGATAGAATTAAAGGAGTCGTATCTCCTTGGGCGTAAGGTTCTACATTGTTCTTTTAGTGAAATGATGAAATTTCATAATGATCATATCCCTCTTTTGACTTCTCAAGCGATGGGATCAAATTATGAATGGAGAAGACTCTACAAGCATAGCAAAAAAGCATCACTATATAATAATGTTTGCTACCTGAAGGAAAAAGAACTTCAGCTGTTAAGAAAGTAAATTATGAATCAAGAACCTAGAATAATATTTAGTTTAAATACAGCTCCTATAGCAAATAATCGATGGAATATGGGAGATAGATTTATAGAAACCATTTATATGACTGCTTTGAGCATATTGTATTGTCATTTATGGTATGAAGATATAGAATTATATGTAGATGATATGGCATATAAGTTTTTATATATGTTGCCTTGTAGAGTAACAAAAATGCCTTTTACACATGATAAAGAATTATGGTCTGCATCAAAAATAAAAGCGATTCAACTGCAGACCAAACCTTTTGTTCATCTGGACACGGATGTTTTTATTAAAAATAAAATAGACTTCAATTTTGATAAAGTATTATTAGAAAGGAAAGAAGGAGGGTATATGATACATTATAAAAAGCAAATTGAGTTTTTTAATCAATTTACTGATAACCTACCTTTTTGGAATAAAGATTTAGGACACTCTTTTAGTTGTGGAGTATTGGGTTTTAAAGATCTTTCTCTACGCAATAGATTTATCCAAGCATATTTTGAGTTAGAAGATATTTATATTAAGGTTAAACATCAATTTAGTCCTTTGAAAAAGAAAGGATACGAACCAGTTATTCTGATAGAACAATATACACTTGCCTGTATGCTGGACTACGAGAACATTAAACCATCATTGCTGCTTAGTGGAAGAAGTATTAAAGAACATTCTAAGCAAGCTGAAGAAATCGGTTATAGTCATCTTTTTGGGGTAACAAAGTATAAGAAAAACATTATACAAGAAATAGAGTACAGATTGTTTAAAATCTTTCCATACTGGTATGATCAGGTTAAAACAGCCTTAGAAAAACAAAAAATAGTTCAAAAAAAATACTCCAATAATCAAGTAGTTTAAACACTATTTGATAATGTCTGAACTTAAAATAATAGAATCATGAGATTACAAAGGAGAAGAAAATCGAGCCCCAAACTACAGCAGGAAAAACCCTTTATTCAACCAAAGCTTAAGGTTGGGAAACCAGGAGATAAGCATGAGGTAGAAGCCGATCAAATGGCCGATCAAGTGGTTAACAATGCTAATGATTCTGGAAGTGCCGTTCAGAAAAAAGAAGCCATGGAAGAAGATAAGGTGCAAGCTAGTATGTTTAAAGATAAGAGTGAGGGAACAGTAAGAAGAAAAGAAGAAGAGGAACCAGTGCAAGCAATGGAAGAGGAAGAACCTGTTCAGAAACAGGAAGAAGAGGAGCCAGTACAAGCTATGGAAGAGGAAGAACCTGTTCAGAAACAGGAAGAAGAAGAACCAGTTCAGAAGATGGAAGAGGAAGAACCAGTTCAGAAGATGGAAGAGGAAGAACCAGTTCAAAAGATGGAAGGGGAAGAGCCAGTTCAGAAAAAAGAAAATATGCAATCTGGTAATGACAACATTGAATCCAGATTAAAAAGCAGAAAAGGTAAGGGGGTAAAGCTGGCGGGAGATATAAAAAAGGAAATGGAATCCGGTTTTGGAGCTGATTTTAGTGCCGTAAACATACATACAGATGCCGAAGCAGTACAAATGAGCGAGGCTTTGGGGGCACAAGCTTTTACCCATGGGAATGATGTTTATTTTAATGAAGGGAAGTATAATCCAAATTCTAAAGGTGGTAAACATCTATTAGCTCATGAACTTACGCATACTATTCAGCAAAAAGGGAAAGTAAAAAAGAACATACAGAAGCATTGGAAAAAAAACCAAAACCATAGTGTTGTAAACAGTAGAAAAGTAAAAGTTGATATTGACTTGGATTTTAAAGGTGCTGTGCTAAACAATAGTAGCAATACGACTCTTAATACTGCTGGATTGGCAAATGCAGCAAAAACTCAAATTGAAAGTAGCTTTAAAGGAAATATGACGAAAAGTATGTTGGGATTAGAGTTTGAGTATAATATAAAAACCACTGCAAATATTAGGGTTATTAGTAAGTTGACCGATCTTCAGTTTACTAAAGAGCACCTGTTTGTGATATTGGATGATTCCAATCCAATAATAAATGGCTACAGAGGAATTGGACCATTTTACGGAACAATAGTATATCTGAATGAAGGATCTGTTGGAGAAATGATTTCTGGAGCCAATCAAAAAACCATTCCACATGAAGTAGGTCATACTTCTGGATTAAAACATCTCATAGAAGAAAGTGAAGAGTCATCTATATTCGGAAAAGTAGTGAAAGAACTGCATGGAAAAATGAATCAAGACAATTTGATGTGGAGAGGAGGAGGTCATCCCACTTATAACACTCCATCAGAAAAACAAAACCTTACACAAGTTAATAAGGACCAAATGGCAACATTAATAGACAATATAAATAAAGGAAAATTAAATCAACTCAACTTTTTTGAATTCATGAATATCATAAAATAGAAAGAATCAGTAAAAAGGAGACATGTCTAACCATGTAAATTTTAAAATTATGAAAACATTATCAGATGATTTATACGTATACGA
Source organism: Aquimarina macrocephali JAMB N27 (assembly GCF_000520995.1). Taxonomy (GTDB): domain Bacteria; phylum Bacteroidota; class Bacteroidia; order Flavobacteriales; family Flavobacteriaceae; genus Aquimarina; species Aquimarina macrocephali. The sequence continues at coordinate 171,096 of NZ_JACA01000013.1, read as the reverse complement.
ATTAGTATTGTTAGGCTTGGGAGTACTACTGTTTTTTATACTTAGTGTTGGACTTGTGTATTATATAGTTAAGAAAGAAGAAATCAAAAAATTATTATTCTTTTTTCCAATTTCAATTATAATGATTGGATATCCAAGTATTCAGGAGTTTACAATTTCTAAGGATAAAATAGCCTTTACTAAACATCAGAATGAGGTGATGAAAAATCCTAAAGATTCGGTAGCAAGACAAAAGTTTTCAGAGGTTACAGAAAAGTTAGAAAAACGTGCAAAAACTGCAGAAGACATAGTTCGAATAAGTGAAGCTAAACTATTATTAGGAAACTCAGAAGAAGCAATTGAATATGCAGATAAAGCTATTCAAGAACAAGAAAAGGAAAGATTAGAAAGAGAAATAACAAGTTCAGAGGTTCTTGATCGTACGCAAATAAGTACAACTACAAAAGCAATTCAGTTGAAGAATTTAGCAAAAATTCAGAACATAAATGTAAAAGAAGTAGATAAAAATGCTCTTCAAAATCAAATAAGAAATATAGAAGTTTCCAAGGATCTGGAGGCTGTAAAGAAAGTAGTCGCAAAAAAAACATTACAAAAATATCGGAGAAGTAATAATTAAAATTTAGACAAAACATTTTTATAATATATGTTTCGATCTGCATCGGTAAATACAGCAAGCGCTAAATCAGGTAATTCTTCCTTATTTCAAAAAGATAAGAATGAAGAAGGGTTTGTGCAACCTAAACTTACCGTTGGTAAACCCAATGATAAGTATGAAGTTGAGGCAGATAGAGTTGCAGATCAAGTGGTGGCAAAAACGTCAGAATCGACTACTCCTTTCTTTAGTCCGGCTCCTTTTGTACAACGCCAAACAGATGAAAAAGAAGGTGATGTTCAACAAAAACCGATTGCAGAAAGCATTACCCCGGCAGTTTTAAGACAACCTGAAGAAGAAACAGCACAAAAGAGCATAGAAGTCCAAAATAAGGGAGGAGTAAGTGATGGAGTATCTATGAAACCATCAGATCACTCGTCAACTAATTTTGATACGCAAAAACAGGAAGAAGAGGTTCAGGAAAAAGAAGAGGAAGAGGTTTCAGAAGTACAACATAAAAGTAAAATACTTCAAAGAAAAGAAATAGGTGTGCCTACTGTAACCAATACAATTGAATCCAGGATTCAAAGAGCTTCAGACAATGGTAAACCCATGAATAAATCGGTTAAAGGTTCTATGGAATCTGGTTTTGGAACAGATTTTTCTGGAGTTAAAGTTCATACAGATAGCGAATCTTCTAGTCTTAATAAGCAGATGAGTTCCAAAGCTTTCACCTATAAAAATAATGTCTTCTTTGGCGAGAATCAATATCAACCTGAGACTAAAGAAGGTAAACATTTGATCGCTCATGAGCTTACTCACGTGGTACAACAAGGACATGCTCAGAAAGGGGAAAATGCAGTTGCTACAGAAACTGTTCAACCTAAGGTACAACGATTAGGGATTAGTGATGCGCTTGATTATTTTGCAGATGCAGCACATAATATCCCTGGTTTTAGAATGTTCACTATTATTTTAGGGATCAACCCGATTAATATGAGTAGTGTGGATCGAAGTGCGGCCAATATTATGCGAGCTATTGTCGAGTTCTTACCTGGAGGAAACCTGATCACCAGAGTATTGGATAAATACAATGTATTTACCGATGCTGCAGAATTAATGAATCAAAAAATAGAAGCGTTAAATCTATCTGGAGCATCTATAAAAAAGGATATTGACGATTTTCTGGATGATCTTGGTTGGAGCGATATTTTTAATCTTGGCGGTGTCTGGCGTGACGCCATGGGGATCATCTCTAGACCTATAAATGCAGTAATTGAAATTGGTAAAAGTGCATTGTCATTTATATGGGATATTGTTAGAAAAGCTATCCTAACTCCATTAGCTGTCCTAGCACAAAATACTGACGGATATGACCTATTAAAAGCTTTGATAGGTGAAGATCCGATTACTAAAGAAGCCTATCCACCAACTGCCGAAAATCTGATAGGCGGATTTATGAAATTTATTGGCCAGGAAGAAATCTGGACCAATATACAACAAGGAAATGCTGTTGGTCGAGCATGGGTTTGGTTTCAGCAAACAATGTCAGGAATCAAAGCAATTATGTCTGCAATTCCTGGTACCATTATTACTACAATTAAGTCTCTTACCTGGGAAGACATCATTATACTTCCGAATGCCTTTATCAAAATAGGAAAGGCCTTTGCCAGTATCGCCGGTAGTTTTTTAAGTTTTGGGCTTTCAACGGTTATAGAACTTCTAAAAATACTATTTAGTGTAGTAGCACCAGGAGTATTAGTATATATAGAAAAAGCACAAGGAGCGTTTAATCAAATACTAGAAAATCCAATTGGGTTTGTAGGTAATCTGATCAACGCAGCTAAACTTGGATTTAACAAATTTGCACGAAACATTGGTAAGCATCTTAAAAATAGTCTATTGGATTGGTTGTTGGGATCTTTGGCTGGAGCTGGTATTTATATTCCTCAGGCGCTCAGCTTTCAGGAGATTATCAAGTTTGTATTATCTGTATTAGGGCTTACTTGGGAGAATCTGAGAGCCAAATTAGTGGAGCAATTAGGTGAACCTGCAGTGGTAGCATTAGAGACAGGATTCGAATTAGTAAAAATCCTGGTAACAGAAGGACCAGCCGCTGCTTGGGAGAAGATCATGGAGCATCTTAGCAATTTACAAGAGATGATTATTTCGGAGATCAGTCAGTTTGTAATTGTAAAAGTTGTGCAAAAAGCGGTAACCAAGCTTGTAACCATGCTAAACCCTGCAGGAGCAGTGATTCAAGCAATTATTGCTATATATGATACCGTTACATTCCTGATCGAAAAACTACAAAAAATAGCAAGTGTAGCGGCGGCTATTATAGATTCAATTGCAGCCATTGCAAATGGCGTCATTACACAAGCAGCTGCCAAAGTAGAAAGTACATTGGCTGGAATGTTAACCTTAGCTGTCAACTTTTTAGCAAAATTTACGGGATTAGATAAGGTCTCTGAAAAGATTATAGAAATCGTAGAAAAAATCAGAGAACCGATCGATACTGCCATGACCAATGTCGTTACTTGGGTTGTGACTACAGCTAAAAACTTCCTTAAGAAAATATTAGGTGGAGGAGATGAAGGAGAAAACCCTGAAGATAATGATGGTGTTGTTGGAGATGGAGAAATTGGTCAAGAAGTTACATTTAGTGATGGAGAAGAAGGGCATAAATTATGGGTTGAAGATGGAGGGTCTCCTGTGTTGAAAGTAGCTAGTGCTAATCCTAAAGCGGTGGGTGATAAGTTAAGTGAATGGAGTAATGCAATTAAGGATAAAAATTTCGAAGACAATAAAGAAACAGAAGTCAAAGGATGGATAAGTAGTGCACAAGGTTTAGTTACTGCAATAGATCAGTTGATTGCAACATATCAACAACAGGAAGCAACGGCAACACCTGAAAATGATGCTCCCGTAGAAGCAACAGATACCAATATAGAAAATAAACAAACTGAGCTTAAAGGGTTGCTTCAGAAATTGTTTAGTGCTTTTAATGAAGAAAATACCTTAACGGTAGAAGTATCGGAAAATGATAAGATTAAAGCTCCGTACAAAGGGAGTAAGAAGTTTAGAGCAGTGGTTAAGAAAGTGGATGACAGTAATGAAGATCCAGAAAAAAATAAGGTAGAACATCAATTTAATTGGGATAAATTGAAAGAGAGAAATCAAAACAATACTTTCCCGGATTTTAATAGTAAATGGGATTCTAAAGAAATAGAACCTGATACAGGTGGAACCAGCGAACATAGTGATTACAAACCACAAAATATTGTGCCGTCAGTAGAAGGTGATTCATTTGTGTTGAACTATGATTATGGCCCTGAAGGATTAGGTAAAGATGAACTCGAAAGTATAGAGGTTAAAATGAAGATTGATAATGTCTCTGAGAGAAAAATAAATCACTCCGTGACCGGAAGGAATTTAGGTATTAAAGCTTCTGGTTCCAGAGGGAGAACCGATAGTGCCGGAAAATTAATGAGGGAAGGTGTAGATACTACCAATTTGCCTCAAATGAATTCTGCTCATATTATAGCCGACTGGTTCCAGGGTAGTGGATATAAACAAGGATTAAATTTAATACTCACCAGTGATACTTATAACCAAACAACTATGGCTGGTGCCGAATCAAAAATTGTCGCTGGGATTCAAAAAATACAATCAAAACAAGAACCATTATTGATTACCTTTGACTTACAGGTAACAGCAGTTTATGAAGCTACCAGTGATGATAAAGTGGTAGAAACTCTTAAAGGCCTGAAATCTGATATGACAGCAGAAGCTTTAGCAGAGATGCATCAGGCTTTAGCAGGAGACCAGGATCCTAGACGATGTGAAAGCGTAACCTATGACGTATTAACGGTTAAAGCAGGAGGTGTTGTAGTACCACATAGTATTATTGTACCACCCTTAGGACCAGATGTTAATTTGTAAAATAAATAGTATATAAATGAAGGAAATTGAAGAATTTTTAAACCATTTTTTCGAAGAAGAACAAAAAATTTTGAATGCTTATTTAAAGCCCAATCTTGAAAATTATAACAACACTATTGACAATATTGCAAGATTCGTTGTTAGCAAACTTGAAAATGGTTTTGGGGCAAAATTAAACTCTTTGCGAGATGATTCTTTCTATGAGAGAGTAAAGAATTTTCCGTCTCCTCAAAAACGATTTCTATTTAGAATTGACCAATATGAAACAGATAATAATGATCATTTATATCACTGTTTTGCATCAGATAGTAATCCTGATGACTGGAAAAGTTATTTAAACTCATTTGTAGTTGGCAAGGTAGGAGGTGAACTTAAAATTTTATCAATGTTTTTCTTTTCTGATAAAGGTATGGGCGGTGAAAAAAAATGGCATTTCAATGCAGGAGAAGATAAATTTATGAATAAAGAGAATGGACAATATTTGTTGAATATAGAATCATTAGGTGATCGAATCGAAATCAATAGAATTACAGAACCTTCTGATGACGCAGATAGCATGAAAGAATATAATAAAGATTAAGTATTCAACCAGAAAACACCCCATAAAAGAACCGTTGTATACCCCCGAAAAAAGTCGGGATATAGCATTAGATTTATATACAAATCCATAGTAAGATGAAAAAAACGGCATATAAAAAGGAGTTGGTAATTAGAAATACACAGCAAAGAAATGGCTCTTCGAACAGTAGAAAAGAGGTAAGGAAGATTCAATCCTGGCTAACCTTATTTAGTATTCAACATCCTAGTAGTGGTACAGCAACCAGTATTGATGGCGATTTTGGTCCTGCAACCGAAAGAGCCGTTAAGAATTTTCAACGTATAAAAGGGGTGTCAGAAAATGGCGTAGTAGATCAAGGTTTGTTTAGTGAATTGTCTGCTAACTTAAAAGATGCTTTTGAAAGACCATTACAGAGTACTGATGTTAGAAGTTTGATTGCTGAAGTGGCAGAGAATCACCTACAAAATCATCCTTTTGAATTGGTTATTAATAGACAATCTAATAGTGGTCCTTGGGTGCGGAGTTATATGGATGGAGGTGATGGAGAAGATTTTTTTTGGTGTATGGGATTTGCACAAACTATTCTTGATCAGGCTGTAAGTCATGTGGGTAAAAGATTTACTTCGTTAATGCCTTCCACATTTAGTTGTGACTCGGTAGGTAATGCCGGAATTACAAGAGGATTACTTTTTAAAAATAAAGAAATCAGAAGGAATTCTGACTTAGTAAAACCTGGAGACTTGTTTTTGATTGAAAGTAGCCCGCTGGATTGGACACATACAGGAATTATAACATCGATCCAAGGTGATGTAATTGAAACCATTGAAGGGAATACTAATTTTCAGGGCTCTAGAAATGGTGTTACTGTGCGTAAACGGATGCGTAATTATATGAGATCTAAGATAGATGTATTCTCAATCGAACCTTTAACTTAAAATACCTGTCGATGGAACATGTTTTTACAAAAAATACTACTCATTTTAATGGCAAATTTTCCTTCTTACAAGAGGTGATAGAATATCGTTTGCGACACGAGTATACCAGTGAAGAAGCTGTTTTTCCTGTTTTTGATACAATGGTGTCAGATGATTCCTCGTTTTCTCAATTTGTCAACAAACTTGATTTGTCTCAAGAAGAGATCATTATTTTATTAACAGCATTAATTCCACATGTTTCGCCCTATTTTTTTATAGATATTATTACTGATTTTTTTCCAAATGGAGGTGAACTTCCAGAATTTGGTGGTGTAAAAGGGAAAAATCATAGAGGTATTATCCCTACCGGAGAAACTATTCAATTTATGTTAGCTGGCAAGGATCTGCAAAAACGAATAGAGGTCACATCCTATTTTGAACCTACCCATCCATTCGTGAAAAAAGGCGTTCTAAGATTAGATGCTGTACCTACAGGAGAGCCAATTATGAGTGGGCGATTGATTCTGGATCAGGAATATGTAGAGCTGTTTACTACAGGGAGAATGGTAAAACCTACTCTTAGTAAAGATTTCCCTGCCGAAAGGATTGAAACGTTGCTTTCCTGGGATGATCTTGTGCTTAATACAAAAACCCTTAACCAGATAAAAGAAATTGAAACCTGGCTTCAGTATAATCATGTGGTTTTGGATGATTGGAAGATGGGAACCAGAATTAAACCTGGATATCGTGTCTTGTTTTCTGGCCCTCCGGGAACCGGAAAAACCTTAACTGCTACATTGCTAGGTAAATATACCGGTGAAGATGTATATCGTATTGATCTTTCTATGGTCGTTTCAAAATATATAGGAGAAACAGAAAAAAACCTTTCTAGACTTTTTGATAAAGCTAAAAATAAATCCTGGATACTGTTTTTTGATGAAGCGGATGCCATTTTTGGTAAAAGAACGAATGTAAGAGATGCACATGATAAGTATGCTAATCAAGAAGTATCGTACTTACTACAACGTATAGAATCCCATCCTGGATTAGTTATTTTGGCTTCTAATTTTAAAAACAACATAGATGTAGCCTTTACTCGTCGATTTCAAACAATTATAGAGTTTGAAAATCCATCTTATCAAGAACGACAGTTATTATGGCAAAAAAACCTTCCTGCCGCTATAGCTTTAGAAGAAACGGTTGCGTTAGAAGAGATTTCCAAAAAATATGCGCTTACTGGGTCGAATATCATCAATATTATACAATATACCTGTCTTAAGACCATAGCCCAAAATCATAAGGCTATCCAATTAGAAACTATTCTCGAAGGGATCAAAAAAGAATATTTGAAAGAAGGAAAAATGATTACGATCTAATACCAAATGAATTATATGGGTTGTTTTTAATGTTTATTTGGTATAAGGTGCTGGTTTAGATTAAAACCAATACCTATCTCTTCATAAAGTATCATCATATTTCTAAATGCTATAGCTACAACTTTTTTCCTTTATTATCTATCAAGGCTTCATGGTTCTAAACACCTCTTTTTACGGTTTAAAAGTAAAACTTTTGTTGGAATATTTCCTATTAAAATTGGAAATATTCCAAATAAACAAAGTAATTTTGTAGTAGCGGTTTTTTAGTAAGAATTAGTCAGTTTTAGGTTAAAAAGAAAAAGAAGTCAGTGATGAAAAACAAGAATTATGAATATGATGTTGCGCTTTCTTTTGCTGGAGAGAATAGAGCATATGTAGAAGAGGTTGCAAATAGCCTTAGGATAAGAGGAATCAAGGTGTTTTATGACCTGTTTGAAGAAACAAATTTATGGGGTAAAAACTTATATGAGTATTTGTCCGAGATTTATCAAAACAGGGCAAGATATACGGTATTATTTATATCTGGGTTTTACAATCAAAAATTATGGACAAACCATGAGAGAGCCTCTATGCAGGCAAGGGCATTTCAGGAAAGTAGAGAATATATTTTGCCAGCTAGATTTGACGATACAGAGATTCCTGGGATATTGAAAACAGTAGGGTATATCAACTTAAAAGATAGAAGCCCAGACGAATTTGCTGGGCTGATCGAGAAAAAAATAAAAAAAGATCAAGCTTTTTTGAAAGGCAAATGGTCAAAGATCTCTACCCTGATTAATCCAAAACCTTTCATTTTTACTATTAAAATGGTAAATGAAAAAGAAGAATCGATTAAAAATGCCAAAGTAGTATTAGTGGCTAATAATTCTACATATCTTGAAGGGTTTTCTGATGAAAAAGGTCTTGCACATTTTATTATTCGAACACGTAAATTGTATACGGTGCTTATTGCACATCCAGAGTATCCTGCAGTATTGTTTAAAGATATTAACCCAAAGGAAGACATAGAAGTAACTGTTGAAAAATCAAAAGGATCGGGATCTATAATCCTTAATAAATCTGGTGAAACACCAGGAGTTATGGGCCGAATAAAACCTGTGTTAAAATCAAACAACAAAATATCACTATATGCTGATAATATAGCCATCGAAGGAGGACAGCATCAACCCTATGATATTGAGTTAAATAAATCAATAACTTTGGAAGATAATGGTGGAAATAGTATACATTTAACCTTCAGATTCTTTCAAGGGAGAATCGCTTTAATCGATTATTGTAAACACAAATTATCTTAATTATGAAAAGAGTAATTATCTTTTTTAGTTTTATTTTGTTTTTGGCATGTAAAGAACAGCCAAAGGAAACAGCAGAAACACCTATTGTTGAAACTGCTAAAGAGGAAATTAAAAAACCAGAAGATAGCTTTGGAATTGTAATTCATGGTGGAGCAGGAACTATCTTGAAAAAGAACATGACTCCAGAAAAAGAAGCGGCTTACAAAGCTAAACTTGAAGAAGCAATAAAAGTAGGACATACCATTCTTAAAAATGGAGGAACAAGCCTTGAAGCAGTTGAAAAAACAATAAACGTTCTTGAGAATTCTCCATTATTTAATGCAGGTAAAGGAGCAGTATTTACTAATGATGGGACTAACGAACTGGATGCTTCTATCATGGATGGTAGTAACCTAAATGCTGGGGCAGTAGCAGGAGTTAAAACAGTTAAAAATCCAATCAATCTCGCCAGAGAAGTAATGCTTAACTCTCCTCACGTTTTATTATCAGGGAGTGGAGCCGAATTGTTTGCTAAAGAAAGAAATCTGGAGATTGTTGATCCTGCATATTTCTTTACAGAAGATAGAATGAAATCGCTGGAGAGAGTAAAAGAAAAATTAAAAAACAAAGAAGCTAATAAAACAACCGCTTTTTATGATCCGTTTATAAAAGATTCTAAGTTCGGAACGGTAGGTTGTGCAGCATTAGATAAAAATGGAAATTTGGCAGCAGGAACCTCTACAGGTGGGATGACCAATAAAAAATGGAATCGTATAGGAGATTCACCAATTATTGGTGCAGGAACATATGCCAATAATGCTACCTGCGCAGTATCAAGTACAGGATGGGGAGAATATTTTATACGAGCGATGGTAGCACATGATATTTCTGCATTAATGGAATATAAAGGGCTTTCTCTTCAGGAAGCAGCAAAAGAGGTGATACAGAAAAAACTAACTGATCTTGGAGGTACAGGAGGGATCGTAGCAATTGATAATAAGGGAAATGTAACGATGGAATTTAATACTGCAGGAATGTATCGTGCCACAATGAATGCTACAGGAGAGCTTACTATAGGAATTTATAAAGAGAAAGAGTAGAATATACTTGTTAATATTCAGTCTATAAATACACACAAAAAATATAAAAAGGAGAACGATATCGTCCTCCTTTTTTATTAAAACGATACTATCATATTTTATAGCAATGGGGCTGGACATTCTGGGGTCCCATCACAACAATTATAATAATCAGACCAACAGCATCGTTTAACAGGATGCCATTCATACCTTCTGCAACCTCCGTCAGGTTCTCTTCCTCCATTAACTTGTTTTTGTTGAGCTTTACTTAATGCTTCACCTAAATTTGAAATTTTTTTTAACATAATTAGAGTTTTAAGATTATACTCCTATGACTATTTATAGACATTCATAGTATTTGTCTATTTTGTTTAGTGTAATTTTTATAGCTGTGATATAAATATATTAAATGGTTAATATTACTAAAGTTATAGTTTTTGAAAAGAGTAACTTTCTCTTTAACACAAAATTAGTACGTGAAGAAAAGATCACAATCACAGGTTTTCAATAGTAATGACTTCAGTTTATTAAAAAGGAAATAGCAAAGAAAGTTTTTAAAACATCAAATATTTTTAATGTATAATTTTTAGTATTAACTGAAAACAAGGGGTCTTAAATTCACTATTTTCAGGGGGAAACGAGGTCAAGAATCTAATTACTTTTATCAAATGATTACGCTAATATAAATGATAGACTAATGAAAAGAATATTGGTTTTTGTAATAATTTGTATGATGAACAAAGGTATGGCTCAAAATAAGGAAGATATAGTCGGTTTGTACGCATTAGGTTCTCATTCTCCAGAAGGAGGAAGTCATCTATTCGTTTTAGAAAATGGCAAATTTGTGATTACTTACTTTGGAGGAGTACAGGTAGGAAGTTGGCGTATAGATAGAGATCATACTTTCTTGTTTACCCCAAACACCAAAAAAAATGAATTCGAACTTTATGGGAGATATAATAAAAACATAAAGGACAGTTTAAAAATCTCTTTTATGGGGTTTGAAGAATCACGAAGTTTCGTGAGTTTAAAAAAATCAAAAGATGATCACTATGTAATGAAACAGGTATTTAATGATGAAGCTAACTGTTTTGGTTATCCTTATGTAGAAACTTTTAAAAAGAATACCGATATGATTTCTTTTATGGCCATAAATGAAGGAATAAATACTACTATAATTGATTTTAATATAAAAGGGCTTAATGATTTTATTGTTTATTTTTTTACTAGAGAAAATGAGACATACCCTTTTTATGCCATGTTAAAAGAAAATAAATTATATATAGATGAAAACGAATATTCAGGAAAACGACCTTTGCCAACAGAAGGAGAAGACATAGAATTTATTAGAGCAATAGCCAATAAGAATACTTCTGAAACTGTACTCCTTTATAACCCCTCATATAACCACTTTAAAGAGGATATTAATGCAAACCATATTTTTGATAAAGGAAAACAAGCATATATTGATCTAGAGTTTTATAAAGAAGGAAATGAAAATAGAATAGATGATGAAGCATTTTTTGATATGTCCATCATCTATAAGTATGAATTGTGTACTGGTAGCTATATTAAATCAGATAATTTCAAAATTGAAGATAAACCTATTTTTCAGGTTAATTGTAAATAAATGAATGTAGAAATGTTGGATGAAGATCAAAAAAATGGACTAAAAAACGGATTAAATAATAGAATTGAAATTTACAATATTAAGCAGGTTAAGATAGTGTAGAATACAGTTAAATAATTACTACCTTTAATCCGCTAAACATCGACTAATATGAAATTATCGCGAATTCTCTATCTGTTACTTTTTGTAACACTTGTATTTTCTTGTAAGAAAAAAGATGATCAATCCATAGCTGAGGCAAATGCTTCAGAATTAAACAAATATCAAGAATATATCTCAGATGTATCTTCAGGGGTGATTTCAGTTTTGGATAACGTATATGTGGTATTGCAAACACCAGTAGAAGGTTGGGATGATAATCAAGAACTGTCAAAAGATATACTCACTGTATCACCAAAGATAAAAGGTAAAATAATTGCTGTAAACAACCGAACTATTTCTTTTCAACCAGAAGAAGGGTTTGATGAGGATACGGCTTACACTTTTACGCTAGATCTTGAAGAATTAGTTAAAGATTTTGAAGATGATCTTGATGAAGAATTCGTCTTTACTGTAAAGACATTAAAACAACAATTTTCTATTATTACAGATAACCTTCAGTCGTATAGTAAAGATTGGCAATATATAGATGGAACAATAACATCAAGTGATCAAATGAAATTTGATGTAGCAAAACAACTTATTACTGCATCACAAAAAGGAAAAAAAGTAGCTGTAAAATTTAGCGAATCAATCGATAAAAGCCGTCAGTTTAGTTTTAGAATAGATAGTATTCAACGGTTTGAAGATGATTCTGAAGTAAATGTTAAATGGTCTGGTAAATCTTTTGATATCGATACCGAAGGCGAGGATGTATTAGCCATACCCGGGAAGAATAATTTTTCTATAATTAGTGTTTCGGTCGCTAATGTAGATAATCAATATGTAGAAATCAATTTTTCTGACCCACTAAAGAAAAATCAAAATTTTAATGGTTTAGTAACCATTTCTGGGACAAAAAATTTAAAGTATACCGTAAATGGAAATGTGCTTAAAGTATACCCAAAACAAGAACTTAAAGGAACATTAGAGGTGACTGTTTTTGAAGGGATTAAAAGCACAGATAATTACAAATTAAAGAACACATATACCGAAAATGTATCTTTCCAACAACCCAATCCGGAGATTCGTTTACTACAAAGTGGAGTGATTCTACCTACTTCAGATAATCTGAAATTTAATTTTGAAGCGATCAACCTTCGGGCTGTTGAGGTACAGGTAGTTAAAATCTTTGAAAATAACGTTCTTCAGTTTTTACAAAACAATAACCTTAATGGTTCTAGTGATTTGAGAAGTGTAGCAAGACCAATTGCCAAAAAACTAATTAATCTTCAAGAAAATCCTTCTTTAAATCTTAGTAAATGGAATGCTTTTGCAATTGATTTAAAAAAGCTGATTACACCAGAACCTGGAGCAATCTATAGAGTAGAACTAAATTATCGAAAAGCCTATTCGCTTTACAAATGTGATGGGGCAGCTGCAGACGATACCCCAATAAATGAATTGACAGATAATTATGACGAAGAAGAGGAATCCAGTTTTTGGGATAGTTCTCAATACTATTATGATGATTATTACGACTACAATTGGGAAGAAAGAGAGAACCCATGTAGCACTTCTTACTATAGAGATAAAAAAATAAGTGCAAATGTATTAGCCTCTAACCTGGGAGTAGTAGTTAAAAAAGGGCTTAATAATGCATATATGGTTACAGTTAATGATATTGTCACCACTAGCCCTGTATCAAATGTAAAAGTAACTTTTTATAATTATCAGCAACAAGAAATGGGAGTGGCGACTACCGATGCAGAAGGAATAACAGGTTTTGATGCAGATCGCCCTGCATATTTTGCCATTGCCCAATCGGGAAAACAGCAAACCTATGTAAAATTGAATGATGGGAACGCACTATCTGTAAGTAAATTTGATGTTTCTGGAGTAAGATTGCAAAAAGGAATCAAAGGATATATTTACGGAGAACGTGGTGTTTGGCGTCCTGGAGATACCTTGTTTTTATCTTTTATGCTTAATGATAATGCAAATAAATTACCAAAAGGACACCCGGTAAAATTCGAGTTACGTGATCCATACGGTAAAGTTACCTATCAGGAAACAAAGACTAATGGAACCAATAATTTCTACAAATTTGTTGTAAATACTTCTGATGAAGCACCTACTGGTAACTGGCAAGCCAAAGTTAATGTTGGAGGAGCTAGTTTTAGCAAAACACTTAAAATTGAAACCATAAAACCCAACCGCCTTAAGATCAAAACTACCTTTGATGATGAAGTTCTGGGGGCTAATAAGAACATACAAGGTAATCTCGAAGTGCTGTGGTTACATGGAGCGATAGCCAAAAACCTGAAAACTGATATCAATGTTCGATTCAATCCAGGTAAAACCAGTTTTAAAACCTTCCCAGGATATGTTTTTGATGACCCAACTCGCAGGTTTGGAACCGAAGAACAGGAAGTATTTCAGGGGCGAATTTCTGGCGAAGGAAAAGCAAGTTTTAACCTTAAACCAAAACTTGAAAATAAAGCTGCAGGAATGCTAAAAGCCTCTTTTATTACCAAAGTATATGAAAACGGAGGAGATTTTAGTACAGATGTCATTAGTAAAGATTTTTCACCATATAGTACATATGTAGGAGTAAATGTTCCTAAAGGCGATAAAGCACGAGGGATGTTGTTAACAGACACAAAACATAATTTTGAAGTTGTTTCAGTAGATGATAAAGGAATCCCTAAGTCGGTCAAAAATCTTGAAGTTTTTATCTATAAGGTAGATTGGAGATGGTGGTGGGATACATCAGAAGATAACCTCTCTTCTTATAATAGAGGATCATATCATAACGAAGTATTTAAAACCAAAGTAACAACCAGTAATAATGGTAAAGCAAATTTTAATTTCGAATTAAAATATCCTGAGTGGGGAAGATATCTGGTAAGAGTGGTAGATCCGAATGGAGGACATGCTACCGGAAAAATAATGTATATCGATTGGCCAGGCTGGGCTGGAAAATCACGTAAAAATGATCCTTCGGCAGCAACAATGTTATTATTTTCAACAGATAAAAACACCTATAATGTAGGAGAGAAAGCTATTGTAACGTTTCCATCTAGTGAAGGCGGAAGAGCATTAGTAACAGTAGAAAATGGTACAGAAGTACTGTCTTCGCAATGGGTAACCCCTCAAAAAGGAGAAACGAAATTCGAATTACCGATCGAAGAATTATACACCCCCAATGTGTATATTAATATTACATTACTACAACCACATGCCGATACAGCAAACGATTTACCAATACGCTTATATGGGATCGTTCCAATTTCTGTTGAAGACCCGAATACCAAGGTTCAACCTAAACTAACAATGCCAGATGTATTGCGACCAGAAGAAACGATTACGCTGAAAGTTGGAGAAAATAATGGTAAACCCATGACATATTCTATTGCTATTGTAGATGAGGGCTTATTGGATCTAACACGGTTTAAAACACCAAACCCCTGGAACAGCTTTTACGCTCGCGAAGCACTTGGAGTAAAAACCTGGGATGTGTATGATGATGTAATTGGCGCCTACGGCGGAAGTATCAATCAGGTATTTAGTATTGGTGGTGATGCAGAAGCTGGAGGCAGTAAATCCAAAAAAGCAAACCGATTTAAGCCTATGGTTGTTTTTGAAGGACCATTTGAACTTAAAAAAGGAGAGACACGTGCTCATAAGATTAAAATTCCAAAATATGTAGGATCTGTACGTACGATGATTGTAGCTTCAGATGCAGAAAAAGCAGCCTATGGTAGTGTAGATAAGACAACACCGGTACGCAAACCTTTAATGGTACTAACTTCAATTCCTCGTAAAATTACTCCAGGAGAAAAAGTAACAATACCAGTTACCGTTTTTGCGATGGAAAATAAAGTAAAAAACGTAACCGTTACCTTAAAGCCTAACAAAGGATTTACGGTAATTGGCGAGACGCAACAAAAACTATCGTTTCCTCAACCTGATGAAAAAATGGTCTATTTTGATATCGAAGTGCTAGAAGGAGCTTCTATTACAGATATTGAAGTAGTGGCTAGCGGCGGTGGAGAAAAAGCATCATATAAAGTTCCTATTAATATAGTGAACCCAAATCCAATAACGACAGAAGTCACTTCTATTGTTCTGGAACCTAATAGTGAGCAGGAAGTAGACTTTGCAGCATTTGGAATTGATGGAAGTAACAGTGCAACGATTGAGTTTTCATCATTACCACCAATGAATTTTGAAAGTAGATTAAGCTACCTGATTCGGTATCCACACGGTTGTGTTGAACAAACGACTTCGGCAGCATTCCCACAATTATATCTTGGTGATGTCTTCAATTTATCATCGGATAAAAAGCAAAAAATACAGAAAAATATAGAAGCTGCTATGTATAGACTTAAACGTTTTATACAACCAAATGGTGGGATGTCATATTGGCCTGGATATAGTAACCCTAATGATTGGGGAACTACTTATGCCGGTCATTTCTTGCTCGAAGCAAATAAACAAGGATATGTATTGCCAATAGGTTTTAAAAGTAACTGGATTAATTATCAGCAGCAGCAAGCCAAACGATGGAGAAGTGGTAACAATGACTTGGCACAAGCTTATCGATTATATACATTAGCACTTGCCGGGAGCCCTGATCTGTCATCAATGAACAGGTTAAGGGAGACATCAGGATTGTCTAATGATGCCAAATTGAGATTAGCGGCAGCTTATGGGCTAATTGCTCAGACAAATGCAGCAAACCAATTGCTTAATTCGGCAAATATTGATTTTCAACCTAGAAATAATAATCATTACACCTATGGGTCTACAAGTCGAAATCGGGCAATGGCACTAGAAACACTTGTAGCTTTAGATCAAAAAGTGAAGGCGCAGAAAGTGGCAGTGGATTTGGCTAAAGAATTATCTTCCAAAAATTGGATGAGTACGCAAACTACATCTTATGCATTAATGGCAATGGCAAAATATGCAACCTATGTAGGAGGAAAAGGTGTAAATGTAAACTATATTCTTAACGGAAAATCAACAAATGCTAATACAAACAAGACATTGGCAACTTCTGGTGATATATCTATTTTAAAAGACAATAAACTGGTGCTCAAAAACAATAAGGATAATACCATTTTTGTACAAATTGCAACAAGTGGAATTCTACCTGTTGGTAAGGAAAAAGTAATTCAAAACAAGTTTAGAGCAATTGTAGATTATAAGACCAGGGATGGTAATATAATTAATCCGATTCTATTAACTCAAGGAACAGATTTTGTGGCAGAAGTAACGATTACTAATACTACAGGTTCTAAAGTAAAAGATATTGCATTGACCGAAATTTTCCCATCAGGATGGGAAGTAGTCAATACTCGATTTACAGATTTTGGATCGTTTAAAGCTAATGCGGTAACACATACTGATATTCGTGATGATAGAGTGAATTTCTATTTTGACCTAAAACCAAATGAAAGTAAAACGATGACCATTTTATTAAATGCATCCTATCTAGGTAAATACTATCTGCCAGGTATCCAATGCGAAGCCATGTATGATAATGATTATCTAGTAAGAAGTAAAGGGAAATGGGTCGAAGTGGTGAAATAGATTAATTGATTTGGCTACAGAATAATCTCTTTAATCCGAATTAAAATAGTACAAATATTATGAAAAACCCCCTGCTTAAATACATAGCTCTCTTTGTCATAGGATTGTATTCTTCTCAAGCCATTGCATGTGATTGTGATTGTAAGGGAGATTGCTCATTTTCCTCAGTTTCGACAGGAGGGTTTGTTGCTCTGGTAAAAGTAATTGAGTATTCTGAATTTTTGGAGTTTGAAGATGATGGAAAATTGAAGAAAATACCTTTAGCAATGAAAGTAGAAGTTATTAAAAAATATAAAGGTGAAGATACTCGTAAAGTCATTCAAATTTGGGGAGATAATGGAATGCTATGTCGGCCATATACAGATCATTTTAAGATAGGGAACCATTATTTAATTGCTCCAAACAAAATTTGGAAGGACTCTGAAAATGGAAAAATGGATGATTATGATTTCTTTTCATGTGAGACTGGTTTTTTGGATGTTAATCTTAAAAAAAAGATGGTATATGGAACATATTCCAAAAACATAAATAAAATTTCATTAGATAAAATAGAAACCATTTTAAGTAAATAAAAATTGTTACCACAATAGTTGATAAAATAATGATTTTAGAGCAAGCAATTTTATATATAAAATCTGGAGAATCAGAAGCTTTTGAGCAAGCTTTTAACGAAGCCCAAAAAATAATTTCTGCTATGAAAGGATATATTAGGCATGATGTATTGAAATGTATAGAAGAAAATGACAAATATGTATTGTTGGTAGAATGGGAAACGATAGAAGATCATGAAACAGGTTTTAGAAAATCTGAAGAATATAAGGAATGGAAAAAATTATTACATCATTTTTATGATCCTTTTCCTATGGTGCAACATTATGCATCTATATTATCCTGATATAGCAAAGCGGTTATTTTAACTTAACCATAAAGCAACATATTGTTTTTTTTATTACCATTGTTGAAAAGTCGAAAATATATGAATACTAAGTTTTATAAGCTCTTAACAGGTCTTTTTTGCTTGATAATTGTTTGTTCCTGTAAGCAACAATCGGTTTCGGTAAATAAGATCTCAGCAATTCAACAAAAAATTGATTCTACAATAATTGCAGATAAAGCTATAGATTCATTTATTACACCTTTTCGAGATCATTTGAATAAAACTTTAGATGCTACACTGTGTATTGCTACAGTAGATTTAACTAAACACGATGGAGAATTAGAAAGCAAATTGGGTAACCTTACAGCAGATATTTCTTTACATCAGGTAGAACCGATTTTTAAAAAAAGATATAATAAAGAAATTGATTTTGTATTATTAAATCATGGAGGTATACGGGCACCAATACTCAAAGGACCGGTAACTGCAAGAACAGCTTTTGAAGTAATGCCTTTTGAAAATGAATTGGTGGTAGTAGAATTATCTTATGAAAAAGTACAGGAGTTAGTTTCTTATTTGATCGAAAAACAACGAGCACACCCTGTTTCTAATTTACGACTCAGTATTGTAAAACAATCAAAAGAAGTACAAAAATTAATTATTAATGGTGAACCATTACAAAACGGTAAAACCTATTTAGTGCTTACTACAGATTATTTACAACAAGGGGGAGATAGTATGAATTTCTTTAAAGATCCTATACAATTATATAAAACAGATTATAAGTTCAGAAATGCACTAATCGATTATTTTAAATCAATAGATACATTAAAAGCACAACTGGATAAAAGAATGAGATATGCAGAATAGAAGAATATTTATACAGAAAATAGCATCGGCAACAGCTTTTGCTACTTTAGGAGGAGTGAGTTTAGTATCTTGTGTTAGACCAGTATCAAAAAAGATAACAGTACTACATACCAATGATGTGCATAGTCAGATTGATCCACTACCAAACAATCATTATAAATACCCTGGATTAGGAGGGTTTGCCAGAAGAGCATCGATCATAGAAAAAGTACGAAAAGAAAATCTAAACACCATTTTATTAGATGCAGGAGATATTTTTCAGGGCACTCCATATTTTAATTATTACGGGGGTGAAATTGAATTTAAACTGATGTCAAAACTAAACTATGATCTTGCAACGATAGGGAATCATGATTTTGATAATGGAATTGATGGATTACTAAGCCAATTACCTAATGCCACTTTTGATTTTGTATCGGCCAATTACGATTTTAAAAATACGGTGCTAGATGGTATAGTAAAACCATATAAAATATTAGTAAGAGATGGGATTAAAATCGGAGTCTTTGGTTTAGGAGTAGAATTGGAAGGTTTAGTGAATAAAAATTTATATAAAGAAACTCAATATCTCGACCCTATTGAAATTGCTCAAGATATCACGAGGGTATTAAAAGAAGATCAGCATTGCGATCTTGTAATTTGCCTTTCTCATATTGGATATGATTATAAAAATGCTCAAGATAAAGTTTCTGACCTTCATCTGGCAAAAAAGACAAAAGATATCGACCTGATTATAGGTGG
The DNA here is from genome assembly GCF_000520995.1 of Aquimarina macrocephali JAMB N27. Classification (GTDB taxonomy): domain Bacteria; phylum Bacteroidota; class Bacteroidia; order Flavobacteriales; family Flavobacteriaceae; genus Aquimarina; species Aquimarina macrocephali. Next base: position 151,563 of record NZ_JACA01000013.1, on the reverse strand, counting down.
TCATACGCATACATTATTACCGAAACCAGTTATTATAGACAATTTAGTGGGGAAGAAAGTACTCGTCAATCAATGTGGTAAAAGTGGAGTGTATATGGGACAAATTGATTTTTATTTTGACACCAACGGGAGTAAAACAGTAGAAGGAAGGTCAATAGAGGTTTAAAATATTTTTTTTGAATAATTTATAGATTCATCCATAGTACACATTGTTTAAAAACGTAAGAAACTACATAAAAACTCATCCAAAACGCTTCATAATCTTTGGAGTAGTATTGGTTATATATTACTTTTTATTACCAAGACCACTATTTAATGATCCAACTGCTACAGTAATTGAAACCAGAAGCGGAGAATTATTAGGTGCTAAAATTGCAATCGATGGACAATGGCGTTTCCCTGAGACCGATAGTGTGCCCGAAAAATTCAAACGGTGTATCATCGCATTTGAAGATCAGCAATTTTATCGACATTTCGGATTCAACCCAGTAGCGATGGGGAAAGCGATTAACGAAAATATTAGTGCAGGTAAAGTGGTTAGAGGAGGAAGTACTATCACTCAGCAGGTTATTCGTTTGGCACGAAAAGGTAAAAAACGCACCTATTTTGAAAAATTAAAAGAATTAGTATTAGCCACACGACTGGAGTTTGGAACTTCTAAAGAAAGGATTTTGAAACTATACGCCTCTCATGCTCCTTTTGGTGGTAACGTAGTGGGGATTGATATGGCAGCTTGGCGTTATTTTGGATTACCCGCTCATCAATTATCCTGGGCAGAGACCGCAACACTTGCAGTATTACCTAATGCCCCTTCTTTAATCTATCCTGGAAAAAACCAAATTAGATTACTAAAGAAAAGAAATCGATTGCTTCATACCCTTTTAGAAGAAGAGACAATCGATTCATTGACATACGAATTATCAATAAGTGAAACATTACCTCAAAAACCTTATTTTTTGCCACAAACAGCTCCTCATTTGTTGGAAAGATTGGCAAAAGAACATAATGGTAAAAGAGTACAAACTACAATTGATCCAATACTGCAAAAACAAGTTAATCGAGTAGTTAGAAAACATCACGAGGTATTAAAACAAAATGAGGTGCATAATATGGCAGTTTTGGTTTTAGATGTTGATACCAGAGAAGTGTTAAGTTATATAGGAAATTCACCAACCGACAGAGCACATCAAAAAGATGTAGATATCGTCCAGGCAGGACGCAGTACGGGAAGTACATTAAAGCCATTATTATATGCCGCAATGATGGATAAAGGTGAATTGTTACCAGAACAATTGGTTTCTGATATCCCTACAGTAATTTCGGGATATAACCCCAAGAATTTTGATGAAGGTTATAGCGGTGCTGCTCCGGCAAATCGAGCTTTGGCTCGTTCTTTAAATATACCAGCAGTTCGGTTATTGCAACAGTATGGATTGCAAAGATTTAGAGATGAAATGAATGCGTTTCATATTAGAGATTTGAGATATGGAGCTGACCATTATGGATTGTCATTGATTGTTGGAGGAGCAGAAGGAAATCTTTGGGATCTTAGTAAAATATATGCTGGCTTTGCGGGCACGTTAAACCACTATCAAAGTACATCTAGTGAATACTTTACTCAAGAATTTACAGAACCAATTGTTTTGGCCGATAGAGAAGTAGACTTTGGTAAAAGCACACAACAAAAACCAGTGTATGGTGCCGGAAGTATTTGGTTAACTTTTGAGGCTATGAAAAAAGTAAACCGACCAGAGGGTGATGAAGCCTGGGAATTTTATGATTCTTCGAGAGAGATTGCTTGGAAAACAGGAACCAGTTTTGGTAACAGAGACGCTTGGGCAATCGGTGCCAGTCAAAAGTATGTAGTAGGAATTTGGATTGGCAATGCCGATGGAGAAGGAAGACCAGAACTCACAGGATTAAATTCGGCTGCACCTGTTTTATTTGATGTGTTTAATCTATTACCAAAATCTAAATGGTTCCCTGCTCCGTATGATGATCTGATTACTGTAACAGTCTGTACTAAAAGTGGTTTTCTGGCGGGTAGCAACTGCCCAACCAAACAAATGGATGTTCCTTTTTCGGGAACTAGAACCAAACCTTGCCCATATCATCAATTAGTGCACCTGGATACCGCGAAGCAATACAGAGTAAATTCTTCTTGTGAACCTGTTGCCAATATCATTCATGAATCTTGGTTTGTGTTACCTCCATTACAAGAATATTTTTTTAAAACAGGTAATGCAGATTATCGTTCTTTACCGCCTTATCGACCAGACTGTATAAAAGAATCTCAGGAACGAATGGATTTTATCTTTCCAAAGGCCAATAGTAGTGTCTACTTACCCAAAGGATTTGATGGTAAAACCAATGAGGTAATTCTTAAAATTGCGCATACAAATCCAGAAACTCGAGTGTTTTGGTATGTTGACAATGAATTTATTGGAACAACAAAGCAATTTCATGAAATGGCTGTGGCTCCAAAACCAGGAGTACATGTTATTACTGTTTTGGACGAAAAAGGAAATGAATTAAAGCGAAAAATGGAAATCAAAGAGTGATTTTGATTTAAACCCATAACTCTTCTATTTTTTCTCCGTAATCAACTTAAAAACACATTTATTAATAAAAACATAAAATACTGCAATTTTGTGTTAAAATAATAAAATTGTTAAATTTTGAACAGTTGTCTTAGTATCTTAGAATCAACATTTTACAGATTAGCTAGCGTTAATAATTAACGTATAACTCAACTTAACTCTTAAAACCAATGAAAAATGCAATTTTATTGCTTGTCATAGCATTATGTTCAAGCATTACCGCCTATTCCCAAATAGGCCAAGGAGGAGAACCCTTGTTCTCGAATGAACGTGTTTCAAAAACAAGCCAAATTCCTGGTGTAACATTGCCTAAACTGGATATAGCAAAACTGCTAAAGGAAGATGCTTTAGAATCAAGTAAAGACGTACCAATGCGTTTTGCGTATGCTCATAAAACGAATCTTAATCCAAGAAATTCGGGAAAATGGTATACCAATTCAAAAGGTGATCGTTATTGGCTGATTGAGATTGAATCTAAAGGAGCACTGTCACTTAATCTCACCTTTTCGAATTTTAAAATTCCAGAAGGAGGTAAATTATTTGTCTATAACAGAGATAAATCTGATGTTCGTGGAGCATTTACTTCTGCTAATAATAAAAACTCAAAACGATTGGGTTTAGCTCCTGTAAAAGGAGACAAAATCATAGTAGAATATTTTCAACCAGCTCAAGTAAAACAACAGCCAGATTTAAATATTTCTGCAGTTGCCCATGATTACAGAGGTATAATGACAATGGCAAAAAACTTTGGAGATTCTGGATCTTGTAATAACAATGTAGTTTGTGCAGAAGGAGATCCATGGAGAGATCAAATTAGATCAGTAGCATTAGCAATTTTAGGAAACGGAACAAGATGGTGCTCTGGATCTTTAATGAATAATACTGCAAATAATGGAACACCATATTTTTTAACAGCAAATCACTGTACATCTGGTCGTGACGTGACCAACTGGGTATTTGTTTTTAACTATGAATCTCCTGGGTGTAGCAATAACTCTGACGGGTCAACTAGTCAGTCTATTTCTGGTTCTCAAATGATGGATAGCGGCTCAGGTTCAGATTATGCATTATTAAAGCTTTCTTCTACACCACCTTCTGCATATAATGTATATTATTCTGGATGGGATGCCACGGGAAGTATTCCTACTAAAACTACAGGTATTCATCACCCTGCTGGTGATGTGAAAAAGATATCATTTGATAGTGATCCATCTTCAATCACATCATATTATGGAGGATCAGGATCAGGAACTACTCACTGGAGAGTAAGTGATTGGGATGATGGGACAACAGAAGGAGGGTCTTCTGGGTCTCCTCTCTATGATCAAAATAAAAGGGTTGTAGGTCAATTGCATGGTGGAGACGCTGCTTGTGGTAATAATTCACCAGATTGGTATGGTCGCCTCTCGGTGACATATCCGAATATTTGTCAATGGCTGGCTCCTGGATGTACTACCAAAATAGTGAATGGATATAACCCTGGCAGTGGTGGAGACACGCAGGCGCCTTCTGCTCCTGCAGGATTAAGTGCTTCTAATGTTACAGGAACTTCAGTATCACTTTCCTGGACTGCTGCTACCGATAATGTAGGGGTAACTGGCTATGATGTGTATCAAGGAAACTCAATTGCTACATCAGTAACAGGTACTTCTGCAAATATTACTGGATTAACGGCTAATACGGCATATCAATTTAGAGTAAAGGCCAAAGATGCAGCTGGAAACATTTCTGGATTTAGTAATACAGTTAATGTGACCACTACAGGTGGTGGTGGAGTTACTTATTGTTCTGCAAATGGAAATAATGCTTCTGAAGAATATATCAGTAGGGTTCAAATAGGATCTATTGATAAAACTTCTACCGCTGGAAGCGGAGGATATAGTGATTTTACATCAGAATCTACAAATCTATCCAAAGGAAGTTCAAATACGATCACAGTAACACCTACCTGGCCAGGCACAAAATACAATGAAGCCTACCGGGTGTGGATAGATTATAATCAGGATGGTGATTTTGCAGATACCGGAGAACAAGTCTGGACACAATCTGCAACTCAAAACGCAACCGTAAGCGGAAGCTTTACAGTGCCTTCATCTGCTACCAATGGAACTACTAGAATGCGAGTTACTATGAGATATAATACGTCTCCTTCTGCTTGTGGATCATTTAATTATGGCGAAGTCGAAGATTATACTGTTGTGATTGGTGGATCGCTAACTGCTAAACAAAATAATAATGTAACACTTTATCCTAATCCGGCTAGAAATATACTTAATATATCTTTCAATACAGAATCAAAAGAAATCTCGTATTCTGTAATAGATATTTTAGGAAAAACAATTATCTCAATATCAGGTGAAAATAAATCCACTATAGATGTTGGGCATTTGAAACAAGGAATTTATTTTCTGAAATTCACAGATGGAAATAATCAATATACTAAACGTTTTGTAAAGCGATAAAGTCAAACTAAAGCTAGCTAGTACGTAAAATACTGAAAAGAGAGTGGGATTCCTGAATGTAATCAGGAACTCCACTCTTTTTACATTTATACTTATCTCAAAGGAAATCCTTTTGCTGCCCACCATGGATGTATCTCGATCATTAGACGTCCGGATTTTACCATAGGATCCATATTAGCTAAACTATCTGCCATTTTTTGTGTTGGTGTATTGTAAATTGTGATTCCACGAATATCACCATCATCCCCAAAAGGCCCCGAAATATCAGCATACCCTTCTTTATACATTTTACCAAGATGTCCAAGATGTAGTTTTTGTAAACTATCTGCTTCTTCCTTACTTTGAGAACGATTGGGGCCTTTTTTTAAGAAAGCAATAAAATATTGTTGCATAATCACGGTATCACCAGTTTCTTCATCTATGTAGTCAAAGATCTTAAACCCGTTTTCTTGTAATTTTTCTTTGATTGATTTTACTGAAGGTTTTATTTCCTCGGTAACTTCTTTTGTATTCTTCGATTGCAGCGTGCTTTCTTCTTTAGGTTGTTGCTTACAAGAGAAAAGGGATAGTAAAGCGAAAAACATGAGTAATTTTTTCATTTTAATGAATTTTTTGGTCATTTCTGAGGTTAAAATAAAGAATTTTACTTGAATTTGGTAGTGTTACCAATTTAGTGACTAAAATAGAATTAGATAGTAATTTTAAATGTAGTGCCTTTACCAAGAGCACTCTCTACCTGAACCTTAGCATTATTCATATCTAAAAAATCTTTGGTAATCATTAAACCTATACCTGTACTACTTTCTCCTCCGGTACCTTCTTTTTTATGTGTAGTATTGTATTCAAAAAGCCTTTTTAACTCATGAGGGTCCATACCGATTCCCGTGTCTTCAATTTCAATGAGATGTTTGGTTTTGGATTGAAGTAGTCGTATTTGAATTTCTCCTCCTTTTTGAGTGTATTTTATAGCATTAGAAATGATATTTCTTAAACTAGCTAAAATCATGTTCTTATCGGCATGAATATAAGTGTCGTTGGTAAAGTAGTGTGTAGAAAATTTTAGATTTTTTAGATTTATAATAGGCTGAAAATATTCAGTGATATTTTCAAATAATTCGGTAATACTAAATAAAGATTTTTCTGGTTTTAACGCTAATAAATCATTTTTAGACCAACTAATAAGGTTTTCTAAGGTAAAATGAATAGAGTTGGTGTTTTGCTCAATAGATTTTATAATTTCCCTCAATTGAGTTTTGTTATAATTCTCAAAATCTTCTAGTATTAGTTTTAGAAGAACGTCCATGGTTCCTACTCCTCCTCTTACATCATGAGATATTAGAGACAGGAATTTTGATTTCATGATATTAAGTTGCGTTAACTGAATGTTCCTTTTAGAGAACGAATAAAAAAGCAATACAAGTAAAGTGGTGAATACCACTCCTGCTATTAGAATGATTAAAGGGTAAGGTGTTCTTTCGTTTTTTATATACGTACTTGTTGGATCAGCGACCAACACCCATTTTTTCCCCCATAAAACTGGTAAATCAAATTGATGGTTAAAATTGATCTGGGAATTGACCTGTGCAGATTGATAGGTGAATAAGGTGTCTTTAGAGGTTTCATTTTTTTGGTTGAGCAACATCACCTGGATTTCTTTAGGTATATTGGTGTTATTAGCAGCTTCAAAGATTTTCGAAAATTTAAAAACTCCAAGTACAAACCCTTTTAGATTTTCTGGATTATAGTTTTTTTTAGACTTATTTTCATTAAATATAGGTAGAAAAGCTAAGCACCCTTCTTGGTCTGTTTTTTCTTGGACTAGTTTTATATTTCCACTGATAAGGGGTTTGCCCATTAACTGCGAGGATTTTAGAGTGTTATACCGCTCTTTTTCTGAAGCTAAATCATATCCGAAAGCATTTTTGTTTTTTGTGAGAGGATCAACATAGTAAACAGGAAAATATTCTTTTCTGATTTTTGCATTTACCAATTGATTAAAACTGTCTTTTTCTGTAAACCTAAAATCAGAAAATTCTTGTTGATGATTTTTTTCATAAAGAGATCTCATTTCATGTTTTACCCAGGGAATCCATTCTAAAGCCAAAAAGCTGCTGTTTCTTTTGCGTATAGACTGGGATTCTGTGATAAATGTTTGATAACTAGAGCTTTTGTTTGATTTAAATAATGTGGATAGGGTATGTAAAGATTCTAGGTTTAACTCAAATTCTCTGTGAAGAGATGCTGCAAATTGATCAACTTCATTTTTAAATTTTATTTCAATTTTTTTTTGCTCAAGTATATAATAAGATCTTGCCAGAAGTATGGAGAGTGATAACCCTATAACCCAAATAACAGGAATACAATATTTAGAATCAATAAGAGATTTTAAATAATATTGTTTTCTTTTCATAATTTTTTAGAAGCTCAAAAAACCTTTTATATTAATGGGATTGTAGTAGTAAAAAGAAAGAACTCTTCAAGTGTTTTAAAAAGGTATATAAGCTTCAGAATTCTTAATAGGGGGTAATTTTCTTAATAGGGGTAATTTAAAGATAGTAATTATTATGTGGATTATGATTAATAGAAGGTGTAAATTTTATTTTTTTATTATTGACTTACAGTTGTTTATGTTGAGTTATTATAGTAACTTTAATACAAACATTATATCCCGATTACCCTCTAATGTTTTACCTTACCCTGAGACTGGTTTTTTAATATCTAAATATTAAAAAAGAAATAACTACAATGATAGTTTTATTAGGCTACTTCATTAGTAAACTCCAATGTCAAAATTTCATATAATACTGTAATGATAATACGATGAAAACAAGTTCTGTATATATAAAAAAAAATGTACTAAATAATGATCTTATCACAATAGTAAATGATAATGGATATTTTGTTGAGTCAAACCCTCAATGGTCTGTTTTACTAGGGTATGGCAAAAAGGAATTGTTAAGTATACCTTATTTAACTTTGGTGCATTATGAGGATAGGAGTAAAGCCAAACAGGCAATCGAGCGTCGACTGCAAACTTCTACTTCTGAACCATTCAAGATTAGACTTATTAGTAAAATGGGCGATATTATATGGTTTGAATGGATTATAACCAAAATTGGATATGAAGAAGGATTTTTGCTAATTGCAAAAGATATAACTCAAAAAAAATTAGAAAGATCTTCTGTAGAAGCAGATTTAATTGCTTTAAAACTTAAAAATAGACAATTAGAAGATTTATTTAATCTAAGTCAGGATTTAATAACTATTTCAAATCCTGAAGGGTATTTTACCAAATTAAATCCACAATGGAGTAAAACTTTAGGATATACCGAAACAGAGTTAATGGATAGTCCTTATTTAACATTTGTTCATCCAGATGATCGACAAAATACTGTTGCAGAAGCCGCAAAACAATTTGATGGCACTACTATATTTAATTTTAGGAATAGATACCTTACTAAAACGGGAGAAATTGTTTGGTTGGATTGGAATGCCACTGCATTGGATCATACCGGAGAAGTATTTGGAATTGCCAGAGATATTACAAAAGCAATCAGACAAGAACAAAAAATAGAAGCGACATTACAAGAATTAATAGCAAAAAATAAGCAATTAGAGGACTATGCCTATATTACTTCTCATAACTTAAGATCACCAGTTGCTAATATCTTTATGCTTACCAAATTTTTAGAAGACAGTACTCTTACAAAAGAGCAAATGAACTATACGGATATGATCAAAAATTCTGCAGAGGTACTTAATAAAACAATGAAAGACTTGATAAATGTGGTACAGATTAACGAATCTACTGATATGACTATTCAAAATATCTCTCTTCAGGAAACATGTATTGAGGTAAAAAGGCAATTAAGTGCAAAAATCATGGAGACTCAGGCAAAAATCATTACTAATTTTGAAATTGAAGAAATTTCCTATTCGATTGCTTATCTAAGAAGTATATTTCTTAATCTTATTTCAAACTCTCTAAAATATTGCTCTTCTAAAAGAAAGCCCGTCATTTATATTTCTTCAGAAAAAACAAATAATAGAATTCAGCTGATATTTAGAGATAATGGTTTAGGGATTGATTTAAATAAATATGGAGACAAAGTGTTTGGGTTTAGAAAAACGTTTCATAAAAATGCTAATGCCAAAGGATTGGGGCTTTTTATAATCAAATCTCAAATTGAAGCCTTAAAAGGAACAATATCCATTGATAGCGAGCTTGATAAAGGAACTAAATTCACTATAAATATTGTGTTATGATTAAGGAGAACCATATTTTATGTCTTATAGATGATGATAATATTCATCAGTTTATTATAAAAAAGATCGTACATAAGCTTAGTCCTAATCAAAAACTACTTGTATTTTCTAATGGAGAAGAAGGTATTAACTTTATAAGATCAACAATAGGAAAAATAGAGAAGTTACCAGATTTAATTTTACTGGACATAAATATGCCTGTTATGGATGGATGGGGGTTTTTAGAAGAGTTTATTACAATCACTCCAGATATAAAGAAAGAGATTATTATCTATATCTTATCATCATCAGAAAACCCTACAGATAAGGAAAGAGCTAAAAAATTTGAATTGGTTTCTGGATATCTAATTAAACCCATTAATGAAACTCAATTGGAATCACTATTAGAAAGCGTCTGATATAGTACGTTTTCTATTCCTATCAAATACAATATATGTTTGATGGAGTTATCAAACATATATTGTATTTGATGGGAGTAATTCTATACCAAATACTATCGAGAAGTATATACTAATCCAAATGAAAAAACGGATTCTTTATTATAATTTCTACCGTCTAGAGTAGCACCGTAACCAGCAGAAATACCTACAGCATTTTTGTAAACGGGAACATAAAAATCAAAAGAAAGATTTGTGAAATCTACTTCAGTTTCAGGTAAAATAGCAGCCCCTCCTGCATTGCCAAATTCTGGAGTGCCAATATCATATCCCGAAATAGAGTTTTGTATATTGAGTTTGGCATGTACATAAAGAAATTCATTATAGTACCCTATTTTGGCACTATACAACATGGCATTGGGGATATCAAAATTATTGCTGTTACGGATACTGTACCCAAATTGTAGTTCACTAAATATTTTGAACGGAGTACTATATTGAAATATAGCTGAGCCATTAACAGTGGTAGCTTCATTGCCTAGAGAAAGTACACCTCCTCCTTCATAATTTCCTACAGGGAACGTTACTCCAGAGGCACCTCCCAGGGTTACTTGAGAAGAATTATCGAATTTTTTCTCCAGAACTTTAGCTTTTAGAAAAACTCCTAAATCCTGAATTCCATCTATCTGAGCTACATTTTGAACGGGATCTAGCACTCCATCTTTACTTTCGACACTAATGTATGGTAGAGTAAGGGTTGTAGATAACCAATTTGTAATGGCATATTGACTATAAAAAGAGATAATAGAAGAAGAAATTTCTCCTAAACCAGCAGGGTTTCCTTCAGATAAAGTAGACCCCCTATAGAACTGATCATAACTTTTGTATCCATAACTGGGAGCTAATGTAAAAGAATTCTTTTTAGGATAAAATCCATTTACAGGGATTTGCCCTATAGCATTTAAAAATGGCAAAATACATAATGTGACCCCTATTAGGGATCTTTTAGATTTGTGTAACATAACTGTAATTTTGGTTAATAAATAAGTAGGCTTAGCCGTGCTTATCCAGTTCACCTTACCAGCACCATATGTTACTCTTTTGTTAAGGTTTATTAAGGCAATGTTAATTGAAGTTAAAGACCTATTAACCTTACTTTTTTACCATAATTAGTTTGGTTTTTTACTTGGTTGAGAAAGAGTATTGAGATTTTACATATTTGTTTTACCAAAATAGTAATCAATTATAGTACTTTTATTTTTACATATTGATGGTAATGCTCTTTGAATCCTTCATTTTCTCCGAGTTGTAACGACATTACCTTCATACAAAATTCGTCTTTGTTGATCCAAAAAATACTATTGTCCTCGTAAGAATGAAACCATTTTTGAAAAGAAACTGATAATCTCCTTGTATAGTTATCCTTGTCTATATCATATACATAAAGATCTGTTGGCTCTAAGGTTTGCCCATCTATAGAGGCGGTGACCATTTTTTTCCAATTTGGTGAAATAATTGGTTTTTCAGTAAGAGTATCTTTTCTAGCCGTAATTTTATTGATTAATAAATGTTCACTATATCCTATGTAATCCCCTCGAATTACATGAGTGTTTAAGTTATCAATAGCCCCTACATAGTGATAAGATACATCACCCATATCTCTTTCATTTATATCTATTAGTGAGACAACTCCTTGATCAGTAGGTATATCGATTTTTCCATTGTTTTTTTTAATCTCTAACGTATCTTCTCTAATTGTGATGCCATTCTTTTGATTTTTCTTTAACTCCTCATAAGTTTTTTTGGAGATTAGTTCTAAAGTGAGATAATTATCCAGATCAAAATCACTCTCCTCATTATAAGAACGGATGAACTTTAAATCAGCGTTGGATAATCGATATGACATGGGGTTTTCTTTGGTTAAAAATCCATCAAAGGCATAACCTTTTATTGTAGTTATTTCTTTTGAATATATCAGTACCCATTTACCATCAATTGTTTTTGTGCCCTCCTTAACCTGAAAAGTATGATCAGTTTCTTCGATAATTTCAACAGGAGTCCCATAATCCAAAGTACTTATCTTTTCGGCATTAATATCAGGTTGTCTTCTCACGCTAAGTCCGCTAGTCGCCGTTACATAGTAAAACATAGTATTTTTTACTTTTTCTGAAGTCGGTTCTGTATTGTTTTGGCGATCGATTTTATCCTGAACCTGTTGATTTTTTATACTCCTGGCATCCTTACAATTTAAGAAGGATATAGCAACAAGCAGAAGCATTATGAGATTTAAAAATTTCCTCATTTCATTAGTTTTTAAATTATTTTAAAGTAAAAAATAGTTTACCAGGTTGTGTATGGTTTTTTACTTAATTGAGAATTATAATATTTTCGATTCCCCGTAACTTCTTCTCCTAACCAATCTGGTTTTAGGAATGTTTCATTTTCATCTTCTAATTCAATTTCAGCTATGATGAGATCTTTGTTTTTTCCAAAGAATTCATCGACTTCGTAGGTGTGGTTTCCTAGAGAGATTTCATATCGTATTTTTTCGATGATTCCTTTTTCACATAAAAGCATCAATTGTTCTGCTTCTGATACATCAATTTCTTTTTCCCATTCAAATCGAGAAGTCCCCGAAGTATTGCCAATTCCTTTTACAGTGATAAAGGCGTATTCTCCTTTGATTCGAATACGAACTGTTCGTTCTGGGTCAGTATTTAGAAATCCCTGTGTAATACGAGTACTTTTTTGTGCTTCATTTTTAAAAGTTTCAGAGGTTACCAGAAATTTGCGTTCTATTTCAATCATGACTAGTTATTCGGTTATTTTAGACGATGTAGAAATCTTTTATAATTAGAGATAAAGATATTATAATTTGAATCATCAATATCTATTATTTTTGTAGAGTGGAAGAGTTGGGTACATATAGAAAAATCATACATGTTGATATGGATGCATTCTATGCTTCGGTAGAGCAATTGGATAATCCCGAACTTAGAGGGAAGCCATTGGCCGTAGGAGGAGGAGGAAAACGAGGTGTGGTTAGTGCAGCTAGTTATGAGGCCCGTGTATTTGGTGTACGATCTGCTATGCCTGGTTTTAAAGCAAGGAAACTATGCCCTGATCTGATTTTTGTTAGACCTCGATTTGATCGGTATCAAGAGATTTCTTCTAAAATCAGAAAAATATTCTTTGAGTATACAGATCTGGTAGAACCTTTATCATTGGATGAGGCCTATCTAGACGTTACCGAGAATAAAAAGGGAAATCCCAGCGCAACACTAATTGCTCAGGAAATCCGAAAACAAATTTTTGAGGAGGTTGGATTAACCGCTTCTGCAGGAATATCGATCAATAAGTTTATAGCCAAAGTAGCGAGTGATTATAATAAGCCCAATGGACAAAAAACAGTAAACCCCGAAGAGGTAATCGAATTTTTGGAAGATCTGGATGTTAAAAAATTCTATGGAGTGGGGAAAGTTACTCGAACAAAAATGTACCAGATGGGTATTTATACCGGAAAGGATTTAAAATCGAAATCAGAAGAATTTTTAGCACAAAACTTTGGTAAATCAGGAGGACATTACTACCGTATTGTACGAGGAATTCATTTAAGTGAGGTAAAACCCAACCGCGAGCGAAAATCCCTGGCGGCAGAACGAACCTTTAGCGAAAATATAGCTTCAGAAATCTATATGCTAGAGCGATTAGAAAATATAGCAGAAGAACTTCAAAAACGCCTTAAACGAAGTAAGGTTGCTGGTAGAACAGTGACTCTAAAAATTAGGTATAGCGATTTTACACTACAAACTCGAAGTAAAACACTGCCTTATTTTGTAAGCGATACCGATATCTTATTAGAAACCGCAAAAGAGTTATTGTATCAAGATAAGATGAAGAACTCTGTGCGATTATTAGGGATTTCACTCTCTAATCTTAATACAGGTAAGGAGAAGAAAAAAGAAAAGGAAAAAGAAGAAGTAGAAATTATTCAGTTACGATTTGATTTCTAAAAAAGTGTTGGTTGGAGTATTTTTCGCAATAAAATGAAGAAAAATGTATTTTAGGAAGCTCAGCAGGGCTATTGAGAATAACTTTTTTAGCACAAAAATCACTACTCTCGATACAATCCTTCTTTCGGTCTGACCACTCGAATCGATGTGATTTTAAATCAAATCTTACACAAAATCTCTGCTGCATGTTTTAAAGTTTCTTCAGTTTTGGCAAAGCAGAAACGGAGTACATTATCATCTTTCTGATTCAAGTTAAAAACGGATACCGGGATGGATGCGATTTTATGTTCTTTGGTTAGCCTTTCAGCGAAAGCTATATCACTTTCATCAGTGATAACAGAATAATCCAATACCTGAAAATATGTTCCGGATGCCGGAGTAAACTTAAAACGAGAATCGGTAATCATAGATAGGAAAAAATCTCGTTTTTCTTGATAGAAATCAGGAAGGGAAAGATAATTTTCGGGAGCTTTTAAATATTCGGCCAACGCATATTGCATAGGATGACTGCTAGAAAAGACATTAAACTGATGTACTTTTCTAAATTCTGTCATTAATTCTTTTGGAGCCAGGCAATATCCCATTTTCCAACCGGTAGTGTGAAATGTCTTCCCGAAAGAAGCAGTAATAAAAGCACGCTCTGCTAATCCAGGAAATAAAGCAGCACTTTGATGTGCCTGCCCATCAAAAATAATATGTTCATATACTTCATCACTTAATAAAATAATATCTGTATTCGTTACTAATTTTTCTAATTGAAGCATATCTTCTTTAGACAAAACGCTCCCACTGGGATTATGAGGAGTATTGATAATGATCATTTTGGTTTTAGAAGTAATTTTGGCAGCTACTTCTTGCCAGTCTACACTATAATGAGGCGCAGACAACTGTACCGGAACGATCGTTCCGCCAAATAATTCGATAGATGGCTCATACGAATCATAAGCAGGTTTAAAAATAATCACTTCATCACCAGGGTTTATAAAAGCCGAAATAATAGTAAAAATAGCCTGTGTAGCACCAGAAGTTATAGTAATATCGGTTTCAGGATGATAATTACTACCATATAGCGAGTTGGTTTTTTTAGTAATAACTTCTCTTAAAGAGAGTAATCCAGGCATTGGTGCATATTGGTTATATCCATTTTGCATGGCCTGAGTTACCAAATCAATTAGTTTTGGACTTGCCTCAAAATTTGGAAAGCCTTGAGATAGATTTAGCGCTTCATGTTTATGAGCTAATTGGTTCATTACTGTAAATATGGTAGTTGAAACCTCTGGAAGTTTGGAATTGATATTTTGCATAAGGTAAAATTAGCATAATTGTAAAAAAGAGCATTGTTTTTTATCTAAAGTTAATTCTGTATTTCAATCGTTTTAGTATTTAACAATGAACAAAGTTACTTTCTTTTTTATATTCATTATAAATAGTGAAATAAACCCATGCTAAAGCTTGGCTAAAAAAGCATTGAACCCTATTTTTGCTTCACAACTAATTAAACATTTTAAATAATGGGTGGATTGATAAAATCTTCAATAGCTAGAAAAGTAGCCATGGCACTTTCGGGACTTTTCTTAGTTTTCTTCTTATTACAACACTTTACCATCAATTTTACTTCAATTTTCAGCGCAGATACATTTAATGAGTTATCTCATTTTATGGGTACAAATCCGTTAGTTCAATTTGCATTGCAGCCTGTACTTATTTTTGGAGTGGTTTTTCATTTTGTGATGGGTTTTGTATTAGAAATCAAAAACAAGAATGCCAGAGCGGTTAAGTATGCGAAATATAGTGGAGGAGCTAATTCTTCATGGATGTCTAGAAATATGATTTATTCTGGATTAGTGATTCTTGCATTTTTAGGGTTGCATTTCTATGACTTTTGGGTTCCAGAAATAGTACATAAATATATAGAATTTGCACCAGAAGATCCAACACGATATTATCATGAATTGACTGTAAAATTCGAAAGCCATGTTCGTACCATACTATATGTGGTTTCATTTGTGTTTTTAGCATTGCATTTGTGGCATGGATTTGCATCTTCGTTTCAATCTGTAGGATTTAATAATAAATACTCGATAGCAGCAACCAAGTTTGCTAAAGTATTTGCAATTGTTATTCCTTTAGGTTTTATAATTATTGCATTAATACTTCATTTTAATTATGTGCTAAATCATTAAAAAACACCACTAGTATGTCAATTTTAGATTCTAAAATACCTGAAGGTCCACTGGCAGATAAGTGGACAAATTATAAAAATAAAATTAACCTGGTTAATCCGGCGAATAAGCGAAACATCGATGTTATCGTTGTTGGTACTGGATTAGCAGGAGGAAGTGCGGCTGCTACATTGGCCGAGCTTGGATATAATGTGAAAACATTCTGTTATTCTGATTCTCCTCGTCGTGCACATTCGATTGCAGCACAAGGAGGAATTAATGCAGCAAAAAACTATCAGGGTGATGGTGATTCTGATTACCGATTGTTTTATGATACTGTAAAAGGAGGAGATTATCGTTCTCGTGAAGCTAATGTATATCGATTGGCTGAAGTTTCAGGAAATATTATAGATCAGTGCGTAGCACAAGGAGTTCCTTTTGCACGTGAATATGGCGGATTATTAGATAACCGTTCTTTTGGAGGGGTATTGGTATCTCGTACATTTTATGCCAAAGGACAAACAGGGCAGCAATTACTTCTTGGAGCATATTCTGCAATGAATCGCCAGATCAACAGAGGAAAAATACAAGCTTTTAACCGTCACGAAATGTTAGATTTAGTGAAGATTGATGGAAAAGCTCGTGGAATTATTGCTCGCGATCTGGTTACAGGAGAAATAGAACGTCATTCTGCTCATGCTGTGGTATTGGCTAGTGGTGGATACGGAAATGTATTTTATTTAAGTACCAATGCAATGGGGAGTAACGTAATGGCAGCATGGAGAGCACACCGTAGAGGAGCTTTCTTTGCAAATCCTTGTTATACCCAGATTCACCCAACCTGTATACCAGTATCTGGAGATCATCAGTCTAAATTGACATTAATGTCTGAATCACTTCGTAACGATGGACGTATATGGGTGCCAAAAAGAATGGAGGATGTAGAAGCTATACGTGAAGGTAAATTGAAACCAACACAGTTGTCTGAAGAAGAAAGAGATTACTATTTGGAGCGTCGTTATCCAGCTTTTGGTAACCTGGTTCCGCGTGATGTAGCTTCGAGAGCAGCAAAAGAACGTTGTGATGCTGGTTTTGGAGTGAATAAAACAGGAGAAGCTGTATATCTGGATTTTGCATCGGCTATCCAGCGATACGGAAAAGAAAAAGCAATGACCTCTGGTATGCATAACCCTTCTAAGGAAGAAATTACGAAGATGGGAGAGGAAGTTATCGAAAGCAAATATGGGAATCTATTTCAGATGTATGAAAAGATTGTAGATGAGAATCCTTATAAATCTCCGATGATGATCTATCCTGCTGTACATTATACAATGGGAGGTCTTTGGGTAGATTATAACTTACAAACTACTATACCAGGATGTTACGCGGCAGGAGAAGCAAATTTTTCTGATCACGGGGCAAACCGCCTTGGAGCATCAGCATTGATGCAAGGGCTAGCAGACGGGTATTTTGTGTTACCATATACGATTGGAGATTATTTATCTAGTGATATTCGAACAGGAAAAATCCCAACAGATACACCAGAATTTGATCAAGCCGAAAAAGAAGTTAAAGATCGTATCGAGAAGTTAATGGGTGGATCAGGAGAACATTCTGTAGATTATTACCATAAGAAATTAGGTAAAATCATGTGGAATAAATGTGGAATGTCTCGTAATGAGAAAGAACTAAAAGAGGCTATCGAAGAAATCGCAGTACTACGTGAGGACTTCTGGAAAAATGTAAAAGTTCCGGGAACGGTTAATAGTATGAACCCAGAATTAGAAAAGGCAGGAAGAGTAGCTGATTTCTTAGAATTGGGAGAGTTATTTGCCAAAGATGCATTAAATCGCAATGAATCTTGTGGGGGACATTTTAGAGAAGAATCTGTAGAACAGTCTGGAGAACAAAAAGGAGAAGCACTTAGAGATGATAAAAGCTTTAAGTATGTATCAGCGTGGGAATACAAAGGAGAGCCTAAAGATGCCGAACTGCATAAAGAAGATCTGGTCTTCGAAAACATTGAATTAAAAACACGTTCTTATAAATAAAAAGCTATGAATCTTACATTAAAAATATGGCGTCAAAGTGATGCTGATTCCAAAGGAAAGTTAGTAGACTATAAAATTTCTGGAATAGAAGGAGACATGTCTTTTTTAGAAATGTTAGACGTGTTAAATGAAGACTTGATCAATAAAGGAGAGGAGCCTGTAGTTTTTGATCATGATTGTAGAGAAGGGATTTGCGGAGCCTGTTCGTTACAAATCAATGGAGAGCCTCATGGACCGGATCGTTTAGTAACTACCTGTCAATTGCATATGCGTAAGTTTAACGATGGAGATACTATTTATATAGAGCCGTTTAGAGCAAAAGCATTTCCTGTAGTAAAGGATTTAATGGTAGACCGCTCTTCTTTCGAGCGTATACAGCAAGCGGGAGGATATATTTCTGTTAATACTTCAGGAAATACACAAGATGCAAATGCTATTCCTATTCGTAAAGAAGATGCAGACGATGCTATGGATGCAGCAACTTGTATCGGTTGTGGTGCTTGTGTAGCTGCATGTAAAAATGCTTCGGCTATGTTATTTACTTCGGCTAAGGTTTCGCAATTTGCATTGCTACCACAAGGTCAGGTAGAAGCTACAGAACGTGTATTGGCAATGGTAAACCAAATGGATGAAGAAGGATTTGGTAACTGTACCAATACTGGTGCTTGTGAAATCGAATGTCCTAAAGGGATATCATTAGAAAATATAGCACGAATGAACCGTGAATATTTAAAGGCAAGTATGAAAGGATAATCACTTTCTTTAAGTTCTAAAATAGAAACCGAGGTATATAATACTTCGGTTTTTTTATGAAATAATTTTTTCAGGATATTGATAATATGCTATTTGATATTAGTTGTTGGGGTCGATTAGCCATTTTTGGACCATTAAAGATGGATTTAAGCCAGTTTCTTCATGGGTTGAAGGATTTTCTCTTAATTATACAAAAAACAATTATAGAGGTCGCAAGAATCATTTTTTGAATGCCGAACTTATTTAGTACATGAATTTATTCATTGATTTCTTGAGATTGGATAGGCGCATTGTCTAATGTGAGTGTGGTATCAATTTTCTTCTCTTGATACTCTTCTATTGCAAATCCTTTTTTAATAACTACAGCATCATTCATTACAAATGGTTTGGGCATCATATTTTTATTTCTCGAGGGAATTGAGAAATGTTCATTTGTAAGTAAATCATATGAGGATTCATATAAAACAAATTTTGGTAATGAGTCCTTATGAAATTGCATTTGTAATTCTAGTGGTTCATTTTTGCTCACATAATAAGTAAGCAGGTTTTGACTCCATCTTTTTGTAAATGCATTATAGGTTTTGCCATCAGAGTAGTCAAAATCAATTGCTGTTTTACCATTAACTCGTAAAGTATCAAAATTAAATAAGGTTTCGGTATATAAATCAACCCTTTGTATATCTCGCTGAGGTGCAATACAGAGTTCTAGATGTCTTAAGTTTCCGATTATGGTATCTTTACTGATATCCAATTTTGACTGACCTATACTTTTGACAGGTGCCTGATTGGCATAAGCAAAAGACCTTCTGTATTTACTTTGTAGTGTGTTTGCATTATAAGTTTCGGCAATGTTTTCTTCTGGATTGATATAGTTTTGTGTCCAGGAATCAAGAATATTATCATAAGAAGCCCAAA
Source organism: Aquimarina macrocephali JAMB N27 (assembly GCF_000520995.1). Taxonomy (GTDB): domain Bacteria; phylum Bacteroidota; class Bacteroidia; order Flavobacteriales; family Flavobacteriaceae; genus Aquimarina; species Aquimarina macrocephali. The sequence goes on along the minus strand of NZ_JACA01000013.1, from coordinate 131,964 downwards.
CGGCCTTATTTTGATCGGTATCCAAGATATAGACAAGACTATTAGGCTTTTGTCGTTTTTCGGTAAAATCTGATTTTATATGAGCAGCAATAAAGAAAACTAAACTTAGGAGAAGACATAAATTGCCAAATAGTTTTTTTCTTTTGTAGAATCCAAATACAGGAATTAATACACCAAACAACAGTACTGATAATACAGCAGAGACAAAAAGAATCTTTAAGCCTAAAGCCACGGGAAAAGATACAATAAAAGGAGATACGATAAAGATAGCTGGTAGTGCCAAAACAACCATTAATATTGGATTAGGTCTTTTTTGCCGAATAAGAACAACTAATGATATCAATCCAAATAATACAATGATTATAAAATAGCTTGCACCTTTAAGGTATGAAGCCGCCAGGGCACAAATAACCAACCAAACAAATAATGGCCCTATAAGTAAACTAGCTTGATTTTTACTTTTACTAAATCGGGCATATACCTTAAAACAAATGGCTATAGATAATAATACAAAGACAGCAATATACTGATAACCATTATAAGTAAATCCATGTTGAATTTCATTGTAATGAGGATAGATAATCTTAATCAACTGCCATCCTCCAAAAGTTAAGCACCCTGCAAGTATCAAGCATAAAAGGAAAGCACCTAATCCTACTAAAACTTCTCTGAAATCTATTCGATATGCAAATTTTCCATAAAAAATTAATCCTATAAATAAGATAATTGCAATGATCAATAAAATATATATCCAACTAAAAGGATATTTAACAAGGTTAAAAATTGGAGCATTAAAATAAATATAATCCCGATCAGATTTAAGGGTATCCAGATCGACTTCAGAAAAGTAGGAGAGTAGAGGCATAAGGTAACTCCCTTGATGTTGTAATGTGTTTAGGTCTAGGTTTTGCCATGTGTCATTGGCTGTATGATAATCAAAATGATCATCGATAAAAGCAAAGTTGAATCCTTCGATATTTCCTTGCTCTCTTAAAACTGTAAGATCGGTATCATTAGGTAGCATTTTGTATATGCTATAAGCAAGAGAGTTAGTAACAGGATATTTTACACCAGCTTTAGAGAATTCGCTAATCATTTTTCCATTCTTACCATTAGTCTCTATAAGCATATAAGAATTACCACCACTTCCTCTGGCTTCAAAATTAAGAGCAAGTCCTACATCTTTGGCCCAGGGATGTTCTTTCACAAAAAGATCTGCCCCATTAAGCCCAAGCTCCTCTCCATCTGTAATACAAATAATAATATCATTTTTCGGAACTTTATTGGTAGATAAATATGCTCTGATTCCTTCAAGGATAGTTGCGACTCCGCTACCAGCATCACTAGCTCCATATGAAGAATGTGGCGAACTGTCATAGTGAGACATGAGTACCAACGACTTTGTAGAATTACTACCCTTAATCTTTGCAATGATATTTTTGGGTTTGCTTATTGTTCCTCCATCAGAAATAGAAATACCTTCTTGAATTTCGGGCTGCAGTCCCAGTTTTTTTAATTCATCCAGGATATATGTTTTCGTTTCTTCATGTGCAGAACTACCCAGGTAGTGGCATTCTTTAGAGATGTTTTTTACATGTTCTAAAGCACGAAGTGTAGAAAATTCCTGTTTAGAGGTCTTGAGATCTGTTATTTTTTGTGGTTTACTGCTGTAAAATGTGTAAGCTAATGAAATAAAAATGAGGAGTAACGTAAGTAAAGAGGGAAACTTTCGCATGTGTGAGTATTGATTTAGGCTAAAGGTAAGAAATAAGCTACAATTATTAAAAATATACCTTCCGAAATGATAATTGATGATTTCATTCAATAGTTAAAAAATGATACTGATAAAGGTATAAAAATTAGATTTTAATTACATTAAAATTAAAGTCTAACTTGAATAAGTTGTTGTAAATCACTATATTTAAGATTCACTAAATCACTAGATATTATGGGAATAATCAGTTTTCAAGGAGCTCGCTCTAAGACGAAGAAGCAGGATGAGACATTAATAAAAGTCTCTGATTATATGACAAGAGATTTGATTACATTTAGTCCTGATCAACCAGTAATGGAGGTTATCGAGACATTAGTAAAGCATAAAATATCAGGAGGACCTGTGGTTGATGATCATAATCAATTATTAGGTATTATCTCTGAAGGCGATTGTATCAAACAATTAAATGAAAGCCGATATTATAATATGCCTATTGAAGATACCAGAGTAGAAAAATTTATGGTTAAAGATGTAGAAACAATAGATGGTAATCTCAATATTTTTGATGCAGCCAATAAATTTTTACAGACCAAAAGAAGACGCTTTCCTATTCTGGAAGATGGTAAATTAATTGGGCAAATTAGTCAAAAAGATGTAATGAAAGCAGCTTTGAAAATGAATAGCCAAAATTGGAGAAATCGTTAATCAACATTATCAGAAGCTAAGAATAGCGGATTTAATAATTCTTATTTTTTATCAGAACCCGTTATTCTTGTTTCGAAACCATCAATACTAAAAGCATTCTTTTCTTTTTGATAATTTTCTAATCGCTCTTCTCCTTGTTTTTCAGACCAGGATTTTAATTGTGTTCTTTCTTCTTTAAAATCCATAAACGGAACAGCATATCCGCAAGAGGTTTGTACCATATCTACATGCATCTCAATAATTTGCCGGGAACCAATGGTCTTCGGGAATAGATGAATATGGTTATGATATGTTTCATCTTGTTTATGAAATATACTGGCAGTTCCGTATAGTCTCAAGATTAAAGGTTTTCCTTCAAAAGCACAGAATAGAATAGTCATTCTATTATTTTTTATTACATGAGCGGCAGTTTCATTTCCACTTCCTGTAAGATTAAGCCATACAATTTTGTTTGGTCCAATAACCCGAAGTGTATCCATTCCCTTGGGAGAAATATTAACCCGTCCTTCATTGGCTGCTGTTCCTACAAAGAAAACTTTTTGTTTTGCTATAAATTCTTTTAATTCTGAGCTTATCTCGGTTAGTATTTTTGCCATTTTCTTAAGGTTATGATCTATTTATCTTGGGTAAGCGATTCCAGAAATAGGATCATTTTAATTTCTTTTTACAACTGCATAAAAATCATTCTCTAGCGGGAGATATCCTTGATCATATACAAAATAATAGGTATTTCCGGTTTTGGTAACATAAATACTGGTAAAATGCTGAAAATCAAAACCCATAGTCATTAGTTTTGTTTTGGTGGTTTTAGTCTTATCTTTTGGGTTTAATTCTTCAAGGATACGATAGTTTTTGCGTAATAAGTTATTGATATTGCGTATCAGGTTTTTGCTATCCTTGTTGAGCTGATTGTTATACGCATTACGACAATAATCACTACAGAATTTTTTATCTGCTCGACCAATGATTTTGTCACCACATACCGGACATTCTTTTTGCATTTAAAAAAGTATTTGATGTCGAAGATACAATAAATATCCGTTTACAAATGATTAACATAAGGTATTAAAAGAAAATATCTTGTGCTAATCTGTAGGTGTTGGCGTGCGCTTCTATAATGGTTTTAATGTCTGGAGAATAGCCACCTCCCATAGAACACATTACTGGGATGTCAAGATCTTTGCATGTCTGAAGTACAAATCTGTCACGTTCTGTACAACCAGACAGAGTGCATCCTAATTTTCCTAATTTATCGGTAGATAAGATGTCTACACCACTCAAGTAATACATAAAATCAGGTTTCTGATCATTAATAAGTTGAGGAAGAGTTTCTTTTAGAATTCTTAAGTATTCCTGATCTTCGGTTTGATTGGGAAGTTCAATATCCAGATCTGATTTTTCTTTTTTAAATGGATAATTGTTTGCTCCATGCATCGAGAACGTGAATACAGTATCATCACTTTCGAATATTTCTGCAGTTCCGTTACCTTGGTGTACATCAAGATCTACGATCAAAACTTTTTTTACCAAATTATGTTGTAAAAGATATCGTGCTCCAATAGCTTGATCATTTAGTAGGCAAAATGCTTCTCCACGATCTGTATACGCATGATGAGTACCGCCAGCAATATTCATAGCGACACCATATTGTATGGCATATTCTGAAGCCTTGATAGTACCATCGGCGATAATCATTTCACGATCAATGAGCTCTTTTGATAGCGGAAAACCAATTTTTCGAGCTGTTTTGGGATCTAACGATAATTCGATAAGACTTTTATAATAGTCTTTTGTATGGACTGCCAGAATAGGTTGCGCATCTGGAATTTCAGGCTCGAAGAAATTCTCTTCTTTACAGGTTCCTTCATAAAGCAATTGTTTAGGCAATAGCTCGTATTTAACCATCGGGAATCGATGCTTTTCTGGCAAAGGATGAGTATAAATTGAGTGATATGCTATTTTAAGCATATAATTTAACTAACAATTGCCCCGGGATTTACACCACTCTCGTCAGGGTTTAGAAATACCAGTTTCCCTTCTGGGGTCTCCGTCATTAAGATCATTCCTTCGCTTTCTACACCTCTTAATGCTCTTGGAGCAAGGTTAACCAAAACCGTTACCTTTTTACCTACAATTTCCTCTGGAGAAAAGTGTTCTGCTATGCCTGAAACGATCGTTCTGGTGTTAATTCCTGTATCTACTTTAAGTACTAAAAGCTTTTTGGCTTTAGGCATTTTCTCAGCTTCGATGATAGTCCCAACACGGATATCTAATTTGGCGAAATCATCAAAAGTTGCTGTATCTTTTTGTGGTTCTACCACTTTATTTTCAGCTTCGTTAGCTTTTTTAGTTGCTTCCAATTTATCTAATTGTTTTTGGATTTCAACATCTTCGATTTTAGAGAATAACAATTCTCCTTTTTCGATTTGATGTCCTGCTGGAAGAAGTACCTCTTTTGTGGCAACTTCATTCCATGTAGATTCTTGATCAAGTCTCGAAAAACCAAGAATTGATTTTAATTTCTTTGAAGTGAATGGTAGAAATGGCTCTGATAGTGTAGCTAATGCAGATGCAATTTGCAATGCAACATACATAATAGTTTTGGTACGCCCTTCGTCTGTTTTAATCAATTTCCAAGGTTCTTCGTCTGCCAGATATTTGTTCCCTAATCGAGCAACATTTAGTAATTCCTGGCTGGCTTCTCTAAATCGATATCGTTCTATAGAACTCGAGATAACCGCAGGATAAGCTTTAAGCTCTGCTAAGGTTTGCTCATCAACTTCAGAAAAAGTACCTGGTAATGGTACCACACCATCATAATATTTATTGGTCAATACAACTACTCGATTGATAAAGTTTCCGAATATGGCAACCAATTCATTGTTATTTCGAGCCTGAAAATCTTTCCAGGTAAAGTCATTGTCTTTAGTTTCGGGAGCGTTGGCAGTTAATGCGTATCGTAATACGTCCTGTTGATCAGGAAATTCTTCTAGATATTCATGTAACCATACCGCCCAGTTCTTCGAAGTAGACAGTTTATTACCTTCGAGATTTAAGAATTCGTTTGCAGGTACGTTTTCGGGGAGTATATAACTCCCTTCTGCTTTGAGCATACTCGGAAAAATAATACAGTGAAAAACTATATTATCTTTTCCTATAAAATGAACTAATTTGGTGTTCTTATCTTTCCAGTAGGGTTCCCAGTCTTTTCCTTCTCGTGCTGCCCATTCTTTGGTAGAAGAGATATATCCTATAGGAGCATCAAACCATACATATAGTACTTTTCCTTCTGCACCAGCTACTGGAACAGGAATTCCCCAATCCAAATCACGTGTTACTGCACGAGGACGTAATCCATCATCTACCCAAGATTTGATCTGGCCATATACATTGGTTTTCCAATCTTTTTTATGCCCGTCCAGAACCCATTCTCTTAGAAAACTCTCATATTGATCTAGTGGTAAAAACCAGTGTTTGGTTTGTTTCAAGATAGGTTCTGCTCCAGAAATCGTAGATTTTGGATTGATAAGATCTGTTGCATTAAGAGAACTACCGCAATTTTCGCATTGATCACCATATGCTTCTTCATGGCCACACTTAGGGCAAGTACCTACTACAAATCGATCTGCCAGAAATTGCTCGGCTTCTGGATCGTATAATTGTTCTGATGTTTCTTCTATAAATTTACCGTCATCGTATAATTTCTTAAAAAATTCTGAAGCGGTTTCATGATGAATAGGAGCAGAGGTTCTTGAGTAATTATCAAATGAAATTCCAAAATCATTAAAAGACTTTTTAATGATTGTATGATACTTATCTATAATTACTTGTGGTGAAACTCCTTCTTTTTTAGCTCGCATAGGAATAGCAGCACCATGCTCATCACTACCACAAATAAAGGCAACATCATTGCCAGTCATTCTAAGGAAACGTGAGTAAATATCTGCCGGGATATAAACCCCTGCCAGGTGGCCTATGTGAATAGGACCATTGGTATATGGTAAAGCTGCTGTAATTGTATATCTTCCCGTCGTGCTCATAATGCTAAAAAATAAGGCACAAAGGTAATAAAAACACTTGCAAAATATAACCCCTACATCATCCAATTATTTTGAATGAATGTAAGGGTTACATTAATCTATTTTATGAAATCAAAATTGATTTGCTATAATTACCGTTATTGGTCTGAATCTGATATACATAAGGGCCAGTACTTAGCCTTGTATTTGCAGATAGTTTTACATCAATAACATGCTCTCCTTCTGTTAACACCTCATTTCTTAAGGTAGCTACTTTTTGCCCTATCACATTATAAAGCGCTATATCTACATGAGTGGTTTCTGGATTTGCAATATTTATATAGGTTTGACTATCACTATAGGTAACAATGTGAGTGATTCCTTCTCCATCGATAGGAATATTAGGATTAATACCTGAACAATTGAACCCTAAGTCTAAGGATTCAAAGGAGCCGTCCAGAAGGACTCTTCCTACTGTGTTTTCATCAATACACAACCAATCTTTCATTACGGTAGCATAAACCTGCCTGAAATCTGTAGTGTTAAATACATTACCTCCACGGGTTAAGTTCGATAAATCTGGATGTTCCCCAGCAAAACCATTTCCGTTAAGGGCAGAACCAAAAAACATGGTTGGTGCTGCAGTACCATGATCTGTTCCCAGAGATCCATTTTCTCTAAATCGTCTACCAAATTCAGACATAGTCATAGTAAGTACTTTATCATCCCATCCTGCTGCGGTAAGATCTTTATAGAAGTTACTTACTGCTTCAGAAAATGAATTAAGAAGCTCCTGGTGTCTTTGTATTTGATTGTTATGAGTGTCGAACCCACCTAGAGTTACTAAATATACTTTGGTTCCCAGATTTCCTTTGATTAATCTGGAAATAACACTTAATTGTCTACCTAGGCTATCATCGAGATACCCGCCAAAATCAGTAGATCGTTCGTATGCTGCACTAATTACATCGGCATAAGTAAATGTAGTGTTTGTAACTTCTCTAAGATGTCTTACTCTGTCATCATAAGTACATTCTCCAAGACCATCTGTACTATATGAAGTCCCATTTTCTGCAATCTGTAGTAATCTTCTGGGATCAGAAACGGCAAAAGAGAAATCATTCTCTGGCCCTTTAAAAATTAAGTTTCCTATACTTCCTATCTGTATAGAAGGAGGACTGGCTGGTGGGTTAAAAATATAATCGGGGTAAATTTCCTGAAAATATCTTCCCATAAAACCAGTTCTGTCTTCTTCTTCTAGATTGGTATTAGCATAGATATCAGAACCTCTAAAATGAGATAAAGATGAATCTTCGTAGCCTACACCATGAACGACTCTCATTTGACCATCACCCCAAACACTTTCTAATTTGTTCATTGGTTTTGGCATAGCATAATCATCATCAAGCGTAATAAATTCACTTGGAGGAATTTTTATAAGAGGTCTGGCATTGGCATAAATATCATAATCATAAACAGGTATAATGGTATTAAATCCATCATTACCTCCTTGTAACCTAACAAGAATTAGAATATTGTCATTTGGTGCCTGGCTAAGGGCTATTGATAAAGGGGAAGGTCGTGAAACCGAAAGAGGAGTGTTCCCTAGCATCATTGATCCTCCACCAACAAGGCCTAATGCCTGAAGGAAAGATCTTCTGTTCCATTTTATATGGTCTTCTGTATTACAAGACCCGTCTTTTTTTATATTTTGGGAGTGATTAGTTTCGCACATAAGATTTCTATTTAAGTTGGAATTCAGGGATTTCTGCAATGTAATCTAGTAGAGCAGCAAATTGCTGAGGTACTTGAGGAAAACCTAAAGTCCACGTACCATCTTCATAATAATTGTCAGGGATACCATCAATCTTAAAAGCTCCTAAGGCTTCAGCAAAAGTAATAGCATCATCAATCCCTCTTGGAAAGAAATAATTTAGAATAGTTCTTACCACAAGATCTACATCTGCAGTAGAGACTAGGAGATTTCCATCGCTTTGTTCACCAATTGGCATTCCTACCACAAAATCTCTGAACTGATCTTGATTTTGGGTCCATGCCCGGCTTACAATATATCGAATACTTTCCCAGCGACCGATCAATAAATCGGGGCTAATCCAGTCGTCATCACCTTGCCAGCCTTCAACATCTATGGGGTTTAATACATCTTGCCCCAATGTGCGTACTGTATTTCGGTAAAAATCGATGTGATCTACGTCTGCAGGTAGTGCAAATCCTAATTCATTAAAAAAACTTATGTTTAAATCACAAGGGCTTTTGATAATTGCCCCTATAGCTTCTATATTAAAAAAATGTTCACTTTTAAATAATTGGCGAAGTACTGCTGCTATTTGATAACCGCTTGTAATAAAAGTTTGCACCATTTGGGCAACAATAGCATCATTACAAGTAGGGCTTACAAAATAGGTGTACAGTTTTGCACAAATAAAGGTTGAAACTTGATTACTTCTTTGTTGAAATAAAATATTAACAACATCGTCATAGGTCCAGTTTCCGGTTTGACCGAAAATAGTTTTGGAGTCATTACTAAACTGCCCTGGATCAAAAAGAACATCTCCCCAGGTGATATCATTTGTATTGACATATCCGGTTAGCGCTTTTGCTGTTTCCTGAATATCATCTTCTGTATATGCATTGTCTACACCAAGGGTAAAAAGCTCATATAGCTCTCGGGCATAATTTTCATTAGGCCTATCCCTTATATTTTCATCGCCGTTAAGATATACCAACATGGCATTCGATATACCTATATCGTATACAAAATCCCTAAAATTCCCCAATGCATGCATTTGAAGAAGATTATAATACTGAGATTGATATGCGGGGCTACGATAGGTGTCATCTTCGGTGACAAAATGGTTGCTCCAGAACAATGTAAGACGCTCTCTTACCTTATTTTGAATCAAATCATTTATCATTTGATTTTTTCCTTGGGTTCGATAGAATCCAATATCGTTATTTGGGTTAGCTGTCTCGGCAGCTTCAAATTGATCTCTATTCCATAAACCCCATGCTGGAGGAGGAGTGGCATTTAGAGCAATAGCATTATCGATAAGCTGATCAACCAATGCAGAAGGATTGTTTTGAGCCAAAGCAGCCAAAACCTCTGCTTTTGATGCTCCAAAAGCAATTCTACGATACAAATGATTTATTTTGCTTACGTTCCAGGGGTTTCCTGGAGAAGGCACATATTCTGCTAGGGAAGCAAGATTACATGAAGTATCCGACATCATAGGCAATAGGGTTTAAAAGTAGAGTAACGGGGACAAAATTCCTTACAATATAATAGATTATAACGAAAGTATTTGTTAATTAGTATTGTAAAATAGAAAAATTAAGAAAAGAATCATAAGAAATAGTTGCGACTACCTGTAAAATAAATGCTTTTTGTAAAGAGAATTCTATTTGACTACAATTAAAAAAATAAAAACTGATAACTAAAATGCGAAAGCCCGATTTTGTTAAAACAGGAGATAAAATAGCTATTGTTTCTACTGCAAGAAAAATTAACCTAAAAGAAATAAAAGAAGCTATTGCAATATTAGAAACATGGGGGCTAGTAGCTATATTAGGTTCGACAATAGGAAAAGAAAATAATCAGTTTGCAGGATCAGACCGAGAACGAGCATCTGATTTTCAAAATATGTTAGATGATAAGGAGATTAAGGGAATATGGTGTGCAAGAGGAGGGTATGGAACTGTAAGAATCATCGATAAAATTGATTTTTCAAGTATTCTGAAATATCCAAAATGGATTATAGGATATTCTGATGTTACTGTGTTACACTCTCATCTGCATACATTAGGTATATGTTCGTTGCATGCTCCTATGCCAATAGATATCCATAAAGGAACAGAGGCATCGATGGTTTCATTAAAAAATACTGTTTTTGGTGAAAAAATTAGGTATAATATTCCTTCTTCTAAAAAAAATATTCTGGGAAACTGTAAAGGTCAGTTAATAGGAGGAAATTTATCTATTTTATATTCTCTATGTGGTTCTGCATCTTCTTTGGATACTTCTGGTAAAATTTTATGTATAGAGGATCTGGATGAGTATCTTTATCATATCGATCGTATGTTGCAAAATCTTAAACGTAACGGGTATTTTAACAACTTATCTGGATTGATTGTTGGAGGAATGACCAAAATGCATGATAATAATGTTTCCTTTGGCAAAAAAGCTAAAAGGATTATTCTCGATAGTGTACAGGAGTATGATTTTCCGGTGGTGTTTAATTTTCCAATGGGGCATGTTGAGGATAATAGAGCTTTGATTATGGGTGCAGAAGCTTTTTTACAAGTTCATAAGGATCAAGTAACATTAGAATATATATAAGTATGGCAGAACATAATGCTCTTGGTAAAAAAGGAGAAAAAATGGCGGTTGATTTTCTTATCAAAAAAGAATATACTATTCTGGAAAGAAATTATAGGTATCTGAAACATGAAGTTGATATTATTGCCAGAAAAGACAATACTGTGGTTGCTGTAGAAGTAAAGACGCGAAGCACACCCGAATTTGGTAATCCTCAGGATTTTGTAAAACCTAAACAAATACAATCTCTGGTCAAGGTCATTGATTATTATGTTACTGACCAGGATTTGGATGTAGAAGTACGTTTTGATATCATCGCTATTATAAAAAATAAATTGGGCACTAGGATAGAACATCTGGAGGATGCATTTTATCATTTTTGAGAATACTATGCCTTTATAAAATTTGTAATCCTTGAATATGAAATAGAGAGGAAAAAACTCAGTAATTAAAAAAATAAGGGGCCACTTTATAAGCCCCTTAAATTATTTTATTATTTTGGATTGAGTTTGTCTATTTAACAACAAACTTTTTTATTAAACTTCCTTCTGACTTAATAATATATATGCCTTTTGTTAAATCGGAAATATTAATTTCAGAAACACTTTGTGTAGAGATTTCTTTATGAATAACTCTTGTTCCCTGAATGGTATACACATCTATATTGGTTTTTTCTTGTATGGCATCATTTATTCGAATATTTAAAATACCTAACTCATAATTTGTATACAGAGATAAATTTGTCTGAATATCGTTTTTATTTTTTACTGTTGAAATAGAAGTGAATTTAAGCCTTTGGTTATTACCACCATGATACTCATAAATGCCAACATTTGCGTTATTGTTTACTCCAAAGGCATCTATGGACTTCTGACTTCTAGAATCTATAACCTTATAAATATTTGAGCCAAGCGAATTTATTTTCCATTTTTGATTTGCCCCTCCGTGATATGTGTATAGCCCTATATTGTCACCATTGTTTTGTCCAAAAACATCCAAAGATTTTCTGCTATTTACATTTATTATTTTGTATATATTATTACCTAAATTGGTTACTTCCCATTTTTGTAAACCGCCTCCATTATAGTTATTGATTTGAACATTAGAACCATTAGAATCTCCTTGAGCAGTCAAAGCTTCTCCATTGTGCTCAAAAGTGATTTTGTAAGTGCCACTTGTAAGAGTACTATTATTGACAGTTATAGAGTGTTTACTTATTCTTCCTAGGATGTCTTCTAGTATAATTTCTACAACACTTCCTGAAGAAGCCGATATTGATGAAGATCTAGTTTCTGGGGCAATTACGGATTTTACGATGCTACCATCTACTTTGATTGTATACTTAAATTGAGGAGTTGAAGATACAGGTACATTCCATGAAATATTTGTAGAAGATACGGATTGTATTGAAAATGAAATAGAAGGATTTGATGGCGTAGAATTTGTATCAGTATTAAAGGTAATAGGAGGATTACCAGAAAAGCTTGGTGATGTATTACCTCCACTTTGCATAAAATAGATTCCACCATCAACCCCTGCATCTACAGCGTTGGTGTAATTTGACGATCTGGGTTCTACATTTCGGTTATAAGTACCTTGGCCCATGGGTACCCAGATTCCATTTGTTTTTCTTTTAAAACCATCTTTCATTTCAAAACGTCTTTTATGGATTCCGGTACTAAGCCAGTCTTCCAAAAAAGCATTTGTAGTGCCATTAAATGTTACTCCGCTAACTGGATAATTCATTGTGACCATATGATACCATTTATTTTGAGAATCCCTACGAATCCAAAAACCAAAATATGTGTGAGAACCTACATTCCAACGACGAGTTACTACAGTATTCCATTCATTAAGATTCCATCCAATAGTAGGATTCATAGATTTTAACCCTGTTCCTTCACCTCCAAAATTTTCAATAATTGTACCGGGACCAACATAGTCGGCAGTAATGGTCTGTCCATTACTGGGATCCCAAATCGAATAAATAAAGACATGTCCTTTATCTGGGGAGTCCTGAAAACCACAGTATGCGCCTCCTTCACTACCCGCATTCCATTGCATTGTACAATAATAGGTAGCGTTGGTAGTGATGGTTGATCTTACGGTTTTCATAAGGATATCACCTGAGCCATTATCATTCGCTCTAAAATGAGAAGACGGAGCAGAGTTTTGCGCAGAAGAAAAATTAATTATCGAAATTAAAACTAAAAATAATATTGTGTTTTTCATAATATAAAGATTGTTAAGTGTTAGTTGGTTTTATGAAGACATTTTTAATGTTCTGATGTTGTTCAAATATCCTTATAATGATTTAGTAACATGTGGATATTTTAGTCATATATCTCTAGATTTTCGGAATTTTGTGATTAGAATCTTAATACTATGGTTTGAAAAAAGACATATGCTAGCTTAAGTAGATTGTATTAAACCCTTGTCTTGATTGAATATATCATTATGGAGTAGAAGGAGATAGGTTATATATTGTTTCTCTTTTAAAAGTGCGATATGATCCATTCGGTCGAAAAGTATAAGATAATGTGATAGTTTTGTAGTACACAATAATTATTTGTTAATGCAATCTTTCGAATTTATTGATCTTATACTTTTTTTTGGAATTAGCCAAGGTGTTTTTTTGGCGGTTACTCTTCAGATTATTAAGAATAAGAATAAAGCGGCAAACAGAATACTTTCTATAATGTTAATGCTTTCTGTTTTTATGCTTTTGGGCAGAATGATTTTTTTTAAGTTCTTGACTATAAGATTGTTTCAATGGTCTATTCTTATTGATTCGGTAATTTTCTTATTTGGGCCGCTATGTTATATGTATAGTAGACGATTGATATTTTTTAAAAATGATACGTTTAGACTTTCTTGGTTTCACTATATACCTGTTGGTTTTCATCTTTTATTTTCGTCTTACATTTTTTCTTTTCAAGTAGATGATTTTTCAGATAAGTTATCGTCAGGATTTTTTAGAATACCTTTTTTAATTATTGAAGGAGCTGGGATTGTTTCTAATATATACTATTGGGTTCTTAATGTGAAAATTTTGAAAATATATATTCGTAAAGAGAAAAATCATGTTTCTTATACTCAAAGTTTGGTGTCGTTTTTCAAATTTTTTCAAATCTCAATCTTTATTGTTATTACGGTTTGGATGATCAGTTTTATCTCAATGAATTTTTTTAATTATTCTATAAAGTTTATTAATTATAACTCGGTTTGGAGTACAATTTCGGTATTCATATTTGTGATCGGATATTATAGTCTTAAAGAACCAGAATTGTTTAGGATACCGTTTCATAAAGGAAAAACAAAATCACAACAACGCATACCTCAAGATCAGATTATTTCTATAGGAAAAGAACTAAACAGACTCATCGAAAAAGAAAAGATTTTTCTAAAATCTGATTTAACGCTTCGTGACCTCTCTCTAAGATTACATACATCTACTCATAATATTTCATGGTATCTCAATCATGTATCAAAAAGTAACTTTTATGATTATATTAATCATTTTAGGATACAGGAATTTTTATCGAAGATAGATAATAACGAACACCTTCATCATACTATACTTGCCATCGCTATGGAAGTAGGGTTTAATTCGAAATCTACTTTTAACAAGGCCTTTAAATTAGAGGTTAAGGATACGCCAAGAAATTACATTAAAGGATTAAAGGCCGCTTAAAATAAGTGTGAATTGATCCAAACCGTCGATTTTTATGAAGTGCCTATATACTTTAGAGCAAACTTAAAAATCATTCAACATGAAAACATGTATTAGACACATTAGTATAAAAGCATTGATGCTTTTTGTTTTATCCTCAATATCAATCACACTAATTTCTTGCTATGGAGATGGGATTGATCCAGACCTTGAGGTAGAAACCGTGGTTTCTCCTTTTTTTGGTAATGATGCTGTTAGTGTAGATAAAGATGGCAATATTTATGTCTCTGAGTTTGGTCAGTTTGCAGGAGCAAATGGTAATGGAACGAGAGTTTTTAAAATATCAAAAAATGGTGATGTTACAGAATTTGCATCAAACTTAACGGGTCCATTAGGGAATGCAATTGACCTACAAGGTAACCTGTATGTTGTTAACAGTAGTGGTGGTGGATCAGGAGAGATTCTTAAAATTACACCAGATGGTACACAAACTGTAGTGGCAACCATTAGTGGTTTCCCATCTGGGCTAACTCTAGATCATGATAATAATCTATATGTATCAAATTTTGGAACTCCAACGGTTCATAAAATCACTACAGAAGGAGAAGTAACCGTGTATGCATCAGATCCAAAATTAGCGGGTGGTGTAGGGATCGATTTTGATCGTAAAGGCAATCTAATTGTTGGCAATTTTGCTACAGCAGATATTTTATCTATAGATCCAGAAGGAAATGTTTCTCTTATTACGACTATTACCGATGCTGTGATTAATGGCTTTGGAATTGGGTATATAACTGTTATTAGAAATACGATTTTTGCTACGGGCATTGGGGTACATAAGATATTTAAAGTTTCTATGGACGGTACAATAGAAGAATTTGCTGGTACCGGAGATGCTGCTCAAACGGATGGATTACTTAAAGAAGCTTCATTTAATGGCCCTAACGGAATTACCTCTGATCCATACCATACAGCGATGTATATATCAGAATTTGGAGGAACAGGAGGAGTGAGAAAAATTAAATTTTACTAAAACATCAAAGATGTTAGGATAAGACTCATTAACACTTCTATTTTGAAATAAATATCATAAAATAAGCCCATGCAAATAATGTATGGGCTTTCTAAATTTTTTATAACACTTAAGATGAGTAATAAAGCTGATAAAATTAGACTTTTCATAATGTTAAGGTTTATGGATAAAAAGATGTATTAAATCGTAGACGTATTTAAAAAGATTTGAAGGAGATTCGGTTTTGTTGATTAATAAAGAGATTGATGCATTGTATTCTGGGAATAGTACAAAGATTGATGTTGCTCCTGTTGCCATACCGGCATGATGAAATATCTGAACCGGATAGTTATCTTTAAAAACAGATTCCGATGCATGACTCCGCCAACCAATGGCATAACTTTGCTCATTTATTTGTCCATTTGTTAAGGTCACTGGTTGCGTAAGGGATTGTACAGTTTCTTTGTTTAGAAGTTTATAATTTAGAAATGCATTTCCTAAGGTAACAAGATCTGTTGGAGTTGCTATAAAACCACCACCAGCCCATTTATTGCTGTTGTTTACCTTGTATACTTCTTTGTATTCATTGTTTTCTACTTCATAGAATTTTGATAGATTTTCTGTTTTAGAGGAAAATTTTTCAACATCAATATCTATACTTAAAGGCTTAAATACAGAGGTTTTCATAAAATCAGGAAAATCCATTTTTGCAGCTCCTTCAATCATTGCACTAAGCATGGTATAGTTATAAGTACTATAGCTAAAATCTGTACCAGGAGAGAATAATAAATCATCATTATTGAATACAGCGATACTTTCTTTGATATTAGGGTATTCATCATTGTTGTAATATTCCCAAATAGGGAAACAAAAACAGGTTCCGTAGTTACGTATTCCCGATGTATGAGAAGCAAGTTGTTTTAATGTTATCTCAGAAATACTTTTACTTGCATATGGGACAAATTCTTTGACTTTAGAATCAAAGCTTAGTTTCTTGTTTTGGAGAAGAACTCCTAACCCAATTGAAGTCACAGCTTTTGAAGTGCTTCCTATTCTAAATTTTGTTTCAAGATTTGCTTTAGTTTTCTTCTTGAGGTTTGCATAACCAATGGCATTAGCCCAAACTATTTTTCCGTTTTTACCAACGGCAACAGAAATTGCAGGTGTTTTTATATGAGTGAATATATCTTCAAGAAGACTGTCCGCTTTTTTTGAGATTGAATCTTGATGTTGTACTACTGGTTGTAATTTGGTGATTTTAGGAAGAGAAGACCATCCAGAAGTATGAACAAAAATTGGTTCTAATAGATAAAATAATAATGGAATAACTATTACCAAAATAGATATGATGCAGATTTTTTTCATACTGATATTTATTTAAAATTTGATATAGGAATTTCTGTCATTGAATTACTATTCGATGATTGTATAAAATATTTAGAGAGTGTTTTTAAGAATTAATCAGGTGTAATTTCTTTTTGCTTAGCTTTTAGCATTTGAGAAACTTTGTAAAGCACTATGATTTCTAGAATAATGGTAGGAGTAAGTAAAACTACTCCAACAAGAGATAAAATAATGGTAACCATAAAACTATACGTAATAATCTCAAAAACACCGGTTACAATAGCGAGTGTCCCTAATCCATTTTGCAGACGTAACACCGATATCCCAAATAATATCCCAATAACACCGTAGGTCACTGCTTCGGCTCCAAGAACGAACTGATAATTAAAATCAACAATATATAGGGATAGAATATCATAGATATAAAATAATACTCCAATAAAAATAAAAATGAATGCAGTAATCCGTAATAGATAGTTTTTGAAAATCTTTCCGGTAAGGATGAATCCTCTAGTAAATAGAATAATTGAAGTTAATATGCTTATTTTTAATAGAATATAGACAATATCATTTGTAACCATTTCATCTTCGGTATACCGATAATAATCTACAGCGATTTCTGCAAATCCAAGAATGAAATATACAATCCCACTGATCCATGCGATAGAAAGTTGTTTGACTAGAAAACTAACTTCTTTGCTATCATCTACATCGAGAAGAAATAATTTTTTAAACTCTTTAGCAACTCTGGAATCTTCCATTTGGATTTTCTCGAGATCATAATCCATAGCAGATAGAATTGTCTTTATCGTATAGCTTCTGGGGATTACTTCCCCGGCTTCAATACGTTGGATCGTGCGAACACTAATATTACATTGTTCTACCAGTTCTTCTTGGGTAAGTCCTTTAGATTTTCTGAGTTCAGAAATTTTCTGACCTAATTCTGGCTGTTTCATGATTTGATTAATTTTCATTTTGTTCAGCAATATTAGTTCTCAGAAATAGGTTCTCAAATTTTTTGGTTCGTATTTCACCCGTCATTAGCCCGACAATCCAAGTATAGCAATACTTTTCAAGGGTTTGTGAAAGAATTTACAGAATTCGAAATATAGGGATTATTCTATTGAATGTGTTATGAATTTTTTTAGAAATTACTTTTTATAGATAATATACTTGTGTTTTTCAACACTTTTAAGGTTGGAGGTAGTGGCAGTTATGCTAATAGTAATTCCTGTATGTTTTAGGAAAGTGTATTAATTATTGGTGATGATGATAAGGCATTGGTGGTTATGTAAATTATTGATTGATTTTGAATACAGATTAAGAACGTTTAAGAAATACTAAGCTATTCTTATTTTTAGTGTCCTTAGATAACTTTTAACTTCGATGTACATTGCTTCTTTACTGTATACATCATCAATATTGTTAAAGCAATGATACCCAAAAGAATAATTCATAGAAAATTCTTCTATATCGATCAATTCTGGATTGTTTTTGTAATTTTCTATTTCTTCTGTAAACCTTCTCTTTAGGTTTGAATAATTTATTGCATACAGTTTATTAGTATTAAGATCATCTATCAATTGATTAACTCGATTATTTATCTTTTGTAATTGTTTCCAGGGATCTTTTAAAAAACTAAATTCTTCTCTTACGTTCATAATCAATGTTGGTTTATTATTATGATAAAATTAAAAAATATATACCTCGTTAAAAGGTATTTGTCGATAAAACACATTAAAACTGTCGTTAAAGTGTTGTTTTTTGTCGGCGAATGGTTTTTGGATTAAAAAAATATAAAATCAGTACAGAAATTTTAGATTTCCATAAAACAGAGTAACATTTATCTATGTTAAGACATTTATATTCCAAAGGTGTTTTACCATAGAAAACAATATCATGAAAAAATTATTATTTTTAGCTTTACTGGTCATTACCATTAGTTGTTCAAAAGATGATGAACCAGTACTTAATTCAGATACAAATAACGAAACCGATCCTGTAAATGACAGTATTACTTATTTTACTTTAAAGGTAAATGAATTTTATATTGGTGAAATAGTGAATTCGGGTTACCTTATTCTTAATGATAACGAGGGAAATGTTTTGGCTCACACCCAAATAGAAAATAATAAAGAATACGTTTTTAAAGCAAAAAGAGGAGAAGAAAAAGAATCTTTTACAGTTTCTAGATTTATGCACAGAAACAGAGAGTCTTCACAAGTTAATTTTTTGAGATCGTTTTTTAATATTAAAAAAGGAACAATCTGGAATTTTGAAGGTTTTGATACTAGTAGTGTAATCACTAACAGAGAAGGAACAAACAAGGGTTCGAAAAGTTTCTCCTTGAAAATTCAAAATATTAGCGGACATAATAGCGTTCAGATATCGTCAACCCAAGGTGGTATTAGCAGTTCCTCTTCTGAAACTGCCAACTCAATAGATTATGATCCTATTTCATTCAATGAGAACCAGAATAAATTTTTAATTACTGTCCATTTTGAGTCAGAAAAATCAAAATATTTTTTTATCGATAAAGTACAAGATCAACAAGAAATTATTGTTGATGGAAGTGAACTAAAAGAATTCGATTCGTATATTCCTATTAATTTACCAAATGACGGTAATACTTATTCTAAAGATTTGAGTGCTAATCTTGCGCCAGAAGAAAGATTTTCAACAACTTGGTTTAGCAAAATTGAAACCGAGGCAGCGTCTAATTTTGGTGTCTTAGAGAGTTTTTATAATTTTTCTATTAATATACATACATCGAATACTGTAGAAAACTATAGTTATTCCTATACAAGAAAATCTCCTAAGCTTGAGACTGTAACTATTTTGCCGTACAATACTGATTTCAAACTAATCAATAGTTCTATAAACGCTTTTGAGTTTACAGGGAATCAAAAATATAGTTCAAAATTATCAAGGTGGTCACATCGAATAAGCGATTTTGTAGAGAAAAAATTTCGTTATGATAGTTGGAGTTTCCAAAGTAATGAACATGTATATCAAACTACGCCAAAACTACCACAGGAGTTTTTTGATCTCTATTCTCATTTTAAGGTAGAAGATTTGGAATATGAAGAGACCATTTTTTCAAACGGTTTTACTTATGAAAATTTTTTCGTAGATGTGAACTCTTCTGAAAATGGCGATACGAAGTTTACAGAATCATTGACTTTTAAAAATCCTGATTACAACAAGTCTTTTAAAAAGAATGAAGATTTTGAAAAAATGATTAAGGAGCTTCAAAACTATAATTATTAGTTTTGTCAAACCTTTTGATACTTTTAAATAACATGAGTTCGACAGAAAATTACATCGAACTCATGTTATTTATTGTCATTACGCTTCAATATCAATCTTAGGTTGTAACGGTCGCAATACTTGCAGTGCTTTATCTACAGTGATAACATTTTCAAAAGTTAATAATAAGCGTAACCCGTTTCTAGTGTTCTTTTCTTTCATTTTACAAATCCCAGGGTTCTGTTGTACAAATTGTAATACATATGTAAATGCCGGACTTTGATAAAAACCAGATTGTTGATCACTAATAAAATAGCCAATCAACTTATTTTGTTTCATGATAATTTTTTCTAACCCAATAGATGTAGCTATCCATTTTATTCTAACCGAATTTAATAAATCTATTGCCTGATCCGGTAATTCACCAAAACGATCTACTAATCGTTTTTCGTACTCCTGCAAGTCTGATTCTTCTTTGATCCCATTAAGTTCGGTATATAAGCTAAGTCGTTCGGCAATATTATTGATGTAATCATCAGGGAATAACAACTCGAAGTCGGTATCGATCTGTGTGTCTTTTAGATATACTTTGTCTGTTGCTTCTTCTTTATATAATTCTGCAAACTCGTTTTCTTTGAGTTCTTCGATGGCTTCATTAAGGATTTTTTGGTATGTTTCGAAACCAATTTCATTGATAAATCCACTCTGTTCTCCTCCTAACAAATCTCCTGCTCCACGAATTTCGAGATCTTTCATGGCAATATTAAAACCACTTCCTAGTTCTGAGAATTGCTCTAGTGCTGTAATACGTTTACGAGCATCATCGGTCATGGCAGAATAAGGAGGAGTGATAAAATAACAAAATGCTTTTTTATTACTTCGACCTACACGCCCTCGCATCTGATGTAAATCAGAAAGCCCAAAATTATTGGCATTATTGATAAAAATGGTATTTGCGTTTGGGACATCTAATCCACTTTCTACAATAGTGGTAGAGATCAAAACATCAAACTCTCCGTTCATAAAAGAAAGCATAAGACTTTCTAGTTTTTTTCCTTCCATTTGCCCATGGCCTACACCTACCTTAGCATCCGGAACTAATCGTTGTACCATTCCCGCAACTTCCTTAATATTTTCGATTCGGTTATGAATAAAAAACACCTGGCCACCTCGCTGGATTTCATAACTTACGGCATCTCGTATTGTTTCTTCACTAAACCGTATCACATTGGTCTCAATAGGGTAACGATTGGGAGGGGGAGTGGTAATGGTTGATAAATCTCGTGCTGCCATAAGGCTAAACTGTAAGGTTCTTGGGATTGGTGTAGCGGTTAAAGTTAAAGTATCTACATTTTCTTTTATGGTCTTGAGTTTATCTTTTACCGATACCCCAAATTTTTGCTCTTCGTCAATAACTAATAATCCGAGATCTTTAAATTTTACATTTTTGTTAACCAGTTGATGAGTCCCAATAATGATATCTACTTTACCTACGGCTAGATCTTCGAGGGTCTCTCTTTTTTGTTTTGCCGAGCGGAAACGATTTATATATTCTACAGTTACCGGGAAATCTTTAAGACGTTCTCTAAAAGTTTTTGCATGCTGAAAAGCAAGAATTGTAGTTGGTACCAAAATAGCTACTTGTTTCCCGTTATCAACAGCTTTAAATGCTGCCCGAATAGCGACTTCGGTTTTACCAAAACCAACATCTCCACAAATAAGACGGTCCATTGGGCGTTCACTTTCCATATCAGCTTTTACTGCTTCTGTAGCAGTACTTTGATCGGGGGTATCTTCATATATAAAAGAAGCTTCCAACTCATGTTGTAAATAACTATCTGGATTGTACTGAAATCCTTTTTGCAGTTTCCGTTTAGCATATAGCTGAATCAAATTAAAGGCAATATGCTTTACCCGAGCTTTGGTCTTTTGCTTAAGCGTTTTCCAGGCTTTAGAACCTAATTTGTATAGTTGTGGAGGTTTACCATCTTTACCATTAAACTTTGAAATTTTATGAAGCGAATGAATACTTAGATATAGTACATCTCTTTCTCCATAGATTAGTTTGATAGCTTCTTGTTTTTTGCCTTCTACATCTATCTTTTGTAATCCACCAAATTTACCAATCCCATGATCGATATGAGTTACATAATCACCTACATCCAGATTAGTAAGTTCTTTTAGAGTGATCGCCTGTTTCTTGGCATATCCATTTTTAAGATTAAACTTATGGTAACGTTCGAATATCTGGTGATCGGTATAGCAGGCAATTTTACGGTCGTGATCAATAAACCCTTGAAAAGCAGAAAAAACAATGGTTTCATATTGTTTTACATCAAGATCTGCATCGTCAAAAATATCATGAAAACGCTTTGCCTGTTGTTCACTTACACAGAAAATATAATTCTTATAGCCTGTTTCATGATTTTCATTCAGGTTTTTGATCAGTAAATCGAATTGTTTATTGAAAGAAGGTTGTGGTTTGGTATCAAATTTTATGGCATAATCTGCTTTGGTAATGGGGCGGTTACCAATTTCGATCAATGTAAAATCTAATAATTGCTTTTTGATACTCTCTGAAGTAGCAAAAAGCTCTGTTGGAGTACCGTGTTTGATATCCTTAGAAAGTGTCTTGAATGCTTCTTCTGCTTTTTCAAAATTCTTATCAATTCTGGCAGAAAGAAGGTCGATGTCTTTTGTGACAATTACAGTTTTTGAGGCAATATATTTTAAGAAACTCTCTCTGGTCTCCTGCAATGCTTTGTTCTCAACATTTGGGATGATAGAGATTTTTTTGATTTGATCTGTAGATAGTTGAGTTTCTACATCAAAACTTCTAATACTATCAACTTCATCGCCGAAAAATTCGATTCTATAGGGCTCGTCATTGCTAAAGGAAAACACATCTACAATACCTCCGCGAACCGAAAATTCTCCTGGCTCAGTAACAAAATCTACTCTTTGAAACTGATATTCGAATAATACTTCATTTATAAAATCAAGAGAAAGGGTATCATTAACATTAATTTTTAAGGTATTTTTTTCCAGTTCTTTTCGGGTGACTACTTTTTCGAATAATGAATCGGGATATGTGATGATTAATGCTGGTTTTTTCCTAGAATTGATACGATTAAGCACTTCGGCTCTTAGTAGTACATTTGCATTATCGGTTTCTTCAATTTGGTAAGGTCTACGATAACTCCCGGGGTAAAAAAGTACATTTTTATCCCCCAGTAATTGTTCGAGATCATTGAGGTAATAAGCAGCCTCTTCTTTGTCATTAAAAATGCAGAGAAATGGTTTTTCGGCTTGGGTAAAGCTGTTTTGAATAATAAATGATAATGATGATCCAACACCACCTTGCAGATGTATTTTTGTTTCGGACTGGGCAATAGCTTCTCCCAGTTTCTGCAATTGCCGAGACTGTGCAACAATTTGCGAGATTAAATTTGCACTCACGTAATGATATTTTGTAGCAAATATAAGAGCTATTCGATTTCTGGCAAAAGGATTTTAAATTTCTATGTTAAATTGTAATGCGTGAGGGATAGTAGCGGTATCCTTTTGTTTGCTATATTTTGCAATTCAAGCTGTTGTGTTCTAATGCATAATTCGGGTTTAAAACTGTTTGGGGATTTTTTATAAACAAAAGATATAGCAGATAGCCCGACCGGAAGGGCACGCCAAAAAACTGTTTTAACTTACATTAACCAAATTGTGCTAGTAATCGATCAAAATCTGTTTCAGAATTATACACATTCGAAGAAACCCGTATGGCATTACCGCGAAAAGAAATAAAGATATTTTCTTCTTTTAGTTTGGTTTTTAATCTTTCTAAATCTATATGATCTGGTAAATAAATACCGAAAAGATGATGTGCTCTATAATGATCTTCTTCGATAAAACAACCTAAGTTTCTAAGATGTTGTATCGCAGTTGTAGAGATTGTTTTACAATATTCCTGGATAGCTTCTGGTGACCACTCGATCAATTGTTCTAAAGCGCGAATCAACATCGGGGTTAATACAAAGTTGCTAGATTCACCAACCGAATATCTGGCGGCCTTTTCCTTGTAGCGATCTTCATACTGGGTCAATCCAGTAAAATCCTCGCTATTATAACGGTTCATCCAGTTATGTTCTATAGGTGTTCCTTCATTAAAAGCATCACTATAATATGCTACTCCGGTAGAATAGGGACCAAGTAACCATTTATATCCTGCACAAATCAAAGCATCGGGCTTAATTTCTGAAACAGAAAAAGGAAGGGCTCCCACACTTTGCGTTCCATCAATAATTAAAAAAGCATTTACATCTTCAGTTTTTGCGCGTATCGCCTTTAGGTCAAATAACGTACCGTCTGCCCAATGCACATGTGGCATCGCTACAACAGCAGTTTTTTTGGTAATCGTATCCAGGATATTCTGATTCCATAGTGCCCCTCGGTCTTTAAAACTTTTTGGAGGTTTGATTACCGTTATAGAAGCATTATGTTTTTTTGCTACCTCTTGCCAGACATATACATTACTGGGAAACTGCTCATCGACTACTATGATTTCATCACCTGGATGGATAGGGACGTTATTAGCGGCGTTAGCAATACCATAGGATACCGAGGGTATAATAGCAATGTTTCTATAATCAGGTGCGTTGACTAAAGTGGCAAAACGTTGTTTTAATACCTTTCTCTGGGTAAAAAAATCTTCGGGTGTGATTTCATTTGGTTTAGCTTTTTGGATAACAGTGGCAAGACCAACTTCTGTTACAGATTTTAATTGAGGAGCCATATAAGCTCCATTTAGATACGTGATATTATCTGATAGATCAAAGAGGTGCTTTTGATGTTGCATATGTGTGTTGAATATAAAATAGTAAAAGACAGGGGTAGTAGTGCTGTCACCCATGTAAAGGTATACATATTAAGAATATTAGAAGTACTTAAAGAAAGTTAAAACTATCCTAATTATGCATAGTTTTAGTTTCAATACTCTGCAGAATCTCGGTTAGAGATCTTATCATTTTTATGAGAAGAAAAAAAATATCAAAAAAAAATGATTTTTTTTTGCCAGTCCCGAAAAACGAAACTGGCATGTTTTATTATTGCACTATAAAATGATTGCAATGATAACAAATCCAATTTTAAATCCTGATCAGGGTAGGACTAAGTCGGGACGAAATTTTGGACTATGTAGGGTAGGGTTACCCCTTTATTTTTCAGCTATTAGCTGATTTTTTGCAATTCTTAAAATTCTCCCGTGTCTCGGCATGGGAGGGTTTTATTACTGTAATGTACAAAGAAAATAGATTTCTGATTAGATTCTATCGACAATTTTATAAAAATGATGAAATAACAAAAAATATGAAAAACTTTTTACTCGGTACTGTTTTGGTACTTATGTCAACACTTGGTATTGCGCAAACTGCAAACGATGCTCTAATAGGGTATTGGCCTTTTAATAATAATGCGAATGATATTAAAGGGGCTAATAATGGTGTTGTTTTCGGAAATGTCACATCTACGATAGGGAAAGATGGACAAGAAAATACAGCGTATTATTTTGATGGTGTAGATGATTACATTCAAATTCTTACTCCGCAACTTTCACAAATGACTATTGCATTTTGGATAAAACCAGATGGGATTGTCAATGATACTAGATTAATATCTAGCCTAAATGCTAGCTCAACTAATGTTATGGGAATAGGGTATTATGATCAAACTATAAAAGTTTGGGGGCCTACTTGGAAAACTGTTATAGGAGGGTATGATCAAACAGTTCAAGCGAAATGGTCTTTGGTTTGTTTCACAATTGATGCCAATAAGAATATGACAGGGTATTTGAATGGCGTCCCAGGTATGACTGAAAGTTTTTCTGAACTGTCAACTCATTTAGGAATAGGAAAAAAATATTCTCTTAATGGAAATTCTTATGGTAGCGATTTTAAAGGAAGTATGGATGAGTTTATGATATTTAATAGAGTATTGACTGATTCAGAAATTCAATCATTAGCAGGAGGTAATTCAAATACAATTTCGAACGGTTGGATAAGCGATAATTCAAAAGTGTATGTTACAACAGAATCAGTTGGTATTGGGACTGCTAATCCAGACTCCAAACTCACTGTAAAGGGAAAAATCCATGCCGAGGAAGTAAAAATTGACCTAAGCGTTCCTGCACCCGATTATGTGTTTACTAAAGAGTATGATCTGTTAACTATAGAAGAAGTACAACAGCATATTAAAGAAAAAGGACATTTGCCTAATATTCCTTCTGCAACCGAAATGGAGCAAAATGGTGTAGAGCTAGGGGTTATAAATATGAAGCTTCTTGAAAAAATCGAAGAGCTTACATTGTATACTATTGCACAGGAAAAACAATTAAAAGAACAACAAAAAGTAAATAAAGCATTAGAGGATCGATTGAAAAAAATAGAAGGTTTGTTGTTGAAATAAATTTAAAACTTTAAATAATAGAAAAATGTAAGCAAAAACAAAAAGCGAGATCAAAATTACCTCGCTTTTTTACATTTTATATACCAGTCCCGATGAGAGTGGTACGATCCTATATCTTCTCATGGCTTATCGGTGTATCGCATAACTAGAAGACGCAGGTAGTTGTTTTATAAAATTAATAAATGGTTTAAAGTTTAATCCGAATTTAACGTATAAAGTTTTCATATTTTATGATTTTTAAATTATTAATATCTCTTTGGATATAGTATAAACAATTGCCGTGCCAAAAATTTAAAATATCTGTAAAGTCAATAATAACAGGAGTTTACGGAGATTGGTTTTTTGTAAATGAGTCAAGGGAAAGATAGGATACTCAGATTTTTTCTAAAGAATTGATTAATAATCCCAATACAACTAAATTTAAAATCATTGTTAGAATGTTTTAGTCCAGATATATGTTTTTTTTGAATGTTTAGGATACGTTGTGAGATAGAGTAGAGTAGTTATTGTTTTTTGTCAAATTCACTATAGTTTCGAGGTGTAATAGATTTTCTATTCCATAATGTGGGTTTAAATTAAAAAATGACAATTATTAATTTTAAAAGGTATATAGTTTAGTTATATTTGCGGCAAATTAAACAAAAGTATACAATGTCAATATCTGATTTATTTGATAGCGGATTTCAGAAAAGAAACCAGGACCATTTTGCAGCAATTGTAAAAATAGCAATGAGTGATGGAGTGATTACTGACGAAGAGAAGACTTTTTTAGATAAATTAGCCACCAGACTGGGTATTTCTGAGAATGATTACAAGGAGATTTTAAAAGATTATAGTACACATCCTATTAATCCTCCTACAAGTTATGAAAGAAGACTTGAGCGATTGTATGATTTGTCTAGAATGGTTTATGCAGATCATGTAAAGGGTGAAGGTCAGGTAGTTTTATTAGAAAAACTGAGTATTGGGTTAGGGTTTAATCCAGAAAATGCAAAATACATAGTTGATAAAGCTTTAAATCTGGTTGATCAGGGAGTAGACAGTGATACTTTTGAAGAAGAGGTTAAAAATATGAATAGATAACGTATCTATTTTAAATGATAAAAAAAGGCAGCTTAATCGGCTGCCTTTTTTGCTATTTGTTTTGTGATTTTATAGATCAATTCTTCCTGCTCAAAGGGTTTTGCTATAAAATCATCCATCCCGGACCGTATACATTTATCTCTAGCTACATCATTAGCTTTACCAGAAAAACCAATAATAGGTATTGCAGATATAAATTTATCTCCATAATTATTTCGAATCATATGCGTAGCCTGATACCCATCGATTTTAGAAACTGTAAGGTCCATTAAAATCAAATCATACTTGCGCCGTTCTATATAATTAATAGCCTCTTCACCGTTAATAGCAATATCGACAAAAAAGTTACCTTGCGAGATCAATACCTTCATAATTAGGTATTGTGTTATTTCTTCATCTTCTACTACCAGGATTCTATATTTAGTTGCACTTTTTGGCAATGTATATTTTTTCTTCTTTCGTTCTGGAGCTGCTTTTATAATCTCAAACTTAAATGGAAGCTTTATATTAAATGTGGTCCCTTTTTCGGGTTCACTGGTTACCTTTATTTCTCCGTTTAAGAGGTCTACCAGGTTTTTTACTATTGCTAGCCCAAGTCCTGTGCCAGAAATACGTTTATCGTGATCAAAACGAGTAAATCGCTCAAAAAGATAGGGGATGTTTTCTTCCATGATACCAATCCCGGTATCTTCAATTTTAAAATTAAGACTTAGCTTATTGGTACGTTGATAATTTTTGGTTACCGAAAGAATAACCTTTCCTTCTTCGGTAAATTTAAAAGCATTGGTGAGGATATTATTTAAAATCTGATATATTCTGGTTCTGTCTCCGATAAGATATTCCTGAATGCTGGGATCTATATTAGTCTCAAAAGTAATTTGTTTTTCTTCTGCTACTTTAGAATAAGACTCACGAAATCCATCTATTAAACTGTAAAAAGCAAAACGTTCTTCTACAATTTTTAGTTTACCAGATTCTATTTTAGACAGATCAATCATATCATCTATAAGTGCGTTAAGATGAAGACTTTCTCTTTTTATAATTCTGGCAAGTTCCTCTTGTTCGAAAGTTAGTTTGGTTTTCTCCAGGACTTCTACAAAACCTAATATACTTGTGAGAGGAGTTCTTATCTCATGATTGATATTAGCAATAAAACTATTCTTAAATTCTTCTTTTTCCAGAAGATATTTGTTCTTAAGTTCTAGCTCTTTGGCTAATAAAATTGATTCGTTTTTTTGTTGTGCAATTTGATTCAGGTCTTTATATTTTCCTGTGTAATCAAAAAGAATAATTATGATTTCTTCTTTTTCAAGAGTAAGTGTGATGTCGCAAATTTTTTCTGTTTCTCCATCTTCCAGATGAATACAAGGAAAGTTTAATGCTTTTTTATCAGAAGAGGTATTTTTTTCAAATTCTCGCAGGATTTCAAAAAAGGGATGGGCATCAAAAATTAGTGTACCTTTTTTCCAATTAAAAAAAGTAGTATCACTTTCTGTAATGATACTATCATAAGTAACATGGATAATTTGTACTTGTGGATTAAATTGCGAATGGTCGTTCTGATGTTTTGTCATACTCACTTGGTTATTTCATCTGCTAAATCTAAAAAGAAACTCTCGACATTTTTATTTGTTTTAGCACTGGTTAGACCATCAAAAGGAATGTTTTTTGCTGTAAGTTGACTTCTAATTTCTTTTTCATTAACCAGATCGAGTTTATTACCTAATACTCTGGCGGGTACTTTTATGTAGTTTTCTTTAAGGTATTCGAGATCCTTAGTAAGGGTTGCATATGTTTCTTCTCTGGTAAGATCAAAGACATAAATAAAGGCGTGTGATCCCAGAAGGTATGATTTTCTGGTATCTTCTATGCTAATAGAATGCCCTTCTGTATCCCAGATGATCATAGATAACTCTCTGCCATCGGGCAGTTGTATCACTTTCTTTTTTATTTGGACTCCAAGGGTTACCTTGTATTCTTCAGAAAATTCGTTGTCCATAAAACGTCTGAATAGAGACGTTTTTCCGACACCAAAGTGTCCCAAAAGGACTACTTTTTTAGACAATTTCATCTGCAAAATGTTTTTTTAATTTTTTAGTAAAAATGGTACTGTTTTCTAAATCGTTGCTAGAAATATTATTCTTGGCAAAATCTATAATCTGATCTTCAAGAACTTCCTTAAACATCATAGTATATGCTCCAGAAATTACAGCAGCTACATAATAAGAATAAAAATTTTGTATGTGTATAGTATACAATTCATACTCTATGAGTTCTAAATTTTGATTTCCTCCTTCAAAAGCATCTTCAACAAAACTTTTTATTGCTGTAAGCATTCCGGCAACCATTTCTTTATCTATAGTACCTTCTGATAACGGGCTGTAATCTGCAAGTAATATGCCAGAGTTTTTTTCGATAACAAACATTTGGATTAGCCTTGGTTTTGCATAATCTGTAATCGCAAGGTCACCATCACTAACTCCTTGAACCTTAGCTTTAGTTCTACGAAACCAGTTTCTAAAGGAAAAAGCTTTTTTTGTTTTTCTACTGATGTTTTCGCTCAATAATTTCATTTCATGAGCGATGTATTTCTTGATCATTTTACCAATGATAGGAAATAATGCTTCTACCACGGCATCTTGAGAGTTCTTAATTTCTTCTCGTAACGTTTCTGTAATAGTTGGTCCTAAGGTTTTAGGGATTTCCTGTACAAATTCCTCTAGTTTATCATCAATAATAGGATCAACTTTATGGGAGAGTTCTTTTTTTTGATGAACAATTTTGGTTAAATCATCAACTTTTTGAGCAATGGAGTCAGCAAATTCGTGTTCTTCTGTAAAAAGAAGTTCTTTAAGAATTTTAAGTTTATCCTGCTCTTCCATAACTGTGGATAGATTGGATTATTTTTGGTTGATTTTTTCACCAAGGTTGATAAGAAGATCTCCCAACGTTTTTTTATCAACTTTTTTGGTATCCAGCATATCAGTTTTATCAGCTAAATTATCTTCTAATTCGGTGATTCTAATATTTATATCTGTACTTAGATTGTCAATTGCTTGATTTAGCTCTTTACGCGTATCATCGATAAAGTCTTCAAGTTCTTTCTTTTTTGAAGTAATTTCTTTTTTTACTTTCTCAAACTCTGAATTATAAGCAGCAATATTTTCCCCAAAGATCAGATTCTTTATTGCTTCTATTTTTGAAGAAGGGTCATCAGCAACTTTTTCTTCAACAGCTTTATTTTCTTTAGCCATTTTAATCGGTTTATTAGATTCTTAATTTTGAACTTACGTAAAATTAACATAAAAACGTTAAAAAAGCCGCTATAATGGCGATAATGTTAATTTCATCAATTCAAAATCCTATTCTTTTAAAAAGATTGTGTTGTACGTTTTACTTTTAATTTGGGGTGAGGGTATACGAAGTTTTATAAAAATACAAATATTCGATATACAAGGATAGTAAAAAATAAGGTTATTTTGATCTATTTAGACTTATTTCATAAATGACTCTACTTTTTCAACCATATTTTTACTACCACAAATAAAAGGAGTACGTTCATGTAGTTGAGTTGGTTTAATATCCATAATTCGTCTATATCCATCACTAGCTTTACCACCTGCTTGCTCGGTAATAAAAGCCATAGGATTGCACTCGTATAAAAGCCGAAGTTTTCCATTAGGAGATTTTGAAGTATTTGGATACATATATATACCTCCTTTTATCATATTACGGTGAATATCACTCACCAGAGAACCAATATATCGAGAAGTGTATGGGCGATCCTCTTTTTCTTCCTGGCAATATTTGATGTAATCTTTAATTCCTTGTGGGAAATGAATATAGTTTCCTTCATTTACCGAATATATACTCCCGTTATCCGGAAATTTCATATTTGGATGTGATAAGTAGTATGTTCCCAATGCAGGGTTTAATGTAAAACCATTAACACCATGACCTGTAGTATATACAAGCATAGTAGAGGTCCCATAAATGATATATCCTGCTGCCACTTGTAAATTACCGGGTTGTAAAAAATCATCCAGAGTTACAGGAGTTCCCGTAGGGGTTATCCTGCGATAGATCGAGAAAATGGTTCCCACAGAAACATTAACGTCTATATTAGAACTTCCATCCAAAGGGTCCATAAGAACCACATAATTATTACGATGGTCGTTTTTTTGCCCTTTTATAGTAATGAATTCATCGTTTTCTTCAGAGGCAATTCCACATACAATTTCTCTATTTGTAAGAGTGTTGATAAAGGTCTCATTAGCCAAAACATCTAGTTTTTGCTGATCTTCACCTTGTATATTGGTTTCTCCGGCAGCTCCTGTAATATCTACTAACCCTGCTTTATTTACCTCATGATTCACCATTTTTGCAGCTAATCGAATTGAGTTGATCAAACGAGAAAGCTCTCCGCTTGCATACGGAAAATCATTTTGATTCTCTATGATAAATTCTCCTAGGGTCTGATTTCTTCTTGTCATTTATGGTGAATTTTATTTGCTGCAAAAGTATTATTTTTTAGGCAACTATAACGTTTTCGGGAGTTTTAATTATTAAAGTTCATTAAGAATTATAAAAACACATAATGTGATTGCATAACATTAGAAAATTGTCTGATTTCTAATACATATTTTATAGTTTTGATAAACTTTTTTTATGAACTATGTGATTAGAGATGCCAGGGAAGAAGATATGACTCAAGTGCTGGGTTTAATCCAAGAATTGGCAATTTTTGAAAAAGAGCCTGATGCGGTCGAAATAACTGTTGAAGAACTTATACGTGAGGGTTTTGGTGATCGTCCCCTTTTTCATTGTTTTGTTGCCGAGGTAAAGGGTGAAATAGTAGGAATAGCCCTGGTGTATTATAGGTTTTCTACCTGGCAGGGGCGCTCTGTTCACTTAGAAGATCTTATTGTTAAAAAATCTATGAGAGGAACTGGTTTAGGTAGTGCATTATACAAAGAAGTATTAAAATACGCTAAATCAAAAGGAGTACGAAGAGTAGAGTGGGTTGTTTTGGATTGGAATACTCCTGCTATTGATTTTTATGAAAAAAGCGGAGCAAAGCTTTTAAAAGATTGGTACTTGGTTCAAATGGATCAAGATGGGGTTAATAAATTTGTATCAGAATCATAATACTTTCAAGATAACATTATATAATTATTATTAAAGAAACACTTGATTAATGAGAGTTTTTAAATTCGGGGGTGCATCTGTAAAGGATGCTAATGGGGTAAAAAATGTACTTAATGTACTTGAGAAAACGGGGTTTTCTAATCTAGTTATTGTTATTTCTGCAATGGGAAAAACAACCAATGCTTTGGAAGATATTGTCAAATTATATATTAATAATAGTAAAGAACTCAAAACATCACTTCTGGATCTGAAGGTATATCATAACGAAATTTTAGAAACACTTTTTGAAAACAAACAACATCCTGTTTTTAATAGAATTGAAGGACTTTTACTAGACATGCAAACAACATTGAATAGAAATAAGTCAACTCAGTATGATTATGTCTATGACCAAATAGTAAGCTATGGAGAGCTAATATCGACTACCATTGTAAGCGAGTACCTAAATCACAAAGGATATCAAAATGAGTGGTTAGATGCACGCGATTTTATTAAAACAGATACGGTCTATAGAGACGCCGAAGTACATTGGGAAACTACCCAAGACTTGATACTCCAAAAGATTAATAAAAATGGTCTTAGTATTACTCAAGGGTTTATTGGATCTGATGAGAATAACTTCACCACTACTTTGGGTAGAGAGGGGAGTGATTATACTGCCGGGATTTTGGCGTATTGTTTAAGTGCAGATAGTGT
This sequence comes from Aquimarina macrocephali JAMB N27, assembly GCF_000520995.1. Taxonomy (GTDB): domain Bacteria; phylum Bacteroidota; class Bacteroidia; order Flavobacteriales; family Flavobacteriaceae; genus Aquimarina; species Aquimarina macrocephali. The sequence continues at coordinate 98,532 of NZ_JACA01000013.1, read as the reverse complement.
AAGTATCTGGAAAGATGTACCTGGTGTCCTTAATGCAGATCCCAGGGTATTTGATAAAACTCAATTATTGTCTCATATTTCTTATGAAGAAGCTATAGAACTTGCTTTTTATGGAGCATCTGTAATTCATCCAAAAACGATTCAACCTTTACAGCGTAAAGAAATACCGCTATATGTTAAATCGTTTCTTAATCCTGTTGATCAAGGGACTTCTGTAAAGAAAGGTCAACCATTAGACCCTCATTTGCCTTGTTATATTGTGAAGAAAAATCAGGTTTTAGTCTCACTTTCTTCTTTGGATTTTTCATTTATCGTCGAAAATAATATTAGTGAAATCTTTAGCCTTTTTCATCAATACCATATAAAAGTAGATCTTATTCAGAATTCTGCAATTAGTTTTTCGGTATGTCTTGACGATAAGTTTGATCATTTTGAAAAACTTTTAGGTAAACTTAAAGCAAAATTTAGAGTTACTTATAATACAAATGTGTCCTTATTTACGATTAGACACTTTACAAATGAAGCTATTACCTCTTTAGAAAAAAATAAAGATATTTTGCTAAAACAAATAACCAGAGAGACTTATCAAATGGTATCCCGAGATTAGTGATATCAATTCAAGGATTTTGCTATATTTGCAGTTAGCACAAATTGTATTTAATGCCTATAGTCACAGCAAGAGAAGTAGCCGCAGGGCTCAAAATGGATAAACTTGGTTTTATAGGCACCTTTATTGGTTGGGTGCTTCTTAAGATTACCCGAATATCAAAAATAAATCGACAGTATGATAAACTTAGTCATTTAGAAGGGCTAGAGTATATAAGTAAGACCCTTGACTTATATGGAGTTACTTTTGAAATTCCGGCAGAAGATTTAAAACGATTACCAAAAGAAGGTCCATTTATTACATTATCAAATCATCCACTAGGAGGACTTGATGGCGGAGTATTACTAAAATTAATGGTAGAACATCGTTCTGATTATAAAATTATTGCAAATTTTTTGTTACATAGTTTTAAACCATTAGAGCCTTATGTTATGCCTGTCAATCCTTTTGAGGATAGAAAAGAAGCAAAGTCTAGTCATAAAGGAATCAAAGAAGCTATTTTACATCTTAGAGAGGGCAAACCATTAGGTATTTTTCCGGCAGGAGAAGTATCTACTTTTAAAGAAGGTAAGAATTATGTAGACAAGCCTTGGGAACCGAGTGCGATGAGATTGGTTCAAAAAGCAAAGGTTCCTGTAATCCCTATATATTTTCATGCTCGTAATAGCAGGCTTTTTTATCGTCTGTCATCTATAAGTAGTATCTTACAAACAGCCAAATTACCGAGTGAACTTTTTTCTCAGGAAAATAAAGTAATCAAAGTACGAATTGGTAACCCGGTATCAGTAAAAGATCAGGGAGAACATACTAACCTTGAAGATTTTACGAATTTCTTGCGAAAGAAAACGTATATGTTAGCCAATCCTTTTGAAAAAAAGACATTAAGAGAATCGATTCCTCAAAACTTAAAACTACCAAAATCACCTAAAGAAATAGCTGTTGAAGGAAATATCAATGCAATAGAATTAGAATTACAATATTGTAGGGATCATGATAAACGATTATTGATTAGTAAGAATTATGAAGTTTTTCTGGCAAAGAAAAAGCATATCCCAAATGTAGTTCATGAAATAGGAAGGCTTAGAGAGATTACATTTAGAGAAATTGGGGAAGGAACTAATAACTCTTTAGATTTGGACCCTTTTGATGAATATTATCATCATATGTTTTTATGGGATAACGAAGCCAAAAAAATGGCTGGAGCGTATCGTATGGGTATGGGGTCAGAGATTTATGCTAACCGTGGTATTGACGGGTTTTACCTTCAGGATTTATTTAGATTTGAACCAGAATTGCATAAAATGATGAATGAATCTATCGAGATGGGTAGAGCCTTTATCATTAAAGAATATCAACAGCGTCCTATGCCATTATTTTTACTTTGGAAAGGTATAGTACATTGCACACTTCGTTTCCCAGAGCATAAGTATCTTATAGGTGGAGTTAGTATTAGTAATAAGTTTAGTAATTTTTCTAAATCTCTGATGATAGAGTTTATGAAATCTCATTATTATGACCCTTATGTGGCACAATATGTTAGACCTAAAAAAGAATTTAAAGTAAAATTAAAAGATGCTGATAAAGATTTCGTTTTTGATGAAAGTAAAAGTGATCTGAATAAATTTGATAAAATTATCGATGAAGTAGAACCAGGAAGTCTTCGTATTCCGGTTTTAATTAAAAAATATATTAAGCAAAATGCTAAAGTAGTAGCGTTTAATGTTGATCCGTTATTTAATAATGCGGTTGATGGTTTGATGTATATTCGTATCGCCGATCTCCCTGATAGTACTGTAAAACCTGTTATGGAAGAATTTCAGGCAGAATTAGAGAAGAAGTATTTTAAAAATGGGGATAAATAAAATTCTCATCATATATTATTTTTAAGATTAGATTTTCTTGATAATTTTTTCTCCTTTAGTCTTTAAAAAAGCAAAAATTAAAGTAACTTCAGTAGTGTTTCGAATTGACTTAATTTGCTAGGTTATGGTTATTGAATACGTATATTTTGCTATTGCCCTTGTAGGGATTTTATTCTTCTTCTATGTAATGCGTAGGATTTTTAGATGGCTGCAAAAGAAGGCTAGTACACTAGAGACCAATATTTTTTTTAGTAGTAATAAAGCTATTCAATTTTTTAAGTTTATTACTCCAAGAAGAGAACGACATATTCTCAAGATTGTAATTAGGCTATTTAGAATAACTGTCAGTATTGCCTTTTTGATTTTATATCTTCCTTTTATGTTTAGTTTGGTTCCACAAACTAAAGTATATGCAGATACTGTTTTGGGATATATAAAAAAACCATTGTTATTTCTGTATGATGGCATTATTGGGTTTATTCCTAATTTGTTTTTTATCGTTGTTATTTTCTTTATTACTAAATATTTACTTCGTTTTTTGAAATATGTTACCAATGAATTAGAGCAAGAAGCGGTTCGATTAGAAGGATTTCATGCAGATTGGGCACGCCCAACATTTAATCTTCTAAGAGTTATTATTATTGCTTTTGCGGTAATTATAATTTTCCCATATATACCGGGCTCAGATTCTCCGGCATTTAAAGGAGTATCTATCTTCTTCGGAGTATTATTTTCTTTGGGATCTACCTCTGCTATTTCTAATATTGTAGCAGGTATTGTAATTACATATATGCGACCATTTAAAGTAGGGGATCGCGTACAAATAGGAGAGACCATTGGAGATATCACAGATCGAAGCCTATTGGTAACACGAGTAAAAACTATTAAAAATTTGGATATTACTATTCCCAATTCGTCTATTTTGGGAAACCACATTGTTAATTTCAGCAAAAATGCTATTGATGATGTTGGAATTATATTACATACTTCGGTTACTATTGGGTATGATGTCTCAAGTAATAATGTATTGAAAGCTTTGGTCGAAGGGGCAAAAAAAACAGACTTGATTTTACCAGATCCTTCACCATTTGTTTTGATTAAAAGCCTTGATGATTTTTATGTAAGCTATGAAATTAATGCATACACTAAAAATCCCGAAAAAGCAGCATTGATTTATTCGATGCTACATGAGAATTTAAAGAATGAACTTCATCATGCGGAAATCGAAATATTGTCACCACATTATCAAGCGATAAGAGATGGAAATGTATTGACTGTGCCACCAGAGAATGTTCCCGAAAATTATATAAAGTCTGGATTTAAGGTAGAAAAATAATAGATTTTATTTTTCTAATTGTAAATAGAATATCAAAGAATGTTTTATAAATGAAAACCGCACAAAAATTAACTTTTGTGCGATCTTTTTTAGTTGTTCAGGCCAATGCGACCTTCAAGATTTTATAGATATACTTGTTTAGGGAGTCTTATCAGAACCCAAGTTGTATTTATTTAGATACCGTTTTCGGTATATTTTTTTCTGCAAAATCTTTGCAATATTCTTTAATCTGATTTCTGGTTTTTGTAAATGCAGTATGAATTTCTTCTTCTGTACCTTCTACCTTTGATGGATCAAAGAAATTATAGTGCAATCTTTCTGCTTTGCCAGGAAAGAAAGGACATCTTTCTTTGGCATTATCACACACCGTAATAATGTAATCAAATTGCACATCTAGATATTCATCGAGATTATTAGAAGTATGAGTAGAGATATCAATGCTATCTTCTTGCATAATAGCTATTGCTTTGGGATTTACCCCATGTGTTTCTACTCCGGCACTATAAATAGTTGCGTTGTCTTTGGCAAAGTGTTTTAAATATCCTTCTGCCATTTGACTTCTACAAGAATTACCTGTGCATAATACTAAAATATTCATAAGCGTTTTTGTTTTTGGTTATTCTCTTTTTAGAAGAGAATTTGTGGTGTTTATTGTGGTTATGTTATTATTTTACTTCTTCGTTCTAAAAGGGTATTATCGTGCCATACATTATCTAATTTCGCTACTTTTTCTCTATACCCTATTTCTCTAAATCCTAAAGATTTATGTAAATCAATACTCGCATTGTTATTCCTAAATATACCTGCTTGTAAGGTCCAGAATCCTGCCTTTTCGCTTTCCTCAATTAATTTGGATAAAAGTAGTTTACCTATACCCAAACCTCTATATTTTGATGTTATATAAATGCTAACTTCTGCTACTCCTTTATATACTTCTCTTTTTGAGGTAGGGGATAAGGCTGCCCAACCTGCAATAGTATTTTTACTGATAGCCTTAATTCTACAAGATTTTATGTGCGAAACATCCCATGTTTCCCATGTAGGTACCTGGGTTTCAAAAGTGGCAATTCCTGTATCCATTCCTTCTTTATAGATTGCAGAGATTGCAGGCCAATCCTTTTGGGTAAAATATGCTATTTTTAGTGTAGTGTCCATCTAGCAACAACCACTACCCGGAGCACAAGAACCAGCTTCTGTAGCATTATTTTCTGTAATTCCACAAGCTTCTTTTGCTTTACAATCTGTGGGGTTTACAGTAAGTTTCAGTATCAATTGATCGTTTTTGATTTCAAAATCTACAATGTGTAATTGTGCAGTATGAAACATAGCATTTCCATATTCTATTTTTGCTACTGCATCCATTTCATAAGATTTCATCTTTCCTACCTTTCTTAATATCCCCAGAGCTTTATAGGTACTCATATACTGTGATTTCCCTAATTCATCTGGGCTCTCCCATAGTTGAATAATAGTCTCTTTCCAGAAATCGGTACCGGCACCACAATCTACAGAATCTACGGTAATATGTTTTACTTCGGTGATGTGGTAATTAGTTCCTGCCAACATTCCCGGGGCATATTCGAATAGTAATGATTTATCTTGATGTTCTGCTAATAGTGTTATAAAGTCTGATGTATTCATAATTTTTGGTAATTAATATATTTAACAACAATTCTTTTTGGTCGTATTAAAAAATGAGTTTAGATTTTTTTGCAAAGTAGTCCATCGATCAATATCGATACAGTAACACATGCTTTTACCTTCGATTTCTCCCTTAAGTAAGCCTATACTTTTTAGTTCTTTAAGATGTTGAGATATTGTAGCTTGTGCTAATCCTATTTCTTCAACCAAGTCATTACATATACAAGCGTTTTGTTTGCTGATATATTGAAGAATAGCAATACGTGCGGGATGCCCTAGTATTTTGAAAAACTGTGCCAATTCATTTTGTTGTTGATCGAATATTTGCGTCTTAGTAATTCCCATAACCAATATTATAATATCGCAATATTACGATAACAAAGTGAAATAAAAAAGCCAGAAGTTAAAATTTCCAGCTTTTATTATTATTAGAACCAAGGCTTTTTACCAGCTTGATATGTTTGGTAAAACTCTTCGTCAGATTTTACGAGGTACATAATACCTTCTATTAATCCTATAATTCCAGAAATCGAAGAAGTAATTCCGCAGGTAAAAAAACCAAGAAGTCCACAAATAAGCATAATAATGCCTTCTTTATTATACCCCAAAATGAACTTATGGATTCCTAGCCAACCCAAAAGTATCCCTAAGATACCCGCCAGCATTTTTTTGTTATCCGTAGAATTAACAAATTCCTTAGCCTCTTCTGCAAAATCACTCGCTACTTCTTTAGCATCACTTGCAAAATCTTTTGCCGCTTCTGCAGCTTCTTCTGCTCCTTTTTTTATATCGTCTCCTAGGTTGTTGTTTTCTTCACTCATGTTGTTAAAATGATTTATTAGTTTGGAGAAAATTACAAAAAAATATCAATTAAAAATCAGAAGATTAGTAAGAATGTTTGTAAGTGTAAATTATTAGTATATAGGATAGCTATAGTATGCTGTATTTTGATAAGTCATATTTATTGTTATATTTGGTATAACAACTTTGAATAAAAAAAGAAACACTAACCTTTTAAATTTGAAAACTATGATATGGGGAATCTCATTAATCGTTTTAAGTATTCTTGCAGTACCATCATTATTATTATCTAAAAAACCAAATGCAAAAGAGCTTTTAGAAAAAATCGAACCTTACCAGGGTTGGATTGGATTTATATTTTGTATTTGGGGTATTTGGGGTATTATTTCTGCAATTTTAAATCTGGGATGGCTTACAACATATCCTATTTGGTGGATAACCTTGTTAGCAGGTAATATAGTTTCTGCAACATTAGGATTTATGCTTGGATTTGGTCTCATCAGTAAATATTTTTTATCCAAAAGTGAAGAGGCAAAAGAAAAAGCAAATCGCCTTAGAGAGAAATTGGCTCCAAAACAAGGTAAGCTTGGTATTATAGGGATAATAGTTGGCTGCTGGATGATTGTAGCATCTCTTTTATTCTTTATGTAATATTCTAAATGAAATTATATATAAAAAAGGTTGGCTACATAGCCAACCTTTTTTGTTAAGATGTTTTATAAGAATGCTTTGTCTATTGGTTCCCAAAGCTCAATTTTATTACCTTCTGGGTCAACGATCCATCCAAATTTTCCATATTCATATTCTTCTACTTTATCAATAACAGTTACCCCTTCACTTTTAAGAACTTTGAGAAGTTCAGTCAGGTTTTCTACCCTGAAATTCATCATAAACTCTTTCTTACTCGGTGCAAAATAAGTAGTATCGTCTTTAAAAGGACTCCATTGTGTAGAGCAATCGTTACCTTCTTTGTCTTTCCACCAGAATGTACAGCCATAGTCATCTGTATTAAAACCCAGATGGTCTTTGTACCAATCTTTTGTTTTTTTCGGATCAGCTGTTTTAAAAAACACCCCGCCAATTCCTGTTACTCGTTTTTTCATCTGTTTATATTTTATTGTTTTTTTACGTTCGATTCATAAATATGAATCCATTCTTTTGGAGTCATTTTAGTTGCTAATTTTCCTATCAGTTCCATAGGAATCTGATCTATTTTTTTGAATCGAATACAACTTTTACCCATATCTAATTTTGTTTTTACATATTTTGGGTATTCATCAGTAAACCATTTCATTAAATTGGGATTTGCATAAATACCACTATGATAGACTGCTATAAAATTCTTTTGAGAGGCTATATTCATAAATGGTAATGGCAGCTTAGGGTCACAGTGATAACCGCTTGGATATAAACTGTGTGGTACAACATATCCTATCATACCATAGCTTATGACTTCAGAAAAACCTTTGGGCAGGTTATCTTTTATTATTTTTCTAAGCATACTCATAGCTTCCTTTCTTTCTTCAGGTATAGCTTCTATATATTCATCTGGTGTTTTAGCTTCGTATTGCATACTATTTTTTTATTATATTATTTTTTAATTACCAGGCATTGGTTTACGTTGTAGTATTAGTGCTGAAATTAATGAAATTATAAATCCAATCATAAATACGGTAGCAAACATTAAAAAGAAGCTCATAAACCTGTTAGAAAATAACTCTTTTTGAGCTTCTAATTCTGCCAATTTAATTTCAAGTTCGGCTTGTGGGAGAGAGTTTTTCATTTGTTCAACATAATGCGAGTAGTATTCTGCCATAAAATCCGGATTAATGTATTTTATATAAATTACATCTAATATCCCAAATGCCAAAGCAGCAATAAGAGTGATAAGTATACCTATCAATAATGCTTTTCCAAAAGAAACGATACCATTATTTTCTTTATCCCGATACTGTTTAATGCCAAGAAACACAAAAAGTAGTGATATTATAATACCAGCATACCCGATTACTTCTTGAATAGAATAATCCAGGTTTTTCCCTAAAAACCACCCTGCAAGTGCTAACAAACATATAGTAATGGCACTTCGTAATCCATAACGTATAATTGTATTTTTCATTGATTTATATGTATTTATTGTTAGCTCCAAAAGTAAATTTAGGCTAATAAATAGCATTCATACTAAAGTATGAAATTTACAATATATGGGGTTGAAACCCTTTAAAGAGGTATGATTTGTAGTTCTTTTGCAATTTGTATGGCCTGGGTACGACGTTTTGCATCTAGTTTTACCAACATATTCGAAACATGAGTTTTTACAGTACTTTCTGAAACAAAGAGTTTTTCGGCTATCTCTTTATTTGATAACCCCATAGCAATTTGACATAAGACTTCATATTCTCGTTTACTTAATCCTAATTCTTCAATCTTTTGATAATCTATTTCCTGTGCAGGATTTTTCTTTTTGTGCAGGACTCTTTTATTTATAACTATACCAATTACAAAAAAAATAACAGCGATTATGGCAATTACAGTTTCTATTGATGAATCACCTGCAATAACAGTGTATTTACTTAACTGAAAAAGAGCTAGTATTGCTAAGACTAAAGCGGCGAAAGTAAAAATTGTTTTCCTCACTCTATAAATGTAGTAAAACTGAAATTTAATTTGAAAGCAAATCAATTTCTTGTTGAAGGTTTTGTTTTGCATTAGCTTCAAACCTTTTATAGAAGTATTCAGATTTAAAGATGGCTGGCATATTTATAAAATGATTTAAAACTTTGATTCGTCCCTTATTGTACATAAAATCAGGATAGTACTTATATTCTTTCCTTACATTTTTGTAATAAATCTCATAGTTTTTCCAATCACTTCCTAATATAGAGAGATCTGCATCGGTAAAATGGTTTATATCATTATTTTCTGAAACATGATGTCCTTTAGTAGCTAAGATGATTTCTTTACAGAGATGGATTTGATGTTTATCAATTGATAAGGAATGTAATATCTCTGTCGCTTTTTTTGCACTTTGTTCCTCATTATCCTGTTTTAGTACATTATAAATATAGTCATGATAAAACAGAGCAAATAAGATCATATTCCAGTCTTTGATATCGTTTTTGACTTCGATCAGTTTATGATAAAGGTGTTCTAAATGAGAAAGATTATGATAGTATCTGTTCTTTTTACCATGATACTTTACAACATCGACCCATAAGGATTCTATATAATCGGTATCCTTTATGTAGTTGGATAATAACGTTATGAATACTTCTTTTAACAAAACTCTGCTTTAATTTTATCAACTATCGTTTGTGCTAATTTCTCTTTAGATTCTATGGTCCAACCTGCGACATGTGGACTTAAGATTACATTATTCATTTTAAGGAGTTCTTTAAATTCTTTTGGCATATCTTTTTCTGAAGTAAATAAATTCTCAAAAGATGACTTTTCATATTCTAAAACATCTAGTCCTGCTCCCAATATTTTTCCTTCTTTTATACTTTTAACCAGATCTTCAGTCACTACACTTTTTCCTCGGGCAGTATTGATGAGCCAAAATGGTTTTTTGAATTTATTGATGAATGTGTTATTGATCATTCCTATAGTCTCTGGAGTTTCTGGAGTGTGTAGACTTAAAACATCGATTTTTTCAAAGAACTCATCAAGATCTACTTGTGTTGCATCACTGTTTTCTACATCATTTTTAATATCATAGCAAATAACTTCCACAGCAAAACCCCGTAACTTTTTTGCAAAGGCTCTACCCATATTACCGTACCCGATAATACCCACCGTTTTTCCATCGAGTTCTACACCACGATGCTCTTCACGAAGCCATTGTCCGTTTCGTACACTATGATCTCCATTATTTAATTTATTAAATAACGATAATATCATTCCCAGTGCATGCTCACCCACTGCATTGCGATTCCCTTCTGGTGCGTTAAATAGTTTGATCCCTAATTTCTCTGCGTATTCGATATCGATATTTTCTAATCCTGCACCTACACGTCCTATAAATTTTAAGTTTTTGGCTTTATCCAAAAAAGTTTTGTCAATGGCAAATCGACTTCTTATGATAATTCCATTATAGTTATGAATTTTGGATTCGATCTCTTCTTTTGTAGAAGTGCAATCTTCATCATTTTGAAAACTAACTTGTTTGAGTTGACTTAAAAGCAGAGGATGGTTTGTATCGAGGTGAAGTATTTTCATATATTTTGTATAGATCATCAAAATTAGTTAATAAAAGATTAGATACAGTATCTTTGGTATGTATCATCCCTTAATTTTAGAAATATTTAAGATGAGGTCATCATTTTATCACATTTTATTCTTGTGTTTTGTTTTCTTTTATGACTTAATGTGTGTGATCAAAATTCCAAAGAAGAACTATCAATATTTAGAGTATTTATAAGCCAAAGTAAGATACTGCTTAAAGAATATTAGGTAGTAAAATAAAGCTTAAGATTTTTTTTAAAAGAACCAAAATGTGACTTTCTAAAAAAACGGTGTCTTAATTATTATAGACACTTAAACACAAAATAAATGGCCCTTAGAATGAAAAAATTAATGCTTATAGTTGCTTTACTATCCTTTAGTATATCCATTTTCGCACAAAAAAAACCAAAAATTAAGGGAAATAGAATTATAAATGAAATCACTAAAGATATTTCTGAAACATTTAATACTGTCGAAATTGATGATGAATTAGAAGTAATTTTAAATCAAAGTGATCAAAGTGGATATTACCTAAAAACCGATGAGAATCTAATCGATATCGTTCAGTTTAAAGTAAAAGACAGTATATTAAAAATATATACCACCAATAGAATTGTGAGAAGCAGAAAACTAGAAATAAGTTTGAATGTAAAAGAAATAGAGCATATTATACTTAAAAATGATGCTAAAGTAAAAAGTAACAAAAAGTTGATTTCTGAAAAATTATATATCAGTGGCTATGATTCGAGTTATTTGGATTTGAATATAAAAGCAGATGATGTTAGAGTTACATTATATGATAAAGTAAGAGGAAAAATTAAAATAAAATCAGAAAATACTACGATTATTATGAATGGCAAAACAGATTTGAAAGCTTATGTAGTTACAGATAAAATAAAAGTTGCCATGACCAAAGCTGCCGAATTAAATATGGATGGAGATACAGATTATGCTTCTTTTGATGTTAAAGATTCATCAAAACTTAAGGCTAAAAAAATGAAAACTTCTTCTACAGATTTAAACACTTATAATTCTGCAGATGCATATGTATACGCTAAAAGAAATTTGGAACTTTATGCGCAAGGAAAAAGCATAGTGTATGTATATGGTAATCCCGAATTAGATGTTAAAACCCTCACTGATAAGACTAAAATAATAAAAAAGTAAAGCGTACTAAATTTTGTTTACCAACTATAACTTGACTTGGCGTGGGAGGGTGTTTGATTTATCAGACATCCTCTTTTGTTTATAATGTGAGTTTGATGTAAGGCTTTAATTTAAAAAACCGTCAAATTGAGTGGTTTTTCATAATGAAATGGAGAAAAATTGTATCGACCCTTCGACGAAGCTCAGGATGACAAGGCTTTTGCTTGAAAATTTACTTGCCTTTGATAGCTCTGCTGAGCTTGGTCCAAGGACAATTTTCTATCGAAAATCACTCTGACTGACGTAAATTTTGTTACACCGAACTCACATTCTATTTTTGCTGTATTATTGATGTTTTTCTTTTTAAAAAACAATAGAAATGTTTCTTCATTATTTAAAGAAATAAAGAAGTGATTTCATCTGGGATTCTTGCAGGTCTTAGTGTTTTCTTATGTAAAAAACACCAGCTTGTCTTGGCAGAAACTAATACTTTTTGAGTGGTCGTGTTTATAATTTTAGTATGACGTTCACTTCTAACACCTCTATAATTATCAATCCAGGTTTGTAGTGTGATTTCATCATTTTCATAAGCAGGGCTATGATATTCTATATAATGATTAAGAACTACCCAGACATATGTGTTCCTAATGCTCTCATCGGTTCTGGATTCCCAATGTTTTTTGGCAACATCTTGTACCCATTGTAGATACACTACATTATTTACATGATCCATATCATCTATTGCTGATGCCGGAACTGTAAAATGGAATTCAAAAATTTCGGATTTCATGAATAGGAGAGTTGATATCGATTAAAAATACAACTATTTTAAAATTTGAAAGAAGATTTGTGATCTAAAATCCTAAAATAAGTTTTGCTATATAAAAGAATAAGAAGATCCCAAAAATATCATTACTTGTTGTAATAAAGGGACCTGTAGCAATTGCAGGATCAATACCTCTTTTATCAAGAATAATAGGAACAAAAGTACCAATAAGTGCAGCTACAATAATAACACTCATAAGTGCAATTGCTATGGTTAAACTAAACGAGAGTTCATAGCTCATTATAAAACCAAAAACAATAATAAGTAGTGCTAATGCAGAACCATTAATTAAACTAAGGCTTACTTCTTTTAATAATCGATTTAATAAACTTCCTTTTACTACGTTATTTGCTAACCCTTGTACAATAATTGCAGAGGATTGAACACCAACATTTCCTGCCATAGCAGCAATTAGTGGTGTATAGAAAAATAAATCTCTAATTCTTGGATTGGTCATTACACCTTCAAAGCCCTGCATAATGAATACACTTCCTAATCCCCCAAAAAGGCCTAAAATTAACCAGGGTAATCGTGCTCTGGTAAGCTCCCATACATTATCATCTGCTTCTACATCTTGAGAAATACCCGCGGCTAATTGATAATCTTTCTCAGCCTCATCCTTAATAAAATCTACAATATCATCTATAGTTACTCGACCAACCAATACATTTTCTTTGTCTACTACAGGGATAGCTTCAAGATCATATTTTTGCATAATACGAGCTACTTCTTCTCCTTCGGTATCTACATCTACAGAATCTACTTTTGGAATATATACTTCGCTAATATGAGTTTTTGCAGAGGCAGTAAGTAAATCCTTAAGAGATAGTCTACCTTTTAACTTTTCATCTTTATCTACAACATAAATAGAATGTACTCGAGTAACATTTTCTGCCTGTCGTCGCATTTCTCTAACACAACCAGCTACGGTCCAGGTTTCTTTTACCATTACGAGCTCTTTAGCCATTAGTCCACCTGCAGTATCTTCATCATAGGTAAGAAGCTCTTTAATATCTTCTGCACGTTTTTCATCCTCTATCTCGGCAATTACTTTTTCTGCACGATCATCGGGAAGTTCGGCAACAATATCAGCAGCATCATCAGTAGCCATTTCTTCTAACTCTTCTGCAATCTCTTTTGCAGAAAGGTTTTCAAGGATACGTTCACGAAAATCTTCTTCGAGCTCCATAAGAGCTTCAGAGGTTTTTTCGCTATCCAATAATTTAATAAGGTAGGTAGCTTCAGATAAGCCAAGTTCACTAATGATTTCGGCAACATCAGCAAAATGTATTTCACTAAGCATTTCGCGCAGACGAGTATCACCTTCTTCACGGATGAGGTGTCGTACCTGTTCGATTAACTCATTAGAAACTTTAAATTGCATATACTCAGTATTTAGTGATCCCCTTCACAAACGCCCACAAAGATAACCAAAGAATTTAATTAGACTTTATGAGTATGTTAATCACTTAACCTGTTGTTTTTCAATTAATAATGTCAATTCTATAAATTGATCAACAGACAATTGTTCGGGGCGTTTAGTCAGAATTTCTAATGTTTTGGTCTCATCATTCAATTCAAAAGTTTTAAGACTATTTCTTAAAGTTTTACGACGTTGTCCAAAAGCAGTCTTTACGACTCTAAAAAATAATTTTTCATCACAAGGCAGAGCATATTCATTTTTTCTAATCAATCGCAATACTCCACTATCTACCTTGGGAGGAGGGTTAAAAACATCTGGAGAAACAGTAAATAGATATTCGGCATCATAAAAAGCTTGTGTAAGCACCGAAAGAATACCGTAGGCTTTACTACCCGCTTTTTCACAAATACGCTGGGCAACTTCTTTTTGAAACATCCCGGTAAATTCAGGAATACGATCTTTGTTTTCTAATGTTTTGAAAACAATTTGAGTAGAAATATTGTAAGGAAAGTTACCTGTTATTGCAAATTGTTCTTTGGTAAATAATAAATTTAGATCAAACTTTAGAAAATCAGCCTCTATTACTCGAAATGTAGTATTTCCTCTTAGCGCTTCTGTATGTTCGAGATGAAAATTAGTGTTAAGATATTCGATAGACTCTCTGTCTAGATCCATGGCTATAACATCAATATCTTTTTGAAGAATATATTTGGTAAGAACTCCCATTCCTGGGCCAATTTCAACAACATTTTTGTAACCTTGCAAAGTAAGGGTGTCACCAATCTTTTTGGCAATATTTTCATCCTTTAGAAAATGTTGTCCCAGGTGTTTTTTTGCCTTTACTGCAGTTTTTTCGAAAGAAGATTTGGGACTGGAGCTATATTTTTTATTTTTTTTTGATTTACTCATTCCGTTCACTTACAATTTCTAACTCGGTTCTAAACGCTACAAATTTACCAGTAAAACGATTAGATTTTGACCTAAGACGATCTGCGTCCTCATCATAGTATTTTTGTAAAGTTTCTTTATTGTTGGTCGTGTATTGTACAGAATAGGTGACACCTCCCATTTCTTCTTCTACCAATACTTTAGTCATTAATGCTTTACTAAACTTTCCCGTGGAAAGCATATCAGGTATATGCTCCTCTTTCATCCAATCTAACCATTCGTCATGGATAGTTTCTTCTATATTTATGGTAACGTTATATATGTACATGTTAGTTGTTAATGTTTTGGGAAATAGTATTTAGTATAATCACAAAGGCGCAAAGTTACAAAGAAGCAAAGATTTACAGGTGATTTAATTTATAGCATCTCCTCTTAAGGTTCTGTATTTTTTTCGGGCATCTACAAAATAAATACTATCTGCGTGATTAAAAATTATCTTTTCATATAATTCTTTAGCTTTTTCGGGCTCTCCTAGCTCATTCACATAGAGCTCGGCTAACCAATAATAGGCATCATCAACGAGGATATCATCATTATAAAATTCAATAATTTTTAGATAGTTGATTTTAGCTTTTTCGAATTGCTTTTCTTTTTCAAATAGTTTAGCCTGTCGTAAAAAAGCTTCATCCTCAATTTTTTCACCTTTATGTTGAGTTAAGATAATTTCAAGCATAGTAATTGCATCCTGATTTTTATTCTGAAAAGCTAATAGATCGGCCTTTGCAAAAATCTTTAAAGCAGTTTGAGTAGAATCCTCAAGAGAATTATCACTAATAATTAGACTTAACTCCATAGCATCGTTAGCAATCAATTGAGAGGTAGAAGACTTTAGTACATCGAGTTGCGTTTGTGCCCAGGCAAAATCCCCTTTATAATAACTGGTCTTTGCTACTTTAAACCTAGCATCTTGCGCTAAGAAATTATTTTTTAAAGCATTTTGTACCTGGGTATAATAAATTAATGCCTGATTAAATTTTTGATCCAATACCAGAATATCTGCAATTTTCATTTTTATTCTAGAAGATTGAAACCTTGATAGTGGTTCTCTATCTAATATATCTTTTAAAAAACGAATAGCTTCCTGTTTTTTATCCTGTTTAAAAGCTAGAAAATGCGAATAATCAATCTGTAATCCTATAGTTTCTCTGGCTTTTCCATATTCCTTAAATACTGTATTATATTGCTCTATAATAGTTTTATGTTCTTTTTTGGAGGCATTATCTACTTTTGCCTTCAGGATAATTTTATGAGCTGTAAGCTTCATATCTTTTGAAGCCGATGTTTCTAAAATATAATTTAGAATTTCTACCGCAGACTTAATATCTTTTTCCGAAATAGCAATTCTTGCCAGATCTATAATCCCTTCGGGACTTTCCTGTTTACGCTTATATATTGCTTTTTCTTGTATAAATGCTTTTTTAAATTCCTTTTGTTGTACAAAAAGCCAGCTTAGCATTTCATTATATAAGATATTGGGATTCCGTTGGAGTTTTTTAATCAATAACTTTCTAAATATAACATTTGCCTCACCCGTTGGACTATCTGTTATGTAGTCACTAAAATTTCGTTGTACAATATTTATATAATTAGGCTGCAATCGCAATAATGCCAAATAGCTATCAAACATTTTTTCTAGTTTCCCCTGTTCTCCATAGATTTTGGCTAATTGTACATTAAAATTTGCTCTGGGATTGTGCTTCATCCCTTTTTCATAAATTAAAGCTGCTTCATCTAATAAACTATATTTTTCAAAAGTTTGGGCAAGTGAATAGGCATGATTTGCATTATTGTTATTATAGGTTTCTATAGCTTTATCATAGTAAGTACGAGCTTGCTCTGTTTTACCTTGCAGATCATAATGGTGCCCTAATTCGACCAGAATTTGAGCATTATTTGGAATTTTCTCAATTCGCTTTTTTAGAATGCTCTCTGCTTTATCAAAATGTTCTAATTGTTGATGAGATTCTACTAACCCTAATAAATAATTAATTCGGTTTGGGTTTTTGGTATATAATTTTTTGTAGACAGAAAGTGCTTTTTCGTATTGTCCCTGCTGGATATAGTTTTTTGCTAACTGCTCCGACTGCGCAATCGTCGAAAAAGTAAACAACAGGGTAATATAGAAAAAGATAAAGCGCATTTTGCAAGTTTTTTTGTAAAGATAGCAAAATGCGCTTTAGTAATATGTTATGGATCCCTTAATCTATATATTCAAATCCACAGTAAGGAACTAGTACTTCAGGGATTTTGATACCTTTTGGAGTTTGGTAATTTTCTAATATACCTGCGAGTACTCTAGGTAATGCTAATGAGCTTCCATTAAGTGTATGTGCTAACTGATTTTTTCCCTTCGCATCTTTAAACCTTAATTTTAAGCGATTAGCTTGATAAGATTCAAAGTTAGATACAGAACTAATCTCTAACCAACGATCTTGCGCTGTAGAGAAAACTTCGAAATCAAATGTTAGTGCAGCAGTAAATCCAATATCCCCACCACAAAGGCGTAGTATACGATACGGTAATTGTAAATCGTTAAGGATACTTTTTATATGATCTACCATTCCATCAAGAGCATTATAAGAGTTTTCTGGTTTTTCGATACGCACAATTTCTACCTTATCAAATTGATGCAAACGATTTAAACCACGTACATGCGCACCATAAGAACCTGCCTCACGTCTAAAACATGGAGTATATCCCGTACAGCAAATAGGAAGATCACTTTCTTGTAATAACTCGTCTCTAAACATATTGGTCACAGGAACTTCTGCAGTAGGGATAAGGTATAGATCGTCTCCGGTTACATGATACATTTGCCCTTCTTTATCGGGTAATTGTCCAGTACCATATCCTGATGCTTCATTAACCAGATGAGGTACCTGAAATTCTTTATACCCTGCATCAGTATTTTTATCCAAAAAATAGCTAATCAAAGCACGTTGCAATCGAGCACCTTTACCTTTATACACAGGGAAACCAGCTCCTGTTATTTTTACACCCAATTCAAAATCAATAATGTCATACTTTTTGGCAAGCTCCCAATGTGGTAACGCACCTTCTTCTAAAACAGGAATATCACCTTCACGAAAAATCTCTTCATTGTCTTCGTCACTTTGACCATTAGGAACAGAATCGTGAGGGACATTTGGAATGGTGTACAACAACTGGATTAATTTCTCTTGGATATCAGTAAGTTCTGTTGATAATTGCTTAGAGCTATCTTTTAATTGTGCAGTTTTCTCTTTTAACAGGTTTGCTTTTTGCTGTTCACCATTTTTAAATAGCATCCCTATTTCTTTAGAGAATTTATTAGAGTCGGCCAGAGTATTGTCTAATTTAGTCTGTGTGGCACGTCGACTTTCATCCAGGCCAATAATTTCTTCTAAAACAGCAGCGGCGTCAAAATTCCTTTTTGTCAAAGCTTTTATATACGCTTCTTTGTTTGCTATGATGTTTTGTACTATTAACATGATATCTTTTTTGGGCGATTTTCGGGCTATTCGTTATATCTTTTTCTTGGCCACCCTAAGCTTATCCAAGGGTATTAATGATCAAGAAAAAGGATGCCACTACTATCCCTATCGCAATGAAGGAGCAAATTTAAAGAAAAGTGAGGTTTTAGATTGTAGTTCTATAGTGAATTTTAAGAAATTTATTCAAACCCATTTAAGAACATAAAAATTTATGCAATAGGGACTTCTATATTGATGACCGTACCTCTTTGAATTACAGAGTCTATGAACATATCTCCGGATAAAGTACTCAAACGAGTCTTTATGTTTTTAAACCCAATTCCATCAACTGCTTTTCCACTCTCGAAACCTACACCATCATCTTCAAAAAGTAGTTGTATCGAATCATCGTGATGATTGAGATAGATATCGATATTTTTGGCTTTAGCATGTTTAAGACAATTAGTTAATAGTTCTTGTATGATCTTAAATAATTCTTCTGTAAGAGTCGGACTAATTTGGTTAATCTGATTTTTGGGATATGGGTGAAATGATATTTGCTGACCGCTACCATTGATCACATTATTGATATATTCTTTTATCAATGAGGTAATCGGATTTTTTTGAAACTTTTTTGGGATAAGGTTGTGAGAAAAATCTCTTACCTGGTTGTAGGTCTCATCGACTTGTTTAATAATATTTGCTTCTTGATCATCGGTTTTACCAGAGTTAGAAAGCTGCAATTTTATACTTGCCAGATTACCACCAACACTATCATGTAACTCTCGTGCAAGGCGTTGTCTTTCTTTATCCTGCCCTTCCATTGTGGCTTTGATCAGATTTAATTCCTGATCCTTCATTAGCCCATATACTTTTTGAGTATTAACTTCTTCCTGAGATTTGTTGAGCGCTATTTGAGTCTTTAATTTCTGAAAATACATAAATAGCAAGCCGACTACTGGTAATAGTACAGCAAGAAAACCGATCAAAAATGCTTTTTTGATAGTTCGTTGTCTTTTAAGTTCACTTTCCTTTATTAACTGCTCTTCTTTAAGTGATAATATCTCTTTCTCTTTTTGAAGTGTCTGATATTTAACCTCTAGTTCTTTTACAATTTTTTTATTTTGTTTTGTAGTGATTTGGTTAGAAACATCTACGTATTGGGTCATTAATGAATATGCATTTTTATAATTTCCACGACTTGCATACAAACCCTTTAGCATATGGATAACTTTTTTTTGCAATTCTAGCCTGTTCCATTGTACCGCATTTACATATGCAGAGTTTAATATCATTTCTGCAGAATCGTAATCTTCTAATTTATAATATACGCGACCTATTTGATATACGGCTTCTATATATAGATCATAGAAATGATTTTCTTGAGCTTGCTCTTTTGCAGGCATAAAATATTCCATTGCCTTTATGGTTCGGTCATTAAAAAGTTCGAGTCGCCCGAGTTTTAATCGAACCTCTATCGCTATTTTATTTGGAGTATCAGGGAGATCCTCTAATACAGAAAAATAATAGGATCTTGCTTTTTCAATATTGTTTTTATGAAAATAAATATCTCCTAAAAACTTTCCGGCCAGTATTATGGTTTCCTTATTCTTAGACTCTGTAATGCAGGATTCAAAAATGGGGAGCGCTAGATCATATTTTTTTTGTTCCAGATATACAGCACCCAATCCGAGTTGGTGTTTGTAATACATCGTTTGCATTTTGGGAATAGGAGAGTTGGTGATACCTTCGATAAAATGTTTCATCGCTGCATCATAGAGACCGTTTTTAAGTTTTCCGTGCCCGATAATATTGTTTGCTATAGAAAGGTATAATGGTTTGTCTGAAATATTTTCTTCTAGCGCTGTTGTTTTTAAAAGATCTCCATAATACGTTATAGAATCGGTATTGCCTGCTTGCAGGTGTATTTGAGCTATTTTTTCAATTAATTGTAGGCGCGTAATAACATCCGGACTGTTTTTAAGCTGGCGATATAATTGCGCATCTACGGTGTTAGGAATAATACCAAAAAAAGTATAATTAGTATTCTGCCTGTTGTTTTGGCTATGTGCAGAAAAGAAAAACAACAGAAGAATGCTACAAATTCCCTTTATTAAATATGAATGCATTGTAATGATTTTTGTGAACCGAAATTAAGTACACAAATTAGAGTATATAATTTCGAGTTAAAACCGTATTTCCTTGATTTTAAACTATGCAAAACTACATAAGGTTTTACAATTAAATACTATAGGTATCGAAAAATAACTTAATTTTAGCTTGTTTTATCATAAAAAAGAACGCTTTGACTCTTTTTTATGTCATAAATCATAAGACTATTTTATTCTTTTTCTTCATACTTGAGAACCCATGGATTTGTAGTAAAATAATTCCATGAAGCACTGGCCAGATCAACTTTTGGGTCGATAAGTGTTTGGTATTTTTTGCCATTAATAGATACTTTACTATGGACATAGATGGCAATATCTTTTTCTTTTATGGCATATTCGGCCTTGAGTTTTTGTGCAAATTGCCACATAGCATCTGGTTTTGATGATACTAACCGCAATTGTTTTTTGGAGAGGTAATCATTTTTGTTTATTAATTTTTGCAATGCTTTAGGATCATTTTTATCTACAAAATAGAAATTAGTAGTACCGTATCGACCTCTTAGCATCATACGCCAACTCATTCTATGACCTTCTTCTGTCCATAATACATCTCCCGGGATAATCCAGTGACGAATAGGAAGCAAGATTTGTATAACAAACCATATTGTTAGTACAGGAAGTAGAAATTTACGGTATGAAGGAATAATGACTTCTCCTGCATTATAAAATTCCTTCTTTCTCATAAACAGATGATGTACCCTTTCTCTTGTAAAGAAAAAGACGGTAAATGCCAATGATAAATATGGAAATATCCCTATTTGAAAAACAATAGAATTAAAAATATGGAAAAATACACTAAAACAAAAAGCGGCTAATCGGGTTCTCCTCCACAGTAGTAAGGGGACAATCAATAAGTCGAATAAGATACCATAATATGCAATAAAAACATGTGTCCAATGTTCCTGAAGAATGTTTCCTACAATAGGATAATTTGCTTTACCAATCATCAGGTTTTTGGCAACAGTAAAATCTAGCCAGTCTGGATATAATTTAGCTACCGATGCATAGGTATATACAATCCAGAGTTGAGCAATAATAACTAATATGCACCACCTGGGCATCGCAATTTTTTTGAGTAATGGATTTTGTTTTACATCTATCGAGAAATAATTCCCTGCTGGTAGCGTGCACATTATTATGCAAAGTAGTAATAAGAGATAGTAATGGTTGTTATAAGATGCTTTTTGCATAAAATAAACCCCTGCCCATAATATGGTATAGCCAATCATACTCCATCGATATTTAAAACCAATCATTACTAAAAGGCCAAAAACCCCCATTATGGCAAAATAATAATACATACCATTACCGGGTAAAGGTTGTAAAAAATCTAAACCAATAAAGTTAAAAGTAAATTTGGGCTCGATTAGGGTGCGAGTAACCCAGCCTGTAAAAATAGCTCCAATAGCTTCTGAAGCAATCAGGAATCCAAAAAAAACTCTAAATATAATAAGGGAACTATTATCTATATGAGTGAATAGCCAACGATTGATCATACCAAAGAATTTATAAAATCACGAGAAAAATCTTCATCTTGCTGCATAGCATCTTGTAATTGCTCTAGGGAATCAAATTTTTTCTCATCTCTAATACGTTTTATCATTTCGATCTGAATCTTTTTGTCATATAAATTAAAAGAAGTGTCAAAGAAATGAGTTTCTATCGTTTGTCGAGTGCCGTTTACCGTAGGATTTGTGCCTATATTCATCATTCCAAAATAGGTTTTGCTATCAATAAATGATTTTACAATATAGACTCCATTTTTTGGAATTAGTTTGTAATCTTCTTTGATATGTAAATTAGCTGTCGGATAGTTAAGTTTACGCCCAAGTTTTTTTCCTTCTACTACTTTACCGGTTAACATAAAGCAATACCCCAGATACGCATTTGCTTGAGTAATATTTCCATCGAATAGTGCTTTTCTGATTTTGGTAGAACTTACCGCGACATCATCAAGATCTTGTTTAGAAATTTCTTCTACAGTAAAATTATTTTGTATACCATAAGAAGCAAGATCTGTGATATTAGAATTGCGATTACGCCCAAACCGATGATCATATCCTATAATAACATGTTTTGCTTTAAGGCAATCAACAAGCATTTGTTGTACATATTCTCCCGCACTTAGACGAGAGAATTCTTTGGTAAATGGATGAATAACCAAACTGTCTAGTCCTGTCTTTTCTAATATCTGTATACGCTCATCAATAGTGTTGATAAGTTTAATATCCGAATCCTGTTGTAGTACCATTCTGGGATGTGGAAAAAATGTAAGAATAACCGACTCCAGATTGTTTTTTCTGGCACTCTCTATCAGGCGTTCTATTATTTTTTTGTGACCAATATGTACACCATCAAAAGTACCTATAGTAACTACAGAATGTATTTGGCTATCATATGTTTTTGCATTAGTATAACGTTTCATCTGTTCATTTTTGATTTGATTTCAATTGTCAGATAGAATTCGTTAATAAATAATATAACCTGTCTATTGCTAGGTAGAAAGTTATTATGATTGTTATGGCTCATTTTGAGAAGTAAGATTTTAAGCAGTTGTAAAAATAAAAAATAGTTCTGAGACATTTCTTTATTTTCCGTTAAAGGTATTCATTGTATTTGATGTTCCTGCAGTGGCAAAAGATTTAATCAAAGTGATTCCTTTTTCTAATCGTTCTGGTATAGCAGATTCTTCTTCGGGATTCCATTCTCCTAATACGTAGTCTACTTGTCTGCCTTTACCAAATTCATCACCAACTCCAAATCTAAACCTGCAATATTTAGAAGTTTGTAATTGTGCTTCGATGTCTTTAAGTCCATTATGACCGCCAGCACTGCCTTTGGATTTGAGGCGGATAGTACCAAAAGAGAGGTTAATATCATCGGTAACAACCAAAAGGTTTTCTAAAGGTATTTTTTCTTTCTCTAACCAATATCGAACTGCTTTTCCGCTAAGGTTCATATAGGTATTAGGTTTGAGAAGTATAATGGTTCTTCCTTTGTATTTGTATGTAGTAAGATCGCCTAGTTTTTTGGTTTCGAAAGTGAGATTTTCTTCTTTGGCCAAAGCATCCAGAATTTTAAAACCGATATTATGACGAGTATTGTGGTATTTTGGACCAATATTACCTAGACCGGCAACAAGAAATTTTTTCATGAGATCTTCTTGATTTTCATGGGGTTGTTTAGAAAATAATTTTTTAATTATCGAAAACATGTTGTTTTTATTTGCGTGAGGGATAGGAGCGGTATCCTTTTTTTGCTGCCCTGAGCTAGTCGATGGGTTGCAAAAAAAGATACAGCATATAGCCCGGCCTCCACGTTGAAGCGTGGGGGATACGCTCCGAAAATTTTCATAAAAATAAAAAAAGCATTCTGAATTCAATTCAGAATGCTTTTATATTATATTAAAACCGTAAGATTATGCTTCTGCTGCAGGAGCTTCTGCACCTTCAGTTGCGCCTTCAGCTGCACCTTCAGTTTCTTCTTCTTCTTCTTCGTCTTCAACAGCAGTACGAGATGTCTTAATCATACAGATCACTGTATTGTCTGGGTGTAGGATCGTAAAATTATCACTTGCTACATCGGTAACGGTTAATTTATTTCCGATTTTTAGGTTGGTGATATCTCCTTCGATAAGATCTGGAAGATTAGTTGCAAGACCTTTTACTTTAATACGTCTTAGGTTAAAACGTAGTACACCTCCATTAAGAACCCCTCTTGAACTTCCTGTCGTTCTGAAAGGAATCTCCATAGTGATTGGCTTATCGTCAAAAATTTCAATAAAATCGATATGTAAAATTTTATCGGTTACAGGGTGAAATTGAATATCCTGTAGGATAGCATTTATTTTTGTACCATTATCCAAAGCTATTACCACGGTATGAACGTTTGGAGTATACACTAAGTTTTTGAAAGCAATTTCTGGTGCTGCAAAGTGTACAATAGTGTCTCCACCATAAATAACACAAGGTACCTGTCCAGCATTACGTAAGGCTTTTGTTGCTTTCTTGCCTACGCTTTCTCTTTGAGATGCATTGATTGTTAATGATTTCATTTTAAAAATTTATTAATTAGTATTTACATTATAAAGTTAGAGCTGATCGACTCGTTTTTATGAACTTTGTTCATAACATCTGCAAATAGATTTGCACAGCTTACAACTTTGATTTTATTACTTTCTTGTTTTAGAGGAATAGAATCGGTTACAATTAATTCTTCTAATTTTGAGTTTTCTAATCGCTCATAAGCGCTACCCGAAAGGATAGGATGAGTACAAATAGCTCTAACACTTTTTGCACCTCTTTCGATCATTAGATCTGCTGCCTTGGTTAATGTTCCTGCGGTATCTACCATATCATCAACTAAGACTACATTTTTTCCTGTTACATCTCCAATAAGTTCCATATGTGAAATCACATTGGCTTTTGCTCTTTGTTTATAGCAAATTACTACATCACTCGTTAATGCCTTAGAATAGGCATAAGCTCTTTTTGATCCTCCCATGTCTGGTGAGGCAATCGTAAGGTCAGTTAGATTTAGTGATCGCAGATAAGGCAAGAAAATAGTAGAAGCAAATAGATGATCTACTGGTTTTTCAAAGAATCCCTGAATTTGATCTGCATGCAAATCCATTGTAATAATTCTTGTAGCTCCTGCTGTTTCAAGCATTTTTGCAATTAATTTTGCAGCAATAGGAACTCTTGGTTTGTCTTTTCTGTCCTGTCTGGCCCATCCATAATATGGCATCACAGCAGTGATATGTCTAGCAGAAGCTCTTTTGGCAGCATCAAGCATTAATAACATTTCCATAAGATGATCAGAATTAGGATGTGTTGATCCAATAATAAAAACTCTGGATCCTCTTACAGATTCTTCAAAAGAAGGTTGGAACTCACCATCACTATAGGTCGATGTAATAACATTACCTAATTTAGCACCATAGGCAGTTGCTATTTTTTCTGCAAGTTCGGTACTTTGACTACATGTAAAAAATTTTGCTTCTGTAACTGCGGTTGGCATAGGGTAAAATGTTGTATTGTAATGAGTTAAAACTTTTTTCTGAAAACAAGGTGCAAATTTAGAAATTTATTTTCACTCTGACCTTTATTTTATTACTTATTTAATGGCCAGAAAAAAATATTTTGCTAATTTTGCCATCCGAATATGCTCGAGTGGCGGAATTGGTAGACGCGCTGGATTCAAAATCCAGTTCTTTCGGGAGTGTGGGTTCGATTCCCACCTCGAGTACTAGAAACCCTGATAAACAATTGCTTGTCAGGGTTTTGTTATTTTTAAGGGCAACTTTTAAGTCTCCGAATATCATGTTCTTAAATATGAAGCTCCATTTACATCAATGATTGCTCCTGAAGAATACAATGCCTGTTTGGATGCAAGAAATACTATTGCATGCGCTACTTCACTAGGCTTCGCCATTCTTTTGAAAGGGGATTCTAGTAGTAGACTTTCTTTTTCTTCATCTGTTAATGCACTTGTAGCCATTTCTGTATCGGTAAACCCTGGAGCAACAACACCAACTCCTATATTGTACTTTGCAAGTGATTTAGCAAGTGATTGACTCAAGGAATTGAGGCCAGCCTTACTAGATCCATATGCAGGCATGTTAGGCTCTCCTCTAAATGCTCCTCTAGATGATACATTAACAATGCGACCTCCATTATTTTTTATCATTGCTTTTGAAGCCCAGTAACAAAGATTAGCTACGGATATTAAGTTTGTATTAATTGTTGTTTGCCAGGCATCTTTCCAATGATCAAAGTTTACATTATCAATTTCATGGAAGATTGCAACACCTGCATTATTTATCAAAACATCTAGTGTGTTGTATTTCTTAATGAAATCGCTAATAAGTGTTTTAGGAGTGCCCTCATTTGACACATCTCCTTTTAGTAAAATGTGATTCCCTCTCTTTAATAACGAAAGTGTTTCTTTGGCAGCAAGATCATTAGATCTATAGTTAATTGCAATGTTTGCACCTTTCTCTGCAAAAGCTATAGCCGTAGCTCTGCCAATACCTTTAGAACCTCCAGTAATTAATACATTTTTGTTTTCAAATTCCATTTTCTTTCAATAGTTATAGTGAATAGAAAAAATCTTTAATATCGGAAGCTAACAATTCAGGTTGTTCCATAGCAGCAAAATGACCTCCTTTTGGCATGTTTGTCCATCGTGTTACATTATATCCTTTTGACATGTATGCTTTAGGTGGTCTAGACAATTCCTTAGGAAAATTAGCATAAGCAACTGGTGGTTTCACGAAGTCATTTACTCCAAACTTCATCGGGTTTTTACTATTCTCATTATAAATTCTTATAGATGAATGAATGGTTTGTGTTACCCAATAAAGAGTAATATTGGCTAATATTTCATCTTTTGTAAATATGTTTTCAAGGTTGCCCTCATTATCACTCCAACTATTAAATTTTTCGACTATCCAAGCGCACAAACCAATAGGTGAATCATTTAATCCGTACCCCAATGTTATTGGTTTTGTGCTTTGTATATAGGCATATCCCGCTTCTCTAGATGCCCATTCTTCAAGTCCTTGATTGTATTTTATGACATCTTCAGAAAGTTCTTCTTCTGTCATATAGGGTTGAAAAGAATCAGAAACATAATTAAGGTGTATCCCTATTATATGGTCAGGATATTTCATTGCTAGTCGCGTACTAATACCAGAACCTATATCTCCTCCTTGCGCACCATATTTTTTATAACCAAGTTTGAGCATTAGTTTATGCCATACGCCTGCTACATAAGCATTGTCACATCCAGATTCTACACATTTACTAGAAAATCCGAATCCAATAACTGAAGGGATTACCAGATCAAAAGAAAAATTCTCGTCATTAGTTAATAGTGGTATGAGTTTTAGCATCTCTATAAATGAGCCTGGCCATCCATGAGTGATGATTAGAGGGATAGATTTTTCACCCTTACCTTTTATATGTAAAAAATGAATTTGATGACCATCAATTTCTGCCATAAAATTTGGAAATGCATTAATCTCCTTTTCAACTTTTCTCCAACTAAAATCATTGAGCCAGTAATTGCTTAATTCTTTCATGTATGATAAATTAGAGCCATAATTCCATTCAGAATTGTCCATTTCATCAGGCCAACGAGTGTTTTTGATTCTTAAATTCAAATCATCCAGAATTTCTTGATGCACATTTATTAAATAGGGTTTTATCATATTTTTTATTTACATTTTTATCTCAAATAAGCAACGGCTAATTTTTAGCTAAAGATGCTTTACTATATTTACCTTTTGACTATATTCATTGTTAAGCACAGTACTTTTTTATTCGTTTCCCAATGTTCTTAACTATTTCAGAATGTTCATTCTCGACTTTTTCTCGGTCTAAAGTTCCTCCCAATATTATCATCTCCTTTTTATTAAACCGTTGCCCCAATCTGTCATCAATCATCACATTTCTCATACTTTCGGCAATACCAATTTCACCTAAAAACTCATTAGGATGCCCAGCTGTACATAAAGAGATTCCATATTTGATAGTTTTCATTTTCTTAATTTTTTTTCCTTTAGTGTTATATCCATAAGCATATCCAACAGTATATACTCTATCAAACCAACCTTTCAATTTGGCAGGACAATCACTCCACCAAACGGGATACAAGAAAATTATGCAATCTGCGGTTTCAATTTTTTTCTGTTCTTTTTGTACATCTGTTGAAATTGGTAAATCTAAATTTAAAAGTCCTTCTCGCATGTATTCCTGTTCAGTCATTTCAGCTTGAAAATCCATATCGTATAAATCTGAGATTTGAAATTTTATGTTTTCGTTTCTCAAAACTTTTTTTAGTTGTCTTAATATTTTATATGTATAAGATTCTTTACTTGGATGACAATATATAATCACTACATTCATTTTATTTCCCGATTAATGATGATAAACAAATTCTAAATGGTTTTCAATAATTTCAAAAACCATT
The DNA here is from genome assembly GCF_000520995.1 of Aquimarina macrocephali JAMB N27. Lineage (GTDB taxonomy): Bacteria > Bacteroidota > Bacteroidia > Flavobacteriales > Flavobacteriaceae > Aquimarina > Aquimarina macrocephali. The sequence goes on along the minus strand of NZ_JACA01000013.1, from coordinate 70,121 downwards.
TATGGTTCTACTATATTTGATATCAGAGACCCAAACCATGTTTGCCCACTTCTATATCTTTTACAATCGTCTATCCTTTTCTTTTATTTCAAGGTCATTAATACTTGCGTATCTTTTATCCATTAGTCCATTATTATCAAATTCCCAGTTCTCATTGCCATATGCCCTAAACCATTTTCCATCTTCATTTCTATATTCGTATTCAAATCTAACGGCTATTCTATTTTCCATATGTGACCAATATTCTTTCTTTAATTTATATTCTAATTCATTTTTCCATTTTTTGGTTAAAAAAGATACTATTTTGTCTCGACCGTTAATGAATGTATTTCGATTTCGCCATTCACTATCAACAGTATATGCTAAGCTTACTTTTTCAGGATTTTGAGAATTCCAGGCATCTTCTGCTATTTGAATTTTTTGTTTTGCAGTTTCCAACGTAAATGGTGGAAGTGGGTGTTTTTGTTCCATAATTAAAATATTTATATGTTTTGCTGATGGATTTCCTTTAAACTTTGCTATTCCAAATAAATTAGTCTCCCAAAAATCAGTGAGTTTAGTAAGATGTTCTGACCAATTTTCATCTTGAATATGCCTATTAAAAATAGGACCTAATAATACATCCTTTCTGATTTTAGCATAAAAAGCATTTATCAATTGGCTCACATCTTTTCGGTTTTCTATAATCTTCATACTGCTATTGTTTAGAGTCTTCAATTACTTTGTCTAAACGTTCAGGCTTATCAAGCTTTAAAAGTGTTAAGCGAACACTACTATCCTTTCGTGCTTTTAAGTTGTGAGGTATATTTCTATTTAAAGAAATAATTGCTCCTTTTTTTAGTAAATGAACATCTTCCTAAATTCCAAATTCAATTTCTCCTTCCAAAACATGAACTATTATTGGAAATGGTGCTTTGTGCTCTTTCATTATCTGTTTCCGCTTCAATAGAATTCTAATCTCTCTTGAAAACGACGATTCTAAAATGACTTTCGTAATAATACTATCATCATTAAAGTGTATATGTTCATTAAATGATTCTATTCTCATTTTTGGTTTCTAATTTGATTTTTTATTACTTAAGTTGACGTTCATTTCTAAGTATTGTGCTTAACGTGTTTGTGTATCATCACTTGCCATAGCAATTAATGATACATGGTTTTAGGTGCTTTTTTAGTTTCATTTTAATTAATAGACTTATTGAGTACATTATTTAAATAATTCTATTAATGGACTTCCACTATTTCCACTTGGCAATTGAAGATTAAGCATCATTGTTAGTGTTGATGATATGTCAATAGGTGAAACTTTCCTAACTGATTCTCCATGCGTTATTCCATTTCCAAACCAAAGTAAAGGAACATGAGTATCATAACTATAACCTGAACCATGAATGGTTCCTTTTACCGAAGATACCTCAATTTCAGGATCATCATCTTGAACTAAACCAGCATCAAAAGTTATAAGAACATCGCCAGATCTTTTATGTTGATATCCATTTTGAATGAGCTCTCTTAAACCAGAATTATATTGACTGGTTTGTAAGTGATAGGCAGTTAAAGCACCACTAATTCCTTCAAGATTTACTAAAAAATTTGCAGCATCTTGTTGAATACTTTCTAATTGTAATTTTTTCTCATTGATGATATTTCTGTTCAAATACAACTGATCTCCATCGAAATTTTGAATCCATGAACCTTCTCCATATTTAGTGTTCAAATAGTTACTTAATTGGTCTTTATATCTTGTTATTCTCGCGACTCCAGTAGGAATTTTTAGATCATTTAAATAAGAGGCTATTGGAACTGCACCATGATCAGAGGTAAGAAATAGTGTATATTCGCCTTTACCAATTTCTTTGTCTAAGTATCTTAGAAGTTTACCTATTTCAAGATCCAATCTTATATAAATGTCCTCTATTTCAACTGAATTTGGGCCGAATATATGTCCAGCTTTATCCGTAACAGAATAGCTAATAGTGAGCATATCTGTTTCTTCATCATTACCCAATTTTTCATTTTTAACTACATCCATAGCGAATTCAGTGAGTAATGTATTTCCAGCTGGTGAAAACCCTAACATCAAATATTCTATATTTCTTTTTCTATATTTTTCTCTAAGTTTTTTGAAATCATAAGGGAAGGTTGGGCTGTTTTCTCCAAGGACAACCTCATATTTGTTGTTATCCCCATAGCTTTCAGTATAGCTCTCTATCGGGAATAACGTATTCCAAACAGTATCTAAATATTTGCTCGATTTCTCTAATTTATTAAACTGACTTACCCATTTAGGTAATTCATTCATATAATAAGAACTCGAAACAAAATAGCCTGGACTTGTTTCGATATCATGCCAGTATGCTGCATTGGCAAGATGACCACCAGGTAATACAGCTGCTCTGTCTTTTAATGAAACACTAATTACTTTTGATCTGAAATTAGTATTCAGACGTAGTTGGTCAGAAATTGTAGTCGTCAATAACTGTTTGGGTGAAGCTCCTGTATTATTTTGCTTCTTGCTACCAATTAAAACTACGGTAGTATCTTCCACACTGCTGGTATAGCTCTTTTTATACCGATTGTACCAACTATTACCTATAATACCATGCATTGCTGGTGTTGTACCTGTATATATTGATGAGTGACCTGGTGCAGTAGCTGTTGGCGTAAAATTATATTGGGTGTTTTTAAAATTGAATCCATCGCGTAAAATTCTTTTAAAACCATCTTCGCTATATTTTTTTGCATATCTATATAATTGTTCAGACCTCATTTGATCTACTACAATTCCAACGACCAATTTTGGTTTTTTTAAGTCATCAGACTGTGCATAAGAAAAATTTGAGCTAATTAGATATAATATTAAAATAGATATTATTCTTTTTGACTTTATTAGGGTGTTCATCAAATTTTATTGTGTTGATTATTAAATCTGTTTATGTATATATTATAATTTTTCTTTAAGTGCTTTTCTCCAAAAGTATATTGCAAATACAAAGGTTACAATGGCAAACATAATTCCATTCTCTCCAAGCCAATGTTCAGTTCCTTCGATTTTTTCTGTTAAAGGTGGGAATACTTTTTGAACAAATACATTACTTACCGAGTGAAAAATTACTGCTGGCCATATACTTTTAGATTTAAAAGTATAGTAAGTCATAATAAATGACATCGAAATTACAAAAACAAAAAAAGTTGTAAATTCCAAAGTGACATTTTCACTGTAATATAATAGTATTGGCCAATGCCACAATGCCCAGATGAATCCCACAAAAAGGGATACACCGGTAAAAGAAAGAACTTTTCTTGATTCATAGATTAAAAAACCTCGCCAGCCTATTTCTTCTCCTAAAACCGTTGCCATTGCTCTTATAACACCGACAGTTCCTAGCAAAACAATACCTATAATTATAACAAATGTTGGTTTTAATGTCCCAAATCCAACTAATCCAAGTTCTTTAGCCCATTCCATAATGCTCTCTACATTCGATAATTCTCCTAATCCAAAAAACCAAATGAGTATATAGGTAATGAAGACATATATAGCAGGAGTAAAATAAGACCAGCGAATATATTTCAAATCTGCCCAATTCCAATGTAAGGAAGAAATAGGTCGTCCTTTTATTTTAAGTGTAATTATTGCGGCTATTGCCGGACACCACATAAGCGCTCCAACGTATATTCTAGAAGGATATAAATTAACAATTGCAAGATAAAACGGGGTGCTTACAATTGAAACAATAATTAGGAAAATAAAAATTGTATTCCAAGTTTCTTTGCGTTTCGATAAATTCTTTGACATTTACATTTGATTTTAATTAAAAATTAAGAGAGAACCAAGGGATGGATAACATCACCTAATTCACTACAGCTATTAATCAGAAAAACACTACTAACCATAAACTTTGTTCATTCTGAAAAAGTAAGTTTCGTTAACATTAATTCCGCTTGAATTTATCAACCATTTGTTTAAATTGTTTTTAAAAGTCACCTTTATTTTTTCAAAATATTTATCTGTTTTTATTTCCATTTATTCGTGAATGTTAACTATATTTTGATGCCTCTTCTTTTAATGAAACGAATAGCTCCTGCACAGACTTATATTTAAGCGTTGTGGAAGGTTGTCCTGAATAAAATGCAACCAAATCTAACTTGTTCTGTTCTATGGCAGCCTTTCTCAACGGGCTTAAAAAAGCACTTTGAATTGGGTAAGGAGCTGTAATTTTGATGTTATTATTTTCTTTAGAAAAACCAGTTGAAATTACTCGGGCTAATCTTCCTGTATAAACTTTGGTGAGATCGGTTTTAATAGTTTCACTAGTTAGTAATTTAGATTTATGGAGATCTGAAGCATTTGACTCATTCGTTGCCAAAAAAGCTGTTCCAATTTGGGCTGCGCCAGCACCCAGTTTTAACACATCAGCAATGTCTTTTCCATTAGAAATGCCTCCAGCTGCGATTACAGGTGTACTAACATTATCGACTACCTGATGAATCAAAAGTCGCGTACAGGTCAAAGATTCGTCTGCGGATTTCATAAAAGAAGCGCGATGTCCTCCAGCTTCCGACCCAGATGCAATTACCAAGTCAATCCCTGCTTCCTCTATCATAACGGCTTCATCAAGTGTAGTTGCAGTAGCCATGCTAGTAATTCCTCTTTTTTTCAATTCAAGAATTATCTCCTTTGATGGTATTCCAAAGATAAAACTAGCCACGTGAGGCCTGGCTTTTAGAACAGATTCTACTTGTAATTCGAAATTTTGTGTTTTTGGATTGGGCATTTCAGGAAGAGGAACCTTCAATTGTTCAAAATAAGGCGTGAAAGCTTTTTTCAATGCATCAAAATCTTTCTTTTCAAAACTATTAGTAGGGTCATCTTTAAACGGAACCCAAAGATTAAGCATGTAGGCTTTATCAGTTGAACGTTTAATATCTTCGTCAATCTTCAATATTTCTTCTGGACTATAGGAATTGAGTCCAAATGAACCCAACCCCCCTAAATTTGAAACGGAAGAAACCAATTTGACGGAAGAATATTTTCCGCCAAATGGTCCTTGAATAATTGGATATTTTATTCTAAGCAACTCGGATGCTTGTGTTTTATTCCACATGTGTAAATAATTTATTGACAATCTTCCAATCTTCGTTAATTTTAGCTAAAGACAAAAAGTCGAAATAATTGTAACCTAACATAGGTAATTGTGCCTTTACTATCGCATTATTGCCCAATATCTCTATGGAAAGTATTTCCATTTTAAAATCTTCGCCTAAGTCTCTCGGACTTTTTCTGCTTTTAACGCCATCTATATATTCTGTTATAGCTTTGAAATAGGGAACGCCTTTAATATCTCCGAAAAGTAGAGTTTCTGAATGAAAAACTTCTTTTAACTGAACTACGTCACCGTTATAAATACCTTCAAAATAATTTTGGAGAACAGCTTGTATTTCTTCTAATTGCTTACTGAACATGATTTAATAGATTTAATTTTTTCTAGCAATGTTTTAGCTACTAAACCTGCAGATTGTGGATTCTGGCCAGAAATTAATAAACCATCGGATACCGCAAAAGAAGACCAATCAGCTCCTTTCTTATAAATGGCACCATTCTGTATCAACATGTCTTCAATTAAAAATGGAACTATTTTGGTTAGTCCAACAGCAGCCTCTTCACCATTTGTAAATCCAGTAACTTTTTTACCTTTTACTAACGCTTGACCACTTTGATCTTTCACGTTTTGCAGAGCTGCAGGAGCATGGCATACAAAAGCAATTGGCTTGTCGTTGTTGTAAAATGATTCTATTAATTTAATAGAGTTAGTGTCTTCGGCTAAATCCCAAAGCGGACCATGTCCTCCAGGATAAAATACTGCATCATAATCTTCATGACTCACTTCGCTCAATTTTAATGTTTTACTAAATTTTCTCTGTGTTTTAGAATCACTGTAAAATCGTTTAGTCGTTTCAGTCTGAAAATCAGGTGATGTACTTTTAGGGTCAATTGGGGGTTGACCTCCTTTTGGAGACGCAATTACCACTTTTACTCCTTGATCAACTAATTCGTAATAGGGTGTTGCAAATTCTTCAATCCAGAGCCCTGTTTTTTTATCAGTATCTCCCAACTTATCATGAGAGGTAACTACAAATAGAACTTTTGTTTTTTTTAATTTTTGAGAATACCCTGCAGTGCTCATTAAGGCCAAAACTCCTACTAAGATGATTTTATGTAAATTTTTCATTTCTAATTTGTCTAATTGTTTATAGATTTTTTTAGATAGCGTGACCAACGGAGTGACCTCCTGCTAAGTTAATAGTTTCTCCTGTTATAAAGTCGGCGCTGGCTAAATAGTAAGCTGCTTCGGCGATTTCATTTACTTCTCCTATTCTGTTCAGTAAATGGACCAGCATTGTTAATCAGAACATCAGCTGAGTCGAATTTTTCCAAGGCCAGCGCCACTAATTTTTGTCCAGTTTCTCGCTTGCTTATATCTCCGGCCAAATAGAAAGCATTTTAAAGGAGACTCGAACTCTTCATAGGTTTTCTTCAAATTTTCTTCATTTGAAGAATTCATTATAACATTGCTCTCTTTTTCAATAAAGTGTTTTGCAATTTCCAGATGATGCACCTGTAATAATTACTGTTTTGTTTTTCATTATTTTTCTATATTTATTTATTAAGTTCTGAATATTGTTTCCCTCTCACTCCCCAGTTATCCTGTGGCACTTCATCAATTACTACGTGCGTGGTTTCTGGATTTTTATTTAGTATGTCAACAACTAATTGAGTTGCTCCTGCAATTAATTGTTGCTTTTGTCTTTTTGTCAACCCTTCATCAGTAACTTTAATATTTATGTATGGCATAACTTTTCTATTCAGATTATTATTTATTTACATTCCAAAATTGAAGAATTTGAATTCAGTCTAATAGGATGTAAATCACGAATTTTATGTGAGGTATATCACATAGAAATAAATTAAATATGAATCATAAACCCTCCCTGAAGTATTTTATCAAAAACCGGGTCATAACTAAGTACAAAAAAACCTCGAATAGGCAATTTTTTACTTGCATAGTATTTCCTTAGACCAATATTGGTTTTGATTACTCTTTCGGTAAGGAAATTATATTCGGAATCCAATAATAAACTATACTGATTTGAAAAATTATAAAAGAGCGATGCCGATAGTTCTTTATTGTACAGATATGTTATCGTTGTATTGATTTTTTTTGATTGATATTCTACTGCGGTAAAGAAAAAATCAGATTCTATATAACCCGCAACACTTACTTTATCGTACTTAAATTTTACATGATGAGCTAATACTCCACTATGATTAAAAACACCGTAGGAAATCGCTGATTTTGAATTCAAATTATAGCGTAATTTTATTCCCGTACGCCCACCGATTATCTTCGCTTGGGCATTTGTCTCTACTTGACTCTGCCACGTTGTTGGATTTGGTCTTAACTCTGTGGTCGGGGTAGTCATTGCCCCTATGTGAATTGCTAATTTTTTATGTGGAGTAATGATGATTTCATAAGCACTAAAACCGCTTATTTCTTCATTATTTTCAAGACGCATAGCACCGAAAGACCGTATTTTTAATGTTGGACTCAGTCTGTTGCTTATCATAATACCGGTCTGCAATGAGACGAAATTTGTATTACTTAACTCGTCAAGTTTAATTCCGGTCGAACTGTTCAATCCTAAGTAAACTCTATCCAGAGTGAAATTGTCATCAATATCAATTTTTGTTATTTGGGCAGTACAAGTTGACCAAACAATCGTCAAGCATAAAAAAAAGAAACATTTTTTCATTGCTGCAAATGGAATTAGAGGAAAGATAACTAAAGGTGTAAGTAGTATTATTTACACCTTGTTAAAAAAATTAATCCCATTTGGAATTTATAGATAAGGCATATTTTCCTGCGCCTGTAAAGAATACTACGATTGCACCAAAGAAATAGAGGGCTTGAAGTTCGATTCCCCAACCACCAAACTGATTAAGAGAAAAAATATCGGAACTATGCCCAAGTAAAATAGCAACTAAGAAAAAGAAAGCTAAAATTAAACTGCCCAAGCGTGCTTTGTAACCAATTACAATGAGTATTGGAGCAATTATTTCTCCTATAAAACCTCCATATGCCAGAAATTCTGGCATTCCAATACCATTAAGTAAGCTCTTAATGAAAGCGTAGTTGGAATTCATATTTGCAATACCGTGAAATACTATCAATATTCCAACAGTGCATCTGAGCAATAATAACCCTATATCACTATTTTTTTCTGTTTTTAATGCTTTCATATTTTCTTTTTAGATTAAAATTATATATGATGCAAAGTTGAAAAGTAAGAGGTTAATCTTATAGGAGCTATATCACAATATTTGTGTGAGGTAAGTCACGTTAATTTGAAAGTTAAATTTTTGTCAGTAATATGAAGGCTAATCATTTAGTCTGCTCAAGGTTTCACGAGAGACGCCTAAATAAGAGGCAATTAATCTTTTAGGAACACGTTGAAAGAGTTCAGGATACTTCTTGAAAAACATGTCATGGCGTTCCTTTGCTGTGTTTTTAAGTAAGGAAAGAATTCTATTTTGAAGTGCGATGTAACCCAATTTTGTCTTTTTTGCCCAAAACCTTTCCATTTTGTGCATTTCAGCTTTGAGCTTCTCACGGTTTTGATAAGTTATATATAAGAGCTCACAATCTTCAATGCAATCTACAGAAATATTAGCTACTTTCTGATTAGTAAAGGCATCGTAATCGGTCACCCACCAATTCTCCATCGCAAATTGCAAAATATGTTCTTTCCCAGTATTATCAAAAAAATAGGATTTTAAACAACCTTTAATTACCCAGAATTCTTTATCAACTAGATCATCTTCTTGTATAATGAACTGATTTTTCCGTTTATTTACAGCGGTAAAGTGTCCTAAGATATAGTCAAACTCCTTGTCTGTGAGAGGAACAATTTCATCAATATGTATTTTTAGTGGATGTAATTCCATTTTAATAGAGGGTTTACATTCTATAATAGTAAAATTTATATAGGCCAATATATTGAAATCTTTGAATAGAATTGGCATCAAATGCAAATTAGATGGCTATCTGAGTTGTTTTCAATTGAATACTGAAGGCTTTTCTAGTCATTTTATATTTATTGACTTTTGATGAAAAGTAATCTAGCCAGAAGTGGTTATATTCTTCTTCAATTTTTAAAACGCCTGATATAGAGCTACTCTTCTTCAAGTCACCTCCCTTTTTAATCCCGAATTAACTAAATCAATATGAGATGTGGTAATAAATAATACTTTTGATTATTTAATTTCTTTTATAGTAGTTTTATCATTTCAATGGCTACAAATGATGCAGATGCTGGATTTTGACCAGTCACTATGCTTCCGTCTGCAACAACATATGATTCAAAAGGTGACGTATGCGAAAATATTGCCCCTTGTTTTATCAATTCTTCATCAAGCATAAACGGGATTACATCTCCTAATAAATGCTTATCAATATCCTCCTCTGCTTTTGTAAACGAGTTAATTTTTTTTCCTTCTAATAAGTTGCTACCGTCTGATAGAATAACATTGAGTAAAGCACTTGGTCCGTGACATACTGCACCAATAACTTTTTCATTTTCATAGGTTTCTTTAATGATTTTTTTAACCAATGGATTATCGACCATATCTGTCATTAATCCGAGACCGCCTGGGAAGAAAATAGCATCATATGCATCAATGTCTACATTAACTAGTTTATGACTAAAATTCAGTCTTTTAAATCCATTACTTTCTTTAAACTTCTTGCTGATTTTTTGGGACGAATTGTAGCCTACAAATGGTGGGGTTCCTCCCAAAATACTTGCGAAATCTACTGTGTATCCATCATTAATAAATTCAAAATAAGGATCGGCAATTTCTGAAAATTCGTATCCAGCAGGGTGTTTCCCTGTACCAGTTATATCGGTGCTGGTCACAATAAAGAGTATATGTTTCATTTAATTTTTTTTTAAATTGAGAATAGAGGAAACTCTAGTCTAAAAACTAGAGTTTCCTCTATCTAATACTATTATAGATTAGTAGTTATAATGTGGTGATTTCATGTCTCTACTTGCGTCTTCCACAATTTCCCCATCAAAAATCTTTGTTTGAAAGCTTACGCCAAAAGCTCTTGGTTCATTTGGAAAATAGTCCCATGCGAATTTTTGAGCACTTTCTAATGAACTAAATTCATATAAACCACCTACCGTGTTAGAATTTAAACCTGAAAGCCATGTTTTTCTAACAAAACCTTCTTGTTTTTTAATTCCTTCATTAATTTTTTTCCAAGGAACTTCTGTAAATGGAACCGAAATTTGCAACTCTGTGTAAACGAAAACTTTTTTTAACTCACTCATGTTTTTTTATGTTTTTTAATCATCTAGCTGAATTGCCAAATGACCATACAAAGTTGATGAGTATTGAAGATTTAAAAGTTGTCTTATGACAATGGTTTAAGAGACATTATGTTATCATCAATCTTCTATTTTACTAGTTATAGGATTTTGTAACTGGGCAATTTAATATGTCAAATACACATGATGATTATAAATTAGTAAGCCTACTAACCAATAAATTAGATAAGTAAGCTCACTCAAAACAAATGTTCTAATTTAATTAGGATACTTCTATCAAAGCATTCGCAAGCTCTTTAGGTGTTGTTACTAGGGGAACATGACCGGTATCCAAAAGAACTGATTCTGTAATTCCAGTCTCTTTTTGTAACATTCTTTGTGCAGTTAAACTTAATACGCGGTCATGTTTTGTTTCGATATATGCCTTAGAAACACTACCGAAATTCTTTTCTGTAGTCTCCACAATTTCAAAGAAAGGTTTTGTTGCTTGCTCCACTAATTGAGGTATTACCTCATCAATTTGTGAATCAGTTGCGCCTCCAAAAACGATATTTTTAATGGTTTCTCTATTCATGGTTGCACTAATTTGGTCTTCAGAAAAGATTAAGTTGGCAATAAATTCACTTTCCTTATCTTCTTCAAATATTTTAATGGCTGGCTTACTTTTATAAGGAATCGCAGACGCAATAAAAATTAACTTTTCTATTTTTTGTGGTACTTCTTCTGCAACTTTCGAAATTACATAACCGGCAAAACTATGGGCTACTAAAACAACTGGGGCAGAAAATTTGTTTAATTCCACCTTAACTCTATTAACATAAAGGTCTAAATTAATTTCAGAAATTGGTGTTATATCATCTCCATGACCAGGAAGGTCTATAGAAATCACTTTATTACCTTTTCTTTCTAAAAATTGAGTTGTTTCTTTCCAAGCCCAAGCACCTTCCCAAGCTCCATGAATTAATAAAAATGTTTTTGACGTGCTCATAATTTATATTTTGATATGATGAACTTCATTGTTCAACAACTAAGCAAATTTGAGAAGTATTGAAATGATAAATGTTGTCTTATGACAACGGTTTATGAATTTTAGATTTGGAGGGTTTATTTCTTGTAATGAGCACTCCTAGAATAATAATAAAGCCTCCAATAAGGTGATACGTATGTAAGCTTTCGTTAAAAAAGATAGCGAGTATTGCTGCTGACAAAGGAACAATATTCATAAAAATCCCTGCTTTATCTGCTCCAGTAATTTTAACTCCTTTTTGCCATAAAAAATAGGCTAGAGCAGTTCCCAAACACCCAATTCCAAATGTAGCCATCCAAAAACCGTTTGTGTGTGTTGTAATCACTTCCATTTCACTAATTGGTATTAGCATTAAGAAACCTATTAGACAACAAGAACTTGTTAGAAGGGTGAAATTTAAATTCGAAATTGTTGTGCCATATTTTTTAACCCAAACATGATGTAGTGCGAAAAATACATTAGCAATTAATATGAGAATATCTCCATAATTAAATTGAAGGTTTTTGAGGTTGGTAACTTCCCCATTTAAGATGACATACGTAACTCCCATAAAAGCAATGAAAACACCAAGAACTTGTGTTTTTTTAATGGATGTTTTCAATATTTTATGTGAAAAAAGAATCGTTAACGCAGGATTTAAACTTACAATGAGAGCTGCGTTAACAGCAGAGCTATTCATTAATCCTAGAAAGAAAAATATATTAAAGCCAAAGAGACCGACGAACCCTGTTAAAGAAATACCCTTTATATTTTTAGTGATTAATTGTGAGTTAGGCAATTTTTTAAATCCTAAAAAAACTAATGCTCCAACTCCAAATAAGAAGCGCCAAAAACCAGCTTCAATAAAGTTAACTTCATGTAGTATTATTTTTGCTAAATGAAAATTTAGCCCTAAAAAAATAGTTGCGAGAATTAAGTAAAGTACTGCTTTCATAGATTAAATACTTTACAAGTATAAAGATGAGAAATTAAAGATACTTGAAGCAATAGAAATTGTGTTATGACAACATTTACATATTATTCAATTTTGCTCGTAATTTACTCAACGTAGAATTAGTCATGCCTAAATAAGATGCAACTGCTTTACTCGAAATACGGGACAGTAATTTCGGTTCGTGCTCCATAACCCATTTAAGTTTGTCAATTCCTTCCATCCCTAAAAAACTATAAATTCGCATTTGTGAATGAATAAATGCAAATTCTATAAATTGATGATATATTGTTGCAAATTGTGGAACAGTATCTACTAACTTAAAAAAATCCTCTCTACCTATCACTAATAGTTCTGAAGCTTCGTGTGATACTAAAAAATCTCTTGAAGGTTTTTGTAAAACAAAACTTGTTATGGCAGACATTATACTGTCTTCTAATGCAAAATAGCCTGTAACTTTATTTCCTTTGGTATCAATCTCGTACATTCGTAGGCAGCCTTTACGTATAAAATAAAAATATTTACATGTTTGGCCAATATTACACAGCATTTCATTTCTATCTGTTTTCAAAGGTTTAAAACAGGCAGTTATTTGCTGTAATTCTTTTTGTCCTATTTTTCCGTGACTTTTTATGTGTTTTTCTAGTTCTTGATACACTTTTAATTTTTAGAGTTAATTAATCTACGATGTGAAAGTAAGAAGTATCATTTGTACAATTATTGTTCTATGACCACCTTTTTTAATTTCTAATTATTCTTGTTCATTAAATTCTATTGGCAATAGTTTCTTATTTTCACTTTTCCGTTTTAGTCGGATTCTTTCTGAAGATATAGAAAAAAAGAATTGCGAAAATTATGTACACTATAGCGAGTGAAATAACAATTACTGAATGCGTTTGGATGTTTAAACCAACTTTAACCAAAGCAATTGCACCAACTCCAAAATGCATTAGATTTCCAATCACAATTGGTCTATTGTAAATCCCACCTATTAGCGTTCCTTTTGCCATCCAATTTAATAGTCCAAAACCGAAGTATAAGGCACTCAGTATTTTCAAAAATAGTATGGTAATATTATTGGGTTCAATATTAAGAAAGTTGGATATTTCATTTGGTAAAAATGAAAGCAGGGCTCCAATAACTGCCATAAACAAGGCACTTATAGTCATTACTACTTTTGTATTCATAATTATCTTTTTTAATCTGTTAGTTGTTCTTTTAAGCCTTTTAGTTGAGCTATCAATTTATTCAGTTGAACCTGTTTCCTTTTTATGGTTTTTGGTCTAAAATAAAACGCATTTAAAGCAATCCCACCAAAGTAGTTTAATCAGGCACAATTATGTTTTTACCTCTTGAATGTCCATTTTTTTGATATTTGAGAGCTTTTTTTACTTCTGAAAACGAAAAAACCTTGTCAATAAATATTTTTATATCGCTATTTTCAATTAACATTACAATTTCTTTTAGTTGCTTATTATTTGATTTAAATAAATATTTTGTCGCGGTCACGTCATATTGAGCAATAAGCTTTTTTGAAATTGGAGTAGATAATGAGGATATTCCTACATATTTTCCATCTTTTTTCAAGATCTTGAATGATTCCTCTGCGGTTTCAACACTGTCAAAAACAGCATCAATATTTTCCAAGGTTTCAGAAAAGTCAATTTTATTATAATCTAAAACCATATCAGCACCTAGTGATTTTAAAAAGGCAGTATTTTTTTCTGATGCTATTGCGATTACAAATGCTCCAGCCCATTTTGCAAATTGCAAGGCAAAAAGACCAACACCACCAGCAGTTGCTTGAATTACTATTTTCTCATTTTTAGAAAGCCCTAATTTATCAAAAATTCCTTGCCAAGCGGTTAGACTAGCCATAGGAATTGCAGCTGCCTCTATAAATGTCAAATTTTTAGGCTTGGTTGTTAGGAACCTTTCTTCACTAGCAACAAATTCAGCATATGCACCTTGTTTATTCCAATCTAATGATCCTATTACTTCATCCCCTTTTTTGAATTTAGTAACCTTATTTCCAATTCCTTCTACAATACCAGAGATATCAGATCCTAAAATATAAGAACTTCCAAATTCACCACTTTCAACACCTTTCCAATCTACCGGGTTAACACCTATAGCCTTTATTTTTATAAGTACCTCGTTTTGTCGAATTTTTGGGATGTCTATTTCTCTTATTTCTATGTTTTCGATCCCCTTTTTATTTGCGATTATTGCTTTCATAATTACTATTTTTTTTAGTTGTGCAACAGTCAGCGTTGTTAGCAAAAGTTATTTCCACGGGTTAGTGGTGGAATTTTCTAAAGCTAATTTAATTTCGCCATTATCATAGAACTGATAGGTGATTCTTGTTGTATAATAACTACCTGCTGCAGTTCTATTTCTTTTTCTGAATTTTTTTATTTCTTTTGAGTTTTTATAGGGTCTTAAATCTACGGTTTTAGTGAACTTTAATGCATCAATGAGTATTTGTGTTTTACATTTATATTTTTGATAATAAACTTTGGCAACTTTAAGTTCTTTCTCATATTGTTTTAAAATATTTTCTTCATTATATTTTTTATTTGACAGTGAAGCTAAAGTGAAGCCTGATTTACCTCTTTTTAAATAGAAATCTGCCGTTTCTTGACTTACTTCTTCAATATCTCCCTTCTCTCTTGAAAAACTATCTCCGATGTAAATTAAATTTACTGTTTTACTTTTACTAACTCCGGCACAATCACACATTTGAATATATTGATATTCAAATGTTAAGTAATTAGGAAGTTTTGATTTTGGGATTTGTTTAGAATTTCGCAATGAAGTAGTATTATCATATGATCCAGGTATTGAAGGATACATACGAATAGTATCTGTAACTGCATTAACAGGTACCTGAAGTTTATCATGTTGAGTTATTTTAGTAACTATAACCCCATATCCTTTTTCGGAAACACTCCTCATGTGAGAATCATATTCGCTAGGTATAGAGCAGTTTGTGAATAATATTATAATTATGAATAGGGGTGCTTTTTTCATTATTTTTAATTCTTAGGCTAAAACAAAATTGATAATAGTGTAATTCCTATATGTAATATTTTTGTAAATCATATTCTTATTCTAATATCATTGATCATGCTAAAATCTAATTTTATAGAGAAAACTTCATTAGAGTTTATTTCCATTAAATGGATTAAAGCATATCCTTCTAATAGTTGAGAACCCATTTTTACATTACCAGGAACATTCTTTATTTTTTTTATGTCTTTTACCTTTTCAATAATCAACTTATTATTCGAATTCTCATAAAAAACAAATTTATCTTTGAGTTGATTCAAGTTGCCTAAAGATTTTTGTATATCATACTCTTTTATACTGATGGCATTAACAACTGCAAATGTTTTGTTTTTCGGAGAGATAAGAGCTTCTATTATGATTTCGGGTCCTGCTAAATTAAAAGAACCTGCTTCAAAGAGAGGGTTCTCTGTTTGCCTTGTGATTTGCAAGTTCAAATCAAAATTTTTGGCATCTTGAAATTTACCAAGATTGGAAGTGAATTTAGATGTTATAAAACCTTTTTTAGTACTGATAGTATTAAAACTGGATTTCTCGACTTGTTCAGGTACGTTACTAAAAACAGTTGGATTTGATATTTGGTAAGTTATTGAGTTCTGACTTACACCATCATCTATAGTAGTTTTAGGATTGTTTTGGTTTGAACATGAAATTGTTCCCAAAATAATTAATAATAATACATTAAAGTTTGTCATTTTCTATTAGGTGTTAAGGTACTTTTTAAGTCTATCGCATTTGTTTTCACATAGAATTATCCAAATTAGAATTACAGAAGTTAGTGTCCACAGAGTGAAAAACTTCTCGAAATTAGTTTTAGCCAATATGTTTCCAATAGTATTCAATACAAATAATACTAAGAAGATCCATAACGTAATATTGATAATTTTCATTGATATAAACTCTCTTATATATTCCCCTTTAATAAGAAGGGTGGCACATAAAAAAAGATTTATTAGTATCGAAATAGTTTCAAAAATATATATCTCAGCGTCAGTTTTAAGCCTCCCGCCCCAAGTTATTTCATATGGAACTATTTTTAGAATAATACTTAAATGAAAAAGTATTATTACTATAAGCATCCATAACATTATTTTAATAGCAGTTTTCGGACTCATTATTTCCCTTTTTTTTATATTGACATACAAATAACCTCTTGTATAAAGCGCCTGGTGTGTTTTTTGCTTATGGTTGCTTTTTCTTTCCCATTTTAGTCGGATTCTTTCTAAATATATAGAAAAAAAGAACCGCAAAAATCAAGTATACCACAGTAAGTGAAATAACAATTACTGAATGCGTTTGGATGTTTAAACCAACTTTAACCAAAGCAATTGCGCCGACTCCAAAATGCATTAGATTTCCAATTGCAATTGGTTTGTTATAGATTCCACCTATTAGCGTTCCTTTTGCCATCCAATTTAATAGTCCAAAACCCAAGTATAATGCGCTCAATAAATTCAAAAAGAGTATTGTAATAATATTTGATTCTATATTTAAATATTCTATTACTTCATTTGGTAAAAATGAAAGCAGGATTCCAATACCCGCCAAGAGTATGGCACTTGAGGTCATTACTATTTTTGTGTTCATATTTATATTTTTAATCTGTTAATTGTTCTTTCAAATCTTTTATTCTTTGTATACTTTTAATCATAATGAATCTTATCGCGAATTTTATCATCACATTTTTTATAAATGGACATCATGATTTTGACACCCATTTATAACATCTCTTGTATGATGCGTTTGCACTCCGAAAGGTGCATATGCAAATTGTTGTAGTCAGTTTATTCTATTCTTATTATCCCATCAGAATACGTTTTAGCTTTTCCAGCTATTAAGACTCTGTCTTCTTTACTGGTACAAAACAACTTTCCTTTTCGAGTCGATAACTGAATTGCTGACATTTCTTTTTTATTTAATACATTTCTCCAATAGGGAGTTAATGAAGCATGAGCAGAACCTGTAACTGGGTCTTCAAATATTGTTGCTTGAGGAATGAAGAATCTTGATACAAAATCGGAATGATTCCCTTTAGCTGTAATTGCAACGCCTCCTGGGTCAATATTTCCCTTGTCAAACGTGTTTTTATCTATTCTAATATTTCTTACATCTTCTTCGTTTTCATACACTAAAATATAATCTCTTGATTTTAAAACTTCTGTAGGTTGTTTGTTAAGAGATTCTTTTATGAAATTTGGCAATTCAGCTTCAATAGGATTCCTTTCAGGTAAATTCATTTCGTATAAGTTATTTTTGACATAAACAAACAATTGTCCACTTTTGGTATTGAAAGTTATTCTGTCTTTGGCATAACCTAAAATTGTTGTTAGTGCATGAGCCGTTGCAAGGGTGGCATGTCCACATAAATCAAGTTCTAAGTCAGGCGTAAACCATCTTAATTCAATATTGTCTCCTTTATCAATAAAAAAAGCAGTTGCATCAACTGAATTTTCTCGTGCAATATTCTGAAGTAATCCATCTTCTAACCATTCATTTAGTTGTACGACTTTTGCTGGATTTCCACTGAATATTTTATCAGTAAAAGCATCTATCTGATAATATTTTAATTTCATAGGTTGATTTTTTTAAATGAGTAGTTAATGGGATCTGAGTGCTTCAATAAACCGAGCATCTACCCACATTGTATTTTTCTTGCCATTACTAAGAAACCGTGTAAAGAAAAAGTATTTCCCATCTGATGTCACACTGCCAGATCCTTCTGAGAGTTCTGTATTTATTTGAGCTCCTAAATTAATTGCAGCGCCCCATGAGCCATCTTTCTTACGAAAACTAATATACATATCAAGTTTACCGAATCCGCCCTCTCTTTCTTGAACATCCCAGATCAAATAGGATTCATCTGGAGCTATGAATGGGTGGAATTTCCTTGTTTCCATATCAATATCCAATGTTATCGGTTTTTCATGTATGCCGTCTATTAGTCGTGAATAACGAATACTTCCTACTGCAGCTGACTTATCGTAAAAGGGTGACGTATCAAAATAGTAAGTTCCATTAGATGAAGCCGTAAGGCGCATAATGGGAATAGAATCAAACGGTGCGCCAAGACTTTTCACCTCTGACCAGCCAGAAGGGGTTCGCTCTCTATATTCGTTTCCTATATGCATAATCTTACTGTTAGGAGAAATCTCGCCCCCATTGGGTACCGCAAAAGACTCGGTCCATAGATTATCTTTGTATTGAATGGCAACCAACGCATGCTTTTCTAATTCTTCATCAGTTCTACGGAAATAAATCTCTTTTAAATCGGGTGAAAAGGCAGTTGCTTGATCGCTGTGCTTTATAGAAACAATACCAGGAGCAAAAGCTTCAGGAATTAAACCTGGTGGTTTTTGTGCAAAAAAGGGATTCTCTAAGAGTGGAAAATCAGAATCGTTTACTTTCTGTTTTTTAGTATTGCACGCATTTAATAATAGTACAAATACAAGTGTCAAAATAAAATGTAGTTTTTTCATTGTTTAAATTTTTATTTTTATAAATGTTTAGTGACAATTTGTTAATTGCTATTTTCTAAAAGTTCGTTTCATTCGCTTTTTTGTAATTCCTTAAGCATATCCTTGGCATTTTTATTTTGAGGATTTAATTCAAGTGATTTTGAGTAGTTTAAAATGGCCAAATTAGTTTCTCCTGCTTTCATACAGGCTTCTGCATAACTATCGTATACTTTGTAACTATCTGGATGGAGCATCATGTTCACTTTAAAAATGTCTTGTGATAATTCTATTCTACCCTCATTAAAAAAACTATGCCCTAGATTATTTAAATAGTCTTCAGTAGCTGTAGGATAAGCAGGTTCCTTTTCAATTAAGGTTCTATATGCTTTAAGTGCTTTTTCAAAATCACCTTCAAGAAGAAATTCCACGGGTTCTTTTTTATCAGTATCCATCTTGACAAAAGTTGAAGCTATTGTTCCATTGTTTGCATTTATGTAAAGCAAATTGAGTTTTTCATTCTCAGAGTTTGGATTGAATTGGATAAGTCGGCTGGAATTTCTTCTCACAAAATTACTATCCGATACTTTGACTAATTCTTCTGCTTCTACGTCAAGTATATTTTTAGTGAATAGAAGATTGTCCTTTTGAAAAACTTCTACAACCCTACCATTTTCCATGTATCTTCCCGTAATTTTATTGACTAAAGACTGTTTAATTTCCATCTTTTGATGTACCGGAACATAATTATCCCACTCATAAGCCATGGCAACAGAGCGAATCACTTCATGATTGAAAGCTGGAATAGTGGAATTGGTTAACACAACCACACCATAGCCTTTGTCTCTATGAGCTGTCATTAAATTAAAAAATCCTCTATTCCATCCGTGATGGCCAAAGTAGATGTCTTTTTTCTTATTCTCAATACTAAGCCCTAGTCCATATTTAAAATTTGGCCAATATTTACTCTTATATCCAGATGTTGTAAACATCTGTGCCGTCATGTCTTTTGATAAGCTTTTATTACTATTATCTTTTAGGGTTTGCTGTATGTTAATAATAAATTTTGCAATATCCTCTGCAGTTGTCCATAATCCGTTTGCAGCCATTGTTGGATGGGTATGCCATTTGCCTTTTACCATAGAACCATCTGTTAAATAACCCGTTGCTGCCATCGTTAATTGTTCCGAAGAAAGCGTTTGGTTAAACGTACTATTGCTCATTTCTAAAGGTTGTAAAACCAACTCATCCATAAGCTCTGGGAATTTTTCAGCTTCAATATCTATCATCATTTGTTGAATGATCGTATAAGCTCCAGCCAAAATATCAAGTTCAGGCTCCTTATTTACGGTAACTGGCTCATTTTTTGCCGGAGAAATTCCGTTTAAGACCTCTACAAGTGTTGGTACAGATTCATCTGTACTATATCCTGGAATGGCGTGAAGGTTTATTCCAGAAGTACCGTTCAAAAGATTTTTTATGGTGGCTTTCCTTTCTTTAGTAAATTCATTGTCTGGTAATTGCCAGGATTTTAAATAGCTGTTAATGTTTTCATCTAATGTGACTTTATCTTGTTCTACAAGACGTAATGCACCATATGCAGTTACAGGCATGCTAAGTAATGATGCTTGGAAAAGTGTTTGCTCGGTCACTGGAGAATCATCTTCTTTATTCATGACACCGTAACCCTTAGTCCACGCAATTTTGCCATTATGTATTACAGCAATACTAACACCTGGAACCCCATAGTGTTCCATACGTTCTTCTATAGTCCATGTTGAATCGCCTGCTATGTATGATCGATTTGGGATACCAGCTTCCACCTTTTTAATTAAATTACTGGTCGTATCAATCTTTGATTTTTTGGCACATGACTGAAAAAGAAATATGATGAAAAGGATTGAGATACTGTTTTTCATAATTTTATTTTTATACATTTTTGGCAGTAGTATTCTTATCTATAATTTCTTTTAGTTCTTTTGACCATAAAATAGCATAATGGCCTAAATTATTTAATTCAATCATACTGCAATTATTAAATGATTTTGAAACATTTCTTGCTCCTTCAATTGGTAAAACTTTATCCTCTTTTGAGTGAACAATTACTGCTTTTTTTAAATTTATTAATTCACTGCAATAGATTGCCATATCAAGTTGATTTATGTTTTCTTGAGTATCATTTTGAATTCGTTTGATTAATTCATTTTTAGTTTTGGAATTTAATCCAAAATGATTGGACATTTCATTGACTCTCATAATGAACCTGTGCGGTGTAGTTACCAAAATCCATAAAGGGATTTTTAAGCTAGGATTTTTCCTTAATAGAGTTGCTGTATTAACGCTTCCAAAAGAATGACTAATGATTAAATGAGGCTCAAAATTTAGAACTTCAGTTTCTAGGAAATCTGAAAATTGAAACATATTCGTGCTACCTTTTGAACTTCTGCCATGAGAAGGTGCGTCATATGCAATAACTTTATAGTTGTTTTTTGTAAGCACATTTATTACCGATGCGAAATTGCCTGCTTGACCTTCCCAACCGTGAACAAGTAGGGCTATTTTAGTATTTTCAATACCCCATTCATATTTGGTGATTTCAAAGTTTAAATATTTTATATTATTTATTGATGATTCATTTAAAACTTTCTCTTCTGATTTCCTTAATTTTCTAGTTCTTGGGTTACTCATAAACTTATAAGCAATTTTTGAAACTAGTTTACTTGAGAAAATTTGGATAATTTTTATTATTAATTTCATTCATTTTATCTTACTGCCAACTCGTTTTTATTGATGCAAAATTTCCGCTATTCTATTAATTCCATCAACATCTTTCTGCCATCAAAATCAATTTCCTGTTTGAATATTTTTCTAGTTGACGTGTCAATGTAATAGGTAATTATGGCAGTGTTGTTTGAAATATCATCGGTAGTTTCAACTTTCCAAACTTGTCTCTCTTTCCCATTAAAACTAAAAGTCGTTTCTTCTGTATTTTTAATTGTTGCAGTAATCACGCCTATTCCGGCTGTGGGATTATAGTTAAAAATTGAAATAGTGTTTGAGTATGAATCTTTTAAGGGAAGAAATCTTATTAATTGAGGATAGAAATTGCTATCAAAAAAAGAGGTTTTAGGCTCTTCAGCAATTTCTGTTTTGGTATCTGTTTTTTTATCTAAATAATAACCAGTAATTTTTTTACCGAATTTTAATACCATATCTCTTTGTTGATTGTATGACGAATGATATTTAGGCTCAAAATTCTGTATTCCAACAACGGTACTGTCAATCCATTTTGTAGTTGACTGTGTCATGTTTACCATTGTTATAATGCATACATTATCTTTTTTTTTCTGAATTTCTGTTTGTACTTTTCCTATTTGCATCTTATCAGAGCCGTTAATCATAAACCAATTCATCTCCGATGTTTCGGACTTCATAAGTTTTTTGATAGCTGAATTATTTATTGGACTTAATAATGTTTCTTGACTAAATACCTGAATATAAGTTCCAATCGTAAATAGTAAAATGTAAAGTGCGTTTTTCATTTGCTTAAATATTCTTTGTTGTTATGTAAAATATTTGATGACCATTTATATCTACTCTTTGGCCTTTGTTCTTCCAAGCAAGTACTTCTTTATCCATTCCCAGTTTATTATGTTTCGTAACACCACAAAGTTACTTGTTGGGTATGATAGAAATTTGTAAAAATCGGTCGTTTTCGTTGCTAGATAGGTTTTTCGGAGTGTGATTGGTATACTTTTTTATTTCTTTATTAAAATGGGATCTGTCGTAATAGTTTTGGTTTGATAATAAATCTCCTTCTTTGATGTCTTTGAATGATGCAGAACATCGTAATATATTACAATAGCTTTTTAGTGAAAGCCCGAACATTTTATTAAAATATCTGTTGATTTGCCTACTAGACCAAAACACTTTATCAGCAAAATAACTCACGCTATGATTGCCTTTAGTTTGGCTTAATAACCTAAAAAGATGAAGTTTTCGGTTGTCTAGATTATTTTGCTTATCAATTTCATGACTTATTATTGAACTTAACTTATCAATAGTTTCTAAGTTTTCGGAAAAATCTAACATATTTAGATCCCAAAAATTATTGGGTAACTTTTTTTCGGAGTTTAATAATGGAGCAATACTTTCACCGAATATATATTCCGCAGCTAGTAATTTGAATTGTATTCCGAAAAGTTGATGATTTGGTGGGATTGCCACTTCAATCTCTTTTGTATATGTTCCGGTTAGCACTGTACTATCGTATTCGTAATTATCAAAGCGAACGATAATATCAAAAAAACCGTCAGGCAAAATTGTGTAATCTATATTTTTTGATGAATCGTTATCTAACCACCAAAAACATCTGATATAGGGTTTCAAAATGGCATTCGCTTTTTGTTGGTGGTAGATCATATTCAATACTTTAAGTTTGTTACTCACGTTTATTTATATTCGTGTACGACAGCATATTAAAATTAGTCCTCAAGCACGACTTTTAATCCATTTAACAACTGATTAATTTCCTCCATACTGTTGTAATGTAAAAAAGAAATTCTTAAAACTCCAGGTTGCCTTGGAATATCTAAATCTATAAGAGGTCGAACCGCATTAAAATTGCCTATACCTAGCATTAATTTGTGCCCTGTTAAGGATTCATAAACATTTTTAAGTTTTTTTTGTTTAGGGATAATAGAAACTATTGGCGCCCTTAATTCTGTATTATCAGGACCTATTATTTGAACATTATCACAAGATCTTAAAAAATCAAGTAAGGGCTCCAAAAGGGCTCTTTCATGTTCGTGAAATAATCTATTCAATGCTTTGTTTCTCTGAGCAGGTTCTGCTTCCTCATCAAAATGATGTTTATAAACCGCATCAAAATAATCTAATATTCCGTTAGCAGCTGCAATTTGCGCATGATCAGGTCCTGCTGGTGTTAACATACTCTTTGTTATCCCATCCTTGAAAAAATGAGATTGATTTTCCATTTGTCTTATCAACTCATTATTTATGTACATCAACCCTAGATGAGGTCCAAAGGTTTTGTACAATGAAAAAAGATAAATATCCATTCCCAGATCTTTTACATCCGGAAAACCGTGTGGAGCTAAACCAACTCCATCAACCACTGATAGTGCCCCATGCTTATGAGCTATTTGGCTAATTTCTTTAACAGGGTTAATATGACCTATTACATTCGAACAATGTGGATAAGCAACCATTTTTGTGCGGTCAGAAAATAAACTTTCTAATTCATCTAAATTTAACAATCCTGTTACCGAATGTACGTGCCACTCTACAATTTTTATTCCTTGGTCTGCTAATTTTCTCCATGCACCTGCATTGGCTTCATGATCTTGACAAGAAACAATGATTTCGTCACCATCCTTCCACATTGGACGCATAGCATTTGCCAAAACATAAACATTTTGAGTTGTGGATGGGCCGAAATGAATTTCTGAATCTTGAACATTCAAGTAATCAGCCATTCTTTTATAAGAAGTCTCCATCAATTCTCCCGCCAACATAGAAGCTGGATAGGGATAATTAGGCTGCACCTTGTTTTTCATGTAAAAGTCGGTCAATCTATTAATTACTTGCATACAAGGATAGGATCCTCCGGCACTTTCAAAAAATGCCCACCCTTTTAGAGTAGGTTCTGAAAAAGCGGGAAATTGTGAGCGTACAAATTCTAAATCAAGTTTCATTATTAAATAGTAGTTTTAAGTAATGGTCTACATTACAAAATTGAGGAATTTGAGTTCAGTTTAATAGGGTGTAAATCACGAATTTTATGTGATGTACATCACATAAAAAGTTAAATATGAATAATAAATACTCACTGAAGTATTCTATCAAAAATCGAGTCATATCTAAGTATAAAAAACTCGTTTAGGCATTTTTTACTTGTATACTATTTCCTTACAGGCTCCTACATCTGGTGCCCTTCTATCTAAAACAAACAATTAAATATCACAATCTAATACTTGTTTAACATCTAAGTTGAAAATAGCCTTCTTTCTTTTTAATTGCATTATTCCTTGAGAAGGTGGCTTGTTTAATTCATCTTCATCTCTTTAGTGTGTAAAAGCCTTAAAAGCAATATTTTAAATTTGTAATCAAAGTTTTTGATTTAAGAGTTTTCAGCTCTGCTAGAAAGAGGTTCAGCAAAATATATCTTATTTTTTGTCATATTTTACATTAGGTCAGTTTTTTAAATTTGCCAAGTGTTTGGGTATGAGTAGTTACGGAAAAGGACGTGCGCCAGTTTCCAATTAGTAATTAATTATACTCGTTGTTGGCAACTGGCTTTTATACTAAGCTATATGCTTTTTCTGAGAGTAGAAATAAAATACTATTCGAAACATCGGAAGGATTACCATTTCTACCAATTGGATGAAATCCATTAAAGCCTTCCAATGCTTTTTCAGCTTCTTCTTTCCCTCCAAAAACTCCGTGATAAACGGGTGTGTTTACTACTGCTGGAGAAACTACATTAACTCTGATATTATCATCTGCTAATTCCATAGCTAAATGTTGAGTTAAAGAATGTAAACCTGCCTTTTGCATATTTCACCTTCTTTAAGTAAATAATCTTTTTTTTCGAAAGTCTTTTGAGTAGATTTCGTCTATTTCCACTTCACTAAACTCAACATATCTACTAAAATGTTTTTTGATTTGCTCTTTCATTTCGGGTGAGTTTATATTGTTGTGTACAGTTTATGTTCTTAATTCGTGAATGTAACTGATTATCTCATCATCTCTAACAATAGCTAATGCATTAGGGTCCATTACAAAGTTATTTAAAGGTAACTCTCTGAAATAATATGGTTCTTGATAAACCTTAAAGTTTGCTGATTTTAATACTCTGATTAATCTTATTTCAGTTTCCTCTTTACTTTCTTTACTAATATACATTGATTATAATTCTTTAAATATGTTTACTCCAAGCTCTTTTTTCCACTTTCAGTGGACATTTCAAATTCCTCCTTTAGAATGAGTTTGTCATCTTCATAAGAAATTTCGCAAACGGAAGTTCCATGACCCATTATTCCAAAATTTCTCCCATATTATTTCTATGTCTTTGGCAGATTACCATTTTCATAGGTTGTTTTTATAGAAATTCCAATAATTTTAAATTCTTTAATGACTTGATCGCTTCTTGTTTTTTCTTCTTTTAGATTTAAAATAGGTGGGGCCAACTTCATAGGAATATACAAACAGTAATATGTCTAATCAAAATGCACTTGGACAGACGAATACCTTAAGTGAATTGGAAATAAACATCATTATTCAATTCAATTTATTATTTTCGACTATACCTAAAAATCCCTCAACGATACTAATAAACTAAAAATATAAGTTTCAAAGAATTTGAAGACTGTTTCACTATGGATAGAATGCCTTCAGAAGTCTGTAAATTGTTATTTAATAAACAACTTTGTATTTGCAAAGAACATCATTAATGGTTATCCTGATAAAGGATATTATGCTTCTCAACAAAATATTATTAGGAATATAAACGCTTACTAAATAGGCTTTTTTCTGTTTTTTGGAGCGCTGATTGAGAATTTTAAAATTGTAATCAATTGATTCATAATGCTTTGTGGTTGTTTGAATCTACTCGAAAAATGCAGTGTGTTCAAATTGTTATTTATACTAGTACGCATTATAAAATTAACATAAAATTAAGAAGATATGTGAGAAAGTCATTATAATTTTACTGGTGAAATAATCTTTGTAAAAAAACGAAGTGAAGTTTCATTATCGTTTCTTATTTTTTATTAGAGATAAGAAATGTTTAAAAAGTGAACACAGGTCAAAAGCAAATTTTGCTAACTGACCAACCCCCGGTGTGATATTCGAACTTTTTCGAATCTTAATATTACCAATACCCCATTAATTACTTTTTTTTAAATTGATAAGAATCAGTTGATTGGAAAATACTAATTGACCAACCAGAAGTATGTCCAATCTTAAAAATGCATATCTACAATCGTCTATTGATGCTCATAACTTCTTTAATTGAACTTAGAAGATTAAAGATTTTTATCAACTTTTAATAAACCGACTTAAATAATGGCTACACCTAAACCTAACCAGATTTTTTAAAACCAAATAAGAATCAGTTGATTGGAAATGCTAATTGACCAACCATAAGTATGTCCAATTGTTAAATATATTTATCCACAACCACGTATCTAAGATCTATTGATATTCCAACTTTATTAATTGATCCTAGAAGATTAAAGATATTTTATCAACTCTTAATAAACCGACTTAAATAATGAATACACCTAAACCTAATCAGACCATATATCCGAGAACGGTACTGGAGAGAAGAAGAAAAAGAAATGAAAAAAACTGGTATGTTTTTTATACTTCACCACGTGCCGAGAAAATAGTATACAACGATCTTTTAGCAAGAGAATATGATGCGTTTCTTCCATTGACTAAAACATTAAAAGTTTGGAAAAATAGACAGAAAAAACTCATAGAATCTCCACTTTTTCCAAGCTATATTTTCGTAAATACTAAAATGAGCGAGATATATGATATCTCCAGAATTCCCAAAATAGCTACATATATTAAATGTGGACAAAATCCTTCCGTCATTCCACCAAATGATATAAATACTATTAAAAAAATGCTATTACTTGAACAAGATGTTTCTGTCGAAACTATTTTTTGCGAAGGAGAGCAAGTAAAAATTGTTCACGGGCCTTTAACCGGGCACGAAGGCATTTTGGTACAGGAAAAAGGTAAAACAAGATTTGGGATTCGTCTCAAAGAAATAAACCATACAGTGTTTATTAATGTTTGTACCAATATTTTACAAAAAGTAAATAGTCCCTGTACAGTTAAAGAAAAGTAGCCACCCACTCCCTGTATTTTCAAAATATCCCTTCGGTGTTAATCTAGATGTTTAACACTATTCACCTTATGTCTTAAAGTTAAATCTGCTTAAAACGAAAAAAGCACTTTTATACTCGAGGAAGGGAACGAATAGATATTAATAAATTTTTATAAAAAGTATCAGAGGTATTTGTTGAGTTTTTGCAGTATAACACCTACAAAAACTCAGCAAAATATTAACTATTCAGGTACTTTTTCATAGTTATTACAAAGAAAATGATAGATAAAGAAATACTATTAGAATCAACAGAGAGTTATCTTACATCTCTTATATCCGAAATTGCTGAAATATCAATAGGAGATAATTGTATTTCTACTCCATTTCAGGAATTAGGGATTGATTCATTTCGTATTCTGCAGATTATTAAGAAATTAGAAGAGGAATTTGGAACTTTACCAAAAACTTTACTTTTCGAAAATTTCAATATTGGTGATTTAAGTAATTATTTCGTTGATAAATATGAGGAGGTACTTCAGGAAAAATTTAAGAAAGAAGGAGATGATAGTTATGTAACCGAGCATTCTGATGAGGAAACATTAAATTCTACCGAAGAAATTTCGGAAGTAGTTAACAATCAATTAAAAAATACTTCGCAAAAAACGGCCATTCTTATACTAGAAAAAGAAGCTATTAAACATCCTGAGTTACAGGAATTAGTAAAAAAGCTTTTTAATCAACATAAGAATGAAGGTTCTGCATCAAGAGGTACAAGGAATATAGCTCCTAATCTTTTTATTGGCGCCGATAAAAAGGGATACTTTAACTATAGCCGTTATAAGGATATCATATTAGTATATAGCTATACAGGAGCCAAAGATTATCTACCCATTATTACAGAAGAAATATATCAATACTGTACCAAAAATGATTTTGAACTCAACCTTTTCACAGTCGAACAAATAGATTCGATTGGAGGAGTTTTATTTACTGCTACTCCCTTTGGCGTTTTGTCAAGGGTAAATATAAAAAACTTCACGCTTCAAGGAAGCAAGATGCGTCGTTTACGCTATCAGGTATCAAAGTTTGAAAGGACAGGAAAATGCAGAACCGAAGAATACCAGAATGGTTCTAATAAAAAGATAGATAAAAATATTGCCAGAATTATAGATGAATGGTGCGCCCCCAGGACAATGGTTAACCCACTCATCTATATGGTTAAAGAAGAAATTCTATCTGGTAATTTAAGTGTAGAACACAGGCTTTTTCTAACATATCTTGACGATGTCCTACAGAACGTAATCCTTATTTCAAGATTGTCATCAGAAGAAAATGGGTATTTAATGGATTTAGAATTCTACCCAAAGGATATGCCCTTAGGAGGATTAGAATTTGCAATCGTGAATATTATCAAAATTTTAGAAGACGAAGAGTATACCACTTTAAGTTTAGGAGGTACGTATGGTTGTAAACTAGACTCTTCATCAAATGCAGATTCTGAACTGGACAAAACACTGGATTATCTGCGTGGGCAAAATATTTTTAATGATGAAGGAAATTTACAGTTCAAAAATAAATTTAGACCAGAGCATAATACTGTATTTCTTTCTAGGCCTGTAGGAAGCAACCCTGATAATGTAACCGACATTATTATGATGATTGCAGATCCAATGAAAATGCAAACTTCAGATGAAGAAAATCACACCTTCTCCAAATTAAATAAGCAAGCTGCTGCATCAGAACTAAAAACAAGGAAACAGGATACATCAAATACAATTGGAAAATTTAATCAGGTTAAAGGAAATGAACAGGAAGAGAAACACAGATTGGTGATTGAAGGAGAAGAGCGATCTGTTATGTTATCAGAGTATGGTTATAACCCATTGAATATTCCAGATGATCAGGTTACGTTTGATCTGAAAACCGACTCGTGGGCTCAATTGGAGTTACCCGCTATTCAAAACCAGTTAGGCTTTTTGTATACGCAGCTTCAACAACCGGTAGATTTGGTCGAGAGCTTAAAAAGTATTTTCCCATTTTCTTATTTTACGTTAACTACTGCTGGTCGCACTGCAGAACGCGCTTTTTGTAAATCTTGGCCTAAAAAAGGGAAAGTACTTCAGAATTTGCTTTTTCCTACCACGATTTTCCATCAGATTGAAAATGGATTTACACCAATAGAGCTACCACATCCCGAGGTGTACAGACTAGATTCTGAAGAACAATATAAAGGAAACCTAAATTGGGAGACTCTTAAAAAGCAAGTAGAAGAAGATCCTAAGTCTGTGGCTTTTGTTTTTATCGAGATGAATGATAATGCAGCCGGCGGAGCGCCAGTATCCTTACAGCATCTCAAACAAGTTAAAAATTTCCTTTCAGAATATGCAATTCCTCTTGTTTTTGATACTACAAGAATTGTAGAAAATGCTTTATTTATCTTGGAACATGAAAACGAATTTATCGGTAAAAATGTTTGGGATGTAGTAAAGGAAATGACCTCTTATGCAGATGCTATAATTACAAGTCTGGCTAAGAATTTTTGTGTAGACAAAGGAGGATTGATCGGTACAAATGATGTTGAACTCTACAATAAAATTCAAAATTTTGTTCAGGAAGAAAGCATTGGGCTTGATGTAATCGATAAAAAAGTCATTGCGTTATCCTTTCATAACAAGAATAAAATTGAGACTCGAGTTCGTAATAGACTACAATCTGTACGGACAATCTGGAGAGTTTTAAAACAACAAGGAATTCCTGTCGTACAACCAGCATTAGGACACTGTATATTGATTGATGTTAAACAGGTTCCCGAATTTAAATCATTTAAGTACCCTGTAGCGTCATTTGTATCCTGGTTATATCTAAATACTGGGATTCGTGCAGGGGCTCATAATGTAGGAATGCAAAAAGACACAGAAATTAATAATCTGGTGCGCTTGGCCATTCCGGTGGGTTTAAAACATGAAAAAATAGAGGAAATCACCAATAGGTTGATTAAAGCCTTTAAGAAAAAAAATAATATCTCTGAGATCTTACCAGAGGAAAATCAATCAGAAACATTTGGGAATATCTATACCAATTTTAAACTCAAAAAATATCATAACCCTTCTGGAGAAGTAGTTTCAAAAACACTTAATTCTGGAGCCTCTTCAATAGATTCGGCAACCAAAGAAAAATCTACACAAACTGATCTAGATATTGAGGTAAAGGAAACTGAGGCAAATGAGGGTATACAAAGTAATAAACCTTACCAAACAGGAGATATTGCTATTGTTGGGATAGCCGGCCGTTACCCTAAGGCCAAAAACATGAATGAATTCTGGAACAACCTGGTTCAAGGAAGAGATTGTGTTGAAGATATCCCCGATACCCGTTTTGAGCAACGCCTTCATAATAAATTTTCAGAGAAATACCGCGGAGGATTCATCGATGATGTAGACAAATTTGATTCGCTGTTTTTTAATATCTCTCCTAGAGAAGCAGAATATCTGGATCCTCAGGAAAGGCTTTTTCTTGAAGTGGCCTGGGAAACACTCGAA
This sequence comes from Aquimarina macrocephali JAMB N27, assembly GCF_000520995.1. Taxonomy (GTDB): domain Bacteria; phylum Bacteroidota; class Bacteroidia; order Flavobacteriales; family Flavobacteriaceae; genus Aquimarina; species Aquimarina macrocephali. The sequence goes on along the minus strand of NZ_JACA01000013.1, from coordinate 38,845 downwards.
GATGCTGGTTATTACCCAGAAACATTAATAGACGACAATGCTCCCCGAAATATAGGAGTTTATGTAGGAGCAGTATGGACACTTTATCAGGTGGTCGGTACAGAAGAAAAACTAAAAGGGAATTTTGTTAGTCCCAGTTCACATTTATGGGGCATTGCCAATCGCGTGTCGTATGCTTTTAACCTTTCTGGCCCGAGTTTACCTATAGATACAGCTTGCTCCTCGAGTCTAAGTGCATTATATCTGGCCTGTGAAGCAATCTATAAAGGAGAATGCTCTGGCGCCATTGTAGGAGGAGTTAATCTTGATGTACATCAAAGTAAAATAGATATTAATAAAAGTGGAGGAGCACTTTCAGCAGATGGCGTATGCCGTACCTTCGGTAAAGGTGCTAACGGCTATGTAGCTGGTGAAGGCGTTGGTGCCGTTTATATTAAACCTCTTGATAAAGCAGTAAAGGACGGAGATCATGTTTACGGAGTGATCAAAGGTATCGCCGTCAATCATGGTGGAAAAACCAGTGGATTTATGGTGCCCAGTCCTAAATCACAAGCACAGGTAGTTACTGCAGCATTAGAGAATGCAAAAATTGACGCCCGAAGCATTGGTTATGTAGAAGCGCACGGAACAGGGACAGAACTAGGTGACCCTATCGAAATTTCGGGTTTAAATACTGCCTTTCAGGAATATAATGTAGATAAACAAGAATGCTCTATAGGTTCAGTAAAAACCAATATTGGGCACCTTGAAGCCGCAGCGGGTATCGTAGGATTGCACAAGGTACTTTTGCAAATGAAACATAGAAAACTTGTTCCTTCCCTGCATTCTTCTGAGTTAAATCCTTTCATCGATTTTAAAAATTCACCTTTCTATGTAGAGCAAACGGTTAAAGAATGGAAACCTAAGGAAATTGATGGTGTTCAATACCCTCTTCGAGCAGGAATTAGTTCTTTTGGAGCAGGAGGAGCCAATGCACATATTATCATTGAAGAATACGTAACTCCAGTTGAGCAACAAAAAGAATTACCTTCAAAATTTAAAGAGTATATCTTTCCGCTTTCGGCCAGAAATGAAAATCAACTTCGGGAAACAGCAGTTCGCTTGCGCACATTCCTTCAGAAAGATTTATCAGAAGAAGAACTACTTAACAGTAAAGATATAGCTCATACTTTACAAATAGGAAGAAAATCTTTTGATCATCGCCTGGTTATTATTGCAAAAACAAAAAAAGAACTGGTTCAAAAACTTACTTCATTTATTGACGGCAAGCAAGACAATACGATGCATGTTGGAGAAGTAAAAAACAGTCAAAATATTACACGTTTATTAAATCGTAAGGAGAAAGAAGAGTTTATTAAATTCTTATCTCAGAGTGGAGATTTAAGTAAACTAGCCCAACTCTGGAGTGTTGGATTTCTTGCAGATTGGCAAGGAATACAAGCTCTGGAAAAAGGAGTAAAGATTTCTTTGCCAACTTACCCTTTTGCAGATAAGCGACACTGGATTTCTGATGATACTTCAGAATCATCTAACCTTACCTTACATTCAACCACAGCCCTTCATCCGTTAATCGATTCTAATGAATCGACATTCGAAAGACAGGTTTTCAAGAAAACTTTTCATGACAGGGATTTCTTTATATATGATCATCTGGTATCGGAGATCCCAACTTTACCAGGTGTTGCTTATCTGGATTTTGCAAGAAAAGCCGGAGAACTTGCGACGGGAAGAAAAGTTCAAATGATTAAAAATATCCTCTGGTTAAGTCCACTCACGGTAGTTGATTCGGCTCCCAGAGAAGTATTTATTGAACTGAAACCTAATGGAGAATCTGTACATTTTGAAGTATTTAGTGAAGAAGAAAATAATGCAAAGCAGATATATTCGCAAGGGAAACTTCTATACGCAACCCATCAGGAGTTGACTGCAGTACCCGAATATATAGATTTAGAAGAAATTCGTACGAGATGTTCAAAAGTTACCAATGGAAAGGAAGCATATCCACTTTTTAAATCACTGGGACTGGATTTGGGGCCAAGTTTTCAGGTGCTTCAGGATATTTTCAAAAATGACGATGAAATATTAGGAGAACTTCTTATTCCAGAAATCAGAAACAACGATTTTAATGATTATCTGCTTCACCCTTCCCTTGTGGATGGTTCTTTCCAAGCAGGTATGGCAGCACAATTAGGAGCACAAACCGGAGAAATGTTTGTACCGTACTCAATTGGCGAAGTCGAAATTATGCAACCACTAAAATCAAAATGTTTTAGTTATGTCAAAAAGGTAAATAACCCTGGTTCTAAAGTATCTAAGGTGAATGTTTTTATTGTGGATGAAAACGGAATGATCCTAGTAAAAATTAGGGAGTCTATAGGAGTTCCACTTGTTAGTGTTCACGAAAAGCCGGATCAGACCAAAGAAGAAGAATATTCAAAACTGTATTATTCTCACGAATGGCACGAATCTTCATTAGAACAAGAAAAAGTAACACTTGATGAATCAGGGCCTGTTTTACTTTTTAGTCCAGATGAAAAACTCCGAAAAGTTTATAAAAATCGATTTAAGAAGGATGACGATATTATACTGGTCGAACCTGGAGATTCTTATGAGAAATTAAGTGATCAGAGGTACAAGATTAATCCACAAAATGATAAGGATTTTAAGAATCTTTTTGAAGCTTTGAATAAGGATATTATCAAGAAAATATGTTTTGCGTGGCCAATAGATATAGCATTAAAAGAAGAAGGCGAGTATAACGAAGGGTTTTTAGGTAGATCGTTTAATAAAGGCATTTACTCCTTCCTTATCCTATGCCAATCGCTGATCGAACAAAAGCTCGATAATGTTCAATTATTATATCTGTATTTAGGGCAAAATGATAGTATCCAACCGCATCATGAAGCAATGAATGGATTTGCTAAAACCCTTCAGATGGAACATCCAAAACTGTATTGCAAGATCTTGGAAATCCAACAGTCAAAGAGTTCTTATGATAAAATCCTGGATATAGTTTTGACAGAGTTGCATCCTGATACTTTTAGTGCGATGACTATTCGTTACCAGGAAGAAGAACGTTATATCAGAAAAGTAAAAGAATTTTCTCTACTCCAAGCTAAAGGTTCTGGCCCTACCGATGGTTTGGGATTGAAAGAAAAAGGCGTATATATTATTACCGGAGGAGCAGGAGGATTGGGGCTCATTTTTGCTGAATATTTAGCCACTCAATGTAAAGCGCGATTGGTGCTTACTGGTAGATCTAAACTCTCGAGTGAACGTAAAGCCAAGTTAGATGAATTAAATGAAACCGGTGCCGAGGTAATGTATATGTCAGCAGATGTTTCTACCCATAAAGATGTTGAGAACCTTATTAAAAAGACGAAATCAAAATTTGGAGAAATCAACGGAATCATTCACAGTGCAGGTGTTTTAAGAGATTCATACATAAGAAATAAAACACGTGAAGAAATGGAAGCGGTTTTTGCTCCTAAGGTATATGGAACTCTCCATTTGGATGAAGTAACCAAAGATGAAAACCTGGACTTTTTTGTGACGTTTTCATCCCTTGCAGCAGTTGGAGGAAATGCAGGCCAGTGTGATTATTCATTTGCCAATCACTTTATGGATTCCTTTGCCGGTAAACGAAAATCGTTACAGGAAAAGGGAGAACGATCAGGAGTAACACTAAGCCTTAATTGGTCTTTGTGGGCAGATGGAGGAATGAAATTGGATGAACAAACTGAACTCTTCTTCAAAAAGAATCTGGGAATAAAACCTTTAAGTATTGAAACTGGCCTGGAAGCATTTGAGAAAGGTCTTCATGCCAAAAAAACTCAATTCATAGTATTAGAAGGAATACAAGAAAAAATAGAAAGAGCCTGGGGCATTAATGAGAAGAAAATTTCTGAACCTGTATCATCAAGCGATGTAACCTCACTTGATTCTGAAGTACAGGTGGTGGATCAAAAGGCAGATAAAGAATTGTTCACGATAGTTCGGGGTACACTATCTGAAATCGTTATGGAATTATTGAAACTGGATCCAGAAGATATTTCGTACGACAAAATATTATTAGATCTGGGGTTTGATTCCATAGGTCTAACAACTTATGCAAACCGAATCAATGAATTTTATAAACTGGATGTAACTCCAGTACTCTTTTTTGAATATCCTTCGATTAAGGAAATCGCAACATTTCTCTCGAGAGAACATAAAAATGAAGTACTGGGTGTTCATAAAATTTCAGGTGCTTCTACTTCATCAGACACCAAGAAAGAAGCAACTCAATCTTCAACGGAAAAAGAAAAATATGTTGATGGGGAGAGAGTTGTATTTAACATTGATAAAGGATGGAATGGCAATGCATCGGATCAACAATCACATACTCAAACTTCGGGAATTGGATTATCCACAGAAAGCCGTTTTATTGATCAGCCGATCGCTATAGTTGGAATGAGCGGGGTTATGCCAGGATCAAAAGATTTAGAGGAATTTTGGGAAAACCTGGAAAACGAAAAGAATTTAGTCTCTGTAATTCCTGAAGACCGTTGGAATTGGGAAGATTACGACGGAGATCCTTTTAAGGAGAAAAATAAGACCAACTCTAAATGGGGAGGTTTTATGAATGACGTAGATAAGTTTGATCCATCATTCTTTGGAATTTCTCCTAGAGAAGCAGAAATGATGGATCCACAGCAACGAATATTTTTAGAAACCGTCTGGAAAGCTATTGAGGATTCGGGGCATAAAGTTTCTGACCTGTCAGGTACCAAAACAGGGCTATTTGTTGGCGTAGCGACTAGAGATTATGCAGATTCATTAGTAGATAATCAAATTCCGCTTGATGGATATACCGCTTCAGGAAACTCCCATTCTGTATTGGTTAACCGGGTTTCTTTCCTATTAAACCTTCGTGGGCCTAGTGCTCCACTTGATACAGCATGTTCCAGTTCTTTGATTGCAATCCATAGGGCAATAGAATCGATACATACAGGAAGTTGTAATATGGCAATAGTCGGAGGAGTACAGTTAATGCTTACCCCAGCAGCTTATATTTCATTTGGGATGGCAGGTATGCTAAGCGGTGATGGGAAATGCAAAACCTTTGATAAGAGTGCAAATGGATATGTGCGAGGGGAGGGATCAGGAGCTATATTCCTTAAACCTCTGGATAAAGCAGAAGCTGATAGAGATCATATTTATGCAGTTATAAAAGCAACTACCGAAAACCATGGAGGAAAAGTTACCATGCTTACGGCTCCTAATCCTGTAGCCCAAACTGATTTGCTGGTTGAAGCCTATGAAAAGGCTCATATTGACCCCTCAACAATTGGGTATATCGAATGCCATGGTACCGGTACCAGTTTAGGCGATCCTATTGAAATTCAGGCTCTGAATAAAACATTTTCAGAATTATATAAAAAGCATAATAAAGCTTCAGCAGAAACTCCTCATTGTGGTTTATCCTCTGTAAAAACTAATATTGGTCATCTAGAGACTGCTGCTGGAATAGCTGGTGTTCTGAAAGTATTGTTATCTCTAAAGCATAAAAAAATACCAGGAACACTCCACTTTGAAGAACTTAATCCATACATCAACCTTAAAGGAAGTCCGCTGTACATCGTGGATAAAACACAGAACTGGGAAACTATAAAAGATGATCAAGATAATACCTTACCCAGAAGAGCGGGAGTAAGCTCTTTTGGTTTTGGCGGAGCAAATTCTCACATCGTTTTAGAAGAATATATTCCGAAAGAAGATCATTCACCAGTTGAATCAAAGGAACCACATATCATTGTGCTTTCTGCAAAAACCGAAGATCGACTTAAAGTATATGCTCAATTGTTATACGACCACGTAGAAAAACATAATGATAATCTTTCGGATCTTGCTTTTACACTACAAATCGGTAGGGATGAGATGGCTGAACGTTTGGGACTAGTTGTAAGTTCAACCGAACAATTGAAAGAAAAACTTTCCGTTTATCTAAGTCAAAAAGAAAATATAGAAGATGTTTTCTACGGAAGGGTTAAACAAAATAACAGTTCAGATTTTATAGATTCAGAAGGAAATAATGACTCTTCAGAAACACTAATAGACAAGTACTTTAGGGATAAGAGTTATTCTAACTTAACTGAAGCTTGGGTAAAAGGCATTAATATTGATTGGATGCAACTTTATAAAGAGGCAATCCCCAGACGCATTAGTTTGCCAACATATCCTTTTGCACGTGAGAGATACTGGTTTAATCTGGCTGATAGTGAAAAGTCAAAATCTAATGGAGAATTTGAAAAACTTCATCCGTTGTTACATTATAATTCTTCGACACTAAGTCAGCAATGCTATACTTCAATCTTCAGTGGCAAAGAATTTTTTGTAAAAGATTATAAGATACAAGAGCAAAATGTGATGCCTCTTACTACCTATTTGGAAATGGCCTATGTAGCAGTAGAAAAAGCGATGCCAGATTTTAATGAATCGATAATTCTGGAGTTACAAAATACTTCATGGGAACACCTGCTTACTTTTAAAGAAAAAAGGGAAGTCAACATATCCCTTTTTGAAAATGATTACAAAGGAGTTGACTATGAAATTTATAGTACTGAAGGAGAAAAAGAAATAATTCATTGTCAAGGACAAGTTGCACCAGGAAGAGATCAGGCTTCAACAAAACTTGATATAATGCAACTCAAAACTCACTTCGCAGCAGAACCACTGGATCCTGAAAAACTGTATGACATTTTAGAGCAGATGGATATGAGTTATGGTCCTTCTCTTAAAGGAATAAAAGCCTTTTATAAGGGAGAAGATCAAATACTTGCTCGGTTAAGTTTACCAAAAACTGTAGAAGATAATTATGAAAGTTATACTCTTCATCCAAGTATTCTGGAAAGCTCATTTCAATTAGCAATTGGCTTATTGACCGATCTGGATCCGCAATTAAACCAACCCTTATTACCATTCGGAATAAGATCTATGACATTATTTTCTCCCTGCGATAGAGAATTGTACGCCTGGGTTCGTTATTCAAAAGGAAGCAAACCAGAGGATAATACGGTTAAAGTGGATATTGATCTTACTGATGAATCGGGTAAGGTATGTATTAAGATGAAGTCTCTGGCATTTGACAACACCTTACATAAACGATCGATTAAAGGTTCATATAAGAATTTTGAAATGTTAGTAAATGCCGTGCAAAATTATGATTCAAACCAGACAGAATACGCTGAGATAGTGGATTCTGATGCTAGTTTTGATAAATTATTAAAAGATGTATACTAAAGGAAAAGTAAAGTCATGACAGTAATCGACGATATATTGGAAAAGATTGTTTCAAAGAAAATAGAGAAGAAAGAAGCTTTAAAATTCTTTGAAGAATTACCTGAAAATGAGAAAAATTATATGGTTTCTAAACTAAAAACACATTTATCAAATAGTGTGAATATGGTGGAGAATAATTTTTCTGATAAAAAAGATAATACACTTAAAGCAGTGACCGAGCTTCAATTAAATGAAGAACATAAGGGATTCATTGATCAAATGGCTCAGAAACTAGAAAGAACTGCACCTAAATCCAAAGAGAACGCATCTAAGTGCCAGGAGTATTTTGTAGATCAAAGAAGAACTGGAGGATTGAAAAAAGCCTTAAAGCGTTTACAATTTCATCTAACTTATAGTAAGGGTGATGGAGCATATCTTTATGATATTGACGATAATAAATATATTGATATAGCCAGTGATAATGGGGTTAACTTATTTGGTCATCAACCAGCCTTTATAAAAGAGGCTATCTCAAAACGGTTGGATAAAGGGTATCCTTTGGTAGGGTATACAGAAGAGCTTTCTCAGGCAACCAAACTTTTTAGTGAACTTACAGGCCATGAAAGGGTTCTTTTTACACAATCCGGAACAGAGGCAGTTATGTGGGCAATAAGGATAGCTCGAGCAGCTACTCAAAAGAAAAAAATAGTAATTTTTGAAGGAGCGTATCATGGATTATCTGATACAGTACTTGCAGCCAAAGATCAGTTTGGCAATAGCATAGCAATGGGACTGGGAATGATCCAGGAATTTGCCGATGAGCTTATTGTCTTGGATTACGGAAACATGGACGACCTTAATATTATAGAAGATAGAGCAGATGAAATTGCGGGTGTTTTGGTAGAACCAGTACAATCTAGAAACCCGGCTAACCAGCCTATTGACTTCCTGAAAGAAGTACGTAAGCTGACCCTTGAAAAAAACATCTTGTTGGTTATGGATGAAATGATCACTGGATTTAGGGTTTGTTGTAACGGAGTGCAAGGTCTTTGGAAGATTAAAGGAGATCTTGCTACTTATGGAAAAATCCCTGCTGGTGGTATGCCTTCAGGAATGATCGCCGGACTTACTAAATACATGAATTATGTAGACGGTGGAGTGTTTGATTATGATGATAACTCTATGCCGAGTGTTAAAAAAGCACTTATGGCCGGGACGCATACAAGAAATCCTATTAAGCTAGCTTCTACACTTTCGATACTCACTGAAATTAAAAAAAGGTGTTCAACCTCAGAAAATGAAACTTGTGATTCTAACTCATGCTTTCTACAAGAATTAAATGAAAAAACTAGACTCATGTGTGAAGAGTTGAATTCTTTTTTTAAAGTAAAAAAGGTACCATTGATAATTGAATATTTCAGCTCATTATTTAGGTTTAAATTTCTAGATGACCCCAATGGAGTGGTGAAGGAGTTCGTTTTCGTATTGATGAGAATGAATGGTGTCGAAACCAGCCCTTCGGGCAATTGTTTTCTTACTGTAGCTCACTCCGATAAAGATATAAAATCCATTATAAGAATTGTAAAGAAAAGCATTGATACACTGTTGAAGGAAAATTTCTTTTATGTGTCTGATAGTATTGAAGAAGATGAAATTGAAGAAAATATCCAGTCGGCAATACCGGACATTCCCGATATGAGAAACGATCCGGAGCAAGAATCTATAAAAAATGATCAAATGGAAAAACTAAGGAAATTAATTATTTCTGATTTGAACAATTTCCAGGAAAAAGAAGTAACGATATGACGGTAGCAACAACTCAGAATATTTTACAAGAGATTACAAAGATTTTTGAAGCAACATTGCGGCTTCCTGCAGGGAAACTAGATGTTAATGCCAAGTTCGAAGATTTTGGTATTGATTCTATTATTTCTATGGAATTGATCAATAAAATATCCCATAACTTCGGTATTACACTATCTCCTTCAAAATTTGTAAATGTAAATACTACTAAAGAACTGGCTGATTTACTGGAAGAAGAAATAATTCCTGTGAATAATGATAATATCGGCAACATATCCGATACAAATAACCCATCAGAAACACAAAAAGAATTAGGAACCAAAAGTACTTCGGTTAAAAAAGGTATTAATTCTGTCTCGGCAAGAAGTCGCAAATTTAGGGATAGAAGATCGGTCAAGGAATCCTATCATGAGTTATTACATTTTATAAATCAAAGGTATAATATAGATCTATCATACCGTTCATTTAGGTCGGTTGATGAAATTGTTGACGTTTTATTGACTCATCATATTGATGATATGATGGATTATTACAACAATCTTCATCAAAGTAATGAGAACGACTTCAATGGAATAGAAAAACAGATGCCTGTTGCAAAAGTAACAACTAAACCATCATCCCAAACCTGCGATATAGCCATTGTAGGTCTTAGCTGTAATTTTCCGGATGCCCCTAATATTCAGACATTTTGGGAAAACCTAATGAATAACAAAAATAGCATTCAGGAAATTTCAAAGTCAAGATGGAATTGGGAAGATTACTATCAAGAATTAACATCTCCAGGTAAGACTGTTTCTAAATGGGGAGCATTGATCAATAATGTAGATTGTTTCGATCCGAAATTTTTTAACCTTGACCCAGAAGAAGCGATATTAATAGACCCTCAGGAGAGGTTGCTGATGCAAGAAGTCTATAAAGCATTTCAGGATGCCGGGATAGCGCCTAAAAAATTAGCCGGATCTGATACGGCTATATATGTTGCATATGAATACTCAGAATATGAAAATTATCTAAGAAAGAACATAAATAAAATACAGGTAGGCAAATATGGACCTGTTTTCACGTCTTCAAGCCCTACATATTACCTGGCAAACAGGCTTTCATTTTTATTTGATTTTTGTGGTCCCAGTGAGTCAATAAATGTTAATTGTGCCAGTTCTGCAGTAGCGATTAATCGAGCATATTACTCATTGCTCAATAATGAAAGTAGTACAGCGGTCGTAGGAGGTGTGTCTTTAAATTTATTTGCAGATGACTACATCTCATTATCACAATATGGTATGTTATCACCGACCGGAACGTGTGGAGTTTTTGATGATGATGCTAATGGTTTTACCCGAGGAGAAGGGGTGGCGGCAGTTGTTTTAAAAAGATTGGATGATGCCAAAAGAGATAATAATAGAATTTATGGTGTTATCAAAGGCAGTCATCAGAACAATAGAGGTAATGCCAGATTTTTGTCAGAAGTTAAACATGAGGCGATTACTAATGTCATAACCAACTGCTATAAAAAAACCGCAATAACCCCTGAGTCAATAAACTACATCGAAGTTGATGGATATGCCACAAAATGGGGAGATTCCTTTGAATACGAGGGGATTAAAAATGCATTTATAGGAGATAAATCAAAAGAAAAAAAATGCGCTTTAGGTAGTGTAAAAGGAAATATAGGAAATCTGGAAGCCGTTAGTGGATTGGCTAGCTTTATTAAACTGTCACTTTCACTGTATCATAAAAAGTTTCCAATGACCATATCTGGGAAAAAGATAAACACCTTTCTAGATATTGATAACCCGTCTCATCCTTTATACATAGCTAATAAGGAGTTGCCTTTTGATATGTTACGCAAACATAATGATACTCCAATTAGAGCAGGACTTAATTCCTTTGCAGATAGCGGAGTTAATTTGCATATCGTTTTGGAAGAATACCCTACTAAAGAGCCTGTATCCAAAATAGAAACTACCACATCATCTCAGTTATTTATTCTTTCTGCGAAAGATGATGAACGTTTGAATGAATACATTGATAGCTACATTGATTATTTATCTAATACTAAAGCTGATTTATCTTTTGAGGATTTGATCTATACTTTGCAGGTAGGTCGTGATGCCATGGATGAAAGGTTATCCATAGTAGCTTCCTCGCATGCAGATTTGCTTGAAAAGTTGATCATGGTCAAAAATTCAGATAAGGAAATATCGCTGGAAAAGGAAGGAATCTTTTATGGAAATATCAATCTCAATAAAGAAAATGGAATAATCAAAATCTTAACAAAAGATATGATAAGTACCATGATTGAACAAAGTTTAAAGGCTTCGCAGTGGGAGCAACTTGCACAACTTTGGACTAGTGGTCTTCTTATAGATTGGACAAAAGTTTGGAAAGACAAAAATACGCGCTTAGTATCCTTACCAGATTATCCTTTTGCTAAAGAGAAATATTGGATCGATATAGGTACTATAGAAAAATCAGAGGCTAAGGAAAAACAATCAGTACCAAAAAGTATAAAAGATAACGAGATTGAAGTAATTAACGAAAATCCCATACAGGCTGAGTGGTTCTTTTTCAGGTCTGATAACGGTGTGGAAAATAATCTCATGAAACCCGCCGAAAAAATAGAGCTTTTTCTGAAACATGAGATATCACTTCAAATAAACAAACCAATTGAAAAAATTCCTGATGATAGCAGTTTTTTAGACCTGGGGATGAATTCTATTGGTCTGATAACCATGATCGCTCAAGTCAATGATTTATTGGAAATTAATATATCACCAGCTATTTTATTCAATAATTCAGAAATTAAAACCCTTACCCAATATTTAGTGGAGAACTATTTGGAAAAAGCTCAAAAAATACAAGTTACTAATGATAAGGAGTATGAGAGCAAAAGTATAGGAAAAACAGAATCAAAACCTAACGAGGTAGTATCTAAATTGATGCGCAAAACATTGGTGCCCATGCAAGTAAAAGGTAAGAAACGACCTGTTTTTGCAGTTCCTGGTGCAGATGGGAACGTAATAACCCTGCAACATCTTATTTCAGCATTGGGGATAAAACAACCATTCTATGGTTTAGAACCGGTAGGGATTATAAAAGAAAATACTACACTTGATAGTGTAGAGGCTATAGCTAAAGCCAATATAGAAGCGATTAAAGAAGTACAGGCAACTGGTCCGTATCGTTTATTAGGATTTTCTAATGGTGGTACAATTGCCTATGAAATGACTAGGATTTTATTAGATCAAAAAGAAACCGTAGAAGCTTTAATACTTGTAGACTGTATGTCTCCTACAAAGGAAAGTGGTCATATGATTGATGATTTAGTAGAGGGGATTAAATCTATCTTCATTAACGCATCTGGCCAGAATGTGATCTTGGATGCAGAGCAACTTAAGCAGGTTTCTGAAAATGAAATTGTTGATTATATATATGATAACGTCAAGGATCTGGGGTTTAATTTTCCGAAAGAACAATTGGCTACAAGTATCTATACCACGATCGCCAATGATAAATATTGCCGTGCTTATGAACCTTCAAAATTACCAGAAGAAGTAGAAATATTACTCTTTAAAGCCACAGAGGGTTATACAGATGTATATAAAAATGCTCCTGAAGATTATGGTTGGAATGAATTACTGCATAAGCCTGTCCTTATCAACCCTATTGACGCTAACCATTTTTCAATTATTGATAAGGATAATAGCAAAAAAATTGCTAGAAAAATAAATGCTTTTTTCAATAAGACTACATCAAAGAAACCTACCATAAAGCAAAAAGTACTTCAAAAGCATTAGTAGACTAAAAATAGATAGCATACAATCAACCGATACCAGTAGAAATTAAGATCTATTGGATTACTGTTTAAACATGTAATACACCTAGTTATGAGCAAGAACTTAACATCCAAAACAAATTTTTTCGAAAATGTTACACAAATGGTTCGGAAAAGAAGATTGATTATTTGGTTAGCTTTTGTGGCTATTACAATATTTACATTTTTGGGGGTGCCAAAGACCAAATTTGATATGACTATTGAAGGATGGTTTCCGGAAAATGATGAGGTTTTGGTAGCGATGGATGAGTTTAAGGCAGAATTTGGAAGTAATGAAGGAGTTTACATAGCCTATAAACCTTTAGATGGGGATGTGTTTTCTACTAAATCTTTGGAGGTGATAAAGAAAATCCGCGAGGATATTCTCAAAACAAAGCATAATGATGATTCAACAGCGCTAAAACATATTGTTAAAGTCAACACTCTTGTTAACGCTTCTGTTTTAACAGCAGAAGGCGATGTATTGGTTTCCCGAAAACTGGTAGGGGATAATGTCCCAACTAGACAAGAGGATATAGAAGAGATTCGTAAACTTGCGCAATCTCAGAAGTCTTTTCCATTACTGTTCTTTTCAAAGGATATGAAGTATGGGGGAATGCTTATTGAAACTGACTTTGGGACTGAGCTACTGGAAGAGGAATCATCTATTGTTACAGAAGAAGGACTTGAGGATACTCTGGAAATGGATGAAATGGTTGTTGCCGATATGAATGAAATCAAAAAAAGCGAAGAAAGAGTTCGTTTTAAACGTGCAGACTTAAGTGAATTGGTTCCTTTAATGGAGGAAATCAATACCATCTTGGGAAAACCTGAATATAAAAAGCATTTAGAATACTATGCAGTAGGAAATGCTCCTCTGGCCTACGAACAGCAAGCTATAGCTATTAAAGAAGCAGGCCCGATTTATTTAGGGCTTTTATTGATAATATCTATTCTGTTATGGTTTTTTATCCGCTCATTTAGTGCGGTAGCCTGGTCACTTTTAATAGTTATAATAAGTGCCGTATGGACCGTTGGTTTAGCAGGTTGGTTAGGTGTAGAAGTAACAGTCTTTTTAATGCTAACGATCATGTTGATCCTAACCGTTGGAGTATGTGATGCCGCCCACATATTTTCGGGCTACGTATATTTCCGAAATGAGGGAAATGACAGAAAAACATCAATACAAAAAGTATTTGCATCAACTAATAAAGCAATTGTATTGACTGCGTTTACTAATATAATAGGTATGTTAGCTTGTTTTCTGATTCCAATTCCGCGTATTCAGGTCTTCGGTATTATGTCTGCGGCGGGTGTAGCTTTTGCTTGTATTCTTACCATCTTCTTTTTGCCCTTATTATTGGATGTGTGGGCACCTGGAAGGGAAAATACACAACAAAAAAAGAAATTCAGGTTATCGACAGGAAAGTACCTACCCAATTTTTCCATGTTTTTACAAAAAAGATTGAATAGTGTACCGTCTATAGTGCAAAAGAATCCTATTAGTATTATTTTGTTATTTCTGCTAGTGTTAGGAATAAATATTTATGGCGTAACTGTACTTAAAATAGATACTAACATCGCTAACCAATTTGTCGAAGGTAGTCCTTATAGAGAATCTGCGGAAATTATTGACAAAAAAATGATGGGAAGTCTGAATATGGAAATTTACCTGGACTTATCCAAGACAAACGCATTTGAAAATCCATTTGTACTTAATACAATTGATGAATTACAACGAAAGTTAGAAACTAAATATAGTGATGTAGTTGTTAGAACATCATCTTTGGTAGAAGTTGTAAAAAAGGCCAATAAAACATTGAATGAAGAAAAGGAAGAGATGTATATTATTCCCGACAATCAAAATGCTTTATCCCAAACCCTTTTTCTTTTTAACCTGGCAAACCCAGAAGATCGTAGAAAACAAGTTTCTGACAATTACAGTAAATCTCACATTTCTGTACAATTATATAATGTTGGTTCTCTTAAATATTTAAACATATACGATGGTATGCAAAAGGATATTGATGAAGCAGTAGGAGCACTCAAACAATACTACCCCGACACCAGAGTATCAATAACAGGAGCGCTTCCTATGAATATGAGGTTTGTGCAGGTTATTGTTAGTAATGGATTACAGGACATTATTATGGTACTGATAGCGGTGACCATAGTCTTAATTTTCGTTTTTGGATCTATACAGGGAGGCTTGATAGCGATTATCCCTAACCTTATTCCATCAATGTTAACCTTAGGGTTGTTGGGATTGACTGGGCGATCTGTAGATATAGATATACTGTTGTTACTTCCGGTGGTAGTTGGTATTTCTGTAGACGACACTGTACATTTTATCAGTCATTATCGAGATAAGCTAGTGGCAGATGGAGATATTAAAAAAGCTTTGTATCATACCATAAAAGAAGTTGGTCAGGCAGTTACTTTTACAAGTTTAATTTTAGGATTAGGCTTCGGTATATTATCCTTTTCAGCTATGGAGGGAACAGCAAATGTTGGAAAATTTGGTTCAATTGCGATCTTTTCAGCTTTAATGTGTGATCTTTTCTTATTACCAGCGTTAATTTTGGTCTTCAAGCCAAAATTTCAAAAGAAAGGTAAACCAAAATTTCAAAGAAAAATGGTAGTGCAAAAATGACTCTAAGTAAAGTCATAAAAAGGTAAAATGGAAACCCTCCAGTATTTACATAATTTGACTTAATACAAGGTAATAAATGGAAAACCATTTTGGTCATTTGACCAATAGGAGAACAACCAGAGCAACCGGTGTTTTCTTTTGGCTTTTGTTTAAAGGAGCCAAGACCAACAACGTATTACTCTTGTGGATATGGTTTGATTATCTGTAGCAAAGGTTGTTTAACCTTATAGTTTATTATTAAAATTTTTTTCAACCTAAATAAATAAATAATGAAAAAAAAGCAGATTGTTTTATTGGTTGTTGTGACCGTTTTGATATCGTCGTTTTCAAAAAAGATATTGCCAACCCAGTCGGCAAAAGATATCATGATAAAGGTGCAAAAAGTAGCCAAAGAATCCTTTAACACATCAGTTCAGAGAATAAAATTATCGACCTGTAAATATACTGTATCAAATAAAAGAATTGTATGCACCGAAGAAGCAAGAAAGAAATTGCTGGAGAGTGTTGCTAAAAATTATGGAGAAAACCATCAGGATAGCCGATCGGTCTCCATTATAATTGAACCTAAAAAAGAACAGGGAGTAGGTATGTTGACCTATGAGTATGGTGAGCTTGGCAAGGATAACGATAGTTGGATCTATTTGCCAGAATTGAGTAAAGTTAAGCGCCTGGCATCGAGCAGTGATAGTAATGATAGTAGCGGAAGTTTTTTTGGGTCTGAATTCTCTCTTGAAGATATGGAGGACTTAAAAGTTGATGAATATAATTTCAAGATTTTGAAAGAAGAAAGCTATAAGGGACGTGAGGTCTGGGTTATTGAGTATACGCCTACAGCAGAAAGGGCGAAAAAATCAAAATATAGTAAAACAGTATCATGGATAGATAAAGAAAGATATATCAGTTTAAAGAAGAACTTATATGTTCATGGAGACCATTATAAACAGATGACCATGTCAAAAATTGAAGAAATTGATAACGTTTGGATCGCAAGGCGATTAACTATAAATAACCTTGCCACTCGCACGATAAGTATCATGAATATGATTTCGGTAGCCTTTGATCAAGAAATTTCGGATGATTTTTTAAGTACAAGGACTTTGGAAGATTTTACGTTTAGAGAACGGAATTTAATCAGACTTCGTAATAACTTAAAATAGTAATACAGATATATAAAAAGCTTGACAAAAGGAGCGATAGTAAACTTTAGAATGTATAGTCAGGTTATAAAACCATTTGATGTAATAGGCTGATAGTCAAAAGTAAAATGTATACTGATAACGGGTAGTTATCAGTATACAGAACCATAATTCATTCACATTTTATAGTTGCCAATTCACCACAAACTCATAGAAACTTTATAAGGAATAGTACATATGAAACATTCAAACAATGAGGGGCATTATGATGCTATTGTCGTAGGTTCAGGAACTTGCGGTGCCACAATTGCAAAAGAATTAAGCAGACAAAATAAAAAAGTCTTGATCCTGGAACGAGGAGGAAATGCACCTCTTAAAGAATCCATTATGGGATATGCCAAAATTTCTAACGAAGTACGTGTTGCAGATAAACTGAAAGATTTAAGAGCTTTTACTACCGGAGGTACAACAGCTATGTATCTTGCCGTAGCAGATCTGCCACCTATAGAAACTTTCAAGAATTTAGGAATAGATCTTACCGAAGATCTAGAACAAGCCCGTAAAGAATTACCAGTTGCCGAAATTTCGGATGGATTAATTGGTAGTCAGGCAAAAAGATTAGGTGAAAGTGCCAGACAGTTAGGTTATGACTGGGAAAAGAAGTTGATGTTGGTAGATCAGTCAAAATTCAATCACAAAAATTATTATGAAGTAAAATGGAAAGCTAGAACCTATGTAGAAGATGCTCTTAGAAATGGAGCAATTTTGGTTAATCAAGCTACTGTTTCTAAAGCTATACTTGATAATAAAAAGGCTATTGGTGTTGAATACTATATTGGGAAAAAAAAGAAGGTATTTAAAGCATATGGAGAAAAAATAATTCTTGCAGCTGGTTCTTTGGCCACTCCCATTATTCTTAAAAATAGCGGAGTCAAAAATGTAGTGAATCATGGTTTTTACATTAATCCAAGTATTGGCCTTATAGGAAAAGTCCCAGACCTTTCGTCAGAAGAAAACTTCTGTGGTTGTATGGGGGGAAAGTTGGACGATGATATTGAATTGATGGATGCCAATTTTCAT
This sequence comes from Aquimarina macrocephali JAMB N27, assembly GCF_000520995.1. GTDB lineage: Bacteria > Bacteroidota > Bacteroidia > Flavobacteriales > Flavobacteriaceae > Aquimarina > Aquimarina macrocephali. Next base: position 21,099 of record NZ_JACA01000013.1, on the reverse strand, counting down.
CGCTTTCTATTCAATGTAGGGATGCTCGTCTCGGGTAAGCCTTTACGTATAGCATCATACCCAAAACATATTGGAATCACTGTTAAGATCAAAGAACCAGTTGGAGGTGAACTCACTGAAAATGGAAAATATCATAAAGAGTTGACGGATAATGATCACCGGCGATTAGAGAAAGGAATGGAAGCGGCTAATGAAATATTAAAAAATGCTGGAGCTAGAAAAATTTTTAAAACCGATCTTATATCCGGGGGGGCTCTGGGAACAATCAAAATTAAGGAACATATCGATGAGAAGCTTCAGACTGAGTATAGCAATTTGTACGTTTGCGATGGTTCCATATTACCCGAAAACGAAAGAATAACACCAACTCTTACACTTGTTTGCCTGGCCAAATATTTGGCCAGAAATTTGGCAACTTCTCTTTAAAAAAATAAATATTTAACCATCTGAATAAGTTCAAAACTATTTGAAACATACAGTTTTGATTTATTACACTAAAAATTATAAATGACATGAAAAATTCAGAAAAAAATAAAACCAATGGTTTTTTACTAGGGCTAACACTATTAAGCATTGCTGTTGCAATTACGGCACCTTTTGTATGGGATCAATTTTTAGAAGGACAATTAGGAATAATTGTATTAGTTTTTGTTGAAATATTACTACTTACTTTTATTATAAGTTCAATTCATTCCCTTTGGAAAAATTCAGGTTCTGGCGAATGGAAAATGAAATCAGATAAGAAAGGAATGGTGGTGTATACTTTAAAAGTCCCCGGAGAAACTTGGTTGAAAATTAAAATAGTGGGAAGACTTAAAGCCAAATTAGCAAGTATTTTAACGCTTATGCGAAATCCTGATGCAGCAAAAGATGTGGGTATGTTTGATTCATACTATATAAATGGATCAGACCCAAAGCTGGATGGAGCAGATCCAAAACAGGTGTATTATACTTTTAAACAAAAACTTTTTCCTCCTTTCAAGCATAGAGAATTTGTAGTTAAATCCGAATTTTCACAAGACCCTGTTAGTAAAGAAATGAAATTCAATTTTGTAGCTGCACCAGATAAACTACCCGTTAATAAACGTTGTCATCGGGTGACAAAAATGCATAATAGATGGCGATACACTCCTTTAAAGAATGGTGAAGTAGAATATGAATTTGTATACGATGCAGTTGATCCAGGAGGTTACTTTCCATACGCATTAGCTAATTGGTTAATCCCTAGTATGCTACCCTATGCGTTTGCAAAAATGCCCAAGATATTAGATAAAGAAAAATATCGTAATGCTAAGGTTGATTATGTTCAGGAAGTTAATCAGCCTGAAGAGATGATGATATAAAGAACCTGATATAAAACCCCCAGTTTGACTTCTGAATTTGTAGATCATAGGCAATACTGGCTTATGAGGAAGCTCTCTATCTTAATAGAAAACCTGATGTTGTTAGTAATATAACACAGGATAGTTATCTACACTCTCCCCCAATTGATATTGCAAATTTTATTCAATTCGCTAAGGTCATAAAAGACCTGGCGTAGGTGCTTATTTTCCAATTCTTAATGATTATAATATAATGAATAAAGTGTCCGAAAATCGAACATATAGTCTAAACATACCACAAATGTTATGGGATGGACTGTCCGAAAACTGGTTAATGAAAGAACTAGGTGATATACATTGGAAAATGATATCAGAAGGACTGAAAACAGAGTCTGATAAATTGGTTGACAGTAACGGAAATAGGTTGTATGCTAGCTTTGTTCGAATAAAATGGGAATCTAATAATTGTCTGGGAGAATTCAGTGAAAACGAAAAAATAGAGATTAATAGTTATCTGTCAAAGTATGGTAACAAGATGTTTTTTAGTAATGGTGAGGTGACTGGGCTAAATAAAAAAATAAAGACAGAATTAATGTCCGTTTTTTCTTCTCGAAGTTCAGGAAATAATCAAAAATTAATAAAAGGAACACCTCTAAGCGTAGAACATAAAAATATTTCGGTTCACAATAAACTTCCTAAAGTTGCCAAAGATTTTTTTAAAGTAAAATCTTGTTTTTTTCAACCTGAAAAAGAAGAAGATAACGATACAAAAGAAATCATTCTTAATGATAGCTCATTTGATATCTATACAGATGTAAAACCTTTATTTCAAAGAAAATACCAAATTGATTCTTATGATGATATCAACGGTGTTGGTCTTTTATATTTTGCTTCTTACCCAAAAATAAGTGATAAATGTGAATTGAGTTTTTTTCAGGAAAAATACAATGGAGAAATCGAAAACTATAATTGGGCCAAAGATAGTTCTACTATTGCGAGAGATATACACTACTATGGAAATGCTAATGCAAATGAAGAATTGGCATATAATTTAGAAGACTTTTCTTACCTGGATAACAATACAATTAAACTAAGTTCTTCTTTAGTAAGAGAAAAGGATGGAATGTTAATAGCAAAGATATTTACAATTAAAAAACTATCAGAACCTTTAAAAATCGCAAGTGTCTGGATTAAAGGTGAAAAGGAAGGTGAAACGAAGCCTTTCTTAGAAACAAATACACCAAATATAAATACTACTAAATCTCCGGATGATTCTCCTATACTTAATCAAAATTTCAAAGGTAATAGCGATTTAAGCGAAGAACAACTATGCGAAACTATAATCAACTTTTTTTCTAAAATTTTAGAAAATAACGAGATTACTATTCATACAGATTTAAGGAGGTTTGGAGTTGAATCCATTGTATATACAGAACTTTCAGAACATCTTAACATAGAGTATGGCTTCCAAAGTAATCCAAGCACATTTTATGGACTATTTACAGTGAAAGAAATTGCATCTTTTCTGCTTTCAACATACCATACCACACCTAATCTGAATAAAGATAATGAAGTAGTAATAGATAAGGAAAACCCTGTGGAATCTGATGATATTGCTATCATAGGACTTTCATTAAAAATGCCTGGAGCAAATACTAAAGAAGAATTTTGGGAAAATTTAGTGAATGGAAATTCTTGCATCACAACTACTCCAAAAGATAGATGGGATTGGCCAGAAGATATTGACATACACGGAATTCATAGAGGAATTAATTACGGAGCCTACATAAAAGATATAGACAAATTTGATGCATCCTTTTTTGGGATATCCCCAAGAGAAGTAAAAATGATAGATCCACAGCAAAGAATTCTTCTTGAACTCACATGGGAACTCATAGAAAGTTCTGGATACAAACCTTCGGTATTAAAAAAGAGTAAAACAGGTGTTTTTATTGGAGCCAGCGGGAGCGACTATGAGACTTTACTACATAAAAACCCTAAACTTCAAGAGTTTTCTGCGACAGGAACAGCAATGGCACTTCTCTCAAACCGGATTTCATATTTTTATGATTTTGATGGCCCTAGTTTAACAATAGACACGGCTTGCTCTTCATCGTTGGTTGCCATAAATAATGCGATTACTTCAATCAAACAAAATGAATGTGAACAAGCTATAGTAGGAGGGATACACCTCATGTGCGAACCTACAAAGAGTATTGCTTACAGAGAATCCAATATGTTAAGTATTGATGGTAAGTGCTACACTTTTGATGAAAGAGCCAACGGATATGTAAGAGGAGAAGGAGCCGTGATGTTCCTTTTAAAACCTTTGAAAAAAGCGATTGCCGATAATGATAATGTGTTGGCTTTAATTAAAAGTACAGCCGTAAATCATGGAGGTTATTCTGGTGGGGTAACTGTACCTAACCCAAACAAACAAAAACAACTTATTGAAGAAGCATATACAAAAGCCAATATCAGTATACAGGATGTTTCGTATATAGAAGCACATGGCACAGGTACGAGCTTAGGAGATCCAATAGAAGTATTGGGTTTAACCAAAGCTTTTCAATCATTACAAGGTGAAAAAAATGAAAACCATACTCCCTGGTGCGGGATAGGATCAATAAAAACAAATATTGGTCATTTAGAAGCAGCATCCGGAATTGCCGGACTACTAAAGGTAACTATGGCAATGAAACATAATTATCTGCCTGCTAGTCAAAACTTCAAAAACATAAACAGTAAAATTGAAATTGAAAATAAACCTTTTCGTATTCTGGAAAAAGGAACCGAATGGCTACCAAATAACGATAAAAACTCTCTTATAGCTGGAGTAAGTAGTTTTGGAATAGGAGGCGCTAATGCTCATATAGTTTTAGAATCTTATAAGGAAGATGAGGTAGAGAACACTTCAAGAATCGAAGGGCCATACTTATTTATATTATCTGCAAGACGTGAAGAAATACTGAAAGATTATGTAAAAAAAATACTGAGTTATATAAATCAAAATTCTTCGGTAACTCCTTATCAATTATCATATACCCTACAAGCTACCAAAGAGGAGATGGAGCATAGGTTAGCTTTTGTATATAATACTATCGAAGATCTCAAAGCATATTTGGTAAATTTTATAGAAGGATCTTCCCTACAAAACATCTATGTAGGTAGAATAAAAAAATCAAAACTAGACCAACTAGATCATAATAAAATCATTGTCGATAGTCTTAATTTGGGGAATGTAGCAGAACAATGGTGTCAAGGTAATACCATAAAATGGGAAGAGTTGTATCCAATCAACTCTAAAACCCTAGAAATTTCAACATATCCTTTTGACCATAAAAAGGGATATTGGGTTTCTTATAAAAAACAGCAAGACCTTGATGAAAAATATCCTCAAATAACCACACAAAAAGTACAAGAAAAAGTAAAAATCAAAACTTCCAACATTTCGGAAGAACTCTCTATTCCTTCACAGATTTTAAAGAAGACAGAGAAAGAGGTTCCAATGGTTCAAGATTTTGATAAGGAGACCCTGTCAAAACCTATTAATATTCCATTAATGCCCCCGGGGCAAATAAAAATGGAAGAAATAGAACAGGTGGTGGACCAAAAAATACAGTTTACTCTTTCGGATACATTAGAGGAGACTCTGAAGGGAAACCATACTATAAATACCCCTTCTTATATAAAGCTGTTTGATCAAGGTAATGGTACTTATTCCCTGGAGGTGAATGCAGACGGGAATAACACTCTTTCTCGTGAATTAGTGGTAGAGCTAATACATAGTCTGGAGTATGTACAACAACTACCAGAGCTAAAAGTATTGTTGCTTCGAGGTAATGGAAATACCTTTCTTCAAGGAGGGCGCGAATCATATAACGAATCGGTAGAGCAGGGACTTTATCGTTCCATAGCTTATTTCCCCTATCCAATAATAGCAGAGGTGCAAGGGGATGCTACAGGTAGTGGTTTCCTGTTGGGCGCACTGTGTGATTTTATGGTATGCAGCCAGGAAGCCCAATATTCCTATACAGATTATGACAAAGGATCGTTACCTACATTAGAAGAAGAATTGCTTTTCAGAGAACGTTTTGGAGAAGTTTTCGCAAGGGATTTCCTATATCAATCAGGGGTATCAAGAGGATATAAGTTAAAGAAAAGAGGCTGGAGCATTCCAATTGTTCCTTCCGAAGAGGTAAGAGTTCGTACAGAAAAACTGGCTCAGTCCCTATGTGGCAAACCACAGGTTTCCCTTCATCTTCTGAAGCAACACTTAGGGCGAAATATTTTAAGGCTAACAGATGGGTTAAGTGTAGTTGAATCATTGAAGATAAAAGATACTACAATTTCAACCCCATCCAAGGTTTTTTCCCGTTCGAAGTATATAACAGTTGGAACAGATAAGGATCAGATACTGGTAATGAGGATACATACGGGAGAGAAAAAATACCGGTTAAAAACCCTTGTATCAGGTCTTGGTGATATCCTTAGTCAGGTTAGGAAGGAAAGGTACCATAAAGCGATCGTACTTACCAGTGATGATGAAGGTTTCCTTAGAGTATCTGATGTATCTGGATCGGTAAGAGAAATTCTAGAGTTCCAACGGTTGCTCATAGAATCACCAATCCCCGTGATATCGGCAATAAGGAAAAATGCGAAAGATATTGGTTGGCTGATTGCTCAATCTTGTGATGTATGTATTTATCAAACAGAGGGAGGCTATTCAGCTACTGGCCTTTTAGCGATACCAGAATTATCAAGACAGGCAGGATATATATTCAAAGATCGATTGGGATCTTATGTATGCCAGGAAGTATTGTTGTCAAACAAGATATATAGAGGTGTTGAGCTGCAGCAGCAAGTGAGAGGGACATTAGTATCCAAGGATCCCTTTTCATCAGCTATGGAATTAGCGGCTCTATGGAGTTCTCTTTCAATAGAAGCTATAAGACAATGGAAGAAGGATCGAGTAGCAGCAACTCTTGAAGAGATAGATCAATTACCGTTGTGGCGAGAAGCTGAAGAAAAAGTCAAGACTTCTTTACCACAGGAACCTACAGAGATTCAACTAAAGTCAGAAGTTATACGGGCCACGGTATACAAGGAAGGGATAGTAGAGGTAAGGATGGAGGATAGAGAGGCGAAGAATATGTTTTCTGACGCCTTCATAGATGGTATCACAGAGATATTCGAGCATATAGCGGGATCCTCGGCCTATAAAGTAGTGATATTGACAGGATATGATAATTATTTCATTTCAGGAGGAACTAAAGAAATGTTACTGGATATCCAAGAGGGTAAAATTAAATTTACTGATGCTAAAATATACCACTTGGCACTTAAATGTAAGATCCCCGTGATAGGTGCTATGCAGGGTCATGGGATCGGTGCGGGCTGGTCGATGGGAATGTTTTGTGATTTTCCGTTGTTCAGTGAAGGAGGGCATTATGTGAGTCCTTATATGAGCTATGGGTTTACTCCCGGGGCGGGATCGACTCTGATCTTTCCTGAGAGAATAGGATATGACTTGGCAAGAGATACTTTGTTGACAGGAGTGGAATACTCTGGTCAGGAGTTAAAGGAAAAAGGACTGCCTCTGCCGGTTTTACCCCGTAAAGAGGTTTTTTCTGCTGCGCTTACTCTTGCCAAACAGCTGGCAGGTAATTCTCGGGATAGTTTAATAGCTCTTAAGGATCAGTTGACCGATAAGTTAAGAATCCGTTTGGAAGAAACATACAGTCTGGAATTGGCCATGCACGAAAAAACATTTGTTGGCCGTTCTGAGACTCTGGAACGTATTGAAAACAATTTCAATACTACCACAGAAGATACAATGGATCAGGCAATCCAAGCAGAAGGATCGATTTCTTCCGGATTCGATAACATATCTCAGGGTACGGATGTGTTGTCTATGATCTTGGCAAGTCTCAAAGAACTATTGGCCCAAGAATTACATATGCAAGATGAAGAGATCGATGAGGAAAGCCAGTTTGTGGATCTTGGTTTGGATTCAATTATTGGAGTGACCTGGATAAGAAAGATCAATGAAAAATATAAGATTTCTATTAATGCAACTAAAATTTATAGTTATCCAAATCTGAAGCAATTCAGTAATTATGTAAAAACAGAAGCAGAAAAAGAAGGAATATTACCTGTTCAGGAAGTTCTGGAAAAACAAACTGATCATGCCAATAATCCTATAGAATTACAAAGTATTAACGCTTCATCATCAACATTAGAAAACCCTGTTTCTGAGTACAATTTATCGGCACAGAAACCAACTGTACCTTTAGAACATCAATCAAAATCCATAGCCGTAATTGGTATGGCAGGTCAGTTTCCTAAAGCCAAAGATGTAGAAGCATTTTGGCAAAATATAGCTCAGGGCGAAAATTGTATTAGTGAAATACCCAAAGAACGCTGGGATATTGATAAGTACTATCAGGAAGGGGAGGCAATCTCAGAAAAAACCTATAGCAAATGGATGGGGGCATTAGAAGAACATGATCTTTTTGATCCCTTATTTTTTAATATATCACCCTCAGAAGCAGAGCATATGGATCCGCAACAGAGACTGTTTTTGCAGACCTGTTGGCATGCCATAGAATATGCAGGTTACAATGCCGAATCATTGGCTAATAGCAAATGCGGTGTATTTGTAGGCTGTGGTCAGGGAGATTATCATCTGTTATCAAAGAATCTAAGAACAAGTGCTTATGGTTTTACAGGTGGAGATAATTCTATATTGGCTGCACGTATATCTTATTTCCTAAACTTACAGGGACCTTGTTTAACCATTGATACAGCTTGTTCATCCTCATTGGTGGCCATTGCCAACGCCTGTGATTCCTTAATTCTTGGTCAAAGTGATCTTATGCTGGCAGGAGGAGTTTATGTTGGTGTTGGTTCTGATATGCATGTTAAGACTTCGCAAATGGGGATGTTATCACCAGAGGGAACATGCTATACTTTTGATCAACGAGCCAATGGATTTGTACCTGGCGAGGGGGTTGGAGTAGTTATGCTAAAAAGACTGGAGGATGCAGAAAGAGATAAAGACAATATTCTAGGAGTTATCCAAGGCTGGGGTACTAACCAAGATGGTAAGACTAATGGAATCACAGCTCCAAATACAGAAGCTCAATCTAAGTTGCAACAAGAAGTTTATGATAAATATAATATTGATCCATCTTCCATTCAGTTAGTTGAAGCCCACGGAACAGGAACAAAATTAGGAGATCCGATTGAGGTAGAAGCCTTGGTAGAATCTTTTAAAAAATACACTCCAGAAAAGGAGTACTGTGCTCTGGGGTCAGTAAAAAGTAATATAGGTCATTGCTTAATGGCTGCTGGAGTTGCTGGTATGATCAAGCTTCTGATGTCACTAAAATATAAGAAACTACCTCCAACTATTAATTTTGAAAAATTGAACGAACATATCGGTTTGAAAGACAGCCCGTTCTATGTTAATACAAAATTAAAAGATTGGAACATTGAAGAAACGCAAAGACGTCAGGCAGCTATCAGCTCCTTTGGTTTTAGTGGGACCAATGCCCATATGGTTATAGCAGAGTACCCGTCATCGTTAGATAGAAATATCAAGAATTCAGATAGCGTTTCAAATAATGATTGTGTTTTCCTTTTATCTGCCAAAACCGAGGAACAATTGAAGCAAAAGGCGATTGATCTGTTGACATATATTGATAAAGAGAGACAATCCTTTGATATGGTTCAAGTGTCATATACGTTACAGATAGGAAGAATGGAGATGGAGCAACGTCTGGGATTTGTGGCTAATACCGCAGATCAATTAATAAAAAAATTAAAAACATATATAGAAGGCAAAAAAAATGTTCAGGATATATTCCTGGGAGAAGCAAAACGTAATAAAACCACTATTTCCTTATTTTCTAATGATACCGATTTACAAGAAACCGTTGATAAATGGATTCAGCAGAAAAAACTTTCTAATCTTATCAGTTTATGGGTTCAAGGGCATGATCTGGATTGGAATAAATTGTACGGAGAGAACAAACCTCAGCGAGTAAATTTGCCAGTTTATCCATTCGCTAAAGAACGATATTGGTTTAATGAAGAGGTTAGTGATTTCTCATCGCCAAAAACTTCGGGAACTATAGTACATCCTTTGCTGCACCAGAATACATCTATGATTCATCAGCAACGTTATAGCTCAATATTTAATGGCAAAGAATCATTTTTAAATTATGATCAACAGACTGGGGTAAAATTCATAGCAGAATTAGCTAGTTTAGAAATGGCTCGTGCGGCTATTGGACACTCATTACCATTACAATCAGAATCCGGTATAGAGTTAAATAATATAGTATGGTCGGATCCTATGATAGCTGTTCCCGATACAGAATTTACAATTTCTTTATATGAAAAGGATAACGTTCATATTGATTATGAAATATGTAGTAATACAGGAAACGAAGAAATAATCCATTGCCAGGGAGTTGCACGTATTAGTAATTCATTAGTATCAAATCAAAAGGACATAGAGTGGCTTAAAGGACAGATGACGCAAGATGAAATGGGTATAGCTCATTCAGAAATTGTAGATATACATCAGAAAGAGTATCAATTATTAGTTCAATTAAATTTATCAGATCATACTCTGGGTAACCAAAAAGGTTTTGTGTTATATCCTGCAATCATGGAACATATATTAAGGGTTGTTGATTTTTTTGAAAATAAGCATGAGAGATTAATTCCTCTGAATTTAGGGTCGATACGAGTAGTATCACCTTGTACACAAAACATGCATATATGGATTCGTTTTTCAAAAAACCATCAATCAGGAGATGAAAATTTCAGTTTGGATATAGATCTGTATGACGACCAAGGCAGTGTTTGTATACAAATTAGAGAGTTATCACTTGGTAGTGATAATCAAACAAGAATAGAAGCATTTACTAACATTAATGAAAATGTAACCAACAAAGAACTGTTTCAAACACAAGAAACAACACAAACATTATTTTTTAGAGAATATTGGCAAGATCAATCAGGTATCAATACAGAGGCAGGATTGGATGATCAACAGACCATTATTTTTACGGATAAGGATTTTCGTGAAAAATTGGTAATTGAAACAGAGAATCTGTTGTCCAAAGCCATTATGGTCGAGGAGGCTGATAGTTTTCGGCAAGTGACACCGAAGTTATACCATTGTCATCCAACTAACCAAAACGATATTGGTAAAATACTTAATCGAGTTACTGATGAAGAGAGTAAACCTGTTCGCATCATATATACTTGGGGGAAAGGTCAGGGTGAAACAGGTGTTCACATGTTATTTGATTTGTTTAAAACTATTAAATCATCTATATCTTCAGTAACTCACGTGACACTTGTCGGATATTATAATCCTTCAGAAGTTAATACTTGTTGGGATTACTCTTGGATTGGTTTTGAACGATCATTAAAATTACTTCTACCAAATATTCAAGTATCATTACTTTATACAGATATACCTTCCTGTACATCTAAACAGTTGTTAGATGCATCACAACGGAACGGAGTATTATGGTATAAGGATAAGAAGAGATATATACTATCAATACAATCATGTAAAACCGATAAAACAGACAAAGAATCTGTACTGAAACAAAATGGAAGTTATTTAATTACAGGTGGTTGTGGTAATTTAGGTTTACAGTTTGCTCATTATCTGGCGAAAAATTATAATGCCAATCTTCTATTGGTAGGTAGGCGTCGGATAACCTCTGATATTGAAGAGCAAATTAAGAGTTTAAAAGAAACGGGTACGGGAGAAGTATACTATACATCTGTTGATGTTAGTGACAGAAAGGGAATATTAGCTTTGAAATCTGATCTGCCTTTTAACCTTTCTGGTATTATTCATGCAGCAGGAGTAGAATCCTCAGAACCTTTTTACAATAGATCAGCAGAAGATATCAATACAGTACTTCATCCTAAAACCATTGGTTCCATACTATTAGATGAGATATTTGATGAACCTTCATTAGATTTCATTTGCTACTTTTCATCAGTATCGGCTTTACTTGGTGATTTTGGTTCTTGTGATTATGCAGTAGCTAGTCGTTTCCAAATGGCCTATAGTCAATATCGTGAACAAAAAGAGCAACGTAATGGAAAAACAGTTGTCATTAACTGGCCACTATGGCAAGAAGGCAATATGGGAACAAGTGATAAGGAACAAACTTCCTTTTATTTGAAAAGCAGTGGTCAGGAACCATTACAAACATCGCAAGGTATAGACCTTTGGCATGACCTTTTAAAGTCAGATATGACACAAACACTTGTGATGCTGGGAAAACCATCCCGTCTTGAGCAGACATTGAATCGATTATATCAGGTTAGGCAACCAATTATTGTAGAAAGCGTTCATGGACAAACAAAACACACCGAGGATAAAGTACGGAAATTTCAGTACCAGGGACTTTCAATGAAGGAATGTATCATTTCCGACTTAAAGCAACAGATTTCTGGATTGACTAAAATCAAAAAAACAGAACTAAGTACTACTAAGAATTTAACAGAATATGGTTTTGACTCTATTAGCCTGAGTAAATTTGCTAAAAGACTGACAGCTTATTTTGGATTAGAAATAACACCAGCAATATTTTTTAGTGCTACTACTATTAGTAAGTTGGGAGAGTATTTTCTGCAGGAGCATGCTATACACATAGAAAGTTTTTACAACCAGACTAAAGCTGTTAATGAAACTGATAAAGGAAAAATTTCTACAACTAAATTAGAAAGTGTTAAGCCAGATCTTAATCATCGTTTTAGACCTCGATTTAATTCTGCGCTGCCTGCTACAATGAATCAGGAACCTATTGCAATTGTGGGTATGTCTGGGCGTTTTCCACAGGCTCAAACAGTAGATCAATTTTGGGCATTGCTTGCAGAAGGTAAAGATGTAATTACTGAAATACCTTCTAACAGATGGAACTGGCATGATTATTTTACCGCTCCAGGTGATACCAACAATAAAATGGTTACCAATAAAGGAGGCTTTATTCATGGTGTGGATGAGTTTGATCCATTGTTTTTTGAAATCTCCCCTCGTGAGGCTGAGCAAATGGATCCTGCTGAACGTCTACTCTTAATGGAAACTTACAAAGCGATAGAAGATGCAAGAATATCTCCAAATGATATTAGAGGTAAAAAAGTAGGTGTTTTTGTAGGAATGGAAGAAAGCCAATACGACCAAATCACAGGACGGCAAGGTATTACTACCAGTGGTAATGCCATGATGAGTTCTAGACTCTCTTACTTCCTCGATTTACATGGGCCGACTATTGCTACAAATACAGCGTGTTCATCAGGATTGGTAGCCCTACATCAGGCTGTATCAAGTCTGCGTCAAGGAGAATGTAAATCGGCAATAGTAGCGGGTATTTCACTGCTCCTTTCACCAGAAAATTACATGATGATGAGTGAGGCAGGCATGCTATCAGAAGACGGTCATTGTTACTCTTTCTCAAAAAATGCAAATGGTATTGGAGTGGGAGAATCTGTTGTAGTACTAATGCTGAAACCATTATCAGCAGCCATTGAAGAAGGTGATTCAATATATGGCACAATCAAAGCTAGTGGCATTAATTTCGATGGTAAAACAAATGGAGTTACTGCACCTAATGGAGACAGACAATCCGAGTTAATAGAAAAGGTTTACAAAGATTACCAAATTGAGACCAATGATCTATCATATATCGTCACTCATGGTACAGGTACCAAACTGGGTGATCCTGTTGAGATAAATGCTTTGGTTAAAGCTTTTAAAAGGCTAAATAGTGACAAACAATCCCAGGTAAAGCGAGAGCATTGTGCTTTGACGAGTTGTAAGAGTAATGTGGGACATACATTGGCAGCCTCTGGGTTAGTTAGTGTGGTTAATTTACTAAAAGCCATGCAATACTGTCAAATTCCGGGAAGTTTAAACTGCCAAGAGGAAAATGATTATATCACCAGAAATGATAGTCCGTTTTTTATAAATAAAGAAACCTGTGAGTGGAATAAGGAGGAAGGCAAACCATACCTGGGAGCCGTAAGTTCCTTTGGACGAAGTGGAACCAATGCTCATGTGGTTATCGAAGAATATCAGGAATCTATTGAAAATACACATCCGATTCCTCGAACGACTCAAAATGAGAAAGTAATGATTCTTCTTTCGGCAAGAACCGAAGAGCAGTTACAACAAAGAACTCATGATTTGCTAGATTTTATTGTATCACCACCTCAGAAGACTATTGATTTACAAGAGTTAGGATATAGTCTTCAGGTATGTAGAGAAGAGTTTGAAGAACGCCTCGGATTTATAGTAGGATCAGTCACCCAATTGACCGAAAAACTTCAAGATTATCTTGATGATGTTGAAGACATTGAAGACACTTATAGAGGTAAAGCAAAGCGCAATCAGGAAGATATTAGGATTATCAATGATGATGATGACATGAAAGAGGCAATTGATAAATGGATTATCCGTAAGAAACTTCCCAAATTACTTGAGTTATGGGTCAAAGGCTTGACTATAGACTGGAAAAAATTCTATGGAGATAATAAACCCAAACGTATTGCTTTACCTACTTATCCATTTGCTCAAGAACGTTATTGGATAAATACAATACCGAAAGATCAATCAGGAAGTAGCTTACATAAACTACACCCATTAGTACATCAAAATACTTCCAATCTTATTCAACAAAGCTATAGTTCAACTTTTAGAGGAAACGAATTCTTTTTAAAAGATTATCAATATCAAGGACATAAAGTATTACCAACTAGTATTTATTTAGAAATGGCAAGAGCTGCTGTTAAAATGGCTTTACCTATAGCAGAAGAATCACTAATTATTGAAATGCACCATTTAGAATGGGTGGAACCATGTATTGTTAATAAGGATAAAAATATTAAGATCGTTTTATCTCCACTGAATGAAAATCAAATCAGTTACGAAATTTTTAGCCAAGAGGTTGGTGCAGAAATATGTCATTTTAAAGGCAATGCAATTTTTAGTATAGCATCTAATACTTCAAAATTAGACGTGCAAGGTTTGATGAGACAAATGGGAGAAGATTCTGTAGAAATATCTGATCTCTATACTACTCTAAACAATATTGGTATAAGTTATGGGCAATCTTTTCAGGCACTAAAAGCTATATATCAAGGAAATAACCAATTGTTGGTAAAGTGTAAAATACCATCTACAAGTCAAGGCAATTATGTGCTACATCCCAGTATCATAGATAGTATATTACAGGCAAGTGTAGTGTTAATTGGAAGTGCAGAACCATTGATCCCTGTAGCCTTGGATTCATTAACTGTTGTGTCTGCTTGTGTCGAAGAAATGTTTGCTTGGGTACGATTATCACAAGAAACTCAACCTGATGACAAGCAAATTAAACTGGACATTGACCTGTGCGATCAACAGGGGAATGTAGCTATAACTATGAGAGGTTTGGAACTAGTCGTTTCTTCACAAATAAAACCAAAAGGAACCACTATAGAAACAGCTCAATTATGGGATGGAGTAAGTTATCAGACCAAATGGGAAGTACAACCTGTATTGTCACAAAACACTACTGTAACTCATAAAACAGTATTAATTGTTTGTAGTGGATCCACCTTAGGGTTTGAAAAGGAAATTCTACAATATTATGATCAGAATAATATAAAGCCCCTTCTGGTTAGAGTGGCAAATAAAACAGAGCAGGTATCCGACAAGGAGTGGCTATGTGGTACAGACGACCCTGAAGGATTTCAAAGTTGTTTGAAGAATATCGATGAAATAGATGCATTGTATTTTCTTTCTATGCAAGATGAATTCTCTAATTCGTTAAGTTTAAATAAATTGGAGTATAGTCATAAAAGCAATGAAATTCAATTTTCACGTCTTGTTAAAGTTCTTAAGCAAAACAATAAGATAAAAGAGAAGATCGAATCTTATGTGTTAACACTGGATACTCACTCTATTCATGAAGAACCAAATCAATATGGGGGAGCAGGTATTACAGGTTTGGCGTATTCACTTGCTCAAGGGAGTTATCAATTTCGGGTTAGAAACCTTGATTTGTCCTCAGAAGATCTAAAAACGGCAGACAGTCGTAAGAAAGTATTAGAGACTATACTTCAAGAACCTTCTACAGATAGAGGTGAAGTGTTTAAAATTCGATCAGGAAAGAGGTATCGTCAAACATTATATAAATTAGACTGGAACACTCCGGTTAATTCTGCTATTCGTCAGAATGGTGTCTATCTTATCGTAGGCGGAAGCGGTACTGTTGGTAAAGTCATTACACGTAAACTAATCAAAAAGTATGAAGCCACAGTTGTATGGATAGGAAGAAGTGAAGTAACCTCAAAGAAGGTTCAGGTGGCGATGGAATTATGTAAAGAATCCAGAGGGAATTTGAAGTATATCCAAGCTGATGTTACTAATCAGAATGATTTTGAACAAGCAGTAGCATCCATTACACAGGAATATCATAGTATAAATGGAGCCATTTTTGCCGGAATGGTCTTTGATTTTGAAAATTCATTAGATCAAACTACAGAAAAGGAATTCAGATCGATTTTTGATCTGAAAGCTCGAGGAAGCAGGGTATTCTATACTGCTCTGAAAAAGGAACCTCTCGATTTTATGTGTTATTTCTCCTCGGGACAGGCCTATTCTTTTTCTGGAGCAGCTAAACTTTCTGCATATGCGAGCGGAATTACGTATGCTGATAGCTTTGTTCACTCAATTCGAAAGCAATCAGATTTTCCTGTTGGAATTATAAATTGGGGATTCTGGAAATCTTCAATTGAAACTATTGCAGAACGTAATGAAGATATTTCTACTGGGAATTTCGAAGCTCTGGAGGACAATGAAGGATTTAAATGCTTTGAACAATTCGTTAGTGAACTTATGCAAGGAAGGATTCATCAGGTTTTATGTATGAAAACATCACAGCATATTGAGACATTGATGAATTACAATAAAGAAGAATTAATATCCTTAACAAGAATACCAGATTCATCTTCAATAATAGTATCAGAATCTACAATCGAGATTCCGCAGGAAAAAGTCAGAGAACTGAAGCACATTGAAGAGAATAGTAAGTTAGAAGATTGGCTTTATCAATTATTGTTTTGTCAAATAGATCAGTTGATAAAATCCAATAGTAACGAGAAGACATTAGAAATATCCACCTTATATAAACAATGTGGGATTTTAGATAAATATATCCCTTGGTGGAATACTTGTCTACAAAGGTTGAAACAAAACGGATATATTCAATATGAAGACAATGTCATTACTGAATGGAAAAAAGCAAATACTAAAGAGATTTGGAGTAAATGGAATATAGAAAAAGAGAAATATTTACAAAACCAAGATCGTAAAGCGTGGGTTACACTTGTACATGATTGTTTAGAAAAACTGCCAGAAGTTTTACAAGGCAAGGTTTTGGCTACAGACATCATATTTCCCAATTCTTCTATGGAAAAAGTGGAAGGAGTATATAAAAACAACCTACAGTCTGATACCTTTAATGAAATTATAGCCAATGCGGTAGTAGCATATGTACATCAAAGATTACAATTAGAGCCTAATGCTAAATTAAGAATACTTGAAATTGGAGCAGGTACAGGAGGAACTTCAGCTATTGTTTTTTCAAAACTGCAGCCTTTTAAGAAATCGATAGAGAAATATTGCTATACAGACCTTTCAAAAGCATTCTTTTTCCATGCAGAAAAAAATTATGTACCAGAAAACCCTTACATACACTGTGAGAGGCTTGATATAGAACAACCTATAGAGGATCAGGATATTGAAATTGGTACTTATGACCTGGTGATTGCTGCTAATGTGTTACATGCTACCAAAGATATACGACGTACTATACAGAATGCAAAGACCATTCTACATCAAAACGGATATTTGTTGATCAATGAATTAAGTACTCCAGCACTCTTTAATCATTTGACATTTGGGTTATTAGACGGATGGTGGCTTTTCAAGGATGCTGATCTTCGTATGCCAGGTAGCCCAGGGGTATTTCCTGCTACTTGGAAACAAGTTCTAAAAGAAGAAGGTTTTCCTTTAGTATTGTTTCCGGCAGAAGAAACACATTTTGTCGGCCAACAGATAATTATGGCTCAGAGTAATGGGGTAATTAGGCAAAAAATATCAGTAAAACCGAAAGAGATAATTGCCAAAACTATTCCAGCTGTGACCAAAAGTAAGCCTGCCCAGATTCAGAAACAAACAACTGTTTCAATACGAGAGCAAAGCTTAGTTTCGAAACCTTCACAAAATATACGGGAACATATTCGTACTAAAATCCTGAGTAGTTTATCCGAGACTTTAAAAATTTCCTCAGAAAATATCGATTCAGATATTGCCTTTTCAGATTATGGAATTGATTCAATTCTAGGAGTAAGTTTTATAAATCGAGTAAATGAATTACTTTCTATTTCATTAAATACTGCTATCATTTTTGAACACTCATCGGTAAATCGTTTGAGTAAACATATAAATAACTCTTATCAGGCACAGATAGAATCCAACCTGGAAATACAACATGATATTTCGGTAACAACAGAGGAGGATCCAGGACAACCGATATATAAAGAAGAGGCAGCTAGTATAGAGAGTATTTTACCTCAAAACAGATTTGCTTTTAGAACAGATTTGTTTGGAAAACATGCTTCCGAAAAAATTGAAGGCAACAGTTCAGAAATTGCTGTGGTTGGAATATCAGGGATGTTCCCAAAAGCAGATAATATTAGTCAATTCTGGCAAAATCTGATACAGGGAGTTGATGGAGTTGATGAACTTCCTAATCGTTACTTAGATCAAAGAAAATACTTCAGTACCGAAAAACAACCAGATAAAACACGATGTAAATGGGGTGGAATAGTTGAAGACAGAGATTGTTTTGACCCTCTGTTCTTTAATATTTCTCCTAAGGAAGCAGAGTCGATGAATCCACATCAACGATTGGTTTTACAAGAAAGTTGGAATGCTATCGAAAATTCGGGATACAATCCAAAAGATCTTTCGGGCTCTCAAACAGGTATCTATATAGGAGCAGAACCTACAGGATACACAGGAGAAACTTTTACAGGCTATTCCGATGCTATTATAGCTTCTCGTTTGTCCTATACTTTAAACCTTAATGGTCCATCCTTTGTTGTTAATACAGGTTGCTCTTCTTCGGCAGTAGCGTTGCATTTGGCATGCGAAAGCTTAAGAAATAAGGAAACAGATTTGGCATTGGCAGGAGGCGTCAATGCATGTTTAGATGAGAACGTACTCATTCGTTTAGATAAGATAGAAATGCTTTCTCCTAATGGTCGTTGTTTCACTTTTGATAAAGAAGCAAACGGAACTATTATCTCTGAAGGTATAGGTATTGTAGTATTGAAACGCTTGGAAGATGCTATTGAATCAGGAGATAAGATTTATGGATTGATCTCCGGATCAGGGATTAATCAGGATGGAGCAAGTAATGGAATCACGGCACCTAATGGAGAGGCCCAGGAAAAACTTATTGTAGATGTTTATAAAAAATTCAAAATTGATCCAAAAGAAATCAATTATGTTGAAGCACACGGAACAGGAACAAAATTAGGAGACCCAGTAGAAACAAATGCTTTAGTAAGAGCTTTCCAGAATTTTACAGACAATAAAGGGTTTTGTGCTATTGGTAGTGCTAAATCATATATTGGTCATACAGCGGCGGCGGCTGGAGTTATTGGATTGATCAAAGTACTATTGTCTATGCAACACAATAAAATACCAAAGTTGTTAAACTTCAAAACTATCAACCCTTTAATCGAATTTAAAGAATCTCCTTTCTATATAAATACCGAAGTAGAAGACTGGAAACCGTCTAATAGAGCTAGAATGGCAGCGATTAACTCTTTTGGACATAGTGGTACTAATGCTCATCTGGTCATTAAAGAATATATCGAACCAAGAAGTAATCCTATTTCCAAAACAAAAAACCTTGTAATAATACCACTTTCGGCCAAAACACATGAGCAGTTGCTGCAAAAGGCCAAGGATCTCTTTGAGTTTATTCAAATAGAAGAAGAAGGATTGCAATCAACTAGAAATCTTGATTTGGCAGATATGGCTTATACCTTACAGGTGGGTAGGGAAGCTATGGAAGAACGCTTGAGCTTTATTGTTAATTCGGTAGAAGAACTGGCTCAAAAACTTCAAGCTTATATTGATGGAGAACGTGCAATTGAAAATACCTGGATAGGGAAAGCTAATCGAAATAAGGATATTCGCACTCTGTTTAGTAGAGATATTGACCTGCAGGAAATTATTAATAAATGGATAACCAAAAATAAACTATCCAACCTTGCTGATCTATGGATAAAGGGTCTGGAATTAGATTGGAATAAGTTATATACAGAAGTTAAGCCCAGTCGTATTCATTTACCATCATATCCATTTGCAAAAGAACGTTACTGGTGTAACATCTCCAAAAACAACGAGCTAATTAGGGTACCAGAAAGCAATACTACAACAATTCATCCGCTGCTCCATCAAAATACTTCTGATTTAAGTCAGCAAAGCTATACAACCATTTTTAATGGTGAAGAATTCTTTTTAAAGGATCATCAGGTGGATGGAAACAAGGTATTACCAGCGGTCGCCTATTTAGAAATGGCTCAGGTTGCCATAAATCATGCGTCACCTGTTCATGGAGAACAATTCATTTTGGAACTGCAAAATACAGTATGGTTAAAGCCTGTAGTTGTTGAAAAATATAAAGCGGTATCAATAGCCCTATTTGAAAATGAAGAAAAAGGCGATGCTGTAGAAAAAATAGAATTTGAGATATATAGTCTGAATGATGAAACAGAGGAGCAGAAAGAGACTATACATTGCCAAGGAGAAGCTATATTCAGAAGAAGGGAAATACCTTCCAAACTGAATACTGATCAACTTAGGAAACAGATGAAGCAAACAACAATTGAATCTTCTACTGTTTATAGTTCTTTTAAACAGTTTGGGCTTGATTATGGCCCGGCACATCAGGGAGTAACTGCAATTTATATGGGAGAGCATCAACTCCTCGCACATCTTAGTATGCCAATAGAGAATAAAACCAACCAGAAAGGTTTCACTTTACATCCAGGTTTAATGGACAGTGCACTTCAGGCATGTATTGGGTTAATGGTTGATTTAAATGATTTACCATCCCATCCATTACTCCCTTTCTCGTTAGAAACTATACGAATAATCTCTGCTTGCGTCCCAGAAATGTTTGTCTGGGCACGCTATGCAAAAGACAGTAAACCTGGAGATAAACTCATTAAAATTGATCTTGATCTATGCGATCACGAAGGAAATATTTGTGTACAGATGCATGGGTTTTCATCACGAACTCTGAATAGAGAAACAGGCTTTACTTCTCAAAAAATATCAATTGATGGAACCTATGATGATGATTTTTATAAAAACATAATTGAAAAAGTTCTTAATAATGAAATCTCAATAGAAGAAGCAGCTGAGTTAAATTGATTTTATACACATGAAACAAGAATTAATAAAAATATATAGAGATATCTCCAGAGGAAAGCTTACCAAGAAAGAAGCACTGGATAAGATCAAAACTATTAAGCTACAAAAACAAGATAAAGCTAAGGTTACAGGTGTTTTGTTGGCAAATTCGGTATGGGAACCTATTTCATTAGATATAATTTCTGAAGATCAGATAGAATATACCCAGCAGCATATCATTTTGTGTGAAATGTC
>NZ_JACA01000012.1 GCF_000520995.1 Aquimarina macrocephali JAMB N27 | reverse complement strand
GTTTAGCAGAAGAGAAGAGACTGGCAGATGAAGCAGCAGCAGAAGCAGCTCGTCTTGCTGAGGCAGAAAGATTAAAACAAGAAGCAGCAAAAGCAACAACAACTGCAAACGAAGAAGGCTTAGATGAGATTAAGAAAGAATTGGATAATAGTAGTCGAATCACAAGTAAGATATTTGCTCGTAGAGATTCATTACTAACTACCAACTTAAATGTGGATAAACGTGAATTTAGCAAGCTTTTAGAATCACTTGTTAGTATGAATGATGATGCCGATGAGGCTAAAAGAGAAGCTGATCCTGCTAGTTCTAAAAGATTAACAGCTAAAAATAGATTTGTGAAATTTGCAGAAACAACAAGACCAGAAGCTCAAATCGCAACCAAATATATACCTGGATACCCAGAAGGATATTACTTAATTGGTAATGTATTTAAGGGAGGAACATATGCTGATAAATTCTCAGGAACTTTAAAAGATTTAGGATTCAATGATTCTAAAATAATACTTAACCCAGAAAATCAATTCCAGTATGTAGCTATAGAAAGTTATACAAACAGGGATGAGGCGACAGAAAAGTATTTAAATAATATTGATAACAGATACTTTGGTGATATGTGGATATTGCACATTGCCAAGAGTAGAGTAGAATCCTATAAAAAGCTATTACAAGAAACTCGACTTATCAAGGATACAGTTAAGGATGATACAGTATTAACAGAGAGTTTATCATATATCGGAGGACATAATATTGAAAATGGATATTATCTGATTACTAATATTTTCAAGAGAGAAAATTACTTTGAAAGAGGAATGGCGAAGCTACGATCTCAAGGATTAGAGCCTCAATATTTCAGGAACCCCAAAGACAACTATATATACGTTTACTTAAAGAGACATGACAATCTTGATGAAGCTAAACAAAGTTTATTTTCTAACGTAAACAATTCGTATGATGGAGATCTTTATATATTGAAAATTCAATAATGTAAGAAAGAGATTATGATGACTAAATACCCAAACACCCCACGGCTTATGAAACTTAGACTGAAATCTGCTATCGTTTTGGTTTTTTTAATGATAGGCGTACAACAAATATCAGCTCAGGTCCCCTTTACCGAGGTACCTAATAGTACGTTAAGAATTAATGGAGAGCTTAAAATAATTGGTAATGCTATTATTGGACTAAACCAAAGTGGTTTTACACCTAATGATAACTATAATGGAAACGCTTCTAACAATGCAAAAACCTTTGGGTATATAGATATAGATGGAGATGGGAGTACATTTAGTTCCAGTAGTGCAGAACTTGAGTTAACATCTGGTTGTGAAAGGATTGCATATGCAGGATTATATTGGTCGGCATCATATTTTGTACAAATGAACCCGTCTGATACTCGTTTTGTTCAGTATACGGGTTTACCTTTTCCTGATAATAGACCTGATTTTAGAACTATAAAAATTAGACCACCTGGTGGTGGTGGGTATGTTACTATTCCACCTACTCAGACACAAGTGATTTATGATGGATATCGTAATACTGCCACCAATCCAAGTAATACTGCAGCAATAGATATTCCGTATGTATGTTATGCAGATGTTACAACACTAATACAAGGGCTTGGGGCAGGGAATGCAAATGGAACATATACTGTTGCAGATATGCGTGCTTCTACAGGTTTTTCTGGATTTAATGCCAACGGTATAGCTGGGGGATGGGTACTGGTAGTTGCTTATGAAGACCCTACCTTATCAGCAAAATTTATAAGTACAAATAATGGATATTTAGTGATTGCTCCGGGTAATCCACTTCAAACTTTTTCATATACTGGTTTTCAGACTTTACCTGCACCTTTACCAGTTCGTGCGCGATATTCGATTGCTACGTTAGAGGGTGATAGACCTTTTTTAGGAGACATATTTCAAGTGCAAAGACCAGATACTGCCTGGCAAAATATTTTTACAACTCCCGCTAATCCTAATAATAATTTTTATGACAGTTCGATTTCTATAGATGGTCAATATGTTACCACTGCGAATCCATTGACTCCAGATAGAACTCCATCTTCAATAAACACTTTAGGATTTGATGCCGATATTTTTGATATTCCGAATCCGGGTAGAACAGTTATTGGTAATGATCAAACTTCTGCTAGTTTTAGAACAACTTCTGCTGGTGATGCGTATAGTGTGTTTTTCAATTCATTTCAAATAGAAATTATTGAACCTGAGCTTACGGTTACCAAGCGAGTGTTAGATAATAATGGCATTGATATTACAGGATCTCCTGTAAATTTTGCAGATCAGTTGTTTTATGAACTTACTATAGAGAATCAAGGTAATGAGGATATTACTGCAGCAAGTATTAGGGATGTGCTTCCTGATAATGTTGATTTTACATTAGGTAGTATAACTACTAGTAATCCAGGAATAGTTGCTACTCCTAATGGTACAAACCGACAGATAGATATTACAATAGCAGATCCATTAATTGTTCGTAATGGAGGGATTCATACTGTTCGTTTTGGAGTTAGTGTTGTAGCCACCTGTGCCGACTTGCGAGATGCTTGTTCTAATCAAATTAATAATGTAGCAATTTCAACCTATACAGGAGTTGAATCTGGTATTACACAAACTGGTGAAGAAAGTATTTTGGAACAAGATGCGTGTCAGTTTGACATTACAGGTACATCTAACGTTTTGGTTAATGATGGTATTTGTTTTACAGAAAGCCAACCAGCGTTTATATGTACGGGTTCTTTAACGCTTACAGCGGGAGCAGGTTTTACTTCTTATGAATGGGTAAACGCTAGTAATCCAGGAGTTGTTATAGGCACTAATAGAGATTTAGTAGTTACAGCCGCAGGAACATATATAGTTACTGAGACCGGTGCACCAGGTTGTCAGGATAAACAACAAACCTTTGTTGTTGATGCTTTTAATACTGTAGTAAACCCTATTATACAAATAGCAAATGATTTAGTATCAAACCCCAATGTAAATGGTAATATTAGAACTTGTCCGAGTACCGGAGATCCACTACCGGAGATTTTTTTATGTGGAGCAGGGACTACATTAACTGTTCCAACCCCAGGAAATACGTTAGGTTTTCCTATTGGAACTACGGTTGAATGGCAGCGATTAGATCCTGCTGCTTGTCCTGCAGTAACAAGAGATCCTAATTGCCCTACTACAGATGCAGGATGTGATGGTGATTGGGTAACGGTAAGTACAGATATTAATAGTTTTACAATTTCACAAGCAGGAGAATATAGAATTAATGCCACTTTTGATAGTAATTGTACCATACCTTTTTACTTTAATGTATTTCAGAATAATTTTGATCCTGATCTTACAGTTGTACGACAAATCATTTGTAGTACGCCAGGAACAATACGAGTTCAAAATTCCTCTCTTCAATACGAATATCAATTAATTACACCAATAACAAACACAGTAATTGGGTATCAGGCTTCAGCAGAGTTTACAGGATTAACAGAAGTAGGAACATATGCTGTTAATGTTCGTCAAGTTGGAGGTTTGCCTACAGCTTGTGTTTTTCAGGAAACTATCTTTTTAGACGAATTAGATGCAAGAGAAACAGTTACTCCAACTTCTCCTACATGTCCAGGTGATCAAGGAAGGATTGAAATAACAGTTGATGATTCCCAAGTTAATTATAGATATATTATTAATAGTACTTCAACGACTTTTAATGATACAGAGGGACCTACAACGGTTCCAAACCATACATTTACCGGGCTTAATCCTGATACTTATAATGTACAGGTATTATCAGCCGATGGTAGCTGCTCTGAGGTTTTTGTTGTTACAATAAATGACCCTGCAGCATTTTCGGCTACAGTGAGACTTGTTGAGGATTTACATTGTAATCCCGGGTATCAACCTGATCCGAACCTTAATGATCCATTACATCCAAGTTATGATCCATTAGCTCCACCGTTTGATCCTGATCAATTTATTGCAATATACGAGGTTACGGTAACAGGAGGTTCTGGTAATTTTGCATTTAATACCCAGGCAGATTTTTTGGGTACTGTATTAGCACCCATAACAGGAACGACTTATCAATTTAGAGCGACTACTGCGGGTAATTACCCAGTATTTGTTGATGATCTTGATAATAGTTGTACTATAGCGGCTGGTAGTGTAGATGTAAGCCCTTATACGGCAATTACGGCAACAGCTACACCTATTAACCCTGCTTGTAACGCAGATAGCGGATCTATCCAAGTTACTATTGGTGCTGGGTCGACAGGGCCTTTTACCTATATTCTCGATCAAGGAACAGCATCAGAGGTAACTATCGGGCCTTCTGCTAATACTACTGAAACTTTTAATAATGTAGACCCATCGGTATCTCATACGGTTACTGTGCAAGATGGATTTGGTTGTGATTTTACAGTTACTCCAGATGTGACCTTTACAACACCAGCTAGTATTACAGCCACGATAAATGATGATTTCAGACTATTGAGTTGTACAGCAACTCCAGGAGCTCAGGCCCAGGTAACTGCTATTACAGGTGGTTCGGGAACTTATGAGTGGAGTTTAAACCCAGCAGGTCCTTTTACAGCAGTAGGAGCGGTTCCTTTTGAAATTGATTTTGCGAGTGACGGATCTTATACTTTATATATTAGAAACCAAGCTACTGATGATTGTTTAACACCTTTCCCAATTACTATAGATCCAAGATTAGAAGTTGATAGTGTAACCATCACACCGGGAGATCAAAATTGTACAAATCAAACTGTGGATGTTGTAGTTTCTGCTTTACCAGCATTAACAGCTCCTGCATTTTATGAATATAGTATTACACCAGACCCTGCTACAGGAGCTGGTGCTACAGGTACAACAGCATTTAGTACTACAACAGCTTATACGTTTACTAATGGAGTACTTTATACAGTTACAGCCAGAAGAAGTGATACCCAATGTGTTAATACAGAAAGTTTTACAGGAACTGCAGTTCCTGAAATACAAATTACAAGTGCTTCGCAGGATAAACCTGTAAATTGTGTTGGAGCGAGTGATGGTATATTATCTTTCACTGTTGGTAATAGTGCTGCCTATACATATACAGTTACTGGCCCTACAGTTGTTCCAGCAGGAGCAGGAGCAGGAGTAACTCCTGTAACGATTGGTTCACTATCTGCAGGTACCTATACGATTACAGTTACAGATACAAGTCTTTCTGCACCATCTGTAAATTGTTCTACAACGACTACAGTCGATATTACAGAGCCAACAGATCCATTTAGTTTTGATCCTTTTGGCATAGATGCTGCAGATTGTGGTAATCCAACAGGTTTTATTACTGTAAATGTTACAGGAGGACGAGGAGGTTACGAATATCAATTACGAGATGCTGCAGGTGTTGCAATAATTACACCGTATCAGTCGGGTAATGTGTTTGGTCCTTTAGCACCAGGAACGTATACTGTTTTTGCGCGTGATGGAAGTGACCCTACAACAGCTTGTGAAATTAACCAGCAGGTAATTGTACCAGTTACAGCTGTACCTAGTATTGCTGCAGTGGCTGGAGGAGACGCATGTTATACTCCTGCAGATCCAGCTACACAGAGAATTACTATTACTTTAGGAGTTCCAGCACCTGTCGGTCCTTTTACCTATAGTTTAGATGGTGGTGCTCCAGTGGCAGTTGTATTTTTAGGCGCACCTGCAAACACATTTGAGATTCCTAATCTTACTCCAGGAGCACATACAGTAACAGTTACTAATACAGGAAGTACATGTACTTCTAATACAGTGAACTTTACAATAAACCCAGAATTAACAATTACGGCTAATTTAGACAAAGATATAGATTGTAATTCAGGAGCTAGCATTTCGTTTACTCCCACTGGAGGAGATGGAGCTTATACCTTTAATTTAGTAGGAACAGCTCCTCAAGCTGGGATACCTAATCCTGTAACAGGAATTACGACTCCCGGAACTTATCAGATAGAAGTAGTAGATGGATTAGGCTGTACGGCATTATCAAATACTATAACTGTCAATGCATATGAAGCACTAGCAGGAAACCTTGTTGGAATAGATCCTGCCTGTCCGGCAGATAATGGAGGAATAACTGTTAATGCTACTGCTGGTGAAGGTCCTTTTACTTATATTTTAGATGGAGCGGTAACGTTTGGTCCAACAAGTGATGTGTCTCATACATTTAATGGAGTTGATCCTACAGTACCTCATAATGTTATAATACGTGATAGATTTAATTGTGATTTAGCATTAGGTCCGATATCATTAACTCCTCCGGCGGCAATTACAGCTACTATAAATGATGATTTCAGATTGTTGAGTTGTACTGCAACACCTGGCGCTCAGGCTCAGGTAACAGCCATCGCAGGTGGTTCGGGTACTTATGAATGGAGTCTAAATCCAGCTGGTCCATTTACTACAGTGGCAGCAATCCCTTTTGAAATTGATTTTGCTACCGATGGATCATATACCGTATATATTAGAAATCAAGCTACGGATGATTGTGTTGAGTCTTTCCCAATTACAATAGATCCACTTTTGGAGGTTACTGATATTACTTTTGTAACAGGAGATTCAGACTGTTCTGCGCAAACTATTGAGGTAACAGCAACTGGTGTTCCTGCAGGACCAACATATACATATAGTGTTGTTCCGGCACCAGTATCTGGTAATGCTACAACAGGAGTATTTGTATTAAACAGAGCAGTAACCTATACTTTTACTGCTACAAGAGGAGATAATCAATGTTCTTATGATGAAGATTATAGACAGGAACTAGTTCCTGAAATACAGATTACTAATGCAGTTGAAACTAGCCCTACGACTTGTATCGGAGGTAGTGATGGAGCACTTTCATTTACTGTTGGTAATAGTGCTAACTTTACATATACTATTACTGGCCCTATCGTGGTTCCAGGAGGTGCAGGAGTAGGAGTTACTCCGGTAAATGTTGGTTCTTTAGAGGATGGAGTATATACTATTATTGTAACAGATTCAAATCTGGCAGGAGGTTCACCACCTAATTGTCAAGCTACAACTACGGTAACGATTACCCAACCAGATCCTATTACATTTACCATAGATCCAGTAGTTCAGGACTGTGCGGCTGATACTAATACAGTTACCATTAGTGCAGTTGCAGGAGGTAGTGGGACAGGATATACATACGTATTAAATGATTCAGGAGGGACACCATTAGGTGCGAGCCGACCTGTTAATCAACCTTATAATAATGTACCTAATGCAACCGGATATGAAATTATTGTTACAGATGGAGCGGGTTGTCCATCCGCACCACAAACATTTGATATCAATCAATTACCACAATTAGATGCAAGTGTTAATGCTAGTTCTGATTTCTGTTTAGATGATGGCACAGTAAGTTTTACAATAGATATTGATGGTACTGATTCTGGTACTCCTGATTATACATATAACGTAACCAGAAGTGGTATTGTAGTAATACCAGATACCAATGTTGGAGCATTGACTACGTTTACTACAACTCCTGATTTAACCTTACCAGGAGATTATATAATTACAATTACAGATAGTAATGGTTGTCCGGTAGTACTACCAACACAAACTATTGCGCCAGCAGTAGAATTGGTAGTTACTCAAGTTGCTGATAATACTTGTGATGCTTTAGGTAATCCAGTTCCTGCAGAATTTTCATTTGCGGTTAATGGAGGATATACACCTTATGACATAGCAGTTTCTATAAATGGTGGAGCATTTGCTGACCACTTGACCAATGCTACAACACCATTTGCAAATTATACAAATGGTACTGCAGGATCTTATGTATTTAGAGTTACCGATGATAGAGGGTGTACCTTTACTACAACACCATTTACAGTTACAGTTCCTGCAGTGATCAATATTAATGCACCAACGGTGAATTTAGATTGTGATGGAGATACAGGAACAGCAGTGATTAACGTTACTGGTACAGAAGGACCTTATGAAATTGATTTCCAAAATACAGGAACTTTTGTTACTATTACAGGTACTCAGATTACTTTCCCGAATTTAGGAGAAGCTATCTATCCATTTACTGTTAGAAGTAATCGTGGATGTACTGATACAGGTACAGTAGAAATTACCACACCAGATCCTATTACCGAGGTAAGTAGAACAGAGACTCCAGTTACCTGTGGAGGTTCTGTAGTGATAACAGATTTAGGAGCTATTGATTTTGAAATAGCAGGAGGTACAGCAAACTATACTTATACTTTGGTTACTGCAGCGAATTTTGCAGTATTACCATTAGTTCCTGCTGCTACAGCTGCTACAACTCCAAACCCTGTAACTACAGGAACTACTGTAAGATTTGAAGGTTTAGATTTTGGTCAGTACTTTATTTTTGTAACTGATACGAATGGATGTACAGATAATGGTCCTTTTGGGCCTTTTAACATTTTCTCTCCACCAAATGACTTAGTACAGAACATTACAGTTTCTGCAACATGTCCGGGAGGGGTAACGTTTGAAATCGATGTACAAGGAGGTTCAGGTATTAATCCACCAGCAAATCCACCACCAGGATTTGATATTAGAATTGTTGGAGAGCCATCTCCAGGACTAGGTGATTTTGTGCCATTAGATGATAGTGTTGGAGGAGCGACTGCTGTTGATGCAAATACGCCGATCAGAGATCATACGTATAGCGGATTGGATTTTAATAGAACCTATATTTTAGAAGTAAGAGATAATGCGACGAACTGTTTATATCAAGAAATGGTTCCTGCTATAGCACCACCGTCAGAACCGAGTATTATAAATGATGTAGTTACGGATGTAAGTTGTAATGAAACACCAGCTTTAGATGACGGTAGTGTTACATTTGATGTTTCTGCATATGATCCTACGGTAACAGAAATATCTTGGGAAGTGTTTAACGCTTTTACTAATGTAAGCTTAGGTGCTGCATATACAGGTTCTGATAACACTACCCCAAGTCCGGCAGTACCAAATGTTCCGGTTACGATTAATAATATACCACCTGGTCAATATTATGTAACTATACGAGAAGTTGATGGTACAATGTGTCCGGCGAGATACGATTTTACTATTGATCTTCCAGTTCCAATAACTTCAACAGCAACAAATCAAACTCCAGCTAATGGTTGTGGTACAAATGCACAGGTTATTATGAATACCAATGGAGGTACACCATTTGCAATCCCTCCAACAGCTGATGGATATCAATATGCACTAATAGCCGATGATGGTTTTGGAGCTCCGGTAACTACACCAACGTTATTAGCAGATTTTCCATTACTAAGTAATGTAATTGATTTGGGTAGTACAAATGGACAGGTACAACATATATTTGTTATAGATGATAATGGGTGTACTTTTGGCCCTGTTACAGTTACAACAGTAGCAAACCCACTTCCAACAATAACATCAGCTAACTTTATAGATGATTGTGCCTATGACAATAGTAATGTGATACGTATTCAAGCTACAGGATTAGGAACGTTAACATATCAAATAGATGGTGGTACCGCGGTTGTCGGAAGTATTGATAACAATAATCATGAATTTACGGTTTCGACACCAGGAACATATACTATTGGAGTTACCGATGAAACAGGTTGTACTGTAACTACTCCTGTTGATGTATATGGACCATTGCAGATTAGTGCAGCGTTTACTGTGGCACCTGATTGTACAAATGCAACAGGAACAATTACCACAACAATCACCTCAGGAACAATACAAGGAACAGAAACATATGTATTACAAGATTCTGGAGGTACTCCTACAGGAAATGTGACAGGAGTCGCAACAGGTATATTTACAGGGGTTGCTCCTGGTAGTTATCTTGTTGAGATAACAGATGATGGTAGAGGGGTAGCACCAGGGTGTTCATTTACGGCACCTGTGAGTATAGAAGCACCTACATTACCCGTATTATTAGCACAGCCTAACACAAGTGTAACGTGTAATGGGGATACAGATGGTGTTGTTAATGCAGTACTTGATCCAGCTACAGAAGATCTTACTGCTACATATCAATATGAAATTATTGCGCCTATTGTAGTTGCACCACAAGCAAGCCCACAATTTACAGGCCTTGCTGCAGGAACGTATACAGTAAGAGTAACTGCTACAGAAGCAAACGGTGCATTGTCTGTATTGTGTACAGATGATCAGGACTATATTATAGATGATCCAAGTGTAATTACTGCAACAGGGACTGCTCAAGACCCATTAACTTGTGGTGCAGGCAATACTGTAAGCCCAGGAACGATAGCAATCACTATTGATGCTACTACAGGAACAGGACCAGATTTCTTTGTAACGGTTACGCAACCAGATGGAATAGTAAGAACAAGAATACCGGTACCAACACCAATACCAGCACCACCTGCAACAGCATTACTTATTGATGCACCAGTAGATGGCGTATATAACATTACTGTTTTTGATAGTAATAATTGTTCACTTGTATTGGCACCAGTACCAATAGCTCCATTACCAGTAATGAGTGATCCTACGGTAACTGCAGGTACACCTATAAATTGTGTTACTAATGTTCAACCAGTAACAGTTTCTATAACCGGAGGAACAGGACCATTTGATTTTGCAGAAACTAGTGGAGCGGTAGTTACTCAAACAGTTGCTGCCGGAACAGGTAATGTTGATCCACCACCAGGAGTTCAAACTATTGCGACATTTAATTTACCGGGAGTTGGTAATTATGTATTCGAAATTACTGATACTGCTACCGGATGTACAATTCAAACGCCTACATTTAATGTACCAGAATATGATACGATTGAGGCTACTATAGCGCCTTTAACTAATATAACGTGTGTAAATGATTTAACAGCTGGAGAAGTAACTTTAACAGTTACTGGATATACAGGAGCATATACATACAATGCAACTAACGCGACTACTGGTACAGTAACGCCAGGAGCTGGAAATACTGCTACAGGACCTATTACAATTTCTGGTTTGGAAGCTGGAGATATAACAGTTGTTGTGACAGCTGCGGCACCACTATTATGTGATGACACCTCAAACGTTGTTACAATTTCTGCACCAGCCCCATTAACATTAAGTCCTTTGAGTATATCTACTCCTGATTGTAACAATCCATTATCAGTAGTTACCATGGAAGCTAACGGAGGAGTTGGACCATACAACTTTGCGGCTGAAGCAGGAACACTTGTTCCTGGACCACCACCAGCAACTCCTGCAGTATTTGCACTTACAGATACTTTTAGTTTAGACCCGACAACGAGTTTAGATTGGGTGATTTATGTACAAGATGCTAATGGTTGTATAGTACCAACACAAATAGCTATACCAGCGGTTACAGCACCACCTACATTAAACCCTATACCATTGTTTGTAGATGATGCATGTAATTTTGATAATAATTATACATTTACAGTTACTGCAACAAGTAATGTACCCGCGCCGGGAACAGGAGATTTAACATACCAATTAAATATGATTACCCCTGTTGCTACTGTTGGTCCGCAAGTGCCAGGAAGTGTAAACAACAATACTCATGAATTTACGGTTACCGCTCCAGGTACATATAGAGTATTTGTATATGATGAGAATGGCTGTCCTTCGGCTTCACAAGACATAACGGTTTATCCAGAATTATTAGTAACAGCAACCTTTACTGACCCTACTTGTCGTGCTTCAGATGCCACTGTAGTAGCTACAGTAAGTGGTGGTTCTGCTACTCCAGGAAATTGGACTTTTAGTTTAGTTGATGCTGGAACGGGTACCCCTATAGCAGGAGTAACCCAAGCAGTTGGTGTACCAGGTGCAAATGATGTTACGTTTAGTAATGTGCCACCAGGAAATCATAGAGTAGAAGTTAACGATAGTGCAATAGGACCAAATCCACCTGCTCCAGGAGGTTGTCCTGCAACTTTTAATATCACTGTACCTACATTCTTAGATCCAATTCCTTCAGGAACGCCTACACCCGTTTCTTGTTTTAGTGGAACTGATGGTACTATTTTAGTAAGTTTAGACCCAACGGCAGATGATAATCCGCCATATCAATATGAGATTGTAGCCGGGCCAGTACTAATAGGACCACAGTCAAATCCATTATTTGAGAATTTACCAGCAGGAACTTATGATATCGTTGCTACTTCTGATAAAGGATGTTCTAATGCACCAGCAATTCAGGTAGTAGTTGGAGGACCAATGGCTGTTCTTGCCGCGAGTGGTCTTCCTGGATCTTATACTTGTAGTCTAACAAATGATCCTGTATCTCCAATTATCATAGTTACGATTACAGGAGGAACAGCTCCTTATGATGTATCGTATACAGGACCTTCGTCTTCTGGATCAGAAACCGATGTGGTAGATTCTGATTTAGTAACACCAGGAGTTCAATATGAAATTACTGCACCAGTTGCAGGAACATATACAATTACAGTTGTTGATGATAATAACTGTGCTGTTGCCGATTTTGATGTGATACAACCTGTATTCCCGGTAATGAGCAATCCTACAGTAAATGCTGGACCCGCAATTGATTGTAATACGAATACGCAAGATGTTACAGTTACTATAACAGGAGGTGTAGGTCCATTTAACTTTGTAGAAACAACAGGAGTTATCCCACCAGATAATAATGTTGTTTCGGGAGGAGCTACAACAACAAGTACTACATTTAGTTTACCAGGTTTACCAACACCAGGCAGCTATATTTTTGAAATTTTTGATATTGGTACAGGATGTTCTATTCTTACGCCACAATATGATGTACCTGTATATGATACTATTGAAGCGACTATTGCTTTGGGGAATGATATTACATGTTTTAATACTGCCCCAGCGGATGGTTCTGTTGTATTAACGGTAACAGGTTATACAGGAGCATATAGTTATAATGCAACGAATACAACAACGGGTACGGTTACACCAGGAGTAGGTAATACTGCTACAGGAACACATACAATTACTGGATTAGAAGCAGGGAATATTGAAGTGGTAGTGACGGCTACAGCAACACCATTCTGTAGTACTCCTACAAATACAGTTGCCATTACCCAGCCACCAGTTATTAATCTTACTGTAAATCAAATACAGGATGAAACCTGTACCCCTGGTGATGATGCTACTGTTGAAGCAGTTGCCGGAGGAGGTACTGGAGCTTTACAATACCAGTTAGAAAATGCAGGAGGAGGGATATTAGTACCATTTGGTACAGATCCAAGATTTGGAGGTTTCCTTCTTGATGCAGGTACTGCACCGGCAGGAATAGATTATGTGGTAAGAGTAAGAGACACTAGAGGTTGTGAGGTAACGGGCACAATTAATATTCAACCACCGACACCTTTAGGATTAAATGCAATTGCACCAACGCTATTAGCTTGTTCTGATAGTGAGGATGGTACAATTACAGCTACTGCAACAGGAGGTCAGGGACCAGGGACATATTTCTTTATGTTAACATTCCCTGATGGTTCACAATCTGCTGCGGTTGCAAGTACTACAGATACTTTCCAATGGATAGATCTTAAACCAGGTAACTATATTGTTACGGTTACCGATAACTTAGCGTGTGAATTTGCTCAAAATCCTGTGGTTATTAATGCACCACCAGTTGTGACGATAGATGTGGTTCAAGGACCAATAACTTGTCTTGCTCCTAGTCCTAACCCGATAACGGTTACTGCAGGAGGAGGAACTCCTGGAGGATATGTGTTTAGTAGTGATGGTGTAACCTTTGTTGCGGGTAATATTTCTCCTACAGTCCATGAATTTACTTTACCTGCAGGGGATTATAACTTCTTTGTTAGAGATGTAAATGGATGTGTTTCTCCGGCTTCTAATACCATACCAGTACGAGATCCTGTTCCATTAGCGACGACTCTAGATTTAAGTAACACGTTTATTGTTTGTTTTGGTGAACCAACAGGTTCTATTGATGCAAGTGTTACAGGAGGATTAGGTAATTATGGATATCGAGTAACAGGTACAGATTATTTAGGTAATGCTGTAACATTACCCGGCCCATTAGCTACAGATACTCAGACCACTAGTTTCTTTGGTGATTTACCAGCAGGAACTTATACCTATACAGTAACCAGTGGAGACTGTGTAGATAGTGTAACACCTTTTGATATTACCCAACCAGCAGAATTTATAGCAGAAGCATTTGCAACGCCTATTTCTTGTAATGGAGAAACTGACGGTACTATACGAGTAACTGCTGTTGGGGGTACTGCACAATACTACTTCTCATTATATAATAGCGCGGGTACTGCAGTGTTTACCTTTATTGAAGATGAATCTGAAACACCTCTTAATGAGCATACGTTTATAGATTTACCAGCGGATACATATCGAGTAGAGGTAGAAGATGATAACGGTTGTCCAAGAACTATTATTGATATTCAGATTATAGAGCCAGCACCAATTTTGGCTACTGTAAATTCGACAACGCCAGAAGATTGTGCAGGAGATATGAATGGTACAGCTACCTTATCAATTACAGGAGGATTACCACCTGCAAATCCAGCAGATCCAAGTTATTTCTGGAGTATTGATGGTGTAAATTATCAACCCGTAACAGATCCTGCAAATTTATTTATTGATAATCTACCAGGAGGTACGACTACAGTATTTATTAGAGATTCACAAAACAATGCAAACTGTCAGGGAGCCTTTAATATTGATATTGAACCAGGCGTTAATCTTGCTGGCGAACTAGTACCAGAATTAGTATGTCCTATATTTGACTATAGTGATCCTGCGAATCCTGTGATGACTAGTGAAGAGCAATATCTTGTAAGTTTTGATATTGTCGAAGAGGCACAAGGATTAGGTATTATTTATACTTTGAATGGTATAAATGGAACACCAAATCCACCTAACAATTCGAATTTGACAGGTAATTTTGAGGTAATTCCAGGAGAGTATGAAGGTATTATGGAGTTCCAAGGATGTACAAGAACTGTAGATACAATCGAGATTCTTGAGTATACTCCATTGGCAATACCAGTTGCTCAAATGACCAATAACCCAGAAGACCCTAATGAATATCAAATTATAGCATCTGGAGGAAGACCATTTGAAAATACTCCTTTCTATGCATTCTCATTTACGATGTTAGAAGATGGAATGACGTTGGATCAATTAGAGCCTTCAGACTATACAGAATTAGATGGAAATATTTTTGTAATACGACAGACTGCAGATTATGTATTACGCGTAGTTGATGCAGATGGCTGTGAGGTACTTACGATTCAGAATCTGACGTATATTAATATTCGTATTCCTAACTACTTTACACCGGATAGTCCTAATAGTACAGCAGAAGATCGTTTCTGGTACCCTAGACAGATTACTCCTAATATAGATGATCCTTTCTTCTTTGAAAACATGGAAGTAATCGTCTTTGATAGATATGGAAGAATGCTAGCGGAATTTAAAGGAGACCAACAAGGATGGGATGGTTTATACCAAGGAAAACAACTTCCATCAGGAGATTATTGGTATTCTATAATTCTGAATGACGTAGATAATAGAGAATTTACAGGCCACTTTACATTATATAGATAATATATAGAGCCTTAGTAAGTTATAAGACTATATGGATAAAAAGCCAAATGGTATAGAAAGAGAAAAGTTAATGATCTGTAATTTTTAATATTAGATGAAGAAGTATATTATCATATTTAGCCTATTTGCAAGTTATTGTACTTTTGCCCAGGAGTTTTTTGCCCCTGTACAAAATCAATATATCGCAGATAACCCATATTTGATATCCTCGGCATATGCGGGTATTGGAGATTGTTGGCAGATCAGAGCTTCAGGTTTTGAGCAGTGGGTTAGTATCGAGGATTCTCCAGGTACACAATCCTTATCAATAGATGGTAGAATATCAGACCGTTCGGGTGTAGGTGCTATTCTGTTTAATGATCAGAATGGATTTACTACTCAGAAAGGGATTCAGTTATCTTTTGCTCACCATTTAACACTTAACGAATACAATAATCAATACTTATCATTTGGAATTAGCTACAAGTTCACCCAATTTGGTATTGATACTTCAAAGTTTAATAATGGAGACCCTGATAACCCATTTAATCCTGGATTAGCAGATATAAGTGTAAATGATTCTAATTTTGATATTGGATTATTATATCGTATTGGTCGTTTCTTTTTGAGCGCCAATGCTGTGAATTTATTACAGAAAGAGATAGATGATTTTAATCCAACAGAACCTTCTCAAATACAGAACTATTATCTGTATACTGGATATACATTCTATCATAGATTTAGTGATATCGAGGTAGAACCGTCTATACTATACCAAAACTTTGCTGGAGATGGTCGTTCTACAGCTGATCTTAATCTAAAGGTTCGTAAAATGCACCGTGGAGATTATTATTGGATAGGAGTTAGTCTTCGATCTTTGGTTGATCAGGATTTTAAACCACTTTCTGTATCTCCTATGTTAGGAATCAAAAAAGCTAATTTTTATGTTGCTTATGGATATCAGATTAATGTAAACGAAGTTTTACAACCTACCTCTGCAGCAGGGTCGCACATGATCACGTTAGGATTCGATTTTGGTTGTAGACAAAGTAAATGTGGATGTACATATTAATAAGATTTTAAAAGAAATTCTAAAAACCTGCTTTGTTTAAGCAGGTTTTTTTATTTAAATTATTTATCCATATATTTTTGATTATTTAGTTTCTTCAACAAACTTCAAGATGTAAAACCCCTGAAAACCGTGATTTTTATTTAGTTACTCCATTGTATTTTTAACAAATATAAATGAGCTTCAATACTATATTATTAAACTAATATTTGTGTGATTTTATTTAAATATTTATAGCTCTTAAAACCCAAAACATGAAAAAATTATTATGTAGCATTACTATCCTTTCTAGCTCTGTTTTAGTTATCAAAATGCCTTTTAATTCCATATTTAAATAGTACCATTACAATAAAAGGCGAGTCAAAGACAATAGGAAATAGCATTGTTGGGTTAAATGAAACAGTAGATGGTCTCACACATGCACCAAACGAATTATAAATGTAAATACAAAGGTTACCAGTATAAAAATCTATGATAGAATGGCAAACTTGTAATAGAAACTACAGAAAACATATACAATATTGCTAATCTTCGTGATGGTATTTATTTTGTTAAGATCTTAACAAAAAATAAGAAGGAAATTATCACTAAAATAGTAAAGAAATAATATTCCCCAATATTTATTTCTTTAACCCGCCTTATGTAATAGAAAGTCCATTCTGTATTTGAGAAGAGGTGAAATATTACCCACACCAGGTTGGTATTACTATTTTATTCTAAAAAAGTTTTATTACATAAGGCGGGAGACTAGAAGGGCACTAATTAGTGCCCTTCTATATTATAAAGTATTTTATAAAGAAACAACGTATAACCCAAAGATGGCTACTATAAAGTAACAGGTGATTGTTAAAGCTCCTTGATAATCTTTTGCTACTCTTTGTCCAAAAAGCAACATTAAGAGCGTTATACAGGCTAAAAACATAGCTAAAACAGCATAGCATGTAATGTTATCTGTAATAAGGTAATACATACCAATAACGCAACATACCGCCGTAATCATTTCAATAATTAAAATAATTGTTAAAAGAAGAGGAACCATATTACCCATAAAAGTAGATGCAAAATGTTCTTTTAACCAACTAAGATTTCCTTTCCAATCGATTATTTTATCGATACCAGATTGCAAAAAAGTAATGAGAAGAAATAATAAGATAGTTATTGAAACAATATTATTTATAAAATTATCCATGTGAGATTAGTTTAGGATATCAAATATAGAATAAGATTTGAGACTAAAAACACTGATTTCTAATTTAGTATTCTTAAGGGTTAATAGGCAGTACACTAAGCGTGATTAACTTTTTTTATGTAATAATCGGGTAAGTTTTATAGAAAGATCTGTGAGGATGATTTTTGCATTACCGTTTCGTTCTATATGATAAGCAGCATCTTGAAGTTCATTACAGATGTCCATAATATTGGCTCCGTGTACAAAAGGAGCGAAGTTTTTTAATTTGAAACCATTTGTATTTGGTTCTAGAAAGACTAAATCTTCTGCACCATAATTAAGTAACATAGCTTGTCTGAAAAAATCCAGACAATATTTTAGGAATTTTTTTTGTGTTTCTCTTCCTGTACCAGCAATAGATTCGCTCCAGGTGATTAGATCATTTACAGCAGACTTGTTTCCCTTGGCTTTAAATGCTGTACGCACCCATTGTATAAACCAATCTTCAAATTGATCATCACCACCATCATGATGTAGCAGGTGTAAAGCTTTACTATAATCACCATTAGCCTGATGTGCTATTTTTAAAGCATCACCATCAGAAATATTCTCTTTTTTCTGAAGCGCTTCTTTTATTACCTGTTCTCCCAAAGGAGGAAAATGTAATACTTGACATCTGGATCTAATAGTTTGTATAAGTTGCTCCTCATCTTCTGCGATAAGTATAAATATGGTTTTTGCAGGAGGCTCTTCAATTAATTTGAGAAGCTTATTAGAAGCTGCAATATTCATTTTATCAGCCATCCAGATCAACATTATTTTATAACCTCCTTCATAGCTTTTTAGCGAAAGTTTTTTTACGATCTCAAGTGCTTCATCTACTCCAATCTGACCTTGCTTTTTTTCAATTCCAAGAGAAAGATACCAGTCAAAAATACTTCCGTATGGATTTTCATTTACAAAATGTCTCCACTCTTCTGCAAATTGATCCGATGTAGGGTGTTTTTTCACCTTATCGTTTACAGCAACAGGATATACAAAATGTAAATCGGGATGCGCGAGATGATCAAACTTTACATTACAAGCCTCGAGACCATCTGTATTTTCTCCATTTTGATTTTGGCACAAGACATACTGTGCATAGGCAATAGCCATAGGCAATGTTCCACTACCATTAGGACCAACAAAAAGCTGGGCATGAGGTATTCTTTGACGATTAGCACTAGTGGTCAAATAGCTTTTGATATGTTTTAAGCCTAAAATTTCTGAGAAAAGCATAGGCAAATATAAGGGATACCTAAAAAAGAAAGCAGATCTATAAGATATAAAACCTGATAAAAAATGAGCAACCTCTAAAATATCAATATAGGAATTAGAAGATGTAGTATTTATTTGACTTTAGGACATGTATTTGTACTAAGTATTAGTCATTATATATTACTAGAAAATCTTTTCTATAAAATAATCAGGGTTAAACGAATTTTGATAGGTATTGATCTTTACCGAAAATCACAGCCCTTTTAGATAAACTCCTAGTAGAAGAAGCACATATCCTGCAAGTACGAGCCAATTACTATTTTCTGCCAAAACAGGATGAATACGTGAACCTAGAAGGCCTAAAAGAACAAGTACAATACTTATGATTACTGTAATTTTTTTTGGTGTTTGTGCGGATAAATTACTCATAATTAGTTAGTTGTTTAGTGTTTTTGCATATACAATATAGAAATAATTTTTAACATAAAATACTATTATGGTATTTTGCCAAGACAAATATGATGTTAATAGCATCAAAGATTTATCGTATTCTAATTCTAAGAAATCGAAACAAATAGGTATAGTAAGAAAGAAAAACATGAAGTTGGATAAGAACCCCAATTTATTATAAATATCAAAATCGTATCTTTTTTTGGTTTGACAGTAATCCTATTATTTGACTATGATTCTTTTATTGAAAAAAGGGTTTTTATAAAAATTTGATAAAAGTGAAAAATTACCTTTGATTTCGGGTAATTTTTCTATCAGATTTTGATGTTTTTAATGAAATAGAATTATTTTCGTTTGCGAAAAACCAATTCAGCATCATGAAGACAATTGACGATTTTAATTTTGAAAATAAAAAAGCCTTAATTCGAGTAGATTTTAATGTTCCTTTAAATGAAAATTTTGAAGTAACCGATGATACTAGAATTCAAGCAGCAAAACCTACAATAATTAAAGTTTTGGAAGACGGAGGAAGTGCGATCTTAATGTCCCATTTAGGTAGACCAAAAGGTGTTCAGGATGAGTTTTCATTAAGACATATCGTAGATAAAGTTGCAGATGTTCTTGGAGTTCAAGTCAAATATGTAGCTAACTGTGTTGGTCAGGAGGCAGAAGATGCTGTCGCAGCGCTAAACTCTGGTGAAGTTCTATTATTAGAAAATTTAAGATTTCATCCTAATGAAACAAGTGGAGATGCAATTTTTGCAGAGCAATTGTCAAAGCTGGGAGATATCTATATAAATGATGCGTTTGGTACAGCTCACAGAGCACATGCTTCTACGACTATTGTAGCACAATTTTTTCCTGAGCATAAATGTTTTGGTAGTTTATTAGCAAAAGAAATAGAAAGTATTGATAAAGTATTAAGAAGCGGAGAGAAGCCTGTTACTGCAATTCTGGGAGGATCAAAAGTATCTTCAAAAATTACAATAATCGAAAATATTCTGGATAAAATAGATCACTTGATTATTGGAGGAGGAATGACCTATACATTTATTAAAGCTTTGGGAGGTCAAATAGGAGATTCTATTTGTGAAGATGATAAAC
The DNA here is from genome assembly GCF_000520995.1 of Aquimarina macrocephali JAMB N27. Lineage (GTDB taxonomy): Bacteria > Bacteroidota > Bacteroidia > Flavobacteriales > Flavobacteriaceae > Aquimarina > Aquimarina macrocephali. The sequence goes on along the minus strand of NZ_JACA01000012.1, from coordinate 251,918 downwards.
AAGAACTGGCATTAGAGATTTTAAGGAAAGCTAAAGAAAAAGGAGTAGAAATTCACCTTCCTGTAGATGTATTGGGTGCAGATGCATTTGATAATAACGCAAATACTAAGGTTGTTGCTGTTAATACAATTCCTGATGGTTGGCAAGGACTTGATGTCGGACCCGAAACAATGAAAATTTTTCATGAAGTAATTCTAAAATCAAAAACCATATTATGGAATGGACCATTAGGTGTTTTTGAAATGGAAAATTTTTCTAAAGGAACAATAGCATTAGGACATTCTATCGCAGAAGCTACAGAAAATGGAGCATTCTCTCTTGTCGGAGGAGGAGATTCTGTAGCAGCAGTAAAACAATTTGGTTTTGGTACCAAAGTAAGTTATGTTTCTACAGGGGGAGGAGCTATGTTAGAAAGCTTAGAAGGTAAAACACTACCAGGAATTGCTGCAATAGAAAATGAATAAGGTATAATTTTGTAAGAAAACGCTTATTTTTTGTAAAAATTATGAAAAAACGGTTGTTTTAACCGTTTTTTTCATGTTTTTAACGCTTTGATTTTTTGCAGTTTAGAAAAAAAAGCACGATTTTCGTTGCTGTATTGTTGATAACATGTTAAAAACAATACAGATAGTCCCCAAATTTCCGTTGAACTAAAAGCAAATGCATTTGTAAAATGAATAACTATTGTACATTATTTCTTTCTTTTTTATTAGTTTCGATTTCATTAGCGGGACAAGAAACATCATCAGAGGAACAATCAAATCCTAAAAACACCAAGGAGATTGTACTTAGTAAGACCCAGGACATAAAACAAAATACAGTTCGGGTAGTAGATACAACTCAAGTAATCAAAACAACTGGCGAACTACAAACAACTACGTTAACATCGACGAGTGCAAAAGACAGTGTAATTTATGTAGCAAATGACCATCCCAGGATGTCGCAGTTAGATTCTATCTGGAAACAGGAATTATATAACTCTAACCTTTTTGATACTATTTACAAATCAGTTACCGAACTGAAATATGAACCAGTAGAATATGTTGATCTTCCTACTGATACTTTAAAAGCAAGATTAGCAGCATTAAATGCGCGCACTCCTTTTAATGTAGAGTATAATACCTCATTAGAAAGTGTTATCAAAAGATATTTAAAAAACAGGCACGAACATTTAGAGCGCTTAATGGCACTAAGCGAATTTTATTTTCCACTTTTTGAGCAAGAGCTAGACAATCAAAATATTCCTTTAGAAATAAAATACCTTGCTATTGTAGAATCTGCTTTAAAACCTAGAGCAAAGTCCAGAGTTGGAGCTACAGGATTATGGCAGTTTATGTTTGGTACAGGTAAAATGTTTGGTTTAGAGGTAAGTTCATATGTCGATGAACGTATGGATCCAATTATGTCTACCAAAGCTGCTTGCAAGTATCTTTCTAATTTGTATAAAGTATTTGGAGATTGGGATCTTGCTTTGGCTTCGTATAATTCAGGTCCTGGTAATGTAACCAAGGCTATTCGCCGTAGTGGTGGATATACAAACTATTGGAATATCAGACATAATCTTCCTAGAGAAACTGCAGGATACTTACCTGCTTTTTTGGCAACAATGTATATTTTTGAATATGCAGACAAACATGGTTTTAAACCCAGAAAACCCGAGTTTGCATATTTTGAAACCGACACCATACGAGTTAAACAAATGATCACATTAGATCAGGTTTCAGAATATATAAATATTGATATTGAAGAATTGCAATTTCTAAACCCTTCTTATAAACTAGATATCATTCCATATATCAAAGATGAAGATTATGTATTGCGATTACCATTGGATAAAATTGGTTCTTTTGTTACTAATGAAGATCAAATCTATACATTAGCTAAGGCAGAATTTGATAAACGCGAAAAACCATTACCTAAATACCGAGAGGCAAATGATCGGATTCGATATCGAGTACGTAGTGGCGACTATTTAGGAAAAATAGCAAGACGCTATGGCGTTAGAGTAAGTCAAATTAAAAAATGGAATGGTTTACGAAGTAATAATCTTAAAATTGGTCGACGTCTTACCATTTATCCTCGTAGACCAGTAGTAGATAAACCCAGAAAAACCACAACAAAAAAAGTCTTAACTAGGGTTGCAGCTAATAGTTCAGAGGTGTATACCGTTAAGACGGGAGACACTTTATGGAGCATTTCACAAAAATTTAAAGGTGTATCTGTCGAAAATCTTAAAAATTGGAACGATATTAGTGGTAGTGGTATAAAACCAGGTATGACACTGAAACTTTCAAAATCATAACCGCTAATATTATCTACCTTATGAGAAAATTATCCCTCGCAATTATTTGCATGCTTTGTATCGTTAGCTGTACAGAGGTTAAAAAAGATGAAAACCAGAAGAGCCAGGAATCTATGGCACACTCTAATGGAAGAATAAATCATCTTTCTGTAGTTGTAGATAATGAACTATGGAACAGTAATGTTGGTGATACCATTAGAAAATATTTTGGAGCCGAAGTACCAGGTCTACCCCAAGAAGAACCTTTGTTTACATTGCGACAAATGCCAAAGGAAACGTTTACCGGCCTCGCAAAACAGAGTCGTATTTTTCTTTGGATTGAAAAACAAAATGAAGGAGAAAACAAATATGGGTTGTTAAAAAACAAATTTTCTAACCCTCAAATTGGCGTAGTAATCTCTGGAGCCACAAACGAAGATATTGCTACTTTGATTCGAGAGAATCATGAAAAGATCATTTCGAAATATAAATCTATCGAAATTAAGGAAAAACAAGCGATTATTAAAAAGTCCTTAGAGAGGATTCCACAGTTACAAGAAAAAATGGGAATCACTTTAAACATCCCTTCAGCATATCGTATCGCTATTGAAGAAAATGAGTTTTTCTGGATTCGTAAAAATATTAAGCATGGTAGTATGAATCTTATGATCTATGAATTACCACTAGGAACGGTTACCAAAGATTCTAATACAGTTTCTAGTATCATAAAAATGAGAGATTCTATGGGAACAGTGAAAATTCCTACCCCAGAAGTTGGTCATTTCATTACCGAAGAGGCTTATGCACCTTATCTTTATGAAATTGAGTTAGACAATAGATTTACTTTCGAGACCAAAGGAATCTGGGAGATCAAAGATCGTTTTATGTCGGGCCCATTTGTTAATTATGTTATAGAAGACATTGCTAATAATAGATTAATGGTATTAGAAGGCTTTGTATTTGCTCCTTCGGTAAGTAAAAGAGATAATATATTTGAACTTGAAGCAATTATAAAAACGGTAAAATTCGATTAAGTCTTATAGACATTACAGAAATTTAATATCTACTGTTTTTTAATTGACAACTAGTTATAAAAACAGTTTAACCTTATTACTATTAGTTTTTTAATTCTGAAAGGACATTTTTAACTAAAAATCTAGTTAAAACCTTAGCAGTTAATTAATATGAGTTTTAAGGATTTCATATACTAGAGAAATAAAATATAAATAGGGGCTTATGAATCACTTTTTTACAACACTACTATTGTTCTTCCTTTCTATAGGATTAAATGCTCAGAATAATAGTTTATCACGCTCTGCACAACAAGCTAATAATGATTACTTCAGTATACCTAGAGAAACATTATACTTGCATTTGGACAAAAGCACTTATGTTAATGGAGAAGAAGTATGGTTTAAAGGCTATGCTTATGATCGACAAAATAATCTTCCATCTTTTGGTTCAACAAATTTTAATGTTCAATTATTCAATCAGGAAGGAAAGGAACTATATAATGGTTTGTTTTTTGGTTCCAGAGGTAATTTTAGAGGTAATATAAAAATTGATTCTACTTGGAATAATGGTAATTACTATATGAGAGTATCAACGAACTGGATGAATAATTTTATAGAAGACGAATCCTATACCAAGAAAATAGAGATCATAAAAGAACCCAATCCTGAAGAAGTTTTAACAGAAAAGTTAAGATATGATTTTCAATTACTTCCTGAAGGTGGTTATCTAGTCTCAGACACAGATAATAGCGTTGGTTTTAAACTGATTAATAGTAGAGGTTATGGAGTGCATTTTGAAAATGGTTATGTTTTTGATGATAAGGGAAATAAAATCATTTCATTTGGTTCAAATAAATTTGGGATGGGCAAATTTAATATACGTCCAAGATTAGATAAAAAATATAAAGCAATTGTAGAACTCAATAATGGCGAGAAAATACAAATACCATTTCCTCAAACATATGATAAAGGAATAGCTATAAGAGTTGACAATATGGCAACAGATCATACGTTGGTAGAATTTAATACCAATACAAGAACATTAGAGGATTTAGCCAGTGATCATTATTATTTATTAGTTAAACAAAATCACTTATCTAAGAAAATCCCTTTGCATTTTTTACCTAACGAAGTAAAGAGGAGGATTTCATTAAAAAAAGACGTGTTTTATCCAGGAATAAATACACTAACCGTATTTAAAGAGAAAACCCCTATTGCAGAAAGATTATTGTTTAATTCTTTTGATAAAACTGTTGAGGACATTAGTGCTTCTAGCAAGAAGACTATAAAAGATTCTTTATTAATAAATATCAAGGTGCCTACAAAAAAAGGAGTTAGATATGATCTAAGTATTTCTGTATTACCTGAAGGCACAAAATCATATAATCCAAACGATAATATTTATTCGGCAATGGTATTACGACCTTACTTAAAAGGTTTTATAGAGAATGAAATATATTATTTTACTGATATAGACAGAAAAAAAAGATATGATCTTGATTTATTATTAATTACTCAAGGTTGGAGTAAGTATAGTTGGAATACCATCTTTAATAATAAGCCTAACATGTTGTATGAATTTAATCAGGGGTATATACTAAAAGGAAAAATACAAGGTAAGAACAAAGATGATATATATAAATTATATATGCATCCAACTACATATCAAAAAGGTAATTTTATTGATGTTGATAATACAAATTCTTTTGAATTACCTAATTTCTTTCCTGAAAAAGGGGAAGAAATTAAGCTTTCTGGGGTAACCTCTGATGATATTTTTGTAGAGCCAAGATTATATTTACAAATACTATTAGATCAGCATAAAAAGCCACTTAATGATATTGTTATTTCACAACAAAATAATATAGAAAGCAAAAATATAAACAAGAACATAAAGATTCCTAAAGGGTTTATTGCCGATAATGTTGAGGTTTTAGATGAAGTTTTGTTGAAGGCAAAAAGTAAAGAAGAATCAGAAAACACAAGTAAAGTACCAATACTTAAATACATTAAAAATAATTCTAAAAAAATCACTCCTAGGATGGCAAGGGATTTTCCAGTGATATTAGACTATATTAAGTCTGTTGGAAGCTTTTTTATACGCGATCAGAGACCAGCTACTTCAGATGTAGTTATTTACAGCCGTGCACCAAGTTCTATAAATTTTCCAACTCAGGTTCCTGTATTTGTGGATAATGTTGAGTTAAGAGGCGATAAAAGTATGTTAACAGTATTACGAACTAATGAAGTAGATAGAATTTATATTGATAAAATAAGTTATGGTTTGGGTGCCCGAGGGGGCGCAGGGGCATCTATAAGGATATATACTAGAAAAGTTCCTTTAGGATCAAAAATTGACATTGATGAAAATTCTGTAGGATACACAATGGAAAAAGGATTTGAACCTGTTAAAGAGTTTTATAATCCAGGATATTCAAACTATCTTGATTTGGGATTTATAGACTATGGTTTGATTCATTGGCAACCTTGGGTTGATTTTAATAAGGACGGCTTAGGAACGTTTAAGATTAAGAATACCAACTTAGAGAATATTACACTTTTTATTGAAGGAATGGGAAGTGATGGAAGTTTGATCTCCAAGATTCAAACAATACATCTGAATTAGAATTTTGTGATACGTCTTGTATGTATAAAAGCAATTTTCTAAAAAATTGTAGAAAACTTTCTCTTCCGCATAAAATAATCCGCCATTTTTGGCATTATATTTAGCGATTCTAAAACTTGATTTTATGAGTATCGTTTCTTTTATAGCAAAGCAGATTCCTGTTTCAGAAAAACAAATTGCTAAAACTATTTCCTTACTAGATGATGGGGCTACGATTCCGTTTATCTCTAGATATCGTAAAGAGATGACTGGAGACCTTGATGAGGTGGCTGTTGGCGAAATAGTAAAGTTTAAAGCTGCCTTTGAAGCTCTTCAAAAAAGAAAAGAAAGTGTATTAGCCACGATCAAGGAGCAAGAAGCATTAACACCAGAATTAGAGAAAAAAATTCTATCTGCAGATACACTTACACAAGTAGAAGATCTGTATTTACCGTATAAGAAAAAAAGAAAAACTAAAGCTTCTGTTGCCAAAGAACAAGGATTAGAACCCTTGGCTAAGATCATTATGCAGCAAAGAGAAGAAGAAATTCTTTTTGTCGCGTCGCAGTACCTAAACGATACTATTACTAGTGAAGAGTTAGCATTGCAAGGAGCAAGAGATATTATAGCAGAATGGATTAATGAAGATGAAAAAATAAGAAATAGGCTGAGAAGATTATATCAACGCAAAGCTACAATAGCTTCTACAGTAATTAAGACAAAAAAGGATGATGTAGCTGCTCAGAAATACTTACAATATTTTGATTGGGAAGAACCACTTCATAAATGTCCTTCACATCGCTTACTAGCAATTTTAAGAGCCGAAAATGAAAAAATAGTAAGAGTAAAAATTACGGTGCCAGAAGGCGATGCATTAGATATTATAGACGATGTGATGATCAAAACTAATGTCGAAGCTTGTACAGACCATATGTTTTTGGCTAGTTCTGATGCTTATAAACGATTATTAACACCGGCAATTTCTACAGAGGTACTCAATCAATCTAAAGAAAAAGCTGATGATAATGCTATAAAGGTTTTTGCACAAAACTTAAAACAATTACTGTTGGCTTCGCCACTTGGGCAAAAGAAGATATTGGCTTTGGACCCGGGTTTTAAATCAGGTTGTAAACTGGTTTGTCTTGACAATCAAGGTGATTTACTACATAACGAGAATATTTATCCCCATCCTCCACAACGAGAAGTAACAGGAGCAATCAAAAAAATCAGATCTCTGGTAAATGCATATAAGATTGAAGCTATTGCAATAGGAAACGGAACCGCTGCCAGAGAAACAGAAGCTTTTATTAAAAAAATACCATTTGAGAAACCAATCCAGGTATTTATGGTAAATGAAAGCGGAGCTTCGGTATACTCGGCATCCAAAATTGCCAGAGCCGAGTTTCCAACTTATGATGTAACTGTACGTGGTGCAGTATCTATCGGAAGACGGCTAGCCGATCCTTTGGCAGAATTAGTAAAAATCGACCCAAAGGCTATTGGAGTGGGGCAGTATCAACATGATGTGGATCAATCTAAGCTCAAAAATGAATTGGATACCGTAGTAATGAGTTGTGTAAACGGTGTGGGTATTAATGTAAATACCGCTAGTGTCCCGCTACTAAGCTATGTTTCGGGTATTGGTGAAAAGCTTGCAGAAAATATTGTAACGTATCGATCAGAAAATGGAGCAATACAATCACGTGAGGAACTCAAAAAAGTACCTAGACTAGGAGGAAAAGCTTATGAACAAGCAGCAGCTTTTTTACGAATTACCAGCCCTAAAAATCCACTTGATAATTCTGCAGTGCACCCAGAGCGATATAAATTAGTTTCGAAAATGGCAAAAGATGCGGGAGTTCCTATAAGTGAATTAATAGGAAATAGAGAGGCTATTACAAAAATCAAACTACAAAACTATATTACCGATGAGGTAGGACTTCCTACATTAACCGATATTGTTAGAGAATTAGAAAAACCGGGTGTGGACCCTAGAAAAAAAGTGACAGTCTTTGAATTTGATCCTAATGTAAAAACCATAGAAGACATAAAAACAGGAATGAAACTACCGGGAATTGTAAATAACATTACAAATTTTGGATGTTTTGTCGATATAGGGATTAAAGAAAGTGGATTAATTCATATCTCAAAACTGGCAAACGAATTTATTAGTGATGTCAATGCCGTGGTACAATTACAACAACACTTGATGGTTACCGTAATAGAAGTAGATATAAGCAGAAAGAGAATTCAATTATCACTTGTGGATTAAAAAATGATATATTTTGGTGGTATAAGTATAGCTTTATTTATCTCTGCATTACTTCTTAATAAAAGGAGCAAATCAAAATCAGACATCTTTCTTTTTATATGGATGCTTTTGATGGCAGTACACCTTTTTTTATTTTACATTGATCATACAGGGCAGATTTATAATTGGCCTCATCTATTAGCGATAGAAACTCCTTTACCACTATTTCATGGCGTTTTTCTATATTTCTATGTTTCTTCGGTTACAAATCAATTTCCAAAAAATAACTGGATGGCAGCATTACATTTGTTACCAGCTATTTTTGGATATACCTATCTTACTAACTTTTTTTTACTTTCTGGTGCACAAAAAATAGAAGTGTTTGGAAATCGAGGTGAAGAATATGAAACATTTAGAATTTTTGGACTAGCATTAATTTTTATATCAGGAATAGCCTATGTGTTTTGGTCGAATATATTATTAATTAAGCACAGAAAAAATATTCGTGATCAATTCTCCGATATTGAAGAAATTAATTTAAAATGGTTACAGTTCTTAACTTATGGTCTTGGAGGGATTTGGAGTGTCGTAATATTAACAAATAATGATACTTATATTTTTATCGGAGTTTCGGTTTTTGTGATTTTAATTGGTTTTTTTGGAGTACAACAAAGAGTCGTTTTCAATAGTAAAACACTAGTTTTGGATGAGGTTAATATGAAATCTTCTGAAACAAAAACCAAAAAAGAAAAGTATGCAAAATCTGGATTAACAGATAAATTAGCTGAAGATTTGTATAAAAATTTAATGAAATTAATGATCGAAGAGGGATTGTATAAGGATAGTACACTCTCTTTAAATGATCTTGCATCTAAACTTGATGTTCATCCTAACTATTTATCTCAAACAATTAATGAAAAAGAACGAAAGAATTTTTACGATTTTGTTAATACTTTTAGGGTTGAAGAATTCAAGAGGTTAGTTAAGATAAATAATAATCAACAATTTACTTTGTTGGCTTTGGCGTATGACTGCGGCTTTAATTCTAAATCATCTTTTAATCGATATTTCAAAAAACGGACAGGCAAAACTCCTTCTCAATATGCCAAATCAGCTATAAAATAAATTTTTCTTTTAGTAATATGATGCTAAGTAAGTCCCAGATTGCAAGTTGAGGCGTTTACGTCCTTTGGTACGCCTATGTTTGTATTAATATCAATCAATTATTAAAAGAGATACTCATGAGGTTAAAAGGAATAATTACTACCCAGGCTTTGATAAATAGTATAAGACAAATTAGGTATAAAAAAGTAGTCTGGGTTGTATTCGCAATTCTTGCCATTTCTATAGGATTATATCCTTTAACTTTTTTAGCTGTTGATACTAATACGGGTTTACTAGGACACAAAAGTGAAGAATTGCTTTCGAGTGTCATTTGGAATTTTGCATTTTATATGCATATTTTTTTAGGAGGAGTTGCACTTATCATTGGATGGTCCTTATTTATAAAGAAGTTTAGAGTCAAAAATATAGGGTTACATAGGACTATAGGTAAAATTTATGTTATCCTAGTACTTGTGAGTGGTATTACAGGTTTTTATATTGCTGTTTATGCCACGGGTGGAATAATTGCTAAACTTGGTTTTAGTGGGATGAGTATTGCTTGGTTGATTACAACGATAATAGCGTATATATCAATTCGAAAAAGAAATATCAAAAAACATCAAAGATGGATGATTCGAAGTTATGCAGTAACCTTTGTTGGAGTTACATTTAGATTGTGGATGCCAATACTTCTATTTGTACTTGATATGAAATTTATAGAAGCATACAGGGTTGATTCATGGATCTCATGGATTCTAAACCTAGTCCTTGCAGAATTAATAATAAAAAAGACAGTTATAAATGAAATAACAAGCAATAAGTAAATAGCAAAAAACCCAGTTCCTAGGAACTGGGTTTTTTATATATTTAAATACAAAAATTATTTTTTCTCATCAATCTTAGGATCTTCTTCTTCTTCTTTTGAGGCATCCTTAAATTCTTTTATACCACTACCAAGGCCTCTCATTAGCTCGGGGATTTTCTTTCCACCAAACAAAAGCAACACAATTGCTACAATTAGAGCAATTTGCCATGGGCCAATCATTCCTAAAAATATACTAGATAATATCATGATCTTAACTATTAGATTACAAAGTTAGCAAGAAATGATTAAATATATGTTTTTAGCTGTTAAAAAACGGATTTTTATATCAATTTTATCAAAACCGATAGACGATTTACATATCAAAACCGTTGTGTTTTAATATGGATAAGTTGAATTTTTCTCTGATTTATATTTGCACTTCACACGTTTGATTTTCTTTGATGAACAAACCGTTTTTGAATATAATAACAATGAAGTAATTTGATAAAAAGACAAAATTAAAAGGTAAAATGTAAATTTCGCAGGTAAAAGGTAAACCCAAGATGAGTTCATTATGTATATTTGCGATTAATGATACCGATTTGATAACATTCTTTATTGAAGATGTAATCTATGGCAAAAAAGAACAAAGAACAAAAAAAAATCACCAAGAAGCTGCTTAATAAGTACCGCTTGGTTATCCTTAATGAGGATACTTTTGAGGAACGAATATCATTTAAATTAAACAGGCTTAATGTTTTTGTAATGGTTACGATTACCTCAATTGTCTTGGTAGCAGGAACTACCTTTTTGATTGCATTTACCCCGCTTAGAGAATATATTCCAGGATATTCTTCTACATCACTCAATTTAAGAGCTACCAGATTAGTAGCTACTACAGATTCTCTGGAGTCGGTAATTAATATTAATCAGGAATATTATAAATCAATCAGAAAAGTACTTACAGGAGATGTAAAAACTGTAGAATTTGATATTGATTCTGCAATACAATCCCAAAAGTTAAACCCTGAAGAGGTGGATCTTAAACCTTCAGAACAAGATATACAACTTCGTGAAGAAGTATCTAAGGAAGATAAATATAGCCTATTCGAAAGTGAAAAATCAAGCTCTGATTTTTCATTATTTCCTCCAGTAAAAGGTAATATCACTTCTAACTATAACATGAATGAAAAACATTATGGTATAGATGTAGCAGTCCCCAAAGATACTCCGGTAAAAGCAGCATCTTCTGGAACTGTAATTTTTTCTGAATGGACTGCAGAGACTGGTCATGTAATTATACTTAAGCATAGCAATAATTTACTTACAGTATATAAACATAATGCTTCTCTAACCAAGCAACAAGGAGAACAGGTTAAGGCCGGAGAAGTAATTGCTACAGCAGGTTCGACAGGAGAATTATCTACCGGGCCTCATTTACATTTTGAATTATGGCGAGATGGATACCCAACAGATCCTTCTAACTTTATTGATTTTGAACAATAATTATCTATGTCCTTAAAAACATTAGGAGCTAAAGTATTTGCTAGGCGAATTCGCAAAAAAATTAATAAATGGGCATCAAACCCAATAAAAACTCAAGAACAAGTTTTTGCAAGGCTTATAGAAAAAGCAGAAAACACGGCCTTTGGTAAAGATCATAATTTTCAGCAGATAAAAACATATTCAGATTTTACTCAAAATGTCCCAATACGAGATTATGAAGAATTAAAATCATATGTAAATCGTGTTGTAGCTGGTGAGAACGATGTACTTTGGCCAGGAAAACCATTATATTTTGCTAAGACATCAGGAACTACAAGTGGTGCAAAATATATTCCTCTTACCAAAGACTCTATGCCTACTCATGTTAGAGCAGCTCGTAATGCGATTTTGTGCTATATTGAAGAAACAGGAAAAACTGATTTTGTTGATGGCAAGATGATATTCCTTCAGGGGAGTCCAGAGATGAGTGAAAAGAATGGAATATTACTAGGAAGACTTTCGGGAATAGTAGCACATTATGTACCAAAATATCTTCAAAAGAACAGAATGCCTAGCTGGGAAACTAATTGTATTGAAGATTGGGAACAAAAAGTTGATGCCATTGTTGAAGAAACGGTACATCAAAATATGACAGTGATAAGCGGTATTCCACCATGGGTACAAATGTATTTTGAAAAACTGCAGCAAAAGGCAAACAAAACCATAGGAGAACTTTTTAAAGGTTTCGAGCTTTTTATATACGGTGGTGTAAATTTTGAACCCTATAAAGCTACATTCGAAAAATTAATTGGCAGAAAAGTAGCAGGTATCGAATTGTATCCGGCTTCAGAAGGGTTTTTTGCGTTTCAGGACAGTCAGAATGAAAAAGGAATGCTATTGCAACTGGATTCGGGGATGTTTTATGAGTTTGTAAAGGCAGATGAATTTTTTGAAGAAAACCCAAGGAGATTAACTATTGGTGAGGTTGAAATAGGAGTAAATTATGTAATGCTTGTTTCTACTAATGCTGGATTATGGGCATATAATATTGGAGATACAGTACAATTTACAAATACATCACCATATAAAGTAGTTGTTTCTGGTAGAATAAAGCATTTTATTTCAGCATTCGGAGAACATGTGATTGGTAAAGAAGTGGATCAAGCAATTAAAGATGGTATAGAAGCTACCGGGATAATGATTAATGATTTTACAGTAGCGCCACAGGTTAATCCAAATCAGGGCGAACTACCATATCACGAATGGTTTATAGAATTTCGAGAAACTCCAGAGGATATAAGAAAATTAACTTTAGAAATTGAGAGCTCATTGAGAAAACAGAACTCTTATTATGATGATTTGATCGAAGGGAATATATTGAGAACATTAAAAATAACTCCTGTTCCAAAAGATGGATTTAAAGATTATATGAAATCTGTGGGTAAACTAGGAGGTCAAAATAAACTTCCAAGACTTTCTAATGATAGAAATATTGTAGACAAACTCACTACTATAATAGACAAATAGTCCTAATTGAATTTTAATGTTCGGTTAGTATACTTATATTTGCTAGGAAAAATTTATGGCAAATCTTATATTACAAGGAAGAACGAGAGCTCAGGAAAGCTCTAGCGCAATTGAACGCATGTACATAACTATGCGTCATCTTTTTAATAGAGGTTTTTATAAACCTATGGGTGTTTCTGGGGATACACTTAGAGAAGCACTATTAACACTTCGTCCAGAAATTTATGGTTCTGTCGCAGAAGAAAAAGTAGAGCTTAATGGATTACTCTATGTTATTGATCGTTTACCATTTGGTATTGAAGAGTGTAGATATATTAACTTAACCAGTGATGAAGGGTATAAAAATTCTCATTTTAAAGCCATAGTACCTCCCAAAAGACGCAGGAACTGTTATCGTATAGATGAAGAGCAAATGAATATCGAGATCACCCGAGGGCGTTCAGAAATTTATGATATCCTTACACACCTTACATTTTTGTTTATAGAATCGCATAAGATCATGAATCGAGTGGTGATTAATGAGCAGGGTAATGTTACCAGAGATTGGCAGAAATTAGAAAAAGCTGTAACTTCTAAAAAAGATTTGACCAAGGCCGAAAGAGAAGTGGCTTTGACCCATACAGCTAATATTTTAGGAAGAACCTTCGAGGAGGTTTCTTCTGTATATGGTAATTTTTCTTGTCCAGAAAACAAAGAACGGTTTTTAGATATTATTTATTGGCTAGGTAAATTGGCCATAGAAGAATCAATTGAAGATGAAAAGAGAATCGTAACTTTTAGTCCGGTTTTAAGAGAAAGACTAGGTCATCATATTCATGGAGAGATTTGGGCAAATACAATTAAAAATAAACTAGAAGAACTAAATTTATTACACCGCCCAATCCATATTATCAGTGCTAATATGCATAGTGTAATGAATGCTTTATATGCTCCAATAGCATTAAAAACAGAATTAAAAGATAAAAGCACTTTTGATGTTTATGAATCATTAAGCGACAATAAAAATGATAAATTAAGAGCAAAAGTGCGAAAGTTAGCCTTGCAAAAAGGAATGACTTACCTAGAAGATCATAGTGGTGCAAATATTAATATTCAGATATTTGATACTGCTCATTATGCTGATGGTGAATATAAAAATCTGATTGCTGATATCGAAGATGATAAAAAGCCAGTGATCATTGTTATGGATTATGCGTTTGGTGAGCAGGCATACGAAACTATGGATGAGCTATTAAAGCCATATATTACTTCTCAAGGAAACAAAACACATATAGATGTTAAATCTATTTCTATTATGGGTAAAGCAGGTATTCTTGAAGGAGGAAAAGGGGATATAATGATACCATCTGCTCATGTCTTTGAAGGAACAGCAGATAATTATCCGTTTAAAAACCAGTTAAAAAAGAAAGAACTAGAAGGCCATGGCATTGATATCTATGATGGAGCAATGATTACAGTTTTAGGAACGTCTTTGCAAAATAGAGATATCTTAAAGTTTTTTCATGATTCTACCTGGAATGTAATTGGATTAGAAATGGAAGGAGCACATTACCAAAAGGCCATACAATCTGCTTCAAAACTTAGAAGTAGTATCAGTTCAAAAGTAAAAGTACGATACGCTTATTATGCTTCGGATAACCCTTTAGAAACTGGAAGTACACTAGCTTCTGGAGGATTAGGAACTACAGGAGTAAAACCAACATACCTAATAACAGAAAAAATAATAGAACAAATATTTAAAGAAAGATAATAATTATGGGTAATGAAAATTACAATGACGAAATAGATTTAATGCAAATTTTTGGCATGATTAAGAAGGGTTTTAAAAATCTTTTAAGATTGATTATTTCTGTAATTATATTCTTTAAGAAAAAAGCACTTTTGTTTTTGATTTTATTGATTGTCGGAGTAGCAGCAGGATTTTTTGTGGATCAATATCAAGACAAAAAAGACAATTATATACAGGAAATAATAATCGAACCTAAATATAATAGCACAAAATATATATATGATTTTATAGACGAATTGGATCGTAATTTTAAAGATGATTTTTTCTTAGAAAAATTAGGTATTAATCCAGATAATATCAAGAACCTAGATAAGATCACTATAGAACCTTTGATTACGGGGACGGATGTCTTAGATAACTTACAAGAACGATATGAGAACAGAGAGTTTTTTAAGGATATAATGGAAGCATATGAAGAAGATAAACTAGAAGAAGAAGAGTTTAGAAATTTCTATAAGCACCATAGATTAACTCTCAAGTTCAAAAATAAAAATGATGAAAACGCAAAGATTGTTTCTTTAATTTTAAAATATATTAAATCAAATCAATATTATCAAGATATAAAGAATCTGACTATTACTCAAAACAAAAATAGTTTAGAAAGAAACAAAAAATCGTTACAATTTATAGATAACTACTTAAACAACTTAAATAATAACCCTTCTTCTAACCCTAATGAATTGGTTGTGATAGCAAATGAAGCTGAAACACCAACGATAGCATCTTTATTAAAACAAAAAGATCTTTTGCTAGAGACAATCAATGAACAAGAAAAAGTGTTAGTATTGGATAAAGAAGTACTTTCTATTGTGGATTATGGCGATATTATTTCAGCAAGAAAAAAGCTGTTAAATCGAGCATTATTTATAATCCCACTACTTCTCATAGGGCTGGTTTCTTTATTCTACTTTTTAAGATATTTGTTTACAGTGGTAAATAATTTTGTTGAAGAGGAGTAATAAACTTTTATAATTAAGGATTTTGAATTTAACTTATCTACCTTAGAGGGTATAGAGATGTACATTCATTTAAAATATTGATGGCATTAGTAAAGTAAGTACTAGTGTCAAGTCAATTATTAATTGACGGATAAAGTCTTTTGAGTTTGATTCTCGAATTTTCGGTTGTGAATTGCCAATTTATTTTGGCATTAAGATTATTTCTATGTTCTTGCCAAGCAGCTACTTCTTGTTTTACCGTTTCGATGTTATCAATTCTTCTGTTTAAACATTGCCCATTTAGCACGTTTAATTCTATTTCAGCCATGTTTAACCAACTTCCATGCTTCGACTCAAATCGATCCCAAACTTGTTTGGCCTTTTCTGGAAGGAATGCTTCGTAAAATGAACTTGCTTTATGAGTGTTGAGATTATCCATAACTAATGTTATTTTCTTTGCCTGTTGATAGTGGTCTGCTATTTCCTTTATAAATAGTGCCTGCGGTAATCCATATGAATGCTTGTTATTATTTACTTTCCAATGATTTTGAATTTTGAAAGTTAGCTGTATTTTGAAGTTAAAATTATTTTAGAAACGCTTTTGCTGGGTTTATCGGGTTTAGATTCGCGTATATTATTGCTTGAATTTTAATTTTATTGATGATGCGCAAACGGTTCGAACAACAAATGGAATTAGGAGTGAAACCTATCGAAGAAACTCCATTTCGGGTTAAAAGCCGGGATGATATCCCTGCATTGATCAAAGCCTTGTTGTTAATTTACACCACTCCAAGGTATAATGAAAGTATTTTCAATATTCTGGAAAACAAATTACTATTGGGCAAGAAAGCTACGGGTCGTTTTGGATTAAATTTGTGGCAGATTTTTGTATTGGCCCAGTTCCGTTTGGCTTTAAGTATTGATTATGACCGTTTGGATGAGATGGTTTGTTCGCATAGTGGTTTACGTCAACTTCTTGGAATAGAAAACAATGCTGATTTCTACTCTGATAATTTCATTGATTTTAGTTATGATCGCATTGTGGATAATGTCCGTTTACTAGATGATGGTACCTTAACGCAAATCAATGATATAATCGTTGAATTTGGTCATAGCAAGGTCTTTAAAAAAAAAAGACGGCGGCATTATCTGTCAAAAGCGATAGCTATGTGGTAGAAAGCAATGTTCATTTCCCTACCGATTACAATTTATTATGGGATTGTGCCCGTAAAGCTTTGGATACCATAGATAAGATTACCCAAAGCTGCCCTAGCCTACCAAGGTGGAGAGAAAAACCAAGGATTGGAAAAGAGAACTTAAGAACCGTTGTCGTGCTTTGGGAAAGGCTTGTGGTAGTGGAGGTAAAAACAAAGAACAACGTGTGAAAAGGGCTACAGAAGATTACTTGGAAAAAGCCGTGGTTCTAAGCAAAAAACTGCACCATACCCATGTTAGTTTGGTCGCTGATGATATCCAAACATTGACATTAGGATTAGAACTCGAGCGTTTCACCAGACTACTGGACAAGCACATAGATTTAGTAGATCGCCGATTGTTACAAGACCAGCAAATCCCTCACCATCAAAAAATGTTTTCCATCTTTGAAGACTATACCGAGTGGATCAATAAAGGTAAAAGCCGTCCTAATGTGGAACTGGGCAAAAAACTCTCCATCACTACTGACCAGTACGGACTTATCATCGATCACCGGATTATGGAAAACGAAACAGATTCTCAAATTGTAATCCAAACAGCCACTGATTTACTGGTAAAATACAAAATCACCAATTGGAGCTTCGATAAAGGGTATTACCATAAAGACAATAAAAGTTACCTTGACCAAAGGATAGATCAAGCAATCATGCCCAAGAAAGGTAAACGGAATAAACAAGAGATTATAGAAGAGACCACTCCTGCTTTTAAAACACTCAAAAACAAACACAGCGCTGTAGAATCCAACATCATAGAACACTGCGGACTCAATCGATGTCCTGACAAAGGCTACCATGGATTTAAACGATACATCAGTATTGGGGTTACAGCTTACAATCTCAAAAGAATCGGCAGGGAACTTCTTAAATAAGAACGGGAAGAATTAAAGAAACAAAAGAAAAAAGCCTACAAGGTTGCTACTTAGCTTGATAAGAAAACAATTAATGAGAAAA
The DNA here is from genome assembly GCF_000520995.1 of Aquimarina macrocephali JAMB N27. Lineage (GTDB taxonomy): Bacteria > Bacteroidota > Bacteroidia > Flavobacteriales > Flavobacteriaceae > Aquimarina > Aquimarina macrocephali. The sequence goes on along the minus strand of NZ_JACA01000012.1, from coordinate 233,955 downwards.
ATTAAAGAACAGAGCAAATGAAACAAGAAACACCTATGTTCAAAAACTATGAAAAATTAACATAAAATCAGCTTTTCAAACCTGACAGCCAATATTGAATCGAAAAATCAAAAAAAGGAGATAGATTTAAAACCAAATTCCATTGATTACTGATTCAAATCTTCAAAATAATCGAGTTTTATTCCAGAGACTAAATACGGCCCCATCTTTTTTTGTTTTTCTTTCGGTTATTTTTACAATCCGTTTGCCAGATAGCGGTTCATTTGCTATGAAGATATTACAAACTCCCTTTCTTGAATATTCAAAGTCAATCAGTTTAGTGCCATCTTTCATTTTGTCTGTAACCCGTGTTTCTACTATTAATTGTTTTGGGGATTCATCCATACAAACTACAGGAAAATCTTTTGAATATGGACGTTTATAAACATCTAAAACATTCTCCATGTTGGCTACAAATTCGGCGTTCTGTTTGGGAGGAATTACCCAACCTTTAACTCTTCAGGGTTTTAATTCGTTTTTTTAAAACACTTCTTACTGTTTCGTGAGAAATACTTTCTATATAATTTAAAGAGACCATTTTGAAAACCCTTCGGGTGGCTCACTACAGGCTATTGAAATCAAATGTGCCTCTACATCTCCATCTACTTTTTTATCATAAATACGGGTGGTAGCCTTACGCTTCAAACAAGCTTCAAAACCTTCTTCTACAAAGCGTTTCTTCAATCTGTCAATGCTTCGCAGTCCAACTTTTAAAATTTTAGATATCTGAATATTGGTTGCCCATGTTGAAAACTCTCCCTTATCGGTATTCAATAAAATATAAGCATTACGATAAGTTTGGGAGTTGTGCTTTCCTTTGTGAATGATATTCAATAGATCTGTGCGTTCTTCTTTGTTTAGTGTAACTGTATATCTAATGCTCATTTTGGATTTCTTACAAAGATATAAAATTACGCCTATTTAAACTTGACTTGACACTAGAGACTTTTATATAGCTTTTTTCTTACAGAAGTAATTATTAATTTCTACAAAATTTATAATATCGAATTATGTAAATTTAATCTCTTTTAGGTCTAATTCCTCGAGGCTTGCCTCGTATGAAGAGGAAAGTTTGAAAACCTAGGGTTTTCATCAAGAAAATTAGAATTCGGACAAATACCTCGTATACTTGCATCGAGGAACTTTATTATAAAGAAATTCTGAGTCAAAAGTCCTAAAGAATTTATTTGGTTTTATCACCAAAAAATTAATTAAAAAAAATTGATTGACTCTCACTTTTTTTTAATTAATTTGTACCTCACTTTTATTAGTTATAAAAGATATTCCCTAAAATCTATTTTTAGGATAAATACAATTATTTGTATTTTGTAATTGACGTTTTTCCTACCCTATCGTCAAAATAATAATATTTCATTGATTTTAAAAACGAAAAGACCTTTTTTGGCATGTTTTATTGTTTTAAATCGGTTGTATTATTATGTATTTGATTTTATTTAGAATTATCATTTAAGAGCAATATTGCTCTTAAAATAAAATTAACATAGGACGATGAAAGAAAACACTTCAGAAGAAATTGATTTGGGGGAATTATTTAAATTTATTGGAGATGTCTTTAATAGATTTTTCAAATTTATTGGAAATATCTTTAAAGCTCTTTTTCACCTTTTCATCTTATTTCTTAATTTCATAAGAATTCATTTTTTAAAATTCATTATTGCCGTATTTTTTGGCTTAGCAGTTGGCGGATATTTGGATTACAAATCTGAACCTATATATAGGTCTTAAATGATTATTGAGCCAAATTTTAATAGTGTCCAACAGTTATATAATAATATTGAATTTTATAATCAATTGGCTAAACAAAAAGAAAACAAAGCCCTAGCAGAAGCTTTACAAATTAGCGAAACAGAAGCTTTATATATAAAAAAGGTTAGTATAGAATCATTCTCTGATCAAACACAACGAATAAAACAATTCAGCCAGTTTATTAGTGAATTAGATTCAATATCTCAAAGAAAAGTAGACTACGAAGATTATTTGGAAAACTTTAATAACATTAACGCAAAATTTCATAAAATAGAGATAGAAGCAATATCATCAGTGGTAGCAAAACGATGCCAGAAAGCAATTGTGACATCAATAGAAAATAATGAATATTTTAGGCTACAGAAAGAAATTAACGATCGCAATATTGCTCTTAAAGATTCTGTTATAGACAAACAACAGGAAGAGATCAATGATTTACAAGTATTTTATAAGAAAATAAAGATTATAGAGGCTCAAAAACCTGATGGAACTACTAGTATTAATTTGGCAGAAAATCAACCAGATCAAATATCAGAAATTGAATTATTAAATCAGGCAAGAAAACTGAAAGACGAAAAAATTGAGTTAAATAATGAAAAGGCAAATACAAAGAATACAATCAACATTATCTCTGAATTCCCAAATAAAGGAGCATTGGTAAATGATTTTTTAAAGAAAAAAGTTGTAATACTACCTATAGTAAGTATTACTGTTTTATTTTTGGCCTTAATACTTATTTTGTTAAATAAGTATTTAATGAATTATAGCAAATAAGAAGTATATATAACTAGGAAATTTATTAATGAAAAAGGAATCTGAGATAACACGCATTTTGGTAACAGGATCTAAAGGTCAATTGGGTCAATGTATTGAAAAAATTAAGAATAGCTATTTTGGATTAGATCTATGTTTTGTTAGTTCTAAAGAGTTAGATATTACAAAAAAAGAAGAAGTACTACGCTTTTTTAAGGATAAGTCATTCAATTTTGTGATTAATTGTGCTGCATATACTAATGTAGAACAAGCAGAAAAAGAACCAAAGAAAGCATTTTTGGTTAACTCTGATGGAGTGCAGAATTTGGCACAAACCTGTAAAGAACAGGATGCTACTCTTATTCACATATCTACGGATTATGTTTTTGATGGAGCGAAAGAAACACCTTATACAGAAGAAGATATTACCAACCCTATAAATGAATATGGGAAATCAAAATTAGCAGGAGAACAACAAATTCAACAAATCCTTGAGAAATATTTTATTATTAGAACCTCTTGGTTATATTCTGAATTTGGTCACAATTTTTTTAAAACAATTTTAAAAAAATCTAAGACAGAGAAGGAGCTAACTATTATAACTTCGGAAACAGGAACCCCAACTAACGCAAATGATCTTGCTAATTTTATTCTTGATTTGATTGCAAACCATAATCAAGAATATGGCCTGTTTCATTATAGTAATCTTGGCGATGCCACATGGTATGATTTTGCAAAAGAAATTTTAAGACTTTCAGGTAAACTTGAGAATGTAATACTTAAAAAAACCGATAATTATCCTACTTTTGCACAAAGACCTATTTATAGTGTTCTTAACAAAGAAAAATGTATTACATCTTTTAATCTGAATATTATAAACTGGAAAGAATCATTAAAAAGAGTGTTGAAGCAATAAATTATGTTATATCCATTAAAATTTAACCCAATTTTAAAAGAAAAAATATGGGGAGGAAATAAATTAAAAACCATCCTGAATAAATCTACATCTAATACTAATGTAGGTGAGAGTTGGGAAATTTCGACAGTAGATAAAGATATTTCTATAGTTGCTAATGGTGAACTTTATGGCAAGAAATTAGATGAACTTATTCGAGAGCACAAAGCAGAATTATTAGGTAAAAAAGTATACCAGGAATTTGGAGATCAATTCCCTTTATTACTTAAGTTTATTGATGCCAAAGAAGATTTATCTGTTCAATTGCATCCAAATGATGAATTGGCTAAGAAAAGACATGATTCTTTTGGTAAAACAGAAATGTGGTACGTAGTCCAGGCAGATGTAGATGCAAAGTTAATAGTTGGTTTTAATAAAAATACTTCTAAAGAAGAATACCAAACATATTTGGAAGAAGGAAAAATAACAAAACTCCTTAATTTTGAAGATATTTCAAAAGGAGATAGTTATTTTATCAAGACAGGGAAAATTCATGCAATAGGTAGAGGAGTATTAATCGCTGAAATTCAGCAAACATCTGATATTACCTATCGGGTTTATGATTGGGATAGAAAAGACGATACTGGAAATTCTAGAGAATTACACACCGATTTGGCACTAGATGCTTTGGATTATAATACTAAAGATGATTTTAAATTGATTTATAACAGGAAAAAGAATACAGCCAATGAGGTTGCTGATTGCAATTACTTCACAACTAATTATTTAAAAATAGAACAGCGATTAGATAGGGTTTATAATGCAATAGATTCCTTTAAAATATATATGTGTTTAGAAGGAACAGGGAATATCATGTGCAATACTCATTCAGAAAGTATTGGTAAAGGTGAAACTATATTGATTCCTGCAATGTTTGATAAGATTGAAATTAAAGGAACAGAGCTGGAACTTTTAGAGATTTATATTAAATAAAACCCCATAAAATGAATAAGATAATTAATGTGGTGTTGAGTGGAGGATCTGGAACTAGGCTTTGGCCTTTATCCAGACAATCTAAGCCAAAACAGTTTTTAAAAATATTTGACAAAAAGTCGTTATTCCAACATACTATTACTAGAAATAAATCGCTTGTTGATGATTTTATGTTATTAACAAATATAGACCAAGAAAATCAAGGAGTTAGTCAAGTAGAAGAACTTAACATTTCATTAAAACATAAAATTATTGAGCCAGTAGGAAGAAACACCGCTCCTGCAATAGCTCTGGCAGCTATGAGTGTTGATCAGGATGACATCTTGTTTGTTACCCCTTCTGACCATATGGTCAATGATGCAGAAGAATATAAAAAAAGTATAAAGAGAGCAATAACATTAGCAAATAAAGGATTTTTAGTAACCTTTGGAATTATACCCGAATACCCCGAAACAGGTTATGGGTATATCGAATCCAATGGAGAAGATGTGGTTAGTTTCAGGGAAAAACCTGATTATAAAACAGCCATTTCTTTTATAGAAAAAGAAAATTTTTATTGGAATAGTGGAATGTTTTGTTTTAAAGCTGGAGTTTTTCTTACAGAATTAAAAAAATATAGAATAGATATATTTGAGGCTTCAAAAAAAGCCCTTGATTCTAATCATTCAGGTTATATTAAGTATGATGATATGATGAAGATTCCTGATGAAAGTATTGATTATGCCGTTTTTGAAAAAAGCAACTTAATTAAAACTGTAAAATCTGAATTTCAATGGACAGATTTAGGATCTTTCGATTCTTTGATTTCTTATTTTAACAAAAATAATATAGTAGAAGGAATATCCAAGATTAAAGGAATCGACAACTTGAACTCATATAGTATTGGAAAAAAAGATGTATATGGTATTGGGGTGTCGGACCTAACAGTTGTAGATACACAAGATTGTATTTTAGTATTACCAAATCAATATGGTAATAGAATTAAAGAATTACATAGTAATGTTAAAGAAAGACTTCTATAAAAAATACTAGTAGATAATGAAATCAATTTTAATTACTGGAGGAGCTGGATTTATAGGTTCTAATTTTATCCCATATTTTCTTAATGAAAACCCTGAAATACAAATTGTTAATATAGATAAATTAACATATGCAGGAGATTTAGCTAATTTAAGCCTGATAGAAGGATACAAAAATTATACTTTTGTCGAGGGAGATATCTGTGACAGGAATTTAATAGAAATGTTATTTAGAAAGCATGATTTTAATGGAGTAATCCATTTTGCGGCAGAATCCCATGTAGATAATTCTATTGCGAACCCCGATGAATTTATAAGAACCAATGTTTTTGGAACGTTCACATTAATTGATGTAGCTAGAAATTATTGGATGGAAGCTCCGCATAAATACAAAGAACAATATAAAAATTGCCGTTTTCACCATATTTCTACAGATGAAGTATATGGAACTTTAGGAAAAACTGGATTGTTTATGGAGAGTACCCCATATGCTCCCAATAGCCCATATAGCGCATCTAAAGCCTCTTCAGATTTCATAGTAAGAAGTTATTTTCATACATATGGGATGAATGTTATCACAACAAATTGTTCTAATAATTATGGACCTAAGCAACATGATGAAAAACTTATTCCTACCATTATTAGAAAGGCATTAGCCGAAGATAGTATCCCTATATATGGTGATGGAAAAAATATTAGAGATTGGCTATATGTTTTGGATCATTGTAAAGGCATTGAGTTGGTGTATAAAAAAGGAAGTAGCGGCGAGACATATAATATTGGAGGTAGAAACGAACGTAATAATAATCAGATTGCATCAAAAATTTGTGAAATATTGGATATAAAAGTTCCTAGAAAAAATGGAGAGCCTTATGAAAAACTCATAACCTATGTTAAAGATAGACCAGGTCACGATTTACGGTATGCTATAGATGCTACTAAAATAGAAAGTGAGTTGGGTTGGGAAGCTGATGAAAATTTTGAAACTGGAATTGAAAAAACAATATCCTGGTATTTAAAAAAATACAATATAATCTCATAAAATGAACATACCTTTGAAAAACAACAAATTATAATAGATGAAAGGAATAATTTTAGCCGGAGGCTCTGGAACAAGATTGCATCCCTTAACACTTGCTGTCAGTAAACAACTAATGCCAGTATATGACAAGCCAATGATATATTATCCACTTTCTAGCCTAATGTGGTCAGGAATAAGGGAAATTCTTATAATTTCTACTCCACATGATTTGCCTCTATTTGAAAAACTATTGGGGGATGGAGCCAAATATGGTTGTAGATTTGAATATGCTGTACAAGAAAATCCAAATGGTTTGGCAGAGGCATTTATAATAGGAGCGGATTTTATAGGTAATGATAAAGTAGCATTGATTTTAGGAGATAATATTTTTTATGGTACAGGTTTAGAAAAACTTTTACAAGCCAATAATGATCCAGAAGGAGGTATAATCTATGCATATCATGTTCACGACCCAGAGCGATATGGAGTGGTAGAGTTTGATCAAGAAGGTAAAGCAATCTCTATTGAAGAAAAACCGAGCAGACCTAAGTCAAATTATGCTGTACCAGGAATATATTTTTATGATAATGAAGTAGTAAATATTGCAAAAAACATAAAACCTAGTCATAGAGGAGAGTTAGAAATAACTGATGTAAACAAAGTATATTTAGAGAAAAAGAAACTTAATGTAAGTATTTTGGATAGAGGAACTGCATGGTTAGATACTGGCACTTTCAATTCTTTAATGCAAGCGTCTCAATTTGTTCAGGTGATTGAGGAGCGTCAAGGGTTAAAAATTGGTGCTATTGAAGAAGTAGCCTTTAAAATGGGATATATATCCCAAGACGAATTAAAAGGATTAGCAGAGCCATTAATCAAAAGCGGATATGGTAAGCATTTAATGAGTATTCTACAAGATTAAAATATGAAAGCAAAAGAAACCAGACTTAAGGGGTGTTTTGTATTAGAGCCAACAGTTTTTAAAGATGAACGAGGATACTTCTATGAAAGCCATAATCAAAATACGTTTAATAGACTTATTGGCCAGGAAGTTAATTTTGTTCAGGATAATCAATCTTTTTCTACAAAAGGAGTAGTTAGAGCGTTACATTATCAAATAGGAGAACATGCACAAGCAAAATTGGTAAGTGTTTTACAAGGTACAGTATTGGATGTTGCGGTTGATCTACGTCAAGATTCACCAACTTTTGGAGATCATATAGCTGTAGAATTATCTGCAGAAAATAAAAAACAATTATTTATACCCAGAGGATTTGCTCATGGCTTTATTGTATTAAGTAATATTGCCAATTTTTTTTATAAGTGTGATAACTTTTATAATAAAGAAGCAGAAGGTGGTATAATTTACAATGATGAGGATTTAAAAATTGACTGGAAACTTAATGAAGAAGATATTATTGTTTCAGAAAAAGACACTGTTTTGCCAAATTTTAGAAATGCAAGGATATGATTTAGATCTAAATCATAGGCTTTTTTAGATAGAAAGAATTACTAAAAAATAGATTGATTATGAAAAATTATAGATATATAAATAATTCAAAATATAATCTATTGATATTTCTTATCGGATTACTTATAGTCACTGGATGTAAGGATGATGATCCCTCCATTCTAAGCGCAGGAAACAAAATTATCACTTTTAAACTTACTGTGGTAAGTAATAGTATTTTAGAACAAGATATAGAGATGGAAATTGATCAGTTTAACAGAACCATTAGTGCTACAGTCCCTGGAGGTTTAATGAATGCTGATTTTAAGCCAACCATATCTATATCAGCAGATGCTTCGATTTTTCCTGCTAATGAAACACTACAAAATTTTAGTAGTCCTGTAATTTATACAGTAACTGCACAAGACGGCTCTGAACAATTATATAAAGTGAGTATTAATCCAGTACCTGATCGAGAAATTCTTATAACATTCTTTAATGCTAATCGATATAATACCTTACAATGGGATCTTCAAGACGAAACAATGGATTCCTGGATAGGAGTTACTCATTCTCAAGGAAAAGTAACTGGGCTAGATTTACATAATAAGCACATTGATATAATTCCTTCTTCTTTTAGTGGTTTAATCAATTTGACAAGTTTAGATTTAAGTAATAATACAACTTTGAGTGATCTTCGTGAAATTGGAAACCTTACAAACTTAGTACGATTAGACATTAGTCATAATAACCTAACGAGTATTCCCAATGAAATAGGAAATCTTAAAGAATTAGGACTTTTATTTATTAATAATAATAAGTTAACGAGTATTCCTAGCGAAATTGGAAACCTATCCAGTTTAAGATATTTAGATTTGTCTAAAAATGCTATAACAGATATTCCGGAAGAACTTTTTAAGACAAAAAACATATATAGATTAGATTTAGAATTTAATCAAATAACGAGTATTCCAAAAGAAATTGGAAACGTAGAACCTGCATACAACTCTAGTGGTTATTTAAGAGATTTAAATTTGGGAGATAATAAATTAACAAGCATTCCTTCAGAAATTAGTAATATACGTACGATGAGGTCTCTATATTTATATAGGAATAATTTAACGAGTATTCCTCAAAGCATATGCGATCGTTACCTTTATGGAAGTGTTGGAAGAAGACTTATAATTCATAAAGAGGATGAGGTACTCTGTGAATGATTTATTATGGCATATTAATTCATAAGTCTAGTAAAGTTTCGTGTAATTAAGAAAATGTTTTATTAAATAAAAATAGATTATAGTAGAAATGAAAATACTAAAAACGATTGTTATAAGAATTTTTGCGGTCATGGGATTATTTATCGATAAATCCACCGATAGAGATAAAGTGATATCCTTGATTAAAAAACTACATCCTTTTTCGACAGGAAAGGATCTTATAAGAATTGGAGGAGATCAGGACGGAGGATATTTGATTCCTGATGATTTAGAAAATATAGAAGCCTGTTTTTCGCCAGGTGTTGGTCCGACGAGTTGGTTTGAAAAACATTGTTTAGAATATGGGATGAAAGTTTTTATGGCGGATAACTCTGTAGATGGACCTGCAATAGAGAATAATGAGTTTAATTTTGTTAAAAAGTTTATTGGCTCTACAAACAATGAAAATTTTATGACCTTAGATTATTGGGTAGACTCAAATATAGAATCAAAAGATTCTGATTTATTATTACAAATGGATATTGAAGGCTATGAGTTCTTGACTATTGCAAATCTTTCGGATGAATTATTAAAAAGATTTCGAATTATTATTATCGAATTTCATGATCTAGATAAATTATGGCATAAAACATATTATCATTTGGCTGAGGAAACATTTGGTAAGTTACTTCAAAATCATACATGTGCTCATATTCACCCTAATAATTATCTTAATATTGATAAAAGAAAAGGTGTTGAAATACCAATTGTAGCTGAATTTACTTTTATACGAAATGATAGAGTGATAGAAAAAACTTCTCAAAAGGTATTTCCACACCCATTAGATTTCGATAATTCAGCAAATGACACTCCAGTTTCTTTACCAAAACAATGGTATTCATAGAAGAAAAGAGAAATTGCTAAAACATTAATAATACAGTTCTTTTTAATTATAAAGTAATTATTTTTGCTCGATACGAAACATGAAAGTAAGTAATAGAATAACAACAATTTTATCAAAAAATAAGATATTGTTAAAAAACTTTTCTTACTTGGGATTACTTCAGATTTTTAATCTGGCGGTTCCTTTGTTAACTTACCCTTACCTAATAAGAGTTTTAGGAGAAGAAACTTATGGATTAGTCATTTTTGCACAAGCGGTTATTGCATATTTGGTGATTCTTGTAAGTTTTGGATTTAATAAAACAGCTACAAGAGAAGTTAGTATTCATAGAAATGACAAGGAGAAATTATCAGAAATAATAAGTTCAGTATTTATAATTAAAGGATTAATTTTTATTGCTTCATTTTTATTTTTGTATATTATTTTACATTTCATTCCTTCTTCAAGAAATCAAGAAATTTTATTTTATTTAAGTTTATGGCTTTGTTTTTTTGAATGGATTTTTCCTTTATGGTATTTTCAAGGCATTGAACAAATGAAGTTCATAACGGTTATAACCTTAATAAGTAGATTAGTGTTCTTAGCATTAATTTTTATTTTAATTAAAGAGAAAAAGGATTATCTGTATTTACCAATTATTAATGGTTTAGGAGCTTTAGCCGCAGGTTTTGTTTCCTTATACATAGTTTTTTCAAGACATAAAGTTAAATTTAAATTTCAAAACAAAACAACATTATTTTTCTACGCCAAAGAATCCCTTGCAATATTGACTTCTGATATTTCAATTACACTTTATGTAAGTACTAACAAGGTTTTGGTAGGAACATTCTTAGGAATGAATGAGGTAGCTTACTACGATTTGGCTGAAAAATTATTAAATTTAATCAGGCTACCAATACTTATTTTGGGTCAAGCTCTGTTTCCAAAAGTAAGTAAAGAAAAAAATATTTATTTCGTTAAAAAAATCGCAATGATTTCATTGCTTGGTATCTGTATCTTATATGTAGGTCTTGTTATTTTTGGAAAGTACATTGTTTTGTTTTTGGGAGGTCCAGAAATGAGTCCTACAGTCTCTATTCTATGGATTTTATGCTTATCAGCTCCTTTTACAGCACTCAATAACATTTTTGGAAATCAACTATTAATTCCTTTTGGATATTTAAAAGCTTTTAATAAAGCGGTAATAATGACATGTTTGACATATTTTATAATAATAGGAGGGTTGTGGACAATAAAGGAAATTACCCTTATTAATGTTTCGATAGTAACAGTAATAGTGGAAGCCCTTGTTGCTTTATTTACTTTTTATTATTGTGTTAAATTCAATTTATGGGAAGTTAAAATTAATCCCCGTTTTTTGAAATGATTTTTAGAATACGTAAAAAGTATTTTCATGGTAAAAAACTCTTGTGTAACTAAGGAATGGTTTTGTACTAAATATTAATAGAAGTTTCTAATATGGAAATATGATTTTTTCGAGAAAAAAAGTAACAATTTTAGTCATTCTTTGGCTGTTTTTAAGCTCTTTGATTATTGCTTCTATATACAGATTTTTTAATCCGGAGGTAAATTTATTAGTTCTTAAAGATGTATTTATAATTGCTTTTTTTATTCTTTTAATAGCAGATTATCGCAGCTTAAAATTGTATACAATAAATCATTATGTAGTTTTTCTAGTACTATACCTTATACTACAATCTTTTCTTTCAAATGCGCCTTTTTTTGCCAAACTGGCTAGTTTGAGGCAAATGTTGGTCCCTTTTTTATTGATTTATATAGGAATGAGCTCTAAAATAGGAACTTTTGAATTTGTCAAGTTTAAAAGAGGGATAATCAAAATTGCCATTTTTGTAGTTTTATTTGGTTATTATGAAATTATATTTAGTATTTGGCATGAGTTTGAATTAAAGAATTATTTTGAAGCCAAAAACGTTCCTGTTTATGGAGACCCAAAAGAAACTTTTTATAATTACCCTCCGTTCTTTATAGAACCTATTTTTGGAGGGGTTAAAAGAATGACTGCAACGCTATTGGATCCTATAAATCTGGGACATACTTTAGTTTTTATTCTTAGTCTAATATTGTTTGATAAAACATTAGGTTATAATAGAGATAAAAAATTAGTGCTGGTCGTTTTTTTTGGTACAGCTTTGATTTTAACTTTTTCAAAAGGAGCTCTTTTACATGTAATTTTGGTTGCTCTTTTTAATTTCCGTAAAATTAGTATTGGTATTAAGGTAATGGTAATGTTTTTATTTACACTATTATTGTTTTATATGTCCAATTTTCATCAAGGGATAAAAATTCATTTGTCAGGAATCGAAAATGCAATTAAGAGTCTTAAAATATTTGGTCATGGTATAGCAAAAACAGGAAACCAGGCTACAATGTTTTTTGAACAAACTGTTGATATTGGAGATACATTTATAGGGTCTATAATGGGACAAATAGGATTTTTAGGATTAGTTTTGTGGTTGATACCTTTTTATATCATATATCAAAAAATTAAAGACAATATCGTAGCCAAAATTTTACTGGCTCAGTTAATAATATCGATAATTTCAGAAAATGCTTTTAACTTGCTAAGTGTTTTTCTAATTTGTATTTCTGTAGGAGTAATGTATAGATTAAATAATATAAATGGATAAGATAGGAATAGTTGATCATGTTGGAAAAAAGAGCGGAATGGATTTTTATGACGTTTCACTGGCAAAAGAGTTATCTAAGAAAATAAATGTTTATATATTTTCAAACTTTCAAAAAAAATCTTCAAAAACTCCGGATGTTATAATTAAAAAAACATTTGGAGATTATAAAAAAGATGAAAATATAATTGACAAGTCAACGTATTTTTTTAGTGGATTTATCAGATCTTTTATAAAAGCAAAAAGGAATTCTGTAAAAATAATTATTTTACATTCTTTTTCATATGAAATAAAAGATATACTAGTTTACATAATAGCACGTCTTTTTGGACTTAAAATTTTACTGATAGCCCATGATATATCAGGTTTTGCAAAAGGCGACAATAAAATAATAAAAAATATTATTCTTAAACATTTGGCGGATAAGGTCTTGGTTCATAACTCTTTTTCAAAGAGAGAGTTGTTGAAAGAAAATATTTCAGAGAATAAAGTAATTACAATTAGACTTGGAGGGTATATCGACCTTGTAAATCTAGTTGAAAAGAAAGAAGCTCTTTCTAAGCTTGATCTGTCGGATGAATATAAATATGTTTTGTTTTTTGGGCAAATAAAAGAAGTAAAGGGATTAGATTTATTAATAGAGGCCTTTGGAAAAATAAATAATACTAATACAAAATTAATCATTGCTGGTAAAGTTTGGAATGATAATTATGAAAAGTATATTGAGTTAATTAATAATTTTGATTTAGAAGAAAAGGTTATTTTTCTCAAAAGATTTATACCAGACGAAGAAATGGATTTATTGTTTTCTGTTTCAGATATTGTTGTAATACCATATAGAGAAATTTATCAAAGTGCCGTTCTTTTGAATGCATTGAGTTATCCATCTTTAGTTTTGTGTTCAGATTTAGAACCAAATAAAGAGGTTATTATTGATGAGAATAATGGTTTTTTATTTAAGTCGTCCAATATTCAATCTTTATCAGAAAAACTTTCTATGTTACTATCACTTGAAAATAATGTAAGAGATCGAATAAAAAGAAAAGCATTAGAGACAGTTGAAGGAGAACATAGTTGGGATTATTCTGCAAAGAAAATATTAAATTATCTAGAACAAAAACGCTAATGAACAAAATTTTTAGTGAGAAAAATATAACAATTGGCTTATTAATTTGCTGTTTTTTAAGCTTATTTTTAAAAAACAATATTAATTCTATCTGTTTAGTTCTTCTGGTAGTATATTCTTTGATTAATTATTTTTTAATAAAAAAAAGAAAGATAGTTTTTACTTTAAATTTTAGAAAGGAAGAGATTTATTTTATAATTTATTTTTTGATAATATTAGTATCAGTTATTTATAGTGAAAATAAGGATGTTGCTATTAAACACATTGGTAGATATATTGTTTTTCTTGTAGTTCCTTTTAGTTTTATTTTTTTACCTGCATTACCTGATAAGCATAAATTTTTTATAAGAAAAACATATGTGTACGGAATGATCATTCTGCTAACCTTTTTGTTTCTTAATGCAATTAAACAAAATGCCGAGATTGGGTATTCTTTCATCGATTTTATATCTAGTATTTTTCTAAGCATATTCGATTCTGATGTTACTGTGAGTGGAATAGAGTATTGGGTTTTTATGTATGAAGGATTAACAGGTATAATTGATATACAGCCAATATACATATCTTTGTTTGTGAATTTAGGGTATGTTTTTTTGATTTCCTTACGAGAAAAAGAAGAAATATCTAATGTGCGTTTTTGGGCAATAAGTTCTTTTTTTCTTTTTTTTAGCGTACTATTATCTTCTAGAATGGAGACCATTATATTTTTTGTGCTACTATTTTTATACTTATTAATATACAGTCCAAAATCAAAAAAAGAGTTTTTTAGAAATCTTTTTGTTTGTAGTATCTCTGTTTTTCTTATGGTTTTAGTTGTTTTTAGTAATCCGATATTAAAAGATAGAATTCTGAGCACAATAGATACAAATTATACTAGTGATTATGTATCATTTGCCAATCAAAATGTAAGAATGGAAAAGTGGAAGAATTCATTACAAGTTATAGAAAAATCCCCAATCATAGGACAAGGAATAGGAGATTATAAAGACGAATTAATAGCACAGTATAAAGAGAATAATTTTTTATTAGGTGTAGAAAACAAGTATAATTCACATAACCAATATTTGGATACAATGCTTCAATGTGGATTATTCGGGCTAGTTGTTTTATTAGGATTATTTTTTAGAGGTATAATTAATGCTTATAAAAAAGATTTAGAGAAGATACTGTTATACCTGACTTTTGCCTTGAGCTTTATTACAGAATCTATGTTTGATAGACATTGGGGAATTGTCTCTTTTGTTTTTTTTATATGTTTTTCTTTAAAGTATACTGTTGATATAAATAACAATAAATGAAAATAGCGGTTATAGGAATAAGAGGAATCCCTAATTATCATGGGGGTTTTGAGCAATTTGCAGAATATTTTTCTGTATTTATGGCTTTAAAAGAGCATGAAGTATATGTTTATAACTCACACAATCACCCCTATCAGGAAGAAACCTATAAGAGTGTGAATATTATCCATTGCTATGATCCAGAGTATTTATTAGGCACTGCTGGGCAGTTTCTATATGATTTTAATTGTATTCTAGATTCTAGAAAAAGAAAGTTTGACATCATCTTACAGCTTGGATATACATCTAGTTCAATATGGAACTGGATGTTTCGTAAACCTACTACAATTGTCACAAATATGGATGGGCTCGAGTGGAAAAGAACCAAATATTCATCACCAGTTCAAAAATTCTTGAAATTTGCTGAAAAATTAGCGATAAAGAAAAGCAATTTTCTTATTTCTGATTCAATTGGTATTAAAAATTATCTTAAAGAGAAATATAGATGTGACTCTGAATATATAGCATATGGGGCTGATGTTTTTGAAAATGAAGATGAGAAGGTTTTACTAGATTATGATCTTCTACCATATGATTATAACATGCTTATAGCAAGGCTAGAACCAGAAAATAACATAGAACCTATATTAGATGGAGTTGTATTGTCTAATTTAGATAAACCATTTCTTGTTATTGGTAAACATGAAACCAAATTTGGAGAGTATTTAAAAAACAAATACCAAAAAGAGAAAAGAATACGCTTTCTGGGAGCAATTTATAATATGAATGATTTGAATAATTTGAGGTACTATTCTAAGTTTTATTTTCATGGACATTCGGTAGGAGGAACTAATCCTTCTTTATTGGAAGCAATGGCGTCTAAAGCATTTATTATTGCTAATGATAATGTCTTTAACAAATCAATTTTAGAGGATGATGCATTATATTTTAGAGATAAGAATGATGTGAAGGATATCCTCAACATAACAAATAGGGAAGAACACTCTAAAATACTTTTAAATAATTTTGAAAAAATTAAAGAACATTTTAATTGGAATAAAATTAATCAAGAGTATCTGGATTATCTAGAAAAGTGTTTGAAATCATAAGAAAAGGAATAAATCATTATTTTACTAATTAAAGAACAACGTACTTATTAACCTGTATATGATATTTACATCACCTTCATTTCTGTTTTTATTTTTACCAATAGTTATATTACTTTATTATATTTCTACAAATACATTTAAGAATTTAATTATTTTTTTATGTAGCCTTTTCTTTTATTCCTGGGGAGAGGGGGTTTATGTTTTATTAATGCTTTTCTCGATAGGAGGTAACTATATTTTCGGGCTTTATATTGGGAATAAGCAAAAAAAAGTTAGAAAAGATTATTTTCTTTTTTTTGCTATTTTATTTAATCTAGGTCTTTTATTTTATTATAAATATGCAGGGTTTTTTGTAGGTATTCTTAATGATATTTTTAATTTTGAAATTAATTCCTCTCCTGTACACTTGCCTTTAGGTATTTCATTTTTTACATTTCAATCTATTTCTTATATAGTAGATGTGTATCGAGAAGAGGTTAAACCGCAAAAAAAACTCATTAATCTTGGGCTTTATATTTCGCTTTTTCCACAGTTAATAGCTGGTCCTATAGTTCGATACAGTGATATTAATTTACAACTACAAGAACGTAAGCATTCGTTTAAAAAATTTAGTGAAGGGATATATCGATTTTCTATTGGCCTATTTAAAAAGGTAATCATAGCAAATCCATTGGGGCATGTTGCCGATCAAATTTTTGAATTAGATACAGACCAACTTTCAATGCCTATAAGTTGGATAGGTATTTTTTGCTATACATTTCAGATCTATTTTGATTTTTCTGGATATTCTGATATGGCAATAGGTTTAGGAAGAATGTTTGGTTTTAAATTTGAAGAAAACTTTAATCACCCTTATATCTCACGATCAATACAAGAATTTTGGAGAAGATGGCACATTTCTCTTTCTACATGGTTTAGAGATTATTTATATATTCCATTAGGAGGAAATAGAGTGAGTAAAAAACGCCTTTATTTTAATTTATTCACGGTGTTTTTCTTAACGGGCCTATGGCATGGTGCAAGTTGGAATTTTATTGTTTGGGGACTATTTCACGGTGTATTTATATCCTTAGAAAGGATAACTGTCATAAAGAAATTTTTAATCAAGAATAGTTATTTATCACACCTATATACCTTATTTGTGGTTATTATTTCTTGGGTGTTTTTTAGATCACCAACATTATCAAGCTCTTTAGATTATATTTATAGTATGTTTAATATTGTTGATTTTTCCTTGGATATTTTTGAAATAAGATCATTATTTTCTAATGAAATAATTATTGTTTTCATTCTTGCTATCTTACTGTCACTGCCATTAAGAAGTAAATTTGAAACTTTCCTTTCTAAGAAAGAAAGGAATAGTAAAATAAAGCCCATATATATATATAAGTTTGCATTTATTTTTATATCTCTATTGTTCGTTTTTTCTAAAATTGCTTCTTCTGCATATAATCCATTTATTTATTTCAGATTCTAAATGAAAAATATTTACCATAAAATAGTCGTAATAGTTTTTTTAGCGTTCTTATATATACCGCTTATTGTTGGAGTCATAAAAAAAGATGAAAAAATTAGCAAAAATGAAAATCGAAAATTAACAGAATTACCTGATTTTCCAGCAACTTTGGATTCGGTAAATGGCTATTTTAATAAATTTGATAGCTATTATAAAGATCACTACGGTTTTAGAGAATCCTTTTTATTTTTATACAGTAAATTAAAATACCTAATGTATGATTCTACCTCAGAAAACATTGTTATTGGTAAAGATCGTTGGTTATTTTTAAATGAAGGAAACGGAGACCCTATAAATGACTATAGAAACATAAATGTGCTACCAGATAAAAAAATAGAAAGTTATGCTAACTATTTACAAGAAAAAAGCGATTGGTTAGAAGAAAAGGGAATAAAGTATTATTTCTTTATTTGTCCCAACAAACATTCTATTTATTTTGATCAACTACCGTCTTATGTGAAAAAAGTGAATGAAGGCTCTAACTATAACAAATTAATAGCCTATTTGAAAACTCATACAACTATAAAAGTAGTTGATGTAAAAGATCTTTTACTTGAAGAAAAAAAGAAGTCAGAAATTTTCATATACTCTCCAAAAGGAACTCATTGGAATGCTATAGGAGCAAACTATGCCCAGTTTGAACTTGCCAAAATTATTCAACAAGATTTTCCTGATAGAATTATACCAAAATTAGAAGACCTTAAGGATTTTAATTTAGAATATTCAAATTATGATTCTTCAGGAAATATGATTGGTTTAGCGAATTTGGAACAGGAAGTACCAATACCTAACTTAATAGCTTGTGAGGATAACTTGATTACTAATGGACAGAATTTTAAATGCAACTGTAATAAGAATCCAAATGGTTTGAAAGCTTTGATTTTTAGAGATTCATATTTTATTGAAATGACCCGTTATCTTACTAATTATTTTAAATATTCTAATTTTATCTGGTCAGGTTTAACTTTTAAAGATTTAAAGCAACAATTAGACAGTGATAATTATGATATTGTTATAGAATCTTATGTTGAACGTTATTTAGAAGATAAAAAACCTGAAAGCAAACAGTTTTCTAAAGACAAAAAGTATATAAAAAAGGTATTTGGAGAGTTAAAAACCACCATCTTTGAATCCAAGTGTTTTGATAAACTTGGGTTGCAATTTCAAGAAGAAGAAGAAGGGGAAGTTGAGAGAAACTGTAGTAATCTAAAGTTTTCTATTCTAAAAGAACCCGTAACCAATATCTACCTTAACAATTTAACAACATTAAAAAACTCTAATGCTATTGCTTATTTTGAGTTTGAATCAAGTATAGAAACTACTTTTCAGTTATTTTATACCATCATAGACGAATCTGTTAATGGATGGCCTTATGATAATAATAAAATGATTGAGCACAAAGTAATTAAAGGGTTAAATAAAATTTATATCCCAATAATCGTTGATCAATTAGACGATTCTATTCTTTTTCATATAGGAGGGTTAGGAGGAACTTATAGCATAAAGAAGGTTCATATTAAAAAAATAGAATTATAATATGTTGCTTCAAGTGCTAACTTAAGTCATGAAGTAATTTCTCTACATTTTTTGAAGCTTCTTCCCATGTAAACTGTTTTGAAAATGTAAGTCCTTCTTTTACTTTAAGGACTCTATATTGTGGATCTTCAATTATTTTTTTAGCTTTAAGATAAATGCTATTATGGTCTAAAGGATCAACAAGAAGGTCTTCATAAGCACAAATCTCAGACATGGGCTTATAATTCGTAGTTATTACAGGGCATCCACAAGCCTGAGCTTCTATTATTGGTAGTCCAAAACCTTCTTCGAGACTAGGAAACATAAGTAAAAGAGCATTAGAATATAAGCCAACTAAATCTTTCTCACTAGTATTTTCTATAAAGATGATATCCTCTTCCAGTTTTAACCCTTCTTCTTCGAGATAAGACATGGTAAGCTCTCTTTTGCTAGGAGAAACACCTCCTCCAGGCTTAACCATCTTTAAATTGGGAAAGTCTTTCTTTAATAAAGCAAAAGACTTTATAACAGTTTTCATGTTTTTTCTTTCCTGCTCCGAGCCTACACATAAAACAAAATCACCGTAAGGATTTGGCACATCGATTCTTTTAAAATCCGTTCCAATATATACATACTTGATTTTGTCCTTATCCAGTCCAATTTTCACTAGTTCTTCTACAGATTTTTTAGAAATCGTTAGAATTAGATCACAATTTTTCATTGCTTTAGTTCGACCAAATCGATAGAATATATATTTAAACCATCTAGAGAATAACTTTTTTTCCAGCTTATAGTCATTAAAATATATTAAATCATGAACAAGAATTATTTTCTTTTTCTTAGTAAAGAAAGAAACGATATGAGTATAACAAAAGTAACTTTCAAAAAAGAAAATGTAATCTTGTGATTGCTTTCGTATAAAAGATAAATCTTTGAGTGCTTGTATTACTAGTAATAGTTCAAAAGCAAGGGACTTAAGATAACTACTTTTATACTTTTCACTTTTCCTTTTAATTCGTATTAAATCTAAGTTTTTATAGGTTAGAGGTACTTTTATATACTTTAGTATATTATCACTTACAATACTTAGAGAGGAATTATGTTTTGTAGGTATAAATAGTATCTTGTCAGAAAGAGAATGCTTCATAATATATGCAAGTGAAAAGTCAAATTAGAAAGAGTCGAAAAATATATTTTAAACTTAGGTTTAAAAGTATGGCAAATATATAAATTTGTTCTTTAAAAGAGAGTAAATGTAGAGATCCCAAAATTAAAAAGTAATTCCCTGCATATGGAGTTTTATTCCTGTAGAACAAATCTATATATTTGCGGTATAAATAGAGAAATTCTCTACCATTACTCTTGGTTGTTTTAAAGTATAATTTGGTATAAACTGTTTTTTACCCTTAATAAAGACTTTGATAAGAAATTTAGAATAATAGATCGAGAAAAGAGATATCATAAACATAAAGCCTTTTGCAATTTTAAAAGGGTTAAGACGAGATATGTTAAGGGAAACATATTATTAAGGAATAGCGGGATTAACAAAATATAAATGTGTTATAATTACAAAATTTTAAATAGAAAAGATTAATTAAAGATGAAAAAAGCTATAATAACAGGAATTACAGGTCAAGATGCAGCCTATTTAGCAGAACTATTATTAGAAAAGAATTACCAGGTTTACGGAACCTATAGAAGAACTAGCTCTACTAATTTTTGGAGGATAGAAGAATTAGGTATAGAAAATCACCCGAACTTACATTTGTTAGAATATGATTTAATAGACTTGTCTAGTGCATATAGAATTATAGCCGATGTAGAACCCGATGAAATCTATAACCTGGCAGCTCAAAGTTTTGTTGGGGTGTCATTTACACAACCTATTGCTACTGCTAATATTACGGGGGTTGGAGTATTAAACCTGCTTGAAGCAATACGAACAATTAATCCAAAAATTAAGTTTTATCAAGCCTCAACTTCAGAGATGTTTGGAAAAGTTCATGCAATACCGCAAAATGAAGAAACACCTTTTCATCCTAGAAGTCCATATGGAGTAGCAAAAGTTTTTGCACATTGGGCAACTTTAAATTATCAAGAATCTTATGATTTATTTGCAGCAAGCGGTATATTATTTAATCATGAATCTCCATTAAGAGGAAAAGAATTTGTGACAAGAAAAATAACCGATGCAGCTGCAAAAATACATTTGAATAAACAAGATGTATTAGAACTAGGAAATCTAAATGCAAAAAGAGATTGGGGATATGCAAAAGAATATGTTGAAGGAATGTATAAAATTCTACAAGCCCCAGAAGCAGATACCTATGTTTTAGCGACAAACCAAACACAAACTGTTAGAGATTTTGTCACATTATCATTTAAAACAGTTAATATTGACATAGAATGGAAAGGAAATAATGAAAATGAAATAGGTATAAATACTAAAACAGGAAAAACACTTATAAAAGTTAACCCACAATTTTACAGGCCAGCAGAAGTTGATCTACTTATAGGAGATGCATCAAAAGCTGAAAAGAATTTGAAATGGAAAGCAAAAACAACTTTAGGAGAGCTTGCAGATATGATGGTGAAAAGTGATATTAAAAGAAATGAAAATGGCGGATCTTTCTAAGAAAACAATTTTCATAACAGGTATTTCGGGTTTTACAGGCCAACATTTAGAATCTTTTTATAAAGAGAAAAACTATACTGTTTTTGGAACAACCTATACAACATCTAAAAATCCAAATCACTTTCCTTGTGATATTACAGAAAAGGAACAAATAAAGGAAGTATTAAAAAATATACAACCAGACTATATAATACATACGGCTGCAATATCTTTTGTTGCAGGAGATAATCAAAATGAAATGTATGGGGTGAATGTTTTTGGAACAATAAACCTTCTCGAAGCATTGATTGAATGTGAAATAAGTCCCGAAAAAATAATTATCGCAAGTAGCGCTGCCGTTTATGGTAATATAGGAAACATACTTTCCGAAGATATGTGTCCTCAACCTATTAATCACTATGGTAATAGTAAATTAGCTATGGAAAACATGGTTAAAAACTACTTCTCTAAACTTAATATTCTTATTGTAAGACCTTTTAATTATACAGGAGTTGGTCAAACTGAAATTTTTTTAATATCAAAAATAATAAAGCACTATAAAAATAAATCTTCTGAAATTGAATTGGGGAATATTAATGTTTTTAGAGAATTTAATGATATCGATTATTTGATAAATTGTTATTACCAACTTTTATTAAGCAATAGCAAATCAGAAATACTTAATGTTTGTTCTTCTAAAACGAATAGTATTGAACAGATTTTATCTTATATGGAAGAAATTACCAATTATAAAATTAAAACTAAAATTAACCCAAAGTTTGTTCGTAAGAATGAAATTAAAAGCTTAAAAGGGTCTACACAAAAGTTACATAGCATTATTGATGATTTTTCTAATGAATATTCCTTGAAAAAGACGTTAGAAAAGATGTATTTTTCATAATAATGTAAAAGAGCAAATAATAAAAGCATGAAAATAGCAGTAATAGGCTCTGGATATGTGGGATTAGTAACAGGAACATGTCTTGCTGAGACCGGGAATGAAGTTGTATGCATAGACATAGACGAGAGTAAGGTTCAAAAATTAAGTATGGGTGAAGTCCCTATTTATGAACCACATCTGGATATGTTGTTTGATAGAAATATAAAAGCTGGGAGACTAAGGTTTACTACGTCTCTTGTCGAAGGCTTAGAGCACGGTGAGATTATTTTTTTAGCATTACCCACTCCAGAAGAAGAGGATGGTTCTGCAGACTTGTCATATATTATCGGTGTTGCAGAAGATATAGGGCAATTACTCAATGAGTATAAGGTAATAGTAGATAAGAGTACTGTTCCGGTTGGGACAGCAGAAAAAGTTCGAGCCACTATTGCAAAATATACAACAAGTGATTTTGATGTCGTTTCAAACCCTGAGTTTCTAAGAGAAGGTTTTGCAGTAGACGATTTTTTGAAACCAGAACGAATTGTTGTAGGATCAAGCTCTGATAGAGCAATAGAGCTTATGAAAAAATTATATAAGCCTTTTGTACGATCTGGTAACCCTATAATAGTGATGGATGAAAAATCTGCAGAACTTACTAAATATGCAGCAAATTCTTTTCTGGCAACCAAGATTACGTTTATGAATGAAATTGCAAATTATTGCGAGAAAGTTGGTGCAGATATTGATAAAGTACGCATAGGTATAGGAACGGATTCTAGGATTGGAAAACGTTTTTTATTTCCAGGGATAGGATATGGAGGTTCTTGCTTTCCGAAAGATGTAAAAGCACTTCATAAATCAGGTAAAAATTCAGAATATGATTTTAAAATTCTGGATGCAGTAATTAGAGTCAATGATAGTCAGAAAATTGCATTATTACCAAAGATCAATACATATTTTGATAACGATCTATCTAACAAAACATTTGCAATATGGGGATTAGCTTTTAAGCCAGAGACAGATGATATTAGAGAAGCACCCGCATTATATCTGATTGATGAATTGCTAAAAGAAGGGGTAAAGATTAGAGCATTTGATCCAGAGGCAATGAAAAATGTAGCCGATAAATATGGAGATAAGATTGACTTGGTTACTACTATGTATGAAGCGGTTCAGAATGCAGATGCGCTAATCATTTGTACAGAATGGAGTATTTTTAGAACTCCGGATTTCAATAAAATAAAAGAAGGATTAAAAAACCCTTTGATTTTTGATGGAAGAAATCTTTATGATATTGTTGATATCGAAAAAGAAGAGATTTCCTATTTTTCTATAGGGAGGAAAGATATTAAATTATAGCTATGCAAAAAGTTTTAATTACAGGAGCAGCTGGTTTTTTGGGATCTCATCTCTGTGATCGGTTTATTAAAGAAGGTTTTCATGTGGTTGGTATGGATAACCTAATCACAGGTACACTAAAAAATATTGAACACCTGTTTAAGCTAAAACATTTTGAGTTTTATCACCATGATGTAACCAAATTTGTTCATGTTCCTGGCGCATTAGATTATATATTACATTTTGCATCTCCTGCCAGCCCTATAGACTATCTTAAGATTCCTATTCAAACATTAAAAGTAGGGTCTTTAGGGACACACAATCTTTTAGGCCTTGCAAAAGAAAAAAACGCTAGAATTCTTATTGCATCGACTAGCGAGGTTTATGGTGATCCTTTAGTTCACCCACAAAGTGAAGATTATTATGGTAATGTTAACGCTATTGGACCTAGAGGTGTATACGATGAAGCTAAACGTTTTCAGGAATCAATCACAATGGCATATCATACCTATCATGGTTTAGAGACAAGAATTGCACGTATTTTTAATACTTATGGCCCAAGAATGCGATTAAATGATGGTCGGGTAGTGCCTGCATTTATCGGACAAGCATTAAGAGGTGAAGATCTAACTATATTTGGAAATGGATTACAAACTCGATCTTTTTGTTATGTAGATGATCTGGTAGAAGGAATTTATAGGTTACTTTTTAGTAATTATGTATATCCCATAAATATAGGTAACCCTGATGAGATTAGAATCAAAGATTTTGCTGAAGAAATTGTAAAACTTACTGAGACAAACCAAAAAGTAATTTATAAACCATTACCAGTTGATGATCCCTTACAACGACAGCCTGATATTGGTAAGGCAAAAGAAATTTTGGATTGGCAACCAAAAACAAGAAGATCTGAAGGGATGAAATTAACTTTGGATTATTTTAGAGGATTTTCTGAAGAAGAACTTCAAAAGAGTGAACATAGAGATTTTTTAAAAAAATAACTTAATACTTTATGAAAAGTAGGACCGGTAGATATTCAGTATACATAAAACCACTTTTCTGTTTGGTAGATTTATTTATTTTAAATCTTACCACCTTATTGTTTCAGACAAATATTGATCAAAACCTTTTATTTTCAGCTTATATTTCGGTTTTATGGATTATCCTTTCCAGTAAGAACAAGTTTTATGATATAAAGCGATTTTCGAAATTAGTTCATATTATCGCTTCTTTAATTCGGCAATTTTTAATTTTTGCACTTATTCTTTATGCTTTTATAGGGTTTTTTAAACAGCCAAATATTAGCAGATGGGAGATGGGGAAGTATTTTGTAGCAATAATTGGATTAGTTACTTTTTTTAAGTTTGTTTTACTTTTTTTACTATCCAAGTACAGAGGGATATTTGGCGGAAATATTAGAAGAGTTGTTGTTATTGGTGATAATAAAAAAACAAATCAATTAATTAAATTTTTTAAAGAGAAACCTGATTTTGGGTATAAGTTTCAAAAAAAATTCTGTGTAAATAAAGAAGATTTTGATCTTGAAAAGTGTTTTTATTATATCGTAGAGAATGAAATCGATGAGGTATATTGTTCTATTGCAGAATTATCAAATAGTCAATTGCGAAATATCGTTAATTTTACAGAGAATAATTTAAAAATCTTAAAATTTATACCAGACAATAAAGATATATTTACCAAAAAATTAATTTTTAATTACTACGGCTATATTCCAGTATTATCATTTCGTGATATACCATTGGATGACTCTATAAATAAGTTTGCAAAAAGAACTTTTGATATCTTATTATCCTTATTTGTTTTAATAGGCATCCTTTCATGGTTAACACCTTTAATAGCATTTCTTATTCAATTAGAATCTAAAGGCCCTGTGTTTTTTAAACAGCGTCGTAATGGGTTGGATTACAGAGAGTTTTATTGCTATAAATACAGATCGATGAAACCTAGTACGAGTGCTAATCAAGCAACCAAAGGTGATGCGAGGGTTACTAGGGTGGGAAAATTTATTAGAAGGACTAGTATTGACGAATTGCCGCAATTTCTTAATGTGCTCAAAGGCGATATGTCTGTAGTTGGTCCAAGACCACATATGGTAAAGCATAATGAAGAATTTGCAAAACGAGTGGATAAGTTTATGGTTCGTCATTTTGTAAAGCCAGGGATTACAGGATTAGCTCAGGTTAGTGGTTTTAGAGGCGAAATAGAAACAAATAAGGATATCGTTAACCGGGTAAAATATGATATTTTTTATGTAGAGAACTGGTCATTGCTTTTAGATATTAAGATTACTATTCTTACTGCTATAAATGCGATTAGAGGAGAAGAAAAAGCATATTAGCTTGCCTTGTAAAAAAATAAAATTTGTATTTACGCATTAAAAACATGTGATACCAAAGGCAAAAATAGTTGTTGTGTAAGCATATATATCTAAATATGATAATACAAATTCAAAAAAAACGTTAACTACCCCATAATACATCTTATAAAAAGTGCAACCAGTTAACATCATAACTCAGGCTACCAAAATGTTTTATAAAGAAGATCATTGGGTTGTAATGACCTTTTGGAACAGCCTGTATATTGCCTTTTTTTTACTACCATTAGGTATCAATCTCCCAACCCCGTTTTTTATAGTTTCGATCATTTTTGGGATAGGCATGATGTTTAGATCCGAAAAAAAATTTATTCTGGATAAGTCATTATTGCTTTTCCCCTTATATTTTATTGTAATGTCTTTGGGGTTGATCTACACCGATAATTTGATCAGTGGATTTGATTTGGTACAACGATCCCTTTCATTATTGTTATTTCCTATAATTTTTCTATTTGTTAAAGAAGATGCTACTACAGTAAAAAGATTATTTGACTTTTTGCTTATGGGGTTAATTGTTTCATTCTTTGTTAATGTTTTTAAGGCTAGTGATAACTTAACATGGCATATTATTGATGAAAGAGAAAACATAGAACCCCTTTTGTTTATAGAGGGAATTGTAAAAAATTGGCATTATTTTTTTGTTGGATCTTTATTTTCAAGATCAGTTAATGCTAATTATATTTCTATATACATACTGCTGGTATTAAGTTATTATCTTAAAAACAAGTTGAAATCTCGAATACAGTTAGTAATTGTTATTCTCTTATTTCTATATCTTTTTTTATTAGCTTCAATTGCAGCCTATCTTATTTTGTTTGTAATGTCAATACTATTAGTTCTTGACATTGCTGATAAGCAAAAGAAATATGCTATGACTATTATTTTTTTGATGGGATTATTACTGTTTTTGAATAACCCCAGAGTATCTGATTTTTATTCCAGAATAAAAGATTTTAGTAATGTAGAAGAATATTATGACGCAACAACTGCAGAAAAATCAAGGCTGTTGTCATGGGATGCCAGTATCAAATTGATTAAAGATGCACCCATATTTGGTTATGGAACAGGAGATGCAAATGATGTTTTGATTCAAAAATATAAAGAATTAGATTATGCCCTTAATTACAAGAGTAAGTATAATTCACACAATCAGTTTTTGCAAACATATTTACAGACAGGCATTATTGGATTTGGGGTCTTGGTTAGCATTTTTGTTGTATTGGCAATGCGCATGAAAAGGAGTCGCAATGAGTTTTCGGTCTTTTTAATCCTCTTTATATCATTAGTATTCGAATCTATGTTAGTTCGATTTAATGGTATTGTATTCTTTTCTATTGTTACCCCTTTGCTTTTAAAAAAGAGAAGTATTTTGAGTAGTAGGATTATTCGCAATGATGGTAATGAATAGGATTAAAATATTATATCAAGGCATCTGATTATTATATGGCAGGATAGTATTAGTTTGAGAAGCACGTATAAAGAGCATGAGTTTTTATCTAGAAAGAATTAGCTATACAACTACGAATAAACTATTTTTGAGTCCATAAAAACAAGCCATAATAAATCATGAATATTTTAGTACTCGGATCAGGAGGTAGAGAACATACATTTGCTTATAAAATTGTGCAAAGCCCGATTTGCGACACCTTATTTGTAGCACCTGGTAATGCAGGAACAGCTCGTATAGCTACTAATGTACCAATTGCAGTTACAGATTTTCCTGCGATTAAAGAGGTAGTGTTACAAGAGAACATTGAAATGGTTGTAGTTGGCCCAGAAGATCCATTGGTAAAAGGGATAAGCGATTATTTTGCAGAAGACAGCCAATTAAAAAATATTGTAGTTATTGGTCCATCTAAAGAAGGTGCACAATTAGAAGGAAGTAAAGAATATGCCAAAGAGTTTTTAATCAGGCATAATATACCTACAGCAGCTTATCAAAGCTTTACTGCCGATACTGTTGAAGATGGAAAGCGATTTTTAGAAACTTTACAGGCGCCTTACGTGCTTAAAGCAGATGGTTTGGCCGCTGGAAAGGGTGTATTAATTCTTCAGGATATAGATGAGGCTAAAACTGAGCTTGAAAATATGTTAACCAATAAAAAATTTGGTGCAGCAAGTGAAAAAGTTGTGATCGAAGAATTTCTTGATGGGATAGAGCTTAGTGTTTTTGTACTTACCGATGGTAAAAATTATTTAACCTTACCCACAGCCAAAGACTATAAACGTATTGGAGAAGGAGATACAGGGTTAAATACAGGGGGTATGGGAGCGATCTCACCAGTTCCTTTTGTAGATGATACACTTATGACTAAAATTGAAGAGCGTATTATTAAACCTACTGTACAAGGATTGGAAAAAGAAAATATAGATTATAAAGGTTTTATTTTTATAGGGCTTATTAAAGTAGAGGATGACCCAAAAGTAATCGAATATAATGTACGTATGGGGGATCCAGAAACCGAAGCAGTCCTACCGAGAGTAAAGACAGATTTAGTACAACTGTTTCAGCATGTCGGAAATCAATCGCTGGATAAGATCAATCTCGAATTAGATGAACGAAGTGCAGCTACCATAGTAACTGTTTCTGGTGGATATCCAGAAGCTTATGAAAAAGGAAAAGAGATTACAGGTATAGATACCATTACAAACTCTATTGTTTTTCATGCAGGAACATCTCTAGAGGGTGATAAAGTAATCACTAGTGGTGGAAGGGTAATTGCTATAACATCATTGGATGAAGATTTTAGAAAGGCCCTTAAAACATCGTACCAAAGTATAGAAAAACTTAATTTTGATAAGATGTATTATAGAAAAGATCTAGGATTCGATTTGTAAAAACATCTCTCTCACATAAGACAATTAAAAAAGCGTTTAATTTATATAAATTAAACGCTTTTTTAATATTTATAATATTCGAAATCTCAAGAATTACTTCTTGGTCAGACAAGATTTTAGTTTAAAAAAGAATGTGCTTTAGGATCTCTATTCTCTTCATTATTGTCATTAAATTTCTTTAATTCCTTCATCCAATATATAAAAGCAGCAAAACCAATGAACATAAACGCCCAATTAAGCATATTAGCTCCAAACCAGTTTTCTAATTCTAATGCTCTAAACCAATCAAAAGGAATAAATAATACATCTGTAAAAAGTGACCCTATGGCTTCAAAAAAATCTTTCATAACTTGTTCTATATTTTCTTTGTAAAAAGTCTAAAGCGGTAAACTAAAAACTTTTTATAAATTAGTTCAATAATACCAATAGACAATTCTTTACTATTGTCTGGTGCAAAAATATAAAAAATAGTAGTGTTATCAAGCTTTTTTAGTAAATCAAAACCCATTAATTATATTGCTGTGGCATTGTATATGGGTATACTATTTGGCATTGCCCATTATAGAAAGGGTTTTGAGGCCGAAAGCAGCCATATTTTACTAACGGCCGCTAGTATTTTTTTGTATATTTTACCAATGTTGGCCCTTAATTTTGTAGCGCAAAAAAATGATCTTACCAATAAAGGTACATTTACAATACTTTTGTATGCTTTTCTTACCGCAATATTACCTAATTCTCTAACCAGCTTTCCTATTTTATTGTCAAACGTATTTGTATTACTGGCAGTACAAAATATTTTACATCTGCGAAATGAAAAACATATTAAAGCCAAAATCTTTAATGCATCAATCTTTATCGGTTTGGCTTCGCTAGCTTATTTTTGGAGTATTGGGTTTATTATTTTGGTTTTTTTAGGGATATTGTTTTTCGATCCCAAAAATTATAGAAACTGGATTATTCCTTTTATTGGGGTTAGTATGATCTACGTATTCGCAAATTGTTTTACACTGTTGTTTTATGATTCGTTTTTTGCAATTGCCACCTATATTGATTCGATATCATTTTCATTTCAAACTTACTTTATAAAAGAACATCTTTTCTCTGTAGGAATAATATCTATTTGTATTGTATTCTTTTTTTCAATCTACCTTATCAAATTTGGTAGAAAAACGGCAAATACAAAACCTATATTACGAGTTGTTATCATCTATTTAATTGTGGCGATTGTAGTAGCGGCCATTGCACCAGAAAAGGATACTTCTGAGCTGTTTTTTATAGCAACACCTCTTTCTCTTATTGGCACTACATATCTCGAAATGAATTATCATCAATTTGCTAAAGAGATAAATATTTGGGTATTCATCCTGATTCCGTTTACAATATTATTGTTTTAGGAATGTATGATTGGAGTAAGGAATAAGAATAATTGCTAAGAAAAAAATAAAAGGCTTT
Organism: Aquimarina macrocephali JAMB N27; assembly: GCF_000520995.1. Taxonomy (GTDB): domain Bacteria; phylum Bacteroidota; class Bacteroidia; order Flavobacteriales; family Flavobacteriaceae; genus Aquimarina; species Aquimarina macrocephali. The sequence goes on along the minus strand of NZ_JACA01000012.1, from coordinate 203,210 downwards.
TCTATTGAATTTGAGAGAACTACAAATTTGTTTTAGATGTTTACTACCGATAGTAATACTTTTTTTTAATGCCATAACAGGAAGTGTTTTGTGTTTAAACCCGGTGTATAATTTTTGTTGAGGTGGATTGAATTATCATATGCTAGATACTATTGCAAAATATAATACCTTTGTACCTGCCGAAAAAATAAGGTTACGTACTTATGATCGTTCTGTATATTGAGAAAGATATAAAGTTAAAACCAACTTTTGAAGAATTGGTAAGAACATCAATTCATAAGCAGTTCGAAGGGCATAAAACAATACTATAGAAAGTATAAAAGCGTACAAATTATAGAATATTTACACATTTTAGAAAAATAATAGCACAGATGTTTACCGACAAAGCAAATTCCATTTTTAAAGAAGTTATAGAAAAATACCACGTGATCGATAGTGTAGATCAAGAATTCTCAAATCCATATGATAGTAAATCACAGGCTATAGAGCACTTACTATATCGAAAATGTTGGATTGATACTGTGCAATGGCATTATGAAGATATCATACGAGATCCAGAAATTGATCCGATTGCAGCCTTAAAACTAAAACGAAAGATCGATGCCTCTAATCAGGATCGAACAGATATGGTAGAATATATTGACGGTTATTTTTTAGAATTGTATAAAGAGATAACTCCCAAGACAGATGCCACCATTAATACAGAAAGCCCTGCCTGGGGAGTAGATAGACTATCTATTTTGGCGTTAAAAGTTTATCACATGCATGTAGAAACGATTCGAGAAGAGGCTACAGATACTCATAAAGCGGCATGCCAAAACAAATTAAATGTATTACTAGAGCAACAAGTAGACTTGTCTACTGCTATTGATACATTACTGAATGATATTGAAAATGGGGATAAATACATGAAAGTGTATAAGCAAATGAAAATGTACAATGATGATGAATTAAACCCAGTATTGCGTGGCGGGAAGTAATATAAAGAGATCTAAAGAATTTGAAACGAACGTTCTGATAATTCGCCTCTCTGCTATGGGTGATATAGCAATGACTGTTCCTGTTTTAAGAGTTTTTAGAGCTACTTATCCCGATGTAAAACTAACAGTACTTACCCGCAAGTTCTTTGAACCTATATTTTCTGATATTGAAAATCTAGAAGTATATCATGCAGATGTAGAAAATAAACATAAAGGTTTTATTGGTCTTACGCGATTATCGAATGAATTGCATAAACGGAAGATAGATGCTGTTGCCGATATGCATAATGTATTGCGCTCTAATGTGCTAAAAACTCTATTTTCGTTACGAGGGATAAAAACAGTTCAAGTCGATAAAGGTCGTGCAGAGAAAAAAGCATTGACTCGATCAAAAAATAAGGTGTTTAAACAATTAAAAACAACGCACCAGCGATATGCTGATGTTTTTTCTGCTTTAGGGTATCCTATTGATCTTACAACTCATAAGTTCCCTAAAAAACAACCGTTAACACCCGAGATTCTTTCCATAACTCAAAATTCGACCAAAAAATGGTTAGGGATTGCACCATTTGCACAATATGAAAGTAAAACCTACCCACTAGCATTAATGATTGAGGTAATTGAGACCTTGAACAAGGAAGACGGGTTTGAGATTTTTCTCTTTGGAGGAGGTAAACGAGAAATGGATATTCTAAACAACATAGAAAGTAAGTATAAGAACGTAACGAATATAGTTGGTAAACTATCTTTTGAAGATGAGCTAGGACTTATTGGTAACCTAGATGCTATGTTATCCATGGATAGTGGAAATGCGCACTTAGCAGCGATGTATGGAGTGCCAACAATTACCTTATGGGGAGTTACTCATCCGTTTACCGGGTTTATGCCTTTTGGGCAACCTATGGAGCGCGCTATTTTGCCTAATTTAGCAAAATATGACCAGATTCCAACTTCAATTTATGGTAATAAAGTACCTCCTGGTTATGAAAAAGTGATGCATACGATCAAACCAGAAACTGTCGTAGAAAGGATTAATAAATTATAAACTTATCATACATTTCAGCCTTGCTGAAATGTATTTTTAACAGATAAAGTTAGTGGTCAAAATCAAACATCATCAAAATCAACAGTAATTGATGATGAGGTTGGGTGAGCCTGGCAAGCCAAGACTAATCCTTCTGCGATTTCTCCATCAGTAAGAATACTATTTTTTTCCATTGCTGCACTACCTTCTGTGATTTTGCAAATACATGAACTACACACTCCTCCCTGGCAGGAATAAGGAGCATCGATATCCTGATCTAGTGCCGCATCAAGAATTGTTTTTTTCTGATCCATGGTGAAATTAAATTCTTCATCATCCACCAATACTTTAATATTCGATTTTCCTTCGAGATCAGCATCTATTTCTGTTGTAGAAGCACTACTGGTAAATAGTTCAAAATGAATATTATCTTTAGAAATATTATTTTCTGATAAAATTGAAGTTACGGTATTGATCATTTCTTCGGGGCCACATAGATAAAATGAAGTAAAAGAAAGATCTTTAAATTTATTTTTTAATACGTAATTTACAGTTGACTTTTCTATCCTTCCAAAGTGAGCGTTATCTTCCTGACTTCTACTATATATAAATTCTATAAATAAACGATCTGAATAGTTAGCTTGTAACTCTAGTAATTCTTTATAAAAGATAGTTTCTTCTGGTGTTCTATTTCCGTATACCAAAACAAAACGACTATTTGGCTCTTCTTCAAGAACCGCTTTGATCATACTCATTACAGGAGTAATACCACTACCTGCTGCAAAAGCAGCATAAGAATTACTTGCTTGGGCATTAGTGGTAAGTGAGAAGTTACCTTCGGGAGTGTGAACTTCGAGTACATCACCCTCTTTTAATTTATTATTAGCAATGACCGAAAATGTACCTCCGGATATTTCTTTAACGGTTACTTTAAGGACATCACTTTTTGGAGAACTACAAATAGAATATGCTCTACGCACTTCTTTTCCTTCTACCTCAGTTTTGATAGTAATGTATTGCCCGGGGATAAAAGAATAGGCATCCTTTAATGCTGTTGGTACTTCGAAAGTTATAGAAACAGCCAAGGGAGTTTCTCGAGTAATATGTTGTATGGATAATTTATGAAAATCTGACATTGTATTTTACTAAAAACCTAATTTGAAAACTTCATTATAAGGAGAATTCAAAATAGACAGTTTAACTAATCCGATAATATATCGGGATCTCATTTTTAAATTTGTGACAAAAATAGTAAATGCAACAAGAGAAGATAGCCTTTACGAAAGAATTTAAGTGAGTTCTTGATTTATTTTTGTAACAAAATTGCGATTTTGATTACTAAATAGTTAAATACATCTTATCTATGTTTACCCGTTTCATCAATTTACAATGGAAATCTTTTTGGCGATCTGCTTCATTAACCTCTGGATTATTTATGAAGTTCTTTATGGGGTTTTGGGCACTTTGGTTTATTGTCATGATGGCTTCGGGAGGAATTGGCGCGTTTTTTTTAATTAAAGAAGAACTTAATCTCGATCCTCTAGAAACCATAAACAGGTTTTTGATATATTGGTTAGTAATTGATTTGTTATTTCGATATGCATTGCAAAAAATGCCGGTTATTAATATTAAGCCATTACTGATTCTTCCTTTTAAGAAAAGAAAAATAGTTTCTTTTGCTTTTGGAAAAACAGTATTTTCATTTTTTAATATTATTCATGCTTTCTTTTTTATTCCGTTTTCTATTGTATTGATTGGAAATGAATATCCAGTATTTGATGTGTTATTATGGAATATAGGATTGGCAGCATTAATCTATAGTAACAATTTTCTAAATATTATTCTAAACAAAAAAGACAACCTTATATTTATCATAGGTGGTATTTTGGCAATTTTAGGAGGGTTACATTATTTCGAATATTTTGATATCACTACGTATACGGCACCATTTTTTAAAGGATTATATGAAATTCCTTTTTTGGTATTGATTCCTATAGCGATACTATTATTTTTAATAACCATATCGTTTCGATCCTTTGTAACCGACTTGTATCTGGATGCTGGATTAGCAACTAAAACCAAAAATGTAAAAACAGAAAATCTGGAGTGGTTAGATAGATTCGGAAAGACTGCAACCTTTCTTAAAAATGATATAAAACTCATAAAAAGAAATAAACGAGCCAGGTCTACAGTTTTGGTGAGTATTCTGTTCTTATTTTATGGATTGTTATTCTTCACAGGATCTGTAGAGGCATATGATGGACCCGTTTGGAGAATTTTTGCTGCCATTTTTGTCACCGGTGGATTTCTATTAAGTTTTGGACAGTTTGTACCTAGTTGGGATAGTTCATATTATCCGTTAATGATGAGTCAAAATATACGTTACAAAGAATATCTATCTTCTAAATGGTGGTTGATGGTAATTGCAACATTGATTTCTACAGTATTAGCATCTGGATATTTGTATTATGGATGGGAAGTATATCTTGCTATAGTGGTGGGAGCAATCTATAATATAGGAGTGAATTCTCATGTAGTATTATGGGCGGGAGCTTATGTAAAAACGCCTATTGATTTAACTAGTAACAAAAATGCATTTGGGGATAAGCAAGCTTTTAACGCTAAGACCTTACTATTATCGTTGCCTAAAATGGTTTTACCTATGATATTATATGCAATAGGCCATTATGCGTATAGTCCTTATGCGGGATATGCTCTTGTAACTGTAGCAGGTATCGCGGGGTTTGCATTTAAAGATGCAGTTTTTAATAAAATTGAACGTATTTATAGAACAGAGAAGTATAAAACGATCTTGGCATACAAACAAAAAAAATAAGAAAAATGATATCAGTACATAATCTTACTAAAACATATACCGGAAATACCGTACTTAATATAGAATCTCTAGAAATACAGAAAGGAAAAAGTTTTGGTCTGGTAGGTAATAACGGAGCAGGAAAAACAACTTTATTTAGTGCTATATTAGATCTTATTCAGCCCACAACAGGGTATATCGAAAATAAAGGAATTAAAGTTAATGAAAGTGAAGAATGGAAATCGGTAACTTCTGCATTTATTGATGAAACGTTCTTGATAGGATATCTTACTGCAGAAGAGTATTTTTATTTTATTGGAGAGCTTAGAGGGCAAAATAAAGCCGATGTAGATGCACTACTATCTGGTTTTGAAGACTTTTTTCATGGTGAGATTTTAGGGCAGAAAAAATATTTAAGAGATCTTTCTAAAGGAAATCAAAAGAAAGCAGGTATTGTTGCAGCACTTATTGGTAATCCAGAAGTAATTGTTCTAGATGAACCTTTTGCCAATTTGGATCCAACGACACAAATTCGCTTAAAAAAAATAATTAAAGAACTATCCGCTGATCCAAATATTACAGTTCTGGTATCAAGTCATGACTTAATACATGTGACCGAGGTATGTGAGCGAATTGTAGTGTTGGATAAAGGACAAGTAGTAAAAGATCTTTCTACATCAGAAGAAACACTTAGAGAACTCGAAGCACATTTTGGTGAGGAAGAATAAAAATAAGCATGTGTTGTAACGGGTTTGAAAACGTATTGAAACCTGCTATGAAAAAGCCTGTAGATATATAAGAATGACTAAAAGATCAAACAATTTTAAAATTGTTTGATCTTTTAAATAGAATAAAGGTAGAGTTTTTGATTAATCACACCTTACCCATCTGCCACTACTACCGGTTTTTTTCCATTTATGGGCATTTCCTCCAGGGCAATTCGGAAATTCATTGCTACAATACTTTTTTTCTGTGATTGTTACGACGTATTTTTTTTCGCATAACCAAAGACAACTCCAATGTTTTTTACAAGATACATCTGTATAGGTACGCTCTCTGGTTTCTCCACAATCAGTTGTTCCTCCACACTCCCAATCCCCTGTGAGATCTTCAGAAAATTCTACTGTAACTATTTCATCTGACTCTATGTTTCTTTTGTTTTCAAAACTAGTAAGTACAACAATAAAAATTAGTAGCCCGACTACTGATAACAAAATAGAGATTATTGATTTTTTTGTTTTTTGTGATTTCATAATTGTATGGTTTTAAGAATTAAATTTTTAAAAATGAGTTTCTATACTAAGGCAGGGTTACAGGGTCACACTTTCCAAAAGAAATACCTGTAAAAATGCTTCTGGTTTCATCGGTTGATGTCCCCATTGGAGTACAGAAAATATATTTTCTATCTATTCTATAATTCGAACAAACAAGGTTAAATGAAGTACAGCTACAATCAGTCTCTTCAGGTACCCAACCAGTAGGGCAATAGCTCTCTTGGTTTTCAATATTTGAACTTTCACGAGCAATGTTAGCATTTAAATTTTGTAGAGGAGATACTAAGAATATAGATATTAAAATTGCACATGCTAAGGCAAACGAAGTTTTTAAAAACTGCCCTTTTGATGTTAAGAAATACTTTTTCATGATTTGTTGTATAATTGGTTAATAAATTGTTATTCAGTATAAAATTACTAACCAATCATGATTTGTGAAGCATAAAAACCTTTGTAAAACGTTAACTTAAATTATTCTTTACTCCTTTTTTATTTAAGTTTCGGTATTTAGAAGGTGTAGTAGAGGTGTGTTTTGTAAAGGCCTTATAAAAAGTGACCTTATTATTGAAACCCGACTCAGTTGCAATGGCTTCTATTTTATAAATATTGTATGCAGTGTCTTTAAGTAATTTTTGAGAATACGCTACTCTATGTTTATTCACGTAATCATTAAAATTTTCTTGAATACATTCAGAAAAAGTCTGTGAAATTTGATAAGGTTTCACATTAAGTTCTTCGGCCAAATACCCAATGGTAAGATCATTTTTTAGAAATATAGAATCATGAATAAACAGAGCATTAATTTTCTTTTGAATTTGGGCCATAACGTTATGATCCAATGTAGAATTTGAGTATTTTTTCTTAATCTCTTTAAGAAATTGAGGATTGGTATAGAGAATAATCCCAACAACAAAAATCATGATATTATTAAACAAATAGTAATAAGCAAATTGACGCCATCCATCAGCAAATAGAGTAAGGAATGAGATAATTAGGGTAGAACAGATATATATACAGGCAAGTGTAAATAAGTACACTAATACATTTGATGATAGTTTTGTCCTGTTTTTTCTGGTTATATAAATAATGCCAATTGCATATAATAGTTGATGAATGGCCCTAGCGTAATTTATAGGCATAATTTGATCTAAAAAACGCTCTCTCATATATTGTAAACGTTCTTCACTAGGTAACATCAAAATATCTATGATGAGTATATATATAATTATGAAGGCTATAAAATGTAAACCATCAATTTTTGAATACTTATTTTTATTATGGATAAAAGATTGAAAGTGAAACCATAATAATGGCCCATAAAGAAAACCCATATCAAAATAAAACCATCCTAAAAATTGGGGATAGACTATCGATAGTTTACTAGTCCCATAAAGAAATACTAATATTTCTAAACCAAATATTCCTGAAAATAAAGCAATAGTCCAGCTTTTTAGACTTTTAGAATGTTTGAAGAAAATACCTCCCGATATAAAAAGAATTGTAAGTGACTGTATGAGAAGAAAATACCTGATGATGGTCATAAATAATCAGTTAACTATTCTGCTTTTTATTAGAATCAATGCGACACTATAAAAAAGAGAGCAGTAGAAGCCCTTCGATATCAAAAGAAAGGTTATTAGAAGATGTGTTTTTATTTTAAAGGGTACTGAAAAATTTGATTTCAGTACCCTATTATTTTTAGATTAAATGAATTAATTCCAACAAGTACCACCTGGCTGTAGACCAGGATAAGAATCTAAAAAGCATAATTCTATAGCATAACAACATCCCTGTCCACCAGGGCAATCTTGGTGGCTGGTACAATGTCTGTGGGCACCGCCTTTAATTTTTTGCTGTTGTCTTTTGCTTAAAGCTTTACCTAAGTTTAACAATTTTGATTTCATAATAAGAGTTTTAAGAGATTTTGTCTTAAACATTTATAGACACTTAAGACGTGAGTCTAAAAATTTGATAGTATGTAAAAATCACAATGAATTTATTGAATAATTTTTACGTGGAAAACAAATCGCAATTATATTTAATATTTTGATAATCAATAAAATGATGATATTCTGATTGCCATAATTATCAACATGATATTCTGATGAATAATCAATGTGTTAAAAAAAATACCTTAAGTAGAGTAAAATACTTTATTTTAAAAAAAAAAAGGGATAAGAGAAAGAAGAGGTTTTGTAATTTTTACCTAGTGCGTATTGTTAATAAATCAAAAGAGCATAACGAAAACAATAATTGAGCAGAGAAAAATATGTTAACAACCTGTTTTTTAACGAAAGAAATGTATTTTTACAACGCACACACAATTTTTGTGTACAATCAACACACTAAAAGTCAAGTTTTTTAGTTATCACACGTATAAATTTATCTGGTTTGGGCAGAAAGCTATTAAAGATCACGCTGATATTGTTTCTAGCAATTGTAGGATTTGCTTGTTCTCGTAAAAAGGACAAGTTTATAAATCGTACATGGCATGATGTTACGACAAAAAATAATACGCTATATAATGGTCGATTGGCCTTTGAAGTAGGTAAAGAAGATATCATTCAGTCTTACAAAGACAATTTCTGGGAATTACTACCTGTAGAACGGATGATTGTAAGTGAAGACGTTAGACTTCCTAACGAAGTACTTAATAAAAACTTTGATAGAGCAGAGGAAAAAGCAGTAAAAGCAATCCAAAAGCATAGTATGCTTATTGATAATAAGGAACGTAACCCTAAGATCGATGAAGCATTTTTGTTATTGGGGAAAGCTCGTTATTTCGAACAACGTTTTGTACCAGCATTAGAAGCTTTTAACTATATTTTATATAAATATCCCACAAGTAATACGATCAATCATGCCAAAGTGTGGAGAGCCAAAACAAATCTTCGCCTTGATTATAATGATAAAGCGATAGAGGATCTAACCAGAATGATCGAGCAGGAGTTTATGAAACCTCAGGATTATGCCGATGCAATAGCTATGATGGCTCAGGCATATATTAACTTAGAAAGAAAAGACTCTGCCGTTACTTATATTACTAAAGCAGCCGTTCATACCAGAAAAAATGAAGAGAAAGGAAGATATCTCTATATAAAAGGTCAATTATTAAATGAATTAGGCTATAAGGATAGTGCAAATTACGCTTTTGATCAGGTCATTGCGCTCAATAGAAAGTCACCTAGGAAATATATGATGAATGCCTATATGGCAAAAGCTCGAAATTTTAATTATGAGAATGGCAATAAAGAAGAGTTTCTTGAATTATTAGCCGATCTTGAAAAAAATCGAGAAAACCGACCGTTTTTAGATAAAATATACAACCAAAAAGCAGTTTATTTTAAAACTCTGGATTCTATTGATCTGGCTGTAGAATATTATAATAAATCATTACGAACAAAGTCTGAAGATAAATACTTAGAATCTCTTAACTATTATACCCTTGGGGATATTAGTTTTGATAGAAAGGAGTATGCTATTTCTGGGGCGTATTATGATAGTACACTTCAGCGAATGATTGTAGATTCAAAACGGTATAGAGTATTAAAGAAAAAAAGAGATAACCTTGATGATGTTATTTTATACGAGGGTATTGCCAAAACAAATGATAGTATTCTTACTATTTTGGCCATGTCCCCAGAGCAGAGAATAACGTATTATGCAGAGTATACCGATGCGTTAAAAACAAAAGCTATCGAAGAAGAAAAAGCTGCAGAAATTGCCAGAATAAAGGATAATTTACCTGTAGAACAGAGATATAGACAACCAGGCTCTGGATTTGGCACAGATACCAAAGGGCCAAGTGTAGAAGGAGGAATCTTTTACTTCTATAACCAAACCACTGTAGCTTATGGTAAAACTGCTTTCAAAAGAACGTATGGAAACAGAGAGTTGCAAGACAATTGGAGAGTTTCAAGTATTTCTAATCCGGGCGCTGTCTCTACAATAGAGAAAGAAGAAAAGGATGAATATTCTATCGATACAGATCCAACGTTTGATCCGCAAACCTATATTGCTCAATTACCAACCGATCCTTCAGCTATTGATAGCCTTCAAACTGATCGTAACTTTGCTTACTATCAACTTGGAGTTATATATAAAGAAAAATTTCAGGAGTATGGTTTAGCTACAGATAAATTCGAAAATCTATTGCAGAACAATCCTGAAAAACGATTAATTGTTCCTTCTAAATATAATTTGTATAAAATCTATTTGACACAAGGAAATACCTCGAGATCCAATGCAATGATGCAGGATATTATTAATAATCATGCAGAATCGAGATATGCCAAAATTCTTCAGAACCCTGATGAAGCATTAAAAGATGATGAAAACAGTCCTAAATCAATATATAATAGATTGTATAGGGATTTTCAGAACCAAAAATATGCATCGGTAATAAAAGAAAGCGATGAGATGATTACGAAATTTGGAGGAGATGAAGATTTTTTACCCAAATTCGAATTGTTAAAAGCTCAGGCAATAGGACGATACAGAGGATTTGAAGCCTATAAAGAAGCGCTTAACTACGTGTCTCTTAATTATCCTCAAAGCCCCGAAGGTAAAAAGGCCCAAGTGATTTATCAGGTTACGATTCCGCAAATTCGAGAAAATGTATTTTTAACTGATATAGATGAACAAGATAACCATAAGTTGGTTTATGCATTTTCTACTTTTGGAGATAATCAGGCTCAAGGATTAAATGAACTAATAGATGCTATTATCAAAGAACTTCGCTATGAGAAGATGAAAGTTTCCTTAGATATATATAATAAAGATCAACAATTCGTAGTTGTACATACAAAAGGAAATAAATTGGCTGCGGAAGGATTGGGAGAATTATTGTCTTTAGGTAAAACCGAAGACACCCGAGGTGTAGATTTAACAAAGTGGAACAGAAAAAAGAAATATTATGAAAAGGTAGAGGCTGCGTATTTTACGATAGCATCTCCAAATTATCGAGTGCTTCAGATTCATAAAAATCTCGAAGAATATATTCAATCACAACCAGAACCAGAAACCGAATAATCATTTAATCCCCCTTATATATTATGTTTTCAGACAATAAAAAAGGAAGAGACTACGGCAATACGACCGATTTCTCTCGCAACCAAAACAAAATCTCAGAAGGAACTAAAATCGTAGGAGATGTTATTTCAGAAGGAGGTTTTAGAATTGAAGGTACTATCGAAGGAACTTTTAAAACTACTGGTAAAGTAGTCGTAGGAACATCAGGCTTTATTAAAGGCACATTAGAGTGTTCTGATGCAGATTTTGAAGGTAAGTTCTCAGGAACTCTCATCGTGTCAAATACCTTATCTTTAAAACCAACTGCGCATATCGAAGGCGAAGTTACTGTAGGTAAATTGGCTGTTGAACCAGGAGCAAACTTTAATGCATCTTGTTCTATGAAAGGTAGTGTGAAATCTTTAGGTAAGCCTAGTGAACAAAAATCTTCACAACCGCAAACAACACAAGGACAAGGGAAATCAGCTTAGATTAGAAGTTTGTATCTACTGTATTAGGTTTTCGCTTGATTGAGTGAATACAAACTTCTAATATATACAAGATGTAACTATAAATAAAGTGTAAGATGAAAAATATCAATTCTATAAAAACACTCAATAGAAGTCAGTTACATAGCACCAAGGGAGGAAGTTCTCCTCATGGAGCTGGAGGAGGAACAGGAAACCGTTTTTTATTAAATGACTCCGATTATTTAGGAATTACTTATTCTGGTCATGGTATTGGAGACGGGACTGGACAGAACCATTAATTTTCTATCCTATTAGAATGCTTGTTTAAAACGACGTTTTTCTTAATAAAAAGAACCTTGAAAAAAAATAATCGAGGTAAGAAAGCCTTTAATAAATACATTGCCCTTACAGGAATAGCTTTCCAAATGGGAGCTACTATATTCCTGTGTGCTTACGCTGGAAAAAAACTAGATGCCTATTATGAATTGGATAAAAAATGGTTTACCATGGGGTTTATACTCTTTGGAGTAACAGCATCTATATATTTGGTGATTAAACAACTCAATCGGATTAATAAATCTGATTGATTATTATAAGGTATCGCCATTAGACTTTTAAATTCCTTAAATGCTTCTATAATGTTTAGAAAATTTAGATATTTGACAAGTTTATTTTTTGAATAAAGAATTTTAATACACTAATGGGAAAGAACGTATTCCGTTTTTTATTTCTTTTCACTATTGTAATAGCAGGCAGTTATATGATCCATATGGGTATCATAAATGCCTTTTTGCTCGAAAGAAATATCAATATTATCAAGCTTTCATATATCTTCAATAGTGCATTCACCTTTGTGTTTACAATAGTTATACTAGTGCTAAGCAAAAAATTTAAAGACCAACTTGGTTTTATTTTTATGGCAGGTAGCCTTATAAAAATTGGAGTTTTTATGGCCGTCAGTAAGCTTAATGATTTCGAAATCAATAAAAATGTCTTTCTTGATTTTTTTGTAGCCTATCTAATCTGTTTAATCCTCGAAGTCTATTATGTTTCAAAGATTTTGAATTCTACTAAATAATTGATTTTCAGAAACTTAATCATTTACGGATAATCTTAAACTTATTTAGTCAAAATAGTTTAAGAATCTAACATAATTATGTACATTTGCACCGAAATTTAGGAACCGAAATTTTACGCGTAATGCAAAAACGTACTGTAGTTAAAATTTTATTGATTTTTAGTCTGGTCTTTACGACAGGAAACTTATTCGCCAAAGAATCCGAGAAAAAGGAAAATGAAGGAGAAGGAGGTTTAAAAGAACGAATCAAAGAATTTATAGATCATCACCTTCAAGATTCTTATGATTTTACATTGTTTTCTGATGAAGAAGCAAACAAGCATTATGGCTTTCCTTTGCCTGTGATTTTATGGGATAATGGATTAAAAGTTTTTTCTTCCTCTAAATTTCATCACGGTGAATCTGTTGCCGAAGTTGATGGTAATCACTATAAGTTATACCATTCAAAAATTTATAAAACAGATGCATCAGGTACGATCAATTATGATGAAGATCACCATGCTACCAATGCAAAACCACTTGATTTTTCTATTACCAAAAACGTTGTAAGTATGCTATTGATTAGTTTGCTTATGTTTTTTATGTTTAGAAGTCTTGCTAAATCATATAAGAAAAATAATGGCATCCCTACAGGGGTAGGACGTTTCTTAGAGCCTTTGGTTCTGTTTATAAGAGATGATATAGCTATTCCTAATATCGGAGAACATAAATATAAGAAGTACATGAGCTTTTTGCTTACCGTTTTCTTCTTTATTTGGTTTTTAAACCTTTTAGGAATGACTCCACTTGGAGTTAATGTTACAGGAAATATTGCGGTAACTTTTGCATTAGCATTAATCGTATTTTTAATCACTAATTTAACAGCGAATAAAAATTACTGGGGCCACATTTTCTGGATGCCGGGTGTGCCAACTTTTATGAAAGTTGTTTTGGCGCCAATAGAATTATTAGGAGTTTTTATCAAGCCTTTTTCATTAATGATTCGTTTGTATGCGAACATGACTGCAGGTCACGTTGTACTAATGAGTATTATTGGAATGATATTTTTGTTTAAAAACTGGATTGGTGGTCCATTATCATTTGGATTAGCTTTTGCGTTATCAATATTAGAATTATTGGTTGCAGCATTACAAGCTTATATATTTACGATGTTGTCTGCGCTATACTTTGGTATGGCAAATGAAGAGGCACATCATTAGAATTTGAACGTTTAATTTTTAATTATATAATTATGGAAATTCCAGGAATTGTTGGAGCAGGTTTAATTGTAATAGGTGCTGGTATTGGTATCGGTAGAATTGGTGGTCAGGCGATGGACGCTATCGCTCGTCAGCCAGAAGCTTCTGGTAAGATACAAACGGCTATGCTTATTGCTGCCGCTCTTATTGAAGGTATTGGATTTGCTGCGTTATTCGCATCTTAAATTTACAAACGACAGCTATAACGGTTGGTTATAGCTGTTGTTAATTAGATTTTTAAAATTAAACACTAAAGAAATTAATATAATTAATAATGGAGAAGTTAATAAATGATTTTTCGTTTGGTCTGTTTTTCTGGCAGATTTTAATCTTTGTAGGTTTACTATTATTATTAAGAAAATTTGCATGGAAGCCTATTTTAGAGGCTGTAAATAATCGTGAAGAAGGAATCAAAAATGCATTAGAATCTGCAGAAGAAGCAAGAAAAGAAATGCAAAACCTTCAAGCTGATAATGAGCGAATCTTAAATGAAGCGAGAGCAGAGCGTGATGGTATGCTTAAAGAAGCCAGACAGCTTAAGGAAAATATGATCTCTGATGCAAAGTCTGAAGCACAAGCAGAAGCTGATAAAATTGTAGCACAAGCACAAGTGGCTATTGCTAGTGAAAAGAAAGCAGCAATAGCTGATCTTAAAAGTCAGGTAGCTGGGCTTTCTGTAGAGATTGCAGAAAAAGTATTGAGAAAAGAATTATCTGGTAAGGACAAGCAATTAGAATTGGTTGAGTCTATGCTAGGGGATGTTACTTTAAACTAAACTAAATGAGTAGAGCAGCAATACGTTATGCTAAAGCAGTTTTGAGCCTGGCTCAAGATAAAAAAGCTACTGAAGATGTTCAGAAGGATATGCAAAGTATTATCGCTACAGTTAGCGGTAGCGCAGAGCTCAGAATGGTGTTAAGTAGTCCATTGATCAAAAGTGAAGTAAAACTTGCTTCATTGCGTGAGATCTTTAAAAGTACTGGTGAGATTACACAAAAACTTTTTGATGTATTAATCGAGAATAAAAGAGTGAACTTGTTAGATGATGTTGCAAAGCAATACATTGCTTTGTTTGATCAGTTAAACAACACTCAGGTTGCAAAAGTAACCACTGCAGTACCACTGGATAAAGGATTAAGCGCTAAAGTTTTGGCCAAGATTAAAGAATTAACAGGTAATGAAGCTACTATAGAAAATGTAATCGATGAAAGTATTATCGGTGGATTTATTCTTAGAGTAGGTGATTTACAGTATAATGCGAGTATAGCAAATAAGCTTACAAACTTAAGAAGAGAATTAAGCAATTAATACATACATTTTAAAATATAAATTTAATAATAAGAGAATGAGTGTTCATGCTCGTTCTTTCAAACTATTATAAAATGGCAGAAGTGAATCCTGCTGAAGTATCAGCAATATTAAAACAACAATTATCTGGATTTGAAGCATCAGCTTCATTAGAAGAGGTAGGAACGGTATTACAAATAGGTGATGGTATCGCCAGAGTATACGGATTGTCTAATGCTCAATATGGAGAATTAGTACAGTTTGAATCTGGTTTAGAAGGTATCGTACTTAACTTAGAAGAAGATAATGTTGGGGTAGTACTTTTAGGTTCTTCAACTGAAGTTAAAGAAGGTGCAACTGTAAAACGTACACAACGTATTGCATCAATTAACGTTGGAGAAGGAATTGTAGGTCGTGTAGTGGATACATTAGGTAACCCTATCGATGGTAAAGGTGCGATCGAAGGTGAAACTTTCGAAATGCCATTAGAACGTAAAGCTCCTGGAGTAGTTTTTCGTCAGCCTGTAAATGAGCCTCTTCAGACAGGGATTAAGTCTATTGATGCGATGGTACCAGTAGGACGAGGACAACGTGAATTAGTAATTGGTGACCGTCAGACAGGTAAAACAACAGTATGTATCGATACTATTCTTAATCAAAAAGAATTTTATGATGCAGGTGAACCAGTATATTGTATATATGTAGCTATAGGGCAAAAAGCATCTACAGTAGCATTAATTGCTAAAGTACTAGAAGATAAAGGTGCAATGGCATATACTACTATCGTAGCGGCTAATGCTTCTGACCCTGCTCCAATGCAAGTATACGCTCCATTTGCTGGTGCTGCGATCGGAGAATATTTCCGTGATACAGGACGTCCTGCTTTAATTATCTATGATGATTTATCTAAACAGGCAGTAGCATACCGTGAAGTATCTTTATTATTACGTCGTCCACCAGGTCGTGAGGCGTATCCTGGAGATGTTTTCTATCTTCACTCTAGATTATTAGAGCGTTCTGCAAAAGTAATTGCAGATGATACTATTGCTAAAGATATGAATGACCTTCCTGATTCTTTAAAAGATAAAGTAAAGGGTGGTGGATCATTAACAGCATTACCAATTATCGAAACACAAGCGGGTGATGTATCTGCATATATCCCTACAAACGTAATTTCGATTACAGATGGTCAGATATTCTTAACATCAGATTTATTTAATTCTGGTGTACGTCCTGCAATTAATGTAGGTATCTCTGTATCTCGTGTAGGAGGATCTGCGCAGATTAAGTCAATGAAAAAAGTAGCAGGTACTCTAAAATTAGATCAAGCGCAGTTTCGTGAATTAGAAGCGTTTGCTAAGTTTGGATCTGACCTTGATGCAGCTACCCTAAATGTAATAGAAAAAGGAAAGCGTAACGTTGAGATTCTTAAGCAAGCACAAAATGATCCATATACTGTAGAAGATCAGATTGCGATCATCTATGCTGGTTCTAAAAACCTATTAAGAGATGTGCCTGTAAATAAAATAAAAGAATTTGAAAGTGACTATATAGAGTATCTTAATGCAAAACATAGAGATACACTAGATACTTTAAAAGCAGGAAAATTAACAGACGAGGTAATCGATGTGTTAATGGCAGCTTGTAAAGAAATTTCAGCGAAATATAAAAACTAGTATTAAATACAGCGTATTAGATTCTAATACGCTGTATTTAATAAAATAAAGTTTACTATTTAGAATGGTATTGATCTAGAAGGTACTCACTACTAACTACTCAATACTCAATACTAAGAAAAATGGCAAATTTAAAAGAATTACGTAGTAGAATTACCTCTGTATCATCAACGATGCAAATTACCAGTGCCATGAAAATGGTATCTGCGGCAAAGTTGAATAAGGCACAGATGGCGATTACTGCAATGCGTCCTTATGCAAATAAACTTACCGAACTACTGCAAAACTTGAGCGCTTCACTAGAAGGAGATAGCGCAAGTGCATATGCAGAACAACGCGAAGAGAATAAAATCTTAGTTGTTGCTATAGCTTCTAATCGTGGTCTGGCTGGAGCATTTAATTCTAATATAATTAAAGCTTCAAAAGAGTTATATGAAAATGTATACTCTGGGAAACAAGTTGATTTTGTTACCATTGGTAAAAAAGTGAATGATATTATTTCTAAGACACATAGTGTAGTTGCCAATAAGAATGAAGTATATGATGACCTTACATTTGCTAATGTTGCTGCTATTGCAGAAGAATTAATGGAATACTTTACCAGTGGTTCTTATGATAAGATCGTAGTTGTATATAACAAATTCAAAAATGCCGCTACTCAAGAGGTTATTACAGAACAATTTTTGCCAATTGTTCCAATAAGCGGAGAAGCAACTAATACAAATCTGGATTATATCTTCGAACCTTCTAAGGAAGAGATTGTAGAGCAATTAATCCCTAAGTCACTTAAGACTCAATTGTATAAGGCAATACGTGACTCATTTGCATCAGAGCATGGAGCACGTATGACAGCTATGCATAAAGCAACAGATAACGCAACTGAGCTTAGAGATGCACTTAAATTATCATATAACAAAGCAAGACAAGCTTCTATTACTAATGAAATCTTAGAGATTGTTGGTGGTGCCGAAGCTTTGAATAACTAATTATAATTTGATGTTAATTCAGCCTGGCTGGAATTCATTATAATAAAATACCAAAACCTCATAAGTTTCCTTATGAGGTTTTTTGTTTTTTCAGCAGGTATTTTGCCTATTTTCCTATCTTTAGTGAAACTAAAATTACCAAGGCTATGCTTTTGGTATCAATTTTGTTTTTCAATACTTAAAATATCAAAAATGATAAATTTGAGAACAATAAGTACAATAATTGGTGTTTTATTCCTACTTATAACTTGTACACAATGTGCCAGTAGTCAACAAATAGATATGAAAACTCCGATAGAGCTTAAAGATGTTTATTTTCAGAAATGGATAGCCGGAGTTGAAGGTGGTGGCTCTGGTTTTATGTTGTATATAGAAGTTAATGAGAAATCAGATGTACAATTAGAACATGCATATTTTAAAGGAAAAAAGATAGAACTGGGACATAAAACCAATGAACTTGTATATGTAGGTCATCATACCTATCCATCTAGAAAACAGGATTTGAGTATGAGCGATGACCCCAAAGAAGAGTTTAAGAACCAGTTGCCGGCAGTTGAAGAAAAACCTCGTTTCCAACTTAAAGATAATGAGTGCATTGTTGCGTATACCAAAAATGGTAAAAAAGGATATTTTAAATTAAGCAATGTACCCGAAAAAGAATTGCAAGCGTATCCGACCAGAAAGAGTCAGTAAATTGTATTGCTGTACTATTAAAAATTGTAAAGAAAAACTAGTCATATATTGATGTATTTAGGGAAACAATATATGACCAGAAACACTATTTTTTGAATAAAGGAGAATAATCAACACTGTAAATTTATAAATAGAAAATGAAAAAAGTAATTACTTTATTGGTGTGCGCAATACTATTACTAGGAAGTTGTGCCGATACTAAAAAAGAAAAAATTGAATTGAAACAGGAAACTTCTTTGCCTAAGTATGAAGAAGAACCGCATTCTTTCGCGCAGCCAAATAAAGCCGCAATAAAACATTT
The DNA here is from genome assembly GCF_000520995.1 of Aquimarina macrocephali JAMB N27. GTDB lineage: Bacteria > Bacteroidota > Bacteroidia > Flavobacteriales > Flavobacteriaceae > Aquimarina > Aquimarina macrocephali. The sequence goes on along the minus strand of NZ_JACA01000012.1, from coordinate 184,378 downwards.
GGATTTAGATATAGATGTTGATTTTGAAAAAGAAATCATTAAAGGAAGTGCTACTTATCAAATAGAAAATAATAATGCTTCAGAAATCATTTTGGATGTTAAATTTTTGGAAATTGAGAATGTACAGGCAGACGGAGTTGACACCAAATTTTTATTAGGAAGTTTTGATGAATACCTGGGGCAACCACTAAAAATTGATATTCAAAAAACCACAAAAGCAATAACAATTCAATATAAAACCACCAATAAAACCGAAGCATTACAATGGTTAAGCCCACAACAAACAGCTGATAAAACACATCCTTTCTTGTTTACTCAGGGGCAAGCAATATTGACTAGAACCTGGATTCCCATACAAGATAGTCCGCAGATTAGAATAACGTATAATGCTACAGTAAGTGTCCCATCGGATTTGATGGCAGTAATGAGTGCAGAAAATCCAAAAGAGAAAACAGAAAATGGAGAGTATCAATTTAGAATGAAACAACCTATCTCCCCGTATCTGATTGCACTGGCAGTTGGGGATATTGAGTATAAGGCAATTAGTGACAGAACTGGTGTCTATGCTGAGAAATCTATGGTAGATGCTGTTCATAATGAGTTTTCGGATATGGAAAAAATGGTTGTTGCCGCCGAAAAATTGTATGGAAAATATGCTTGGGAGCAATTTGATGTGATCGTGTTACCACCAAGTTTTCCTTTTGGAGGAATGGAAAACCCACGTTTGACTTTTGCTACCCCTACACTAATAGCAGGAGATAAAAGTTTAACAGCTGTTATAGCACATGAATTGGCACATTCCTGGTCAGGGAATTTGGTTACTAATTCAACCTGGGATGATTTTTGGCTTAATGAAGGATTTACGGTTTATTTTGAAACGCGTATAATGGAAGAATTGTATGGAGTAGATAGGGCAAATATGTTAGCATTAATTAGTAGACAAAGTTTGGATGATGAAATAGAAGGTTTTAAAGCAACACCAGATGAGACTAAACTAAAACTGAACTTAAAAGGACGAAATCCTGATGATGGTATGAATAGTATTGCCTATGAGAAAGGATACTTATTTTTAAGAACGTTGGAAGAAGCAGCGGGACGTGATAAATTTGATAAATTTCTTAACAATTACTTTCAAACACATGCCTTCTCTACCATAAGCACAGAGAAATTCATTGTTTTTTTGAATGAAAATTTATTGATTAAAGACGATATTAAGTTTAACGCTGGAGAGTGGATTTATAAAGCAGGTGTTCCGGATAATCAAGCAGTTGCAAAATCTGATAAATTTGATAAGGTCTTAGAAGCGTTAACACAATTTATTGCAAATAATAAAGTAGATGTAAAAATTACCGAAAACTGGACAACTCAGGAATGGGTGTATTTTGTTCGTAATTTTCCAAAAGATATAAATAAAAAACATTTAGCAATGTTTGATAAAGCTTTTAATCTAACGAATACTACCAATTCTTATATTGCAATGGTTTGGTACGAACAATCAATAAATCATGATTACCATGGTAATGATATAGATAAAAAAATTGAAGACTTTCTTATTACTGTTGGACGTCGTTGGTATGTTTCTACTATTTTTAAAGCGTATCAACGAAACAATAAAACAAAAGTAGCATTACTTATTTATGAGAAAGCACGACCAAACTATCATTCTGTCACTATAAATACTATTGATGATATTTTAGGCGTTAAGAAGTAGTTTTTAGTAACGAACTCGTTTAAATTTTTTCAATTGACTAAAAAAGTTTAAACGAGTTCGTTGGTAAGAAAAACATGGCAATACGTAAGACAAAAAATTGTATTTTTACAGCTATAAGTACACCACCAATTGAGTATATTTCAGAAACTCTTTAAGCAAACTTTTATCTATGGGCTGGCAACAGTACTACCACGTATGTTGTCTTTTATTTTAGTCCCTCTATACACAGATTTGTTGCCAACTGGAGAATACGGCAAAATTTCTATTATATTTTCGTATTTTGTGCTATTTAATGTTATACTGGCTTATGGGATGGAAACCGCTTTTTTTAGATTTTTTAATAAAGAATCTGATAAAGATGCAGTAGTAAGCACATCTGCAATATCTTTGGTGATATCATCATTTTGTTTTTTTGTTTTAGCCTTGCTATTTAAAAACCAAATAGCAATACTTACTGATATAAGAGTTGATTACATTACTTTGGTGATCTGGATTCTTTTATTAGATGCTTTAGTAATTGTCCCCTTTGCATGGCTAAGAGCAAATGAAAGGCCAATGCGCTATTCATTGATTAAGATTGTAAATGTAATCGTTAATCTGGGATTGAATATCATTCTGTTACTATACTTAAAAGGGTTATCAAAAGATTTTTCGATACTAAAGAGTATCACCATAGAGAATTATGAGATCAATTATATCTTCATTTCTAATTTGATTGCGAGTGGATTAACATTGGTATTATTGATCCCTTTCTATAGTAAGGTTAAATATCGCTTTAACCGAGTTCTTTGGAAAAAAATGATGAATTATGCTTTTCCGGTTCTTATAGCAGGAGTTGCATACTCTATTAATGAAACGTTTGATAGGATTTTGTTGGATTATTTGTTACCAGAGGATGTAGCTGATCATTTAGTTGGAGTATATTCGGCTTGTTATAAACTTGCATTATTTATGACGTTGTTTGCTACAGCATTTAGATTAGGAATAGAACCATTTTTCTTTAACTACTCCGAAAATAAGAATGCCCCCGAAACCTATGCCAGAATTACCAAATACTTTGTAGCTTTTGGAGCGGTTATTTTACTTGGGGTAGTCGTTTTTGTACATGTATTAAAAGACTTTATTATAAGAGATCAAGCATATTGGGAGGCCGTTAAAATTGTTCCTATAATTTTATTGGCTAATCTCTGTCTTGGGATATATCATAATCTCTCCGTATGGTATAAGATTACCGATAGAACTAAGTTTGGGGCATATATTTCTGTAATAGGCGCTATAATTACATTAGTATTAAACTTTATTTTAATACCAAAATACAGCTACCTTGGATCAGCTATTGCAACACTAGCTGCTTATGGGGCTATGATGATATTATCATGGTATTATGGCAAAAAGTATTACCCTATTCCTTATAATCTTAAGAAGATAGGAATGTATCTTTCTATATCCATTACCTTTTCAATTCTGTCATTTTATGTTTTTGATAGTAATTATATAATTTCTATCCCATTGTTACTTGGGTTTTTAGTAATTTTGTACGCCTCAGAAAAGAAAGAATTAAAACAAATTTTAAAAAGATAAATCCAGTTAAAATTTTGACTTTTAGCTTTTACGGCAAAATAGTATAACTTTTTTACAGGATAATAGTATGTCAATATGCAGATAAAAATAATTAATCAATCATCTCACGATCTACCTCATTACGAAACTATTGCTTCGGCAGGAATGGATCTGAGAGCACATATAACAGAATCAGTAACCCTAAAACCATTAGAGCGTACAATTGTAAAAACTGGATTATTTATAGAGTTACCGGTTGGATATGAAGCACAAGTACGTCCACGTAGTGGATTAGCAGCCAAAAAAGGAATTACAGTACTTAATGCACCAGGAACAATAGATGCAGATTATCGGGGAGAGATAGGAGTAATTTTAGTAAATCTGTCGAATGAAGATTTTACCATTCAGAATGGAGAACGAGTAGCTCAAATGGTAATTGCAAGACATGAACGAGGAGAGTGGATTGAGGTAACAGAATTATCTGAAACCACAAGAGGAGAAGGAGGATTTGGGAGTACGGGAGTTAAATAAAATAACAATTAGCATTAATTTTCTATTTAGTAACTACTAAAATTTAAACGTGTGAAAATCATAGTACCAATGGCAGGAAGAGGATCGAGATTACGACCTCATACACTTACAATTCCTAAACCATTAATTCCGGTTGCCGGAAAACCAATTGTACATCGGTTAGTATCTGATATTGCTAAAGTTTTAGGAGAACCAGTTGAGGAGATAGCCTTTATATTGGGTGACCCTGCGTTTTTTGGAGATGATGTGGTAGAAAGTTTAACGACATTGGCAGAAAGCCTGGGAGCAAAAGCATCTATTTATAGACAAGATCAACCCTTGGGGACAGGACATGCCATTATGTGTGCCAAAGAATCTTTGTCTGGACCTGCAGTAATTGCTTATGCAGATACATTAATCAGAGCGGATTTTAATCTCGATAAAAATGCAGACTCTGTAATTTGGGTGAAGCAAGTAGATCAACCCGAAGCCTATGGTGTCGTAAAACTAAATGATAAAAGCGAGATTGTAGAATTGGTAGAAAAGCCTAAAGAGTTTGTATCAGATCTGGCGGTAATAGGTATATATTATTTTAAAGATGTGGCAGTTCTTAAAAACGAATTGCAATATGTTCTGGATAATAACATTATTAATGGAGGAGAATACCAAATAAATGATGGTATTAAAAGAATGATGAGTAATGGAAAAGTATTCGTAACCGGACAGGTAGATGAATGGATGGATTGCGGAAACAAAAATGTTACTGTTGAAACAAATACCAGAATGCTAGGGTTTTTACAAAAAGATGGAGAACATTTAGTTAGCAATGAAATTACTCAAGAAAACTCAACGGTTATTGCTCCATGCTATTTGGGTGAAGGAGTAACGTTAAAAAATGCTACTATTGGACCTAATGTTTCGATAGGAAAAGGGTGTACAATTGAGAATGCTACAATCAAAAATAGTCTGATTCAGACCAAAACTGTCATAAAAAATGCTACCTTAGACAATGCTATGATAGGAAACAATGCTGTTTATGACGGAAACTTCACTACAGTAAGTATTGGAGACTATTCTGTTTTGGAATAATTTATGATGCAATACCAGTATTGTAGAACACGATTTATGATTAACTATTGGAAACATATATGTCTTTTATGTCTATTCTTATGGAGTGGAAATAATGCGGTCTTATCTCAGGATATAGAGCCTAAACAAGAGATAAATATTGACGACCTTGGAAATGTTTCTGACGAATTTCAAGAGAACTTTTTTGAAGCTTTAAAACAAAAAGCGATTACCAATTACGATAAGGCAATTGAAGCCCTGGAGAAATGTATCGCGATTGATCCAAAACCAGATTTTTTATACCTAGAATTAGGTAAGAATTATTTAGAACTAAAACGATTTCAGAGTGCAGAAGATAATTTCGTAAAAGTATTAGATGGTAAACCTAATAATAGGTTTATTCTCGAACTTATGTTTGAAGTTTATTTCCAACAACGAAAATATCAAGAATCAATAGGAGTAGTCGAAAAATTGGTCGCATTTAACCCTATGTTCAAAGAGCAATTAGCAAATTTATACTTTCTAGAAAAACGATATGAAGAAGCATTAATCGTTCTTGATGAACTAGATGATGAATTTGGAACTGATGAATATCGCAATCGATTACGAAAAAGGATCTCTTCAAAAATTATTAATCCAAATGGTCAAATTAGTAGACTAGAGAAAAAGATAAAAGAAAAACCTAAAGTAGAACAGAATTATTTAAACCTGATCTATCTTTATAGTAAGGATAATCAAAAAGAGAAAGCATTTGAAACGGCTAAATTACTATTGAAGAAAAAGCCAAAATCAGAATTTGTACATCTAGCACTATATAAGTTTTATCTTGAAGAAAATAATATTGAAGAAGCCATCAATTCAATGAAAATTGCTTTAAAAAGTAATAAAATAGACATTGAATCAAAATATAAAGTAATTAATGATTTTTTACCGTTTCTAGATAAGAACCCACAATACGAATCTCAATTAACGAGTATTGTTACATTACTCTCTAATGGTCAAAATAATGGAAAAGCTTTTACAGAATTAGGTCATTATTATTATAAAAAAGACAAAAAAGAGCAAGCGCTCAATTTTTATGAACGAGGAATAAAAAGTAATGTCAATGATTTTGTATTGCTAAAAAGGATCTTATTATTACAACTAGACTTAAAGCGATATGAAAAAGTAGAGACAGGAAGCGAATTAGCTTTAGAAATGTATCCTGCACAACCTATTTTCTATTTGGCCAATGGCGTTGCATTGATTCATCTCGAAAAAGCGGCAGAAGCTGTTGAAATTCTAAATATAGGTATAGATTATGTGATAGATGATCTAAAGATGGAATCAGACTTTTATCAACAAATAAGTGAGGCATATCGCAACTTGGGAAACACTACAAAAGCCTCAGAATATCAACAAAAAGCAAATCAACTTCAGAAAAAATCGTAAGCGGGTAATGAACAGAATATTTTATCTATTGTGCATTGCTATGATGATGCTTAATTCTTGTAAGGGAACCAAGGCGATAAGTACGTCTGGCATTAAAAAACTAAATGCAGAAAAAGTAATTGCAAATCACTATAATCGATCTTTTAATTTTAAAACACTTAATACTCGTATAAAAGTAAAATACGATAATGGTAAACAATCTTATAGCCCTAATGCTACGCTGCGAATCGAAAAAGATAAAACCATTTGGGTTAGCGTAAAGATGTTGGGCATTACATTGGCAAAGGCACTAATAACACCAGAAAAAGTAAGCTATTACGAGAAAATTAATAACACCTATTTCGAAGGAGATTTTAAACTGCTAAGCGATTGGTTGGGTACAGACCTGGATTATAATAAAGTACAACAGATGCTTTTAGGACAAGCGTTGTTTAACTTAAGGGACGATAAATATAAATTTTCGATAACTGGAAAAGTATATCGATTACAACCTAAAACAGAATTGGCACTTTTTGAGCGATTGTTTTTAATACACCCAGATACCTTTAAAATGTCCTCGCAACGATTAAAACAACCTATAGAAAATAGAGATCTAACAATTAATTATCAAAGCTATCAAAAAGTAGGAAATCAAGATTTTCCTAAAGAAATTTATATTGAAGCATTGCAGGATAAAGAAAAAACCATGATTGGGATAGATTATAAAACGGTAGATTACAATGCTAAGGTGAGTTTTCCGTTTAAAATACCATCAGGGTATAAGCAAGTCACTATTCAATGAGGTTTTTAAAGGGTATATTTTTCGTAGGTTTATTAGTAATCTGTAGTCCAGTTTTTTCTCAAAGTAGCAAACAACAGCAACTTGAAGAAGAGCGCCAACGACTTAGAGAAGAGATTGAACAAATGAAAGAGCTACGTGCTAATAACAAACGTAAAGAGCGTTCTGTTCTTTATGAAGTAGAAACTATCAACTCACAAATAGGGACGCGTAAAAATCTAATAAAAGTTACCAATCAACAAGCTAATTTATTGACCAGAGAGATCAATACGAATTTTAAAAAAATAGAAGCGTACCGTAAGGAACTTACAGCACTTAAAAAGGATTATGCTAAGATGATTACAAAATCCTATAAGAGTAAATCGCACCAAAGTAGAATTATGTTTTTACTTTCTTCTTCTGATTTTTCTCAAGCCTATAAGCGATTACAGTATATGAAACAATATAATGAACATCGTAAAGAACAGGCAGGACGAATAGAAAACGATACCAGGGCACTTCAGGTTTTAAATACAAATCTGTCGAGGGACAAAAAAGAAAAACAAGTACTGATCGAAGAGAATCGTGAGGAACAGAGTAAGCTTAAAGAAGAGAAAAAGGAGCAACAAATTTTGATGTCTTCTATTCGGAAAAAACAAGGAACCTATACCAAGCAAATCAAGGTAAAAGAACAACAAGCCAGTGCAATTGATAAAGCAATTGAGAAGTTGATTAGGGAAGCCATAGCTAAAGCCAATAAAAAAGCAGGTAAAAAAGTAACCAAAAAAGGATCTGCAACAACATTTGCCCTTACTGCCGAAGCCAAAATATTAGCCGATAATTTTACATCTAATAAAGGAAAATTACCTTGGCCTGTTGGAACCGGAAGAATAACAAAGAAATTTGGCCGTCAGCCTCACCCTACGCTCCCGAATATACAAATCAATAGTAGTGGGGTAGAAATTGAAACGAGATCAGGAGAACGTGCACGAGCTATTTTTGAAGGAGAGGTTATTGCTATTCAAAAACTAAAAGGAGCGAGTCGTTTGGTGCAGATTCGTCACGGTAATTATATTACTACCTATTATAATATCGAGAATATTAGTGTTAAAGAGGGTCAAAAGGTAACTACCAAACAAGCAATAGGTGAGGTACGTACCAACCCAACGACTGGTAGAACGATTATGAAGTTCTTAATCTATCAAAATGCAAAACGATTAAATCCGCAAAGTTGGGTTTACAAGATGTAGGTAATCAGGTAGAAACGATTTTTATATCTTCACTTCTTGTTTGCTTACTTATTAGTAAGTATATTTGTAAATTATGTCTGATAAAAGAATAGAAATAATGGATCTGGCAGAAAAGCTAATCAGAACTAAAGGATATAATGCTTTTAGTTATAAGGATATATCTGTGCCATTACAAATAAAGAATGCTGCGGTACATTATCATTTTCCGAAAAAGTCAGACCTGGGAGAAGAAATTATTCTTAAAACAAGAAATGCGTTTAAGAAAAAATATATAGAATGGGAACAATGTTTACCAAAAGAGAAACTAAAGAATTTTATTGCTCTTTATGAGAAAAACCAATCGCTTAACTTAGTTTGTTTGGTAGGAGCATTGGGTTCTTCTTATGAATCTTTGCCAGAAAATATGCAGATTTCACTAACAAAGATGAGTGAGGAAATTCGTGGTTGGATGCAAGACGTACTTAACGAAGGTCTTAAAAAGAAGGAATTTAATTTTACTGAGACGGCCGATGAAAAAACCGATGTGGTTATTGCAGCTTTACTTTCATCCCTCATCCTTGATAAAGTCATTCAGAAAAATATTTTAAAATCTGTTAAAGCTTCAATATTGAAGAGTATATAATTTTTTTAACCATTTAAACTTACTTATTAGTAAGTATAATTTGTATTGATATGAAAGAAAAAAGAGTTGTAATCACCGGTTTAGGCGCTATAACCCCTCTTGGGAATTCTGTAGAAGAATTTTGGTATAATGCGATTAATGCTAAAAGTGGAGCTGCAAGAATTTTGAAATTTGATCCATCTTTATTTAAAACTCAGTTTGCTTGTGAAGTTAAAGGGTTTGATCCACAAAAATACTTGGAACGAAATGAAATTAGAAAAAGCGACTTATTTACTCAATATGCATTATATGCAGCAACAGAGGCATTTGAAGATTCTAAAATTGATATAAACTCAATATCTCCTTTCGATATTGGAGTGATTTGGGGTACAGGACAAGGAGGTATGAATACTTTTGAAGAAGAAGTGAAAGGGTATATTGCAAATAGTAATACCCCTCGGTTTAATCCATTTTTTGTACCTAAATTAATATCGAATATGGCTTCAGGAATGATTTCTATGAAATTTAAACTAATGGGGATTAATTATACTACGGTTTCTGCTTGTGCTACCTCAAATTCGGCCATAATGGATGCCTACAACTACATAAAATTTGGGAAGGCAAAAATATTTATAACCGGCGGATCTGAAGCACCAATAACAGAAGCTTCTATAGGTGGATTTAATGCAATGAGAGCAATGTCTACCAGAAATGATAACCCAAGTGAAGCTTCAAAGCCTTTTGATAGCGAAAGAGATGGTTTCGTTATGGGAGAAGGAGCAGGAGCACTAGTGATAGAAGATTTTGATCATGCTAAAAAAAGAGGAGCTAAAATTTATGCCGAAATCATAGGTGCTTCAATGACAGCTGATGCATATCACATGACAGCAACACATCCAGAGGGGCTTGGAGCAGCAAAAGCTATAGAGCTTGCTTTGAATGAAGCACAAATTAACCCTGAAGAAGTCGATTATTTAAATACGCATGCTACCTCAACTCCTGTTGGAGATTTAAGTGAGATCAAAGCAATCACAAAAATTTACGGAAACGCACCCAAAAATCTTAAAATCAGTGCAACCAAATCTATGACTGGTCATTTACTTGGTGCCGCTGGTGCAATCGAAAGCATATTATGCATTAAAGCAATTAATGAAGGGATTATTCCACCGACCATTAATACAAATACTATTGCGAATGAAATTCCAAAAAAGCTAAATATTATTACAAAAGAAGCTATAACAGGAACTGTAAATATTGCTATGAATAACACATTTGGTTTTGGAGGTCATAATGCAATAGTAATATTTAAAAAGATCTGATATCCTTTAACAAGGAGTAATTTTGAGCAATCTATACAAATAAAGCTTTTAGTTCTGTAGCATCACTAGGCTTCATTTTTCCTGCTAGAACCAGACTCAATTGTTTACGGCGTAAAGCGGCATCATACCTTTGTTTTTCGAGCTCTGTCTCTGGGGTTATTGAAGGTACGGCTACTGGGTTTCCGCTTTCATTTACAGCAACAAAAGTGTAGATAGCCTCATTGGCTTTAGTTTTATCTCCACTCTGGCGATCTTCTACCCAAACATCTATATATACTTCCATCGAAGATCTAAAAGCTCTGGAAACTTTTGCTTCAACGGTTACAACACTACCTAGTGGGATAGCCTTATTAAAAGCAACATGATTTACAGAAGCAGTTACCACAATTCGTCGAGAATGTCTACCTGCTGCAATTCCTGCTGCACGATCCATACGAGCTAAAAGTTCTCCTCCAAATAAGTTATTTAAAGGGTTGGTTTCTCCTGTTAGTACCAAATCGGTTAAAGTAGTAAGAGATTCTGAAGGATGTCTGGATTCCATGCAATTTTAAATTTTTTGCAAAGATATGCGGTAATACCATAATGAGAAAATTATAAATGGTATTAATTCATGAGTATTTAAACTTCATCTTAAAGTATTCTATTGCGGTCGCGACAGAATACTTACACTATATAATTGTAGTATGATTTTTGGATTACTTTTTAATCAATAACCAGGCTTTAGGGCTTTGTTCTCTTTTAATTCTGGCTAAAGCTTGTATCGCTTCAGAACGATTTTCATAACTTTCATATGCTACCTGATGTAAACCATATCTGTTTACTCCAATAAGATGAGCATTAAATCCCTGATTTTTAAGTTTTTGTACTTTGCTATCTGCATTAGATGCAATTCTAAAAGCACCGGCTACAATATGAAAATTTCCTGATACAGTTTTAGATATTTCAGGAGTTGAAGTGTTATCTTCTTTACCTTTTGTAATAGTAAGATTAATAGCAGGGAGCGGGTTTGAAATTTCAAAAGTAGCCTCCTGTATTCTATTTTCAATTTCTTGATTGGCTTTTTGCCATTCCTTATTATTATAACTTACATTAGTATCACTAACTTGTTTCAAACCAAAAAACCCACCAATTCCCAATACGATTGCTGCAACAGCTGCATACTGCAAATAGGGACGTTCACGACGTTTTTCTGGAGTAAATGTAAGCGGGATTACTTTCTCAATAGCTTCTACATTCTCTTTATATACTTCGCGCTTGATCTCAACATTCCTTTTAATTACAGGAGATGCAAAAGAGTGTAAACCAAAAGCTTCTGTAAGATAGTTTACCTCTTGTAAAGGTTCAAATTGTAATGTGTTTTCTACAGAAGTATAGAAAGAACCAATTTTCTCTAATTCTATACGTTGTCCGTTTGCCATCTTTTCATTAAGAGACAAAACATAACGTTGGATTTTGGCAACAGCATCTGTATATGAGATGTTTTCTGCAGATGAAATATAATTAGCTAACAAGCCGTCATTGTTTTTCAATTGACTATTAAAAGAAATTAATTTTTGAGGAGGATAAAATGCATTAGTACCATCTTGGATTGTAGCAGGTTGACGTCTGGTCAAAAATGCTCCAAAACCTGGTAAGATTATGCATTCATATCTATATAATAATTCGCTTATGTAGTTAGCTGTGTTATTCATTACCCCTTTTAAAATATGCTTTCTTTGTTAGTGAAAATTAATTATCCCAAAGGTATAAAAAAATGGAGGTCATTTAAACTCTAGCTGCTGAATTTATTAACAGTTTCGTTTTTTTTTGTTTCTTGCACTGACTTACAATTTATTACATGACCATCGAAAAACTTCTGGCTTTACTCACCCTTAAAAAAGTAACCAATCTTGGGGATAGTTCTATCAAAAAATTAATACGTGAAGTAGGTGATGCAGAAGCAGTACTTACCGAAAAAACAAATAATCTGCTCAAAATTGACGGAATAGGAAAAATGAAAATCAAAGATTTGCATAATCCTGAATATCGAAAAACTGCAGAAAACGAACTACGATTTGTACAGGAAAATAATATCAATTGCCTGGTGTATGATCAACAAGATTATCCAGAAAGGTTGAAACATTGTGTTGATAGTCCGGTGGTATTGTTTAGTTCGGGAAATATTGATCTTCGACACAAGAAAATCATAAGCATTGTAGGTACTCGTCAGGTGACTCGTTATGGAGTACAGTTTTGTGAAGAATTGATAGAAACACTGGCTCCTGTAAACCCAGTTATTGTATCTGGTTTTGCCTATGGTGTAGATATCACAGCACAACGCGCAGCGGTCAAGCATAATTTGCAAACTGTAGGTTGTCTGGCGCATGGTTTAAATCAAATTTATCCTAAAGCTCATAAGAAGTATGTTGCTCAGATCGAGGAAAATGGTGGGTTTTTCACAGATTTTTGGAGCACAGACACTTTTGATCGCAAAAATTTTCTTGGCCGTAATCGGATTATTGCAGGACTTAGTGAGGCAACTGTTGTTATCGAGAGTGCTGATAAAGGTGGCTCTTTAGTAACTGCAGATATTGCTAATTCCTATAATCGGGATGTATTTGCAGTACCAGGTAGAGCACATGATCCTTTAAGCAAGGGATGTAATATGTTGATAAAGACCCAGCGTGCCCATATGCTTACCAGTGCTGCTGATCTAATGTATATGCTTAATTGGAAACTTGATGAAAATGAACAACCTGCCGTACAGAAAAAACTATTTGTAGAGTTAGATGAGCAAGAAAAGAAAATCTATAATTTTTTAACCAATAACGGAAAAGAGCTGTTAGACGTCATAGCCTTACAATGCCAAATCCCTACATTTAAAACGGCTTCTGTCTTACTTAATATGGAGCTAAAAGGAGTTGTGAAACCTCTGCCAGGAAAATTATTTGAGGCAGTCTGATCAATCTATGGTATAACATCTAATAACTCTTTTATGATTTTTTCACTTGTGTTGGGAATGTAACCATGTTTTGTGACGAGAAATGATTATCAAATAAACGATTTGGAGTTATATCTTAAAATAATAAATATTAGTTTATAGGTATTCAGAAATATGGCTATATTTATTAGATAAAAAGTATATAGAATAATGCTCTGTACTCAATTCCCGGATCCAAATGCTAGTACAGGTTCTTTTTATAATAATTTGTGGGAGCAAAATATTTTATTACAAGCAAAAAGTAAATCTATTGCTTATATAGATAAAAAAGGACCACTATCTTTAAAAGCAACCTTAAAAGGATCAGAAAGATATATTATAGATAAAGTTCCAATAGAAGTTAATCCAGGATCAATTTTAATTATAAACGAAAACCATTCTTACTCTAGTATAATTGATTCTGATTGTGAAGTAGATTCTCTGTCCATATATTTTAAGAAAGATTTGGATAAACAAGTATTTGCGGGTTTAATTAAAGAAGAAAGTTTTCTCCTCTCTAATCCTGACTATACTCTGGTAAATATGAGTTTTTTTGAATTTAGGCAAAATAGAAGTAACCTACTTCTTCTTTTAAATCTGTAGAACTGCAATTTGTTAAAATCACCGCAAATAAAAATACACAAATAGCTTTAAAAAAAAATGATACATTTCTCATAATGTTATTTTTTTAGGGTTATAATATATGATGAATTCAATTTGTTAAATGTAACGTATTGATTTACAAGTAAAAATATAGATAAGTTTCTACAAACCGACTATGGGATTTCTGCTAATTTAGGTGTAATTTCGCCTCTTTTTTTCCTTAAAAATGGGCTTTTTCTCGATTTTTTAACAAAAAATTAAGAAGGGAAACGTCAGATTTGGATTTTATTTCAACAAATAATAACATAAAACACTATTAATCAATTATTTAAAATAGATAAAAACCACGTTTTTTATACGGTAAAACCATAATTTTACCAATTAGATAATTATCTACAAAATACTCTGGATATATTAAATTAATTAATGTGTAAATTTTGAAAAGATCTCAAGAAAAAAATAAAAAAAACACCTATAAGTAAAACAGGAATTATTCCACATACAGGCGAATTATTTCATCCCGTACAATCTCATTGCTATATATATTTGAGTTTCTACGGGATGAAATATTTTGCATTTCAACAATTTCCTTTTCTGAACCTTTCTGTCTCTTCTAGTTTTTATTTTTTCCATAAGGAGGTTATTTTGTCTGTTGGAAGGAAGTTTTTCTCTCTCGATTCAGAAAGAATGATAATAAAAACAACAACACCTTTATTGTTTTTGACAAATAATAAAGGTGCTAAAATTTTGATTTATTAGTTGAATTATCAGGTAAATTTTGATCCGTTTTTGTGCTTTAAAAGATTATTTAGCTGATTATCCGTATCAATTATTTTCTTTTCCAAAAATTCTATTCTCGTCAATTAAGTTATCTAATTGATAATTCAACAAATCAGTTTTTACTCCTCTGTTAATTTCAAATAATTACACCTGCTCTATATAGTCAAGAGGAGATATTTTTTTTGTAATAATACTCCTTTTAAATTACAAAGCTCTGCATCTTTGGTTTCATTAAATTTATCATTATAAGTACAACAAAATAATTATGAAAAATTCTTTAAAAGAAAAATATGGTTTCGAAACACGAATAGCTTCTGATAAAGAAATTGAAGAACTTGCGGAGTTTTTAGTGAAAAATGATAGTATTTCAAGCAGAGTAAAAAACAAAACACGAATTATTGGGTTAATTGAAAATACAGTTATAATACAGGATTATAAAAAATTTGATGTATCTATTTATCTATATAACTATATTAAACAATATAAGCGAAATGAAATTATGTCAATTCCTTTTAGGGTTTTAAAAACAAAATTCGGAATGGAATCACTAACACAGGATGATGTGATTTTTAAATTAAAAGAGCTTCAAAAAGAAAAATATAATAATCAAATAAAAACAAAAGGGAGACCGAAAAGACCTATGAATAAATCGATAGAAAAAACAATTCAGGTCAAAAAGTATTTAGAAAACCATCCTTTAGAAAATATAGAAGGAATCTGTAGTCAATTTGGATTTTCAAAAACAACATTTTACCGTGTGTGTAAATGGATTGACGCGCACAAACTAAAAGTTCAATAAAGCGGTTCATTTTCTAAGTTTACCAAATAACACTTAAATGAACTATTATGTTGTTTGGATATGCTCCCTTTAGCATTCCTTCTCAAAATTTAATATGCGAAAGGCAGATTACAAAAAACACATCAAGATTTAGACAAAGCGTATTGCAAAAAGTACAGAAAAACAGAAATGAAAAGCTAAGGGAGATTAAATAAAAATTTCTATCTTAGAACCAACGTAAAAAACTAATTACCCCCATACCTGGATCAGCTCCGGGTATGGGTTTTTTATTTTTTATAGAAATTAAAGCATAGAATGAAAATCCTACAAGCAATAAAAAGCATTCCTGTGGAAAACCGCAATAATTCTATAAATAGTTTGTAGATATTGTAGACTGAAAAATTCAGTAAAATATTATAAAAAAAGAGTAAAATTATGGCACTTAAACCAGGACCTAAAAGAAAAGCAATATCTACAGGAAAACCAGATAGACGACAAAGAGATAATAAAAATACTCCAGGAAACACACCAAGTTTAAAACCTTCAAAATCAACAAAAAAGTAGTCTAACGAAAAGTCTAATCAAATAATGATATAATCCTTATTTCATCTATAAAGTATATTATGATAAACTACTCACAACAATATTTTGGAAAATATCTAAACGATTTAGTTTATCAAGATATTGTTAACTTCTTCGTTCAAGAAAAAGAAGAATCTGATAAGATCGAATTTAAAGCATTCCATTCAACATTTGGGAACTTAAAAAAAAATCAGGAAGGAGTTATTCGTGGAATTTGTGCTTTTCTGAATTCTAATGGTGGAATTCTCATTTGGGGAGCTCCTCTTGGAAAAAAGGCAGATGATAGAACAATTTTTCAAGGAGCATTGTCACCTGTAACAGTATTAATTGAAAAGGATATATTAATTAGTAGAATTTCAGATTCTATTACACCTCTTCCTATTAATATAAATGTCCAAATAATTGAACATTCTGGTAGTTACTTATATATATTTGAGACACAAATTAGTAATTATAGCCCTCATCAATTTAAAAACACTTATTGGGCTCGTTTGGATGGTCAAACCAAACCAGCTCCTCACTATCTAGTTGAAGCTCTATTTAAAAAAATAAGCTACCCTAATATTGAAGGGTATATTAATTTAGATAGATTTGGTTTACTTCCTACAGGTCAAAGTTATTTGGATATATCAATCTACATGTTCAATTTTTCAGAATTGCAAAATGCACATAATTTAACCTACAGATTAATGTGTGGACAATCAATCTTTGCAGGAAGTTTAGACCAAGATACAAGTCAACATTACATTCTTGATGGACATATGTACGTTCATAAAGACTTCAATGATATTCTTCATTTTGGAGCTCCAGATAGAAACACACAAAGATTAATTTTCGATTTGGAACAACTAGGCGATAATCATAATTACGAAATGGATTTGATATTGACTTTTGGAGGAAAGAGGTCTCCATTAAAATTATCTGAATATAAATTAGACTTCAGTGGTCCAATAGCTTCTGTTAATCCTGTAGGGTTATTTAGTAGTCGAAAGGAAAATATTTTGATGTCGGACCATCAAAAAGAGATTGGTTCAACCAGAGAAAATCAATTAGATAGTATACTTAAAAGATGGATTTGAAAACTCTAAAAATAGGAGAACTTAATAAAATGGAAATTGATGCGCGAAAAGAATACCGCATGGCATTTAATAATCATCGACAGAACCCGACAGAAAAAAACAAAAGATTTATGGATGATTTGGAACAAAATCGTCAAAGGATTGTTAGAGAAATTGATGATAGAAAATTTGACGAAGAACAACCAGAATTTTATTAAAGTTTAATAAAACGATATAGATATATTAAAAATACTTATATGAATAAGTTTAGGGGGAATTAAAATATTTATTACTTATGAGAAAAATACTAATTTTTATAATTACTAATTTCATTGGCCTTTTTATTGCGTATGTTTTAGCTCCTAGCTGTGGTCAATGTAGAGGTGACGATTATTGTCCTCCTTGTATAGGAAATGAAGAAGGTATATTTCTCATTGCTTTACTCCTATTTGATATTTTCTATATCTATAAATATTTCATTAAACCAAAATTGGAGAGTAAGAGTAAATAAAAGAAATCTATAAACTTCTTTTTGATTAGGAACGCAATACAAAAATCTGTATAAGTTCAATTTAGAAAGCTATACAATTGAGGAAAACAATCTGTTTTTAATGCTACTATTTATGCTGTTGAGAATCTTTCTGTAAAACAACAACAGTTGATTAAATTAATTCCCCGGAAGTAATGTCATACCTCCAGGGAATTTTTATTTAAAAAAGCTATTCTCGATACAATTTTTCTTCGTTTCACTATGAAAAATTACTCGAATTGACGCTTTTTTATATTATTAGTTTTAAAATGCACAACGAGTTTTACAATAGTTATGGTTTCTATAAGTGAGTTAGGAATATTGAGAAATTAAAATTCCTCACCGCCACCGCCGCCATTCGAGCAATCTACAAACTCGACTTCGGTGCCAAACCATTCTGCAATACCACAAGAGTTCGTTCTTTTTACCTCAAAAAGATACCAGCCAGGAGTTGGAGTATAATTTAATGTTCCAGAATCTCCTGAGTAATTAGTTGATGGGCTGTATACAATAGATAAGTTAGGATATCTACGTAACCTTATTTGATGTGTTGTACCTGATAATCTTGGAAAAATACTATAGGTATTACCAGTGTGACTAGAACAATAATAACCGATCTCACCTATACCATTTTCGAATTCGATCATATCTACGACAGCTTCTCCTACCCAAATATTTCTACGTACCGTATGTGACGGTAAAGCGGCTTGAATAAATCCTGTCCCATTAAACGAACTATTTACAGGCCTTACCGTAATACTGCTATTTGATGAGGATAAGATTTGAAGATTTGATGAGGTTGTCCAGTTTATAGGAATAGTCGAACTACCCACATTATAAGTCACTGTAGAAGTGTTACATATTAGCGATGATCCGGCTAAAGTGAGAGGAGGGAATAAGTATTTTATTGCTAAAAAATCTCCAGCACTAAAGTTGTTAATTGAGCATGCTTTACCGCCGTTCATTACAGATTGAGCATCTGAACTTGGTGTGCCTGGGATCAGGATCGCCGAAGATTGATTGGTGTGCATGATACCTAAATTATGACCTAGTTCATGTTGTACGTTAGAAATTCTCATATTCTGTGTGATAGCCCCACTACATGCATTAAAATCTGGATTCACCCAGATTCTTACTCCAGGCAAACCGTTGGTTGTTGGAAATGTTCCTCTTCCAAAAACATTGGAAGCTAAATTAACACTTGGGTCTTGTGAGTCGTACATGATCTGGATATGAGCATTGGCAGTTGTTGTAGTTATATTAAGAAACAAACCTGAACTAACAGCATTCCACCGGCCAATTGCACTTATAGAAGCATTTCTCCAATTTAAATTCATATTGGGATTTATAAACACATTGATATTGTTAATCGACACAGAATTAGGATGTTCTCTTTGTTTGGTGTTGGATTTTTTAGGAGCATGGTATTTTTTATTTTTATAAAAAACCATATCTCCATCTACCAAATAATAGGTTCCTTTATCTTCGATTTGATCATCTGAAAACCCCCAGTTCTTCAAGGTTTTGAGCACAGAATCATTTTGTGATAAACTTTCGTTTTCTACCAGATAATCCTCTTCAGAGCATCCAATGAGAATAGTGAACAACAGACTTAAAATAAATAGTTTTTTCATTTTGTGTGAGTTTTAGTTTTTGCCTTACTTTGTTATGGAGTGTTCGGGTCAAATTTTTCTCCTTGTGATTAATAGCTCTAGGGGTAGTGAAGTGTTTTTTGTTATTGCGAAGCCTATTTTGTTCTTTAAATTTGGTTAAAGAAAATCAAGTTCTCTTTAGTAATATATGCTGTGTACCACCACTTGTAATAGGATCAATATATTTCCTCTTGTTTAATAGGGTATTTGAGCTTTTGGAGTACATAGCTAATGAGACTTAAGAGTCGTAAAATAGCTTGGATACCGACTAGAATTTGTTATCGCGAAATTGAGAATTGTATACTTACGGTGTGAGTAACAATAAGGTTCTCTGTGTGAGTGTTTTCATAATTTTCTGTTGGTTAATATTGATAATTGTTAAGTTTCACAAGGTTATTACTTTTACCGTGCTCACTTTGATACCTTAAATTTAGGGTTTTTTGTGTAAACCCTTCTGGTTTTACCTTAAAAATAGTTGGATCTAATTTAGGAGAAGACTAGTATAATAGAATGCTATGTTTTTATCTGTTTTTTCTTAATATATCAATCATTAGATCTACACGTTCTAAAATTTTTGATGGCTCAAAAACTCTATTAAAGATACGCTCTCCCTTTTTAAGTTCTTTTATGAGTCTGGAGTTATTAAAATAGTAGCGACCTTCGAATATGGTTTCTGGTGGCAAAGAAGTATCAAAAGACATCCATTCACCAGATTCGTCATAAACACTTTTAAACTTATTTTCTTGTTCATAGGCAAAAAACAGTTTGCCTTCCTTTAGGTAATACTCTGTTACTATGAATCCATGATGGAGACCAATCCATTCTGTACATTTTACCAATTGATCATTCTCAAAATACCCAGTAAGTTGAGCACCATCATCTCTCGTTTGAACCATAAATTCCAGATTGTACAGGTCTACTTTTTCGAGTTGATGATTTGAATTAATACGTTGAAATTCAGTTCTTATTTTTTGGATTAGCTCTTCTGTATTCTGAGAAATCCCTATAAAAGGAATGGTTAGTATTCCTATAAACAGTAAAATGATTCTCATAGTAATGGCGTATAAAAACTAGTATTTATGATAGTATAATTCTTTCTTTTTTGTTCTTCCCCCAAGCAATTACGTTTACTCCTTTTGAATATTGGATTTTGTCGGGCTTACCTTTGATTAGTTTATCAAATCTTGTGTAGTTTACCTTTAGGTTAGTAACCTCAATTTTTCGTATTGGCCACTCCAGGTGATGAATCTCAAATTCATTAATTGACTTCTCTGTATCTTGAAACAAAGCATACCTTTCTGTAAGCCATTTGTCGAGAGCGCTTTTATCTGTAATTTCTTCTCCAATAGAAAATTGGATATCTAGTTCATCTTTAAACTCTGGATTTGTGGATAGATATTGATTTTCGCTTCGTTTTATTTTTGAATACCGATATGGCAATTCAGAAATTTTCTTCGCTATTTTACAGGATAAATTTGTTCCTCCTTCTATACTTAGAAAATAAACTCCCGTTTTTGTATTAGACTTGACATATGTTCTGATGTTAATTTCATCAAAATTAGAGATTGGAGGAAATGCCGGCAGGTTTTTAGGTCTAATTTTTTCCATGGTAAAAGCTACCAAAGAAATCCAGGGTTTTCCTTCAAAAAGATCGATTTCAAGCTCTTTTGGAACAAATTTTTGTAATTCTGATAATTCGACTTGCCAATGAATAAATATTGTATTGTTCCATTCCTGGTAGAATTTCCAATCTTTATTTGGGATTTTCCAGGGTCGATGCTCGGTCGTATTTAGTAGTTCTTTGATTGACACAATTAATAAAATGATATGTTTATTTCTATAATTTGGTTACTACAATTTCAATTATAGTTGAGAATTTTTTCTTTTCCAGATCCCATTAGGATACATGATGGTTACTAGTACACAAATTAGTAAAAAATTATATTCTATTCCATTTCTTCCATCTCCTACCACATACCAGCCTTCTTGGAGATGAACTAAAAAAATACCGGCAATGAGTATTAAAATAGTTATTAATGAAGACCATTTCAGATATTTATTCAATATAAAAAGGACAGCACATACAACATGTGATAATTTGATAGTCCAGGCTATGTATACTCCAAAAGGAGAAAACCCAATCTCATTTAAAAACAAATTACCAAAGTTATTAATACCATTGTCGAACATGCCTGGTATACTATGTGTTAAAAGAATAATTGCTACTGCTAAACGAAGAATAAATGTGGGATTCATTGTTTTTGTTTAATATTCACTAATAAATAGTCCAAAGTAATATATGGTTTGCTAATCAATAATGATCGGCGTATACTTTCTATTAACAATAAATCACTAACTATCTAATGACTCCGCCACATACTTTTAATCGTAAGATTTTCTTTACCGACTGCATTACCTGTTTTTTATAGGCTGGATTGGTTTTCATTTCGGCCAAGATAGCATTTATTGTTTTTATTTCGTTTTGTGGCATCAGGATCAGGTCACAACCAGCTTTAGAAGCGAGTAGGGGAGCATTGTCTAAAATCGTAACGGCTTTCATGATATTAAGTGCATCAGATATAATAATACCTCTAAATCCCATTTTTTCTTTTAATAGCCCAGTAACAATTTTTCGAGAACAACTAGAGGGTAATCCATCAGTATCATACTCCTTATTATTTTTAATAGTGATGTGGGCAACCATGATAGAGAGCACACCATCTTCGATAATTTTTTTATAATTATCTACTTCCTGTAAAGGACCATCTATGTATACACTTTGTTTGTGGGTATCTCCTTTTACAAGACCATGACCTGGAAAATGTTTTGCTGTTGCTATGATCCCACTTTCTTGAGAACATTTTATAAACTGATTCGCGAGGCGAACTACATCTTCTTTATTATTTCCATAACTTCTGGATTTAATAGCTTCATTACTAGAACTTACATCCAGTACAGGAGCATAATTATGGTGTACACCAATATCTCTAAGTTCCTGATTGATAATGTTGACTACAGAGTCTGATTGCGCCTCATTTTTGATATCAATAGTTTTACCTACTTTACGGGCTCCTTTAATTCTACTAGAGAATAAACTAGGTTCGGCATCCATGCTAAACAGAAGCGGGATGGTCTTGTTTTTTGCAGTAATAGCATTAAGTGCAGCAATGTCTTCGGTATGTTTTTGCTTATGTCCTTTTAAATAAACTACACCTCCAATAGCATTTTGCATAGCTAATTTTCGAACTGTAGCTGCTGGCTTTCCTATTTCTCCACCAGAAGTGATGATCATTTGGGCGACCTTTTGTCGATCGCTTAATGTATTAAAAATAGAATCTACTGTATATTCTAATTCAGAAGTATAGGTATAAAAATCTTGTAAGCTAAATTTTGGTGCTTTTTGAGCATAACAATTAGCCGATAACAAAGCAATGCAAAAAATCAATCGAAAAAAACAATTCATATAATATAATTAAGCAGATATTTTAATTTGTATTTAACATTGAATAGGAACTCCATCCAACTGCCCCCATTCACTCCATGATCCATCATATACGGATACATTATGATATCCTGCCAGCTCTGCGGCAAGCATAATAATACATGCAGTAATGCCGGACCCACATGTAAAGATCAGTTTTTTGTCTTCAATATTAAAATACTGTAGAATTTTTTGCAATTCTGTCGTAGATCGCATTTTACCATCATCCAGTACTTCTGTATAATGTAAATTCATTGAATTTGGAATATGCCCTCCTTTAAGGCTTTCTCTGGGTTCGGGTTCTGATGCAGTAAATCTACCTGGTGAACGGGCATCCAGTATTAGAGAACTTTCAGAATTCATTTCTATACGTACCGTTTTAGCATTGGTAACCAATTGGGGAGTGTAATTGGCTTCAAAATTTCCACGGTTGTATTCTTGTGGGCTGGTATCCTCAGTTTCACAAGGTTGTTCAGCTTTTTGCCAGGCCGGGAAACCACCATCTAATATGGCAACGTTTTGGTGCCCCATGGTTTTAAACATCCATCGTACTCTTGGGCTAGAGTAGATTCCTAATGTATCATAGATTCCTATGGTATGATGAGAACTAATACCAAGTGCTTTGCAAGCTTCTGAGAAAGCTTCTGGAGAAGGAAGCATATTAGGAATATCGGTGGTTGCATCAGAAAAAACATTTTTAATATCAAAAAATCGAGCTCCTTTAATCTTTAGATTCGAATTTTTTGATTTGTCTTGAGAAGTTACTTTTTTAATTGTAGCATCCAGAATCACCAAATCTGGATGATCTAAATACTTAGAAAGCCAGTCTATTGATACAATGGGTTGTGTGATTTGTAATGTGTTCATATTAGGTTAAGGTATCAAAATCAAGAGGCCATAAATTTATCGAGCATTTTATTGGTTTGCAGTATTAGTTTTTTCTTAAAAAAACCAGTTCCACCAAGCAAAGCACCTTTCCATCCGATAGCTTGAGAAGCCCATCGATGCAAGTTAAAATCATCTGTGTGTTTTATGATTTTACCATCTTTAAATTCGAATTGAGCATCGATCTTATTATGAACTGATCTTCCTGTTTTACTAAAAGAATACCATGCTTCCCAATGAGCTGATCCCTTTTGATCATTAGCTTCAACTTGTGAAAATTCGACCTTAAAATTTCTTGCGTTTTTACATAGCATACGCCACATACCTTTTGCACGATTACCTTTTAGTTTTCCAAAACCGGGATCTTCAAAAACCACATCATCGTGATAACATGATATCATGGTTTCGGCATCGAGATTGCTTAATCCGGTATAAAACGTTTCGATAAGCTTCTTCATAAGATGTATAGTAAAAAATCAGAGGCATGAAGATAAGAATAATTAATCTAGCTTATCTGTTAGTTTCTTAAATACTTTTTTTGGATTTTTATTTTCATACAATACAGCATGTACTGCATCAATGATAGGCGTTCGAGCAGCTTTTGTAGCATCGAGTTCATATGCAGTCTTTGCAGCATAATATCCTTCGGCAATCATACTCATTTCCATCTGGGCACTTTTTACTGTGTATCCCTTACCGATCATATTACCAAACATTCGATTACGAGAGAAAATAGAATATCCGGTCACCAATAAATCACCCAAATAAGCAGAATCGTTAATGTTACGTTTCATTTTATGTACTTTTTTAATAAAACGTTTCATTTCACGAATTGCATTACTCATAAGAACACTCTGAAAATTATCACCATACCCAAGACCATGTGCAATACCTGCAGCTACAGAATAGATATTCTTGAGCACTGCAGCATATTCGGTACCAATAATATCATCACTGGTTTTACATTTAATATAATCGCTACTTAAATGATTAGCCATTATTTTGGCTTTTTCTTCATCATTAGAAGCTATAGTAAGATACGATAGTCGTTCTAGTGCAACCTCTTCTGCATGACATGGCCCGGTAATTACTCCAATATTATTAAAAGGGATGTCATACTGATCATGAAAATGCTCTCCTACAATAAGTCCTGTCTCTGGAACAATACCTTTTATAGCCGAAAAAATAATCTTGTCTTTTAAAGATGTTGTTAGTTTTTTGAGTTCGCTATTTAGAAAAGCAGAAGGAATAGCAAAAATCAGATAATCTGCATGCTCAACAGCTTCATTTATATCATTGGTAAGTTTAAGTTGTTTAACTTTAAATTCGACCGAACTTAAATAATTAGGATTGTGTTGTTGTCTTTTAATATGCTCTAAAGCATAGGTACTTCGCATATACCATCCAACTTCATTTAGGTTTTCGGTAAGCATTTTTACAATGGCAGTTGCCCAACTACCACCTCCTAGTACTGCAAATTTTGCATTTTTTTCCATAAAAAATATTGTGGGTTCAAAAATAGGAAAAATACAACTCAAAATAAAGACTTGATAATCAGTTTATTATAATTTTGGCACGTGTTTTGGTTCTCAGTTAATGAAATTGAAAACACACAGCATATGAAAACGCTAAAATTACTTTCGGTTATTTTTTTAAGTTCAATACTATTAACTTCTTGTGTAGCAGAGGTTGTTATCGAAGAAGATGTTTATGTAGAAGAACCAACAATTACTTTAAACGAATTATTAAATACCTATGAGATCTGGTATGTAGATATCGAACGCACAAAGGGTAATGGTGAGATTCCGTTTTTACAAAAAGCGTTTACAGTTTCTTTCCGAAACGGAACGTTTTATGCCAATAATAATTTAGTCGATATGGGAAGCAATGGAAATGGCTATGGATTAGATGTTGGTTTCTATAATACTTTTAGAATGGATCTGGATATCAGCCATGATATCGACGGTGCATATAAATTAGTAATCACTCAATTGTCAGATAATCAGATAGAAGTGTATGATCAGGTGACGAATACTAGTTATTTCTTGATTGGATATCAACGTAATAATTTTGATTATGATCAGGTATTTTATGATAATATTCATTATTTCTTGCAAGAGTATGAAACCTGGGAAAAAGTCTTTACTAGTGAGTTTGGAGTATTGAATGAATTTGATAACGAAAACTATTTGAAATTCTCATATTTCGGATCTGGAGAAAATTTTAAAAGCTCTCAGGATGAAAATGGAATTCATATTGACGATATCTTTTATGATTATACAGGACATTATGAGGTTAATGATATCGTTAACATTTTTGATAGGAAAACTTTAACACTTGATTACGATTATCTGGGCAATGAATTCTTTGAGTTGTCCGTTATAAATGATAGTAAAATAGAATTGTTTCATCCAACCTCTGAAACGGTGTACCAATTCGTAGGTAGAGGACATATACAATTTAAGAGTTCTGAGAAAGGAAAACCGACTCAGAATGAAAAGAAAAGAATAAAAAAAGCTGATTTTTTGAAGCTTTCAAAATAAAAGTAAGGTAGCACTTAACAATATTAACTTTTTGGTTGGTTATTTAGTTGGGAATCGCTCTACAAGAGAAATCTTGTTTGAGCGATTTCTTTTTTGACCTAGTTTTTAAGAACTAAAAAGAGATTCAAAATATCTTGAATATAAAAGCAATCCCGCTCTAGAGCGGGATTGACTTAATAATTTTTAACTTAGAGTTTAGTCTTTTTTCTAAGCCAACGGTAGATAATTAAATGTAAATTATCTTTTGAAAATTTTCTTCACAATAGTTTTTCCATCCATAGTAAGTCTCAAAAAGTAAATTCCTTTTTTTAGAGATTCTATATTTACTTGTTTTATGTGGCTCCCTTTATCATAAAGATTTTTATGATTCGAAATGAGTATGTTCCCTTCAAAATCTCGTATTGAAACAGAAACATCAGTATTTGATTTTGTTGCTGTAAAGCTAATGTTTAAGAATTTATTTGATGGGTTAGGAAATATAGATAATGAAATATCATCAGTAATTATATCTTGTCTTGGATTTTTCTTTTTATCCTGGTATACGATATCAAAACGTTCTCCTCCTATAACTCCTCTTTCATTCTTTTGGACTACATCAAATATGAAAGGTCTTCTAAAAGGTTTGTTATCATTTAACTTAAACTGCATCTGCATAGAAAAAGATTCTCCTGGTTTTAGATGAATTCCTTTCATAACTGCTTTAGAATCATAAATCTGTACGGTGTTTTTATCAATAATTTTAATTCCTTCTCCTTCTTTTTGCCATCTTTCGAATAGTTCTGGGTCCATAGTTGCAATTACGGTTCCATTTCTCAGGAAAGGATTTTCGGTTGAAGTACCATAATTTCCATCCATAAAATATAAGTCAATAACATCTTCTTTTTTCCTAAAAATATTTCTGATATAGACATTTGTATAGTTAATATTATTAGAAGGGTTTACATCATATACAGAGATGTTTTTCCAGGCGATATTATTATTGTTTTTGGTATTACTGTTAACCGAAGCTGTTTCTAGACCTATAGGATCTATCTGAGATTCTACTCTGGCAATTAAACAAAAATGGTGTATGTCGTAATCAAAATCATTTGGATTAGGAGGATACCAAGGAATTTCAATAATGGTTTCATCTCCAGGATTGAGTGTAGGGATGCTTAAAGGTATGTTGGTAATTTCATCTCCATGTAAGACATAGGAACCACTTGGTGTAAAATCGTAATAATTAGACCAATGTGTTGGCCAGGATAATCCTGTAGAAGCTTTAGAAAAATATACTCTTAATTTGCCATCAGAGATTGGAGCACATCCTCTGTTTTTAACCCGTACATATACTCCATTAGGACTTGTTGTTTTGTACTCCGGGTTTTCATGAGTTGTACCTCCATCCACATCTTGTCTTACCCAAATATCTCTACTTGTCCACATAGGTCCACTAAAAGTATTAGGCTCTATACCAGAATCGGTTACACTATGATAAGGAGCGCGATTGTCTTTAATATAAAGGTCACCTGTTCCGTTTAATGTGAGTTGATCTCCTAGGTTGATAGGCATTTCATTAAATTGCGGAGTTTCGGATTTAGTATCATTAGCTTCTGCATAATCAAATGCTTCACGTTTACTAATTACACTATCAGAGTTTGTATCGGGATTTACGACAGTACCAGAAGGCAACGCTTCATTCATTGCCGAGGTCCAATAGTAAACAAATTCATCGGTATTAATAGTTGGTCCTGCCCATGACAATTCATCATGTCTTGCGGCAGTTGCAATTACTCTATTTGGACCAGATAGATCATCAATAAACCCACCACTATTACATTGCTCCATAACGATAGAGATTTTACCGGCATTTACCTTATTTACTTCTATTGCAAATTGATCATCTGTAATTGTTTCTCCCCATAAATATAATAATGTATCCCATGCCGATGCTCCAGAACTATCTACGCCTCCGTGATCTGTAGTGAAAATAAATAATTCATCATCTTCATCTAAAATTCCTGAAAGCGTGTTAAAAACAGAAGTGATATTAGCTGTTGTTGCAGAAAACTGAATATCATTGTCCCCATCACCATCTAGGTCAGGATTAGAATTTGTTCCATTAGAAATATCAACTGCAGCGTTGGTTCCGTCGGACATTAATGTATAAATATTTGCTTCATCATATCCATACTTGTTGATTAAAGTACTATATACAAAAGAACAATCATTCCAATACCGAATATGATTATTTCCTTGATTCCATCCTCCACTAATAATAACTGCATATTTGTTATTCGATGTTCCACAGGCTATAGTATTTGTTTTTGCAAAATCTAAAAAACGCTCTCTGGTTTCGATGTACTTTTTAAAAATCTTCATCTCATGAATTATATCAGGAGGTGTGGTTGCTCTTTTGATCTCAAACTCACCAGAGCGGATATCAAAAAATATGTATTTTGCTGGATGCTCCCAGTTTGCATAAGGATCCTCATCAATAAAAAACAACCACGATTCAAATTTCGAAGATATTATGGTTTTATTGAAACTTCGGATTTTGTAATTAGGAGGAATAGGTTTTTGTAGTCCATATACCCATTGGTTTCGTCCTTCGGGAATAATTTGTTTTTCTACTAGAATTTTGTAGGCTTCTTCTTGCGAAATCTGGGACCAAGCCAGAGTTGAGCTTAAGAAAATAAAGGTTAAAAGAAATAATTTTTTCATGATGTTATATTTAAAAGTTAGTAGCTATAAAATTTAGATTTTAACATATAAAATGTAAGAGGTATTTAACGGTAAAATCATAGGTTATCACCTATAAAGAAGTGTGGTAATACCGCAGGATGAGGAAACGAGAAAATCAATTATTTCTTTTTTGAAAACTAAAAGGGAAAATTTGATTAAATTTAGTCTCATAAATAAAAAAATAACTAAAAATAGTAGTGTCGGAAGAGTAAATAATATTTTCATTATAAAAACACAGTATCTTTACGTTTTCAAAAAGTAACTTATACATGGCAACAGCAATATTAGATTTCGGAATTGAGGAAGCACTACAGCAACTGGGGGTTTCTGAACACAATAAAGGGACTTCTACTGGAGCAAACTGGCTCTCTTCAAAAGAAATGATTTCGTCTTATTCACCTGTAGATGGAGAATTGATAGGTAAAGTAGAAATCACTACAGCAGAAGATTATGAAAAAGTAATACAAACTGCAACTAAGGCATTCAAAACCTGGAAAATAATGCCGGCTCCACAACGTGGAGAAATTGTAAGACAGTTCGGAGAAGCATTACGTGAATTAAAAGAGCCTTTAGGAAAATTAGTTTCTTATGAGATGGGAAAATCCTATCAAGAAGGTTTAGGAGAAGTGCAGGAGATGATCGATATCTGTGATTTTGCAGTAGGGCTATCTAGACAGTTACATGGTTTAACAATGCATTCTGAGCGTCCTGGTCATAGAATGTACGAGCAGTATCATCCGCTTGGGATTGTAGGAATTATCTCTGCATTTAATTTTCCTGTAGCAGTATGGGCTTGGAACACTGCATTAGCATGGATTTCTGGAGACGTATGTGTATGGAAACCTAGTGAAAAAACACCACTTTGCGGAATAGCATGTCAAAATATTATTGCCAAAGTTTTAAAAGATAATAGCCTACCAGAAGGGATTTCTTGCTTGATTAATGGAGATTATAAAGTAGGAGAGATGATGACAACAGATAAAAGAGTTCCTTTAATTTCTGCTACAGGTTCTACCAGAATGGGTAAAATTGTAGGAGCAACTGTGGGACAGCGTTTGGGAAAATCACTTTTAGAACTGGGAGGAAACAATGCAATTATTGTTACACCTGATGCAGATATTAAAATGACTGTGATTGGAGCTGTGTTTGGTGCAGTAGGAACTGCAGGTCAACGTTGTACCTCGACACGCCGATTGATTATACACGAATCTATTTATGATAAAGTAAAAAATGCAGTAGTAGCCGCTTATGGACAGTTGAGAATCGGTAACCCTCTTGATGAAAATAATCATGTGGGACCATTAATAGATACTGATGCAGTGAAAGGTTACCAAAATGCGTTACAGAAAGTAGTAGAAGAAGGAGGAAATATTGTGGTAGATGGAGCTGTGCTTTCTGGAGAAGGTTATGAAAGCGGATGTTATGTAAAACCTGCTATCGCAGAAGCTGATAATTCGTTTGAAATTGTACAACACGAAACATTTGCACCAGTATTATATCTATTAAAGTATAGTGGTGATGTAGAAAATGCTATCGAAACTCAAAATGGAGTAGCACAAGGGTTATCCTCTGCTATTATGACAAATAATTTACGCGAAGCAGAACGTTTTCTATCACATGCAGGATCAGATTGTGGGATTGCCAATGTAAATATAGGAACCTCTGGTGCCGAGATTGGTGGTGCTTTTGGTGGTGAAAAAGAAACCGGTGGTGGTCGTGAATCAGGATCAGATGCTTGGAAAATTTACATGCGACGTCAAACCAATACAATAAATTATACTACAGAATTGCCATTGGCTCAAGGAATTAAATTCGATTTATAGCCAGATAATTTTGTGATAAATAATAAAAAATGCATCCCACATGGGATGCATTTTTTATTAAATGTTGTACTAATATGTAACTTTTGTGGTTTATGTATGTAATAAATACTGTATAGAGCATGTTAAAAAAACGCAACCATAGCTTTTTAAAAGCATCTTATGTACAAGTAATAACTTATAAAGTTAAAATAAATGAAAAAAGTTTTTTTACTTTTATTAATACTCTGTGTAGCTTGTAATGATGACGATAGGACAGAAGATCCTGTTTTATGTACCCTAGAGGCTAGACCAGGTTTAGAAGTAACAATTAAAGATACTATGGATGCCACGTTTTTGGTAGATGGTATTACAGTAGTAGCTATAGATAGTGAATATAAAGAAACCCTAGAGAATATATCGGGAACTAATATTTTTGTTGGAGCCCATGAACGAACTGGTAATTACGTAGTTATGGTGAGTAAAACGGGGTATACAACAATTACCAGTGATCCTATTATTGTAGCAGAAGATATATGCCATGTAATTACCGAGAGTTTAGAGATTTTATTAGAGAAAAAGTAAAAAAATCGTAAAATTCCCTAGGATTTAAGAAAAAAATTCAAAAATTTAAGCTAGTTTTGAAGAATCACTCACAAATCAGCTTAAAAATGAAAACATTATTATTCTACCTCAAACGTTCCGTTTGGGCGGTTTCTCTTGTGGGAACCATTACTTCAGTAAACGCACAACAGCTTAAAACACAGGCAGATCAACAAGAGAAACCTGGAGGTCATTCACTTTACAAACAATCTAAAATTTACGATAGTAAATATGGATCTAAATCGGATGTAAAAAAAGTTGGTGATAAAGCGTTAGAAAGAATGAAGTGGGAATTTGAAAGACTCAAAGACCCGAACACTAATGAAATCCCTTTTGGAATTAGAGACAAAGAAGTAAATTTCTCTAGTAAGATTTCTGAAGGAAATGATTCAAAACAATCAATTAGCAATGCTGCGAAATCTTCAAAAGCAGGTCGTTTTTCATATTGGAAAAACAGAGGCCCTTACAATGTAGGAGGAAGAACAAGAGCACTCGCTATTGATCGTACAAACGAGAATGTAATTCTTGCCGGAGGAGTTTCGGGAGGATTATGGCGCTCTACCAATGGTGGGGAGTCCTGGAGAAAGGTAACATCTCGTAGACAATCACCAAGTATTACTTGTATTGTACAAGATCCTAGACCTGGTAAACATAATACTTGGTATTATGGATCAGGAGAACGTTTTGGTAATTCTGCTGGAGCAGGAGGAGCCTTTTTTCAAGGAACCGGAGTTTATAAATCTACCAATGGTGGAAGAACCTGGAGACTTCTTGAAGCTACCAATGATAATGACGTAAGAACATTTTCTCCTTTTGATTTGATTAACTCTATTGTGGTTAACCCAGCTAACGGAGATATTTTTGTAGGTACTTTTAATGGTGTACACAAATCTAAAGATGGAGGAAAGTCATTTGAAGAAGTATTAGCAGGTGATTTTGACAATACTGCAGAAGTTGCAGTTACAAGTACAGGTCAGATTTATGCAACTATCGATTCTGGAGGAAATCCTAATAATGGTTATTTCACATCTACAAACGGAGATGTTGATACATGGACAGAAATATCACCAGAGCTTTTACCAGCAAGTTACGGAAGAACTGTTATGGGGATAGATCCTTCTAATGAAAACATTGTATATTTCTTTACTCAAAATCTAGGTGATGGTGGACCAGCATTTTTATTTAAGTACGATGCTACTGCAGCTACACCAGAAGAAACCTGGACAGATCTAAGTGCTAATCTACCTATCGGAATTGGAGGATCAGTAGGAAACTTAAATCTTCAGGGTGGATATAATATGATCGTTAAGGTTAGTCCGGCAGATCCTAATCTAATGTTTGTAGGAGGAACTAATATATACAGATCTACAACTGGATTTACTACTTCTGCAGGGCAAGAAAGCTGGATTGCAGGATATTCTCCTTTAAACAATATAAGTGTATATCCTGATCAACATCCTGATCAGCATGCATTACTTTTTTATCCATCTAACCCTAATAAAGTGTTATCTGGTAATGATGGAGGTGTATTTGTAACCGAAGATGTTACTACTTCTACATCTGCAGCAGAACCTGTAGATTGGATTTCTTTAAATAATGGATATGTAACTACACAGCCATATCATGTATCTTTTGATCCAGAACCAAATAGTGATGATTTACTAGCTGGTTTTCAGGATAACGGTACTTGGTTTACATCTTCTGCGAGTTCTATAGAACCATGGATAGAAGATTTTGGAGGTGACGGAGCTTATAGTGCAATTGCAGATAACGGAAGAACAAGATATGTGTCTTCACAAAGAGGAAATGTATATAGATTTAATTTTGATGAAGCTGGAGAATTTCAATCATTCACCAGAGTAAGACCTGCAGGAGCTAATAATCTTGCTTTTATTACGCCATTTATTCTGGATTCAAATAATGATAACATTATGTATTTACCTGCGGGTAATAGAATTTGGAGAAATAATAATCTGGATGAAATCCCTCTTTTCTCAAATGCATTCGCAACAGTAAACTGGGTAGATCTTCCAAATACAGACACTCCAGCAGGAACTTCAATATCTTCTTTAGATGTTTCTAAGTATCCAGTTGCAAATAGACTATATTATGGTACTAATACAGGAGGTATCTATAGAATGGATAATGCTAATCTTGATGATCAAGAAGTAGTAGATATTTTTACAGGAAAAGGATTACCAGAAGGTTTTGTAAACGATATCAATGTAGATCCATCTAATTCTGATAGAGTTATTGCTACATTCTCTAATTATAGAGTAATAAGTGTATTCTTAACGACAGATGGAGGAGATACCTGGACAAATATTAGTGGTAATTTAGAAGAAAATGCTGATGGATCAGGAAATGGGCCATCTGTAAGAAGTACTGCATTCTTAGGAAGCAGCCAAGGATTCTTTGGTTCTAGATTACAAAAAGTATATGCAGCAACAAGTACTGGATTATACTATACAAATAGATTAAATGGAGAAAGAACCCGTTGGATCAAAGAACCTTTTGCTATTGGTAATGCCGTAACAGATGAGGTAAAAACTCGTAAAGATGGATTTATCGCTGTAGCTGCACATGGTAGTGGAGTGTATAGTGCAAAATTCCCAGTATTTAATGAATT
Organism: Aquimarina macrocephali JAMB N27; assembly: GCF_000520995.1. Lineage (GTDB taxonomy): Bacteria > Bacteroidota > Bacteroidia > Flavobacteriales > Flavobacteriaceae > Aquimarina > Aquimarina macrocephali. The sequence continues at coordinate 150,566 of NZ_JACA01000012.1, read as the reverse complement.
ACCAGAATCTTCATTAAGTGTAGCTTACCTATTAGATGATCTTCTTGTAGCAGAAAATAGCGAGGATGTAGAAGTAGACGTAACAGACTTATTTGTTCACTCTAACGGAAATGCAATAGATATAGAATTTACTAATTCTAATCCAGAATTAGTAACAGCAACATTAGAAGGAAATACAATCACTCTTTCTTTTGCACCTGATAGCTTAGGTAAGGCAACAATTGGTCTTATAGCTACTTCTGGAGATGAGCAAGTTGCAGAAGGATTCACAGTATCTGTAACCGAGCTTGCAATTTATGAGCAAATAGAAGGAGCTACATCATCATTAGCATCTCAATTCTTTGTTGATTTTGGTGGTCTGGCACAATCTGCAGATGATTTCATTATTCCTGCAGGAAATACATGGACGTTAGAGAGAATTGTAGCTTTTGGAGGAGCTAATAACTCACCAGCATTAACCAATGCAACTGTTGTAATATATAGTGATAATGCAGGGGTCCCTGGTGATGAGGTTTATAATAGTGGAGAGATTACTCCAATCTCTAATCCAACAGATACAAACTTAAATCTAGTGCTTCCAGCAACGGTAACATTAGAAAGTGGCAACTATTGGTTATCGGTTTATGCTAACTTAGCTTTTGGTGCTGGGCAAGAACAATGGTTCTGGTCTTCACAAAATGGAGGAATTGGTCAGGAACCACATTTTAAAGATAATTTAAACTTATTTGGTACTGGAGCGACAGATTGGACACCAGCTTCAGTTGCATTTGGTAGAGATCCTCTTGATCAGGTATTCCAGATTTATGGAATGGTAGATGATGGTGATGCAGGTGAGCCTAAACCTTCTGTAGATCCTTTGGCTGTAATAGAAGTGTCAAAAAACACTACAGCTTCACCAAATCCATCGAATGGGATGTTCTCATTTAATTTTAAAGACACAGCATTAAAATCTAATGGAAATACTTCTAGATCTATCGAGATCTTTGATTCTATGGGTAATAAGTTGTATTCAAATAGTAATGTTAGTGATAATACGATCTGGGATGCTTCAAATGCAAGATCTGGATTGTATTTTGCAAGAATTACTGAAGATGGAAATCAAAGTACTCTAAAACTTATTAAGAAATAAGTTGCAATAATGATAAACTTAAAAGGAGTTGAAAATTTCAACTCCTTTTTTTATTTTTATAGAATGGATAAAATACTGTATATATTAATAGTAGTTGGTTTATTTTCTTGCAAATCAAATAGTATTGCACAGGAAAAGGAAGCCGAAAAAACTAAACCTAAAGTGGAAAAACCAAAGTTTAGTGATCTTCAGAATAATACGATTGATCCTAATACAGTGCATTTGATTGCTGTAATACAAGGTGTAACTAAGAATATATCTATCTGTGAAAAGAGCTTTAAAACGGCTACTACAGTAAAAGTAAAACAAATTATAAATTCTGGATCGGGTATTACAAATATGATTTCTCCCGGACAAGAGATTACTTTTGGTTTTATGAACTCACCAGCAAATGATTTTGATACTCTAAAACAACGTATGCCTAAGGATAAGGAAGTTTCTTTTAAAATAAGAGAAAATCTATGTCCCGATATGAGTAAGACAGTGTATGAGGTTATTGGATTTAAAACTAAGGATTAGAAGCTTGAGCTTTGCAGTAGCATTATTTTAGAAAAAAAATACTAAAAAAGATACTGGTTTTTGATCAGTATCTTTTTTTTATGAATTAAATTTTGTGACTGCCAATTACCTTTCACGGGTAAAATTATTTCTCAGCAAACCAGACAATTATTGCAATAATAATGAGTATAAACAATACAAAGAAGAATATTTTCCAGAAGGAATAAGGTCTGCTTCCAGAAATAGCTCCTGTTTGGCCATTGATAAAGAAATTATACTTTTTACTACTAAAGCGATATGCACTAATATATACCGGAAGCAGAATATGCTTAAAGGTCTCTTCACTTAAACTCATATCTATATGGTGTACTCTTTGAGTATCTCCTCCTATATCACGTCTGGCCCAGGATGTTGCAATACGTTCTGCTTCTTTGGTAGATGATAGGTGACCATCCTTTAATGGAATCGTATATTTTTCGGTAACAAACCCTGCCAAAAAATTGGTGTTAAATGGTGAAAGAGCATCCAGATTCCAATTTGATATCTTCCTTGGTACTGGATTTTTATTTTGGTGTGATGCTTTAATTAAAGTATCATCGACAAAACCACTTACATTTCCGCTTGCGGGAGACCATCTTGTTCTACGTTCTTGTCGGGTTCTGGTAACAGATTTACCATTTACCGTTGTTGTATACGGAACACTAACATAATAATAATCTCCACGTTGTCCTGTATAATTTGCATACAATTGAGCATCAAAGGTCCAGTATGGTAAGTAGAGGCCTTTGGTATTTTGAGGATCTAATGCTGCTTTTTTAAGATTATTAGGGGCGAACCATAATCCTTTTACCCATTTTGAAAATATCTGATGTGATTTTTTCTGATCAAATTGAAAAGGAAGAACTGCTCCGGGTAATATCCAATCCTCTTTATATGCATCTTCTATAATCAAAGGCATAGTGCAATACACGCAATGCAAAGATTTATAGTTTTCTTCGATATGTTGATTTGCGCCACAATTTTTGCAATGCAGCATCATGATTTCTTCAGAATGCGATTGAGAACCCATTTCTTCGAGATAGAGTTTAAGTTCTAATTCCTGAAACCCATTTTGATCATTTATAATCGTTTCATGATGCCCACAATATTCGCAAGTAATCTCAGTTGTTCCAGGTTTATATTTTAATTCTGCACCACAATTAGTACAGGATTTTTTACGTTCTGAAACTGCTTTTTTTTCTTCTTCCATTTAGGAACTAATAATACTGGATGTTATATAGAATAGCCCCTTCTCCCATAGGAGAGAAGGTTAAGTTTCGCCCCAAAATTAATTTTAGGACGAGTTTTTATTTTTTAATTCCCAGGTAATGGAGGAGGAGTGCTTCCACCTAGAAATGATTTTAGCTCTTCTACATCTTTTAGTGCAACCCAGCTATCCATTCCTTGTTTCCATACCAAAGAATCTTTATTTATGGTTCTATTGGCAAATAGTGCTTTTAATTGTTCAAAGGATGCAGGCCCTGCCTGTTGTCCGTTTTGAGCATAAAAATACTGTACTTGCACTGGCATTGGTGGTGGAGCTACCGGAGCGGTTTGTTGAGGTTGTATTTGTTGTTGTCCTCCCATTGGATTCATCATGCCTCCCATTTGTTGAGCCAGAACAAATCCCATTCCCATTCCCATTCCAGCTCCTGCTGTACCTCCCTCATTGGCCGCTGCAGCTTCAATAGCTTTTGCAGTCTTAAATTTGGTTAATTTGTCCAGATCAAGCTTATCAATTCTACTATATTCAAAGATCTCTTTTTTCAACTCCTCTGGCATAGAAACATTCTCGATAAAGAATTTTTCCAGAGAAATACCCACAGAGTTAAATTCGGGTTGCATTACATCAAGACAAGTCTCAGATAATTCTGTAGTATTAGCGGCATATAGCTCGATAGGTAGATTAGCTTCGCCAACAGTATCGGTAAATCGTGTAGAGATTAAGCTTTTAAGATGTTCATTGATCTCGAAATTAGTGAAATTAGCATCTGTTCCTACAATGTCAATTATAAATTTACCGGCATCATTAATCTTAAACGCATAGGTTCCAAAAGCACGAATTTCTACTAGCCCAAAACGATCATCGTTTAAGGTAATTGGATTTTTGGTTCCCCATTTTTCATCAGTAAATAAATGTGTATTTACAAAATATACTTCGGCTTTAAAAGGACTATTAAATCCATATTTCCAGCCTTTTAGCGTCGTTAAAATAGGTAGATTTTGTGTATTTAAGGTGTATGTTCCGGGAGTGAATACATCTGCCAGTTGTCCTTCATTAATAAAAACTGCGGTTTGTCCTTCTCTTACGATAAGCTTCGCTTCATTTTTAATTTCATTTTGATATCGTTCAAACCGATGCACAATAGTATCATCGGTATAGTCTAACCATTCTATGATATCTATAAATTCGTGGCTAAGTTTTTTCTTTATTTCGTCAAAAATTCCCATTGATGAGTTGATTTTAAATTTGTGTTCTAAAGCTACAAAATTGAACGGTTGATGAAAAATTAATTTTGGATAAATGAAGAGAAAGTAAAGGATGAAAAAATAAGCTTCAAAGAAAATACATCCTTTTGAAGCTTATTGACTTCACAAATTTTAACATAATTTATGTATGCTAGTATCTGGTATATAACAAGTATCCGCCAAATCGATGATTGTTTAAATTTCCTGATGAAGAAATTGAAGTACGTCGATATCTTTTTGATAGAAACGTTTTTCTATACGTCGAAGATGTATGTGGAGCGACATTAATAGTTTTCTTTATTTTATAATTTCCAAATATTTTATAGTAAGTTCTCACCTTTAGAGAATTGTTGGCATTACAATTCGTTATTTCCAATTCTAATCTTTTGCATTTACTTGCCCCTTGTTTTCCTGAACTATAAAAAGTGGTTCCTGCTGCACCGGCATTATAGTTATTATATATACGATAATATTTTCCAGATTGATCGTATGTGTTATAGTTGGAAGATCCAACACAATAACTCCCTTCAAATTTTTGGAGTATTTGAGAATCTTTTGCGACAAGTATTTTATTATGTTTTTCAGTGATACTTCTTTTTTGAGCCTTGGTTTTAACTTTTTGATTTTCTTCGATAAGCAGAAGATCACTTGGTACTTCTACATCATTATCGGTTAATGCAAGAAAGATTTCTAATGAGCTTAATGTTTTTAGATCTCCCAAACCATTATAATTATCTGTGCTTCCTTTAGCTTCCAGAACTACACCATCAGATTCACTTCTAAATACTAAATCCACATTGTTGGATAATTTAATAGTGGCTAGTGTTTTTGGTACTAGAATTATTTCTTCATTTGTATTCTCTAATTCAGGTGCTGATATAGATTCTTCTTCTTTATTACAGGAATAAAGGAAAAACAAGGCAATGACTAACATGAATATAGAAGTGTCTGTTATCCTGTGCGTTGATATGATTTTATTTTTCATGATTCTGTTTTATTATGTTTTTTATAGATTAATAATCTGTAAATAGTAAATATCCTCCAAATCGATGTCCCGCTTGACCAGTTGCCGCTACAGACGTTTTTCTATATCTACGAGACAAATAGGTTTTAGACCAAAACTTGGCAGTGTTTGGAGAAATATTAACTGTATTACGAAGCTTATAATTTCCAAATATATTTTTGTAATATGTTCGAGCCTTTAAAGTTTTACTTGTACTACAATTTGAAAGCCATAATTTTACATCTTTACACTTATTACCATTATTTTTCCAAGAGCTATAAATTATTGTTCCAGCACCTCCGGCCAGATAATTTTTATAAGAACGGGAAAACTTACCAAAAGCATCGGTGTCGTAATATCCTGGTGTTCCAGAACAATGATTAGAATTTGCAGGACCCTTGGTATACAACAATGTAAGTTGAGAATCTAATTTGGCTGCATGTTGTTTAATGGTACCTCTCTTTAAAGCTTCGTTTTTTAATTCTTGATTTTCTTCTGTTTCTATCAAATCTTCAGGAACAGGAACGTTTTCTTTGGTTAATACCAAAAAGCGATTCAATATACTTTTATTCTCTAATGCTCCTAATCCGTCAAAATTGCTAACATTTCCTGTGGCTTCAAATACAACTCCATCCTCTTCAGTTTTAAAAATTACTTCTACATTATTGGTGAGCTGTATTGTTGCTAAAGTTTTGGGTGTTAATGCGATTTCTTCTGTATCTAATCCAACTTCATTTTCTGGTTCGATTTCTTCTTCTACATTACATGAAAAGAATGTGATAAATGTAAATAACATAACTGCTTTTATGTTGACTTTTAATTTCAATAAATTTTTCATTTGTTTTAGTTTTTTAATGTTAATTAGTCTATTGTTTTAATTTGTGATTGGGACAAATATAGACTGGGTATCTATTTGAAAACAAATTGATTATATCGAAATTCCTGAAATCAATATCGAAATTCCACGAATTTCGATATTGATTTTTTTAGATATTTTTTTCAGAGTTTCACAGATATATCTTCAATTAATAAATGGCAAAATGTAAGTTTTTTCTGACGCTGATTAGGGGTTTTTAAGAAGTAAATGTTTTGATCAAAAGATTATATTTACTATAAGATTTTATAAAGTAAATAAGTGCTCTTGATACCAAAAAAAATAAACTACGTTTTTGACTCATGTAGTCTAATAAGGCTTTTAATTTGGATAATTCTTGGCGTGCAGATGGCATTAGGACAAGAACAAACAGATGCTTCTTCAGATTCGTTACGAAAACTTAGTTATAATCGTTTATATGCTTCCTATCGAAATGTTAGTCGTGATACTATAAAATCCAAATTATATCTATTGGCATATTTGGATAAAGCAATTGCAGAAAAGGATACTATAAAAATGGCTAAAGCTTACAGTCATTTATCATATTATGAGGTAATGGAATCTAAAAAAATTGCATTATTAGACCTGGCTATAAATATAAGTAAGAAACAGAATCATGATAAATATCCCGTTAAAGCGTACTCTTTTAAGGGAGGGTATTACTTTATGAAAGGTGATTATCAACTTGCTCTAGATAATTATATACAAGCACTATCACTCGCAGAAAAGGTTAATAACAAAGAATATATGCAATATACAAATCATAATATTGCATGCATTAAAACAAAGATTGATAAGCATCAGGAAGCTTTGTTGCTTTTTAAAGAAAATTTTATTTATGAAAGGAACAGGGATGAGTTAAATATGGTTTCTTATTTACAGTCGTTAATTCCCATGGCAGAATCTTTTCGCTATAATAGACAAATCGATTCGGCATCTTTTTATAATGATATAGGGATATCGAGATCTCTGAAAACAGAAAAACTAAAGCGTAAGTTTTATGGTAAATTGGTTTTGAATGAAGGGGTCAATCTGTTTTTTGAAAAACAATATAATCAAGCATATGATAGTATTGTTAAAGGGATTGCTTTGCTAAACAAGTATAATTCAAAAGATAAGGAAAGTTATGTGCTGGGATCTTTCTATTTAGGCCAACTTCATCTCAAAAGAAAAGATACCGTAAAAACTGAAAAAGAGTTTTTAAGTATGGATTCTATTGTTCAAAAAGAAAGAATTACCCTTTCTGAAACGAGAAAAGGATATGAGTTTTTAATCGGCTTATACAAATCCAGAGCAGAAAAAGAGAAACAATTGGTGTACATTAATAAGTTACTTCAGTTTGATAGTATTGTAAATAGTCAGAGAACATCTGTCTCTACAAAATTGTTTAAAGAATTCGACACTCCACTACTCCTTAAAGAAAAGAAAGTATTAATCGAGAAATTAGAAAAAAATACCAACACACTAAGTTTTTGGGTAGGATTTCTGATTGTATTGTTTTTAATGGCTATTACTTTTATGTATTATCAATATATAAAAAGAAAGAAGTATGAGCGCAAATTCAAAGAATTACTTGATAAAGGTAAGAGGACTAAAGAATTACCTAAAAAGTCATTAGGGGATATCGGTATTGCTGACGATATAGTTAGTGATATTCTTGAAAAACTAACTCTTTTTGAGGAGAGGCATGAATTCTTGAAAAAAAATATAAGTATTTCTTCTTTGGCTAAAGAAATTAATACAAATACCAAGTATTTATCGAAGATAATTAATCACCATAAACATAAGAGTTTTACAAATTATGTAAATGAGTTAAGAGTACAATATAGTGTTGATCAATTAAAAGAAAACAGTTCTCTTAAAAATTATACGATTCAGGGTATAGCAGAGGAAATGGGTTTTAATAGTGCTGAATCTTTTTCATCAGCCTTTAAAAGAAATACAGGGATGAAACCTTCATATTTTATGAGAAAACTAACTGCTTTAAGTATAGAATAATTTCTCGAAATTCATGAAATCCTTGAAATGAGGCTGCACTATAGGATTTATTTTAAAATGCTTATTCTAGATTTGAAGAAAATTACACAAACATTTATAAAGTAAGGAACATGAAAAAACAGAAAACAAAAAAATTGGAGCTTAAAAAATTTGAAATTGCAAAATTTGATCGTTTGGAAACCGTGAGAGGAGGAGGTATTATCTCTATCTCATTTATAAAAAGTTATGATCCCGATGATTGCGCAAACACAACGGGGTGTCCTTCTTATGGTTGTATTGGACCAACTGTTATTCGAAATTAGCAGAATATCAAAATGAAAAGAGACCGTCTAGAAAGTATTCTGGGCGGTTTTTTTTATGTTTATGAAATAAGAGAGCCCTTAACCACGAATTCGTGATTAAGGAGAACTCCAACCCTTACTTAACTCAACTTAAATAACAAAAGTTGTAAATGTAAATCTGCACTGCAGAATTGTATGAAAATACTATAAATAACACTCTCTAACTCTTGATCGAATTAGAGAGTGAGGGGGTATTCAGTAACCCAGGCAGGGAATTAGAAGATTGGAAAACATTTAAAACGGCATAGTGATATTGAATTCAAAAAATATACTATACAAACTACTTCTGGGTTACTTATAAAACTCTAAATTATCAATCATAATCGCACCAGTTTCATGACCTGGAACATCAAATACCAGAAATACTTCTTTTATATTTGAAAGGTTAATATTGTTACCAAATGCACTTAATGGGATTAGTGTACTGGTCATGGCACTTTTTGTAAGTTTAGAAATGGGTGTTTGTAAGGGGAGTATGGTACTACCGCTGTGTTTTATTGGATAGGGTATTATACCAAAATCACTGATCTTCACTTTTTTTGAGTATATGCCTTGTTTATCCTTGAGTCTAATGTAGAAATCCTGCTCTTTATCTGTGGTGTTATAAATGTTCTTATAAATTTGGGATGCTCTAATACTTAGAAATGAATATGACGACAAATTACGAGATGACGGGTATTTAAATTTCACAAACGAACTTCCTACATTTCTTTTGGTCCACGTTATCCTCATTGCCTTAGTATGATGAGGTGAGTAAGAATGAAGTTTCCAACTGTTTCCTACCTTCATTGTAATAATCCCACTAGAAGATTTAACGATATCTCCTCCAGCATAATTTTGGGTAGACGAATTGTTTTCGAAGTTGGCAAGTACACTTTTTTTGGCATCTGTATGTTGTTGATAAAACTCAGATACATCATTTTGGGGCATATTAGAAGGCCTTCTCTGGTATTTAAAAAATTGGTTGTATTCTGGGTGATTTTGAAGATATAATTTCAGATGTGCCAATATGTAGGCATTGATTACTTTATTTTGATTAACACCACTGTATTGATAATTAAGAGGTTGCTGAGCCCTATCGGTATACATAGTATGACGTCCATCTTTAAAAAAGATCATATCTTTTGCAGGAAATAGGTTGCTAAAAGTTGATCCTTCAGCAGAGCACTCATCATAAAATTTAAAACCGCTTTGCTCTCTTCCGTCAAAACTTTTTGCCCCATATCTATCCTCATCGTTTCCAGAGTATATGATCAGTAGCCCTTTTATGGTACTAATAAGGTTATGTTTAACATTCATATCATGTTGAAGTGCGGGAGCAAGCGATACTACAGATTTTACATTTTTACCTGTTGTGGTTTCCAGATCATCGGCAAATCTTACTACTGCTCCGCCTCCCATACTATGGCCTATAAGTGCTATCGAATTAATTAATTGTGGATATTGATTAAATAACCAGTTAATATGCTTTGTCATTTCTGTATTTACACTCAGATCATGTTTGCCAGAATCCCATTGTATACTAGCACTGGCAATACCGTGTTTGGCAAGATGTTTTTGTAAAATATCATATTCGTTGTATGCAAATCCATTTCCGTGCATGATTAATGCTAAAGGGTAATTAGAAAAGCCACCGACAGGCATGTAATATTTACCTTTATGCTCTTCTTGGTTTTGTGTAAAAAAAGAATAATTTTTAGCTTTATAGTTGTAAGGGCCATCAGATATAATCGGAGGAAGTGGAGCTTCAAAAACTAACTCTTTATTTTCGACTAAGGTTTCATTTTCTAATACCATATCCTCTTCGTAGCTACACGAATAGAATAAGAAAATAGCGAATACTACTATAGCTTTTGCTAAACTTGATTTGATTAGGTGTTTCATGTTGATTTTAAGATTGATTAGTTTTTTTAACCCCTAACCATGAGTTTATGACTAGGAGTTAATTGCTTATGGGGCATAAAAAACTTATTTTTTAGTGTCTATAATTAGAGCAATAGCAATCTCCATTATGAAGAGCTCCTGTGTCATGTCCATTACTTCTACAGTACTGGCAACACGATCCGCAATAGTTAGAAAAGACTCCTCCTGCAATTCCTTTTTGCTGTTTTTTCTCAATTTTTTTGACGTTTTCTAAGTTTAAAATGTTGTTTAACATGATGTGAAATATTAAGATTTTTTAAATAACTATACTGATTTATATCAGAGATTTAAGCGTTATGCTTTAATTCTGTATATCACCATTTTGGTAAATTTAGAGTAGTTAATTAAGAGTGGTAAGAAGCAATTGACAAGAGGTGTGTTTCAATTGATAGATGTATGTTTTCAATAGATGAGCATAGCTTTTTAATTGATCATCGAACAAATTGGTTGTTGTTAAAACATGAAGAACTCCCTAATCACGAATTCGTGATTAGGGAGAACTCTCTCCTTACTTAATTCAACATTTACTAACAAACATTATAGATGCTAAGGGGTTTTGTTGGGGTGAATTTTTATAAAAGACAGGTTTTGATATTTTATTAAAGTCCTAGCCCTCCTACTGAACTATTTTTGTATTTAGAGAAAATTACATATCCAACAAATCGTTTATTTTGCGCACCAGCAATTTGTACCTCCTTTTTTGAACTTGTAAAATATGTTTTAGAATAGTATTTATGTTTTCGTTTTGGAATATTAACCAATGAATAAAGTTTTTTTGGGCCTGTTTTGGGATAATTATAATAAGAGACGTATAAGGAATTAGTATACGAGCAATTACTTACAGAATATTGAACTTTTCTGCATTTGCCATTATAACCCGATTTGCCTAAACTGCTGGTAGTAACTATGGTATTGTAATTTATGTACGTTTGTTTATAATGATCATTTCCTGTAAAATTATTATTTACTTTTGGATCACCACAATGGTCTAACCAATCTTTTCTGGCATTATTTAAAAAAGATTTGGCAACAGATAGATTTACACTGTGTTTTTCTATTGTAGCTCTTTGCAATGCTTTTTCTTTGATTTTTTGATCTTCTTCTAATTTGATAAGATCTGTAGGTACGGCAATACTTTCGTCGGTTAAGGTTAAAAAACGATCTAACAGACTTAAATCATCTAACCCATCTAATTCGCCAAAGTTATCAGAGTCTCCAGAAGCTTCAAAGACAATACCGTCGGTTTCTGTTTTAAAAGTAATCGTAGTGTTACTAGGCAATTCTATAGTTACCAAAGTTTTAGGTGTTAGAACGGGTATTTCTATCGATTCTTCATTTTTATGGATAGTATCTTCTTCAGAACTACAAGAATAGCATAAGAAAAGAGTGAAAATTACAATGATCCTCACTAAATTAAATTTGATTTTGTTTTTCATGGTTTTAAGTTTTAAAATTAAGTTCAAACTTAAATACACCTGAAAACAATGATGGGTAGAAATTAATAACCATATGGTTTCAATTGATAGATATAGCTTATCAATTGATAAGACAACACATTAATCGAGATATGGATTCATTTTGGATATGTAAATGACAAGAATACGGTTTGTTGTATTATTATTGCAGATGACTCATAGAAACAAGAAACTTCTCTTTTTTGTTTTTTGAGATATTTATACTGTCGTTATTGTTCATTATAATATAACCTCCATCTGACTTCACAAATTTTTTCACTTCTTTTAAATTGATCAAAAAACTATTATGTATTCTCATAAATTGTTGTTCGATCAATAAGTTTTCATATTCTTTAAGATGTTTGCTTACTAATAGAGATATATTATCTTTAAGAATAAATGAAGTATAGGCACCATTAGCCTTGCAGTATATAATATCCTCTACATTAATAAACTCTACACTATCTGCTGTAGAGAGACATATTTTATTAAACTTTGGCTGTTGTAGATTATCTATTAAGGTTTCTAATTGTTTTTTATAAATCTCTTGATCTTTCTTTTTCTTTGCTTTTTCTATGGCATTTTTGAGTTCTTCGATACTTAAAGGTTTAAGTAAATAATCTAAAGATGAAAATTTTATGGCTTGTATAGCATATTGCTCGTAAGCAGTGGTAAAAATCACTTCAAAATTTATGGTGTCGATTTGGGTTAGTATATCAAAACCTATTCCTGATTGTAGTTCGATATCCAAAAAGACAACATCAGGGTTATAGTTTTTAATTTTATCGACAGCTTCTGTTACAGAATTTGCAGTGGTCAAAACAGTTGTTTCCAGGCAAAACTCTTCTATCAATTTTGTTAAGGTTTCTCTACTGTGTTTTTCATCATCTACAATTATTGCTGTTAAGCTCATAATTAGAAAATTTTATTCTGTTTGAATTTTGATAATCACCCTTGTTCCTATAGACATACCATGGTTATCTATTTTGTCTATAATTTCTATATTTTTTTCTTCAGATTTATGAAATCTTTGTAATCTTTTTTCAGTTAATTCTAAACCTCTGGATTTTGTGGTTTTTTTAAGAGACGAATTTATGTTTTTAGCTGCATTTCTTCCTATACCATTATCATCTATTTTACAGATAATTTGATTTTTTTCTTTTCTGAAACTAATATTCAACTTTTTGCTATCTCCTTTTTTATTCAATAAACCGTACAGGATTGCATTTTCGACAAATGGTTGAATGATCAACATAGGTACTTCTTCGGCATCTGCATCTAGAGTATCATCTACATGAATAGTGTACTCAAAAGAGGTGTCAAAACGTAAAGCTTCTAATTCTAGATATTGCCGTAGTAAGTTGATTTCATCAGATAATACGATATTTGTTTCTATAGAGTTTTCAAGAAGGGTTCGTGTTAAATGACTAAACTTAACCAGATATTTTAAAGCAGCTTCTTTTTTTTCGAGTACAATTAAATGTTGAATTGACCCTAAAGAATTAAAAATAAAATGAGGGTTTATCTGAGCTCTTAGCGCTTTACAATTGTTAATAAATGATTCTTTTTCGAAGAGGAGTTTTTCTTTATGCTCCTGATGTATTTTATAGGCTAAGCCTAATGCAAAAATTATGATTTCGAGAGTTGCTCCAACCATCATATAATCGCATGCCTTGGTAAAAAAGAAACCCAGGGTGCCTATCATGAATAAGAATGATCCAGCAACTATAAAATAAGCTAAACGGTTTTTGGCAGTTAGAAGTAAATAAATCATCCCGCCAATACCAAAAAAAGTCATTATTAAACGTTGAATATTCATAGTATAAATAGCTCCTTCAAAATAGTTAAAATACAAAAAGAAACTGTCTGCAATTATGATAATACCAAGTGTGTAGATGATGTATTTTATGGTACGATTAAGTGCAGGATAGTCCTTTTTTGTGACTAAATAAAGCGAAACAAAATAAACATAACATAAATTAATTAATACTTGTATGATCTGAAAAAACCAGTAAATGATGATGTTATAGTTATCAAAAATGATGTTGTTTGCTATAAGTAAAGGACCACTTAGATAAATAGATAACGATAAAATATATAAAGAGTAAAATAAGAATTCAAAATTTCTTGAAGTAATAAAGAACGCAAGAGTAAGAATAAACATAACCAGACAGACTCCTGTAAAAATGTATTTGCGTACTGGAGTTTTAATATTTTTTTGGAGGTAATAATTTTGTGATGAATGGTTTATGGTTTGTGAAGCATAATGAAATTTCCAATTAGTAACGCGATCCGAAAATCTTAAACGTCTTATTTTTAAATATATAAATTGATTTTTGATAAGTGAGCTGTATTTAAGAGGTATTCTATTAATATTGGATATAGAATTCATTTTTTCTGAACCATCAAATAAACCAAATTTCTTTTCTACCAGTGTATTGTTCTCAAGACAAAACATAGATGCGTGTGCATAATTACTGGATTTTAGAAACCAAAGACTATCAGTTTTTAATTCTTTATTGAGGTCGATTTTTATCCAGTAAATATCTTTAGGCCTGGTTTTTTTGGTAAAATATTTAGACGATCGAAAAAGAGTGTCAGATTTTATAATATCATGTATCGATATGGTACCATTGGTAGTTTTATATACTTCAAAAGGAATTTGAGTTGTATTTCTATCTTGGTTGTTTTGAGCATTAAGACTACAATAATATACACTTGATAAAATAAGAACAGAAATTACATATAGTAAATTTTTTGACATGCGTCCTTTTGCTATTTTTCGTTGAGAATGAGTTTATAATATAACGTTTATAGAAGACAAGACCCCAGTCCTTCATATGGATCTTGTCTGAAATATTTTCCGTTTTTAGATTAGTACTTATTCTGTAATGGTAAAATAGAATGTTACCTCCTATGTTGATTTGTTATTCTTTAAGTCATGCGCTGATCTGTTTTTTGATCATTGAATATATTTTTTAAGAAAAGAAGAAATTAAAAAATAAATCAATTGATTTTGAAATGCTCTAATAGAACAACCCCTACTCATCAAGAAATTGGGTAAGGGTTGCTTATCATTTATTATATAGTCAATTTTTTCTTTAAATACTCATGTTTGACTACTACATGTTGAAGTTAATCTGTTAGATTATAAAATGACTGTACTTCTAGATAGTTCTCAAAATTAATACCGCTGGCATCATTGCCTTCTATCAACACAAACCGAAGTCTAAGATTAGATTGAGTAAAAGTAGCACGTAATGTGGCTTTTCCAACCTCAATCTTATCGATCTCTAGGATGATTTGCTGGCCTAGACTAAGTGGTAAAGTTTCCCAATAGGTATTACCCGTGACCGTAACATAGGCATAAACAATACCGGTGTCAAATATTTCCTGTGTTAATTCGGGAATGTCAAAAACATTATCTCCGTTAGATATCGTTTGGTTTTCGAATAAAACAGAGACTACATTAGCGTTCCCATCTTGTCCATTTGTTCCATCAGCTCCTGCTGGTCCCTGTGGTCCTATTTGACCATCGACCCCATCTTCTGTAGAGCAAGAACCTAAAAATAAGATTAGTACCAAAATACCATACTTAAATTTTTTCATTATTGTTTCCATACTTTTCATGTTATTAATTATTAATTGTGTGAATATTCAATTGTTTATTTGCGAAGTGTTTTAATAATAGATCCCACAATTACAACTACATGCTACAAAGATGCAACGAGCTTAAAAAGTTATCAAGAGGCTAAAACCTTAATTTATATAGGGTAAAACCATATGTCTATAAGGGGTTATTTCCCGAATTTGTATTGTTTTAAACTCATGTTTAAAAAACACTATCAATTCTGTAGTCTATTTCATTTTGAAGAATAGAACAAAAAAATGAGTTGTAATTGAATCTAATATCTATCTAGCTAGGTTCTGCTTTGAGGATTGATTTTTCTATTAGATTGATCTTTTCCTTTATAATTATAAAAATTAAAGAAAAAGCTATTAGTAAGTATGCTAAAAATTTTATCGTTGTTTTCATGATATGTGATTTTTTATCATTTACAACCTTAGATCAATAACTTTAAATTTTTGTTACCCTTGGGTAGTAATTTTTACTATAAATTTTTAGTTTCTACCATTCTCATGTGGGTATAATTGGTATACGGGATCACTTTGCCAAAATTCCTTGGTATTAATATCCATTATAGTAAGTGGTCCTTTAAATGCAGCTCCTGTATCCATATTCCATACACAAATAGCTTGTGTTGGGGTGGTTTGATTGATTCGTGTAACGGGAGTATGGCCAATATAAACCTCATCAAAAAGCAATAGTCGTTTAGGGTATTTTAGATCTGTTTTTTTTAGATTGGGATCCGTTGCCAATGCAGTTTCCCATAAAGTCCTGTCCCAATAAAATGATTCACTAAAATATTCTCGATGAGGTCCGCGAAGATTAGTGAACCCAGCATGAAGAAACAAACGATTATGAGTATCTATGTGATAATTATTGAGGGTTTCATAAAAATGGAGATGAGTATTAATTTCTTTTGGTGATAATTTTGCATAGGAATCTATAGTCGCTTGACCACCATGTTGTATCCATTCAGAATTGTGGGTATGTTGTGTGAGCCAGGTATAACAAAGATCATCATGATTTCCTTTAATAAAAATGCAATTATGTGATGTTTTGAGGGTAATCAGGAACGAAACTAATTCGGCACTATGACTCCATCCATCTACATAATCTCCCAAAAATATAAGAGTGTCATCTTTAGTTACTTTTGCTCTTTCAAGTATTTGTTCTAATGCGATTAGCGCACCGTGAATATCTCCAATTACTAAAATTCTTCCCATAGTTGATTAACCGTTGATCTTTTTTGTCCCATTAACTATATCTAACTTTTCTCAAAATTCGAATACTTTCTTTACAGAGAGAATATATAGTATCGTTATAGAGTTTTAAATATGGTTTTGCTTCTTCTAATTTTTCTTTTGCTTCACTAAGATCATTAAAATAACATATCAAATAAGTAGCAGGAAGATTTATAATATCTTTTTCTTCGTTTTTTGATAGAGGAATTTTGTTTTTTAATTTCTCGATTAATGCATTGTTACTATTATATAAATGATATAATGTTTTAAGGTCAAATTTTGGTGGATCAAAAAGAAGTTTACTTTCGATATCATAACTGGCATTATCCTTAAAGGTGATCACCACTTCTTCTAAAGGATAATAACTAAAAGTATCCTTTAAACCTAACTGTACATATTCTATAATCTTAAATTGGTCATCGGTTAAGGATATACTTACTTCATCTAATTCTGAGTAAAATAACTTTACATGCTCATTGATTAATTCAATATCTACTCGGGAGTAATATATTTCTCCATTTTGCCGTTTTTCTTTGGCTGCCCAGCAAACCACAAAATATTCTTTAAAAACCTTATATGTAGGATTGTAATCGATTCTAGAATTCATAAAATCAAACACTCCATCCAAAGTAAGTTCAATATTATTCTGGGCATGACTTTCGATAGCGTCTACAATTTCTGAATTGACATCTTTGATTTCGATATCAAAAACTTTAGGCATACTCATGCTACCATCCCTAAAAAAGACACTACCTCCATAATATTTCCAGATATTTTTACGAAGAGAGCAGAGTTGTCCCCCTTGAGGTCGGATTGTTACTAAACCTACTACTTTATCCGATGATAGATGAGGAAAAGGAATATTTTCATAAGACACGATAGGAGGGTTGTCTAAATATGCATTCACCAGATTTTGGATTTTACTATCGTCAAAAAAATCAACCCCTATAATTTGATTGTCTTCATCCTCAACTCCTATTACAATATATGAATTGTTTTTGGGGTTAGAATTGGCCAAGGCACAAATATGCTTTAAGAATTTGGCTTTTCCTTCTTTCTCTCCAATATTAAGTTTACGCTTCTTATCATAAAAACTATTTTCGTCATTATGTGCCAGTAAGTTCTTAATAAGGAGGCGTTTGTTAATCATTCCGTTTACAAATAGCAATTGAAACTTTTCCCAATATAAACTTAGCCATTTTTATTGGGTCAACAATGCGATAAGAATAAAGAAATTATAAACTTTTATTAACTATTGTACTGTCTGCTTGTGCAGTTGGGAATACAATAAGATCTGCAATATTAACATGATATGGTCGTGTAACCACAAAAGCTATAATATCTGCAATATCTCCTGGAGTTAATGGGTCAAAACCTTTATACACAGTATCTGCCTTTTGATCATCGCCTTTAAACCTAACATTGCTAAACTCGGTTTCTACTAGTCCCGGATGAATAGCACCTACTCTAATACCGTATGAGTTAAGATCCATACGCATTCCCTTATTGATTGCATCTACAGCGTGTTTACTTGCACAATAGATGTTTCCGTTTGGATAGACTTCTTTTCCTGCAATTGAGCCAATATTGATAATATGACCAGATTGTCGTGTAATCATTTTTGGTATAACTGCTTTAGAGACATACAGTAATCCTTTAACATTAATATCTATCATAGCATCCCAATCATCAAGATTTCCGGTTTGAATAGGGTCAAGTCCATGGGCATTTCCTGCATTATTGATAAGAATATCAATTGTACTAAATCCCGAAGGAAGATTATCAATAGAAGAAAAAACCTTGTCTTTATCTCTAACATCAAAACAAAGTGTGTGTACTTGCACTTTTTTACTTAGTTCATCTTGTAGTGTATCTAATCGATCTTGTCTTCTCCCACAAAGAATAAGGTTTATATTATGTTTTGCTAATTCTATAGCGGTAGATTTTCCAATTCCACTAGTGGCCCCTGTGATTAATGCTGTCTTCATAAGTAAGTTTAGTATGTAAAAAATGCAACACCTTTACATCAGATCCGTCTTTTGATAAGATCATCGTAAAAACGATGAAAATCTTTATGTCCAATTTTTTGTAAAAGTGGTTTAAATATACTGTAAAATTTGTGCCTAAAACAGGTTTTGCAGTGCACATTTAACCAAGAATTAACAAGAGCATGAAAATTAATTCGACAATTTGCAATGTTGGATTATGAGTGTTAAATTCACGCCTTAAAAAAAATAAAATAGATGGAAGAGAATAATGCTATTGATATTGCTTCAATCAATCAGAAAATAGAGAAAGAATCTGCATTTGTAGATTTACTAACTCTAGAAATAAACAAAGTAATTGTAGGTCAAAAACATATGGTCGAACGATTGCTCATCGGGTTATTGGGTCAAGGTCATATTTTGCTGGAAGGAGTTCCTGGTTTGGCAAAAACATTAGCGATTAATACGTTGTCTAAAGCTGTTCATGGTAGTTTTAGCCGTATTCAATTTACACCAGATTTATTACCAGCCGATGTAGTGGGAACTCTTATTTTTAATATGAAAGAGAATGATTTTTCGATTAAAAAAGGCCCAATTTTTGCCAATTTTGTTTTAGCAGATGAGATTAACCGTGCTCCGGCAAAAGTGCAAAGTGCATTACTAGAAGCAATGCAGGAGAAACAAGTAACTATTGGTGATGAGACTTTTATATTGGATAAGCCATTTTTGGTAATGGCAACGCAGAACCCGGTTGAGCAAGAAGGAACATATCCTTTACCAGAAGCTCAAGTTGACCGTTTTATGCTTAAAACAGTAATTGATTATCCAAAATTAGACGAAGAACAACTTATTGTTCGTGCTAATCTCAAAGGATCCTTTGAGCAGGTAAATCCTGTTGTTTCGGTAGAGCAGATTATTAATGCTCAGAAAGCGGTTAGAGAAGTATATATGGATGAAAAAATCGAAAAGTATATCCTTGATATCATTTTTGCAACACGTTATCCAGAAAAATATGGTTTAGAAGAACTTAAACCTTTAATCAATTTTGGAGCATCGCCTCGTGGAAGTATCAATTTGGCTACTGCAGCAAAATGTTATGCCTTTATTAAACGAAGAGGATATGTGATTCCAGAAGATGTTCGAGCAGTAATTCTTGATGTGCTTCGCCATCGTATAGGGATTACCTATGAGGCCGAAGCAGAGAATGTAACTTCAGAGGATATCATCAATAAGATTGTAAACGAAATTGAAGTACCATAGTAGTTTATTGTTTTGAAGTTGTTTGGTTTCAAGTTTAAAACATTGAAGCCTGAAAGATTCACAAAGTGAATAAACCTGAAGCAAAATTATGGATACTAAAGAGTTACTGAAAAAAGTTCGAAAAATTGAAATCAAGACACGTCGCTTAAGCGACCACATCTTTGGAGGAGAGTATCACTCTACTTTTAAAGGACGTGGTATGACGTTTAGCGAAGTGAGACAATATCAATTTGGTGATGATGTGCGTAATATAGATTGGAATGTAACAGCTCGGTATAATGAACCTTATATAAAAGTATTTGAAGAAGAGCGAGAACTTACTATGATGCTGATGGTAGATGTTTCGGGATCACAACTTTTTGGTACTCAAGAACAATTTAAAAAAGGGATCATTACTGAAATTGCAGCAACTTTAGCATTTTCGGCAACCCAAAATAATGACAAGATCGGATTGATTTTATTTACCGATGGAATAGAGTTATATATTCCGCCAAAAAAAGGAAGATCCCATGTGCTAAGAATTATACGAGAATTATTAGAGTTCGAGCCTAAAAGTAAGAAAACTAATATTACAGAAGCATTGAAGTTTTTATCCAATGTAATGAAAAAGAAAGCTATAGTTTTTATACTTTCTGATTTTATTGCAGATGATTATCAACATACATTAAAAATTGTAGGAGGAAAACACGATGTTACCGGGATAAGAGTTTATGATAGAAGAGAAGAAGAAATTCCTAATCTGGGAATGGTGCAAATGGAAGATGAGGAGACAGGAGAACTTTTACTGGTGAATACTGGTTCTAAAAAAACACGAACCAATTACAGTGCATATTATCATGAAAGAGTAGATTACTTTAAAGATAGTTTTACTCGAAGTGGAGCAGGCTCTTTAAGTAGTAGAATTGATGAGAGCTATGTGAAGAAATTATTAGGCTATTTTAAAAGAAGAGGATAAGGAAGATTTAAGAATGACGAATTACAAATTACGATTTGAAAAAAGAACTATACAACCAGGAGCTCTTAAGCTTTTTATCTGGATGATATTCTTTGCCTTTAGTGGATTTGGCGCTTTTGCACAGGTTTCAGGAACAATCGACTCGACTACAATAGAAATAGGCAATGAGATTCGATATAAAATGCAAGTCGAAGCAGATTCGACCCAAATTGTTGTTTTCCCAGAAGGACAAACGTTTACTCCCTTAGAAGTAATCGAATCACAAAAAATAGATACCTCTAGAAACGGAAAACGTTTTAACCTTATCAAAGAATATGCATTAACACAGTTTGATTCTGGTCATTATACGATACCAAGACAAAAAATAATGATCGGCGACAAGATCTTTTTTACAGATTCTCTTAAAGTTGAGGTTAGAGATATTTTGGTAGATACTACCAAACAAAAGATGTATGAGATCAAACCTCTGGTTGATGTAGATGCAAAATTTGCTTTTAACTGGAAGAAATGGTTCTTATGGATTGGTATTTCACTACTTATATTAGGATTGATCGCTTTTTTTATATTCAGAAGAAAAAAACGTAAAGCAAATAAAGAAGATGAGCTGCCTCCTTATGAAAGAGCAATACTAGCACTTCAGAAAATTGACGAATCTCATTTATTAGAAAAAGATTCGCATAAAGAATACTATTCGCAGTTAAGTGATACCGCTCGTAAATATATCGATGAAGAAGTGTATGATCATGCTATGGAAAGTACCACCGATGAGTTAATTACACGACTTGATGAAGAGATTAGATCAGGAAATCTTAATTTGGATAAGACCACTATTGAAGAACTTAAGAATGTATTGAAAACTGCAGATATGGCCAAGTTTGCCAAATCTAAACCAGATATCATAACAGCAAAATCAGATCGTAATGTTATCGAGCAGGTGATTCATAAGACAAAAAGCGCGATTCCAGAACCGACAGAAGAAGAACTGCTGGCAGATGAAGAATATAGAAAAACAGTAGCCGAGAAAAAACGCAGAAAGAAAATTATTTTAGGAAGTCTTGGAGCTGTGGCGGTAGTTGCTATTACATTACTCGTTTTTATTTTTGTTAAAGGGTATGATGTTGTAAAAGACACACTACTTGGTCATCCTACAAAAGAGCTCGCAGAAACCGAATGGATTACAAGCGCATATGGTTCTCCTCCTGTTACAGTTGCTACTCCCAGAGTATTGATTCGTAATGCATATCAAATGACAGAAGAACAAAAGCAAACTCTTAAAGGGAATGAAACTTTTGTATATGGAAGTCTGGCAGGAAATTTCTATGTAGTTGTAACCACAATACAATATAAACAGCCTACCGAAATAGAATTAAATAAAGTGGTAGAAGGTGTCGTAGGAAAATTTGAATCTATAGGAGCAAAGAATATTTCTGTAAAAGATGAAGAATATGAAACTTTGGGCGGAGCAAAAGGAATTAAAGTGTTTGGGAATTTAGAAATAGTGAATCCTGTAACCAAAAAGAAACAAAAAAATAGCTACCTAATGTTGAATTTTGCTGAAAATGGCGGGTTTCAACAAATCACTTTGGTATATGATATTGAAGATCGTTATGCGAAAGATGTTGCCGAGCGTATTATTAATTCTGTAGAACTTAAAAATACCAAATAACGATGTTTGAAAATTTTACATTTGAGAATCCACAGTTTTTTTGGTTGTTTTTACTACTTCCATTAGCAATAGGGTGGTATATATGGAAACGAAATAAGCAACAAGCAGCTTTAAAAATATCTAGCGTTAAAGGATTTAAAATTTCTGGGAGCTGGCTCACCAAATTAAAACCGTTGTTGTTTATTATACGTCTAATAGCATTATCTTTAATTATTACTGCATTAGCAAGACCTAGAACGGTAGATGTATCTACCAAAACTAAGACTACCAAAGGTATCGATATTGTAATGTCGATAGATGTATCTGCCAGTATGTTGGCAAAAGATCTTAAACCTAATAGATTAGAAGCATTAAAAGAAGTAGCTGCAGAATTTATTAAAGATCGACCCAATGATCGTATTGGTTTGGTCGTATATGCAGGAGAGAGTTTTACCAAAACTCCAATTACAAGTGATAAATCAATTGTGCTGGGTAGTTTAAAAGATGTGAAATATGATAACGTTTTAGAGAATGGTACGGCTATAGGAATGGGATTGGCAACGTCTGTAAATCGACTTAAAGACAGTAAAGCTAAGAGTAAAGTGATTATTTTACTTACAGATGGTTCTAATAATGCTGGTTTTATAGACCCTAAGATTGCTTCAGAATTAGCGGTAGAATATGGTATTAAAACCTATACAATTGGTATTGGCACAAACGGAATGGCTTTGGCTCCTGTTGCTATATTACCAAATGGATCTTTTCAATACGGTAGAGTACAGGTAGAAATCGATGAAGATTTATTAAAAGAAATAGCTAAGGTTACCGGAGGTAAATATTTTAGAGCAACAAACAATAAAAAATTACAACAGATTTATCAAGAAATTGATAAATTAGAAAGAACAGATATCGAAGAATTTAAATTCTATAATTACGAAGAAAAATTTAGATCACTGGTGCTGCTGGCAGGATTATTAATTTTTATAGAATTTTTGTTTAGATATACAATATTTAGAAGTTTTATTTAAAAAAAATAGAAATCTCGCAGGTATAAAAAACTAATGAGATTTAATGAATAAGGTAGAAAATGTACGTATTAGAAGAGAAAATATATTTCTGGTTATTATTGGGTGTTCCAGTACTAATTCTGCTGTTTTTAGGAGTGTTAGTTTGGCAAAAGACGGCTCAGAAGAAGTTTGCAGATGCAGCACTTCTTAAAAAATTGAGCCCTAATCGATCTATCTTTAAATCAATATTAAAGATTATAGTAATTAGTTTAGCTCTGGCTTGCTTGGTGATAGCACTGGTTAACCCTAAGGTAGGGACAAAACTTGAAACCGTAAAACGAGAAGGAGTAGATGTCGTTTTTGCAATAGATGTTTCTAAAAGTATGCTGGCAGAAGATATTGCACCTAATAGATTAGAAAAGTCAAAGCAATTAGTTACCCAAATTATCAATAACCTGGCGAGTGATCGCATTGGGATCATTGCATATGCAGGTAGTGCTTTTCCTCAATTACCAATTACTACAGACTATGCTTCGGGAAAGATGTTCCTGCAATCTATGAATACAGAAATGCTATCCTCTCAGGGAACTGCAATTTATGAAGCTATAGAATTGGCAAAAACATACTATAATGATGAAGAGCAAACCAATAGAGTTTTATTTATTGTAAGTGATGGAGAAGATCATGAAGGTAATGTAAAGGTCATTGCAGAAGAAGCTGCCAAAGAAGGAATTAAGATCTTTACTATCGGTGTAGGACTAGAAAAAGGAGCACCTATACCTATAAAACGAAACGGAATTATACAAAGTTATAAGAAAAATAGTCAGGGAGGTACTGTTATTACCAAATTAAACCCGACAACTTTACAGGAAATTGCTAATCAAGCAAATGGCACATACATTGATGGTAGAAATACAAGCGAAGTTGTAGAAGAAGTAACCACGGTACTGCAAAATATGGATAAGAAAGAATTCGAAGCCAAGCAGTTTGCAGATTTTAAAGATCAGTTTCAGTGGTTTCTGTTTGCCGGATTATTATTATTATTTTTAGATATTTTCTTATTAGAAAGAAAAACATCTTGGGTAAAAAAATTAAACCTGTTTAACGAACAATAGTGAAGTATGAAAAAGATTTTATGTATTATATTATGTTTTCAGATGGGGATTATATGTGCTCAGGAAGAGAATCGTGATGAAGTTATTAATGAAGCAAATCAGTTTATAGCTACAGGTAATAAGGTTCTGGTTAAAGACGGTAATTTTCCTAAAGCAGAAGGAGAATACAGAAAAGCGATTGCCAAAAACCCTGTAAATCCTACAGCAAAATATAATTTAGCTAATGCGTATTATAATTCTGAAAAATATGACGAAGCTACGCATCGTTATACAGAAGCAGCTAAGGTAGCTTCGGCTAAATCAGAAAAACATAAGGCATTTCATAATCAGGGAAATACCTATATGGAACAAAAAAAATATAAAGAAGCTGTTGAAGCTTATAAAAATGCACTTAGAAATAATCCTAAAGATGATGAAACCCGTTATAACCTGGCATTAGCAAAAAAAATGCTAGAGCAACAACAGGAGCAGAACGATCAGAATAAGGACAAAGATAAAGACAAAGATCAGAAGGAGGATAATAAGGATAAGAAAGAAGGAGACGATAAAGAAGATAAAAAGGGAGATGACGGAGATAAGGAAAAAGAAAAGGGAGAAGATCAAAAGGATAAAGAAGGAGATAAAGGAGAGGATAAAAAAGATGAAGGAGATAAAGAAAAAGATGACAAGGGCGAGCCTAAAGATGAGAAAAAGGATAAAGGAAAAGATCAAAAAGATCAGGAAGGCAAACCTAAAGACCAGCAACAGCAACAGGTTCAAGGTAAATTATCACCAGAACAAGTTAAAAGTTTACTCGAAGCTATGAACAATCAGGAAAAGAAAGTTCAGGATAAGATTAACGCCAAAAAAGCTCAAGGGTCAAAAGTTAAAACAGATAAAGACTGGTAATTTGATAAAAGACTTGTTAGGTTTTAAAAATCTAACGATCTAAATAGCATAAAAAATGAAACTAAAACTAATTTTTCTAACCTTATTTCTGACCACAATGCAGTTTGCATTGGGGCAAGTGAGGTTTGAGGCTAAAGTAAGCAAGAAAAAGTTAGGTGTAAATGAAAGATTACGAGTAGATTTTGAAATGAATAAAGATGGGGACAATTTTACACCTCCTTCCTTTTCGGGATTTACAGTTATAGGTGGACCTAATCAATCTATTAGTAATTCATGGGTTAATGGAAAACGATCATACGCCAAAACATTCAGTTATTTTCTTGAACCTACACGTAGAGGACAATTTACTATAAAACAAGCAACTATAGAGATTGATGGGCAGACGTATAAAACATTACCGATAAGAGTTGAAGTTACAGGCGCAGTAGATAAACCAAAAGATGGCAATGATACAGATTTTGTTGCCAGTGAAAACCTTCATCTTATAGCAGAAGTTTCTAAATCAGATCCCTATTTAAATGAGGCAATTACAGTTGTTTATAAACTATATGTTAGTCCGCGAATTAGTGTAAGCAACTGGCGAGAGCTAGACAGCCCAAAATACAGCGATTTTTGGAGTCAGGCAATCGATATGAAACAACTCAAAATTGAAAATGGGGAATATAAAGGAGAACCATATCGTTATGTAGTGCTTCGTAAAACAGTACTATATCCGCAAAAAACAGGTAAATTAAATATAGAGCCTCTCACTTTAACCGTTTCTGTAGATGTTCCCACAAAAAGAAGAGACATTTTTGGTGGTAGATTATACACAACGGTTAATAAGACTGTAGCTGCAGGTAATAGAATAATAGAGGCAAAACCTTTACCAATACAAGGAAAACCAGATGATTTTTCGGGCGCAGTGGGAGATTTTGATTTCAAAGTAACTACTAATAAAGCAGAGCTAGATGCTACAGAATCTTTAGATGCTAAGGTTTTGGTTACTGGTAATGGTAATTTAAAACTATTTGATTTACCAAAGCTTAATGTGCCTAATGGTTTAGAACAATATGAACCGCAGCATAATGAAAGAGTACGAACAAATCTTACGGGTATGGGAGGTAATATATCTGACACCTACACCTTAGTGCCACAATATAAAGGTAAATATCCAATACCATCAATTTCGTTTTCTTATTTTGATTTAAAAACAGAAACATATAAAAGAATTACATCAGATGAGATTGTAGTTAATGTGAAAAATGGCCCTGATGGGGGAGATACAGTCGTTACATCAGAATCTGGAGGGACAAATAAAAAATTAGTAACTCAAGTGGGAAATCAGTTTAGATTTTTAAAACTAAATGCAGGTCTTCAACCTATTAAAAAAGAGTACTTTTTTAAATCTACTGTGTACTGGTTGTCATTAACGGCACCTTTATTAGCGATTCCTCTATTCCTTTTCTTTGGTAAAAAAAGACAAGAACGACTAAGCGATGTAAGTGGTAACCGAGTTCGGAAAGCAGATAAATTGGCTCGTAAATATCTTTCTGAGGCTAAAAAGAATCTAGGAAACCAAAAAGAGTTCTATATAGCTATGGAACGAGCATTACATAATTATTTAAAAGCAAAACTACATATCCAAACAAGTGATATGAGTAAAGAACGTATCCAGCGATTACTAAAGGAACGTGATGTTGAAGATGCGATATCTATAGAATTTATTGCATTGTTAGAGAGCTGTGAGTTTGCAAGATATACTCCATCTTCTACTTCGGCAATGCAACAGGATTATGATAAAGCCTCTAGAGTAATTGCATCAATAGATAAACAACTATAAATGTATGAAAAGAATAGTTGAAGCACTTATTTTTTTAAGTATAACATTAGGTTTCTCTCAGGATAAAGAAGCATTTCAGAGAGGAAATTCGCTATATAATCAAGAAAATTACCAGGAAGCTATAGATGCGTATAAATCGATTTTGGATGCTGGTCAGGAATCAGCTTCGCTATACTATAATCTTGGCAATGCAAACTATAAATTAAGTAACATTGGACCTAGTATTTTTTATTATGAAAAAGCATTAGCATTATCACCTAATGATGAAGATATTAAAAACAATCTGGCTTTTGCACAGAAGGCTACAATAGACGCAATAGATGTAATCCCAGATGGTTTTATTTCGAGAACGTTTAAGAAGTTTACTAATATGCTGGCTTTTGATAGTTGGGCATGGTTTTCGGTGATCTGTATCATTATATTTGTTCTCCTGTTTATTCTGTATTATACAGCACATAGTTCTTTAAAAAAGAGAATATTCTTTGTGGGGTCGTGGGCGATACTAATTTTTGGATTATTTGGTGTATTCTTTGCTTTCTCACAATATAATTATATTAAAAATAACCAGTTTGCAATCATTTTTGCTCAGGAAACAACCATAAAAAGTGAACCAAACCTTAGAAGTGAAGAAGTTTTTGAACTTCATGAAGGAACTAAAGTGCTGGTGACAGAAACAGTAAATGATTGGAAAAAAATTAAACTTGCTGATGGTAAAATTGGCTGGATTCCTAAAACCGATTTAAGAGAGTTGTGATTGGTTAATAAAATTTGCAATACATTAACAACATTTGGAAGCAATACTGTTATTTTTGCTTTTTAAAATTGCTTTATAGTGATGATTAAACTTCAAATAACCAGATTATTGATAGTATTCGGATTTTTTCTGAATCTAGCCGATTATGGTATTGAGTTAATGCATTTATATGAAGGAAGTAAAAGTGAAATTGTATTTAATATTGAAGATACCGAAGAAAACTCTGATCCGGTAGAAAAAGAAAATTCTGAAAAAGAAGATTTTAAAGAGAACGATAAAATTTCTCAATACTTTATGGATGAGGTAACTTCTGTATCGAATCTGAGTATTAAACGTTACCCAGAATTTTATATTCAGAATTCTCCTGTATTTTTAGAATATACTACTCCACCACCTGAAATCGTATAAACAAGTAAACGATTAAGATACCTTTTAACCATTCTGAATAGGTATTATATATAGTAGGTGAAATAATAAACAAATTGGATATATAGTTTTTCAAAACCTAAAGACACATAGGTTATTGAATTCCTTTTAATGGATAGCCGCTAAATTCTATCTCTAATAGATACTGTGATAATGCAGATTTTTAAAAAAAAAATATGAAAACACAAACTAAAGAAACACAATCAGAAATGACACCGCAAATGTCATTAACATATCTAGAAGAAGGCAACCAACGCTTTTTGAAAAGCTTAAGAGCAGATAGAAATTTATTAGATCAAGTTAAGGATACTAAAGGAGGTCAATATCCTTTTGCAGCAGTTCTTAGTTGTATAGATTCAAGAGTTCCTGTAGAGATTGTTTTTGATCAAGGTATAGGTGATCTTTTTAGTGCACGAGTAGCAGGTAACTTTGTAAATGAAGATATTTTGGGAAGTATAGAGTATGCTTGTAAAGTAGCAGGATCTAAACTAGTGGTAGTTTTGGGTCATACAAGTTGCGGAGCAGTAAAAGGAGCTTGTGATGATGTCAAATTGGGTAATATTACAGGTTTATTAAGTAAAATCAAACCTGCTGTAGAAGCTGTGAAAGAACCAAAAGAGGAATCCCTTAGAAACTCTGGAAATATCGAATTTGTAAATAATGTTTCTAAACAAAATGTGATGTTAACCATAGAGAATATGAGAAATGGGAGTGAGGTTTTGAAAGAATTAGAGGCCAGTGGAGATATTCAGATCATAGGAGCTATGTACCATGTTGATTCTGGAAAGATTGAGTTTTACGGATAAGATAGAATTAATTTTTATCGATTAATAAAAGAAATATGAAGTTTAAAGATTTATTTAGTAATGTAAAAGGAGATGCATTCGGAGGATTAACGGCAGGTATTGTAGCACTTCCTCTGGCATTAGCATTTGGAGTATCTTCGGGATTAGGCCCAAGTGCGGGATTGTATGGAGCAATTTTTATTAGTTTTTTTGCAGCACTATTCGGAGGGACAAATACTCAGATTTCTGGCCCTACAGCACCAATGACAGCTGTAAGTATGCTGGTAATTGCAGGAATAATAGGTGCTAATGATGGAGATGTAGAAAAGGCTTTACCGGCTATTTTAACAGTATTCTTGCTTTCTGGTTTAATGCAGATTGGTTTGGGAGTTATAGGAATAGGAAAATATATCAGATATATTCCTTATCCCGTTGTATCCGGATTTATGACAGCAATTGGTGTGATGATTCTAATCACCCAGTTTTTACCGGCGCTGGGATATTATCCAAAAGAAGATACCGAATTTGTAAATACATTTAAACCTGAAGCAGAAGAAGTTATTTTGGATAAGATCTTGAAAGAAGAAGCAGGAGAGGGGATTTTGGTACTAGAGGATTTTAAGGAAACTATAAAAAGAGCAGAAACCATTTCTAATGAAGAAATAAATCTTGAAGCCGTTACTCTGGCAGGAAATGACGCTTCGGGTGTAATAGGAGCGATTAAAAGTTTACCAAATGCATTATCTAATATCAACTATTTAGAACTTATACTGTGTTTAATAACCATAATCATTATTTATGGTTTTAAAAGAATCACAACTGCCATCCCTAGTACATTAGTTGCTTTGGCTCTGGTCTCTGGAGTAGCCTATGGTTTTGGTTTAAACTATAGACCAATTGAAGAAATACCAAGCGGTTTTCCGGTACCGAATTTATCCATGTTTTCAAGCTTTAGTTTAGGCACAATAACCCCTTATATTTTTACGGCATTATCTTTGGCATTTTTAGGAGCTATTGATTCGCTGTTAACATCGGTTGTGGCAGATAATATGACCAAGACCAAACATAAACCTAATAAAGAATTAGTTGGGCAAGGGATAGGAAATAGTATTGCTGCAATATTTGGAGGTATTCCGGGAGCAGGAGCTACGATCAGAACCGTAGTTAATATTAATGCTGGTGGTAAAACTAGATTATCAGGAATGATTGCCGGAATTATGCTATTAATTATACTGTTAGCTCTAGGGCCTGTGGCTTCTCAGATTCCTGCAGCTGTTTTAGCAGGGATTTTAATTACCGTAGGTATAGGAGTAATGGATTATAAAGGATTAAAAGCGATACCTCATATACCTAAGATAGAAGTTGCAATCATGATTATTGTTTTGGTTTTATCTGTATTTTGGAATCTGGTATTTGCTGTTGGTATAGGTTTAGTAATTGCATCTCTGATTTTTATGAAGAAGATG
The DNA here is from genome assembly GCF_000520995.1 of Aquimarina macrocephali JAMB N27. Lineage (GTDB taxonomy): Bacteria > Bacteroidota > Bacteroidia > Flavobacteriales > Flavobacteriaceae > Aquimarina > Aquimarina macrocephali. The sequence goes on along the minus strand of NZ_JACA01000012.1, from coordinate 119,861 downwards.
GGAGATGTTACCGCAAGTGAATCCAAAGTAGAATCATTAGATGGATTAGAACGTAATAATAATGGAGAAAAACTCTGGAAAGATGAAATTAATTTTCCAAAAGAGCTTAAAGAAGAGATATTTATCAAACATCTTAATGGTCCAGTATTTTTCGGATTTACAAGCGAATTACAACAGCTAGCCAACCAAATACCCGAATCTGCCACTCATGTTATTTTGAGAATGGATAGAGTACCTTATATGGACCAGTCGGGATTATATACACTAGAAGAGATTATTTTGGGTCTTGAACAAAAAGGCGTTCATACGCATATAGTGGGTATCCAAAAACAACCTTTGTATCTGGCAAAGAATATTGATATTATTCCGGATTTAATACCAGAAAACTGTGTGTTTGAAGACTTTGATTCCTGTATCGCCTATTTGGGAGGTATTGTAGAAGATACTGTAAGCTCGTAATAATACATAAACAACAAAATCTGCTCTGTAAATTTAGAATATTTTGCAGAGCAGTAAATATCTATCGTTCACTAGGGTTTTCAATTTCATTACTATTTGCAGGATCTTTAATGAACGGGAAGATAAATTGTCTAATAAAACCTTTAGGGAATTTCACATCACCAAGTCCAGTGCTTTCTGGCCATGTTTTCCCCATTGGATAATATGTCCCAAAGATCATATCAATAAATGGGAAATGAATAGCAAAGTTCTTGTCATAGGCCTTGGGGTCATCAGAGTGATGCCAATGATGGTATTGAGGCGTTACAAAGACATAACGTAAAAAGCCAAAGTTAATTCGTGTATTTGAATGAGCGAGTACGGCTTGAATCGAAACAATTACAATATAGGTAGTGAAAACAGATATACTGAATCCAAAGACATAAATTGGTAAAAATGAAATGGCACGAACAACAATTAAATCAAGAAAATGAGTTCTAGAACCAGCTAACCAATCAATATCTTTTGTAGAATGATGTACTGCATGGAAACGCCATAGGAAGGGAAGTTTGTGAAAAAAATAATGTCCTGTCCATTGAAATAGATCAGAGACAAGCAATGCAAGGAATAATTGAGGTAAAAACCAAATTCCTTGAGTCCATTCGTGGAGCCCACTTAAACCAATGCCAGAGAAAGCAATAACAGAAGGTAGTTGTACAAGAACCCCAGTTACCTGAATAAGCAAATGACCAATAATAAAATAGACTAAATCTGTTTTCCATTCTTCATGAAATTTTGTCTGTTCAAGCCTTTTAGGTAAGAATAGTTCGATGGGAATAAAGATAAAAGCAGAGATAAGAATGTCTAATAGAAGCCAGTCCAATCCAATTGTAATCGACTTAGAATCAATTTCTTGATATTCTGGTATACCAGTACCTAGTAAAATTGTTGTGGCAATGATTAAAACAGCAAAGAAACCAAGTTTTGTTTTTTTGCTCAAAATAAAGCTTGTTAATGCAAATACAAACGATAACGCTAGAATTCCTAAAAGAGCCCATCTAACATAATTTGGTTTGTATAGAGCTCTAAAATCACTAGTGGTTAGGTATTCTGGAAAATAAGCACATATTGTTGTTCCAAAGCATACAATAGCCAAAAAAATAGATAGGTAGCCACTAATTTTCCCTTCTCCTATTGTAAGTCGTTTATTTCTAGTCATTTTTGTTCTGTTATATTTTTTAAATTTGGATATCCTTTTTAGAATCTTCTTCTTTTAGAATACTAGGCAATATCATTGGTGCTAACTTCCGAACAGGAGTATATAACACAGAAGAGTTAAGTGTTTCTTCCTTAAGAATAGTAATATTTCTATTTATAGCATCGACAAAAATAATAATGACACTGGCAATAAACGCCATTTTCAGCACTCCAAAAACACCACCTAAGATTTTATTTAAAATGCCTAGCGCAGCGTAATCCGCTATTTTGGTAAGAATTTTACCTGCCAAAGAAACAAGGATAACCACGACAATAAAAGTTACTGCAAAAGCTACCAATTTCATAGCTCCTTCTTCCCAATTTACATATTGTTCTAAATATCCTCCTGCAATATGAGAAAAATGAACAGCAATGTATATACCAACGATAAGAGCAACAAGAGAGGCTAGTGAGGAAAATAATCCCTTACTAAATCCTTTTATTAGCCCCCATAACAAAAGAATTCCTAAAATAATATCGATGTAATTCATTAATGAATAGTTATTGAATCTCAAATATAATTCTTTCTGTGTATAAGTACACTTTGTCATTTTAATTTTTATTATATATATTTAGCATATTATATATATAATATATAAAATGAGAAAAATAATAGATATTGATGATAAAATAATCCCTAAGCTTAAGTTAATAGCGGCAATAGAGGGTTCTAGCGTAAAAAAGACTATGGAAAAAGCTATTGTATGGTATATCAAACAAAAGCAAAAAGAACAGATGGCTGTAATGTCTTTAGAGCAAAAAGAGGATTTGGGATTATTACTTTTAATGCAACAAGCTAATGCCCAATCTACAGTAAGTGAAGAAGAATTATTTAAACCCTAGTAACATGGTGTTAAAAACCTCTTCTCAATTTTCTATAGACCTTAAAAAAGTTAAAGATCTTTCGTTACAGGATAAGGTGAAACATGTCCTGAAATCATTAAAAACAGCCAAAAATGTAAATGATGTACCTCATTTCAGAAAAATAAGTGGCAATAATAAGGCTTATAAAATGGGTATAGGGTTTTATTATTTGGTAGGAATCATAACATCAGAGCAGGAAATAACATTGATGCGATTATTACATCGGGATGAAGTGCTGCAAGCCATTAAAAACACTTAAAAATATAATCGTAAAACTACATTAGGAGTAATTCCCAATGATTCTTGCTGCAACTTATCTAATTCTATTTCTCCAGTAGTAGCATTATCATCAACCCTATAACTTATAGATATAGGTACTTGTCTATTATATATGTTTTGTATTGATGCACCTATTTGTCCTCTCCAGTTACCAGTTTTATTGAAATCAAATCGATAAATAGCAGAAATGTCTAATCTATGATATTCTGGTAAACGCTTTGCATTGGCAGCACCGTATTCGATCTCATCATTTACAAGATCAGCATCGGTAAAAGGAGCTCCTGATCGCCATAACCAACCTAAAGAAAATTCCCAATCATTGATTTCATATGTATTAGAAATTCTAAAATTATGAGTGATATCGTTATTCCCGCGGAAAGAAGCTTCTTGTATTTCAGGAAAAGTATATTTAATATCGTTAAAAGTATATCCCATCCAGGTTCTAAAATTTTTGAATTTCTTTTTTAATAATACATCTACTCCATAAATTATACTTTCACCAGTAGATAAATCATTATTGATTGTATTAAATCCATTGGTGACCGATGTTAATCCATTGATATTTTTATAATAGCCGTCAATCTCAAAATTCCATCCTTTTTTAGAGAATAATAACCCTGTAGAATACTGAGTGCTTTTTAATACAGGAACTTCTTCATTGGCATGTATCCATAAATTATTTTCTAGGCGAAGCTGGGTATCTTCAAATTCTATTAATTGACTTATTGGTTGATATCTAAGTTCTCCTGTTGCCTTTATTCTTAATAGATTAGTAATGGGATACTCAATATTTACTCTGGGTTCAATATACAATTGATTGACTATCGAATAATGAGATGTTCTTATTCCAAAATTGAAGAAACTCTTATTTTTTGGTAAAAATTTATAGTTTACATATATGGTATTTGCATTGTTTTTTACCTTGTCTGACTCGTTTATTGGCGTTTCAAATTCAGCTTCTCTTGTGATTGTGTAAAATACTTCACTATTAGAAAATTGGTATCCCAGCATGAACGAATTTTTGGTATCAAGATCATAAGTGATATTCAGATCTAATCCAACATCTTCTACGGTATTCTTTCTAATCGATTGTTTTTCTATTTGTAATTCTTGTCTTTCGGTGAACAAATAATCAGAATCATACTTAGAATAATATGCTTTTAAGCTATGATGAAAATGATCTAGTTTAGTGCCTTTCCAGGAAAAGCTAACTCCTTTATTTTGGATCTCAAGATCGTCGGTAATTAAATCTTCATCATCATTGATTTCGAAAGCAAGATCATTGTTGGTATAAATCGTACTCGCTAGAATTTTGTCATTTTCTGAAGCATCAATAATTAGTTTAGCACTGGCATCATAGAAGAAAAAATTATTTTCGGCAATGGCTTCTTCGCGCTCTTCGTCGTCGTCGTCATCCTCTTCTTCTTCACCTGTAACAGGTGTTTGATTGGGGTTCTCAACTATTTTGGTATTTTGAAACACTTTTTCAGAAAGAGCTTTATAGGTAGGAGTTTCAAAAATATCGGTATAAGATCGTCTTCCGGAAAGCACCAAACCTACAGTTTTTGCCACAGGAATTTTCGTAAAAACATCTGCATGAGTCCCATTGACTCCAACACCACCATTAAATTTTTTAGGCACTTTCTTATCACTAGAAATATCAATAACACCCGATACCCGATCTCCATACCTTGGATCAGCACCTCCTTTAAAAATTTTGGCACTTTTAACTACATTAGGATTAAAAGCAGAAAACATTCCAAAGAAATGACCAGTATTATACATTTTTATATCATCCCAAAGTACCAGGTTTTGATCTGGTGATCCTCCTCGAATCTGTATTCCCGTTGCAGTTTCATCGGGGCTGTTTATCCCGGGAATTAGTTGAATGCTTTGTAAAATATCTGGTTCGCTTTGACCTGGAAGAATACCAAGTTCTTCATTCGAAATTCGAAATGAGCCGTCAATGTTTTTGTCAATTCCGGTAGTGATATATTCTACAATAAGTACTTCTGCCAAAGAGGTGCTTTCGATAAAAAGCGGGATTCTGGGACAATTTGAGGCTTTAAAAGAAGATGCCTCCATCACTTTGTCTTTATAACCAACATACTGTATTGTGATTAATGTGTTCTTATCGACACTACCTAATTGAAAAAAACCATCATCATTGGCGATAGTTCCTGTTTTAGTACTTTCAATACTTATTGATGCGTAGGAGAGAGGTTCGTTGGTAGTTTCATCAAAAAGATACCCACAGACTTCAACTTTATTGTTGGGAGCACTAACAATCACCTGTCTATCTGATATTTTTTTAAAATTAAGATTAGTTAATGTTTTTAAAGTAGTCAAAATCTCGTCCAACGGAGTATTGTTAATAGCCAATGTAATGATCTTGTTTTTTACAGTTTCATTACTGAATGAAAAAATGAGATCATATGATTCTGATAGTTCGTTAAGTACCTGTTGTAAAGGCGTTTTTTGGTAGTCTTTAGTAATTTGTGCCTGTAAAGAGCATGTGCAAAAAAGTAACAGTAACAGAATTTTCTTCATTGTATATTTTGGTTTTAGAGGATTCTAAAACGTTAAGATTCTTAGATAATTAATGTGTTAATTTATTTGTAACTAGAGAGTAGAAAGCAAAACAGTAGTTCCATTAACCACATATTCTATCCCCATAGGTACTAAAACGGATTCTAGAGCAATATTTAAGTTATTATAATTAAATCCACCAGTGAATAACTGATTTTGATCAATTTTATCACGTTTAAAAGTGATATCATATTGTCTCTCTAATTCGTCTAATACATTTATTAATGGAATGCTATTAAAAATGCTTTCTCCCTTTTTCCATAAAGGTTCCTGATCTATAATGGTCTGGTCTATAAGTTTTTTATCTTTTAGTAAAACACCATTTCCTTTTTGTAATATCTTTTGTTGGTTATCTTCTATAGATACTCGCACTTTTCCTTCATAACAACCTACTCTAAATTCATTAGATCTACTCTTTACGTTAAACTGAGTTCCTAAGACTTCGATTTTCCCTAATTTGGTTGCTACCGTAAAATTAGTACCAGAAGTCACTTTAAAATATGCTTCTCCGTCTAAAGTGATTTTTCGATTTTGTGACCAGAAAAAACGTTGATGTGTTAAGGTAGATGCCGCATTAAGATCGACAGAACTTCCATCTGGTAAAACAACAGCCAATTGTTGTCCGGGATTAGTGGTATAACTCACCGTGTTAAAGAAAAGCCCAATAATTAATAGTATCGAAGCCGCTGCAGTTAAAGTATATACAATTGGTTTTAAATTGATCACTTTTGCTTTTTTAGGCCGATAAATCTTACCTAAAGTCTTAGCTAATGAGGGTTGTAGGTCAAAAGAAGGAGCCTTAAAATAGGCTAGTCCATCTACGATTTGTTTATAATCATCGTATTCTGGAAGCTTTTTTAGCTCTTCTAATTCTTCGGGGCTAAGGTCGTTATTCAACCACTTTGCCAGATATGTATTTTCCTTTTCGTCAAGCATAATTTCTACCTTGTATCAGGAGAATAACAGGTAAGGTGTAAAATACCCTACCGTCTTTCATATATTTTTTACCAATTTTCTTAATTGCTTTAATGCATTATGCATTCTTTTTTCTACAGCTTTTACTGAAATGTCAAGCATTTCGGCAATTTCATTATATGTTTTTTTATCAATTCTATTTAGTAGAAAAACTTCTCTTTGACCATCAGAAAGATCGGCAATCGCATTCTGAAGCTTATCCATAAATTCCTTTTCTTCCATCACATAATCCGGAGATTCAATATTTTTGGTGCTACGAGGTATTTTTGAATACTCTAGTCTAACCTTCTTGTGAGCAACTTGATTTAAAAATAAGTTGTTAGCAACGGTACACAAAAACCCTTTTGTTCTCTCAAAGATTACTTTTTTGCAATTATCCCAAAGTTTTATAAATGCTTCCTGCATCACATCTTCTGCTTGTTCCTTATCCCCACATTTGTAGTAAATAAAATTTCTTATATCCTCAGCATGTGTCTCGAATAGCTTAGTGAATACGGATTGTTCACAAACAGATTTTGAGGATTGGGTCATAAAAAAAGAATTTTTTTCGATTTGAGGTAGGGTGAAACGTCTCCTACCTGTTATTAATCCAAAAATAGCTGATTATGAATTCGAAAACAAATCTTAAAATTGCATTAACTTTAATTTCAATAATTGCCATAATCTCAATAGGGCTCAAAATAAAACCAATTCTTAATAATTATGATAATTTTAATCCTGAAAAAGTTTATAAAATAAACTATAAGTTCTTTTTTAAATCAGGAGATAAAAACACTTTATTAAGAACATACATCCCCAGTAGCAACCCCAGGCAAAGGATTTCTAAAGAAAAAATCACAAATGACAGCACCTTGTCTTTTACTAAGAAAGAAGAAATTGGCGAAAATTTAAAAGCAATTTGGAACACCAAGGAGAAAAACACATATCATTCTGTGGATTATGAATTTGTTTTCGAAGGAAAGGATAGAAATTTTAGAATACCAAAAGTCTTTAATGTTGCATCAGGCAAGTATAGAAAATACCTTAAACCTACTCAAAATATTCAATCTGATAACGAAATTATCAATGAATTAGCAACTCAACTCGGACAAAACACCAAAAATGATAAAGAAGTAATCAAAAATATTTTTGATTACGTATACGCTATTCCTTCGGCACCAATCATTACACTCACAGATGCCGTAACCACAATTGAACAGAATAGAGCTTCATGCAATGGTAAAAGTAGATTATTTGTGGCTTTAAGTAGAAATTTGGGATATCCCGCAAGAATAAGGGGTGGGATTATAGTAGAAAATACAGATAAAAGAACATCACATGCCTGGGTAGAAGTATTGATTAATGAAACATGGGTTCCTTTTGATGCATTAAATAATCATTTTGGGTATTTACCTGCTAATTACTTAGAGCTTTATCGAGGAGATAAATCTTTGATTACTCATACTGCAGGCATTCAGTTTGATTATACGTATAAGATGGATGAGGTAAATCATATTTCTTTCTTAAAAATGAATTCTGAAGAACTTCATGATCTACCTGGTTTTTCTCTTTGGCATCTTATCGATAAAAATGTAATACCATCAGGAGCTTTACATCTTTTATTATTATTACCTATTGGGGGATTTTTGGTTGCTTTTTTAAGAAATATTGTTGGATTAAAAACTTTTGGAGTATTCCTACCTGTATTGATTGCATTTTCTTTGTTGCATACAGGTTTCGTTTCTGGAATTGCAATTTTCGTGGGACTTATCACGTTTATTGGATTAATATCTTATCCTTTTGATAAACTAGGGTTGTTATATACACCAAAATTGGTAATCTCACTTACCACAATGGTATCTGTGATCCTGTTGGCAACACATTTTGGAATTAAGAATAACATAGAATGGCTTACAAAACTGACATTTTTCCCTATTATTATTCTTACGATTTCTGCAGAACGCTTCTCTCGCTCTACTCTGGAAGATGGTTATATAAAAGCCATAGATAAATTGTTTCAAACATTAATAGCGACATCAATTTCTTATCTCATACTATCCTGGTCATGGTTGCCATCTGTTCTGGTTTTATTCCCAGAGATATCTCTTTTAATCATAGCATCATCCACGTTATTAGGAAGATACATCGGTATACGATGGGTAGAATTGTTTAGGTTCAAGCCTCTTTTGAAAGCAGAAAAATAAAAAATCACCCTTTTAGGTAGGGTATATAAAGACTCACCTGTTTCTATAGCAAACAAGAAGATAATAGTAAAAGACACGAATATGTTCTCAATAATTTTCAATAAAAAATCAACAGCAGCATCTGGTGTAATTGGTTTAAATGAAAGAAATATAAGACTCATTTATCCTAATAATCCAAAGAAACATTACCCTCTGGCTGATGATAAAGTGCTCACCAAAGAAATTTTACATCAATATAATATCCCTTGTGCAGAAACCTATGCTGTGATCGAGTATAATAGTGATATTAAGGAAGCATGGAAATCATGTCAACGATATAATTCTGTTGCAATTAAGCCAGCTAATGGTAGTGGAGGTGGTGGGATCAAAATTCTTAAAAAAGATAAGAATGATAATTGGATTAGCAATGGAGAAATAATTACCGATCGCCAGGTTTTTCAACATATGGCATCTGTCATTATGGGATTCTTTTCATTAGGTTCTCACGATAGAGTACTTGTAGAAGAATGTATAGAACCACACCCTTTTTTTTGTGAGATATATCCTCAGGGAGTCCCGGATTTTAGAATCATAACGCTTAATAAAATACCCTTGATGGGGATGTTAAGAATGCCGACAGATAGGTCTGATGGCAAAGCCAACCTTCACCAAAATGGAGTAGGGATAGGTGTAGACATGAAAGAAGGAAGATTATTAGAAGTGTATGATGGTAAAGAATATAGCAATCATCACCCAGATAGTACATTTTTGGTTAATGGTACCCCCATACCATACTGGAAAGAAATTTTGGAAATATCTGTTGCAACAGCAAAGGCATTTCCATTAAACTATCTGGGGATTGATATTGTGATTGATAAAAATAAAGGTCCACAAATTATGGAAATTAATGTTCGACCAGGCCTTGGAATTCAACTAGTAAATAAAACGGGATTAAAAGAAGTAATAAAACGAGCTATTTAAATAACTCATTAAACAAAAGAAGAAAAATTGTAATGGAAAAAAGAAATATAATACTTACTGCGGTCATGTCATTTATATACTCTTTAAGTTTTTCACAAAGTAAAAACACTTTGGATATCGAAACACAGGGAGGATATGAATACAATTATTTTAAAAGCCCTAAAGAAGTAAGAGTGAATGATAGTATACTTACAAAAGAAGATTTGATATCTAGTAGTTTGTATCAAGACATCTCGATCGATTATAAATATCGCTATAAATGGAAAAAAAACAGAGTGAGATTATATTTAAATCCTTTTTCGAGAATATTCTATGAGAATTTTGATGACAGTTATTGGAGCTTAGGTACGAGAGTAAAATATGATCACAAATTTACAGAAAAAAGTAGTTTTTTGGCAGAAGTTAGATTTAAGCGAATGAATAGAGAAGGTTTGGGAGGAGATCAGGATGTGTTGATTAATCCATTAGGGTATACAAACTATGGTGCCACTGCAGGAGTAAAGTTTATACCTTTTTATGCTAATGAGATGACACTAGAAGGGTTTTATAATTTCAAAGACTTTGATGCTTTTGGAATAAGAGACTTACAATTTGATGAGTTTGGAGTTCAATTTTCAAGTGTTCAATCCTTTGAAGTAAATCGATTAGAACACAAAATTGGGATGGATACATATTTCAAAAAAAGAAAATATGACACCTTTAATGCCAGTGAAATTGATACAGATGGTGAAAGAGATTGGGATTATATAAGAGGAAGTTTGTTTTATGAATTACCGTTTAGCGAAAAATTTAAAATAAAGCCCAATTTTGTATACTACACAAGAATTGATAACTCTACCAGACGTTCTGGCTTTAATCAGTTTGGTCCCGGAATCAATATGATTTATAAAAGTGAAATAACCAAAGTGCGTACATCACTCTCTTATATTACAAGAAAATATAAAGAAATCGAAGCTAGAAATACCGAGATGTTAATAGGAGAAAACCTTAAATACCAATATGTGAATTTTCAGGTAAATGCCTCACACGAAATCGGAAATGGATTTTCATTAACAGCAACACTATATTCTAGGGTAAGGAGTACAAATTATACAGATATAGACGCCCGTTCTTTCAGAAATTATAGAAACCAATATGCAGGAATAGGCGTTCTATGGGAATTATAACAGATTCCCTATTATTTATTGTTAGTTTTTTTCGGTTAAGCGTTACTTTTGTAACGCTTAACTTTTTGATAAGATCCGGCTGGTAAAATTATGATTGGCAGTATTCGAACTATTAATCTAACTTATCCAGTTTAAAAGTGAACTCTTATTAAATATCCAAAGTACATTTGACAACTATAATTGAGTAATGACAATGGCAAGAGACGAAAAATTAAAAGAACGCTGGGAGGTCCTAGTAAAAAAACTATCAGATCAGTTTGCAGATGGAGAAGATTTAGATCTTGATGGAATTATATATCTAATTGGAGTACAAGAATTAGGTCAATTACATCGTAAATTTAAAAAAGAAGAAAAATTAGACTTAATGCATATTGCCATATGTCGCCTCTTAGAGCCTTATGGATATTATGAATTTGATTACTATGATGATGATGGTTGGCCACATTATATGGTTAAAGAACAATTGCCGGGTCTTAAAGCAGGTGAGCAATCTGTTTTGATGAAAGAAGCAATTGTAAGTTATTTTTTGGTAAGTCAATATATAGTTTAGACAGCCTCGTATGATTTTGACATTATATTTAGTTACCTGATTTCAATATGTAAAGAGAATCGATAACCAAACCAGATACCGACATCGAGATTTTGGGAAAATAAATTTTTCTCAAAGTAATATGCCAGCAATTTACACTGGTAAGACTACTGGTATTGCTTTAAAATATGTAGTAGAAGGAAAGGAGCATTATAAAACGAGTAGAAATCAATTAGATGTATATAAGAGTCAATTTATTATCCTGAGAGAAAATGTAGACTACCAGGTGTGTTCTAAACATATAAATACCAAAGGTTTCTGTTTAGATATAAATCCAGGATTATTAGGTGTCGAGATATCAGATTTTTTGAAAAATGATTTACTATTTAATCAACCATTTTCGGGAAGTTTATCTATAGGACTAGGCAAATCTTTATACGATTTTTCCAATACTATTTCAGGGTATGATTTTGCCCAAGAATCTATTGGGATTATTACTGGTTTTAAAGATGATTTACTTAGTTTTCAAAAAGAATTAGACATAATTGAGGATTCTTTGCAGAAGATAACAACAAGGATTCACACGCAAAAACTTCTTGTTTCAAAACTTTTTAAAGCAAGAGAATATATTCATTTACATTATTTTCATAAAATTTCACTTAACACTCTTGCCAGTATATCTGGAATCTCTAAGTATCATTTTGCCAGAGTTTTTAAAATTTGTTTTAAAATGACTCCATTACAAATGCAGGAACAGTTGCGAATGGAAAAAGCCAAAGAACTACTACATGGCGATGAGATTTCTTTAACCTCGATAGCTTATCAATTAGGGTATACAGATTTAGCCTCGTTTTCTAAAAGATTTAAAAAACATTACAAAATACCACCTTCTCAATATATAAAATAGCAAGATTGCACAAACTATAGTAGGATATCCATAGTATTATTGTATTAAAAACAGGTTTGAAAAATCAAATGAATATGGTAAATCGATATATAAGAATTATAGTACAGGTATTTGTATTCTTCCTATTTAGTTGCCAAAATAAAACGGAAAGCCAATCTATTGAATGGGAAACTATATCCAAAGAATTTATAAAGGATTATAAAAAACTAGATCTTCCGGGACTAGAACTTTCTTTTGTAGAAAATCTCAAAAACATTAGCGATAAGAAATCTGTTCAGAATCAGGAAGAAGTATTTATCTCCTTAGAAAATAATTTGCAGAAGATTAAGAAAAATCAATTGTCTGATCAGGATAGATTGGATTATGAAGTACTGCTTTATGAATGTGAGCTTAACCTAGAGAGGATTATTATCGAAAAAAAGTGGTTAAATACAATTAGGGACAGTATCCCAGCCACCAAAATATTTGATGTATCAAATGGAAAAGATTGGTATGCGTATTTCCTGAAAAAATGGGTGGATAAAGAAGCAACACCAGATCAGATATATGCATTGGGGATAGAAGAAATAGAAAAGGTAAGCTCAAAAATCAAAGAAATACAGGTCAAATCCGGGATGGATAGCCTAGATTTTAGTAGACATATTAAGGATTCGGTATTTTTTTATTATAATGTTAAAATGGTTCAAAAGGGTTTTTTTCAAATCAGAGAAACCGTAGCGGACAAATTACCAGAAATATTTCCGTTTTTGGATAGGATTCCAGAAGTAAAAATCAAACAAGGAACCAATAAAAATTTATCTCAGGTTCCTGGATTTTATATGAATGGTACTTTTTATTATAATTATTTCAATACATCCTTTAATAAGAGGCAAGTAGGTTGGTTGTATATTCATGAAGGAATGCCAGGGCATCATTATCAGGCAATGGTTGAAACTTTAGTACCCCGTTCTGATATTCAAAAGATGTTTAGATATAGAGGAGTCGCAGAAGGATGGGCTGCATATGTAGAAGAAATAGGAAAGGAAATAGGAGCATACCAAAATATATATGACGAATTAGGAAAATGGGAATGGGATATTATTCGCTCTGTACGAGTAGTATTGGATGTGGCTCTTAATTATTATGGTTGGAGTGATCAAAAAGCATTAAAATTTTGGCAACAACATATCAAAGAGCAAGATGATATTGCTTTTCGCGAAATCGCTAGGATGAAAAGGTGGCCGGTACAAGTTATAACCTATAAATACGGATCTAATAAGATACTTCAATGGAAATCAGAACTCGAAAAAAATCAAAACTTTAACCTTAAAGAATTTCACAAAAACATTTTAAAAAACGGATTATTACCATATTCAATTTTAGAAAAACAACTAGGGTTATAATTATTCCAAATTTATGAAATCATTATCGTATGATAATCGTGAAGATTATTATATTTAGACTGCTTATTTTGATAAGATAATCATGTCGAACAAATACAGGTAGATTTATAATATGGTGGTTAGAAGTTTAGAAAAAGTCGCGTTTAAATCGATAATAGATTGCTTTCTAATTTCATTTAAAAACTACTTCGTAGAAATGCCTTCGAATCTAGAGTATTATAGAGAAAGATGGGATAATGCCAAAGTTCGTTTTGATTTATCCTATGGTATGTTTGATGATGAAAAACTTGTTGGATTCATTATAAATGGAATTGATAAACGAAACGGAGATATCATTGCTTTTAATACGGGAACAGGAGTGATTCCTGAACATCGAGGAAAAAAAATAGTGAAATCTATCTACGAATATGCACTTAAAGATTTAAAACAAAATGGTATTACTAAATGTTCTTTAGAAGTCATAAAAGAGAATGTAATTGCCATTAAATCCTATGAAAGCATCGGTTTTAAGAAATGCAAAAATTATAAATGTTTTAAAGGCAAAATACATATTGAGGACAAGAGAAGTATTGAGTTAAATGAAATTGATTATACTATATTCGATATGATAAATTTACCCAATCAAGAATGCTATTCCTGGGACAATCACAAAAACTCAATTAAAGATGGAAATTACAGATATTTTGAAGTTTTAAAAGATCAAATTCCCGAATCCTATTTTGTTATAAATCCAGTAAATGGATATTTGGCTCAATTTGATCTCTTAAATCAAAATGAATCAGGTTGGTGTCATTTGTTTTTAGGAATCCAAAGTATTTGTAAAACCGTAAAAATTAATAATGTAGACGAAACACTTCTCGATAAATTAAACTACCTAAATTCGATTGATCTTAATAACATAGTTGATCAGTATGAAATGGAGCTAAAAATATAAGAGCTTTTTTCCCTTTTTAAAAGAATTAATGATCAATATGGTATACCCGATTTTTATCAGATATAATATTTGAATCAAAATACTTTAATGTACTATTCCATTAACCTAAAATGCGTAAATTTGCCGTTCTATTAAGAAAATAGTGATGATTGATAAGATTAAAGAGTATATAGAAGAAGTTGATAGTTTTAAAGCCAGAACTAAAGAAGATGTCGAGGCATTTCGAATTAAGTTTTCGGGTAAAAAAGGATTGATTAATGAGTTCTTTGCAGAGTTCAGAAATGTAGCTAATGACCAGAAAAAAGAATTTGGACAAGCTATTAATGCTCTTAAAATAGCGGCAGAAGGAAAGGTAAAATCCTTAAAAGATGAATTAGAATCTAAAAACGAAGAAAAGGGACTCTATGGTGATCTTACAAGACCCGCAGAACCTATTGCTGTGGGATCTAGGCATCCTATTTCTTTGGTGAAAAATCAAATCATCGATATTTTCTCTCGTATAGGATTCAATGTTAGTGAAGGCCCGGAGATAGAAGATGACTGGCATAACTTTACAGCACTTAATTTACCAGAATATCATCCGGCACGAGATATGCAGGATACATTTTTTATTCAAACAGATCCTGATATTTTGTTGCGTACTCACACCTCATCGGTTCAAGTACGATATATGGAAAATAATGAGCCGCCAATTCGTACAATTTCTCCAGGAAGAGTATATCGTAATGAAGCGATTTCTGCACGATCACATTGCTTTTTTCATCAGGTAGAAGGATTATATATTGATAAAGATGTGTCGTTTGCAGATCTAAAACAGACACTTCAATACTTCACTACAGAGATGTTTGGTAAATCAAGAATTAGATTGCGCCCATCATATTTTCCGTTTACAGAACCTAGTGCAGAAGTAGATGTGTACTGGGGATTAGAGACAGAGACCGATTATAAAATGACCAAAGGAACAGGTTGGTTAGAAATTATGGGCTGTGGAATGGTAGATCCAAATGTGCTTAAAAATTGTAATATAGATCCTCAGGAATATAGTGGTTTTGCATTTGGGATGGGAATCGATCGTATAGCACTCTTATTATATGGAGTGTCTGATATTCGAATGCTTAGTGAAAATGATGTACGTTTTTTAGAACAATTTAAGTCTTCACTATAGGGTAAACAAGCATGAAGAAAGATATAGAAATACCTATTGTAGAAGGTGTTTATATTGCAGTGATCAAAGAATGGGATGAAGAATTTCTTGCCCAGCATTGGAACTCCTATATTATTAATGATCGCGATACTGCTATAGAAATGGTTTTGGTGGTGACCAAAGGATATGAAGGAGATCGAAAAACCTCGTTACTACGTCATGGTATAGGAACTATGGAAGCAAAATCCTCTGCCAAAATCGAAATGCTTCAGGAAGAATTACTTGGGATGAATAATGAATTTGTTGTCACTTTCTTTGCAGACAGTAAATTATACGATAAAAAATACCTGTTTAGAAAACATACTATAAACGAAAATGCTTTTCAGGACCTACCGGTAATGGATCAACGTGGGATTTTGGTGAAGTAATAATAATATTGTACTAATTAAAAACACCTTGCTATGATGTTCAATAGCAAGGTGTTTTTGTAATAGGATACTTAAAAGGTCTCTTTATTGTATATTATCATACGCTAGAGTTCCTCTGTATGTGATTAGTTTCTATCTCGTGGAGGTCTAGGTCCGCCTGGATTACTATTACCAATGAAATAACTTTGTGTATTTGTTTGGGTGATGCAACCATTTAAAGATACGCTAAGAGTCACTGTTGAACGCCCCAAAGGCATTCTAATAACAGTCTTATTAGAATGGTGAGTTGTTCGACCATAATTTACAACTTTCCAGGAGTAGGTATATTCGGGAACATAACTTCCGGCATTCATGTATCTTATATCTGATTTATACATAGAGGTATTGCTTTCATTAGGACATGGAACTGAAGATCCGTTAGGGACAAAATCATCAAACTCCATCAGGTATCCATCTAGACTGCCATTGATAAACTGAATTGTACCTTTATTTTGGTTGATTCTTTTAACACGTGCTTTTCTTTTAGTGCTTTCTATTATTTTAAAACCTCCTGTGGCTATCCATGCTCCATCACAAGATGTTTCAGTAGTATTTATAATAGTGTTTACATAAGGATATTCTTTTCTTCCTGCTCTAAAATCAAACCATACAGGACCTTCGTAGCTTTCAATACTCCAATAAACACAATTATTCGTTGCTACTTTTGTAGATGATTCTTCAGCAGGGGAGGTTTGTTTAAGGTCTAACGATTCTTCTGTGATAGCATCCAAACCGCTATTATCATTTTCGCAGTTACTAATAAAAATAGTCAGCATTAGTACAGCAATTGTTTTTAAAACTTTTTTTGTCATGATTTGATTTTTAATAATTTAAATTTTGATGTAAAGAGTTGTGAGATAGTAGTATACCACTATTAAGGAGTGGATTAATAATAGACTAAGATAGATGTAATACAAGGTGTATACTACCCGGTTTTCAGTGATAGTCCTTATTTAAGAAGTTTTTTTGATTCTGTCTCTTATAAATAACCATTTAATTCTGACTTTAATTGTAAGCTATGATTAATAAATGAGACTAAGAAGCATCGATAAAATGCTATTATAATCGATAAAATACACATTTTAACGTTAAATGTTTGTTAATAAGAAGTATTTTTCTGATTTTTGTAGCTGTAATTGGAAATACAACATATGAAGAGACTTTTACCAGCTTATGCTACGTTTTTGGTCTTGATACTTTTTGGAATGTCTTCTTGCGGAAAGAGTGATTCTAATGCTTCTAATATTATGATAGTTGGCATATGGCAATTGAAGCAAGAGTTCAGTAATGAAGAAGAGAATGCGTCATTGGAAGAATTCCCGCTTTCCTCTTGTGAAAAAATGACAACTCTAGAAGTGTTAAAGAATGGTAGATTTATTGAGAAAAATTATTATGATGATTTTGGAACGGGAGGAGAATGTATAAAGGATACAGAAGATACCCATGGGAGTTGGAAAAAAGAATCAGATGGTATTTTTTATTTTATGTATGATAAAAGTGAAATTTTATTATTTAATAAATCTTATGTGACGGTCAAAAATGGAGACCTAATAATTACCATTGAATATGATGATCCCGATTTGGGATATGAAACTACCATTAAATTCATCTATTCAAAAAAGCATCAAGAAGTTAGCCACTTACCAAAATAAAAGAACCCGTATGTAATATACGGGCTCTTTGTAGGCTAAAATTTCTGATGAGATTCGCGGGGAGCATTGTTTTTTTGTAATGTTTCTAGTGCCCATAAATAATGTTGCTGTGTTTCCTGGGTAATACCATACTTACTTTTGTGAAGCATAAGACGCTCATAAAGTTTTTTCTCTGTCATAAACATTGATTTTTGTTAAAAACTATATTGATAGTAATATCTTTTATTCATCCATAGAAATGTTGCACATGCTTACGAACTTGAAAGCTCTGATGATGTTGTATCAGTGCTACCAGGCTTAAGTGCTTCTAGTAAAGCAATAAAATTGCTTTGATCCTTTTCACAAAACTGATGCTCCTGTTGATAGGCTAACATATATTGATATAACTCTTCTTGGGTCATGCATAATCATCTGATGTAACAAATGTAATAAAAAATTACCGATCGGTAATTGAAAATGTGTTTTATTAAGCTGAATTTTCCATTGTGGAAGAATATGACAAAAAAGAGCTACTTAATATATTAGCTAAACGTGTAAAAGAATTGAGGTCAAAAAAAGATGTGACCCAAGAAGACGCGCTTAATGATACCGGAATTCACTTCGGAAGAATTGAACAAGGTAAACGAGATATTTCATTTTCAACACTTTTTAAAATCTGTCAATATTTTGAAATATCTCCAAAAGATTTCTTTACCAAAGACTTTGACTAAGTTTTTATACCTTAAATTTTCTTAATTTTTTTGAACATTAATACATATTCATGTATTAATATCACATATGATTTGAATACAGTAGTTTGTATTCTTACATAAAATTTGCTCTTTAGAAAGCAGAAGATCAATCTGGCCTGTCTTATTTTATCTTCATTAATTATTAAATACAAAACCTTTATTAAACGATATCGTTTAATAAAGGTTTTATTGTATATTTGTTTTTTTAAACGAAACCGTCTAATAATGCCAAAAGTAATAGCACAAAAAAATGATTGGATAAAATTGGGATACAAACTCTTTTCTGAGCAAGGAATTTCTGGTATTGTCATTGAAAAGATTGCCAAAAAGCTAGAATGTAACAAATCAAGCTTTTATTGGCATTTTAAATCCAAGAAAAACTTCATCAGTGAGCTTATAAATTTTTGGATTACTTCAGAGACAGATCAAATTATAGAGCAGACTGAAAAAACAAAATCTTCAGAAGAAAAAATCGAACAATTTTTGAAAATCACCTTTAAGAATGATCCTTATTTAGAATTCATATTTTTCTTAAAACGCTATGCTATAAAGAATAAAGAAGTTCAATCAATCATAGACGAAATTGACAATAGAAGATTGGAATTTACCACTGAGTTGTTTCAGGAAATTGGGTATTCTAAGAAAGATGCGGTAATAAAAGCAAGTATTTTTTATAAATACTTAATAGGATATCATGAAATGCTAAAAAACAAAAAACAATCTAAAGATTACCTCATAGAAGTAAAGAAAGAATTAAAACACTTTATAACTATATGAAAATAATAAACGGAAAAATATTAATATTCTTTGGGGTTATTCACTCACTATTAGGAGTTTCATCATGGGCGTTTTGGAAACAGTTTTCAGGATTTGCAGACAATTTTTTTTTTAAAATAAGCGAAGGTCTTTTCGAATTTCCTTTACTCGATGGACAAATGAATTATGAAAATTTCGCAGCATTTTGGTTTTTCTATTTCGGACTTTTACTTATCCCTATTGGTGTTCTGGTAAACCATGCAGAGAAAACGAATGGACAAATTCCCAAAAACTTCATGTGGACATATTTGATAATCGTGCTTATTGGGGTGTATATGATTCCTTTTTCAGGCATGACTTTCTTAATGCTACCCCATGCAATTTATATGCTCTACAATAGTAATAAAATACATAACACATCAAATAAACAACATAATGAAGAAAAATAAATACTGGATAATTGCTGGAGTAATTAATATTTTTACTGCAATCCTGCACCTAATTGGAGGTCAATTAGATTTGATTAATCCTTTCATGGAAAGCAACATTGACCTACAAATAAAAACTGAATTATTGGGGGTTTGGCATATGGTTACTAGTATTTTATTTGCTTCTTCAATACTCTATTTTAAATATGGCTTTAACACAACAAAGAAAGCGAACATAGAGTTAGTTTCTTTCATAAGTTATTTATACATCGCTTTTTCATTCGCTTTTATCTTTTCAAGTGTATATAAATCAATACTAGCACCTCAATGGGGCTTACTATTGCCTATAGGAATATTAGGAATTATTGGAATTAAAAAATCAAAGACTAATGCTTAAAATAGGTGGATACATAAATATAATAATTGGGATAGGTCATTTAATCGGACTCATTTGGCCCGAACAAATGTTTGAAAAAACTGGTGTACTAGAAGAGATGAAAGCACTTGCTCAAATTCATTTTTCTCTTCCGTACTTGCTAACAATTTTTGTTGCATTAATCTTTTTAATTTTTGGGTTTTATGGACTCTCTGCAAGCGAAAAAATCAAAAAACTTCCTTTCTTAAAATTTGGCATCTATACAATTGCTTCTATATATCTTTTTCGTGGGATTGCAGAACAGTTGTATAATATAAGTCAACAGACAACTACAATACCCGAAACTATTCAATCTGTTGTAGCAGTAATTATTGGTTTACTATTTCTAATTGGTGGTTTAAAAAAATGGAAATTTAAAATAGAATAAAAAGGGAGAATGACATATCATTCATAGAATTCGTATTTATTTCTTAGAGTTTTTAGGTTTTAATGATTTTGCGTAGGTAAAACTATCATTAAGATAGGAGGAAAGTAGTTCAAAATCTTGCATCAATTTTTCGGGAACTAATACATACTCTTTCATCACAGCACCATAGGATTTGAAAATGGTAGTTTGATGTTCTTGCATGAATTGGGTTCCTTGTTCTTTAGAAAGTCGAAGACCAATTTCACCCGCTTTATTTAATTGCGAAAACATATGACCATTAACAGATGTATAAGGCATTGTTTTTCCTTTTCTTTCGAAACTTGGATTGGTATCTATAAGCTTGTCATAAAATGCTAACCGTTCTGTCCACATATCACTTCATTTTAAGAGTTGCAAAATGTTATCTATGTAAAAATACTAAAGAAAATCCTATTTTTACGTTAGAGCTTTTTTCAGTTTAATCAGCTAATTGAATTCTAATTAAGGGACTACTAAGCAAACTATAAGCTACCTTTATGTTGATGTGAAAAGCCGAAGCTATAGAAGATGTGAAGTCCTTTAATTCTTGTATTTTTTTATTGTTGTAATATATACCATCGAGAAGTACACCATGTATAGATTGAGTATATGATATATCTTCTAGTGGATTTTTATTAAGGAGCACTAGGTCTGCTGTTTTTCCAATATCGATAGTTCCATACTTATTGTCCAATTTACTGTATTCGGCCGGAATTATAGTAGCAGCTTGTAAAGCTTCAAGATTAGATAATCCACTTTCTACTAAATCTTTTAATTCTGTATGTAAACTAAATCCGGCAAAAACATAAGCATCAGTAACATCAGTTCCCGCCATAATTGGAACTCCTCTTTTATGTGCCATACCAACTTGTCTTTGTGATGCTCTATAAAAATCAAGATTCAAATCTTTTTCTTTTAAAGAACGATTTTTTTCAGCTGCTTTATTGATCCCTGGATTCCACCATAATTTTCGTTTTATTGCTGGGATATATTTTCTATTTGGATTATTTATAAATGCTGGAGTGTGAGCAAAAGCATCAGACTTAAGCGTTTGAAGAGTTGGTGTCCAATAGGTATTATTTTTTCGCATTAGATCCATGAGTTGTATCGCTTTCTTTTTATCAAAATCCATAACCATAGACCTCTTTGAAGCTGCGTAATTTTTTTTCCAATTATTAGAATTTTTTAAACTGTCTGCTTTTGGAAAACATTCGTACATAAAAATTCTACCATGTTCAAAACTACGTTGCCCTAGTTGTATAGCTTCTTCAAGACTAATAAATATAGGTTTGTGCCCTGCAAGATGAATTCCATATTTTGGAGCTTCTAAGGCTAGTTTTCGATATGATTTGGGAGGGATTTGCATATAGATTTTTATGAAGTCAACATCCTCATTTTTATAAAAATCTAGGAATGGCGCTATATCTTCTTCTTTTTGAAGTTTAAAGAATTCTGGAAAACTATTTGGGACAGAATATTTTCCGTCAATTTGATAACTACTTTGTAAAACATATCTTGGGGTAATTCTTATATGTTGCGCCAAATCTTGATTCCACTGTAAGCGTTCTTTACTACCAGCCCAATAAGTGTCTTTTTTATTAAGTTGCCCAGACATATCTCTTACTCCTGTGACTCCATTAGCAATATAAAGAGGATGATGAAGCCACTCTGATTGTTGAGTAGAATGTGTATGCATATTCCATAACCCAGGAATTATATATTTATTTTTACCATTAATAATAAAATGAGATGATGAATTGATTACACTATCGATGGCCTTAATAGTATTTCCTTCGACAAGAATATCTTGATTATGTAAAATCGCACCAGACTCTACATCGATAATATTGATAGATTTTATAAGTATGCTATTATGCGCCTTCGGGACCTCTAGTTGAGGTAGTGGCCATAGAATACATCCAGCTAAAAATAATATTACCAAGAATAGAGTGGTAGCAACTATCTTAAGTGTTTTTTTCATTAGGGATTGTATTTAAAAAAATAGGTATAATATTTTTTACTAATCAAGTGCCTGATAAATTAACTTTCTGAAGTTTTTTCTAATTCTTAAAGTTTCTCGACCAGACATTTGAGTCATAAATACGGCTGTGAAATGTTCTTTTGGATCTATTATAAAAGATGTACTGTACGCTCCTTCCCAAAAATAAGATCCTTCAGAATAAAATTCATTACTACTTCCTGATTCCGTTATTATATTTACACCAAGACCAAAAGTGTTATTCTTTCCCAAAATAGGATTAAAACCCTTAGGGTAAAGAACGCCTTTTAATTGATCTGTCTGCATAAGTTCAACTGATTTTCTAGATAAAACTTTTTTACCTTTATATACACCATTATTTAATAGCATTTGTGTAAATTTTAAGTAGTCACTAGTAGTAGAAACAAGGCCGCTACCTCCCATATAAACTCTGTTTTTTTTGCCTTTGTCAAAAGAGGTAGTGTTTTTTGAAAGTATTAATATATTATCCTTTATAATATAGGTATCTACTAATTTATCACTATTTTTTTGATAAATATTAAACCCTGTATTTTTCATCTCAAGAGGATTAAATATGTGCTCCTCAAAATAGGTTTCGAGAGTTGTGTTGCTTACTTTTTCAATTAGATATCCTAGAATATCGGTAGATGGACCATAAGTAAATTGTTCTCCTGGTTGACTTACTAATGGGATTGAACTCATTTTTTTGATAAACTCTTCTAGATTTGATTCTTTTGGATTAGAGAAATCGATTTGATTTTCTTTATAAATTTTAGAAATCCTTTTACCTCCATAAGCATAACCAGAAGTATGATTTAGTAATAGCCGAATTGTAACAGGTTTTTTTGCATCGATATACTCTAATTTCTCTGGATTAGGATTTAGCACCTTAGTATTATTTAATTCTGGAAGATAATTTGATATTGGATCATCCAGGTCAAATACTCCTTTTTCATACAGTTGCAGTATGGCAACAGTAGTAATGACTTTTGTCATCGATGCAATTTTAAAGAAATCATCGATTTTAAGTGATCTATTGCTCTCAATGTTTGATTTTCCATTAGCAAAAGAATAGATGATATTATTTTTATCAGCAATCATTACAATTGCTCCTTGCATTTTTTTGTTAATTACATCAGAGCTAATCCACTCTTCTATTCGTTTTAATCTATTGGTATCAAAAGTAGCATTTTGTCCTAATAAAAATGTTGGAGAGATGCTTATAAGCAACAGGGAAAGTAGTATTTTTTTCATCATTTAATCTTAATAGTTTATTTTTTCTGATTTTTATAGAAACTATGATGCTAATTAACTATGAATAGTATTAAAAGCCTCTTTAAATGATAAAGTTGTCTGACAGTATTATAATTCCATCAGTTTGAAGAGTTTTGATTTCGAAAAGTAGATGGTGTAATTCCCTCAAGTTTTTTAAAAGCATAATTAAAAGAAGAAAGACTATTGAAACCAGTTTCATAAGCTATTAGAAATAGTGAGTTTACCGTTCTTTTGTCTAAAAAAGTCGTTTTATATATTTAACTCTGTAATGATTAATAAAATCATTAATTTTTTTGACTCTACTGATTAATTAATGCAGAAGCCTTATGAATATTCAACCCTAAAAGTTTATCTACTTTTTCTAAGGAGAGATCTGGATTGAGATCAAGGTTTTGTTTTTAAATAATATTTAAGCCATTTTAGATAAATAACCTTTGTGCATTTTTTAATCTTTACAGAGTAAGTTCAAAATTGTATTTTTCAAACTCATTTCCATTAATAATGATGGATAATTGATGTAATCCTGTATGAAATTTTCTGGTCGTAATTATTTTAAAAGACTGCTTTCTATTAATAACAGTTATTGATTTCTTTGGATATATTTTTTCACTTATTTTAAAAACTTTTTTAGATAAGCTTCCATTAGCTTTCTGATAATAAAGCCCGTATTCTAATCGTAGCTTAGATGCAGAATTGCCGGTGTTATTAAGTTGAAAAGTAAATTCTAACCTACCTCCAATCTTAATTTTTGGTGTAAGGATCTGTAGTTTGTCAATTTTGATATGTTGGATATCACCAAAACCAAATAAGTTCATGATTTCTGCATTTCCCTGTTTCAAAAGGGTTCTACACCCATGTTTCACTAACCAATCAGTTTCTTTTGATTTTTTGTACCATTCTTTTGCAAGGTGAATAACAATATCGGGATTGTCCTTTGCAATATCATTTAGATTATTAGCCACACTTCTTCGTACAGATTCTGATTCATCATTTTTTAGATTTTCGAGAATAGGAAGGATAGCTGTTGGATCGATTTTTAAGAATGGAAGCGCCATAGCCCAGGGTAAACGTGGCCTACAACCTTCAGATGATAACCTTCTTACCATAGAGTGTTTATGCTGTGACCATTTCTTCATTTGTTGTATTCCTTTTTTAGGATACTTTATCAGAAGAGGCCGTATAGCAAATTCACAACTTGTGAATTGGGTAATTTTTTCGATTGCTAGTATAGAAGCATCATAATGATCCATCCCATAGTGTTCTACAAAATCCGGAAGAAACATATACTCTAAACTATTTTCATTAACGCCTTCCTTTTGAAGCTGTATAATAGCTTTTAATAAAACATCTATGTTTTTGATATAATCGAGAGATAAATGGTGTTGCAATACGATAGTAATATGACGCATACGCTGCTTCAATTCTCTGTTTTTCCATTCGGAATCAAAAATTTGTTTAAAAAAAGATGAGGTATCAAAATCCGGAACAATTTTTTGAAGAGCCACTGTAAATTCTTCAAAAAACTCATGAGTGTAAATATGTTTCAATAATTCTGCCATTATAAATAGTGGGTTAATTCGAAACAAAAATAAAATAGGGTAGTGACAACTGTATGTCAGCTGTTGATATGCTTTTTAATAGATTTTTTATTTTTTGATAGTAGTTTTTGCTTTGTTATTTTCAAGAATATCTTGTAAACCAGTACTCAAAACAATACTCCAACATTCTTTGCCATTAAATTTCCCTTTCCCTTCATACACTCCGGAATTTGAAAAAACGATAATAATCTCACCATTAGTATAGCTACGAATATAAACATCATGTAAACCATCTTCTAAACCCCCATGTCTTATTTGTGTTAACTCACCATTTTTATATTCAACTCGCCATCCATAGGCATAGGAAACACCATTGGTAATATCACCTTTCAGATTTTTATGAGGTTTAAATAGTTGTTGTATACTTTTTGGATTCAGAAAATCACTATATCTAATGGTATTTATCCATTTATATAGATCTTGAGATGTGCTAAAAATTCCAGTCCCTCCTTTGTAGCCGTAGTTTGCGATACTAACACCTTTACGATAAACTTTTCGGGATAATGATTTTACTGTTTTAGGATTATTAAATGAGGCTATATTCGTGAGATTACTACCTTCATACCCCCAAAAACCAGTATGATTTAGATTTGATGGAGCTAGTAAGTTTTGTGATATGTAGTTTTCATAAGTCTCGCCAGAAACCAGTTCAATTATAATAGCTAAAAGATTATACCCTTCTGCCGAATAGCCATATTTTTCACCGATGTTATATTCTAAACGAGAGGATAAAATCGCATTGATTGCCTCTTCTCTGTTTTTAATACCATCTGTAACATAATTGTTTGCGAGACCAGAAGTATGAGTGAGAAGATGATGAATGGTGATTTCTTTTTTATCTAAAGGAACTTCGTTAATAAATTTGGCTATTGGATCATTAATTGATAGTTTACTTTGTTCCTGAAGTTTAAGAATAGCTGTTGCTGTAAACTGTTTGGTTACCGAAGCAATATAAAAAGCAGAATTAGTTGTTAGATTTGAATCACCTATAGCTTTGTTTAAGATAATTTCATTATTCTTGGCAACTAACACCGTTCCTTTAAATCCTTTGCTTTTCTGTTCCTTTACATAAGAATCAATTTTGTCAATTAGTAAAGGGTATTTATAAATAGATGAATCTGTTTTAGATTGCGAATAACTCGAAAAAAAAATTAACCCAAATAAACTAATGATGATTGATGAACCTTTTATTGCCATGATGTATTTAATTATACATTGTTTCACACTATAGTATTTCTATAGCATTAATTAAGAAATGATCATACAAATAAAAGGAAGGGTTATTTTAAAAAATAGAACAGAATTTGCTTTAAGCTAAACTTTGGAATATTCTTTTGGTAGATAGCCAGAAATAGATTTAAAAACCCGAGTAAAATGACTTTGGTCAGAAAAACCACATATGTATGCTATTTCGGTAAGTGAGTATTGTTTAGATTTTAACAGATCAAGTGATCGATCTATTTTTAATTTACGAGAATATTCGCCTAATGTGCATTGAAAGTAAGTTCTAAAATTTTTAGAAATTGTAGTAGGGTGTACATTAACCTTGTCGGCAATTTCTTTTAAAGAAATATTCTCATCCCATCTATCATTTAAAAGATCCCTAACAGATAACATCCATTTTGGAAATAATATTTCATCCTTAAAGTTAAGAGAGTTTTCTATAAAAGCGACAAATAACATCTCTATAGCGTTATAAGATTGCAAATCATTAATTTCTGCTTCATTCATTAATTTTATGAAAGTGAAACGAGCATTATAATTTTTTGCCACAGCTAGCTCAAGTGATCCTTCTGTAAAGTCATATTTTTTTAAAAAAGTATCATCTATTTCCAAATTGATATGTTTAGAAGGAAAGGTAGTGTAGACATTTCTATGTAATTCATATGAATTATAGTAATTTATAGATCCACCAACTCTTTCTACTTCCTTGCCTTTACGGTATTCTGTATTTGTTCCATAAAGTACTAGACTGATAACTGGTTTTTCATGAGAATGCCAAACACCGGTTTCAATTGGGTTTTGATAATTACTGGTGCCGATCAAAAAATCATTAAAATCATATGTTTGATAAATCGGCGCCAAAGAATGACCTCTTTTCAGAATCATAATAGTGTAATTTTCTTTATTTGGATTGACTAATATATCGAATTACTTTGTAGCTAAAAAAACCAAAACACCCATTTTTGTTTGATGCATGTTTCGGCATAGTATAATATACAGAGATGTTTCTAGAAAATAATTATTTACTTTCAGGTCTCAAACAAGTCTAATGAAAAATCCGTTTCATATTATATACTAGTACTTTTTATAGCAGGACTAACTCTGTTACTACTTATGATTTTGTTTAAACAACTTTGATTTAAACCCCTTCTTTCTGGTTATTACCATTCACTGTAAGTTGCCTTTGCTTAAGTAGTTCTACAGCCCATTTGTAATGCTGTAACATTTCCTGGGTTACACCATATTTGCTTTTGTAACGCATTAACCGTTCGTATAATTTTTTCTCTGTCATGACTATTGATTTTTAATTTATATTTTCATGTTTTCTCTTCTTTTGGGTTACTATCAGGTTTTAAGGTTTTTAATATTGCAATAGAATTGCTTTGTTTGGGTCAACATTTTAAGATCAAATGATTAACTAAATAAAGATACCTGCTGTTTTTTGCTAACAGGAGATTAGTCATTTTTGAAGATGGCTAAAGATGATAAATTCAAATACTAGCTTATAGGATATACGAATAGATATATCTCATGTTTGTAGCACTAAAAATTGTTAAAAAACCTAACCTATATGTATACTTTATTCTAGGTATAGGTATTGATCCCGCAATTAAGAAACTGTTTAAAAAGTGTACTTTCTGAAAACTAGTAATTTTCGATTCACATGATTTTTAAACATGTCCTTAAGAATTTTCCCTGATCTTAAATTACGACGAAAATTCTTACATTTCTTACGGGAACCCGTATGAGATGTATTAATTTTTTTTATATGAGTTATGTATTTTGACCATCATTCATTCAAAATAATGATTAAAACTAGTTTTAACCCCTTTAAAAATAGGGGGTAAATCCCCCTTTATTTCGATGTTACATATTTTTTAGGATTCGTTACATCTATGATATTATCAAAATATATTGCTTTATAACTTTACTATATTCAATCAATTGATCTTAAAATGTTGGGCCAAACAAAGTAATAACTCTTATTAAAACCGTATTGATCATGAAAAAAGTAGTATTAAATATTGTTGCTGTATTGCTTATCACCCTATGTGCCTGTGAGCAAGAAAACAGTATAGAAGAACAAACCGCAGAAGATGTAAAAGAAAACACCTCTAAAAAAGCCGGAGCCTCCCAAAGAGGGCTTTGTATATATAGCTTAACACTTGATAAACAAATTTGCGATGATAGAGATATGACATGTAGATGTGATCCAAGTGGGTCTGTAATTGGGGTATGTGCACAGATACAGTGTTTGCCAAATGTCTTTAACCCGATTACGCCAGAGCCTGTTTATTTAAATCTTTGTAAAATAATTAGATGTGACTGGGTGTACAATGATCCATGGAGTGTATATGATAATGTAGATCCGAGAGTATTTAATTCTATTAAAGATGTATTGAAATTGACGATCAAATCAGATACAAAAGCAATACCATTTGCTATGAACAAAAATATTTTAGGACTACAGTTTTATAAGCCTAATAACATGATGTATAGAGATTCTAAAACTCTAGAAGCAGAACCCAGTATGTTTCATCTTAAAAACACAGTGATTTTAGACAAAGTATATTTAAAAAAAACTAGGACTTAAGGGCAATGTTATCAAGCCAGGAAAATACCCTGTTATTTTTAATAAAAGAAACAAAACATATAATGTAATCCTAAAGGTAAAATGATGAACTTATTTTAACCCATTACAAAATCCCCATTATGTGATTGTCAAGTCAGGTTTATCGAAGTTAGTACTCCCAACGCTTCTTTGATAGATCTGGTTGGCAAATTGATTTTTGTTAGCTAAAAGGCTTTATAACATTGCTTCTTCTATACTTTGTAACGAATTATAAACTATAATCAACTTACATCTAATACCCAACGTTTTCTCTAACTCTTGCTAATACAGTATCGGCAATAGAAGTAGCTTTTTTGGCTCCTATAGCCAAGGCCTCGTCTACTTCATTAAGGTTGGCCATATAATAGGCATAACGTTCGCGTTCGGTAGCAAATTTTTCGATCAGTAATTCATAAAAAGCCTGCTTTGCATGTCCATATCCATAGTTTCCACCTTGATAATTCTTACGCATTTCCTCTTGTTGTTCTGTAGTAGCGATAAGCTTATATAAGGCAAATAAATTACAAGTATCTGGATCTTTTGGTTCTTCTAGCGGAGTGCTATCAGTCGCAATAGACATAATCTGTTTACGTAGTTTCTTATCTGGCAAAAACAGATTAATGATATTTCCTTTTGATTTACTCATCTTGCCACCATCAGTTCCTGGTACATACATGGTTTCTTTTTGCACCTGGGCTTCGGGTATTACAAACATTTCACCTACTTGATTGTGCATTCGTGAAGCTACATCACGAGTCATTTCAAGATGTTGTAATTGATCTTTTCCTACAGGAATAATTTCTGCATCATAAAGCAGAATATCAGCCGCCATTAGCATAGGATATGTAAATAATCCAGCATTTACATCCTCGAGACGATCTGCTTTATCCTTAAACGAATGTGCAAGCGTTAATCTCTGATATGGAAAAAAACAACTTAGATACCAAGATAATTCTGTTACCTGTGGGATATCACTCTGTCGATAAAAAACAGTCTTTTCTATATCTAGTCCACAAGCTAACCAGGCAGCAGCAGTAGAGTAGGTGTTCTCTCGTAATGTATTGGCATCCTTGATTTGTGTAAGTGAATGCATATTGGCAATAAATAAAAACGATTCGTTTTCTGGCTCATTGGCCATTTGGATTGCCGGAATGATAGCACCTAATAGGTTTCCTAAATGCGGAGTGCCTGTACTCTGTATTCCTGTTAGAATTCTGGACATAGTGATATATTGATCTGTGTTATGGTTTAAGCCTTAAGTTTTGGTTAGGTACCGTTTAATTTATAAAAATTAGCTCTGTATTTAATTCTCTGTACACAGTTTGCAGATTATAATATCATAAGTTGCCTTCTGTTTACTTTATACTTTAGGTATATAACCATACTATTTTCGGCAAAGGTAATTTTTTTGTTCACATAGCTCAAACCAATTGTGTATTTTTGGGGAGATGCATATACTAAGAAACATACTTATCCTACTATGGCGTATTTGGTTTTATATCGTTATGGGTATTCCTATACTTGTTATGTTTCCTTTATTATTGGTGTTTTCGTCAAGAGAAGAATGGTACCCGCAGTTTTTTGTGGTTGCTAGGTTTTGGGCAAAAATCGTATTGTATGGATCAGGTTTTTTACCAAAGATTACCAAAGAAGCAGAACCAGATCGTAAAAAAAGTTACATGTTTGTTGCTAATCATACCTCGATGACCGATATCATGCTAATGCTATATGCTATAAAAAATCCTTTTGTATTTGTAGGGAAAAAGGAGCTGGCTAAAATCCCGGTTTTTGGATTTTTCTATAAACGTACTTGTATATTGGTAGATCGTAATAGCCAGCGAAGCAGAAAAGAAGTATTTGATCGTGCACAAGCAAGATTACATGGCGGTACAAGTATTTGTATTTTTCCTGAAGGAGGTGTCCCCGATGATGAATCTGTTATTTTGGATGAATTTAAAGACGGAGCTTTCAGATTGGCGATAGATCACCAAATCCCTATAGTATCATTAGCATTTCTAGATAATAAAAAACGATTTTCGTATACTTTTTTTAGCGGAAGCCCAGGAATTATGAGGGGTCGCGTTCTTAAAGAAATCCCTACAGAAGGGTTAACGCATGAGGATAAAAAAGAGTTGAAAGAACGAACGAGAGTTTTGATTTTAAAGACATTAGAATCTGGTCTTACCTTATAAAAATAAAGCCGTTTCTCCCCAGAAACGGCTTTGTTCATCATTGCTTTAAATTGCAATAACTACCTAACCAACTAAAAAATCTTTATATTTCTTAAAATTTGATACTTACTCCAGTATATACCCCAAAATAGTAGGGTTTAAAATTATTGGCATTATCATTAAATGCATTAAACTGATATTTAAAAATAGGCTCAAGATTAATCTCAAATTGATCCGATATTTTATAATCGACACCCAACCCTATATTACCACTAAAACTCACATCATTAAGATTACTGGCTTCACCAATAGGAGTTTCAAAATCACCAGCCTCTATAGAGATTTCATTATCTTGTAAGAATAATGTGCTTATACCTCCAATCATATTTACGCCAATTTTTTTATTAACCAAGGCATATTTCATTTCCAACGGAACCTCTAAATAGGCAATACTTTGATTAAGTAACCCTACATTTTGTTTTTGATCTATCGCATTTCTGTTAATATCTGAAAATTCAGACCCAATATCGGTGCTTCTTACGTTTCCGATGTCAGAGATTAAAATTGCTCCAGCGGAAGAGTTATAGTTTACATTTTCCAGGTTTTGACCTACTGCCGAAGGAGAAAAACCAACACCTTCGGTATTATAACTAAGATCTACCTTGTTTACTCCAGAACGCACACTAAATCTTTTATTTATAGCATAAGAAACATGTACACCATAACTCATATTTACTTGCCCGTTTTTGTTATTATCTGAAAATTGGGCATCGATCGAAGATCCGCTTCCGATAGAACTATAATATACGGGAGCGACATTAGGTGCAACATTCCATTTTTTGGTCGATGTGGATTCTTCAACTATTTCTTCTTCCTCTTCTTGATTAATAACGTCAAAAATGGATTTCTTACCATTATCATCTAGGCTTTCAACTTGTTCTTCTTCTTCTTCTTCTTCTGGAGTTTTATTCTTTATATCATTATCACTATTCTTTTCTGCTAAACCTTGAGTATTCGTATTACTTCTCTCATTGGGTGTTTTAAAAAGAGGATGTTCTTTTTCTGGAGTAGATCTTTTATTCTGTTGATTAGCAATAGTGGTTTTCTCAATTGTATTCTCCTTAGTAACAATAGGGTCTTCTTTTTGTTTAGAAGAGGTTTGTGCTGTTCTGTTATTATTTGTTGTGGCATGATCTGCGATTCGATTTTTAGTTGCAGACTGCGAGGTAGGATCTAATTGATCACTATTTTTGGATTGCGAAGGTACTTGTTCCAAAGTTTTAGCAATCGCATTTTCTTTTGTTACAGAGGGTTCAAAATAATTATGTTGACCAGCATCATTGTCTTGATCTTGATTATTGGTTTTTATTTTTTTGTCAACAGAATTGGTTTCTTTTTCTTCTGAAGTTACTATAACATTTTCTGTAGGAGGCTTAACCTGATTATCAGGTGTTGTTTTGGTTTGTTCAATTGTATTTTGAGTATCAGAATCAGTGATCGTATTATTTTGTTGTAGCTCATTATTTAAAGGTAAAGAGCTTATACCAAATATAAGTGCGATTAATGCTGCAACACCTGCAACTCTATACCAAAATGGAATCAGAAAAATTCTTTTTTTGTTTTTGTTTTGACGTGCCTTTATTTTTTCCCATACTATTTCATCGGGAATGACTTCAAAATCTTTGAATTTTTCCTGAAATAAACGATCTATATTTTTTTTATCATTCATCTTCGTTCTTCAATTGGTCGAACATATAGTTCTTGGTTGGTTTGTAATTTTTCTTTTAAAATATTTCTTGCTCTCGCAAGATTCGATTTAGAGGTTCCTATAGATATCTGTAGCATCTCTGCAACCTCTTTATGAGAATAACCGTCTAACACATAAAGATTAAATACTAATCGATATCGATCAGGGAGTTGTTGTATAATTTCTAAAAGATAATCTAGAGAAATCTCTTCTTCATCGACTTCAACTTCAACTTCTTCAATCTGTTCTTCATTAATGATATCAAAAACTTTTTGTTTTCGATATTTCTGTAATGCTGTATTAATAGTTACTCGTTTTATCCACCCTTCAAAAGAACCTTGGTTTTTATATTGACCGATTTTATCAAAAATGGTTATAAAAGCATCTTGCAAGGTATCTTCTGCACTCGAAGCATCGTTAGAATATTTTAAGCAAATCGAAAATAGCTTACTACTGTATAGTCTATACAATTGTTCCTGTGCCTGAGCATTTTTTTTCTTACATCTTTTTATGAGTTGGTCTAAACCCACTAACAACTATTTTTAGTTTACCCATTTTCTAATATATAAAAACGGGTTTAATTTATAATACGGGTACTTCTACGGTTAAAAATTGATTATCTCCATTTTCGTCTCTTCCTTGCCAAAATCTAAAGATGTAAGAATCTTCATTTCCTACAAGAAAATCAAAAGAGACCTCGACTAGATCTGTCGTTTCTAAGTCTTTACAATTACCTTGGTTAACTACCAAATTGACAACAGATACAGTTCGTTCATTTCCTAGTCTGTCATAATCAAATCCTGCAAAAGAGTGACAGTCTGTTGGCCTAAAATAAGACACAGTAATTGTATAGGTTTCTTCTCGATTAAACTGATCGGGTAGCGAAGCTTCCTGTACAGTAGCTAATTCATAAAAGAAACTTGTTCCATCGTCGTCATCAGAACATCCAGTTAAGATAACTACTAGTAAAAATGTTAAAACTATTTTTATCCTTCTCATTTTCTTGGGGTTTTGAGAGATCATATAACTCATCCATTAGGTAGATGCTCTAATGTAGATAAGGTTGCTTTTAAGGTATAAAAAAATCCCGAAGCTTCGGGATTTTAGTATTTTTATTAAGAAAGTTTTATTCTTTTGCAATTTTTATGGCTTCCTTGATTTTTTGTTCAAGCTCTTCCATAAGTTCTGGATTATCATTAAGTAAAGATTTCACTGCATCTCGTCCTTGTCCTAATTTGGTGTCTTGATAGCTAAACCAGGAACCACTTTTCTTGATAATCTCGTAGTCTACACCAATATCAATAATTTCTCCATTTTTAGAAATACCTTCTCCATACATGATATCAAATTCGGCAGTTCTAAAAGGCGGTGCTACCTTGTTTTTTACTACTTTAACTCGTGTTTTGTTCCCTTGTACTTCGCTATTACTGTTTTTGATTTGTGTAGAACGACGAATATCTAAACGTACCGAAGCATAAAATTTTAAAGCATTACCACCAGTAGTCGTTTCAGGATTTCCAAACATTACCCCGATTTTTTCACGAAGCTGATTAATAAATATTACAGTACAATTGGTTTTACTAATTGAACTGGTTAATTTTCGAAGTGCCTGAGACATTAATCGCGCATGAAGACCCATTTTAGAATCTCCCATTTCGCCTTCGATTTCACTTTTAGGAGTAAGTGCTGCCACAGAATCAATAACAATAATATCAATAGCCCCAGATCTGATCAGGTTATCAGTAATTTCTAAGGCCTGCTCACCGTGATCTGGTTGAGAAATAATCAAATTGTCTATATCTACACCTAGTTTTTCTGCATAAAAACGATCAAAAGCATGTTCTGCGTCAATAAATGCTGCAATACCACCGGCTTTTTGTGCCTGGGCGATAGCATGCAAAGTAAGTGTTGTTTTACCAGAAGATTCTGGGCCATAAATTTCAACAACTCTTCCTCTGGGATACCCACCAACACCTAATGCAAGGTCTAAACCAAGAGAGCCTGTAGAGATTACATCTACTTCTTGTACAGAACTGTCACTCATTTTCATTACAGTTCCTTTTCCGTAGGCTTTATCTAATTTATCAAGGGTAAGTTTTAATGCTTTTAATTTTGCGTCTTTCTCTGTACTCATTTGTTGTTCAAATATATCGGGATTTGACATTGATAATAAACTTTTTGCTAAAGTACTATTTCTTTTTGTAGTTGAGATGTGGATTCTAAAATCGTTATTAACAACGGATGCCTATATTTTATCTTAAGATTTAGAGTTTTTAAGTTGGTGCTAGATGTCGATTAAATATTTTTTTATAAGTATAGCGCAACCCTTTTGTTTTTATAGCATCTACATAAAAAGCAAACATGAACAAAGGCAGAAGGAAGGAGAGAAATGAAATTTCTTAAAAAGGTCGTAAGACATAATCTTGATGGCTGCACAATTACTAAAATTAGTAATTGTATAGTAGAAGGTGGCTAGCTTCGTTATTATATTTTTTAATCGTTAAATTATTTAATAACGAATTAGCCCAAAAAATGCCTTGAAATAAGTTTCAAGGCATTTTTTATATTCAGAAATTAGAATTTATTGATTTGCATTATCTGAATTATCTGTGTCTCTAGGTTTGCATAATGGAATTGCAGAATAATCATCACAATTACCGCTTCCGGTAATATATCCACCATTAATGATTTGTTGTTGTCTTTTGTCAAGCACTTTTGCGCCCATTAGATTTTTTAAGCTTTTCATTATAATTTCTTTTAAAGAATTTATGTTCCTTGAACATTTAATGACACTCAAGGTTTGTGTCTATCTTTCGCGAAAAGATGAATTACTTCAGATAAAAGTATAGGTTGCGAGTTTCATTTTTCAGGACTGAGATTTTTTTAACAAAAAAATAGGATTAGAGATGATAACGAAATTTTTGACCATACTAAAACTCAAATAACATTCTTTGGATATTACT
Organism: Aquimarina macrocephali JAMB N27; assembly: GCF_000520995.1. Classification (GTDB taxonomy): domain Bacteria; phylum Bacteroidota; class Bacteroidia; order Flavobacteriales; family Flavobacteriaceae; genus Aquimarina; species Aquimarina macrocephali. Next base: position 83,811 of record NZ_JACA01000012.1, on the reverse strand, counting down.
TTATGATTTGTATTTTTGCAAAAAAATAAATAGTTTCTTTTTAACTTAAAACGTAAGTATAGCATGCAACTGTACAACAAATTAAGTGCAAAAGAGAGAGCAGCTCTTATCGATGAGGCCGGGACCGACCGACTTACGCTATCTTTCTATGCATATGCACATATTGGTAATCCACAAATTTTTAGAAATCACCTTTTTATTCATTGGAACGAACTCGAGGTTTTGGGGCGTATTTATGTAGCCAAAGAAGGTATAAACGGGCAATTATCTGTTCCGGCACCAAATTTTGAAGCTTTTAAAAAACACCTGGATAGTATTTCTTTTCTTGAAAATGTACGTCTCAATATTGCACGAGAGCAAGACGCAAAATCTTTTTTAAAGCTAAAAGTAAAAATTCGTAAAAAAATTGTGGCAGACGGATTAAATGATAACACATTTGATGTAACCAACAAAGGAGTTCATGTTGATGCTTCTGTATTTAATGAACTTATCGAAGATCCAGATACTGTACTGGTTGATATGCGTAATCATTATGAAAGTGAAATAGGTCATTTTAAAGGAGCTGTTACACCAGATGTAGATACTTTTAGAGACTCTTTGGATATTATCGAAGAAGATCTTAAAGATCATAAAGAGGATAAAAAACTAGTAATGTATTGTACCGGGGGTATACGTTGTGAGAAAGCTAGTGCATATTATAAGCATAAAGGATTTAAAAATGTATTTCAATTAGAAGGTGGTATTATAGAATATGCAAGACAAGTAGAAGCTCAAGGTTTAGAAAATAAATTCCTGGGTAAAAATTTTGTTTTTGATCATAGAAGAGCAGAGCGTATTTCTGGTGATATAATAGCTAATTGTCATCAATGCGGTACCCCATGTGATACCCATGTAAATTGCGAAAATGAAGCGTGCCATCTATTGTTTATACAATGTGAGAATTGCGCAACAGAACTGGAAAACTGTTGTTCAACAGAATGTATGGAGGTTAATAAGCTATCATTTGAAGAACAAAAGGCATTACGAAAAGGTAAAGGAAATAGTAATAAAATCTTTAAAAAAGGTCGTTCGGAAGCATTAAAATACAAGAAGTAAAGCCCGAAAAGGTAAAGATACTGTAGCAGATAGTTTTTTTTATCCCCATTTCATAGTATCTTTAACGATTGATATGTTAGAAATGATATATTTCTAACTTTAGTAAGAACCATATTTGTTGCGATTATGATCGCAGACAAATTTCAATATAGATAAAAAATATGGGGTGTAACAGTTGTTCCTCCGCAAAAGACGGGCAGCCGAAAGGTTGTAAGAATAATGGTACCTGTGGTACAGATGGTTGCAATAAATTAACGGTTTTCGATTGGTTATCCAACATGTCACTTCCTAGCGGATCACTACCTTTTTCTTATGTTGAAATACGATTTAAGAATGGCAGAAAAAACTTCTTTAAAAATACAGAAAATCTTTCTTTAAGCATTGGAGATATTGTAGCGACAGAGTCTTCTCCTGGTCATGATGTAGGAATTGTTACTCTTACCGGAGAGTTAGTTCGCATCCAGATGAAAAAAAAGAAAGTTGAACTTGATAGTGAAGAAATAAAAAAAGTCTACCGAAAAGCATCTCAAAAAGATATCGATATCTGGCAGAAAGCTCGTGATAGAGAAGAAAAGATGAAGGTTCGTGCTCGTGAAATTGCAATTAGATTAGAGCTACAAATGAAAATTTCTGATATCGAGTTTCAAGGAGATGGATCAAAAGCTACTTTTTATTACACGGCAGAAGAACGAGTAGATTTTAGACAGTTGATAAAGGAATTTGCACACGAATTTAGTACACGTATTGAAATGCGACAAGTAGGTTTTAGGCAAGAAGCTGCACGATTAGGAGGTATAGGCTCCTGTGGTCGGGAGCTATGTTGTTCTACTTGGCTTACCGATTTTAGGTCGGTAAATACTAGCGCAGCTAGGTATCAGCAATTATCTTTAAATCCGCAAAAGCTAGCTGGTCAATGCGGAAAACTAAAATGTTGTCTAAATTATGAATTAGATGCATATATCGACGCACTTAATAGTTTCCCTAAGACAGATATAAAGCTTCAAACAGAAAAAGGAACAGCTGTATGTCAAAAAATAGATATTTTTAAAGGATTGTTGTGGTATGCCTATGAAGGTGAATGGATGAATTGGCATAGAATATCTACCGAAGATGTTAATGAAATTATTACAGCAAACAAGAACAATGAAAAAGTAACAAGCTTAGAAGATTTTGCTTTAGAATTAATAGAAGATACTAAAACAGATTTTGAGAACGTTGTAGGACAAGATAGCTTAACGCGATTTGATCAGCCTAAACGTAGTAAAAGAAGAAATCGTAATAAAAGGAAAAATAAAAGTAAAGGATCTTCAGAAAAGCAGACGGCAGTTTCAAAAAAATCAAAAGAAGGGAATTCTGATAACACAAATAAGTCAAATAATCGGGGTAACAAAAAACGTAGGTCTCGTAATAGGAATAATGATAAAGCTTAGGTTTTTTTTAGTAATATGCATTGTAATTGGTGTTATCTCCTGTGATGATAAACAGGTTTTCGATACATATCATACAGTAGATAATACATGGGAAATAGATGAAGAAGTGAGTTTTACGCTTCCAGAACTCGATACAACACAATCCTATAATTTATTTATAAATGTTCGTAACAATAATGAATACAAATACAGTAATTTGTTTTTAATTAGTGAAATGAAATTTCCAAATGGTAAAGTACTTACTGATACATTAGAATATCGCCTTGCAGCCCCTGATGGAAAATGGTTGGGAACAGGTTTTTCTGATCTTAAAGAAAATAAATTGTGGTATAAAGAAAATGTAAGTTTTAAAGAAAAAGGAAATTACACGATAACTATAGAACATGCCATGCGAAAGAATGGGGAAGTAAATGGGATATCTTCATTAGATGGAATTACAGATATTGGATTTAGGATAGAAAATACTCAAAACCCTTAATAAAGTATAAAAATAGAATCTATCTACCGATAGATACAAAAAATATATTGTTAAAACGTTTTTAGAGAAAGACCAGAAGGTGATGTCGATAAAAGGAAAAATTCTTCTGACCTTTAAAAAAAGATTTAAATAGCTGAGATATGGCAAAGGCAAAACCCAAATCAACAAAAAAAAGAGCAAAGACTCCAGCGAGTAATACTATAAAATATATAAAAGCATTTTGGATACTATTTGGATCGGGAGTGTTTTTAATAGCGTTACTATTTCTTCTGGCTAGTTGGGGCGTTTATGGAGAAATGCCGAAATTCGAAGAGCTAGAAAACCCGCAAAATGATCTGGCAACCCAGATTATCTCTTCAGATGGGGTACAGATAGGAACCTTTTTTAAAGAAAATCGTACTCCTGTAAGCTATGAAGATCTACCACAGCATTTGGTCGATGCTTTGGTGGCAACAGAAGATGCGAGATATTATGATCACTCGGGGATAGATGCCAGAGGAACATTAAGAGCATTTGTTTTTTTAGGAACCAAAGGAGGAGCAAGTACGATATCACAACAGCTGGCAAAGCAATTGTTTACTGGGGGATCAAAAAATAAAATCGAGCGGTATTTGCAGAAAATACAAGAATGGGTGATTGCAACCCGTTTAGAAAGACAATATACTAAGAAAGAAATCGTAACGATGTATCTTAATAAATATGACTTTCTTAACCAGGCAATCGGGATAAGTTCTGCATCAAGAATTTACTTCGGAAAAAACCCAAAAGATCTTAATGTAGAAGAAGCAGCTGTATTAGTAGGAATGTTAAAAAATTCATCATTATATAATCCACTTCGTAGACCAGAAATGGTAAAAACCAGAAGGGATGTGGTTCTTAATCAGATGGAGAAATACGAGTACATCACAGAAAAACAAAGAGATAGTTTAAAACAATTGCCACTTAAACTAGATTACTCCCCAGAAGGTCATAATGATGGAACTGCAACTTATTTTAGAGAATATGTAAGAAGCTGGATGTCAAAATGGGTAAAAGAGAACCCTAAAGGAGAAAATGCAGAAGGCGAACCCGAATATTTTGATATCTATAGAGATGGGTTACGAATTAATGTAACCATAGATTCTCGTATGCAAAGATATGCCGAAGAAGCAGTACAAGAGCATATGGCTAACCTTCAGAAAGAATTTGATAAGCAAGAAAAAGATAATAAAACCTCTCCATTTAGAGATTTAAAAGAAGCCGAAGTGGAAAGAATACTTAATCGAAGTATTAAGTCGTCTGCCAGGTGGAAAAAGATGCTTAGTCAGGGTAAAAGTGAAAAAGAAATAAGAAAATCTTTTGATGAAAAGACAGAGATGAGCATATTTAGCTGGAAAGGAGATATTGATACAATAATGACTCCTAAAGATTCTATCTTATATTATAAAAAGTTTTTGCGTTCGGGATTAATGTCTATGGAGCCGCAAACTGGTCATGTTAGAGCCTGGGTTGGAGGGGTAAACTATAAGCATTTTCAGTATGATCATGTATATCAGGGAGCACGCCAGGTAGGATCTACATTTAAACCTTTTGTATATGCTACAGCAATCGACCAACTTAAACTCTCACCTTGTGATACCATACCAAAATCTCAAATAACAATTTCTGCAGGTTCTCATGGTGTGATTGACAATGACTGGACACCAAAAAATAGTGATGCAGACTATACCGGATATATGAGTCTTAAAGAAGCATTAGCCAAATCTGTGAATACTATTTCTGCGCGTTTAATGGATAGAATAGGGCCAGAGCCTATTGTTCGCCTTGCAAAGAAAATGGGAGTAGAGTCAGATATTCTTGAAGTAGCTTCTATAGCATTAGGATCGGTAGATTTGAAATTATCAGAAATGGTAGGAGCCTATAGTACATTTGCTAATCAGGGGATATATACCAAACCAGTAACTATTACTAGTATTGAAGATAAAAATGGAACTGTTCTATATCAATTTGTTCCCGAAACACGTGATGTAATTAGTAAAGAAGCTGCTTATGTTACTATTAATTTAATGGAGGGAGTTACGCAATCAGGTTCTGGAGTACGTTTACGTACAGGTCCTTCATCGAGATATGATATAAAAAATGTAGTTACTGGCCACCCATATAAGTTTACAAACCCTATAGCTGGTAAAACAGGAACAACACAAAATCAAAGTGATGGTTGGTTTATGGGTATTGTTCCTAACCTTTGTACAGGAGTTTGGGTTGGCGGAGATGATAGAGCTACACATTTTAGAACGACTACCTTTGGGCAGGGAGCTACAATGGCATTACCCGTTTGGGGACTATTTATGAAAAAATGCTATGCAGATGAAACATTAAAAATTTCTACAAAAGCTTTTCCTAAGCCAGAAAATTTAACTATCGAAGTAGATTGTAATGCCTTTAAGAGAAATAGTACCCAGGATGAAAACATAGATGAGTTCAGCCTTTAAAAGAGCATTGTTTAAGGATTAAAATATTCTTAAAACTATCTAATTTCAAAAGATGAGATACTGTTTTTTTTAGTACTTTTAGTCTGCTAAAATTAGAACACTATGATTCGTAAAACGGTACCCAATGTTACCGAAGCTTTAGTTGGTATCAAAAATGATATGACCTTCATGCTTGGAGGGTTTGGCCTATGTGGTATTCCCGAAAACACTATAACAGAGCTAGTAAAGTCTAATGTCAAAGGTCTTACTTGTATATCCAATAATGCAGGAGTTGATGATTTTGGATTAGGGCTTCTACTTCAAAAAAAGCAAATCAAAAAAATGGTCTCTTCTTATGTAGGAGAAAATGATGAATTCGAACGTCAAATGCTTAGTGGTGAGTTGGATGTAGAACTTATCCCGCAGGGAACTTTGGCAGAAAGATGTCGTGCTGCCCAGGGAGGTTTTCCTGCAATTTATACTCCGGCAGGTTACGGTACCGAAGTAGCTGAAGGAAAAGAAACTCGAGAATTTAATGGCAAAATGTATGTGTTAGAACATGCGTTTGAAGCTGACTTTGCATTTGTAAAAGCCTGGAAAGGTGATGAAGCTGGGAATTTGATATTTAAAGGAACAGCAAGAAACTTTAACCCTTGTATGTGTGGTGCTGCAAAAATAACAGTAGCAGAGGTAGAAGAATTAGTTCCCGCAGGAACCTTAAATCCAGACCATATACATATTCCTGGGATATTTGTTCAACGAATTTTTCAAGGACAAGATTATGAAAAAAGAATCGAGCAACGTACGGTTCGTAAAAAAGAATCGGTTTAAACTTTTTGATTGAAGCAAAATAATGAACGTTTTGTATTCAATGGAAAAAAGTTTATATCACTTCAAATAATAATATTCGTTTAAAACCTAAAACACACATAAATCATGGCTGCATTACGATTAGGAGATGAAGCACCAAACTTCATTGCACAAACTACAGAAGGAGAAATAGATTTTCATAATTGGTTGGGAGAAGACTGGGGTATTCTGTTTTCACATCCAGCAGATTATACTCCTGTTTGTACTACAGAATTAGGTACAGTATCAAAATACACTAATGAGTTTAGTAAACGCAATGTAAAAGTTGCTGCATTAAGTGTAGATGGTTTAGAATCTCATCATGGGTGGATTAAAGATATTAATGAAACACAAAACACAACGGTTAATTTTCCAATCATCGCCGATGAAGATAGAAAAGTATCAGAATTATATGATATGATTCATCCTAATGCAGATAGCCAATTAACAGTACGTTCCGTTTTTGTGATCGCACCAGACAAAAAGATCAAACTTACAATAACGTATCCAGCTTCTACAGGAAGAAATTTTGATGAGTTATTGCGGGTTATTGATTCGCTTCAGTTAACAGCATATCATAAAGTAGCCACACCGGCAAATTGGAATCCTGGAGAAGATTGTGTTATTGTACCTTCTGTGTCCAATGAAGAAATAGCCGAGTTATTTCCAAAAGGGCATAAAGAGATAAAACCTTATTTAAGGATGACGCCTCAACCAAATTTAAATTAATAAGTATGAAATTAGAGTTTACATGCTCTCAATGTAAGATTCAAAATAAATTTAAACCAGTAACAGCAACCAGAGGTGAATTACAAATGAAAGTTGGAGATGAAGTACAGGTTACATGTAATTATTGTAGTAAAGAAGATAAAAAACATATCAATAGAATAGATGCCGTTGTTGATAATAGAAAAATACTTTTTGCTCTTATAATAAGTGCGGTAGTTGCTGTTATTCTTTTAAGTTTTTATGGTCTTATAGCTTTGGCTGTGATCTCAATACCATTATTAATATGGATTCAGGAAGGTAAGTCAACCAATCATTTTAATTCATATAAGATTAGAAGAAAATAATTATGTTAGATAAAAACGGAATTGCAAAGCGTATTGCTAAAGAACTACAGGACGGATATTTTGTTAATCTGGGAATTGGTATACCCACATTGGTTGCCAATTATATCCCTCAAGGTATAGAAGTAGAGTTTCAAAGCGAAAACGGTGTCTTAGGAATGGGGCCTTTTCCTTATGAAGGAGAAGAAGATGCTGATATTATAAATGCAGGGAAACAAACTATTACTACAATGCCGGGCGCATCATTTTTTGACTCTGCACTAAGTTTTGGTATGATTCGAGGGCAACACGTTGATTTAACAATTTTGGGAGCAATGGAAGTTTCTGAAGAAGGAGATATAGCAAACTGGAAAATCCCGGGTAAAATGGTAAAAGGAATGGGGGGAGCAATGGATCTTGTAGCTAGTGCAGAGAATATTATTGTGGCGATGATGCATACGAATAAGGCAGGAGCGTCTAAATTACTTAAAAAATGCTCGCTTCCGCTTACAGGAGTTGGTTGTGTGAAAAAGATAGTTACAAATCTGGCTTTTCTGGAAGTTACAGATAAAGGCTTTAAACTTTTAGAAAGAGCTCCTGGAGTATCTGTAGAAGAAATTAAGAATGCTACTGAAGGAAATCTTATAATTGAAGGGGATATTCCTGAAATGATATTGGGTTAATTTAAATCTAATTCTATGAATATGGTAACGAATAATAATTAAACCTCTACGAATAATAAATTAGCAAAAGAGTCGTTTAGTAATGACAGGATCTGATTATCTTGTTTTTGAAAGAAAAATACTACACTTTCAACAGTATCTCTATACCCTTAAACCTTTACTTTAACCTTTAAAAATCAACAATATGCATTTAAATGTTAAAATTTTGCGTATTTCGTCGATTTTTTTGTGTATTTAAACGTTATTGTTGAAAATATTTTGCATATTAGTGTCCCGATAAAAAATAGTGTCCCCTATATATATTATTTTTTATAAGGATTAAAAAAAATTATTAACCCACACAAGTTTCCCCTATTATGAAAAAACGTATAAATCGTCTACAGAAATCGATCAAACCTACAATAGAATTGATTTCAAACTGTGTTTATGTGGCGAAAAAAGTATTTTTGTTGATGTGATTTTTTGTTGTTAATTAATCGCAACCTCCCCAAGTCGCGATGAATGAAACCTGTTAGACTGTTTAAGCTTAACAGGTTTTTTTTATTTGTAATATGCTTGGTTGTGTCTATTAGATTATTATGGCGCTTGAAAATTTAATAAATTTTAGTCTAAAAAAACTAAATCAAAAAACCAATACATCAGCTTATATTTATCCTATAAATAAAAAACGAGTTTTTAGACCAACTAACATTAATAATAATTTGAGCATAATTAATTTTTTCAAAGATTGAATACTATACTATTAGGTTTTGCAATTCTTGTCAGTGGAAGTATAGGATATTTTATAAGTATCTCATTAGTCACTATTTCTTTTTATAAGAATCGTGCCAATAACTATCTATCTCTATCACTATTCTTGTTGACAAGTTTGACCTTATTAGGGTGGTTTGACATAGAAGATACGGTTTTAGAATTTTTAAACAATCCTGTATTGGAGTACCTATTTGGAGTTACTCTATTTACCTATTTTCTAATTCAAATTCAGCATAAGTACCTTAAAGAAGGTTGGTATAAATGGCTTTATCTTCCCTTCATTAGCTCTTTGATTATAGAAACTATTCTTTATTTAGATACTATTTTTAACTTCTATAATTCAGAATTTGTTGATCTGCAATTTCATATTATGGATAATGCATCATTTGTCTATAATGTGTTTTTAATCTTTTGGGGAAGGAAATTAATAAAAGGTTCTCATACTATTTCAGAAGATAAAAAGCGTTGGCTATTAAGATTAAACCTTTTTGTGATATGCATTATTATATGCTGGCTTTTATCTACTATAGAGTTCTATGTATTCAATTCAGAATATGCTACAAGTTTTCTATGGATACTGCTTTCCTTTTTATTGTGGTGGGTATTGTATTACGGAGTTTTCAGACTACAGCTAGTAGTTCAAAAAGATGAAATACACGAATATTTAGCTTCAAAAAGGACAAATGGAACTCAGTTAAAAAAGAAAATAAACGAAACTACAGTTTCCAAAATTATTAGTCAATTATACGAGGTGATGGATGAAGAAGAACTGTATAAAAACCCTCTTTTAAGCAGATTGGATCTGGCAAATCGACTGGAAACTAGCGAAAGATATTTATCGCAAATCATAAATCAGGAGCTTAACAAAAGTGTGATTCAATTTGTAAATGAATATCGAATTGAAGCAGCTAAAAATCTATTGCATAATCCAGTATTTAATAAATATTCTGTTGAGGCCATTGGTATGGAAGCTGGTTTTAAATCCAAAAGTGTTTTTTATAGTACTTTCAAAACCAGTGAAGGAATATCGCCTGGTGCTCACAGGAAACTTCAAAAACAGTCCTAATTTATGTAGTTATCCCGTATTAGGACTTCTACAATTCTAAAATTGCATTTTTATTTTTTTGATGCTCATACTTTTAACAAAGTAAATCAAAAAACATAAAAATGACTAAAGTATTTTTTGCCTCTCTTTTAGTAATGAGTTCTTATTTTGGGTTTTCTCAAAATGAAAAAGACATATCAGTAGAAAAATCAGTTTTTGGGATTCAAATTGGATTATTAGGTATATGGGCTCACAATGAATTAAAATTATCAAATCAAGTTGCTTTACGAAGTGAAGTTGGGTTAGGAGGTCTTAATACAGCAAACATTAGACCTGTTTTAGCATTAGAACCTCGTTGGTACTACAATCTAAAAAAGCGTGCTGATAAGAATAAAAGAATAGATGGTAATAGTGGTAATTACATGTCAATCAGAGCTCGTTATCATTTTCATAGTACTGAAGAAGCTGAAAAATCTAATCTATACCATCTATTGACTGTTGCTACTTGGGGAATTAGAAGAAACATTGGCAAACATTTTAATTACGAAGCTGGAGTTGGTGTAGGGCTTGGTTTTGAGAAAGGGAATGACAGAGAGGTTAATTTCTTGGTGCCTTATGCTACCTTCAGTATTGGATATCGTTTTTAATGACTTTCATAACCTTTCATAACATAGAATGCTGTTTTCTTTCACTCAAGTGGTTTTTTGATGAAAGAATTAAGCTTTACATTTTTTTTACCTGTAAGAATAATTTCAAAAATAAAACTATGAGGAATTCATATATCAACATAAAAACAGAAATAATAAAGCATTTTAAAAAGTATTTTCTAATCTTGATTTTATTAATTTTTACTGCCTGTCAATCTGATGATGATACTCCTCCAGCAGCAGATCCAATAAATGGCTTTTGGTCAATAGCGGACAAAGGTTGGATTTTTGAATTTACTGACGATAAAGATGTATTCTATAATGTAAATGCTGCTGGATGTTCAATTCAAAACGATGATTTTGTTCTTCAAGATTTCTTTGGATTTAACTTTGATGTAATTGGTGAAAATGAACTCATAGCCTCTTCAGAATTATCTGATTCTGAAATAAAATTTGTTCGATTGCCAGATCAAAATCCGAATTGCCTACCTGATCAGATTTCTGCTACAGAAGATCCAAAGGTAAATTTTGACCACTTCTGGAATATTTTTAATGATTACTATGCTTTTTTTGAAACAAGAAATATTAACTGGTCTCAGTACGAGAATTTAAGAGATCAAGTTACAACTGATAATTTATATGATATTATAGAAGAGTTAGCTTATTTATTAGACGATGGACATGTAAGTATATCCGATGAAGAGAATGGTATTGAAATTGAATCAGGAGATCCAACATTATTGGAAAAACTGAATGCTAACTTAAGTGGAGATCTCATCATAGAGAATGTAGATGATTATTTTGATCTTGTCGATCAAAAAGCGACAACAATAGTAACAGAATATTTAGGAGGAGATTTTGAAATAGATGAAAGAGAGAATATCATATGGGGATTGATCAATGATGATATTGGGTACATTCTTATTGCAACAATGGAAGGATATGGGACAAATTTTAGTGATGAGTTGTCAACATTAAACGCTGTATTAAATAGGATGATGAACGATCTTTCAGTATCAGGGATTTCTAAACTGATTATCGACATACGTTTTAACGATGGAGGATATGATACGGTAGCTTTAAATATGGTATCCCGTTTTATGAATCAAGAACGAGTTTCATATTTTAAAAAAGCAAGATTAGGTGACGGTTTTACAGAGAATACATCCTTTTCTGTAGCCCCAGCAGGAGATTTTCAATTTACAGAGGATATTATTTTGCTTACAAGTCCATATACTGTAAGCGCAGCAGAACTTTTTACGTTATGTATGAAAGATTTACCGTATGTAACCATTGTAGGAGAGAACACAAATGGTGCTTTTTCTACTATTCTTACGCATATATTACCTAATGGAGCAGAAGTAGGATTATCTAATGAAATATATAGTGATGCACAAGGAGTCGTGTATGAAGTTGTTGGAATTGGTCCTGAAAATCAAGAAAATCGAGTACCATTTTTGTCTTCTTTAGATTTTCAAGTAGAAAAAGATAGCGGAATAGAACGCGCTTTGGAATTACTAAATAATTAGACGGTATCTAAGCCATGTTAAACAAGGCCATCTCAGAAGGTGGACTTGTTTACTTGGAGTGGTACTATACCATGTAACGTAGCTAAAATTATGAGAAAAAAATGTTTTCATATCCTTCCATTGTTTCAACAGTCTGTCTGCTCAACAAAAGAATGTAATCCATTAGATTATTATGTTGTTGCCTGCGAATTTATTTACCTGCTTTTAGGAATTGCCTGTATTAACTTCTTAGTATATTCTTTTTGTGGATTTTCATAAATCAAATCCGCATCTCCTTGTTCCTCTATTTTACCTTTATTCATAACCAATAATTGATCAGACATATATTTTACTACAGCCAGATCGTGTGATATGAAGATGTAGGTAAAACCAAAATTACTTTTTAACTCATTTAGTAAGTTAAGTACCTGTGCTTGTACAGAGATATCTAACGCACTTACAGATTCATCGCAGATAATAAGTTTTGGTTGTAATGCTATAGTACGAGCAATACCTATTCGTTGTCGTTGTCCACCACTAAACTCATGTGGGTAACGGTTAAAATGTTCTTCGGTTAGGCTTACTCGCTCTAGTAATTCTATTACCTTTTGCTTTCGTTCTTTGTCATTGTTGTATAAATTATGTGCCTGCATAGGTTCCATAATTGCTTTTCCAACAGCTAATCTTGGATTTAGTGATGCAAAAGGATCCTGAAATATCAACTGAATTTCTTTTCGAAGACTTCGTATCTCAGAAGATGATAACTGTGTGATATCTTGCCCTTTGTATATAACCTGACCTCTATTGGCTTTATCCAATTGTAAAATGGTATTTCCTAAAGTGGATTTACCGCAACCAGATTCTCCTACGAGTCCCAAAGTCTCACCTTCGTATAGTTTAAAACTCACATCATCTACAGCTTTAAATTCTGCTTTTCCAAATAAACCAACCTTAGAAAAATAACTTTTTTCTACATTTATAACTTCTAGTAATGGTGGTTGACTATATAAATCCTGATGATGTTGTTCTCGCTGTTCTTTAGTAATGATTTTCTTTTTTTGATCTGTATCCTCGAAAAAATCCGCAATAGTTGGTAGTTTTTGATATCTAATATTCATCGGAGGCCTCGCATTGATTAATGCTTTGGTGTATTCTTTTTGAGGAGTGTGAAAAATAGTGTTGGTTGTTCCATATTCTATCATTTTTCCTTGATACATAACCAAAACATGATCTGCAACTTCTGAAACTAGTGAGAGATCATGAGAAATAAATAAAATACTCATTTTATATTCTTCCTGCAGGCTTTTTAACAAACCGATAATCTCTTTTTGTACCGTTACATCAAGTGCGGTTGTAGGCTCATCTGCAATAAGAAGTTTTGGCTTACATGCTATTGCCATAGCAATCATGATGCGTTGTTTTTGACCTCCACTTAATTGATGAGGATATGATTTGTATGCTCGATCAGGTTCTGGGAGTTTTACTTTTTCGAATAAAGAAAGTACTTCAGTTTTTATTTCAGTTTTAGAGAGTGATGTATGCTGAAATAAGATTTCTGCGACTTGTCTTCCGCATTTCATAGAAGGATTTAAAGAACTCATAGGTTCCTGAAAAATCATGGCTATCTCATTACCACGAATCGCTCTATACTCTTTTTCATTAAAATTTGATAAAGAGACACCATCATAGATAATATCTCCTTTTGTGATTCTAGAAATTTTGTTAGGCAGTAATCCCAGGATGGCTAACGAAGCTACAGATTTTCCACTCCCTGATTCCCCTACAACTCCTAATATTTCATTTTTATGAATATCAAAAGAGATGTCATAAAGTACCTGATTTTCTTTTTCTTCTGATAAAAAAGAGACACAAAGATTTTGTACAGAAAGCAGTGTAGTAGTATTCATAACTTAAACGTTAGGTAAATTTAGGAAATTCAACGCGTTCACAGATTTCTTTTTACAACTATTTTGGTGTGATATTTGTTATCTTTATCCGTCAAAGTATATTATGAGGCTACTAAAACTTTCTCTTCGTACACGAATTTTTATCTCTATGACCATATTGGTATTGTTGGCCTCTATTTTGATTGCAGCCGTTACGATCTATCAGTATAAGGAGGAAGCAGAAGAATATCATCAAGGCCGATTAGAACGAAAAGAAGAAAGAATTCAAATCACAATTAATAATGTATTAAAAAGGACAACTTACCCTGTAAATGAGGAAAATATAGCGTTAATTTTTAGAGAGAAACAACGAATCTTTCAAATCTCTGAAGAACACTCCATGCCGATTAATATTTATGGGCTTTCGGGAGAATTACTGGTTAAATCAGAAGGCCTATTTGCCAAAGATACTACCGACATCCAAATTGATCCTGTTATTTTAGACACATTGGAATCTCTTTTTAATAAAAAATATTTGGTGAAATCTGAAAAAAATGGAGAGCGATTTTTAACATCCTATACCTATATTACAGATGTTAGGTCAAAACCTTTAGGGATTCTACATTTACCATATCTCGAAGATGATGATTTGATTACAAGAGAATTGTTGCAATTTTTACAACGTCTGGGGCAGGTATATTTGTTAATGCTTTTGGTGGCAGTAGTCTTGGCTTATTTTTTATCAAAGTACATTACCAGATCCTTAAAAACAATTTCTGAAACCATAGATCAAACTAGATTAGATAAGAGAAATAAACGAATAGATATTGGTGATGCCAGTGAAGAAATTTATTCATTGGTTAATGCTTATAATAGTATGATTGATGAGTTAGAAGAAAGCGCCGCAATGCTAGCAAAGAGTGAGCGAGAGGCAGCGTGGAGAGAAATGGCGAAGCAAGTAGCTCACGAAATTAAAAATCCATTAACACCAATGCGATTAACAGTGCAGAGTTTTCAGCGAAAATTTGACCCCAAAGATCCTAATATTCGACAAAAAGTTCAGGAATATAGTGATACCTTGATTCAGCAGATTGACACCATGAGTTCTATTGCGTCTGCGTTTTCGAATTTTGCACAGATGCCGGCACAAAAAAGCGAAACTCTGGATGTGGTAAAGATTATAGGATTAGCATTAGATATTTTTAACGAAGATTACATCATTTTTCCTTCAGAAAAAGAAAAAATCATCGCTAAATTTGATAGAACACAACTTATCCGAGTAGTCACTAATTTAGTGAAAAACGGCATACAAGCAATTCCCGAGGATCGTATCCCCAAAATTATTGTGGATGTGTTTTCAGAAAATGGAGAAGTTCTTATTACAGTATCTGATAATGGGATTGGGATAACCGAAGAAAATACAAAGAAGGTTTTCGAACCTAAATTCACAACCAAAACCAGTGGTATGGGACTTGGATTAGGAATGGTGAAAAATATTGTAGAAACCTATAATGGAAGTATTACCTTTACATCAAAAGAAGGAAAAGGCACTGTTTTTAAAGTTAGATTCCCAAAAGAATAGTAACCTTACTTCAATTATTATCCAATACTATAATAATACTAAGAAAGAGATTTAAAACAATAAAGAAGACATAAACAAACAATATAATTTATAATGTATACCAACATTTTAACATCCCAAAACAACGGAGTTACAACGATAACTATCAACCGTCCATCAAAATTAAATGCACTCAATAAGGAAACTATTCAGGAATTGCATGCTGCTTTTAGAGTTGCAAATCTTGATACGGATACTAAAGTGATTATCATTACCGGAAGCGGCGAAAAAGCGTTTGTTGCAGGTGCAGATATTAGTGAATTTGCTGATTTTTCGGTATCGGAAGGAGGCAATCTGGCCACAAAAGGGCAGGAGTTACTTTTTGATTTTGTAGCTAACCTTTCTACACCAGTAATTGCTGCTGTAAATGGATTTGCTCTGGGAGGTGGATTAGAATTAGCAATGGCAGCGCATTTTAGAATTGCTAGCGATAATGCAAAAATGGGACTTCCAGAAGTTTCTTTAGGTGTAATACCTGGATATGGTGGCACACAGCGTTTACCACAGTTAGTTGGTAAAGGTAGAGCTATGGAAATGATTATGACTGCAGGAATGATTGATGCAAATCAGGCATTGCAATATGGGTTGGTAAATCATGTAACTGCTCAGGATGAACTAATACCATTGGCAGAAAAGCTAGCAGGGAAAATTATGAGAAATTCTTCTGTAGCAATTGGAGCGGCTATCAAAGCTATAAATTCTGGTTATGAAGATGGTGTAAATGGATATAAAGCAGAGATCCAACAGTTTGGTAATTGCTTTGGAACCGAAGACTTTAAAGAAGGAACTACGGCATTTTTAGAGAAACGTAGAGCTGATTTCCCAGGAAAGTAAATCGAATTATAATAGAAGAAAATAAAAGCCTCATAGATGATAAACTCTATGAGGCTTTTATTTATATATAATGTAATGCATTCCTCTACCTATAGAAATTCATTTCATCAATATATTCCCATACAACTTTAGGAAGTAAAGGTCTTACATTTTTATTAGCCGCAATCGCCTTGCGAATGAATGTAGAAGAAATCTCCATAATAGGAGCATCAATTCGGTGCATTTTGGGATGATCTGTAAATTGAGTTTCTACAATTCCTGCAGCAATTCTCGGATATACATAGATGTTATGATTCTCGAGAATAACCTCATAGTTTTTCCATTTATGAAAGCTCTTTAGGTTATCTTCTCCCATAATAAGATGAAATTGATCTTCAGGATATTTTTCTTGCAAGTGCGCAAGTGTATGTACGGTATAATTAGGTTGTGGTAGTTTAAATTCTACATCACTAGGTTTTAGCTTAGGATAAGACTGTGTTGCGCGATATACCATTTCATAGCGATGATGATTATCTAGTAACGAACTTTTCTTTTTATGAGGATTATGAGGGGTTACTACCATCCAGAGCTCATCGAGATCAGAGAACTCGGCCATATGATTGGCAATTGCCAAATGACCGATATGAATAGGATTAAACGTCCCAAAATACAATCCGATTTTTTTCATAGAAAACAATCATTTTTTATTTCTGTAAAACAAGAATCCCAATGTCTGAGAACCTATTTAAAAAGAAACTTTTTAACCAACTGATATACTTCGTTTTTAGCTTTTTCGAGATCATCATTCGTTATGATGGCATCAAACTGTGGGGCAGTAGCCATTTCGGTAGAGGCTTTGGCAACCCTCATATTGATTTTATCCTCGGATTCGGTTTTACGTTTCTTCAAACGAATCTTTAGCTCTTCAATACTAGGCGGTTTTACAAAAATTGCCAATGTACGATCTGGATATATTCTTTTAATATCTAAACCACCTACAACATCGATATCAAAAATCACATGTTTACCGTTGTCCCAAAGTCGTTGTATTTCTGTTTTTAATGTTCCATAAAAATTATCTCGATATACTTCTTCCCATTCGAGGAATTCTTCGGCTTTAATCTTGTCTTTAAACTCTCTTAAAGATAAAAAGTAATAATCTTTTCCATGAACTTCTCCTCCACGAGGCTCTCGAGAGGCTGCAGAAATAGAAAACCCAAGATTTAATTCTTCTTGATTAAGTAAGTATTTAACTAAAGTAGTTTTTCCACTTCCAGAAGGTGCCGAAAGTACAATAAGTTTACCTTGGCTCATTTACAACACGTTTAGTAATTGTTCTTTAATTTTTTCGAGTTCATCTTTCATCTGAACTACTAGTTGTTGCATAGAGGCATAATTAGATTTACTACCAATAGTATTAATTTCACGACCTATTTCCTGAGTGATAAAACCAAGTTTCTTTCCGTTAGAATCCGAAGAGTTTAAAGTAGTAGTAAAATATTCCAAATGATTTGCTAATCGAACTTTTTCTTCAGTAATATCGAACTTCTCAAGATAGTAAATCAACTCCTGTTCAAAACGATTTTGGTCTACTTCTTCCTTTAGATCAGACACTGCTTTATGTAGTCGTTCTCTAACCGCTTCCATACGTTCGGGGTCTATTTGTATAACTTTATCCAGAAGCTCGCTTATATTTTTAACACGAATATTGAAGTCTTTTTCTAATGCTTTTCCTTCGTCGATTCTATAGTCCTCTATTGCTGTTAAAGCTTTGGTAAGCTCATTTTTTATAGCATTAAATTCTTGCTCATCAATTTGTTCACGTTCTGTTTTTAAAGCATCAGGCATACGAACTGCCATTTTTAGTAACTCTATCGTGTCACCTTCGTGTACATTCGATAGCTGCCTCATATATTCTTTTACAATAGCTTCATTAACTTTGTTTGATGTTTCTTCACCAGTTGCTTCAACATATAATCCGAAATCAACTTTACCTCTTGCTAGTTTTTTTGCAATAGTATTTCGCATTTCAAGCTCCTTTTCACGGTATTGTGAAGGGATCCTTGCATTGAGATCTAGATTTTTACTATTAAGTGATTTAACCTCAATTGTTATTTTTTTTGTAGGTAGCTGAAGGATAGACTTCCCGAAGCCTGTCATAGATTTGATCATAGAATTATGCTAAAAGTTGCACGAAGATAATGAAAAGTCTTAACAACGACAGCCTAACTTATAAAACCAAATTTTATAATCCTTGACCGTTTTCATTATTTTTTGATCAACAGAGAATAAAGTGTCTGAATTCGTACAAATAACCCAAAAATGTTAAATATGTAACAATTTATTTGCTTTATGGTTAGTGTTTTAATAGTTTTAGAGTTCAACTTAAATATACTCATTATGAAAACTATTAAATTAGCTATGCTGGTAGTTATTGCTATCGGTATAACAAGATGTTCCACTGATGTTGAAAATGATATTCAACAAGACAGTACAATTACGCAACAGGATATATCTCCCGAAATTTTATCAAAATTACAGAATATGGGGTTTGACACGGATAAAACATCCGTTACATCTACTAAGGGAGGGTATATTGTGGATGGTGATATTTTTATCACCGAAGAAACATTGAAAGAAAATAACTTTCAAAAACAGGCTTTTATTACCATTGTTGACTGTAACAGGGCGGGTAATATTCGTATTCAGAATGCTTTAGGTAATAATGCCGCCGGAAGAGGGTTTCAAAGAGGTATTGACTTATGGAATAGGGTTAACAGAACAACTTTACGTTTGATACCTGTAAATAACAATCCTGATATTTTGGTTCGTTTGGCAAATCCTGGTGAAATAGGAGGCTGGGGTCTTGGAGAATTTCCTACTAATGGAGTAGAAGGAGGTTTGATTATATTAAACCTTAATGAGCCTAGTATTGATGGAGACCCGGTAACAGCTAGAGAGTGGGGGAACATATTAACTCACGAAATTGGACATAATATTGGGTTTCTTCATTCAGAACAAGGGTTTTTTGGCACACAAGTACCAGGAACACCTAATGTAGATCCTAATTCAATTATGACTTCTGGTTCAAACCCGAATGTGGTATTTAATGCTAATAATGTTTCTAATTTTGATATAAGAGCTGTAAGACGAATGTATAGCAATAGAAATAACAGATTGTGTAACTAATCGAATACACTAATAAATTAAGAGACTGTCTGAAAAAAATATTTGGGCAGTCTTTTATTTTTGTGTTACTATCAAACTTTGAGAAAAAGTAACCTCAAAGATTAATAATCATTGTGATTTTATCTATATATTTTTCCTCTTCAAGAAAAAAATTCTCAATGTTTCCAGATTCCTTGAATCCTATTTTTTTATATAAACTAATGCCAGGAAGATTCGTGGCATAAACTTCTAACCATAGTACTTTTAATACTTTATTTTCTTTTGACCACTCTAGCACATTTTGAATCAAAAGAGTACCGATGCCCTGGTTTTGCCATTTGGTATGAATCCCCATTCCTATCATGGCTGTATGTTGCATCTTTTTACGCCAACTACCAGTAAGGTCAATGTTTCCTATAATATCTCCTTCACTTTCGGCAACCAATAATAGACTATTGGGCTGTTGATGAAGGTTTTGAATAAGTTCTCCTTCTTCTTTTATAGTATTAGAGTATTCATAATCAAATAAAGGAATGGTGTTGGTGTCTTTAAGATATTCCAGTTTTAATGCTAATAATTGCTTAGCATCTGCCAGAGTTGCCTCTCTAATTAAAAGAGACTTCCCTAATTTGGTTTGATATGTTTTTGTAAGAAAACTCAATGATATTATGCATTAGGGTTTTTGTTTCTGATTCTTTTGTAAAATTTAATTCCCATCATAAGTATGATTGCTAGTGATATGATCCCTATAACTCCATAAATCCAATTTACTGCATCACGTACGATGACCAAGAAGATTACCGAAAAAAGAATAATTGTCGAACCCTCATTCCACATTCGCATTTGGCCAGAAGACCACTTTATGATATCGCATTGAAGTTGGTTATAGATGTGATGACATTTTAGATGATATATGATAAGTAAGACTATAAATCCTAGTTTAACATGCATCCATGATTGTTGTAACCAACCCGGCATCAAAACAAGTAACCAAATAGCAAATAAAGTGGCTAATATAGCAGAAGGCCAGGTAATAATAAACCAAAGGCGTTTGGCCATTAATTTAAGTTGCTGGCCTAATATATCTCGATCGGGTAGAGGCTTTTGGGAAGCTTCTATTTGGTAGATAAATAACCGGGGAATATAAAATAATCCGGCAAACCATGTGATCACAAAGATCAGGTGTAGGGATTTTATGTAATTATAATATTCTAGCATTTATTTTTCTACAAAAAGATAATTAAGCTGCAAGGTATTGAACTCTGTATTAAAACGTTTAATTTCTTCAGTAATTAATTTCTCAAAATTTGCTAATTGATCATTGATTTTTTTAGTAAGTTCATTTTTGACAGCAATATCTTGTTCTGTAGGACCAAAATCTCCCATACCTACCAGAGAGTTTAAATGCCCCAATTTATTAGTAAGTTTAATAGGGAAGTTTAAAGGATCCTGGTTGCTTTTATTCTTGGTTTGGTATAATGCCTTTTCGATTTCACCAAATTGTTTTTGCAAGTCTGAAGCTTTTTTAACTAGATCTTTAGTTGCTGAGTTGTCTTTGTACTGTGTTGAAAATGCTTTAAGCTGAGCATTAATTTTTCTGATTTTCTTTATGGATTTATGCGCTCTGTCGACTGTTTTATTAATACTGGTAATAAAATCAAATTGTGATTGCATTTGTTGTGGTGATGCTTCTGTTCTTGGATCAGCTACAATTGTAAAAGGTTGTTTGGATACCTCTTTTCCATTTACTGCAAGACTTATTTTATAATTACCGGGCACAGCTTTTGGACCATTAAGATTTGCCCACCAAAGGATCATGCCATCCAATTTTTCTGCTCCTTTTCCTCTCATATTCCAAGCAAACATTTGAGCTCCTTTTTTCTCTATTTTCAATTGATCCTTTTTCTCTTTTGCTTTTGTGCTAAATGATTTTAGGGTATCATTTTTAGTATTAAAATAGGTTAAAGAAACAGTGTCTTTTGCTACATCATAATCTTTGAGATAGAAATAAGTCATGACTCCGGCGGGATGATTAGTTCCTTTTGTTTTAGAACCTTTAACGCTTCCTCCCCCCATACGATAAGAATTCTTAGGTTTAAATAAAATATGATTTTGAGTTTTCATCGCATTGTTTAATTGATGTAAGACTGTTAAATCATCAATTATCCAGAGGCTTCTTCCTTGTGTAGCAACAATCAAATTGTTGTCCTTAATTGTTAAATCGGTTATAGGAACAATAGGTAAATTTAACTGCAAAGGTTCCCAGGCAGCTCCATCATTAAAAGAGATATACATACCTGTTTCGGTACCGGCATATAATAATCCTTTTTGTTTAGGATCCTCACGAAGAACGCGAGTAAAATGCTCGTTTTTGATTCCATTCGTAATTTTTGTCCATGATTTACCATAATCAGTGGTTTTGTAGAGATATGGAGCAAAATCTCCAGACTTATACTTGGTTCCGGCAATATAACAAGTGCCCTCTGCAAAAACACTGGGTTCGATACTATTGATCATCATCCATTCTGGCATTCCTTTAGGAGTTACATTATTCCAGGACTTTCCTCCGTCCTGACTTACATGCACAAGTCCGTCATCACTTCCTACCCATAGTAATCCTTCTTTGACTGGGCTTTCTGCGGCGGCAAAAATGGTACAATAATATTCTACGGATGTATTATCCTGTGTGATAGGACCTCCAGAAGATTTTTGTTTATCAGGATCATTTCTGGTTAAATCAGGACTGATCACTTTCCAGCTTTGTCCTTCATTTTCGGTAACATGAACACGATTAGAGAATGTGTATAATCTGTTTGGATTATGTTTGGAGAATAGTATTGGGAAATTCCATTGAAAACGATATTTCATATCCTCTGCTCCATGTCCCATAGGATTGTCTGGCCATACGCTAATAGAACGTACGGTTTCTGTTTTATGATTTACTCTGGTAAGAAAGCCATCATAACTTCCTCCGTAAACAATATCATTATCTTTAGGGTCTACAGCAATATGAGCTGATTCCCCTCCGGCAGTACTTTCCCAATCATCTTCAGAAATACTCCATCCTGTACTTCTATGATTGATGCGTATAGTAGAATTATCCTGTTGAGCAGCATAAATTCGATATGGAAAACTATTATCGGTAGTCACTCTATAAAATTGTGAAGTGGGCTGATTATGATATGTACTCCAGGTTTCACCACCATCATAGGTGATTTGTGCACCTCCGTCATCCCCAATTACCATACGTTTCGGATTTTCTGGAGCAATCCACAGATCATGGTGATCTCCATGTGGAGCACGATAACTGCTAAAGTTTTTACCTCCGTCTTTACTTTTATGATAGGATACATTAACGACATAAACAACATCTATGTCTTGTGGGTCAGCATAAATTCGACTATAATACCATGCCCGTTGACGCAAACTTCTACTGCTATTTAGTTGGCTCCAGGTATCACCTCCATCATCACTGCGATATACTCCACCTTTTTTTTTATTCTCTACTATAGCCCAAACTCGCTCACTATTTACAGGAGAAACGGTTACTCCCATTATTCCTAAAGTATCTTTAGCAAATCCTTTATTTTTTGAAATCTCATTCCATGTTTTTCCACTATCTGTACTTTTCCAAAGGGCAGAACCATTTCCTCCAGAACTAAGGCTATAAGGTGTTCTTCTTGCATTCCATGTCGAGGCATACAAAATTCGAGGATTATTAGGGTCTAAAGTTAAATCTACCGCTCCAGAATCCTCATTTGCAAACAACACTTTGCTCCAGGTTTTACCCCCGTCGATACTTTTATATACACCCCGATCTTGAGTAGACTTATATATATTCCCTAATGCTGCAGCGTATACAATATCAGGATTAGTTGGATGAATGGTTATTCTTGGGATATGCCTACTTTTAGAAAGGCCAGCTTGCACCCAAGTTTTACCTGCATCTACACTTTTCCATACACCATAACCCGAAGATACATTACCACGTAATGTTTTTTCTCCGCCTCCAACATAAATTACATTAGGATCACTTTTTGATATTGCAATAGCACCTATTGATCCCCCAAAAAAGCCATCAGAGATATTTTTCCAGGTACGTCCACCGTCTGTAGTTTTCCAAACTCCACCACCGGTAGCTCCAAAATAAAATAGATTAGGTTTTCCCGGTACTCCGGTTACTGCGGCACTTCGACCGCCACGAAACGGTCCAATAAGTCTATACTCCAGAGCGTCATAAAGTTCCTGATTATATGTTTGAGCGTTGGATGTGAAAATAGTTGAGAAAGCAAAAAGGAGTATAAGAATTACTCTACCGAATTGTGAATGCATAGTTAGTTGAGATTTAATTTAAAAGCCTTGCGTTTTCAGAGAAATTACAGATAAAATAGATTTGATGGGATACTAAAGTCAGGAATTAAAAATTATTCCAAAAGATTTTCACGTAATTTTAACCTTAGCTATTGAGATGATTTCTAATTTTGAAGCATGGTTATAGAAGGTTTTATACTTGTCTTAAGTTGTTTGGGAGTTATCCAGGCTCTTTTCTTATGTTTTTATCTTTTTACTCTTAAAAAAGGAAATAGAAAAGCAAATGCGTTTTTGGCTTTGGTATTGTTAGGATTAACAATACGAATAGGGAAATCTGTTTTTCATAATTATATAGAAGTCGATCCCAGGTTAAGAAACTTGGCGATTTCTAGTATATTGACTGTAGGTCCTTTTCTTTGGTTTTATGGTAAAGCTCTTTTTGAGAAACAACAAATGTTTTCAAACCGAAACTATATTCATTTAATACCTTTTGTATTATTTGTTTTATGTAGCCCTATTATTCCTAATAGGGGAGATTTATTTTCATCTATTACGTATTCTTTGGTTCTCCTTCACTTTGGTATCTATCTATCCATTTGCTGGAGGGATATTTTAAAAATCACAAATGATGCAAATCCAAAACTTTTAAAATGGTATAGAAATATTGTGATTGGAATTAGCTTGATTTGGGTACTGTATCTAGGTATTTTTGTTGGGTTTATTCCATTTTATATTCTAGGAGCTATTTCTTTTTCATTTTTAATATATATGTTTTCTTATCTTCTTTTAAAAAGACATGTTTTTGCTTTAGAAAAATATAGTAATTCTAGAATTGATCGAGAAGCTTCCATAAAAATACTTAATCGTGTAAAAGAACTATTTGAAAATGAAAAAATTTATTTAGATAGTAGTATTTCGTTACAGATTATATCACAAAAATTATCGGTTTCCTCTAGAGAATTATCTCAGGTGATTAATGAGAATGAACAAAAGAATTTTTCTGAATTTGTAAATCATTTTCGAATAACAAAAGCCAAAAAGTTACTTGTGGATTCTGAGTATGCTTTAGAAAAAATTGCAACTGTAGCCTATGATTGCGGTTTTGGTAATGTTACATCTTTTAACCTCGCTTTTAAAGCAGAAACTCAGCTTACACCTTCGCAATATAGAACTCAATTTAGTGCTGCTTAATTGATTTTTCGTTTTAAAGATCATGTTTTTTAAAGGATTTTGATGTATTCTTTTGGATTTTGCACTCATAAAATTTCAAAATAATATCAATGAATAAATCAATATTCTTACTGCTTTTGATTGTGGTGGCTTGTGCCAAAATTGAAAAATCTTCAGAAGTTTCAAAAAAGAAAATGCACCCAACCAAAGAGATTCTGATAGATAGCCTTAAACATCCTTGGAGTATGGCTTTCTTGTCAGAGGATGAAGTTCTGGTATCAGAGAAGGATGGAAATTTGGTTAAAGTAAATCTCATTTCAAAAGAAAAAGGAATTATAAAAGGTTTCCCTGGTGATCTAACTGATAGTATTCGAATGATTACAGGAGGAGATAATTCGGGTATTTTTGAAGTATTGTTGGATCCGGATTTTAGCAACAATAAACACGTATATCTTTCGTATGCTGCAAAAAGGAAAGGAGAAGGAAATGCCACAAAAGTAGTACGTGCTGTACTAAAAAATGATTCCTTAACTAGTATAAAAACATTGCTCGAAGCTGGTCCGTATACAAGAGAATATTTTCATTACGGAGGAGGGATGACTTTTGGGGTTGATGGTAAATTATACATCACTATGGGAGAACGACTGTTTAAGGAAATTGATGAGCCTGAAATACCTATTGCTCAGGACTTGAAAGATAAACGAGGTAAAATATATCGAATAAATCCTGATGGAAGTATTCCTAACGATAATCCTGATTTTGGAACAACTGCTGTTCCCGGGGTTTATGCCATTGGGATTAGGGCTGCACAAGGGATAACAGTAGATACTACGACGGGGCATATATGGTTTAGTGAGCATGGCACCCGACAAGGAGATGAGATCAATATGTTGAAACTAGGAGCTAATTATGGCTGGCCAATTATTACGACCGGAAGCTACCGAAGTAAAGAATATTATCCTCCCAAACTTGAAGGAGCTGTATATACCGATCCTATTTGGTATTGGCAGCATACTGTAGCACCTACCGGACTCATGTTTTATAAAGGTGATGAATTTCCCGAATGGAAAAATGATCTACTCGTTCCCGGATTAAGTAGAGGAAGTTTTTGGAGATTTAGAATTGAAAACACGACTATAAAAAGTGTAGAAGAATTATTTGTTAATGATAGAGTAAGGTCCAGAAAAATAGCCCAGAGTCCAGAAGGGAAACTTTATATGTTAACCGATGAACCTAATGGGAAAATCTTAAGAATAAAAAATAATCAATAACTATAACATAAATAAAAAAACAAATGAAAACCTATTTTTGGATAACACTATTTTTAGTAAGTTGTAATATCACGATTGCACAATCAGAAGATGATCAGATACGATCTTCGATTAATAAATATATAGAAGGATCTTCATATAATAAACCAGAAACAATTAAAGAAGCTTTTTATGATGAAGCTAATTTGTTCCTCAGTCATAAGGAGAAAAAACTATGGATCGTACCTATTAAAGAATATGCTTCCTGGTTTGAAAAAGGAGAACAAGGGAAATTTAATGGTAGGAAAGGTAAAATACTATCTGTAGACAGAGAAAATGATATTGCTATGGCAAAAGCCGAAATTTTGATAGAAGATAAAGATATGCGATATATTGATATTTTTCTTCTAAAAAAGATTGATGGAGAATGGAAAATTATTAGCAAAGCTGCTACTACCAAAAAATAAAAACGGTTAGTTAGTTGGTGTGATAAGTTTTGTTCTTACTTCCCGGTTCAGAAAATACCCAGTAACAATGGTTGCTAATATGTCTGCAATCGGGAAAGAAATCCAAACTCCTAATTCACCATAAAACTTAGGAAGAATCAAAATCAAAGGAATAAAAAAGAAACCTTGTCTTGATAACGTAAGTAATAAAGCAGGTATGGCTTTTCCTACTGCTTGGAAATAGGCTGCTCCTATAAGCTGAAGCGCAATAATAGGAGTAGCTGCAAATACCCATCGCATGGGTTCTGCAGTGTGAGATAATACATATTGATTTAGTGCTAATTCTTTGGGAGCTAGATTAGGGTTATTACTTAGAAATAAAGTTGTTATTTCTGCAGGAAAGATCATTAGTCCAATAAAAACTAAGGTAGCTAGAATTGCAGCATATTTGATTGCGGTATTAATAGATTCTCTAACACGAGGATAGTGTTGTGCACCATAATTATACCCAGCAATAGGTAAAAATCCCTGGGTTACTCCAAAAACAGGAAATAAGGCAAACATTAACATTCGACCAATAATAGCATATACAGCTACCAGGCCTTCTTGGCCAAGGTCGAATAAAATATTATTCATTAATAAATAGGTAATGCTTACTACAGCTTGTCTGGCTAGAGTTACCCCGCCAAGTGAAGCAATTTCTGAAACAATCTCTTTTTGTAGTCCAAGATGACGAAAGCTGATTTTTAATTCGGAGTTTTTGGAACTGAAAAACCAAAAAATATATAAAAAACAAGCAAGATACGAGCCTGTTGTCGCCCATGCAGCACCGTGCATTCCCATATCCATTACGTTAATAAAAAGATAGTCCATCAGTAGATTACCAACTGTGGGAATGATCATAGCTGTCATAGCAAATTTAGGTTTTCCTTCTGCTCTGATCACAGTATTACCCATCATAGCAAAACCAAGGATGGGTACACCATATAAAATAATAGTATAGTAGATTTTTGCGGGTTCAAAAATATCTCCTTTCCCACCAAATTTTGGAATAATTTCATCGACAAAAACCAACCCTAAAACGACCAAAGAAACCATAAAAATTAGAGAAAGAGTAATCTGGTTTCCAAAGGTCTTGAGTGCTTTTTCCTTATTATTAGCACCTAATGCTCTAGAAATTATACTAGAACCTCCTACGCCAATAGACATTCCTAATGCAGCAATAAAAAAGGATACGGGAAGTACTACATTAATAGCCGCAATGGCAATTGAACCAATCCAGTTACCTACAAAGATAGAATCAATTAGAATATTAAGGGACATCACCAATATTCCTATAGATGCAGGGACTGCTTGTTTTATTAGCAATTTCCCTACAGGTTCTATTCCCAAAGCTTCGGCTGTTATTTTTGCCATTATACCGTTTGGGTTTTAACAGTAACCCATTCATTTACCCAATTAGCAAGTAGATCTGCCCAATCATCACGATCATTAAGACAAGGAATGGTTGTGAATTCTTTACCGCCAACTTCATGAAAAATTTCTTCTCCTTCCATGGCAATTTCTTCTAAAGTTTCTAAACAATCTGATACAAAAGCAGGAGTTACAATAGCCATTTTTTTAATCCCTTCTTTCCCCATGCGCTCTATAGTACGATCAGTATACGGTTGTAACCATGGATCGAAGCCTAAGCGAGATTGAAAAGAGGTAGAATAGGTTCCTTCTTTTAAATTTAGCTTCTTAGCTACTTGTTGTGTGGTCGAATAACATTGATGTCGATAGCAAAACTCATGAGCTGGAGAAGGAGTATTGCAACATGATTTATCAATTTTACAATGTGATTTGGTAATGTCACTTTTGCGAATATGTCTTTCTGGTACCCCATGATAAGAAAATAGAAGATGTTCATAATCTAATTTTTCTAACTTTTCGGCTATACTTTTGGATAAAATTTCGAGGTATTCAGATTTGTTATAAAAAGCAGGAACATCAATAAGTTTCATGTTAGGAAAATGCTCTTTTTGTAATTTTTCGGCAAGAACCAAAATGGTCTCTGTAGTTGCCATAGCAAATTGAGGATAAAGCGGAATAATCATGACTTCATTTACACCTTTATCCTGTAATTCCTGTAATCCTTTTTTGATATTCATTGAGCCATAGCGCATCGCTAAGCCGATAGGGATTGAGGTACGATCTGCTACTTTTTTTTGTAATTTTTCTGATAGTACAATTAAAGGAGAGCCTTCATCCCACCATATTTTTTTATAAGCTGCAGCCGATTTTTTTGGCCTGGTATTTAAGATGATTCCTTTCACCAATAAAATTCGTGCCCATAACGGAACATCTATTACTCTGGGATCCATCAAAAATTCACCAAGATATTTTTTTACATCCTTTGGATCAGTACTGTCAGGTGATCCAAGATTAACAAGGAGAATTCCTTTACTCATAAATTTTGTTTTTGCACACACAAAAATACAAACTATAAAGAGGAATGATACTAAAAGTGATAAGACTTTTTGATAGTAGTATTATAGAATTAATACATAATCTAAGTTAGAAATCAAACAGAACTTAAAATACGTTAAATTCTGGCAAACTGAAAGTTGAGTAGTTTTATTTTAGTATTTTTAGATGATTAAAAAAAGCAAAGATGAAACGTATAGTTGTAGATGTCGAAAAAGACAAACTGCCCTTTATTCTGGAGTTGTTAGAACAGTTTGATTTTGTATCAGTTGTAGCAGATGCTTCTGATGAGGATCAAGGGATGTATGATTCGATAGTATCCTTACAAAAAGGAGTAGGGATTCCCAGAGGGGAATCATTCGATTAAATGAGTTTTAGTTTAAGCTCATCACATATTTTTTTGGAGTAGTGCCAAATTTCTTTTTAAATGCAGCTATAAAATGGCTTGCAGTACTATATCCTACTTTTAGACCTACCTCATTTACATTATGACTTCCCGAGGCTAGTAATTGTCGGGCCACCTCCATTTTATAATCAAACAAAAACGTATATACTGGTTCGCCATAAATTTGCTTAAATCCGTCTTTAAGTTTTTTAAGAGGTAATCCAATCTCATTTGATAACTCTTGAAGCGTAGGAGGTTCTGCCATGCGAGCGATAATAATTTCTTTAGCTTTTCGGATTTTTAATACATTTTCTTCATCTACCAGAAATGGACATTGTTCTACATCTGCATCCCCAGGTCTATTAAAATAGAGACTTAATAATTCATACGCCTTTCCTTTAAAGTATAACAGCTTAACTGACTTATGCAGGTTGTAGTTCATAATTTGATTCAATACCACAGCCATTGAAGGAGAGATCTTGGCATCGGTATAATACTTCTTATCACGGTTTCCTTCCCCAAGAAAAGGAATATAATCTGCCTCTTTAGAAAATAAAGAATGGAATTTTTTTATAGAAATGAGGATAGTGATCAACCAGGAATCTTTTTCCATTTCGAGATTCATGGGGAGATCGCGCTGTGGATTATAGAGGAGCAGTGAATTTTCTTCAGAAAGATTTATAGCATAGCTTCCGTTATTAAAGTTAAATTTAATACCTCCTTTAATACAGAAGTGAAACTGGATAAAACTACTGTCGATGTCTCTTACAACTCGTTGATTTTCATTAGTTTCGTTTTGAAATTTTAAAATATGAAAACCATCTTCGATTTGAGTTTCTTCTAGAATCCCTGGAGCGTTATTTTTTAGTTCAATTTCCATAGTTGTAAAATTTTATTTATTTAGAATGAGTCTAAACTGTCGACATAAGAATCTCTGTCACCTATACAAAAATAAGGGTTTTTACTCATTTTTACACAAATAATGTCTTAAACAACGTTTTCCGACACTTAAAGTTCTTCTGGCGTTATTTTTTCTGACATATCTAAAATACTTTTGTTATGGAATATTATAGAATTGACTGCATGGAGTCTCACTTAAGAGCGAAAGGAACGAATTTTTACACTATTGGACTTAGTTATAAAAAAGCTGATGCAGAGATCAGAGGTCATTTTAGTGTAAACGATGAAGCCAAAGAAGGAATACTAGAACAAGCAAAAAAAGAAGGTATTGAAGCTTTGCTTGTTACCTCTACTTGTAACCGAACCGAATTACACGGTTTTGCTCAACACCCATTTCAATTAATCAAATTACTTTGCGAACATACTCATGGAACTGTAGAAGAGTTCGAAAAAGTGGCATATGTGCATAAAAATAGTAAAGCAGTATCACATTTATTTAAAGTTGGTACAGGTTTGGATAGCCAGATATTAGGTGATTTTGAAATCATAAGTCAACTAAAAAAAAGTTTTAAAGCTTCTAAAAAAGTAGAAGTTACTAATCCTTTTCTTGAAAGACTTGTCAATGCCGTAATTCAGGCAAGCAAACGCATCAAGAATGAGACTGAGATTTCATCAGGAGCAACTTCAGTTTCTTTTGCCTCAGTTCAATATATTCTTAAGAATGTAGAAAACATTTCAGACAAGAAAATAGTGCTTTTCGGGACTGGTAAAATAGGTAGAAATACCTGTGAAAATTTGGTAAAACATACCAAGAATGACCATATCACATTAATTAACCGAACAAAGGATAAAGCAGAAAAAATAGCAGGAAAATTTAATCTTATTGTAAAGGATTACGCTAATATTCAGTCAGAAATAACAAATACAGATGTTCTTATTGTGGCTACGGGAGCACAGAATCCAACAATTTCTAAACAATTAATTCATTCACAGAAACCATTATTGATTTTAGATCTGTCTATTCCAAAAAATGTATCAGATGATGTGATTGAGTTACCAAATGTAACTTTGGTACATCTGGATCATTTGTCAAAAATGACAGATGACACATTGCAAAGAAGGAAACAATACATCCCACAAGCCGAAGTTATTATAGAAGAAGTAAAAACAGAATTTGATAGTTGGTTAGAAACCAGAAAATTTGCTCCTACTATTAAGGCACTTAAAAATAAATTATCGACATTAAAAGACGCAGAAATTAATCTACAACGAAAAAAGTATGCAGATTTTGATGAAGAACAAGCAGATATTATTAGCAGTCGAATCATTCAGAAAATCACAAATCATTTTGCCAATCATCTTAAAGATGATAATACTTCGGCAGATGAAAGCATAGAACTGATTCAGAAAGTATTTCAATTACAAAACAAATAGCTTTGGCAAGAACGATTCGTATAGGTACCAGAGATAGTGAATTAGCACTTTGGCAAGCTAATACCGTGCAAAAAAACTTAGAAGAATTAGGATATAAAACCCACTTGATTCCAGTTAAATCAACAGGTGATATTATATTAGATAAACCATTGTATGAATTAGGGATTACCGGAATTTTCACCAAAACACTGGATATAGCCATGTTACATGGTGATATTGATATTGCTGTGCATTCGATGAAGGATGTTCCAACAATTCTACCAAAAGGCATTGTAGAAGCTGCCATTTTAAAACGAGCTAATGTAAATGATATTCTGGCCCATAAAGGGTTGGATTTTTTAGAAAATAAAGGAACAATTGCTACCGGAAGCCTTCGAAGAAAAGCACAATGGTTACATAAATACCCAACACATACAGTAGTTGATCTACGCGGAAATGTAAATACACGAATGCAAAAACTGACTGATAGTGATTGGAATGGTGCCATATTTGCTGCTGCAGGATTAGAACGTATTAATCTAAAACCCGATAATTATGTTGATCTGGATTGGATGATTCCCGCTCCAGCACAGGGAGCTATGTTGGTTGTTGCTAAAGAAGAAGATGAGTATTGTCGAGAGGCTTTATCAAATTTAAATGATAAACCATCTGAAATATGTGTACATATCGAACGAGAATTTTTACGAGAATTAGAAGGAGGTTGTACTGCACCAATAGGAGCGCTAGCAAAAATTAATACCGATAGTATTCACTTTACAGGAGCTTTATTTAGCCTTGACGGAAATGATAAGATTGAAGTGCATAAAGAAATAAAAATAAGTGACGTGGAAAATCTGGGTAAGATATGCGCTCAGGAAATATTGAGTAACGGAGGACGTGAATTGATGAAAGAGATAAAAGCAGAAATAGGATAGATTGGATACTTCACCAACAATACTCTCAACCAAAAAGCTTTCTGCAGCCCAAAAAGAGTTGTTGCTAAATACAGGTCTTGGATTTGTCGAGTATGAAGCCATAACTATTAAGCTTTTAGAAATTAATATTGAGGATACAGTCCAGAATGCAATTTTTACAAGCAAGAATGCAGTGAAGGCAATTAAAAATTCTGGAATGGTTGTTTCAAACTGTTTTTGTGTAGGTGATAATACTAAAAAACTGTTACAAGAAAATGGCCTAAATGTGGTAGAAACTGCTCAAAATGCATCAGATTTAGCTAAAATCATTATTAAAAAGTATAAAAATGACTCTTTTTTGTTTTTTTGCGGAAACTTGAGAAGAGATGAGTTACCTAATCTTTTAGAGCAAAATAATGTTGAGGTAAAAGAGCAAATAGTATATAAAACACATTTAAAATTTAATAAATTTAACCGAACGTTTGATGGAATATTGTTTTTTAGTCCATCCGGAATCCAAAGTTATGTTTCGGAAAACAAAATAGAAGAAAGTGTTTCATTTTGTATAGGAAATACAACTGCTTCTGAAGCTAAAAAATATACAGACAATATTATTGTGGCTAATAAACCTACAGTCGAGAATGTAATTGTTCAAGCTGTAAAATATTTTAATAAAAAATAAATTATGATTTTGGATACAAACCAGAATCATTTTGAATACTAAATAATAAAGCGATTTTCGCTTTTGCGAAAATTCACAACAACATATGACAGCACTAAAAAACGATCTATTTCTTAAAGCATTAAAAGGAGAAACTGTAGAACGCCCACCAGTTTGGATGATGCGTCAGGCAGGACGATATTTACCAGAGTTTCGCGCACTAAAAGCAAAATATGATTTTTTTACGCGTTGCAGAACACCAGAACTGGCAGCAGAGATAACCGTACAACCTATAGATATCATTGGCCCCGATGCCGCAATCTTGTTTAGTGATATTTTGGTGATCCCGCAAGCAATGAATATCGAAGTCGAAATGAAAGACGGGGTTGGACCCTGGCTTCCTAATCCAATTCGATCTTTGGCAGATGTAGAACAAGTAATTGTTCCCGATGTTTATGAAGAATTAGGATATGTAATGGATGCAATTAAACTAACAAAAGAACGATTAGATAACCGTGTTCCTTTAATTGGTTTTGCCGGTTCTCCATGGACGATTTTATGTTATGCTGTACAAGGGCAAGGATCTAAGAATTTTGATAAAGCCAAAGAATTGTGTTTTGCACAACCAGAAGCAGCACACCAATTGTTACAAAAGATTACCGATACTACTATTGCATATCTTAAAGCAAAGGTAGCAGCAGGAGTTAATGCAGTCCAGATATTTGATAGCTGGGGAGGGATGCTATCA
This sequence comes from Aquimarina macrocephali JAMB N27, assembly GCF_000520995.1. Taxonomy (GTDB): domain Bacteria; phylum Bacteroidota; class Bacteroidia; order Flavobacteriales; family Flavobacteriaceae; genus Aquimarina; species Aquimarina macrocephali. The sequence continues at coordinate 49,672 of NZ_JACA01000012.1, read as the reverse complement.
CCAGTGGATTACCAGGAATTCTCATGGAAATATATTCAGCAGATCATAGATGCATTAAAAGAAGAAACCGAAGTAATCGTTTTTGGAAAAGGATGTTGGTTTGCATTACAGGAAATGGCGCAATCAGGAGCTGCTGCTCTTGGTGTAGACTGGACCTGTTCTGCACGTAATGCTCGTTATCTTACCGGAGGAAATATAACATTACAAGGTAACTTTGATCCTTCGAGATTATTATCTCCACCTGCAGAAATCAAAAAAATGGTCAAACAAATGATAGATGCTTTTGGTAAAGATCGTTATATCGCTAATTTGGGACATGGGATTTTACCTAATATTCCTGTAGAGAATGCTCAAGCCTTTGTAGATGCAGTAAAAGAATATCAAGGATAAGAATGAGCATTAGGAGTCTGTTAAGACGATTGAGTTTTAGGCAAATCCTTAGATTGACAGGGATAATGCTTCAGAATCCTTTACTGATCTATCCAACGTTAAAAGCTACAAGGAGAACCATGATTATTTGTGATTTGCACTATGGAAAAGCACATCATAAAAATGGAAAAGCTAATGCTTTTCGACATGCGTTATGGAATATATTGATTTGTCAGACTACTTTTAGAATAACCAAAAATAAAGAAAAATCTATTGCCTGGACACAAAAGATAACCGATCTACACGAAAAACTAGCTCCAAATAAACCAATAGAAACTGAAATGGATTTGCATAATAATGAGATCGGTAGAAAATATTTTTTGAACCTGGCCATGAGTTTCGAAGAAGAAATGATCTCTTTTTTAAAGGAAAATACCCAAAAAGCTAAGAAAGTAACAGATATCAAAGAAATACTGGATCATAAAGATAAATTGGTTTATCTTTTGGAGATGTAGAAATAAGTAAAAGATAACTCTTCACAGGTTTTTAAAAACCTGCGAGATCTATACTAGATTTTGAAATATTTCAAAAATTGAAACAAAAATGATAAAATGACTACTTATATAAAGGAGTAAATCAATCAAAAAACAGTGACCAATGCTTAAAAATATCATTAACGGGATCAAAGCTTATTTCGGGACATTCAAACTTATTTCAAAATTAGGATTATGGAAATTTTTTGCTGTACCTATTTTGATAAGTGTAATCACAGGATTATTTTTTGTGGCATTAGTATATTTCTTTTCAGATAATTTGGGCGCTTTAATTGCTCGGATTTGGGTTTGGGAATGGGGGTCAGAAACATTTGCTACCATTAGTACATATATTGGTGGTTTATTGATCCTGGTGATAGGGTTAATATTATATAAGCATATTGTAATGGCATTATCTGCACCATTTATGAGTCCGGTTTCAGAAAAAGTAGAAACACATCTTCTGGGAGAAACAGATCATGCGCATCGCGACACATCATTTAACCAACAATTATCAAGAGGTATCCGTATTAATGTGCGAAATCTATTTAGAGAATTACTATTTATGATTCCGTTGATTATTTTAAGTTTCATTCCGGTTATTGGTATTGTAGCAACAATACTAATCTTTCTGATACAAGCATATTATGTAGGTTTTGGTAATATGGATTATACTATGGAACGCCATTTTAATTATAAAGAAAGTATTCAGTTTGTAAGAAAAAATAGAGGAACTGCTATTGGTAACGGAATTGTGTTTGTACTCATGTTATTTATACCAATTATAGGATTTATTATCACCTTACCTATATCTGTGGTTGCAGCTTCTACCGAAACTGTGAAAATTTTGAAAGAAAAAGGATTAATTGAACTAAAAAACGCATCCGAGGAGGTTTCCAAAATCGAAGCGTAAGTAGGGTGGCTAATTTCTATTAGATTTCTAAAATCCAGTAAGAATATTTACATAATTATAATGAAAGATAAGTTTTATCAATACATACAAGACTTGCAAGATACCATAACCTCTAAATTAGAGAAAATAGATGGTAAAGCTGAGTTTCGAGAGGATCTATGGAAGCGCCCCGAAGGGGGTGGTGGAAGAACCCGGGTGATCGAAAACGGAAATGTATTCGAAAAAGGAGGTGTAAATATCTCTGGAGTTCATGGGGCACTTCCTAAAGCCATGCAGAGCTATTTTAATGTAGGTGATGTTGACTTTTTTGCCTGTGGTTTGTCATTAGTATTACATCCTAAAAATCCAATGGTGCCGACAGTACATGCTAATTGGCGTTATTTTGAAATGTATGATGCAAACGGAACTATTGTAGATAGTTGGTTTGGTGGAGGACAGGATTTAACGCCTTACTATCTATTTGATGAGGATGCAAAACACTTTCACCAGATATGTAAAAACTCTTGTGATGTCCATCATCCGGATTTTTATACTACCTACAAGAAGAAATGTGACGAGTATTTCTACAATGCACATCGTGGAGAAGGTCGTGGAGTAGGAGGTTTGTTTTTTGATTATTGTAAAGCAAATGATACGATGTCGATGCAAAACTGGTATGATTTTGTAACCGAAGTCGGGAATAGTTTTTTAGAAGCATATACTCCAATTGTAGAGAGAAGAAAAAACCTTCCGTATACCGAAAAGCAAAGAGATTGGCAGGAAATTCGACGTGGACGCTATGTAGAATTTAATTTGGTACACGATAAAGGAACTCTATTTGGACTAAAAACCAATGGAAGAATAGAAAGCATTTTAATGAGTCTTCCTCCTCATGTGCAGTGGCGATATGATTACCATCCAGAAGCGGGTAGTGAAGAAGCACGATTAGTAGAAGTACTAACAAACCCAATAGATTGGGTATAATACCACTTACAATAATTTATGTTGAAAATAATTAGAAGGATAGGTCTTATCATTAACTATAAGACATTTATCATTACTTTTCTAGCCCTGATATCCAGCTATGGATGTAGATATTTTGATTTTACGGCTAATTTCCCATTAACTTTAATTGCTACAGCTATTGTTTTTCCAATCGTTTTTTCTATTGGAGGCGCATATAAGCGTAGAGAAACTGCATTAGATGAATATGGTAGTATCAAAGCGCATGGCAGAGCATTGTATTTTGCAACAATACACTGGTTAGAAAATCCTCCAATAGCTCTTAAAGAAGATTTAAAAATTCATTTAGAGGGATTATTGAACGCCTGTAAGCATATGTTTACAAAGCCTGTAGCCGAATTAGAAAATCATGAAAAGGAGGTGTACAGAAATTTTACAGAACTATCTTCTTTTATAAAAGAAATGAGAAAACACGGATTACCCTCGGGAGAAGCTTCACGTTCAAATCAGTTTTTAAGTAAAATGATGATTTCTTTCGAAAAAATTAAACATATCTATCAATATCGTACTCCCAGAACACTAAGAACGTATAGTGATATTTTTATAGTCATTCTTCCAATATTATACGGGCCATACTTTGCTTATAAAGCACAAGAATACGCAATAGGATTAGAATTTGCAATGCCAATTTTGTATAGTGTTATTTTAGTAGCCTTGGATAATATTCAATCTCATTTAGAAAACCCCTTTGATCAACAAGGAGAAGATGATGTTAATTTTAACGTAGAAAAGTTTATTTCTAATTTAGAATAGAAAACGGGATAATAGGCCTGTTATCACAATACATAATGCCATATAATACTTACTTAAAAACCAAGAATAGAAATAAAAAACCAGTTAAAGTGCTTAAAAATTCGGCTGAATGACAATTATGTGGTTTTTTTTTATTAACTTGCAAGACAATCATTTAGGGCTTATCTATAATAATGTTATATTAATTAACACAAATGCCTTATGAAAAAAATTCTACTATTGCTAATCGTTATCCTTATTGTAGGGTGCGAATTTTTACCCAAAGAATCTAAATTTTCTAACTTCTCTAAGTTTTCTAAAAACACAATCGAATTTAGAAATAATACTATTGTGCTTACAAGTGGTTATTCTAAAACATCTCCTGAAGAATTTAAAAATAGATTGGATTCATTAGAAAATAAGCCGAAATTTAAAAAGGTTGCTTTACATGAATTGAAAAAAATAGAAGATAAAAAAGTAGATTTCGAACTATTTGTTGATGAGAACAATGTAGAGAATTATGTATTTATCTATACTTGTGATTTTTATCAGTTTGATGAGCATAGAGCTGCTAGAGTTGTAGCCGCGCTTAATGATCAATTGCAAGATGAATCTAATGTTCAGGAAGTAAAGTATAAAAGAATTCATGGTCGATTTTTCTTTACTCCAACTTCGAAAGTAGTTAAGCTTAAATATTTAAAAGCCTATAAAAAAGATAGAAAATTTCAGACAGAGTATATAGTTGCATCAAAATCCGGAGGAATTGGATTGTTGATTAGTAATCTGGAAGATATTGATTTTGAAAGCTCTATAAAACGATTTGCATCAAAATAAGATTGTAGATAGTAATATTTTTTATCTTTATTCTTTTCATAGATCATGCAAAGAGTAAAGATAATTTTTGTTGTTATTTTCATTGCGAGTTGTGCTCGTAGTGTAGAACCAACTGTAGAAAATATTAATAAAATATTTACGTCTAAAGATTTTACTTTTGAGTTTAATAGCCATACTGGAGATAAAAAATCTCTTAGTTTTAGGAATGATTATCTAGTTTATAAAAGTGATAAACCTACATATCGCAGAGAGATAAATTATGATGAGGTACTTTTGATCAATGACTTTATTCAAAAGATTGTTAATCATCATTCTAAAATATTAGATCCAGAAACATCATCACATTATATTATAAAAAACACAGCGTATAAAGTAGTAATCATACCAGATCAGGAAGATTACTACTTTGATGCTTTGCTTAAAACATTAAAACTTGATAAGGTAAAATAAGGAATAAACTTTTATTCAAAAAGTAATGAGAATGAGGTCTCCTTATTAGGTATAGAATGAACGGTTAGACTTCCCCCATGCATATGCATGATTTGTTTAGAAAGACTTAAACCAATGCCAGTACCCTCTTTTTTTGTAGTATAAAAAGGTATAAATATCTGACTCATGATATCTGGATGGATACCTGGGCCATTATCTTTAACTGTTATATATTTTTTTCCTTCGGGTGTAATTCCCAGAATAAACATAAGAGTTGCTCTTTCGGTCTCTTTTAAAGCCTGAATTGCATTTTTACACAAGTTTACCAATATCTGGGTAATTTGCTTTTCGTCTGCATAAATTTCGAGATCTTCTGTAGTATTAAGAATATCAAAAGAGATGATATTAAAATCAATTTCCTGGCTCATTAAAACTTTTACCTTCTCTAATAATTCATCTACCTTGATTATTTTCTTATCGGGTACAGGTACATTTAGAAAACTACGATACGATTGTACAAAACTCATTAAATCATTTCCCTGATTTTTGATTACTTCTAACCCTTTTGCAGTATTGTGAATTTTGTTTTCATCTATCTCTGTAACCGGTATGATTCCACTTTTGTCTTTATAATAACCCAAAATAGATTCTGATATTGAAGTAATAGGAGTGACAGAATTCATTATCTCATGAGTCAAAACCCTAATGAGTTTTATCCACGAATCTGTTTCTTTTTCGTCTAATTCGTTATGTATATCTTGTATGGTTATTAACCTTAGAACCTCATTGTTTAATACTATTTCTGAAGATTTAATAGCAAGTTGTATAGTCTCTCGCTCATTGGTGAGTTGAAAAAGTTTTCGTTCGAATGGTTTGATATTATTAAATAATTCATATAATTTTTTATCAACCTGTGCTAGTTGTTTTATATGATTTAGTGGGGTATAATTTAACAGTTTTTCGACTTTAGGATTATTAAAAAGAATATGCCCTTTATGATTAAAAGTTAAAATGCCAATTTCTGCTTGTTTTAGTATTTCCTGATAATACTGTTCTTGTCTTTGGTTTTTTAAGTGTACTTCTCGAATTACATCATTAAGACTATTAAGACTTTGATTTAATTCGTTAAGTGATTTTGGACCTCCTTTTTCTGGAAATCGAAGTGTAAAATCTTCATTCTTAATTGAATTAAAAAAATAGGCAATCTTTCTATTATTATGGTTTAGATATTTGATTAAAAATATGGTTTGTAACAAAAATAATAATAGAACTAGAAATGAAAAAACATATAATTCTTTAAAAAATGCAAAGGCTAACATTAGTGAGGTTAAGGAAAGCATTACGACTCTTAGGATTAGTTGTGTATAGAGATTTCTACTTACCATTAGTTTTATGATTTTTTTATTTTGTTATATAAAGTCTGTCTTGAAATACCAAGTTGATTCGCTGCAGCACTATAGTTTCCATTATGTTTGTCAAGTGCTTTAGCAATCATAAGTCGTTCCATTTCATCAAGAGTTTCTGGGCCTTTATCCAAAGAAATTCCTGGACTGGTACTTAATAAAAAATCTGTTGGTTTCAATACATTTCCTTCGCATAAAATTACTGCTCTTTCTATGGTATGTTGTAGTTCTCTTACATTTCCTGGCCAATGATATCCCATTAGTTTTTCTTCGGCGGTAGTATTTATTCGAAGAGATGGTTTACCATATTTTGATGCGAATTTTTTCAAGTAAAAATCTGCCAGTATCAAGATGTCATTATCTCGTTCTCGCAGTGGAGGTACTTCTATATGAATTGTATTAATTCTATATAATAAATCTTCGCGAAATATACCATCATCTACCATTTGATTAAGGTTACAATTAGTAGCACAAATCAGGCGTATGTTTACAGAAATAGATTTATTAGAACCAACCCTTACTACAGTTCTGTTTTGTATTGCAGATAATAGTTTTGCCTGAGTTTGTAGCGATAAGTTTCCGATTTCATCTAGAAACAAGGAGCCGTTATTTGCTGCTTCAAACTTTCCTGCTCGATCTTCTTTGGCATCTGTAAAAGCTCCTTTGGTATGACCAAAAAGCTCACTTTCAAACAATGTTTCTGATATAGAACCCATATCTACACCAATAAAAACTTCATCTTTACGAGGAGACATCCTATGTAATTCACGAGCTATTAGTTCTTTTCCTGTTCCATTTTCACCTGTGATCAAAACATTGACATCTGTTTTTGCTACTTTTCTAACTAAGTTCAAGACAGCGGTAAGTGCTTTAGAATTACCAATAATATAATTACTGTTCTGATTAATTACTCGTTTCAGATGATTTTCTTTCTGTTTTAGTTCTTGTACTTCTTTTCTGGATTTGCGAAGTAAAAAAGCTGACTTTATTGTAGCCAATAGCTTTTCATTATTCCAGGGCTTTAATATAAAATCGGTAGCTCCTTCTTTTAATGCTTTTACAGCAAGATCAACAGCACCATAAGCTGTCATCATAATTACCGAAGTATGAGGAGCTTTTTTCTTTATTTCTCTTAGCCAAAATAAACCTTCATTTCCTGTATTTACACCAGCAGAAAAATTCATGTCTAATGCAACAATATCAAAATCACTTAAATTTTGTAATGAAGAGATTTGATTTGGATTAGAAATCGTCTTAATATGTTTGTACTCAAACTGCAATAAGATTTCTAGTGCGCTTAAGACACTCTTATTATCATCGATGATTAAAATTTTTCCATCCTGCATCATTTGATATTTATGTTAACATAGTAAAACTACAAATTTGAAATAGGACTTATATAAGAGTGTAAAATTATTTGACACTATTTGTATAATAATTTTACATTTCTAAAATTCAATTTTGATTTTTATATATTTAAGTATTTGATATACAATTGTTTATGTTTTTGGCATGAGATTAGGTTAGGGTTTGGTATCAAAATATTATTTAAGTGTTTAATAAATGATAAATTCTAAAAACAAAATCTTATATTTTCTCTTGATCTTGATATCAAATACGATGTATTCTCAAGAATCATGGTCATTAGATGATTGTGTAGCCTATGCTGTAGGCCATAATCTACAGCTCAAGGATTTTAAATACAACCAAGATGCTAACAAAGAAACATATCGGCAGTCGGTAAGAAATTTGTTGCCAAATATTAATGCATTTTCAGACTATAATATTAGATATGGAAGATCGGTAGATCCTAATAATAACAATATTGTAAACACGGATTTTTTCTCAAATAATTATAGGTTGAATGCAGAGATTGATTTGTTTAGAGGTTTTCAAAAATTAAATACGATAAAAGCTTCGAAGTTTTTGCATAAAGCAGCAAATGAAGAAGTGCTGCATCAAAAATATCTATTAGCATTTAGAGTGATGTCTGCTTTTTATGATATTCAGTTTATGGAAGGGCTTTTAACCATTTCTAAAGAACAAGAAGGGGTATCTGATACTAATTATAAACTTGTAAAAAGACAAGTAGAACTTGGCCAAAAAGCAAAAGCTGATTTGTATGAAGCAGAATCTGCTTTATTAGCTGATCAATTATTGGTTACTCAAAATGAGAATAATGTAGCAGCGGCAAAACTTAAACTTATACAAGAAATGAACTTAGAAGATGTCACTACTATTTCTATTCAATCTTCTCTTATAGAAGCTGATGAGAATGTAGACATTCTTCGAGCAAATAAAGATTCTATTTACAGTAATGCCACAACTTTTGTTCCTATCATAAAAGCACAGGAGTTAAAAGCAAAAGCAGCCAAAAAGCGATTAGCCATAGCCAGAGGGGGCTTGTACCCCTCTCTGTCTTTTTTTGCTGGGTATCAAACGGGATATTATGAAACTAATGTCAATGAAAATACAGGAGAAGTTATCTCTTTTAAAAACCAGATTAAGGATAATGTCTCAAAATATGTTGGAGTTTCGCTTAGCATTCCTATCAGCAACGGATGGTCAAATCGTTCGCGTGTAAAACAACAAAAGGTAGAAATGATGAGGGCAGACAATAATTTTGATATTCAAAAACAAGAAATGTTTAAATTGATTCAACAACTTGTTCAAGAGGGAGATGCATTACGTACAGAATACCTACAGAGTTCACAAAAAATGAAAGCACAGGTTTTAACTTTTGAGATAGCACAAAAGAAATATGAAAAAGGATTGATAAGTGCTATAGAACTCAACCAATCTAAAAACTTATTAGCGAACTCACAAAACGAAAACCTACAGGTGCAATTACGTTTAAAAGTAAATGAAAGTACATTGGATTTTTATAACGGATTACCTGTTTTTAATATAAATAGAGCACAATAAAATGGATATAAAAATTGAAAAGAAAAAAGGATTAAGACCTAAACATTATGGATACATTGTTATAGGTATAGTGTTGTTTTTTGTAGGTTGGAAAATGGTATCCGGAAATTCGGCAGCTACATTTAGAACAGAAAAAGAAAAATTGTCGATAGCAGAAGTTTCTTTTGGGAAATTTGATGATTATATTACCATTAATGGTGCAGTAGCTCCAATAAGTACAATTTACATGGATGCTTATGAAGGAGGTAGAGTAACAGAAAAGCTTATTGAAGAAGGAGCGATGGTAAAAAAAGGAGATATTATATTAAAGCTTGAAAACAGTGCTCTTTATGAACAGATTTTGGCGAGTGAAAGTAATTTAGCTCTGAAACAGAATGACCTTCGTTCGACAAAGTTGACTTTTGATTCTAGACAAGTAGAAGGTCAAAAAGACTTAGTGAGTTCAGAATATGAATTACAAAAATTGAAGCGAAATTATGAACAGAGTAAGGCTCTCTTTGAAGATGAATTGATTTCTCGGGAAGAATATTTAATTTCAAAAGAAAACTATGAGCTATCCAAAAAACGACATGAAATAATTAAACTACAAACAGAACAAGATAAATCCCTTCGAGCTACTTCTTTGTCGGGATTAGATACCGATCTGGAGCGTATGCAAAAAACACTTTCTATGGTGTATGAACGTCTGGATCATTTAAATGTAAGGGCTCCAGCCGATGGTCAATTAGGATTTCTGGATGCAGAAATAGGGCAAAATATAAGACAAGGACAACGAATAGGGCAGATAAATGTTTTAACAGATTATAAAATAGAAGCAACAATAGACGAACATTATATCGATAGGGTAAAAAGAGATTTGGTTGCAGTGTTGGATCGTAATGGTACAGAGTATCAACTTCGTCTTCGTAAAGTATATCCCGAAGTACGTAACGGGAAGTTTAAAGTAGATCTGGTTTTTGCAGATCAAAAACCCGAAACCATACGAACTGGGCAGAGCTATAATATAAAACTGCAGCTAGGAGCATCAAATGATGCACTTTTACTACCTCGGGGAAGTTTTTTCCAGAGTACAGGAGGTCAATGGATTTTTGTTGTAGATGCTTCGGGTGAAGTAGCATGGAAAAGAGCCATACGTATAGGAAAACAAAACTCAAGATATTATGAGTTACTAGAAGGATTAGAAGCAGGAGAAAAAGTAATTACTTCAAACTATGATAGTTTTGGAGACGCCGAAAAAATAATTTTAAAATAAATAGCATTTAGAAAATAAAAATCAATCAAAAAATGATACAGATAGAGAACATAAAAAAGAGTTTTAGAACCGAGGAAGTCGAAACTCTGGCATTAAATAATGTAAATCTAAAAGTTGAAGCAGGAGAATTTGTGGCCATAATGGGACCATCGGGTTGTGGGAAATCTACTTTACTCAACATCATTGGTATGTTGGATAATCCTAATGAAGGGTATTATCACTTTAACGGTCATGAAGTAGGCGGATTAAAAGAAAATCAACGTACCAAAATTAGAAAAGGAAATCTTGGATTTGTATTTCAGAGCTTTAATTTGATTGATGAACTTACCGTTTTTGAAAACGTAGAGCTTCCTCTGATTTACCTTAATATAAAAAAGAGCGAGCGGGAGCAAAAAGTAAGACAGGTGCTGGAGCGAATGAAAATCGCACATCGCGAAAAGCATTTCCCACAGCAATTATCAGGAGGACAACAACAGCGAGTAGCTATTGCCAGAGCTGTAGTAACTAATGCTAAGTTAATTCTGGCAGATGAGCCAACAGGAAATCTGGACTCTAAAAATGGTATCGAAGTGATGAACTTACTTACCGAACTTAACCAGGAAGGAACTACCATTGTTATGGTAACACACTCAGACAGAGATTCTCATTATGCTCACAGGGTTATTAATCTGTTTGATGGACAAATTGTGACCGAAAGCCAAAATAAGCCTTTCAAGGTCAATGTGTAATACGCATCAAATAAACTTATTAAAATTAAAGTCATGATAAAATATTTGTACCACTTAGCAATCGCAATATTATTTTTTTGTATCAATCTATGTCAAGGTCAATCAGAAACTATTGCCGTAAAACACTTTGATAAAGTAATTATAAGTCCGCATATCCAAGTAACCTTTGTTCAGGGAGAGAAAGAAAACGTTATGATCAAAAATGCACGTTTGCCGCAAGAAAAGATCAATATCGAAGTTTCAGGAAACACACTTCGTATGTATTTGGATGGAGCTAAAACAACAACCAAAACAGTGAAAACAAACGAAAATGGGTGGGAAAGAAAGAAACCTATTTATAAAGGAACCATGGTAACTGCTGTCATAACATATACCCAGCTCAGAGAACTTTCAATACGAGGAGAAGAAATTATTGAATGTAAAAGTCCAATAGAAAGAGATGATTTTAGATTAAAAATCTATGGAGAATCTAAAATGACAATGAATTCAGTAAAAGTAAACTCATTACGTGTTTCTATTTATGGAGAAAGTTACCTGGAAATTAAAGAGGGTAGTGTAAACGATCAAAAATATACAGTGTATGGTGAAGGAGAGGTAAATACTTTGGGAATGAATAATGAAAATACTAAGATCACTGCATATGGCGAAAGTAATTTTAGAGTAAGAGTTTCAGATCATTTAAAAGTTACTGCTTACGGAGAGGCAACTGTGGCTTATAACGGAAACCCCTCTATAAATAAAGGAATAATTTTAGGAGAAGCAATCATTCAAAAAATGAACTAAGAATTCATCATTCTAATCAAATCCTGAAAATCAAAAAACGACAGTTATGTTTAAAAATCATTTAAAAATTGCCTGGAGAACTCTTCGTAAACGAAAAGTATTTACCTCTATCAATATTTTGGGATTGACCCTTGGTTTTGGATGTGCTATTTTAATTTTTTTATTTGTAACCCACCACCTTCAATATGATAATTTTCATAACAATTCAGATCGAATTTACAGAGTAGTAACTGAAGAGCATCGAGATGATGTTGATTATGAGTCAAGTGTGCCTCCTGGTTTTGCCGGTAGTTTTGAAACAGATTATGATTATGCAGAAAAAGTTTCCAAAATAACGATAAGAGAGCATTGGCAGGTTAATGGTACAGATCATAGATCCAATCAGAGTTTTCACGAAGATATAGTTTTTGCTCAATCTGATTTTTTCGAGATATTAAATTTCCCATTAGTCGAAAAATTAGGAGATCATACGCTGGAAGAACCAAATACAGCTTATATCACTGAAAGCTTTTCTAAAAAAATGTTTGGTAACGAAAGTGCTTTGGGGAAAACATTTGTTTTAGAAAATGAAGAAACTATTCAAGTAATAGGGATATTAAAAGAATTGCCAAAAACAACGGTAATTCAAGGAACAATCTTTCCTTCATTTAAAACTTTAAAGAGTTATGATAACTTTTTATCCAGTAATTCCTGGGGAGGAATTAGTGATGCATTAAAATGTTTTGTGTTACTTCGTCCTAATCAGAATATTGCTGAGATCGAAAATACATTGATCTCATTGGTATCAAAACATCGTCCTAAAAGTAAAAATGTACATCGCTACAAACTACAAGCATTAAGTGACATCCATTTTAATAATAAATATGGAGGAATCAACGTAAGTTTACTTTGGATTTTTGGGTTAATAGGGTTTTTTATCATCGCAGTAGCTTGCATTAATTTTATCAATATTTCTACAGCGCAAGCCTTTACTCGTTCTAAGGAAATAGGGATTAGAAAAGTACTGGGAAGTTTCAGACAACATCTTTTTTGGCAATTCATTTCAGAGACATTTATTATCAGTTTTTTTGCGATGATACTAGGTTTAGTATTTGCTATATTGGTATTGCCAGCATTTAATGAACTTTTTGAATTAGATCTTTCTATATCCTCTTTACTTAATGTTAAAGTAGTTGGATTTGTATTGATGTTGCTGATAGGTGTTTCAATTTTTGCAGGCAGTTATCCCGGAATTATACTGGCACGTATCCTTCCAACTTTGGCGTTAAAAGGAAAACTTACCCAGAAAGATACTGGTGGAAAATTAACTCGAAAAGTATTGGTGACTTCTCAGTTTGCAATTTCTATCATATTTATTGTCGCAACAATTATTATCAGAGAACAAATTAACTATGCAGTAAATGCAGATTTAGGCTTTGATACAGAATCAATAGTAATTGTAGAAATTCCTGAAGATATAGAAACCGTAAAATTAGAAGGTTTAAAAGAACGAATCAATAATCTTTCTGGGGTAAAAAATAATACGGCTTGTTTAACGAGTCCCGGAGCCTCAAGTAATTATTGGGGTACAGGAGTACGATATAATAATAGACCTGAACTTGAAGAATTCTCGATTTCAGCAAAATTAGCGGATAAAGATTACCTTAATACATTTAATCTTAAACTGGTTGCTGGGCGTAATTTTTACCGCACTGATTCGATCTCAGAAGTCGTGGTAAACGAAAAACTTGCTCAGAAATTAGGTCTTGCAAATTCCCAAGAATTAATAGGTAAGCAAGTAGAGTTTAATGGGGCTACAATTAAAGCATCAATTGTAGGAGTAGTTGCCGATTTTCATGATAAGAATTTTCATGAAACAAAGAACCCTATATTCATTGCTCCACAATCTAATGCATATAACGAATTAGCAATTAAAGTTTATAGCCAAAATGCTAAAACTACTTTAGAAGGAATTGAAAGGCTTTGGAAAGAGATTTTTCCAAAATATATCTATGAGTTTGATTTTATGGATGAGCGTGTAGCCCAACAATATCAGGAAGAACAACGCTTTTTACTAATGTCAAAATTATTTTCAGGATTAGCTATTTTTATTAGTTGCCTGGGACTTTATGGATTGATTTCCTTTTTCGTGGCACAAAAAACAAGAGAAATAGGGATTAGAAAAGTATTAGGAGGAAATGTAAGCGATATTTTGTTATTGGTTACACAAGATTTTTTTAAACTTATTTTAATTGCCGGGGCAATTGCTTCTCCTTTAGCATGGTATTTCATGAATAATTGGCTACAAAACTATACATATCGTATAGAAATAAATTGGGGGGTATTTGTCTTATCAATAGCAGGATTACTAGTTATCACTTTAGTTACAATAAGCTATCAGGCTATTAAAGCCGCAACAGCCAATCCGATAAAAAGCTTGCGAACAGAATAAATCATCAAAAAACGACAGGTATGTTAAAAAACTATCTAAAAATCGCTTGGCGAAATTTACTCAGAAATAAGAGTTTCTCGGTATTGAATATTGTTGGACTATCCATAGGTTTGGCTGTTACCGCACTCATTGTAATCTGGATTAATTTTGAAATTGGTATTGATCAATTTCATGATAATAAAGACCGTACTTATCAGGTGTATAATCAATATCCGGTAGATGGTGAAATATGGACTTGGAATTCTACTCCTAAAATTATGGCATCTGTCATAGAAAAAGATTATCCCGAAGTAGAACATATTACAAGAGTAAATTGGGATTCTGAATTTTTATTTGCAAAAGGTAATAAAAGAATAAACGGCATAGGTAAAATTGTTGATCCTGATTTTTTAAAGATATTTAGTTTTCCACTATTAGAGGGTAGTATAGAAACCGTTTTGGATGATGTTAATTCTGTGATTATTACCGAATCTTTTGCCAAAAAAGTATTTGGTGATGAGCAAGCAGTAGGTAAAACGGTTAAGGTAGATAATGCTGATAGTTTTATGGTTACAGGTATTCTAAAGGATTTACCTTCAAATACAGCCTTTGAATTTGATTTTTTAATGCCTTGGGCTTATTTAAAACAACGTGGCTCAGACGATAAATATTGGGGTAATAATTCTGTAGCTACCTATGTGATGCTTAAAAAAGGAGTGGATTACACCTTATTCTCAAAAAAGATAAAAAATTTGAGAAAAAAATATGATAAAGATTCTCCAGAAATGGTCACTTATTTATACCCATTTACACGTTCCTGGTTGTATTCAAATTTCGAAAATGGTGAAGAGATAGGGGGTAGAATCGATATAATTCGAATGTTTGGTATCATAGCTATTATTATTTTGATAATAGCATGTATCAACTTTATGAACCTGAGTACAGCACGCAGCGAAAAACGAGCAAAAGAAGTAGGGGTACGTAAAGTAGTTGGAGCAAGAAGATTAACTCTTGTATGTCAGTTTTTGGGAGAGTCTGTACTGATATCATTCATTGCAGCAGTATTAGCGTTCATATTGGTTTTGGTTGTATTGCCCACCTTTAGCACATTAGTAGAAAAGCCATTATCATTAGATTTGACTAATATTTGGTTCTGGGGATCGACT
Source organism: Aquimarina macrocephali JAMB N27 (assembly GCF_000520995.1). Lineage (GTDB taxonomy): Bacteria > Bacteroidota > Bacteroidia > Flavobacteriales > Flavobacteriaceae > Aquimarina > Aquimarina macrocephali. The sequence goes on along the minus strand of NZ_JACA01000012.1, from coordinate 34,193 downwards.
TTAGGAGTAATATGTTTTACAGGCCTTTTGGCAGGTAGTTATCCCGCATTGTTTCTTTCTGGATTTATGCCTTCTACAGTATTAAAAGGGACTTTTATAAAGTCAAATACAGCCGTTACTCCAAGAAAAATTTTAGTAATTCTTCAATTTTCTGCTGCCATTATACTAATCACCTCTAGTATTATTGTTTCACAACAGCTGAAAAAAGTTCAAGACAGGCAAATGGGTTATGCAAAAAACAATCTGATTTACTCGGTAATACAAGGTGATACAGAAAAAAATTATTCTCTTATAAAAGAAGAACTTCTTGCATCCAATGCTGTTACTTCTATCACAAGAACTAGTTCACCTGTGACAGAGGGTTGGAGTAATAGCTGGAATTTTGAATGGAAGGGGAAAAATGAAGAAAACAAGACTCTTGTTCAAAGATTCTCATCAGATGAGAATATTCAGGAAACTTTAGGAATTGAACTTGTTATTGGGCGTGACTTTGATTTACATAAGTATCCAACAGATTCTACCGCAGCACTCATTAATGAATCTGCAGTAGCACTTATGAATTTTGATGAACCTATTGGTCAGATTGTTAAGGATAATGGAATAGAATGGCACATTGTAGGGGTTGTAAAAGATTTTGTATTGCAATCTCCTTTTCAAAAGATTCAACCAATGGTTATAGAAGGGACTAAGGCTGGGTTTAGTGTAATGCATATAAAACTGAATAAAACTAGCAGTACCTCAGAAAGTCTTGCTATGGTAGAAACTATTTTTAAGAAGTACAATCCAGAATACCCTTTTGAATACGAATTTGTAGACCAGCAATATGCTAAAAAGTTCAATAGCGAGAAAAGAACAGGTCAGCTTGTAAGTATGTTTACATTACTCACTATTTTCATTTCTTGCTTAGGCTTATTTGGTCTTGCCAGTTATATGGCAGAAAACAGAATTAAAGAGATCGGAATTCGTAAAGTTTTAGGAGCATCAGTTAGAAGTATCACTACACTTCTTTCATTAGATTTCATAAAACTAGTTTTAGTTTCTATCGTTTTGGCTGTACCTATTTCCTGGTATTTCATAAATGATTGGTTAGAGGGTTTTGACTACAGAGTAAACATCTCGTGGCAGACATTTGTTTTAGCCGGAATTTTAGCTCTTGTAATAGCATTTGTAACGGTGAGCTATCAAGCTATTAAAGCCGCGACAACCAATCCAATCAAAAGCTTGCGAACAGAATAAATCATCATCAAAAAACCACAGTTATGCTAAAAAATCACTTAAAAATAGCCTGGAGAAGTCTAAAAAAGCAACCTTTTTTTACTTTCCTAAATACATTTGGTCTTGCTATTGGTATGGTAGGAGGACTACTGATTTCATTGTATATCTACGATGAATTGAGTTTTGATAAGATGTTTGCAGATGCTGATCGTATTTATAGGATAAATGTTGATGTAAAATTTGGAGGAAATGCCGAAGAATATGCAGAAGTATCTGCTCCTATGGCCGAAGCCATGAAAAGAGATTATCCACAAGTAGAACTGGCCACCCGATTTAGGAATTTGGGGAGTATGTTTGTAAGAAAAAGTGATACCCAGTTAAATGTAAAAGAAGTTGGAGCAGCTTATGTAGATACAACTTTTTTCGAGATGTTTGGCCTTGATCTGTTGGTAGGAAACCCCAAGACAGCCCTAAAAGAACCTAATACTTTGATCCTAACCAAAACAGCAGCAGAAAAACACTTTGGGATAAATGAAGCTTTAGGGCAAAATGTGATATTAGATAATAGGGATACATATACAGTAGTAGGTGTTATAGATGATATGCCAAAGAACTCTTTCATTAGAAACCACAATGTTTTTATTGCAATGGCAGGAAATGAAGATGCTGCCTCTACCGAATGGGGAAACCATAATTATCCAACTTTTATTAAACTGAGATCGGGAGCAGATATCAAAGATTTTGATACTTTTTTAGAATCTGCATTAAGAGATTATGTAATTCCTGGAGTACAAAAGTATGCACCAGGGATAACAGAAGAACAATTTTTGGCTTCTGGGAATTATCTTAATTTTAGTACTATAGCCTTAACAGATATTCATCTATATTCTAGTAGATATCCAGAATTAAGTGCAAATGGCGATATTCAAAACGTTTATATTCTTTCTTTTATCGCATTATTTTTGATCATTCTGGCAAGTGTTAATTTCATGAACCTATCCACTGCGCACTCTCTTAAGAGGGCAAAAGAAGTAGGGGTTCGTAAAACATTAGGTTCTAATAAATCAGAGCTTATCAGACAGTTTTTGATAGAATCTGGTTTGATTTCTTTTATGTCATTAGTACTAGCCATTATAGCGGCTTCAATTGCAGTTCCTTTTTTTAATGAACTTGCGGGAAAAGAAATTTCCATACCATTTACCAATCCTTTTTTCTGGTTAATTTTGGTGGCTTCGGTACTATTATTAAGTCTTTTTTCGGGTAGTTATCCTGCATTCTTTATGTCAAAATTCAAGCCTATCCAAGCATTGAAAGGTATAACCGAAAATGGTATTGGAGGAGGAAAAATCAGAAATTCCTTGGTTGTTTTTCAGTTTGCTATTTCTGTGTTTTTGATTATAAGTACTCTAGTTGTTTTTCAACAATTAAAATTTATTCAAAACAAGGATTTGGGATTTATAAAAGATCAGGTTTTAATTATAAATGATGTGTATGCTGCCGAAAACAAAATAGCATCTTTTAAAGAAGAAGTACAGCAATTAGCTCAGGTAAAAAAGACATCGGTAAGTGGCTTTTTACCAACACCTTCATTTCGAAGTAATAGTACATTTTATAGAGAAGGGTTAAAAGATGATCATGAAAAAGCAATCAATATGAATGATTGGGATGTTGATTTTGATTATGTATCAACTCTAAATTTAGAAATCATTGCAGGACGTGATTTTAATCGACAATTTAGTACAGATTCAACAGCTATGATCTTGAACGAATCTGCTGTAGCTATCTTAGGAGTAAGACCAGAAGAAGCACTTGGTATGCGATTATCATCGGATTATGATGGAGGTGATGTTATATTTAGAACTGTAGTGGGAGTTGTTAAGGATTTTCATTATGAATCTTTAAGAAGAGATATTGATGCGTTGAGTCTTTCGTTGAACAATAGTCTTGGATCAATGGCAGTAAAGCTTAATGCCGGAGATTTCTCTAATACTATAGCGCAAATTGAAACTATCTGGAATAGAATATCTCCAGGTCAGCCTTTCGATTACTATTTCATGGACGAATCTTTCAATACCACCTATCAGGCAGAACAACGATTAGGGCGAATTTTTATCATATTTACCATTCTATCGATCCTAATTGCTTGCCTTGGGTTATTTGGCCTGGCTGCATTTAATGCAGAAAAACGAACCAAGGAGATAGGTGTTAGAAAGGTGATGGGAGCGAGTGTAAGTCAGATTACATATAGACTTACCATTGATTTTCTTAAACTCGTTGGGATAGCAATATTGGTATCTCTACCATTAGGATGGTTTGCTATGAGTAAATGGTTAGAAGATTTTTCATACCGAATAGAAATTAGTTGGTGGGTATTGATCCTTGCAGCTTTTCTCGCCGTTGGGATTTCGATATTGACTGTGAGCTATCAAAGTATTAAAGCAGCAATTGCCAACCCGGTAAAAAGTTTACGAACAGAATAAATCATCATCAAAAAACGACAGTTATGCTAAAAAATCATTTAAAAATAGCTTGGAGAAATCTCACAAAAAATAAACTTCAGACATGTATAAACCTACTGGGTTTAACTGTGGGTACTGTTTGCTGTTTAAGTATAATAGTATATGTATTTGCTCAATTGGGTTATGATACACATCATGAAGATGCTGAATCTCTTTATAGAATAAGAACTGTAATTACTGGTAACGGTAATGGTGGTGCTGATTTTAATGCAGCTACAAGTTCTCCTCCCATAGCTTTTGCCTTAAAAGAAGATTTTCCAGAAGTAACAGAAGCTTGTCGTATAGTATATTTTGGTGAGGGTAATGATGCGTTATTGAGAGTTCAGGATAGTAAAGAAAGCTATTATGAGTCTCGTGGTTATTTGGCAGATCCTACTTTTTTTAACCTATTTGGCTATTCTTTTAAAGAGGGTAATGCTACAGGTGCACTAACAGACCCTAATACTGTTGTCCTTTCTTCTACATTAGCCAAAAAATTATTCGGAGCTGGAGAAGCCTTACACAAAAATCTGGTTTTAGGCAGTGGTGAGAATGAATTAATTTTGACTATAACAGGAGTTTTTGAGGATAATTCTGCAAAATCTCACCTTAATCCAAATTATATTTTAAGCATGAATTCTCCTGGATTGGGAGAGTTTGTAAGAAATGAACAAAATTTTGCAACCCAGAATTTTGTACATAGTTATGTAAAACTTCTTCCTGGGTCTAATGAGAAGCAACTGCAAGAAAAATTACCTGCATTTTTGCAAAATCGTGGTGCACAAAATTTGGCAGCAGTAGGTTTTGATAAAGCCTTACTATTGCAAAAGGTTAAAGATATTCACCTTTACTCTAAGGGGATCTCTAATCAGATTGATACCGTTTCGAATATTCAATATCTATATTTACTACTTATTCTTGCTCTATTTATCCAGGTAGTAGCATGTATTAACTTCATTAATCTTAGTACGGCACGGGCAAATAAACGTGCCAAAGAAATTGGGGTGAGAAAAGCAGTAGGTGCAAATAGAGGATCCCTAATACGTCAATTTTTAGGAGAATCAATATTACTATCTCTATTTGCTTTGGTGGTAAGTATTCCTATTACAGCTTTAGTATTACCTTTTGTGAATATACTTACCAAGGGAAATATAGACTATACTGCTTTATTTGATTTGAAAATTTTAATGCCTTTACTGGCATTAAGTATACTTAGCGGGTTATTCGCTGGAGCATATCCAGCTTTGATCTTATCTGCTATCAAACCGGTTAAGGTACTTAAAGGCACTATTAATGTATCAAGTGGGAGTGGAAACTTCCGTAAAGCATTAGTTGTCTTTCAGTTTATTGTATCTATTGCCTTAATAGCAGCAGTAATAATAGTGAATAAGCAAGTAGAGTATTCACAAACCAAAGATATGGGATTTGATAAAGAAAATCTTATTGCAATTCGTTTAGGAACCGATGAAGCGATAGGAAAATTTGATGCATTACGATCTCAAGTATCAACAGTATCGGGAGTTACCGATGTTGCAGGTAGTAATCACTATCCATCAGAATATATAATGAATGATTTAGGACTACATCTCCCAGGAGAAAACCCTGTAAATCAGACATTGGTTAAATACAATGGTGTTAGTGATAATTATTTTGAAACTGTAGGAACACCTCTGCTTGTTGGTCGTGATTTACGTACTAATGATAGTACTCAGGTTATCGTTAATAAAGCTACTATTGATGCTTTTAATATTGATATAGATAATGCATTAAGTTCTAAATTGATACAAACGTATGAAGGAGAAACTTCGGTATATGAGATTGTAGGAGTTGTAGCCGATTACCATTTTGCCTCTCTAAAAGAATCAATAGCTCCTATCATGCTTTTCAATGATAATGAACCAGGATGGCTTATCGTTAAAACAGAAACTACAGATTTTAAAACCTTGCTAGCTAATCTTGATCGTAGCTGGACATCAATAAACCCTAGTACACCCTTTGTATACACTTTTGTTGATAAAGAAGTTGGAAAATTATTTGTTGAAGAAAAAAGACTAAGTCGAATATCAATTGTATTTACTTGCTTGGCTATTTTAATTAGTTGTTTAGGTTTATTTGGATTGATTTCTTTTATGGCAGAGCAGAAGAAAAAAGAAATAGGAATTCGAAAAGTATTAGGTGCCAGCGTAGGAACTGTGATCAATATGCTTACCAAAGATTTTGTAAAACTGGTACTCATAGCTTTACTTATAGCTACTCCTCTTGCATATTACTATATGGAAGACTGGTTACAGGGTTTTGCATACAGAATTTCGATTAGTTGGTGGGTTTTTGCCTTAGCTGGCGCTATTACTATGGGTATTACAATATTAACTGTATGCGTACAGGCATTTAAAGCAGCAACCGCTAACCCGGTAAAAAGTTTGCGAACAGAATAAATAATCAAAAAAACGATAGTTATGTTTAAAAACTATATCAAAATCGCTTGGCGAAATCTAAAAAGAAACAAAGGATATTCGGCCGTAAATATCGGTGGACTTACCATAGGTTTATCGGCTGTGATTTTCATGCTTTTTTATATCAATTATGAAAATAGTTATGATGTATTTCATACTGATTATGATAGGGTTTTTAGTGTAGAAAGAACATATGTTAGTGATATCCAAAGTGATATTTGGGATAATACACCGTACTCATTATCAGATGAATTACAAAACTCTATTCCAGAAATTACTAATGCCACAAGTATAAGAACTACCGCAAACTATCTAAGTGTTAATGATGCAATGTATCATGAGAAGAATGGACTATTTGCAGATAATGAGTTTTTAAAACTTTTTAGCCTAAAGTTCGTTGAAGGTGATCAACACAGCTCACTAGAAAATCCAATGAGTATAGTGCTTTCAGAATCATTAGCCAAAAAACTTTCTCCTGATAATAATAGTATAGGAAAAACAGTACGTATTGATAAAAAATATGATTGTGTAGTTACTGGCATATTTGCTGACTATCCTGATAATTCTCATTTAAGGGTTGATTATCTACTTTCTTTTAGCTCGTATGAGACTATTACAAAAAATAAACTCGATGCTGGGTGGGGTGTAAATAATGCATCTGTTTATGTTCAATTAGACAATAATGCAGAAATTGACAAGGTATCAGAAAAAGTAAAAGGATTTTTAACAAATCACCTTACGTTAGAAGATGGAATTCAAGAACTACTTAGTTTAAGACCCATCAGAGATATTTATATGAAAACTTCTAAAGTAAGGGGAGGCGGGGGAAATAGAAGTGAGATTACTATACTATATCTTTTTCTTGCAGTTGTAATTTTCACTGCTTTAATCACCTTGCTAAATTATGTAAATTCATCTACTGCCCAAGTTATGAAGAGAGAATTAGAAATAGGAATCAAAAAGGTTATGGGTAGTACAAAAAGTGATTTAAGATATCAGTTTATTACCGAATCATTGGTTATGGTATCTATTTCTTTTATTATTGCTATAGGTCTGGTACTATTGTTTCTACCACTCTTTAATAAAATTGTCGGAAAGAATTTATCTATTGTTTTTAGTCAGGATTGGCCATTTTTTATATATGCTGCGCTTGGTTCACTTTTTGCAGGTATTTTGGCTGGTCTATACCCTGTTTTCTTTCTTACGTCCTTAAAAATCTCCTCTTTTCTTCAAGGTAATTCATCTATTAAACGGCGTACAGGTTTAAGAAAAACTCTAGTTGTTTTTCAATTGGTTTTAGTGATACCGTTGGTATTTACTTCAATACTTATTATAGAACAGTTTAAATATATAGAGCAACGAGATATTGGGTTTGTAAAAGAAGATTTATTGGTATCGCAGATAGAAGTTACAAACGTTGAAGACAGGGAGGTAATTAAAACGATAGGAGAGCAATTACTACAAAACCCTAATATTCTTAATTATTCTATATCAGATTCAGCTCCATTTGGTGGAGGGAGTCACCAAAGTATGGACTGGGAAGGGAATACATCTAATGGTAAGGCTGTGATTAGGTCGCACAGGGTAGATTATGATTTTTTGAAAACCTACCAAATGACACTAACAGAAGGAAGAGATTTTTCTGAAGAGTATGCTACAGATATCCAAAGTGCATGCATCATAAACCAAACTGCTTTAGAATTGTTCGGATGGGACAATGCCTTGGGTAAGAAAATTGATAATGGGCGTTTAAAAGTAATCGGTGTAGTAAAAGATTTTAATGACTATACAGCATTCAAGAAAATCCCGCCTATGATCCTTTTTATGGATGAAGGTTCTGGTAGTTCATATGTTACCATAAAAGTAGCTCCGGATAAAAGAGCAGAAGCTCGGGTATTGGTCAATACACTTTTTAATAATAATTTTCCAGAAAGCCCTATTGAGTTCAGTTTTTTGGATCATGAACTTGATAGTAGTTTTTTGAATTCACTAAAAGGTACGATCAATATTTTTATTTTTTTCTCGGTGTTGGCTATACTATTGGCAGTACTTGGGTTATATAGTCTGGTATCTTTTTCGTTAAGAACACAGCAGAAAATGATAGCAATACGAAAAGTCCTGGGGGCAAATGTGGAAAGTATTTTTCTAATACTGCTTAAAGAGTATATGATATTATTTTGCATAGCTGCAACACTAGGGCTTATTACAGTTTATTTCATTGCGAATAAAGTGATACATGTTTTTGCATATCATGAAGGCGTCAAATTCATCTATCTAGTTATGGCAGGTTTACTAGCCTTATTTGTGGTGCTTTTTTCGGTGAGCAGCAAAATAATTTCAGCAGTATTGCAGAATCCAATAAAAAGCTTGCGAACAGAATAAAGCATTAACTCGGACTTTATTTGTTTTCATCATCAAAAAATGACAATTATGTTTAAGAACCATTTAAAAATTGCCCAGAGAAGTATCTTAAAAGATAAGATGTTTACTTTCATCAAAATAGGAGGTTTTGCTGTTGGGATTATGGCATGTGTATTAATTGCACTTTTTATCAAAGATGAATTAAGCTATGACAAGCATTATGTTCATGAAAAACAAATTTATAGGGTATATACAGAAGTAATACATAAGGGCGAACTTATTAAATGGACTCATTACCCGGCACCTTTTGCCAAAGCCTTAAAAGAAGATTTTCCTGAAATACAAAAGTCAGGGAGATTTCTTACCAGTGAGCTTTTTGGTACAGGAAACAAAGAGCTTCGAATAGAAGGGGAGTCAGAAAATATTTTTGAAAATGGATTTATTTTTGCAGATCAGGAGTTATTAGAAATCTTAGAAATACCTCTTGCACAAGGAAGTACTAAAAGTGCTTTATCTCAACCAGGAACTATAGTAATCTCTCAAGCCAAAGCTGATAAATATTTTCCTAACGGAGATGCTATTGGCAAAACACTGATTTTAGATAATAATACAGAGAAACCTTATAAAATAACTGGTGTAATGAAAGATTCACCAGAAAACACACATTTTGAGTATAACTTTCTAATGACAATGGTAGGAAGAGGTTTTTATCCTTATGAAAAACATAACTGGGGTGCGCAGAACTATCATACCTATATTTTGGTAAATGATAATACTAACATACAAGAATTAGAACAAAAAATGTTCTCCATTGTTGAAGACTATATGATCCCTACCGCTAGAGAATCTAACAGGCTTGATAAAGTTGATTTTTTAAAAAGCTATAAATTCAAACTACAGCCCGTAAGCGATATCCATTTAAAATCAATAGATATTAGTGATGGATTAAAACATGGTGATATTCGTTTTGTATGGTTGTTTGGTGCCATTGCAGTATTTATTCTGCTATTGGCATGTGTTAACTTTATCAACCTATCTACAGCCAAATCAGCGAATCGCGCTAAAGAAGTGGGGTTACGAAAAACCGTGGGAGCTTTTAGGAGTAATTTAATTACTCAATTTATAACAGAATCAGTCCTGTTTAGTATCGTCTCATTTGTTTTGGGGGTGTTACTGGCATGGGTATTACTCCCATATTTTAATACAATTGCTTCAAAAGCATTGGTCGTACCATGGGGGCAATGGTGGTTTTTACCCATACTATTACTTTCGGCATTATGTATTGGGATTCTAGCCGGACTATACCCTGCCTTTTACCTCTCTGCTTTTAAGCCAGTGAGCGTATTGAAAGGAAGTTTGAGTACAGGTAGTAAAAGTGGTAAACTAAGAAGTGGCCTGGTTATTTTTCAATTTACTACATCTATTATCCTTATCATCGGAACACTAATCATATACCAACAGGTGAATTATATTTTGAACAAAAAACTAGGTTATGATAAAGAACAGGTTCTGATTGTTCAAGGCACGAAAAGTTTAGGGAATAAGACACAAAACTTTAAAGATCGACTATTAAAATTATCCGAAGTAAAACAAGTTTCTGTTAGTGATTATTTACCTATCGAAGGAACCAAACGAAACGGAAATACCTTTAAAGAAAAAGGCAAAGAAAATGATGGAATAGCCGTTCCTTCACAAATTTGGGAAGTAGACCATGATTACATCAACACTTTGGATATACGTATAAAAAAAGGACGAGATTTTTCTAGAGAATTAGCTTCAGATTCTACCGATGCTATAGTCATTAATGAGATCATGGCTAGGGATTTTGGTTTTGAGAATCCTTTAGGGAAAGAAATAACTAATGGAAGACAATCCTGGACTGTAATTGGGGTAGTAGAAGATTTTCATTTTGAAACCTTAAAAGATGACATTCAACCTTTGGCAATGACTATAAGTAATAGCCCAGGGATGATTTCTGTACGTTTAGGCACAGATAATATAAATCAAGTATTAAAATCAATTACCTCGATTTGGGATGAAAGCGTTCCTAATCAATCTTTTAGATATAGCTTTCTAAATCAGGATTTTTCTAAAATGCATGAAGATGTACAACGTATGGGTAAAATCTTCATCAGTTTTGCTTTGTTTGCAATCCTTGTAGCGTGCTTAGGTTTATTTGCTCTTTCAGCTTTTATGGTAGAGCAACGTAAAAAAGAGATTAGTATCCGCCTGGTTTTAGGAGCTCCTTTTAAAAGTATATATAAATTATTGACATTAGATTTTTTAAAACTGATTATAATTTCAATAGCTATTGCCATTCCTATTGGTTGGTATATGATGAGCCGATGGCTAGAGGATTTTGCATATCGTATTAACATTGGTTGGGGAATATTTTTAGTAGCAGGAACCCTGGCAATAGCAGTAGCGATTCTAACCATAAGCTATCAATCTATCGGGGCAGCATTTATTAAACCGTTAAAAAGCTTACGAACAGAATAATCATAAAATCTTGCAGAGTTGCTGAATCAAATGTGGCACATACCTGCGAGATCTAAATAGAAATATATATCATGCACACTTTATATTTTAAAATAGCAATTAGATATCTTTTAAAGAATAAACTCTATTCCTTTATTAATATTTTGGGATTAGCCATTGGAGTTGCTTCTTTTATTTTGATTATGGTTTATGTGAATTATGAACGTAGCTATGACACTTTTGAGGGATCAGAAAATGTATACCGAGTATATATGGATGCTCTGGAAGGTGATGTTTTTGAAGCTTCGGATGCGCAAACCGCCAATCTTATTGGCCCTACCTTAAAACAAGAATTCCCTGAAGTGATAGAACAGGTACGTCTTTATCGTTTTGATAAGGTGACTTTTAAATATGATGGAAAAATCATTGAAGAATCCAAAGGTGCCATGGCAGATGAAACCTATTTTGAAGTATTTAATTATCCCCTTTTAAAAGGAGATAAAAAAAATGTGCTAAAAGAACCCAATACTATTGTACTTACAGAATCTTTTGCTAAAAAAATATTTGGAGCGCAAAACCCAATACAAAAGACATTATTAGGCTTTCATGTAGGAGAAGAAGTATTATTAACGGTAACTGGAGTTTTAAAAGATATTCCCGAAAATACTCATATGAAAACCAATTTCCTGATTTCTTTGGATACTTATGCGACCTGGTTTGCATCAGATGCAGAAAAAAAATTAAACTGGGGACATTGTAATTTTTATACGTATCTAAAAATAGATGAAAATGTAGATAAGGATCTTCTGAAAAGTAAAGTGATTGCTAGTGACTTTGAGGACGATGAAGATGAAAGGTACAATATAGAACCTCTAGAAGATATCCACCTGTATTCTAATAAACCTTATGAAGCCGAAACTAATGGTAGTATCAGCAGGATAAAGTTTCTAACGACCATAGCTTTTATAGTACTGTTATTATCATGGCTTAATTATATCAATTTATCCACCACCAAATCCTTGGAGCGTGCCAAGGAAGTTGGTGTTCGTAAGGTTGCCGGGGCACAACGTATACAACTTATTTTGCAATCGTTAACAGAATCGATTGTTCTAAACGGTATCGCAATTGCCATAGCAATTATACTTGCCCTAAGTATGCTTTCAATCTATAACAATGTTACAGGTAAAGAATTGGTTATACAGAATTCTACTATTATAGAGCTATTGCCTATTATTAGTTTTATTGTAATTGGGATGATCCTAACAGGACTATATCCTGCTATTTTACTAAGCGGATATTCACCTTCAAAAGCATTAAAAGGAAAGATACGTGCTTCTGCTAGTGGATTGAATATTAGAAAAGGATTGATCGTTATGCAATTTCTAGCCACTATTGTTTTGCTTATTGGTACGATAGTCATTACCAAACAAATAGATTTTATGCAAAAACAACCGATCGGTGTAGAATTGAATCAAACTATTTCTTTTCATGGTGAATTTTTAAGCAATATATCAGATTCCCTGGCTAGAAATAAATGTAAAATCCTTGAAACAGAGCTGCAAAAATTCCCTTTTGTAGAGAGTACAGCAAGAACTCAGACGTATCCTGGGGACGGTTATCATAATTTATCAGGATTCATAGGACTGAAATACCCCAACGGAACAGAGGATAGCAAAAAAGTATTTTACAAATATGCAGCAGACAGTAATTATCTTGATGTATTAGACATTCAATTTCTTGCCGGAAACAATTTTATAAACAATCCCAAAGGAAATAGCAATACTGTTATAATTAATGAAGCTTGTATGCGCGAAATAGAAGTTTTTAACCCAAATGAAGCTATCAATAAAACCATAAACTTTTTTGGAAGAGACTGGGTGATTTCTGGGGTTATTGAAAATTACCATCATTTCGGATTAAAAAAAGAGATACATCCTATGATTATTCTACATGGCAATAGCAGTGATAATTTATTAGTAAAATTTGATGAGACTATTGCTTCTGCTTCAGGATACAACAAAGCGATTACCCAGATAGAAGAAAAATGGAAGCAAATACTGCCACAAAGAACTTTTGATTATACATTTTTGGACAAAAAGTTTGAAGCCCAATATAATGATGATAAAGAATTTAGTGCTGCTTTTAGGATATTTACTCTTCTGGCAATATTTATTGCCGCGTTAGGCTTATTTGGGTTAACATCTTATACCTGTGTACAGCGTAAAAAAGAAATTGGGATTAGAAAAGTAAACGGAGCAAGTATTTTCAAGATTCTAAAACTACTAAACATTGATTTTATCAAATGGGTAGGGATTGCGTTTATAATTGCGATTCCCATAGCCTGGTATACGATGAATTCCTGGTTAGAAAACTTTGCGTTAAAGACAAATCTTAGCTGGTGGATATTTGTACTCGCAGGAATAATGGCACTTGGTATTACATTACTTACAGTAAGTTGGCAAAGTTTTATGGCGGCCAATGGAAATCCTGTTGATGTACTAAGAGATGAATAGTAAATGATTCTGAATCAATCAAGAAATAAATTAATATGTTAAAAAACCATATAAAAGTAGCGTGGAGAACACTTTTGAAACACAAAAGCTTGTTTACAATTAATATTTTGGGTCTAGCTATAGGAATTGCTACCGCCCTTATTATATTCCTTTTTGTAGTAGACGAATTAAGTTATGATCGCTACCATAAAAAAGCAGATCAGATTGTTAGAGTTGTGCTAAAAGGCAAGATGAATGGTGAATTAATAAAAGAAGCCGTTACACCCGGTCCTGTTGCATATACATTACAAGAGGAATTTCCAGAAGTTTTACAGGCAACTCGTATTAAATCAAACGGAACCCCACAGATTACCCATAAAAACAACACATTTAGAGATCAAAAGTTTGCGTATGTAGATCCTAATTTTTTTCAGGTATTTACATTACCACTCATTAAAGGAGATCCTGCTACAGCACTACTAGAACCTAATACTATTGTTATTACTCAAAAATTAGCATCAAAGTATTTTGGAAATGAAAACCCTCTGGGAAAAATATTAGAGTTTAAAGAATGGGATCAACACTATAAGGTCACAGGAGTAATTAACGAGATTCCTGCAAATTCTCACTTTCATTTTGACGCTTTTGGATCTATGAAGGGATTTGCAGATGCAAAAGAACTTAAATGGATAGAATCTGGTTACCATAGTTATCTTCTTCTTGATAAACGTGTGGATTATAGAAATGTAGAAGAAAAATTACCAAAAATTGTTCATAAATACATGGGTCCGCAGATAAAAAAATCTATGGGGATGACTTTCGAAGAGTTTAATGGAAAAGGTAATGATATTGGACTATTTCTACAACCTTTGACCGATATTCATCTTCATTCTGATTTTGCAGATGCTACCAATCTCAAACCTGGAGGTGACATCAAAACAGTATATATTTTTGGTGCAATAGCGATATTTATATTAATAATAGGGTGTATAAACTTTATGAACCTTTCTACCGCTGCAGCATCAAAAAGAGCTAAAGAAGTAGGAGTGAAAAAAGTACTTGGATCACCAAAAAGCCAATTAATTAAACAGTTTTTGATAGAATCTTTTATCGCAACGATGATTGCTATGGTATTGGCATTAATTCTGGTTATGATTTCATTACCATTATTTAATGACCTATCCGGAAAAACATTAGAAGTAACTTATATTCTTGACCCTAAGGTTTTGATGTACTTGTTACTATTAGGAATCGGTATTAGTTTTCTGGCAGGAAGCTATCCAGCTTTTTTTCTCTCTTCATTTACCCCAATAGCTGCTCTAAAAAGCAAATTTACCAATACTGGTAATAGTAAAGGATTAAGAAGTGGACTGGTCATTTTTCAGTTTACTATATCGGTGGGTCTTATCTTGGCTACCATAGTGGTAGATCAACAGATGTCTTTCATTCAAAATAAAGATATAGGTTATGAAAAAGATCAAATATTGGTATTAAGGGATTCCTGGATGTTAGGAAATAATGAAGCAGTATTTAAGGAACAATTATTTAAAGACCCCAGAGTATCCAATATTACAATGTCTGGTCATATCCCTGCGGGACCGTCTTATAATCATATGTCAAGCATTTATCCAGGTCAGGATTCTGATGCGATTAGAAGAACTGTTGTGTATAATATTGATGAACACTATATCCCGACAATGGGAATGCAGTTAATTGCTGGAAGAAATTTTGCCAAAGGAGAAGGATCAGAAACCACCGATTTGATTATTAATGAAACGTCTGCACGGATTTTGGGCTTTACTGGCAATGCGATTGGTCAGGCCGTAACGATGTCTATTGATAATGAGGGAGGTACAAGACAGTATTCGGTGATTGGGGTAGTAAAAGATTTTCATTTTAAATCATTACATAAAACTATAGATCCTCTTATTATGATTAATGAACCGAGTTCGGGGCTAATTGTCAGGGCAAAGACTTCAGATATAGAAGGATTAATTGCTAATGCAGAAGATATGTGGGACGATTTTAAAGTAAACGAACCTTTTAATTATGGTTTACTCGATGAATTATACAATCAAACCTATCTAAAAGAACAAAAAATGGGAACCATTCTTAGAGTATTTGCTCTACTTACCATTTTTGTAGCATGTTTGGGATTATTTGGTCTGGTAACCTTTACTGCCGAACAACGATTTAAAGAGATCGGAATCCGTAAGGTGTTGGGCTCTACCGTGCCTCAAATCATAAAAATGCTTTCGGCCGATTTTATGAAACTGGTATGTATATCATTTTTGATAGCATTTCCTCTTGGGTTTTATGTCATGAATACATGGCTTCAGGATTTTGCATATCGTATTCAAATACAGTGGTGGATATTTGTTCTGGCAGGCTGCTTAACGCTGTTAATTGCATTTATGACCATAGGTTGGAAAAGCTTTAGGGCAGCATCAATGAACCCTATAAAAAGTTTAAGAACTGAATAAATAAAAAGTAATGATCAAAAACTATATCAAAATAGCATGGAGAAATGCTATTCGACAAAAACAATTTACTATTCTTAATATACTTGGGCTTAGTATCGGGATAGGAACATGTTTTATCATTGGATTATATATTCATAGTGAAATGACCTATGATACTTTTCATGACAAAGCAGATCGTATTTATAGAGTTAACCAGCCTAATATTTGGGGTGATTGGAATGAGATATCTTCGGCTACAGGCCCCAATGTGGCTATCGCATTAAGAGAAGATGCTCCAGAGTTTGAAGAAGTAACCAGACTTTTAAGGACGGGTACACAGATCGTACGATCCAAACATAATGAAGAAGCAAGTTTATATAGCGAAGAACAATACTTTGCTGCCGAAGAAAACTTTTTTAACGTATTTTCTTTTAAATTTTTACAAGGTGATTCTAATACAGCGCTTAGTGAACCTATGAGTATGGTGATGACAAAAAAAACAGCAGAACGTTATTTTGGCACAGAAAACCCAATAGGAAAAACAATAGAAGTAAAAGATTATGATAACTCCTGGAAAACCTATACCGTAAAAGGAGTACTTGATGATGTTCCTTATAAATCACATATTCAATTTGATATGTTGGTTTCTTTAAAAAGCCATTCCGAAATGATGCAAATGAATGGTTGGAAATGGATTTGGACAGCATTTTCGACTTATGGATTAGTGAAAGAAGGAACAAATATAGCAGCGTTTTCCGAAAAAATTCAGGCTATCCCACCAAAATGGGCACCGCCTACAACAGAACGTATTTTTAATCAAACGTTTAAAGAATTTACTGCGGGACACGACTGGACATTATACCTGCAACCTCTTAGAGAAATATACCTATCTGAAGCGCCTTCTGCTCATTCCTTTGGACCAACAGGAAACCCAATGTTTGTTAGAATATTCGGAGCCATAGGTGTTCTGGTACTTATCTTATCCAGTATCAATTTCATGAACCTCTCCACAGCAAGATCATCAAAGAGAGCAAAAGAAATAGGTGTGAGAAAAGTTTTAGGATCCAAACGAAAAGCACTAATCAAACAGTTTGTTTTAGAATCTACACTCTTCGTTTTGATAGGTACTGTTTTTGCCTTAATACTCGTACAACTTTCTTTGGGGGTATTTAGCACTATGGCAGATGTGCAACTCGAACTGATTCCGTATTTAGGGAACCCAATATTTCTGGCAATTGTACTATTATTTATATTAGGATTGGGCTTAATCTCAGGAAGCTACCCTGCGTTTTATCTTTCAATGTTTCAACCCATAGAAACCCTTAAAGGAAAAGTAAGCACAAAATTTAAAGGAAAAGGAATTAGAAATGGATTAGTTGTCTTTCAGTTTACTATTTCTATTGCTCTGGTGATTTGTACTTTATTCGTACAAAAGCAATTGGCATATACTTCCTCTTTACATTTAGGATTCGAGAAAGATAATATTCTACAAATTCATAATATCGAGCAGATCGGTTTTGATACCGAAGCACTTAAAACAAAACTGATATCAAATCCAGCTTTCTCAAAAGTCGGAAAATCATTTGGGCTTCCGCCAAATATATGGTCTGGAGACCGATACAAAACGTTGGGAGCTAATGACCAGGTAGCTCAACTTAGAAATGTAAGAACAGAAGAAGATTATCTCGATGTATTGGGAGTAGAATTTGTTGCCGGGAGAAATTTTGATTCGTCCCGACCTACAGATAAATACAAAGTAATATTAAATGAAAAAGCGGTTAAAACCTTGGGGTGGGGAAATAAGGAGTCTTATAATGCAGATTCCCCTATTGGAAAAATACTGGCTTTAGCCTCTGGAAGTGAAGATCAATTTGAAGTCATGGGCGTAGTTAAAGATTTTAATATTAATAGTGTACAAGAAGAAATAGCACCATTGGTCATTATCCATCATCAAAACGATAAGGTTTGGGATTATGGGGCTGGATTATCCTATTATTCGATGAGACTTAATCCTGTAGTGGTTAAAAACCCTGATGACCTTCAAATGTTGATCGAAAGTATTAAAGAAGATATAGCACAGATAGATCCTTCGGTGCCATTTGAATATAGTTTTATGGATCAGGATTTTGAAAACACTTTTGTATCAGAACATAGAATGGGTATCATACTTAGTGTATTTACCATTATGGCATTACTTATAGCTTGTCTTGGATTATTTGGCCTGGCTGCTTTTACTGCAGAGCAACGTATCAAAGAATTAAGTATTAGAAAAGTATTAGGTGCCAAGGTATCAGAGTTAGCTTTTTTATTCTCTTCAGAATTTACAAAACTGGTTCTTATTTCTGTTATCCTTGCTTCGCCCATAGCTTATTTTTTGGTAAATGAGTGGCTCAAAGATTTTGCATATAGAACCCCAATAGATAGTTGGGTGTTTATAGTGGCAGCGATAAGTGCATTTATAATTACGTTGGCAACAGTAAGTTTTCAAACGATTAAAGCAGCATCATCTAATCCAGTTAAAAATTTAAGAGCAGAATAAAATTATTTCGGATCTCATCGGTTTTAAAAACCGAGATCTATTTTAAAAATTGATAAATAGAAAATAAATCTGATTAAAAAACTGGGTATCTAAAAAGAATAATTAAAACGTCATGGTAAACAAAACAAAGTATTCTATCGACTGATTCTTAAAAATATAGATTACTTTGTATGTTGTAAAAACGAAAAACGAGATTTTTTTGGATACCCATTTTAAACCCGGATTAACATATAACAAAAACTGAAAAAATAAAATATGCTATTACAACTAAAAAATGTATCAAAATGGGTACACTCAGGAGGACAGAAAGTCTTTTTGTTAAAAGACATTAATTTTTGGGTAAATGAAGGGGATTTTATCTCTATCATGGGACCTTCTGGGTCCGGAAAATCTACTTTACTCAATATCATCGGAATGTTGGATGATTTTAATGAAGGAGAATATACGTTTCTGGAAGAAAAGGTACATTCATTAAAAGAAAAACACCGCGCTAATCTGTATAAAGAATATATAGGATTTGTGTTTCAGGCATATCATTTGATCGATGAATTAACGGTAAAAGAAAATCTGGAGATGCCATTATTATATAAAAAACATAGTTCATCAGAGCGAAAATCTTTGGTGGCCGATATGTTGGATCGCTTTAATATTGTGGGTAAAAAAGATCTTTTTCCTTCTCAGTTAAGTGGAGGACAGCAACAATTGGTTGGTGTTGCCAGAGCACTTATTGCTAGTCCAAAATTAATTCTGGCAGATGAGCCTACTGGGAATCTTAATTCTAAACAGGGAGAAGAAATCATGGAAATTTTTACACAATTAAATAAAGAAGGGGTGACCATTATACAAGTGACACATTCTGAAAAGAATATGGCATATGGCTCTCGGGTTATCAACTTATTGGACGGTAAAATGGAGTAAAAAAACGTATTAAAAGCGTCAATTTGAGTGGTTTTTCATAGTGAAACGAAGAAAAATTGTATCGACCCTTCGACGAAGCTCAGGATGACAAGGCTTTTGATTAAAAACGTACTTGTCTTAGATCGCTCTGCTGAGCTTGATCGAAGTACAATTTTCTGCCGAAAATCACTCAAAATGAGGCAAATTGTCTTACATGGAACTCACGTTAAATTATAGTAGAGTATCGAGTTGTCTATGGATTTCAGCGTATGCTGAGTCTATAAACAACTTGAACCCTTCGATAGGTTTAGACAGGATTTATTGAAGTGCTGGAATGACTTATCATTCTGAACTTGATCCAGAATCTACTTCGGGAGTTACTGTAAATTGTCGTATTGCAGAATTTGGCTCTATGATATTATATCCTTTCCAGAATTCTGGATTGTATTTAGATAGATATTGAGGTTTAATACTTTTGTTTTCGGTACTGGACTTATAATCAGCTTCTGATAGTTGTTTGGAGTCAAAAACGACGATCTCAAACTTACTTATGTTAGTCATAATAACATCCAGGGCTAACGATAACTCGTTTTGTTTACGTCGTCCTTTAACAAATTTATTTTTCTCAATTACTTTTAGAGGGCGATCAAAGCCAAATAGATTCCCTCTACGCATTTCGAGGTATTTAAGATCATATTTATTATTTTGTCCTTTAGAAAAAATCACTTTGTTACGATACAGATTATCTCGAAACATAACACCTAGAAGTTTAAAGCTTTTGAGGTTTTTTACATTCTCATAATCTGCTCTAACAATAGCAAAATCTTCGGTATTAACATATAATGTACCTTTAAAGTCTGCTCTCCATTTTGGCGAAAAATTAATAATATATACACTATTATCATCCATATAAGTATAATCGATAAGTTCGAAATTATACCTGCCTGATTTGTTCAAAAAATTAGACATCGCATCTTCGTTAAAGAAAAGACTCGACATCAAACTTTCCAATCCGGATTTTCGATGGTTTAAAAATTCACTCTTGTCGTCTTTTTTCTTTTGATTATCAATTTCATCCTTAACAATTGATGCTTCTTCTGTATTTTCCAGCAGAGAATCTACCTGTACCTTGGTGCCAAATAAACCGGATTTTATTTTCAGATAGGAATTGGGTTTTACATTTTTCTTAAATATAGTCTCCATACGTTCGGCTACAGCCTCCATAGACACTTTATTGTTTTTGTCATAGAGTTCTGCGGCTTTGATGATATGAAGTTTCTGCTTGTCAAAATTACCGTATAGATCACATAAAACTTCTGTATAAAACTCAGCTTTTCTTGGTAAAATAGAAATAACGCTATCAATCAATTTCTTGTTGAGCTCTTTGATCGTCGATTTTTTAAATTTGACATCGAATTTTTTTACAGCATTAAACTCAGATTCTCTAAAAAATAATCGTCTTTTGGATAGATCAAAATTATAATTTTGATCTACTCGTTCTTTAACGTTATCAATAATCTCATCTACGGTTAGATTTTTATTTGAAATAAAAACACCTTTTAGCTCTATAGCTTTGGGTTGAATATAAATGATACTATCGGTTGCATTCTTTACCGATACACCTACTTTTTCATACCCCATAGAGGAAATATAAATAGAGTCAATTTTAGCGAAATCACCATTTAGATTTAAGCTAAATCTCCCTTCTTCATTAGTGATAACTCCATGATTTTCTGATAATTGTATAGTTGCATATGGAATAGGCTCATTAGTTTTTTTATCCACCACCTTTGAAGTAATGGTTTGAGCAGTTACCATAGTACCTATGGATATGAATAAAAGTAAAGCTAATACTACCTGATTATGGTTCATAATTTGATATTTAGATCAGTAAAGTTCCTATATGTATAAGACGCAATATAAATGTATAAAGTTGCCTGATACAATCATAAAAGGAAGACTGAAACAAGAACTAATTGTTACAAAGGAATTTACAAATTAAAAAAATCACAATCAAGATAATAGTATCTTGATTGTGATTTTTTAAGTATAGAAATATTCCTAGTGAGAGCATTAGTTGTATAGCCCTAAAAGCTTGTATAGTAAGGATTAGGTTGTTCAACCTATGATTTTGAATATGATATCTCTTAAAAAAATGTTAAGCGTAATTTGCATATATTACGGTAAAACCGTAGATTTATGATGTCAAAATTGCAAAGTCAACGAAGGACTTAGAGTAAACACAAAAATGATGCAGTATATACTGCATCATTTTTTTATGTAGAAAATAAAAAAATCACGATAAAGACAGCGCTTCTCGATCGTGATTTTAAATGAGCAGATATACCAAAGATCACTCTTCTTCTATCGGCCTTAAGTTATCTCCAGAATTTCTGTCGATTAATTTATTATAAGGATCGATACCTGCTTTTAATGGCTTTTTATCGGTAACAATAGTAAACGTATTTTCGCCGGGTTTCAACCATTTTCGTTCTAAGTAATATGGAGTTTTAAGAGGAACTTCCTGCTTGTCAACACTATCTTCACCAAATAATCCGATCTCGATATAATTCGTGGTGTCATCGGTACGTTCTTCTTTGCCAGTATCATCATAGTAGATTTTTTTTGAATCTACAGTAAAAGAGGTTTCATATCTACCGTTATCTAAAGCTTTGGTCTTAGCGCTAGTAACACGATTTTCATAGAGTACTATTTTTGTAAATCCATCTTCTACAGCATATTTTAAGGAATCCGGAGCTATTTTATAAATGGCATCATATAGATTTTCTGAAGTAGGATAAACTCCTTTTTCATACTCTCTATACTCATTAAGAAAACCTTTAAGAGCTTCATTTACGTTGTCTTCACCAAGAAGATCCTGAAGCTCATACATCACCATAGATCCTTTTTCATACCAGATATGTGGTCCTGTTTCTACATTTATTAGAGATCGTTCTGGCTTAAAACTAAAAGCTCTACTTTGTAAATATCGATCTAAGGAATATTTAAGGAAATTTTTAATTCCGTTTTCGCCATATTCATGCTTCATGGTCATAAGCGAGGAATATTCTGCCAAGGTTTCAGAAATAATATTAGCACCAGATGTTTTACTAGGAGTAACAATGTGCCCCCACCACTGGTGTGCTACCTCGTGAGTAGTAACTCTAAATGCATAGTTAAAATCTTCGGCCTTATCAAAATTAGCAGCAAACCCAAAATCTTCAGAATAGGGGATGGTAGTAACAAAAGATTGTGCAAAATTCGAATGTGCAGGAAATTCTACAATCCTGATCACCGAGTTGGGATACTCGTAAAAATTGGTTGAGCAGTAATCTAGAGCTACTTTAACTCCTTTGATAAAATACTCTAGATTACGTTTGTGTTTTGGAGAGTGGTAAATCTCAATATCCACTTTTTTTCCGCTTGGTGCAGTCCAACTGGATTTTTCTACATCATATCGTGCAGATACGACATTAAAAAACAGATCGGTCTTTGATTCTAAGGCATAATGATAATAGGCTCTGTTATTTTCTTTCCATTGTTTTACCAATTTACCTGGAGCCAAAGCAGTTTGATCTGCAGACGTACTTAGTATAGCTTCAAAATTAATATAATTAGCATCTTCATTAAACAGATTTTTCTTTAGTGCCAGACTATCTGTTCGGGGAGGGAGTAGATAATCGAGTTTTTCTAGCCCATGTTTTACACGCACGCCATTTTCGACCAGGCTACGTTCATAATGAAACCTTGGAAATATAGAATTATTAAGAAAGGATCCATTATATAATATTTCGGCCTCCATGTGATTGGCAAAACCTTTGGTTTCTGCAAATACTTCTATGGTAAGATCAGCTTTCTCATCGGGTTGCATTGCTTTGGGTAGCTTATAAAAGTACATTCTGTATACAGAATCTGTAACCACAGGTGTAAGTGTAGTACCATTATAAATCACTTTTTGTAGATTGGTATGTGCACCGGGATATTGTACTTCGAGCAATAAGGTGTCTATAGGAGTATCGTAATTGTTTATGATTTTATAATCTCCTTTGGCTTTTATATTACGGTCTTCTGGAAAAATATCGATATAAGCTTTTAGATCAGTTACCTGTGGGTGAGCCTGGCCCATATATTTTGCATATTTTTTTTCGGCATCTGCATTTATCTTTTCCGAGTGGTTCCCGTCGATCATCTTATTAAGGACTTTAAGGTTATAATAATTATACCCTGCAATAGATATAAATACTAATATCGTAACTACAAATATCCCTATGGTTTTGGGAGTGAATCTTTGTTTTGCCAGTGATAACCGTTCTTTGGCCGTGGCAAAGAATCCACGGGTCCAGAATACCTTTCCTATAATCATCAAGATCGTAGTACAGAGAATCCAGTACATATTTAACCAAGTGATTCCTGTAAGATAATGACCAAAACCATTAAGGTCACTTAGAAAAATTGGTGTAGTACCAGAAAACATATACATAGGATTGGTACTTTTAAAAGCAAGTGCTACAAAAAGAGGCAATCCAAAATAAATGATAATAACTATAAAATGACCCAAAAATTTATTATTCACCAGTACATGGACAAAGAAAGAGAGTAAGATGGTCATTAAAAAACCAGGGAATACAAGAGCAAAATTATAGATAAAATACATACCCAGATCATACTGAAAATAACCATTAAAGGTTTGGAACAAAATACCAATGATGATATTTGCTATCGTAAGGGCTAATGCAATACCAATAAGCGATATTATTTTTGAAAAATACAAACTGGAATCACTAATAGGTAACGCATCATAAAAAACAAAGGTTTTATTTTTTCTTGTTCTATGAACAGCTTCTCCCGAATAGATAACTAATATTATTATAGAAAAGAATGAAATAACCCCATTAATATACATTACTACATATCGGGTTAGTGGTAAATTCGGCGTTCCGTAGGTTTCGTTAAGATTATAAATACTGAATACAGAAAAGATAACTCCTATAATCAGTAGAATAATAAAAACAGGGCTTTTAAAAATAGATAGAAATTCAATTTTACTAAGAGAAAAAAGATTGTTCCACTCTGTTTTTTTGGTAAAATTTTGCGTTATAGAACTAATCAGTGAAGGCGTATACTCCCCTTTTTCTATTTTATTTCCTTTTTTACCAGAAAGTAAAAACTTCTTATAATCGAACCTGAAAAGGGTAATAAGAAAGAATAGTGAGCCTATAGCTAACCAGAACATTCTATTCAGTAAAAATTCACCGTATATAGGAAGTTGATTGATGTTTAATTCATTAATCGACCAATACTTTTTGACAAAAGTAAAGGCTCTGTTTCCAAAAGGATCAAGGTAAGGTGTTAACCATTGGTTATCCAGACTTGTTACAAAATCACCCGAAATACTATATAACAAAAACAAGCAAATTCCACCCAGATAGATGATAGGCATTTTCTTAAAAAAGGCCATTAGACAGAAGAATAACGATCCTATTAAAAATGAATTGATTTGCAATAAAAATATGAAAGGCAAAAGATAAGATGATAGATTAAAGCTGGTATAAGTGCCATAATCAGGGCGATCTAAAAATATACCAATGCCAAATCCGATTATTGCTCCTAATACGATAAAGAGGTTGAGTAGGGTAACAATAGCATAACTACCCAAAAACCGACCTAAAACATATGATTTTTGAGTAATCGGAAATGTAAAATAGGTTTGCGCTGTCTTATGATCTTTATCTCTGAAGATAGGAACCCCCATGATCGCAGCATAAAAGAAAATACAGATAATGGATATAGATCCCATGATTTCTGCGATGGTACTGGGGCTGTTTACAAATTGAGCTGTAGAGGATCGTATTAAAGCACCCCAGCAACCTGCGATTATAATTCCTAGAGCCACATAAATCCAAGTAGCAGGTCGTTTTAAACGGTACCTTAGTTCGAATAAGAATATTTCTATCATATTGCTGCCTCCTGTTTTTTTCTATTAATACAGTAGAAATAGAAATCTTCTAAATCATTATTTACCGCTTCAAATCCTTCTCCAGGATTAGAGTCACTATACACATTTATATAAAATTCTCCTCCTCTTAAGTAATTAGACAGTACCGTAAATTCGTTTTCAAAAGTTTCTAATTCAGATTTATCAATATGTTTTCTATATACTTTTCCGTTTAGAGTGTCAGACAATGTCTGTGGATTACCTTGTACCAGAATTTTACCTTCATTAAATACAGCCATATTTTGGCATAAATTGGTTACATCATCTACAATATGAGTACTCAAAATAACAACAGCATTCTCACCCAACTCGCTTAATAAGTTATGAAAACGGTTACGCTCCAGGGGATCCAGTCCAGCTGTAGGCTCATCAACAATAATTAGTTTTGGATTCCCTAAAAGAGCTTGAGCAATACCAAAACGTTGTCTCATTCCTCCCGAAAAATCACCTAGATTGCGATTTCTAAACTTATATAGATTTACTTTATTTAGTAAGTCTGCAACATAACCTTTACGTTCCTGGCTATTGGTAATACCTTTTACCTTTGCAATATGATTAAGCATCATCTCTGCAGAGACCTTTGGGTATACTCCAAAATCCTGTGGTAGATATCCTAATATTTTTCTTAATTCTCTCGGTTGTTTAAAAACATCAATCCCATCAAAATCAATCGTTCCCGAATCTGCTAATTGTAATGTAGCGATGGTTCTCATCAATGTAGATTTTCCTGCACCATTTGGCCCTAACAGACCAAACATTCCTTTTTCCAAAGTGAGATTAACATCATTTAATGCTTGTGTCCCATTGGGATATATTTTATTAAGATTCTTTATGGTAAGCATACTTATATATTTCCTAGTTAAATTTTTAAACTCTTTCTGCGCTGCTTTATTGGTTGCAAATTTATCATTTTACTACCTAAGTATTTTATGCCCTCTTTATTAAGAGGTTATGATTATTCTACTTAAAAATAAAGAACAAAAGTCAGGATGAATTCATTTCAATATTAGTAAGATTTGTTAAGGTTTTGTTACATGATTTGATATATTTTTAAGTAAAATTACCTTTAGGTACTTAATAATTAATGATCAGATGGTAATAGATATATGAGTATCTTTACAAGATTAAATTTTACAGTTAAGAATGCAACAAATTCGTAGAAACAGAAGATTAAGGACAAATGATGCCATTCGTTCTTTGGTAAGAGAAAACATAATTACTCCTCATGATTTTTTGGTTCCCCTTTTTATCGTGGAAGGAAAAGGTATAAAAGAAGAAATATCTTCTATGCCTGATTACTATAGGTATAGTTTAGATTTACTGGGTAACGAAGTTAAAGAACTATGGTCTTTAGGATTAAAATCGGTATTACTTTTTGTAAAAGTACCCGATCATCTTAAAGACAATAAGGGTACAGAGGCATTAAATTCGGATGGATTAATGCAACGCGCAATAAAAACTGTTAAAGAAGCGGTTCCCGAAATGTTAGTGATGACCGACGTAGCACTGGATCCTTATTCATCATATGGCCATGATGGTATTGTAGAAGATGGGCAGATTCTTAATGATGAAACCTGTAAAGTTTTGGCAGAAATGTCATTATCACATGCACAGGCAGGTGCGGATTTTGTTGCACCAAGTGATATGATGGATGGACGAATCTTAAGTATGCGGGAACTACTCGAAAAAGAAAACTATAAGAATACTGGTATTATGAGCTATAGTGCCAAGTATGCTTCTGCTTTTTATGGCCCTTTTAGAGATGCCTTGGATTCTGCTCCTGGATTTGGAGATAAAAAGACATACCAGATGGACTTTGCTAATCGAGATGAGGCAATCAAAGAAACACTTATGGATATCGAAGAAGGAGCAGATATAGTGATGGTAAAACCAGGATTGTGTTACCTTGATCTGGTAAGAGATATCAGAGATGTTGTAGATGTACCTGTTGCGGTATACCAGGTGAGTGGTGAATATGCTATGTTAAAAGCTGCTGCAGAAAAAGGATGGTTAGATCATGATGCTGTCATGCTAGAACAAATAATGGCTTTTAAAAGAGCAGGAGCACAAATTATTGCTAGTTATTTTGCTAAAGATGTGGTGAAGCTTTTGGGTTAATTATATAAACTCAATATGGATGTCTTTTGAGTAAAGTATATTCTTAGTATAACACTAATTTAATTAAACAGTTAAATTCAAAAAATCATAAGTTATGGTCAGTAGGGATAGAATATATCAGACGTTTGGAGAGTTACTTTATGTAATTGCAATGAGTGATGGAGTTATACAAAAGAAAGAAGTCGAAACACTTGAGGATATTTTAAAAGGGCATCCAAAAGGAAAAGATATTAAGTGGTCTTTTGATTACGAAAATGAGAATCAAAATGATGTCGAAACGTTATATAAAAAGATAATCGAAGTGTTTTCTGATAACGGTCCTGATGAAGAATATGAATTTATGATGTATGCACTAGCCAAAATTGCAGATGCCAGTGAAGGGATGGATCCAAAAGAAGAAAAAGTGATTACCAATTTCTCGAGAGATTTGTTGGAGCGTTTTAAAAAAGATATTGAGAAAATAAAAGAAAAATATAAGTAGTCTTTTCTAACCAAAGACTAGTAACACTATTCATTATTTATATGCAAAAAATAGCCTTATTCCTCATGGCAGCAGTTTTGTTATGTGCAAGCTGTCAATCTGAAAAAAAGGAAAATTCTAATATTAAAATAGGAACAAAAAAAGAGAAATCCTCTCCTTATGATCTGGGAAAGAAAATATTTAATGGTAAAGGAAAATGTTATACTTGCCATAAGATTGATAAAAAGTCTATCGGCCCTGGAGTTATTGAAATTATGAAGGTTTATAAAGCTCAAAATAAAGATTTGATCTCATTTTTAAAACAAGAATCAGATCCAATTGTAGATCCAGAAACTTTTGTAGTGATGAAGACGAATTTTGCAATTATCAAAACATTTACCGAAGAAGAACTCAAAGCCGTAGAAATATATATGACAGAAGTAAATACCAATAAAGCAGAATGATATACAGACTCTTAGTATTTGTTTTTTTGATTTCTGGTACCATTACGGGTCAACAAGACACCCCAAAAAACGCTTTTCTCGAAAAGTGGAAAAACTCTAAAGATTATCTTTTAAAAATTGCAGAGCAAATGCCAGAAGATAAATTTGGATTTAAACCTACCGAACGGGAAATGAGTTTTAAAGAACAATTATTTCACATTCGTGGAAATATGCTCTGGTTAGGAACTACATATTTTTCTTCAGAAGAATTTGACAGAGAGAAATTAAAAGAAAACCTGCCAGAAACCAAAACTGAAATCATCGCTTTACTCACCAAGGCATTTGATAAAGTATATACTCATGTCCAGGAAACCGATGAAGATGATCTGAAGTTTGAGGTTGATTTTTTTGCAGGCCGAAAATCAAAACTTCAAATTCTTAACCTATTACAAGATCATGTTACTCATCATCGTGGGCAGCTCATTGTTTATCTTAATCTAAACGATATTGAACCACCACGGTATGTGGGATGGTAGTTATGTCATTCCTGCCCTTTGACTTAACTCAGTATAAACTAGAAGGCTGAATCCACATTACATAATGCTTTTTTTATATTTCTGTTAATGCTTAGATCTATACCTAATATTTATATAGTAGTTTAGTCTAAAAATACATTTCAAAATCCTTACTTTAGCAACATACATAAGATAAGATGACTCTATTAATTATTTACGCCGTACTTTCTATTTTCTTTTCGTTTTTATGTTCGATCCTAGAAGCGGTTTTGCTTAGCATAACCCCAACCTTTATAAATGTCAAGAAAAAGGAAGGAAAAGCATATGCTACTACATTAGAAAATTTAAAAAAAGATGTAGATAAACCATTAATCGCAATTCTTACGATTAATACCATTGCCCATACCGTAGGAGCAATTCTGGTGGGAGTACAGGCAGAGCAATTACCCTATAAATTTGAAATATTGGGCGTTAATATGGTGGGTATCGTATCTACAATTATGACGCTGTTAATTTTGGTATTGTCAGAGATTATTCCAAAAACAATAGGAGCTACCTATTGGAGGCAATTAGCTAATTTCACTTCCAAAATGCTCAAAATTTTGATATGGCCATTGAAATGGACAGGTATACTTTGGCTATTACAATTGACTACCAAGCTTATCGGTGGTAAAGGACATCATGGCTCTGTATTAAGTAGAGAAGATTTTACGGCTATGGCAGATATTGCCCACGAGGAGGGTGTTTTTGAAGAGTCGGAGTCTAAGGTTATTAAAAACTTATTATCTTTTAAAGAGGTTTTTACTAAAGATGTGATGACTCCCAGAACGGTAATGAAAATTGCTTCGGAAGATACAACACTTGAAGAGTTTTTTAATGAAAACCAAAATCTTCGTTTTTCTAGAATACCTGTCTATAAAGAGAATGCAGACAATATAACGGGTCAGGTATTAAAGGATGATATTTTTAAAGAAATGGCAAATCAGAATGGTCATAAAAAAATTGGAGAAATAAAAAGACCTATACTTTTTACAACAAGAAATTTACCAATACCGGATTTGTTTAATGAACTGATTCAGTCCAAAAATCATTTAGCTTTGGTAGTTGATGAATATGGTTCTGTAAATGGACTGGTAACCATGGAAGACGTTATAGAAACATTACTAGGCTTGGAGATAGTAGATGAAAGCGATACTGAAACTGATATGCAAATTCTAGCTCGAAAGAATTGGGAAAACCGCGCAAAACGACTTGGAATTTTAGACGATAAAAAAGAAGAGTAATGGATGAAGTGTATATAGAAACCCCTTTAGGTATTGCAACTATATCAGGAGATGAAGATGGTATTGCAAGCGTTTCTGTTACCAAAGAGTCTACTAACACTCCTTCAAAAGATATTCCTTTATATTTACAAAAAGCAGTCTCCCAACTCGAAGAATATTTTGAAGGTCAACGCACCGATTTTGACCTTATTTTGAACCCAACTGGTACTGATTTTCAGAAGAAAGTTTGGGATGAATTACTTAAAATTCCTTTTGGCAAAACAGTATCCTATCTTGATATTGCAAAGAGACTTGGGGATCCAAAATCTATACGAGCTGCAGCAAGTGCTAATGGTAAAAATCCATTATGGATCATTGTGCCTTGTCATCGAGTTATTGGTAGCGATGGATCACTTACAGGCTATGCAGGTGGATTATGGAGGAAAAAATGGTTGCTCGATCATGAAAACCCTGTAAAACAACAATCGTTATTTTAATTACATAAAATTACTTAGTTATTGTTTTAAAAATTTCCAGTTTCAAAAAATGAAACTGAGATATCTTATTATTGTTTTCTGAATGATTGCGATGATAATAAATATAGAATCACCAAATTTTGGCACCCTTTATTTATCTGTAATTAATTTTCATACATTAGCTAAACAAGTCACTTGTTTTTAATATTATCATATTAACTCAAACTTACATTGAAATGGTAAAACGGATACTCAAATTTTTCTTAAAAAGTTTACTTATTGTTATTGTACTCTGTGTAGCACTGTTGTATATTTTTGATTATGATTATATACTCAAAGGGGTTAGAGTGGTTTATATGACCGGTCACACAACTGCGTATCTGGATGATTATTCATATTTTGATAACCGTACTGTAGAAAAAGGAAATGGTACCACAGCCTGGGCTACTCATCCAGGATATAATAAAGTGCAAAGTACAGATAGGCTTAATGCAATTAATGAGGAGCTAGGTACTGTCGCTTTTATGATTATTAAGAATGATAGTATTTGGTATGAAAACTATGCCGAAGGATTTGGGATTGATTCTAAAACCAATTCTTTTTCTATGGCAAAAAGTATGGTGACAGGTATGTTAGGAAAAGCAATCATGGATGGTCATATTAAAAGCTTGGATCAGCCTGTTGGAGATTTTTTCCCTGAGTTTTCTCAAGGTCTTGCAGCAAAAACGACTGTAGGAGACCTTTCTTCAATGTCTTCTGGTCTTAACTGGACCGAGCATTATACCAGTCCGTTTTCTATTACAGCCAGAGCGTATTATGATCCCAATATCAGAGATATAATGTTAGGATTAGATGTTGTTAAAGAACCAGGGCAAAGATTCGAATATTTAAGCGGCAATACTCAATTATTAGGTATGGTTATTGAAAAAGCTACCGGAAAAAAGCTTTCGACATATTTAAGTGAGAGTTTTTGGAAACCTTTGGGGATGGAGCATGAAGCCATGTGGCAATTAGATGGAGAGGAGAGTGGTATGGAAAAAGCATATTGCTGTATAGCAAGTAATGCTAGAGATTTTGCTCGTTTTGGAATGCTGTTTAAAAACAAAGGAATGTTCGCTGGTGAACAAATATTACCAGCAGAGTTTACAGAATTGGCAACAAAACCAAGATTTGAAGATGGACAAATGTATGGATATGGTTTTTGGCTATCAGATCACTTGGATAAGAAAATTTTTGCCATGCGAGGTATTTTAGGACAATATGTAATTTGTATTCCCGAGGATAATATTATGATTGTACGATTGGGGCATAATCGTGGTCAGTTTGTTCCAGGAGAATCATTTACAGAAGATTTCTTTGTTTTTATTGAAGAAGCCTATAAAATGCTAAAGAATGCTTCATAAACTCAATCTAGAACATATCTTGTTTCTGGATATAGAAACTGTTCCTGAACATGAGAATTTTGAAAATCTTAGTGAAGAAACCAAATACCTGTGGGCCGATAAAACCAAATATCAACGTAAAGAAGAGTTCTCTCCCGAAGAGTTCTATGAAAGGGCAGGGATATGGGCAGAATTTGGCAAAATTGTATGTATATCTGTTGGATATTTTACATTTAAAGGGGAAACAAGATTCTTTAGAACCAAATCCTTTTATGGAGAGGAAAAACAATTACTAATCGATTTTAAAAACTTAATTGAAACCCATTTTGGGAGACCACATCATTTACTTTGTGCCCATAACGGAAAAGAGTTTGATTTTCCTTATATCGCCCGTAGAATGATCATTCATAATATAGGATTACCATATAAGTTGAATCTATTTGGCAAAAAACCCTGGGAAGTGTCTCATTTAGATACTTTGGATTTATGGAAATTCGGTGACTATAAACACTATACTTCTTTAAAATTACTTACAAATATTCTGGGCATTCCATCACCAAAAGATGATATTGATGGGAGTCAGGTACGACAAGTCTTTTATGAAGAACAGGATATTGATCGTATCATTATTTATTGTGAAAAAGATACAGTTGCTGTTGCTCAGATCCTGCTTCGATTGCGACAAGAAGAATTATTAGATGAAGATGAGGTAATATCTGTATGATTTCAATAAAAACTTAACCTTTTATAGTAATTTGTTTTTTGATATGGAAAAGAAAGGAAACAAGTCCTTTCTTATTCCATAATACTACTAATTTTGACGAAACGTTTACAAAGTCGAGCCGAAAACAGGAGTAACAACTCATTATTTTAATCAGGGTTTGAATTTTTTATTCTTTCTGTAGCCTACAGAATTAGTTTTAAAACATAAAAAAAGTAAATATCCTTTATGTTATTATTTCTCTCTAATTATGACGTGGTGAAAAGAGTGTTTACGAAGTAAGTATCTAAGATACAGATTCTATTAATATGTACAAATCTTTTTTGGGATAAAATTTTCTTATGATATTTTTTGAATTTATAATTGATCATATAAGAAGTAATTCTAAATAGTAAACAAAAAACCACCTTTTACAAGGTGGTTTTGTGCAATATATTTGATTTTATTTATTTTAAAATAAGTTTTTTGGTTATGGTTTTAGTGTCTGATTTAACCGACACAAAATACATTCCAGATGGTAAATTGTTCAGTTCTATTCTATTTTCAGACATTTTACCATTTCTTACTATTTGGCCCGCTTTATTAACGATTCTGTATGTAGAACCATTAAAATTATTCATTCTGATTATAATGAAATCTTTTGCAGGAACTGGGTGAATAACAATGTCAGAACTTTCTACATCTGTTTTCACATCTGTATTAGAGTTATGTATTGCAGCATTTCCTACACAAAAGTTTTTAGTATCTTCAGAAGTAAACGATGCGCCAGAAGCTAGTACAGCACCAGAAGTGCTATTGGTTAGTTCATAGGAACCATTACCATAACTACAGCAAATACCATCACCATAAGAATCTTTAAGTACTAATGTATAACATCCGACATCCAGAGTTTTAGTTATATTAAGAGTTGACCCATCAGGTTGAGAAGGATAAGTTCCTCCCGAGTGTACTACTTGATTATTCGCATCTTTGATTTCCCAACTGGTTTCTTCAGGATAATTATCAAAGGTAATACGCAGCTTTACATCATAAGTAGAAGACGTTCCAGCAGTAGTTATATTTAGAGTACTACTTGCTACAGATTGATTTCCTGCAGCATCTTTAGCTTTTACAGTAAACTGGTATGCTGTGTTAGCAGTTAATCCAGTAATGTTTCTTGTTGTTGCAGTTACCGATCCAAGATTAGTAGCTCCTTGATATACATCATATCCCGTAACTCCTACATTATCAGTAGCAGCATTCCAAGATAAGGTTAATGTAGTTTGAGCAACATTAGAAGCTGTTAATCCAGCAGGAGTAGAAGGAGCTTGAGTATCTGCACTAGGCCCACCTATAGCAACAGTGTAATCTTCTACTTCTCCATAACCAAATGATTCACATGGAGTTGGTATTCCGTTGTATTTCATAGATACCCTCATTCTGGTGT
>NZ_JACA01000011.1 GCF_000520995.1 Aquimarina macrocephali JAMB N27 | reverse complement strand
TCCTCGAACTGGACTATTGCATCACAACAATGATATATGTGCACTGGTACACATATGTCCATTATATTTTTTCACAAATCTAGGGGATTTCTGATTAACTTAAAATTATGTACAGCAACTTGGGTATATATTTCTGTTGTTTTTGTACTACTATGTCCTAAAAGAGTTTGTATATATCTAATATCTGTTCCATTTTCTAAAAGATGAGTAGCAAAAGAATGCCTTAACATATGTGGAGTTACCTTTCTTATAATTTTAGCTTTCTCACTTGCATTTCTAATAATTTTAGTAACACTTTCTGTCGAATATTTTTTTCCTAACATTCCTTCAAACAGATATTTCTTAGGTTTCCATTGCTTATAATAGATTCTTAAATCTTTTAATACTGTTTCAGATAGTAATGAATATCGATCTTTATTATTCTTAGCATTTCTAATATAGACCAACATTCGTTTACTATCGATATCTGTTAGTTGCAAATTTAATAGCTCACTTCTACGTAATCCTGCAGAATATAATAGCCCTACAATGCAACGATGCTTCATATTGTTTGTGCAAATCATCATTGACTGAATTTCTTCTTTCGATATGACTTGGGGAAGTTTATGTTCTTTTCTAGGTCTTTCTATACTATAAAAACGATTAGGCATCTCCATCACTGCCTCATAATAAAATTTAATACTATTGATGGTTTGATTGATATAACTATTGGATTTATTTTGTTGGATAAGTAATTGCAGATATGTTCTTATTTCCTGTTCAGACAACTCTATAATAGGGCAATTTGGGTATTGATTGATAAATTTTTCAAATTGAGAAATATAGGTTTTACAAGTATTTAAGGCATACCTTTTAAGCTCTAATTTGGTAAGATATGCTTCAGGAACATACCTGTATGATTTAGTTTTGGTTCTATTACGATACCAGTTGATATCCACAGGCTCATTATCTCGTATTGGTTTTTCTTTGAAAAAAGAATTACCATTTACCCAGGCCACTCCTCTGAATTTCTCAAAAACCTGATTTAGGTTTTTTGCAGTGTTTATAATATATACCATAGCAAATTCCTTGCTCCACCTTGGGTTAGGGAGTTCTTTGATCAATGCCTGTATAACCTTATCAGGGTAGAATTGAATCCCAATCATTTTTTGATTATTAATCAACAAATGTTTTAGAGTAATATGTTTAGAAATCGATTGCACAGTTTAAAGATGAGAAGGTTGAATTAAATAAAAAAATATAAATGTATATTTATACGTTTATTAAACGTTTAATACTACACTTATGGGTAAAGTATGCTTTCATTGCGATAAGGATTTAGAAGGGAGAACAGATAAAAAGTTCTGCACATCTTATTGTAAATCATCATACCATTATCAGAAGAATAAAGAAAATGAAGATAGCCTATTTCAGAAAATAGACCGGCAATTGAAAACCAATCGAAAAATCTTAAAAGAATTCAATAAAGCAGGATTAGCAACAGTAAGAAAAGAAAAGCTTTTGGATAAAGGTTTTGATCCTAACTATTTTACTCATTATTGGAAGAACAAGGAAAACAAAGTGTATCTTTTTTGTTATGAATATGGATTTATGAACCTTAAAGAGAAATATGTTTTAATCAATTGGCAAAAATATATGGGTTGATATACAAATTCTTAAAATAATAACTACCCTTGAGATCATAAGGATAAAAAAAGGATGGCTTTTTGAGCACATCCTTTAATTCAAACTTAAAGTGTTATTAGTATAAAATACATTGTCCCCATGTGTTGCATCTACCTGGTTCACAAAAACTTCCTCCAGCATAATTAATTCGACATTTGTTACTTCCACAACACGATATACTCGCCATAGCTCCTTTAATATTTCGTTGTTGTTGTTTAGAGAGTTTTTGAACTCCGGTTAATTCCAAAATGTTTTTCATTACGTGAAAGTTTTAAAAGTTAATAATCTTAGATTTCTCTTGTTAAAAATATTAGATCATGCAGTAAAATACAACTCCATATTCTTGAAATTTATAAATTTCAACTTATAAAAAACTGTTTTTAAAAGAATAATATAGGGGAGGTTCACTATTATCCTTTAGTGATGGTACACAATATTGTTTTTAGTTATGCCCAAACGCAGTTCCCATTGGATTGACAATATCCATAATCACAAAATTCACCTCCATTAGGAAGACGGAAACAACATCTTTTTGGTCCTCCACAATATACTCTGCGACCCCAGGAACCTTTGATATCTTGTTGCTCTTGTTTAGATAGTTTTTGTACTCCAGTTAAATTTAAGATATTCTTCATCGTGTAAAATATTTAAAAAAGTTAATAATTCAATTTTGATTACAATGATAATACTGTACCAGAACAAACTGGTAATTATCAAAAAAAATGACAAACCCTAAAGTTTGTCTTTTTATATGGTTTCGAATTTTCTTAGAAAAAGATACAACGCCCCCAACGGTCACAACGACCAGGCTCACAAAAACTTTGATTTCCAAAGCTAATAAGGCATCCTCTTCCACTTGGACAGCAAGTTGCACGCCCCCAAGCTCCTTTAATATTTTGTTGTTGTTGTTTGGATAGTTTTTGAACTCCGGTTAATTCCAAAATGTTTTTCATTGTGTGAAAGTTTTAAAAGTTAATAATTCAGATTTTCCCATTAAAAATAGTAGAACATGTAGTAAAATACAACACGATATTCTTGAGATTTATAAATTTCAACTTATAAATAAGGCTATTCTTAAAAGAATAATATACAGGTTCACTATTATCTTTTAATACTTTCACACAGTACTGTTTTAGTTATGCCCACATACAACTTCCGTTAGATCTGCAATATCCATAATCACAAAAACTAGTTCCAGGAACACGACACTTTCTTGGCCCGCAACAGGTGGCACGTCCCCATGTTCCTTTAATTTGTTGTTGCTGTTCTTTACTTAATTTCTGAACTCCGGTTAATTCTAAAATACTTTTCATTGTATATATATTTAAGTTAGTATTTAAATATACCTTAAAATCGTGTGAGTCAGTTTTTTAAAACGTTAAATAACATTATTTTCATAAAAAGTGTAGTACTAAAAAAGGATAAACCAATAAGACTTATCCTTTTTTAATTATATTATTTTGTGAGACTATGCCCACATACAACTTCAGGTTGGCAATATCCATAATCGCAAAATTTTGATACAGTATTACATTGTAATATTGTATCAGAATTGGTAATTATCAAAAAAGACAAACCAGAAGGTTTGCCTTTTATATGATTTTGAATTTTCTTAGAAAAAGATACAACGTCCCCAACGGTCACAGCGACCAGGCTCACAAAAACTTTGATTTCCAAAGCTAATAAGGCATCCTCTTCCACTTGGGCAGCAAGTCGCACGTCCCCATGCTCCTTTAATATTCTGTTGTTGGTCTTTACTTAATTTCTGAACTCCTGTTACATCTAAGATTTTTTTCATCGTGTATTGTATTTAAGTTATGGTTTAAATTTAATTTAAAATATTGTAAATCAATTACATGAAAACCGCTAAAAAAGTAAGGTATTGATCTTATTTAAGGCATGTAGTCATCTCATCAGAGAATAAACTTTGACAGTAAAAAATCTTAAGATTGTTTGTTATTAGTAGTAATACACGCGAAAATCATGCTTACAATTTTGTTTCTTTTGAAGAAATTAGCCATAGACTATACTCTTATTTTTTGTAAGAAATAACTTATTAACAATCGTTAGGAATGTTAATTGGTTGAATTGTAGTTGTTTGAATACTGTTTATTGTGTAAATAGTGGATTATCAACATACTAGGTAACTATTTCATAACGTTCTACTATAGTGAGTTTAACAAAATAATTTTAGATTCGAAACCACATAATTATGCATAATAAACTAACTTATAACATAATGAAAAAGATAATACTCTTACTTCTGTTTATACCTTTTATGGGATATAGCCAGATACCATCATACTACAATGATGTAAACCTAACCTTATCAGGAACTGCATTAAAAAATGAATTAAGTGATAAGGTGACAAATACGCATACCACATTTCTTACTTATACACCTGGGGTGTGGGATGCATTAAAGCAGACTGATTTAGAACCTTCTGATCCTTCAAAGGTTGTTTTGATATATGGATATAGTGATACTGACGGAAATTCTGGTACAGACAGAACTAGAGGAGTGAACAATAATGGGGGAGGGTCTACCGACTGGAACAGGGAACATGTGTATCCAAAATCATTGGGTAACCCCAATCTGGGAACACAAGGACCAGGTGCAGATGCACACCACTTAAGACCTGCAGACGTACAGCGCAATTCATCAAGAGGAAATAGAAAATTTGCTGATGGATCGGGTAATTCTGGATCTACTTCTCAAGGACATTGGTATCCTGGTGATGAATGGAAAGGAGATGTAGCAAGAATGATGATGTATATGTATATACGTTATAATAATCGTTGTTTACCCAAAAATGTAGGAGTAGGAACGGCCGCTACTGGTGATAGCAATATGCTGCAATTATTTTTAGAATGGAATGCAGAGGACCCTGTTTCACCATTAGAATTACAACGCAACCCAATTCTTGAAAATATACAGGGTAATAGAAACCCATTTATAGATAATCCGGCATTTGCAACGCAGATTTGGGGAGGACCCCAAGCCGAAGACAGATTTGGGAATACAGGAGGGAATGATACTCAAGCACCAAGTATTCCTGCTAATCTGGGAGCAACAAATACAACTCAAACATCTACTGTATTATCATGGAACGCTTCTACAGATAATGTTGGTGTAACGGGATATGATGTATTTAGAAATGGATCATTTTTAAGTTCTGTAACGACTACTAACTATACTGCTTCAGGATTAACAGCTAATACTACCTATTCATTTTCTGTAAAAGCAAAAGATGCAGCTGGCAATGTATCTGCAGCAAGTACTGTGATTAATGTTACTACACAAAATACCTCTCCTGGCGGTAATGCTACGGCATTGTTTTTTTCTGAGTATATAGAAGGGTCTTCTAATAATAAAGCTTTAGAAATAGCAAACTATACAGGGGCATCAATTAATCTTTCTGGATATACAATCAAAAGACAAATTAATGGTTCTGGATCTTGGTCTGGAGGATTAAATCTTTCTGGAGTTTTGGTTAATAATGAGGTTTATGTCGCTGCTAATAGTTCTGCTTCGAATGCTATTAAAAATGAAGCAGATCTGGTTTCGGGAGCTTCAGAAATGACGTTTAATGGTAATGATCCTGTAGGATTATTTAAAAATGGGATTTTAATAGATGTTATAGGAACTTTTAATGGGGGATCTTCTAATTTTGCTAAGGATGCTACACTAAGAAGAAAAGCAGATGTATCATCACCATCTGTAACATATAAAACATCTGAATGGGAATCATATCCTCAAAATACCTTTGATGGCCTGGGAAAGCATACATACAATGGAGGTGGTAATACAGGCTCAGATACTGAAATTCCTACAACCCCTACCAATGTAACTGCTTCTATTATCACAGAAAATAGTACACAACTTTCCTGGACAGCTTCTACAGATAATATTGGTGTTACTGGATATACGATTTATCAGAATGGAGCAGTACTAACAACTACTACCGGAATCTCGTATAATGTATCTGGCTT
Source organism: Aquimarina macrocephali JAMB N27 (assembly GCF_000520995.1). Lineage (GTDB taxonomy): Bacteria > Bacteroidota > Bacteroidia > Flavobacteriales > Flavobacteriaceae > Aquimarina > Aquimarina macrocephali. Next base: position 85,594 of record NZ_JACA01000011.1, on the reverse strand, counting down.
GACAGCAGGAACGAATTATACATTTAAAATATCTGCATTTGATGCTGCCGGGAATATTTCTGTATCAAGTAATCCTGTTGCAGTAACCACTCAGGATACAGTGATTTCTTACTGCGTGTCAAAAGGGAATACTGTAAAATATGAATATATAGATTATGTAGGAATAGGAGGAATCTCCAATGCCACATTAGCTAATAGTGGTTATGGAGATTTTACCTCTCAGGTAGCAAATCTTGGCTATGGAGCTAATACTATTGTATTAAGTGTTGGATTCGCAAGCGCATCTTATACAGAACATTGGGGCGTGTGGATTGATTTTAATAAAAATGGAACTTTTGAAGGATCCGAAAAAGTAGTTAGTGGATCTACATCAGATACTGGTAACCTATCATATAATTTTGATGTACCATCAACAGCAACATCAGGAAATACCAGAATGCGGGTTGCTATGAAGTGGAACGGTGTGCCAACATCTTGCGAGACTTTTGGATATGGAGAAGTAGAAGATTATACTGTAAATATAGGATCAACAACGGGAGCAAAAGGAGCATCATCAATAAAGATTGATGGAAAATTAGAACAGGAAGATAAAGTGTTTTTGGCTAAAGTTTTCCCAAATCCGGCTACAACTTATATTCAAATTCGTTTGAAAGATCATCGTGATAGTAACTATAAATTGACCAATATGCAGGGTAGCATAGTAAAATCTGGAGTAGTAACCGATAACAAAATTTCTTTAGAAGGAATAACATCAGGAATTTATTTTATAACAATATCTGATGGAAATCGAAGTATTTCAGAAAAAATAATGATTAAATAATTTTTTTGCAAGTGTAATTACTGAAGCCTTACAATGTTATGTTGTAGGGCTTTTTTTATTTTCTAATGATTATACTATTTATAATTCTATTGCTTAATTGCACAGCAAATTTTGGTTCGATATATAGTTGATGCTCTTTCCCTTTTTCTATGATGAAATCGATATCCATCATATCATACCATTTACTTTTTGGAGAATACATATCATTCTCTCCAAAATAGAGTTCTATTTTCGTTTTAGGTTTATTGGTTTCATATCGTAATCTTGTTGATGAAACGGCATATAATGATAGTACATTCGGGTTTTTTATAGCAGATTTCCAACCAATGACCCCACCAATACTAAAAGCAAGTATATGTATTTTTCCTTTCTCAAGTTTAAGTAAGTTTTGTATCGCCCGATCAATTCCTCCATTAGTGAATTGTTTATGAAGATTTTTTTCTGTGTATGTTGAAGTGTCTATCTCTCCTAATTCACAACTGTCATAACACTTTAACTCAAAATGATCTTGAAGTTCTTTGGTATAATAATCAATCCAACCCGATTTTTTTCGTCCCCATAGATCAGATAAAATTATTAGTCTTGGTTTCATGAGATCTTTATTTACTGTATTTGATTCATAAGTTTTTTAGGAAAACCTGTAAATATACCATGTACTCCAAGCTCTTTCATCTCATTTAATTCTGTTTCATCATCTACAGTTTTCACAATTTCTCCTTCATACATCCAGGCCCAAAGTGTTTTGTTTCGTTTTTTTACATGCTTAACTACTCTTTTTGTTAAAACATTCACTTTACCAGCTTTTTTTGGAAGCATTAATATATCTGATGTTATAGGAAAGAGTTTATCTAAATAAAGAAAACTACTGTAGATCATTTTTTTGGCCTCTTTGGTTGGAACGCCATATCTCCATTTTGGTCGTTTCTTTTTGAAAGAGGAAATTACCTCGTCATAGCGGCTAACTATAATCACCTGATTGGCCATAGTATATTTTTTGATTAATGTGATCAGTCGGGTAACGGCCAAAAGATTATTTGTATGAAGATCTAATAATAATTTAGCTTTTGGGAATTTTTGAAATACCTCTTCTACCGTTGGAATTTGTATTGGGTTTTCACGGTATATAAATTTATTTTCAACATTAAAATTATATCCTGCATTTAATTGTTGGATTTCTGTTAAGGTAAGTTGGTGAATTTTATTATTTACTCCAGTGATTCGTTTTGTTTGATAATCATGAAATAGAACTAATTTTTCATCTTTAGTAATCTGAATATCCATTTCAATCCACCAATCAGGATTTATAGATTGACAGTGGTGTATTCCTTCAATTGTATTTTCAGGATTTTCGCCTCTTCCACAACCGTAACATACTATTTCCATATCTAATACTAATTATTTTGCACTATACTATCAAAAGGACTTTGTTTTTAAGATGTAGTTACAAAAAAGCAAATCATAAAATGAATTATATATTTTTGACTATTCATACCATAATAAAAATACCAACTATTTTGTATTAGAATGCTCTATAGGTTGATTAATGGTTAGTGTTATTAGACCAAGAGCTATGTAAATAGAACCTGTAATATTTTTTTGTCTTTTGAGGTACTTTTTAGAACTGGTAAACCATTTTGATATTTTCACAGAAAGCAAAACATATAATGTATCACTTAATATTGCAAAAACAGTAAATAAAATACCAAGAAATAATATTTGACTGGCATTACCTCCTTTGTCGATATTTATAAATTGTGGTAAAAAAGAAAAGAAAAATATCGCCGTCTTAGGGTTAAAAGTGTTCACCAAAATACCTTCATAAAAAATTTTATCTAACCGTTTATTTTTATTTGTAATTACAGGCTGTTTATTAGGTATTTTTTCTAGTAGTTTTTTAACACCCAGATAAATAAGATAGATAGCTCCTAGGTACTTTACAATCGAAAATGCTGTAGAAGATGTTAATAGTATAGAAGAAATACCTATTGCAGCGGCAGCAACATGAACCATGCTTCCAATACCTATTCCTAAAACAGAAACAATCCCAGCTTTATATCCTTGTTCAACACTTTTGGCCATAATATAGAGAACAGATGGGCCGGGTATAAGAATTAATATAGAGGCAGCTGCCAAAAAAAATATAATATTATCCAAATCAGGGAGTACCATAGTTATAAAGTTTATTGTATCTAATATGGTTTATTATTTTTGAAATACTAATCTAAAGCCAAAAACAGGAAGTTCTCCTTGCATAAAATCCAAATCATCGGATCTTCTAAATCCCATATTTTCATACATTTTCCATGCTATTTGCATAGCTTGTGTAGAGTGAATTATCATTTGACTTTGTTTTTCATCTTTTGCAATCTGTATACAAGCGTTTGTTAAGCGCTTACCTAAACCTTTACCTCTTGTAGCTGGATCGACTGCCAGTAACCTAAATCCTGAAGCATGCTTTTCTGCTGTAGCAGTGCCACCAGAGCCATAATATTTCATATCACCAAAATAAACAACACCACCACCTATTTTTCCATTTGATGAAATGGCAACCAATAATTTGGTTTTAGGATTTTCTGTTAAACTACCGATATTAGCCAACATTTTATAATAATTAGGTTGTTCTTGTTTAGAAGGGAATCCTTCTAGTTGTGAATATACATTAACCATTAATTCTCCAATTTTTGCAAACTCACCTGGAGCAGCTTCCTTTATGATATATTCTTGATGACTCATAATTAATGTAAAAAATTTATGTAAGAGTATTAAAATAACTTTAATAAATCTCAAAGCTTTTAAAAACCTGAAAACTTGTTATTACAAAAGATAAAAATATGATTATGTGAATAAAAAATTCTTCTAATTCTCTTCTTAACCAAAATTTAACTCTTCGGTTTTCCAGTAAATACATTAACTTTTGAATCTATTGGATTACCTGTTGTTCTCCTAAATGATACTATTTGCCCTGTATGGTAGAGTGCATCAGATATTGGGCCATTGATCATATGCCAAAACGGGAATTCTCCTTTATATCCTTCACTTTGTATAATGATCATGTAGTCATCCATATCATCTTTTGTTTTTTCTGCAAATAGTTCACTTCCCTTCTTTAGATTCTGTAATGTCTTTTTTCTTAAGATATCAAAATTCATTGTAGACAGATCGTCTGGAGTGAGTCTGATACTGGGTAAATTTTGCGCAGTATTAGTAATCATGATTGAAAGCCAATATATATGTTCTATCGTTTTATATGTATCAAACCCTTCGGCAGATGGCTTGTACTTTAGATCGGTATCAGTAAGACTTTCTGTAGCCCAATAATAACGATATCCAAGACCATCAATAAGTCTAGAAATTATGTTGCCTGAGGAGTAATTTTTTGGGTATTCTGGTATCTGTTGATATGGCATTTTTATAAAAATATTTATTTGTTTTTTAAACCACTTTGTTAAGTAATTTTTCAAAGATATTGTAATACAGTAGACGTTTTAGATTATAAATTAGCTAAATATGATAGTATTGTATTCATTTTACTACACATTAAGAAATGTAATTCCATATATTCTTATGCTTAGCGAGTTGCTGATAGGTGTATAGTAATACTTTATTTTTCTCTAAAGATAGTGAAGGGTCTTCATTCAGGATTTTCATTGCATAATGCCTTGCTGTTTTTAAAATATCATTATCTCTTACAATATCTGCTATTTTAAGATTAAGCACACCACTTTGCTGGGTGCCCATAATATCTCCGGGACCTCTTAATTTTAAGTCTACCTCGGCAATATCAAAACCATCGTTGGTGCGTACCATAGTTTCTAATCGGGTCTTACTATCTGCAGATAACTTAAAGCTAGTCATAAGAATGCAAAAACTTTGTTCTGCACCACGACCAACACGCCCTCGTAACTGGTGTAATTGAGATAATCCAAAACGTTCTGCGCTCTCTATAATCATTACACTGGCATTTGGTACATTAACCCCAACTTCAATTACAGTGGTAGCTACCATAATTTGGGTTTCACCCTTTACAAAGCGTTCCATCTCATAATCCTTATCTGCGGGTTTCATTTTACCATGAACAATAGAAATTTGATACTCAGGAGCGGGGAAGGAGCGAGCAATACTTTCATATCCGTCCATAAGATCTTTATAATCCATCGCTTCTGATTCCTGTATCAATGGATAAACAATATAAATTTGCCTTCCTTTTTGTATTTCTTCAGATATAAACTTAAATACTTTTAACCGATTACTATCGTATCGATGTACCGTTTTAATAGGTTTACGGCCAGGTGGGAGTTCGTCAATTACCGAAATATCCAGATCACCATATAAACTCATTGCTAATGTTCTGGGTATTGGGGTTGCTGTCATCACCAAAATATGTGGTGGATAGGTGTTTTTATGCCATAGTTTGGCTCGTTGTGCTACTCCAAATCGATGTTGCTCATCAATAATAGCTAATCCTAGATTTTTAAACTGTACTTTGTCTTCTAATACAGCATGGGTACCAATTAGGATGTGTAATGATCCATCTTCTAGTTCCTGATGGATTTCTCGTCGTTCTTTGGTTTTAGAACTACCCATTAATAATTTTACATTAACATCCAGCTCTTTGGTAAGTGCAGTAATCCCTTGGTAATGCTGATTTGCAAGAATTGCGGTTGGTGCCATTAAACAGGCTTGAAACCCATTATCGATAGCTAATAACATCGTCATTAATCCCACAATGGTTTTACCCGATCCTACATCTCCTTGCAAAAGACGGTTCATTTGAGCACTACTCCCAATATCATTTCGAATTTCTTTGATCACCCGTTTTTGTGCATTGGTAAGATCAAAAGGAAGGTGATCCTTGTAGAAATTGTTAAAATGTTCTCCAACTTCGGTAAAAGGAAACCCTTTTATCTTTTGTTTTCGAATTAATTTTTTAGTGATTAGCTGTAGTTGAATATAAAATAACTCTTCAAATTTTAGTCGATACTGTGCTTTGGATAATAGTTCCTGACTTTTAGGAAAATGAATATTAAAAACAGCTTCACTTTTTGATATAAGTTTAAGCTCTTCAAGAATTTCCTGAGACAATGTATCATAGAAACGTATTTTAGTCTCTACAAACAATTGTTGCATCATTTTACTCATTACCCGGTTAGTGATACCCTTATTAGAGAGTTTTTCGGTAGAAGGGTATATGGGTTGCATTACCGTTCTTAGGTTTTGTTGATGCTCTGTCAATAACTCCATATCGGGATGTGGCATACTAAAACCATTATAGTATTTGGTTTTTCCAAAAATGACATATGGAGTATTGATTTTTAAATTTTCGCGAATCCATTTATGTCCTCTAAACCAAACCAACTCTATAGAAGAACCCGTATCATCTACAAATTTAGCAACTAATCGCTTTCCTCTTTTTTGCTCTACAGTTTTAATATTAACAATCTTGCCTATAATTTGTACCTCTGCCGAATTACGCTGTAATTGGCTGATTTTATAGTATTGTGTTTTATCAAGATATCGATTCGGAAAAAGATTAACCAAATCCTGGTAGGTATGAATCCCTAGTTCTGATCGAAGTAATGTAGCACGAGACGGGCCAACACCTTTCAAATAATCAATGGGAGTTTGTAAAATATTAGGATTCATCGTAGCGAATATACTATATTATAGAAATATTGTCAATCAAAAATTTGTAACATAAACAGAGTAATTTCGTTATTTTGGCAGAACATTTGATTTATGTGTAGTATGAAATTTATTTTAAGCTTTTTAATACTTGTTTTTTCTTCTATTGGCAATGCTCAGGAAATAGCTTCTGTGGAGTCCCTTAATTCTAAAAAGGAACAAGCTAATGTTGATTTTCTAAAAGGTAAAGTCAATGTGACTGTAGACTCCAAATCAAGAGAAGTAAAAGGAAAGGTAGCATATACTTTTAAAATAATAAAACCCGTTCGAGCTATTACGGTAGATGCCCAACATATGATAATCAGCAACGTATCTCTAGATGATAAAGATGTAGATTTTAAATATGATGATAAAAAGGTCGTTATTAATTCTAACTTTAAAAATGCAAGCGAGCATCGAATAGTGATTCATTATGAAGCTAAACCTAAAAAAGCACTTTATTTTGTTAAAGATTATGAAGGGAATGATCAGGTTTGGACTCAAGGGCAAGGAAAATACACCTCTAACTGGCTTCCCAGTTTTGATGATATGAATGAGAAAACCGAATTTGATCTCACTATCAATTTCCAAAAAGGTTACGAAGTTATTGCTAATGGAAAACTTACTAAAACAGAATCGGTAAATGATTCTATCCAAAGTTGGCAGTATGATATGCAACGTGCAATGAGTAGCTATTTGGTTGCTTTTGCCATTGGAAAATATGATAAAGTAGTAGAAACTTCGGCAAATGGTACTCCTTTAGAAATGTATTACTATCCCAAGGACAAAAATAAATTCGAAGCTACTTATAAACACAGTAAAAGGATTTTTGAATTTTTAGAAAAAGAGATTGGGTTTTCTTTTCCTTGGCAAAACTATAAGCAGATTCCTGTTAAAGATTTTTTATATGCAGGTATGGAAAATACAGGGACAACCATTTTTTCTGATGCCTTTATGGTTGATGAAACAGCATTTATTGATCAAAACTATATTAATGTCAATGCCCATGAATTGGCACATCAATGGTTTGGAGATTTAGTAACCGAGACTGAAGGAACACATCATTGGCTCCAAGAAGGATTTGCAACGTATTATGCATTGTTAGCAGAAAAAGAAATTTTTGGCGATGATTATTTTCAATACAAATTGTATGAAAGCGCAGAACAGCTTACCGAGCTATCCAAAACAAAGAATGCAACATCATTATTGGATCCAAAAGCAAGCTCTCTAACATTTTATCAGAGAGGAGCCTGGGCTATTCATGCATTAAGAAAATTGATTGGAGATACTAGTTTTAAAATTACAATTTATAATTACCTCGAAAAACATAAGTTTCAAAATGTGACAACTAATGATTTTTTTGCGATAGCAGAAGAGGTAAGTGGTACAGATCTGAAAGCATTTAGACAATTATGGCTAGAGAATATAAAATTTCCTTCGCAAGAAGCATTAGACATACTTGCAAAATCAGATTTCATTAAAAGCTATCTAGGCTTAGCGCAAGAGCGCACTCAACCTATGGCAGGAAAATGGGGTACTTTGGCTAAGGCATTAGGCTTTCCTACAAATGATTACATTGGGCAGGAAGCGGTCTATCAATTAGAAGGAAAAAACTCCCCAGAGGTTATAGCCTTGTATGATAAAGCTTTTGAGACGAATAACATTTTTGTACGCCAGGCTATTGCCAATACATTAAATACAGTACCTAAGGATTTACAAGAACAATATGAATCTTTACTAAAAGACGCATCATACGCTACCATAGAACCAGCACTTTATCATTTGTGGACTAGTTTCCCAGAAAAAAGAAAAGAGTACTTAGATCTTACCAGAGAAATAGTAGGGTTTAATACCAAAAACATTAGAATGTTATGGCTAGTTCTAGCATTAAACACAAAGGATTATCATACTAGCGAACATCAAAAATTTTATCTGGAACTATCGGGGTATACATCATCAAAATTTGGTTTTAGTACTCGAGAGAATGCGTTTACTTATCTAGAAAGCTTACAAGCTTTTTCTGATCAATCCTTAATAGATCTTGTTGATGGAGCAACGCATCATAATTGGCGTTTTAGGAACTCTTGCAGAAAAATTCTTGATAAAATACTCAAGGACGAAAAATATAAAAAGAAATACGTAGTTTTATTGAATAGTTTACCGAAGAATCAACATGATTTTTTGGAAAAAAAATTAACCCCATAACATAGAACATGCGTGCATTAGTAATTTCTGGTGGTGGAAGTAAAGGAGCTTTTGCAGGTGGTGTTGCACAGTACTTAATTCAGGATTTGGGTAGAAAATATGACCTGTTTATAGGTACTTCTACCGGAAGTCTTTTGGTATCACATCTGGCATTATCCAAAATCGAAGAGATAAAAGCTTTTTATACCTCGGTAAATCAATCTTCAATATTTAAAAGTTGTCCATTTACTATTAAAAAGAAAAGAGGATATACAAGTATCAATATCAATCATTTTAATGTATTGTATAATTTGATTAAAGGGAAAAAATCATTTGGAGATAGTAAAAACCTTAGAAACCTGATAGAGAGTGCTATTTCTGAATCATATTTTGAAGAACTGAAATCTGGAGAAAAAGATATAATCATTACGGTAACCAATCTTTCTACTAATGAAGTAGAATATAAATCAATAAAAGAATGTACATATCAGGATTTTTTAGATTGGATATGGATATCTTGCAATTACCCACCTTTTATGAGTTTGGTTAGAAAAAACCATTGTGATTATGTTGATGGTGGTTTGGGGTCAATGGTTCCTATTGAAGAAGCGATAAAACGCGGAGCAACAGAGCTCGATGTTATTGTGTTGGAAACAGAAATTAATTATTTAAATAGAATGCCTACCAAAAACCCTTTTACTTTAATAACAAGTATGGTCGATTTTATGATGGATAGGATCGAACATCAGAATATTCGAATAGGTAAGTTTAAAGCAATAGAACATGATGTAGCAATGGATTTATATTATACTCCTACCGTACTGACTACGAACTCATTAATTTTTGATAAGGAAAAAATGACACAATGGTGGGCAAAAGGTTATAAATTTGCAAAGAAAAAGAACATTTCGAACCCATTATAATATGCGAGCACTAGTAATTTCAGGAGGAGGAAGTAAAGGAGCTTATGCCGGTGGTGTAGCGCAATACTTAATTCAAGAAGAAGGTAAGAAATATGACCTGTTTCTCGGGACTTCTACCGGAAGTCTTTTAATTTCACAATTGGCATTAGGTAATATCGAGAAAATGTATGATATCTATACTAATGTTAATCAACATACAATCTTTAATGTAAATCCTTTTGTAGTTAGAAAAAAAGGAAATAGAGAGTTTGTATCAATTAATTTTTTTTCATCTCTATGGCAATTTATTAAAAGAAAGCGAACATTCGGAGAAAGTAAAAACTTACGGCGAGCAATCCGCAGAAACTTTTCTGAAGAAGAATTTAATCAGGCACGTACAAAAGTTGATGATGTTGTAGTTACCGTTTCTAATCTCACTAAAAATAGTACAGAATATAAATCTATTAATGATTTTTCTTACGAAGATTTCTGTGATTGGATTTGGATATCCTGTAACTATGTTCCTTTTATGAGTTTGGTAACAAAAGATGGTTGTGAATATGCAGATGGAGGTTTTGGATGTATGGTACCTATTCGAGAAGCAATACGAAGAGGAGCCACAGAGGTTGATGCCATTATTTTGGAGTCAGAAAATATGGAACATAATAAAGTGCTGGGTAGAAACCCGTTTTCACTTATGGTAAACCTATTTAGCTATATGTTAGACCAGGTAGAAGGGCATGATACCGTATTAGGTAAACTAGCAGCAATTAATAAAGAAGTTCCTTTAAATCTATATTATACACCATCTAAACTTACAGAGAATTCATTGATTTTTAATAAAAAATTAATGAGTAGTTGGTGGAGACAAGGTTATGAATACGCAGCTCAAAAAGCCAAAACTGCAGAAGAAAATAAACTTAAGAATATAGATCTTGCAGGATAATTCTTTTGGGGTAGATTCTCGAATAAAATGAATCTCTAAAATAGATCAGTAATTTCTTCTTTGATAATTGCAATTGCAGTATCGCTGGGAGCACCTTTTTCTATAAGTTCTGTAAGAATTACTTCTCTCATTTTATTGGCCGAATCTACATCTTCTTTTAATGCAGTTTTTCGAATTAAAGCAATAGTTGCATTTTTGGAAGCTTTAACTGTATTCCAACATTCATCAGAAACATAAATCTGTTGAGTAAGATTATGTTCAAATTCTTGATCAATCGTATGAATCAATAAAGATTCATAATCTTTTTTATCTTCTGAAATAGGAGCAATTCTTGTTAATAGATTACCGGGAGATATTCTTTCTAAAAATAAAACTATACGTTCATATGCCTGAAGTCTAAGAGGTAAAGATTGTTTTTGATTCTCTCTATGTAAAAGAAATCTACGACGTTTTTCTTCATTACGAGTATGAAGACTGAAAAAATAGAATGAAATAACCCCTACAATCACTGCGGGAATTATATTAAAAAGAAGATCAACTATTTTGGATTCCATATGTTGTTACTTAAATACAAGTGTAGGTTACTATCTCTAGACAAATAAATCAAACTTTTTTGATTTATCTATCTAGATTTACAATAAATTTCTTTTTTCCATAAAAATTTTACTTTACAGACTAAAACAAATAAATAGAAAGAGAATTTTTTTCACTGAAAATAGGGATGTGTATGCTACAGATATACTCTATGTTTGTTCCGAGAGATAGAGTACAACAAATTTTAATACATCAATATTTTTATAGAAACATAATGCTTTTACGACTCTTTTGTTAGGTTTGTTTTTTTGTTTACATTTAAATTTTAGAAAATAGAGATTTGTTGTACTCTTTCTAATGGGAAAATAACATAAACATTAATTATTAATCTGTTCTTATGAAGGAAACTTTAAGTTTTGATGAGACCCTTATGTCATCTTTAAATACTAAGATTACCGTTTCAAAATGGGATGAAACCAAGGAAGCATATGATCAAAAACAATATAAAGATGTTATTTTAAATTTGTTTGATTATTTGGATCTTGATATTAGAAAAAAATATGGCAATACAGATGAAACCTATTTTAAGATACCTCATGGCTCTATAATTGTAGAAATTAATATTACAAATACACATTTTAATGTTAAAGCCCCTTTTCTAAAGGTAGGAGAGAATCAAAAAATACCACTATATAGAAAAATTGCTGAGGTCAATTTTTCACCTCTTAATTTGTCACAAATAAAGTTAGACGATGGTCAGCTTAATTTTTTGTATAGCACCCCACTACATCTTTGTGAGCCTTTAAAAATATATTATGTTTTAAAAGAGATATGCCATAATGCAGATAACTTTGATGATGAGTTTATTAGTTTGTTTGATGTAGAACAATTACACGACCCACATATAGAGAATTATAGTCAGGAGATTTTGGATACGATTTGGGAAAAATTCAATTCTTATTTAAAAGAAGCAGATCAATATATAGAACACTTTGACCAAACAAGGGTAGGGTACTTTAATTGGGATATTATTAATATTACATTAAAGCGTATAGATTATCTCATGGCTCCTCATGGTAAGCTGAGAACAGATATTGAAAATCAAGTAAATGATTTGTATTCACAGGGTGATATGCAAGATCGAATTCAAAGAGGGAAAAGATTTTTGGATACGTTGAAAAATAAAAGTAAGGAAGAACTTTTGGCAGATTTCTATATCTCAGAATCATTTGTGCCAACTAAGATGCGAAGTGAATTAGAACATATAAAACAAAGCTGGGAGCGGCCTTATGAAAATGCAAAAAAAGAAATTCAAAACAAACAATATACAGCAGCAACATTAACACTGCTTGTTGCTTTTTATGATTTCTACTACTATAATAACATTCCCGAAGATATAAATTTAAAAATGGTGAACTCACTTAAAAATGCAGCAGGTAAGGAGTGGGAGGCATCTGCATTATCACTGTTTAATGGGATGGAAAGTATCTTAAATAATAAAGCAGTACAAACTTCGACTCCTAAAAAAGGATTCTTTTCTAAGTTATTTGGTTAGATTATAAATGAAAAAAAATTATGAGCAATTTAGATTCTTTAAAAGAAGCAACATTTAAAATACTTACCTCAAGAGGAACGGGGAGTGGTTTTTATATAAAAAGTAAAGATATTATTCTTACTAATCATCATGTTATTAGTGGTTGCAAAGAAGTCGCTGTCGAAGATGATCATAATAACAGAATGCTGGCAAAAGTTATTATGACAAATCCAGATATCGATATTGCAATACTTAAAGTAGAAGAAGAGTTGAATATTGATCATGGTTTTTCTGTAGATAACTCTTTAGAATTAACAAGGCAAGAAAAAGTATTTGCTCTTGGATATCCATTCGGAATGCCGTTTACCATAACCGAAGGTATCGTTTCAAATCCAGAGCAGCACATGAATGGGAAATATTTTGTGCAAACAGATGCTGCAATAAACCCAGGAAATAGTGGAGGCCCATTAGTGACACAGGATGGAAGATTAGCAGGCATAAATTCTTCAAAATTCAATAATGCAGATAATATGGGATTTGCAATTCCTGTTTCTGAAATTGAGCAAGCTATCGAAAGTATTGAAAGTAATCCCGAACATAAGTTTTCTCTACAGTGCTCATCTTGTTCAGGACTCACGTATGTCGCACAAGATTACTGTAATAATTGTGGAGCAACATTATCCAAAGATGTATTTGATGAATTAGAACTCAATGAATTTTCAAATTTTATTGAAGATTCTTTGAAACAATTGGATATTAATCCTGTTTTAACAAGAACAGGCCAGGAGTTTTGGGAATTTCATCAAGGGAGTTCTCAAATTAGGATTTTTGTAATGAATAGAGAGTATCTCTATTTAACATCTCCTTTAAATAATTTACCTAAGCAAAATCTCGAAAAGTTATATGAATATTTGATTTCAAGTGATCAAGGACAATTTTCATTAGGGGTATATAAGAATACTATTTTTATATCTTACAGAATTAGTATCACAGATATATTTCAGGATGAGGCTACAAAAAATGATATCAAACTAAAAATAAAGGAACTAGCTTTAAAAGCAGATGACCTTGATGATTTCTTTGTTGAGGAATATGGCTGTACTATGAGTACATATTCCAAAAAAGTAAGTTGATCTGATATTTTTTGGTTTGGATTAACTTAGATATAAAAGAATTTTATTTTTGGTTAGAACCACCGAGATATGTGCATTCTTTTAAATCTTGAGTACAAGTATATTCAACAGCAGTCTTACTATATTTAAAAGACTCTCTTAATGTCTTGGTTAGTTCTCCATCATCCACATTAAGATCTATATCCTGCATTGTAAACTGACAAGGGTGTTCATATCCGGCAGCATGAGTGATTTCTGTAAACTCTTTTCTAAACGTTTTAAAATACTGTGCCAAACGATCTGATTTTAATGGAATGTTAATTCCTTTCTGTAACCACTTACTTTGGGTTGCGACTCCGCTAGGGCATCGATTAGTATGACAAATTTGTGCCTGGATACAACCAATACTCATCATGGCTTCACGGGCAACATTTATGCAATCTACACCCATGGCAAATGCCATCGCAGCTTTTGCAGGAAAACCTAGTTTTCCACTACCTATAAAAACTACCCGATCTGTAAGGTTATGTTTCTGAAAAATCTTATAAATAGCTGCAAATCCATATATCCATGGAAGTGATACATGATCTGCAAAACTTGGTGGAGCAGCCCCGGTACCACCTTCACCACCATCTATGGTAATGAAATCTGGGCCTCTATTGGTTTTTACCATCAGTTCTGCCAGAAGTTCCCATTGCTCTGTTTTACCAATTGCAGCTTTGATCCCTACAGGAAGTCCTGTCTCTTTGGCGATATCCTCAATAAATTGTAGCAGTTCTGGGACATCAGAAAAAGCTTTATGTGCAGAAGGAGATAATACATCCTTACCAACTTCTACACCTCTTATTTTTGCAATTTCGGAAGTGATCTTGGCACCAGGCAATACACCTCCTTTTCCAGGTTTTGCTCCTTGTGATAATTTGATCTCAATAGCTCTGATAAAAGGATTCCTGGTTACAAGGTCTTTCATTTTTTTCATCGAAAAACTACCGTTCTCATCGCGTACTCCAAAATACCCTGTTCCAAAATGAAAAATGACATCACCTCCATTACTATGATAAGGAGAAAGCCCTCCTTCTCCTGTATTATGATAGGCATTTCCTTTTTGCACACCTATATTTAGAGACTCTATAGCACGTGCAGAAAGAGATCCAAAACTCATTGCAGAAACATTAATAACAGATCCAGGTCGATAAGGTTTTTCTCGTTGGTTGTATACCCCCATAACCTTTGCGCAAGGAAGAAAAGATTTATCTTCTCTATTAGGATGATCCTTATCCATCTTATAAGGGATCATACAGTTTTTTACAAAAATATGCTGGTGCAAATAAATATCCCTATCTGTACCAAAACCTTCATAATTATTTTCATTTTTGGAAGAAGCATAAACCCAACCTCTCTCAATTCTATTAAATGGAAGTTCCTCTCGATTATTAGCTACAAAATACTGTCTTATCTCTGGACCAATACTTTCTAATAAATACCTAAGATGACCTATAATAGGGAAATTATGACTTACCGTATGTCTTTTATTAAAATATATATCACGAGTTGCAACTAATACTAGAGCAAAAATGATCCATATCCACCAGGATATCGAACCTAAAAAATTAAGTACACTTTCCATTTTATTTTATCTATTGTGCATTAAGATAATCAATAGTTAATTGTGACATTACCTTAACTCCTAATACTAATCCGTTTTCATCTATGAAGAAATCGGGTGTATGATGAGAAGCTGCTTGATTGTTTCCAGGCGTTTTTCCTCCTAAAAAGAAATAAAACCCAGGGACTACTTCTTGAAAATATGAAAAATCTTCTCCTCCTGTGGTTGCCTTTGATAGAATAACATTTTCTTTACCGGCAATGCCTTCAATTGTGGGCAACATCTTTTTTACAAGATCAGGATCATTATAAGTTATAGAAGTATTATTTTGAAATCTAATAATAGCTTCACCGCCATATGCTTTAGCAATAGCAGGTACCATTTCATTCATACGACGAATGATAAGAGCTCTCATTTTTGGATCCAAAGTTCGCACTGTACCGATCATTTCGGCACTTTCTGGAATGATATTAAACCGTACACCACTTGTAATTTTGCCTACTGTGATTACTGCAGCCTCATTTACGAGAGGAGATTCTCTACTTATAATAGTTTGTAAACCGTCAATAATCTTAGCCGAAATAAGGATAGGATCTACTCCTGTCCATGGAGCCGAACCATGTGTTTGTTTTCCTTTAACAGTAATAACAAATCGTTCTACTGCTGCCATTGTTCCTCCTGGCTTGTAACGAATTTTCCCAACTTCGGTTCCCGAATTAATGTGCAGGCCAAAGATTGCATCTACATCAGGATTTTTTAAAACCCCTTCTTTGATCATCAATTTAGCGCCACCTTCTTCTCCCGGTGGAGGTCCTTCTTCTGCAGGTTGAAATATAAATTTAACCGTACCATTTATTTTATCTTTATGTTTTGAAAGGATCTCTGCTACTCCCATTAATATAGAGATATGGGTATCATGACCACAAGCATGACTAACACCAACTTCGGTGCCTAGAAATGTAGTTTTTACAACAGATTTAAAAGGTATGTCTACTCGTTCGGTTACCGGCAATGCGTCAATATCTGCTCTAAGTGCTACAGTTTTACCTTCTTTTTTCCCCTTAAGAAGGGCTACTACACCTGTTTTAGCAACATTCTCGGTAACTTCTAAACCAAGGTCTTTGAGGTGTTTTGCAATTTTCTTAGCAGTCTCAAATTCTTGATTGGAAAGCTCAGGGTTTTGATGGAAATCTCGCCTCCATTCAATTACTTTGGATTCTATTTTTTCTGCAGAAGTATTAATGTCGGGGTCAATTTGTTGTGCCTGTATTGAACAAAAGACCATTAAG
Source organism: Aquimarina macrocephali JAMB N27 (assembly GCF_000520995.1). Classification (GTDB taxonomy): domain Bacteria; phylum Bacteroidota; class Bacteroidia; order Flavobacteriales; family Flavobacteriaceae; genus Aquimarina; species Aquimarina macrocephali. The sequence continues at coordinate 69,006 of NZ_JACA01000011.1, read as the reverse complement.
AAAATAAATAGAAAAGATGATGGTTGTGTTTTCATGCGCTTGTTTTAATGTTTAAAGAGGACAGACCAAAGATAATCTAAGATGATCAAAATAATCATGTTGTGATATGCACAATGAGAGAATTATAATCATATTAGTTTCATTAAGTTTAAAAATTAATAAGTCTATAGTTTTCGTTTTGTAATTGTACCAATGCGGTCATTGCAGATAATGCAATCTGTATCTCGGGAAGTGTATCTTCTTTAGAAATATCTCGATGTGCGGCGGTCTGCCCACACAAAATAAAATGCACACCTTTTTTTGCTAAAGCCGAAAGAAGTGGAGCATTAGGGTTGTCAATATTGTATTTGGCTTTGTAATTTGCATTGTTTAGAATATCATTTGCTGCCGAACCATGAATGACTAATGCTACTTTTAACTTTTCTACTGGTATACCAGCATCAGCATGCATATTAAGATATCTAGCAGCAGTATTAAAAAGAGGATTTACTTTTGAACTATCTTTAAACGTTCTTCCTACATCAAATACAGCTTTTAAATCATGCTGTGTTTTAGTCTTAAAATCTGGGTCACTAACTGTATAGGTTTTACCATATTCAGTTATTATTTTACCTTTTTTAGATTTTTGTTGAGAAAAAATAAAAAAAGGAAGTAAAATAAAAATATAGAATGCTATTCTGTTTTTCAAGCTGTAATATTTGGCTTCTAAAGATATTCAAAAATCTATTAATTGAAAGTTAAAATGTTATTTTGATTTTTATCTACAAAAAAAAGCATACCTCCTAAACTAAAGAAGATATGCTTTTGATATTTTTATTTACTAGCTTATTGTCTTACAAACTTGCCAAGAGGTTTGTTATTGATTAAGATGATATATAACCCATGTGAAAGTTCTGATATATCCATCTCAGGGGTTGGTGTAGCATCAATTAATACTTGCCCCTGTATGTTAACAATTCTTACAGAATAATCATTTATAGTTATACCATCTATATGTAATATTTCATCGTCATTAACCGGGTTAGGGTAGTAGGTAAACGTTTTGTTCTCTTGACCCAAATTAAGTAATGATTGATCAACCTCGAATGTTTTAGAAATTATACTACAACCCGCTTCATTAAATACCTTTATACTATATTCTCCTACTTCTGTAGGTAAATGTTCTGCCTGGATAGCATCATCAATAGATTCGTTTTTATAATACCATTGATAAGAAGAAAATTGAGACGGCACAAATAGCATATGATTTTGGTTTACAGCTATTTCTGGTACTTCTGGGTTCTCTGATACAATTGCTTTTACGGCTGTTCTTGTTGTTGTTGTTGTTGTTGTTGTTGTTGTGCAATTACCAATAGCTCCCTCTACATAATAGGTTTGAGTAGCATCGAGTGCTGGGGTTTCATACGATAATCCAGATGCAATACTCGTGCCTCCGGTTGAGGTAGTATACCATTTGTATTCGCTATTTCCTGATACGGTTATAGTTACAGATTCTCCTGCACAAACATTTTGATTTGTAACAACAGGGAGATTAGGAAGGTTTATAGATACAAAATCTGATTTTTCTTTAGTATTATTCCCAGAATCATTGGTTGTTGTTAGTGATATGGTATAAGCTCCACTAGTTGCATACGTATGTGTTGGATTTTGTTCTGTAGAAGTTTGACCGTCTCCAAAATTCCATAAATAAGAACTTATTCTATTGGTAGAAGTACTTTGAAACTCTACTACCGAACAGTTTGTAGTTGCTTTAAAATCTGATAATGGAGGTTGTTTATCATCTCCTGGTATATAATTGCCTGATATAGAATAATTACCTAAAGATGAGTAATCAGAATATCCATTGGTTAATGTTCCTTCACCTACACCATCAATCTCAATATAATAAATTCCTTCTGTAAGGTTTTGATTGATCGATGCGGTAAGTCCGTTTGGATCAGAAAGTGTTACTTCTTGGCCAAGTTCATTTAGAATTCTTATCTGGATGTTTAGATTAGGATAATCGGGATCTGGATTAAAAGATAGAGATACATTTCCGGTTTCTACGGCAAAAGAGAAAACATCTTTATCATCTCTGGTACTTATTAATCCAAAGTTTTGATCGGCACTTACCACTCCAGAAGGAGCTACTTTAATTGCAGTAGCCTCATTAATTGCATTGCCATGGTCATCATTTTGAAAACCAACACCATTTCTATTACCAGAAATAATTGCAATATCATCTTGTGTATTTGTTGCATCAGGATATTCTCCACTACTCCAATGTCCTAATGTTTTATTGGCACTCCATCCCATAATTGGACTCCATTCCCCGTGTCCTGAGTAGTATGTCGTACCTGGTTTTCCATCATGTGATAGTCCCAAAGTGTGACCAACTTCATGAGACCCTGTTTCACCAGCAGATCTGGTTCCTAAATTATATACCCAGCAAGGATTATTGCTATTCGACGAAAACGAATTTAAATAAGCAACCCCTCCAGAATCTGGGGCAGCATCTTTTGTTGTCGTAAAAATGCACATCATTCTACGATTTTTAGGAGCTGCATCAAAAAGATCTCTTCGGGTAGTAACGTTTAGATTAAATGGGCGAAAATCTTCGGCCATGATTTTCCATACTTTGATTATTTTTTCGTCAGAGAAATTAGGAGACTGTGCATTAATTGTAGCTCCACCAAGCCAACTCGTATTAGAAACCGATTCTCCATCAAAATCAAGATAAATAATACCCGGTGCTCCCGGAAGACTTTCTAATTGCGGTGCTGCTTTTGAAAATATAGTTCCGGCATCTTCATCTTTTGTATTTGCTTTTTCAAAATCTACACAAAGAATTGTATTAATATCTGTTTCTTTTACAAATACCTGACCATTGGATTCAGAATATAAAGTATATGCTTTTTTTATATCATGAAGTATGATATTTCCTTTTAAAGAGTTATTTGTCTTGACAAAAGAGAATGAAGATAATTGGTGATCATTAACAGTTCCTATTAAGGTAAGGTCTTGATCAGTTTGATTTTGTACATTAAGCGTAAAAGAAAAGGCCTGGTTATTAGCAATTTTGATTGCTGAAGGCTTACTTTTTTTGGGGCTAATCAGATCATTTATAAAATTTTGTTGATTATCTGATATCAGATATGATTTATCAGATTGACCGTAAGTATTATATCCTCCTATTATCATAATAATAAGAAGAAAATACTGTACTGATTTTCTTTTCATGTTGAGTTTGATTATTAAGTAATTATTTCGACTGCAATTTTTACTACAACTAAATATTCTTAGTTTTAGTATAAAAAATCTAATATAGATTAAAATATTAATATCGTAGACTATATAGTGCCCCCTTCTATTTAGGAAAAACAAAAACAGTATATACATATTTCTATATTCAAAATACGTATATACCATTTTCGGAATCTAAATTTAGAACACTAAAAAATTAACTATATGTCTAGATTTAGAAATAGTAGCGTCTATACATAATACATAATTATGAAATGCTTATGATTCTTTCTAGCGGAATGATTGTAGATTGTTTTAAAATAACCTCTTTATCGGTTATTCCCCATATGGTAGTTTCCACTCTTTTCAAACCTTTATCGTCTACAAAAACGATTCTTACTTTATGATGTTCTAGATTTCCTAAAGAGAGTGCTCTTTGTAATTCTAAAAATCGATCAATTTGATCTTTTCTTTTGTTTAAAACATCTTCTTTAGGGAACTTTAAAAATTTAATCTGCTCTTTTTGTACCATTTGTACATTCATGTTTGGGGCCATAAGTGCTGAGTTTGGTTGAATTTTTATTTTAATAAAAACTAGTGTTTACTTTTCGTTTCTGCTAAATATAGCACATTTTATCCTAAAAAAATGCATTTAATCTATGTTTTTTATTAAAAAGATATGAACTTGTAAGAATTCATGTTGTTGATAACCCTTGTTTAAAAAGCATTAATTTTATTTAGAGTTTACTAGTAACGGATAATACATATAACATTATATATCGCTGCTAGCCATACGACATCTAGTAAATTTTATTTATTATTTACCGATTGATTGTTAGTGATTTATAGGGTAATTGATCAATGTTAAAAAAATATTGGTGTTTGCTAAAAGTTATTGACTATGATTTGTTTACAAAAAACATAAAGTACGTTTTCATAACCGTAGTTCTTTCCTTAAATTTCGACCTTAAATATAATGTTACTTTGGAAGAATATTTAGCAGAACTAAATGATGCACAACGAGCGCCTGTACTTCAAATAGATGGGCCCATGATTGTTATTGCGGGTGCTGGCTCGGGTAAAACAAGAGTACTTACGTATCGTATTGCTTATTTGATGCATAAGGGTGTAGATTCATTTAATATACTATCCTTAACATTTACCAATAAAGCGGCCCGTGAAATGAAAAAGCGGATCACAAGTATAGTTGGCTCGAGTGAGGCTAAAAACCTTTGGATGGGTACATTTCACTCAATATTTGCCAAAATATTGAGGTTTGAAGCTGATAAATTAGGCTACCCGTCTAATTTTACAATCTATGATACTCAGGATTCCCAACGATTAATAGCTTCTATAATCAAAGAGATGGGACTCGATAAGGATATCTATAAATACAAACAGGTGTATTCTCGCATTTCCTCTTATAAAAACAGTTTGATCACCGTAAAAGCATATTTTCAGAATGCAGAACTGGTAGAAGCAGATGCTATGGCAAAGCGCCCTAGAATGGGGGAGATTTATCAACACTATGTTGATCGTTGTTTTAAGGCCGGTGCGATGGATTTTGATGACCTTTTATTAAAAACTAATGAGTTACTAAACCGTTTTCCTGAAGTACTTGCTAAATATCAAAACCGATTTAGATACATCTTGGTAGATGAGTATCAGGATACCAATCATTCACAATATCTTATTGTAAGAGCATTATCTGATAAGTTTCAAAATATCTGTGTGGTGGGAGATGATGCACAGAGTATTTATGCTTTCCGGGGAGCGAATATTAATAATATTCTTAATTTTCAAAAAGATTATGATAATGTGCAGCAATACCGATTAGAGCAAAATTATAGATCTACCAAAAATATTGTAGAAGCGGCAAACTCTATCATAGAAAAAAATAAAACCAAACTTGATAAAGTAGTTTGGACTGCAAATGATGATGGACCTAAGATAATTGTAAACCGATTATTAACCGATGGTGATGAAGGTCGATATGTTGCGAGTTCTATTTTTGAAAACCAGATGCAGCATCAACTAGGTAATGGAAATTTTGCAGTGTTGTATAGAACTAATGCACAATCCAGGGCTATTGAAGATGCATTACGCAAACGAGACATAAAATATAGAATTTATGGAGGACTTTCCTTTTACCAAAGAAAGGAAATTAAAGATGTACTGGCGTATTTACGATTAGTGATTAATCCTAAAGATGAAGAGGCTTTAAAACGAGTAATAAATTACCCGGCCAGGGGAATTGGAGCAACAACTGTTGATAAACTGATAGTCGCAGCAAATCACTATGATCGTTCTATTTTTGAAGTAATCGAAAATCTGGATCGTATTAATTTAAAGATTAATAGTGGTACTAAAACTCGATTAGAAAACTTTATAACCATGATCAAAAGTTTTCAAATTACTAATGAGACTTCTGATGCATTCGTGTTAACCGAAATAGTTGCTAAAAAAACAGGATTATTACAAGAACTTAAAAAAGACGGTACTCCAGAAGGTATTGCCAGAATCGAAAATATCGAGGAACTACTTAATGGTATACGTGATTTTGTAGAAGGGCAGAAAGAAGTAGCAGATGTAAGAGGATCATTAGCAGAATTCCTGGAAGATGTTGCTTTGGCTACAGATTTGGATATGGATACAGGAGATGATGATAGAGTAGCGTTGATGACTATTCATTTGGCTAAAGGATTAGAATTTCCATATGTATATATAGTAGGAATGGAAGAAGATCTTTTTCCATCAGGAATGAGTATGAATACCCGAAGTGAACTCGAGGAAGAACGACGTCTGTTTTATGTGGCATTGACACGTGCAGAAAAACAAGCGTACCTTACATATACACAATCCCGATACCGATGGGGTAAACTGGTAGACGCCGAACCTAGTCGATTTATTGAAGAAATAGATGAGCAATTTTTAGAATATATAACACCAATAGAAAGTTATCGGTACAAACCATTAATTGATTCTGATATTTTTGGAGAAGTTGATAAAAGTAAGTTACGGCTTAAAAAACCAGTTTCTGGAGCACCGCCATTAGCACATAAACCTACCGAAGAACAACTACGTAGACTAAGAAAACTTAGGCCTACATCTAATGATACGGCTGATGCATCATCTAATACGAATCTCTTTGATGAAGATCTTATACCAGGAACAATAGTTGAACATATGCGATTTGGTAGAGGAAAAATTATTAAAATTGATGGAGTCGGACAAGATAGGAAAGCCGAAATTCATTTTGAAAAAGGAGGAATAAAGAAGTTATTACTTCGCTTTGCAAAATTGAAGGTTTTATAATATAGCTAATCGCTTAGGTTAAGGATTAGCTTTTTATACTGTATTTTACATTATCTTTATTTACAATCATTTATATGGCAGAGTTCATAAAATTATACAATGAAAACCCAAACCCACGTGAAATACAGCGAGTAGTTAATTGTTTACGTAACGGAGGATTGGTTATTTATCCTACAGATACAGTATATGGATTGGGGTGTGATATTACAAATAACAGAGCCCTGGAACGGATTGCACAGATCAAAGGTGTAAAACTGGCAAAAGCTAACTTTTCATTTATCTGTAAAGACTTAAGTAATCTTTCTGATTATGTAAAACAAATTGATAATGCAACATTTAAATTATTAAAAAGAACACTTCCGGGACCATACACCTTTATTCTTCCGGGAAGTAATAATTTACCTACCGTTTTTAAAAAAAGGAAAACTGTAGGTATTCGTGTTCCTGATAATAATATTTGTACAGCTATCGTAGAAGAATTGGGTAATCCTATTGTATCTACTTCTATCTATGATGAAGATGAAGTCATAGAGTATACCACGGATCCAGAATTGATATTAGAAAAATGGGATAACCTGGTGGATATGGTGATCGATGGTGGGTATGGTGATAATATACCATCTACTGTAATTGACCTAACCAGTGGCGAACCAATATTACTTAGAGAAGGAAAAGGAAGTATAGATATTATCTAGATTATAGATATAAACAATAAGAGCTTTTTTATGATCGTTGCTTTCTTACACCAGTATGATCTATTCCTTGGTTTCTTTCTAATTTAATCATCTCTTTGGGCCTAAAGTTAAATATTAAAGCTCTTCGTTGACTATTTGTGGTGTTTCCTCTGCTATAGTGTAATGTAAAACCATCATGAAAAGTACATCCGCCAATAGATAATGGAACAGGCATTGCATTAGTAGTGTCAGCATCACAGTATAAGGCTCCTTCATTTGGTAAATTGGTATGCTCTAATATTTGTTGATCTTTTACTGGTAGAAACCACATACAACCATTGTTTTCGTATACATTATCCAAAGCTATCCAACAACTTACAGCTCTTTTATCTGGTAAATTTATCCAATAAGCAGCATCTTGATGCCATGGAGTAGGAGTATTGGTATAAGGTGCTTTATTAATAAGCATATCAAAATCTAATTCCATATCATCTCCCAATAATTTTTTTGCACAATCTAATGCTTTTTTATAGGCAATATGATTTAATATTTTTGGTTCTACTAAACTTGGCCTCATGACCTGAGTGATCCGCTCAATTGTTTTATCAGTATTTTGCAAGCCTGCCAAATCACTTCTTAAATGAGCTGTTCTTTTCTTATCGTTCAACAAACTAGTATAGATAACAAGTAAACTTTCGACTTCTGTGCTATCAAAAAGCTGATCTATTTTGGTATACCCATTAGTTAAAAACTCATTTTTTATAATGTCCATTTTGTAGTGCTGATTTTGTTCAAAGATGAATAAAACATTTTAGTAAATCTTCTAAATTTGTACTACCTTACTTTTTTGTACAAAATGAATATAAATTTAGAAGAGCGCATAGTACATTTTTTACCAGATTATGGTATTGATAGTTGTTTGCAGTTTGGTCATTACAAATATTCTAAAGCACAACCTCAATTACCAATACATGAACATTGTAATGCAATAGAAATATGTTTTTGTATCAAGGGGGAGCAACATTATATAATTGGGGAAGAATTATTTCAATTGCATGGCAATGACATTCTTATTATTCCTCCAAACAAAGAGCATAGTACTGGCGAATATCCCGAAGATAAAGGAGAATTATTCTGGTTGCAAATTAATTGTTCTGATAACCAACGTAGATTATGTAATTTACCTGGGGATCATTCAAAGTATCTTCTTCGAGAGTTAAAAAAGACTTCAGAACGAACTTTTAAGGGAGCATTTCAAGTCAAATTTGTACTTGAAAAACTTTTAAATGAGCTGAAAACAAGTAGTACTGTTTTATCAGAAATTACCATAAATCAACTTATTGTTCAGACCATATTAGAAGTGTTGAATCTTTCAAAGAGAAAGCAGGATAGTCCTCCATTAAAAAGATTAAATGATATCGATACTTATATTTTAAACAATTTACACCGCATAATTTATGTTGATGAACTCGCAGGTGTTTCTAATGTTTCTGTTGGGTATTTTAAATTTTGGTTTAAAAACACCATGGGTATCCCTCCTAAAGAATACATAAACAGGTTAAAAATTGAGCAGTCAAAAATTGATTTATTGAAGAGTCACAGTATAACTACTGTAGCTTTTAATTTAGGATTTAGTTCGTCCCAATATTTCTCTACAACTTTTAAAAAGTTTACGGGATATACCCCAAAAACCTATATTTCTTTAAAAAGTAATAATTGATAGCTTTCTGGTTTAAGTAGCACCTCTTTATATTACTAATTTTTATAGTGATTTGGACTTGTTTTTGTTGTAAAACCACGTATAAATACGTGTATAATGCCGTAGTATTTTTATTAACTTTAAGAAAACTTAAAACCAACAAAATGAGTACCAGGAAACTACCTAAATTCAGAATTTATCCTTCTATAGGCATTGCACGATTAGGGAATGGTCCCGCTACAAAGGATCAGGTTATTTTTAGTCCAGAGATTCCCTGGGCTAATTTATTTGATACAGACCAACATTATCTTACCGAAGAAGGAGCTTTAAAAAAGCAAGCTCAGCGATTTTATATTTATGAATGTGATGACAATGGTGTACCTGTTAAACAAATAGATGCTAATGATTATGATATCGAATGGACGGTAGAAGTAGCAAATAAGAAACCGTTTTGGTATGATTTTAATAATAGCCTGGATCTCTCTGTGTTATCTGAAAATCAAAATTTATCTCCAAATTTTGCCAAAAATAAATTGGCACCAGGGATTGGAGCAAAACGAAGAAATCCTAATGTACTAAACCAATCCATGAGAGTAGAAGGAGGATATGATTATCGTAAAGAACTGGTTAATCACCCGGGAAAGGTAAAAGTAGATGCTACCGATCAACGTGAGATAATTCGTGGGAAATTTCCTTCGGATAATGGAGGCGTTAGTAAATTAGCGGCTAGTATGAATACTTCTTCTAAATCTGTTGATCTTGGTACTATCGAGTATGATGAAGGAACATTAATTTTTTATGGAGCAGATGGTATTTCGGCATCCCTTAACCCCTCAGATCTTAATAATGATTTTGCAGATAACTCTAATTGGTATGATGATATTTGTGATGGAAGAGTTACGGCATCTATCGTTTCTAAAAAAAGCAGAGATACGTATCATTTAGATGATGCATTATCTTCTGCATGGATAGCCACTGCACCGCCAGATTATGCACCGCAGATCCAACCAATATCTACAATGTTTGATTTAATAGCAGGAGCAGCTAATGAGAGTTATGCTCCCGAGTTAAGTTTGGTATTTCCAATATTTTATCGCCTGTATAGGATGCAATGGGTTAATCTGGGAGATTTCCTTTCTCCATCATTTAAAGAAACGATCGATAAACTTGTGGCGGATGGGAAATTTAAATATATCTATAAAAAAGAACCAAAAGGAGAAGCAGATGCTGTGAGAAAACAAATATTTGATCTTTTTAGAGATCCTTCATACCATTATAATAACGAACCTATAATACCAAGTAAAGATAAAACTGATGTTGCTAATCGTGGTAGCGGGACCGATGAACTAAAACTTCCTTACTATCCTGGAGATGCTATTGATTATCCAGGAAGCCCAGCCCAGTGGTTTGCTATTCCGCCAATGTTATATGAACAATTGGAGAATTGGAAGGATGGGAAGTTCGAAATACCACCTGATTTTGATTTTCAGACTATAGATGAAATGGGGACATTTTATCAAAATCAATTTTTTGAAGCTGCCAAAGATGAATCTAAAAAACCATTGCTAATGACCAGAGCGGTATTAGAAACGTTATATGGTGGTGGTTTTCATCCAGGAGTAGAATTGACTTGGCCTATGAGGCATAATCTTATTTATGCCGAGAATAGTATGATATATAAATGGATAACCGAAGGTGCTTTTAAGTATGGATTTTATGGATTAAGAGAAGTTCGCCTTAATGCTGCCACTAGCAAAGAGCAAAACGATATATTTTATAATGATTTTGGGTTTCAGATGAATTCTGAAGATATTCGTGAATCTATGAATCCCAAAAATGAGAAAAATTGGTTGTGGAAACTTACACCGGGTGATCTTACTAAATGGATGGGGATTCCCTGGCAGTCAGATGCAGGAAGTTGCCAGGTAGTTTTTGTAGAGAAACAATATCCTATTCCATCCTGGTGGGCAGCTAATTTACCTGTACATGTGTTTCCTCAGGAAAGCTACCAAAAGCTTCTTGATCCCAATATTTTGGAGGATACTAAACGTAATATTTATGCAAACCGCTTAGCTTGGCTGCATACTGCAGATACAGGATTTATTGGGTATCATGCAGAAGGTGGGTATCTTAACGGACTTATTAATATGGTATACCAATGGGATAAAATAGGAATAGTCACTGGTAGAAAGTTAGATGTCGATATAGAAGGATTGCCTAAAACGGTATATGTTTCTTATAGTGGAAAAGAAGCTGATAAAAAATAATGAATACAGATGTTATTATTGTAGGAAAAGGTATTGCAGGATTAGTGTTGTCACTTCTTTTGAAGAGAAAAGGAATACAACATCTGGTTTTGGATCGTAAAAGCAAGAAGAAACACTTTGCCTTGGCAGAGACATTACCTCCTTCTTCAATGCCTTTGTTACACTCTCTTGGTCTCATAAAGATATTTGAAAAAAACGCGATCAGGAAAACATATGGTTACCATTCAATGTGGGGAAATACAAGAATATTGAATAATAATTTTTTCTCTCAATTGTCGTATAAAAATGGGTTAAAAATTGATAAACAAGCTATAGTAGACGATCTCGAACAGCTGTGTAATGAGAATGTGATAAGCTATGAAAAAATGTTGAATATGATAATTTCTAAAGAAGAAGTTATTGTAGAAGTAGAAAATAATCATCAAAAAGAAATTATTACGGCAAAGATGATTATTGATGCAACAGGAAGGAATCGTGCTATTCTTAAGAAATTAAATATCCCTATTCGATTATATGATAACCTAATATCTTTTAGTTGTCACTTGCCAAGAATAGAACACCCAAAATTAACATACGATGTATTTGTAGAATCTTTTGAAGATGGGTGGGGTATTGTTTCTGGTTTAGACGAAAAAACTAATGTCTTATCGATTTTTACAAATAGAGAAAATCTTGTTCAGTTAAAATTAAGAGATTATTCGGATTGGCAATCGGTTTTGTCTAAAACTACTTTGTTAAAAGATTTTCTGGTAGAACAATCTGAAGTGAAAATTATAGGATCGGATGCAAATTCTTCTATAGCCAATTATTTATCGGGAGAAAATTGGCTGGCGGTTGGTGATGCAGCTTTATCTTTTGACCCTCTTTCTTCTCATGGTATTGCTAATGCGATATATACAGTAAGAGAAGCTTCAGATGCTATCGAATCCTATATATTAACAGGTGATAGAAAAGGGTTTGTGATGTATTCCAAAACATTGTTTTCTATTTTTGATAGTTATTATATGGTAAAAAATGAATTATACAGATCAGAATCCAGGTGGATGGAATCTTCTTTTTGGAAGAAATTCTTCCAACCAGGAGAGGAGCAAGACAAAGAAAAAACTCATAATTTTCCCAGGCAGAGTGGTACTGGTATCATTTTGGATTAATGAAAAAGCATAATACTTAAATACAAAAAGGGAGATCAAAATGATCTCCCTTTTTATATGCATATAAAAAATATTCTTTTATTATTTTTTTGTAGCTTTTTTCATACCATCTTCAATCATATTATAAAACTGATCAAGTTTTGGTAATACAACAATTCTTGTACGTCTGTTTTTTGCTTTGCTTGCTGCAGAATTATTATCAGTTACTGGTATGTAATGACTTCTTCCGGCAGCAGTCATACGTTTTGGATCTACTTTAAAGTCGTTTTGTAATACTCTTACTACAGAAGTAGCACGTTTTACACTTAAATCCCAGTTATCCAAAAGCACTTTGTTTTTGATAGGCACATTATCAGTATGTCCTTCTACTAAGAATTCGATATCTGGTTTATCATTAACAACTTTTGCTACTTTACCTAGTACTTCACGAGCTCTTGCAGAAACATTATAGCTACCACTCTTGAAAAGTAACTTGTCTGAAATAGAAACATAAACAACTCCTTTTTCTACATTAATCTCTATATCTTCATCAGCAAGATTTCCTAAGGCTCCCTTAAGACTGGTTACAAGTGCCAAGGTTACAGAATCCTTTTTGGTAAGAGCATCCTGCATTGTTCTTATTTGTAAATCTTTTTCTTTAATACTTTCTAAAGATTTTTCTAGATTCTCTGCTTCCTTAGTAGAAAGAGTGGCTAAATTACCTACATTGTTTAATAGAGCAGAATTTTGATTTTTAAGATTAGATACCTGATCTTGAAGAACTTTAAGTTGCGAAGATGAACTCGCTTTTTCTTCAAGGCAGCTATTTAATTTAACTGTAGCTGTATTTAATAGATCTTCAGTTTCTTTGTTTTTGGCTTCTAATTCTGAAAACTTCTTCTGCGAAACACAGGAAGATAGTAGAATTGCTAGAGAGGCCCCAATAATCATTGCTTTTTTCATTAGAAAATTTGTTTTTAGTCTTGTTCTGGTTATATAACTCAAAATTATTAAAAATGTGACGTAATGCTAGGTCATTAACAATAATTTATTATATCTCCTTATAATTGATCAAAATGTTTACGGTTCAAAATAAAATACTGCCATACAACGGAAAAAAGAGAATAATATTTCCCCGTTTTTGAAAGTTTTTTACGTTTTTTATTAAAAGTGTTAAAATTAGCATAGAAACTAATATGTGCCTTGAAAATAGCGAAAAAATGAGAGAATTTACCTTGTGTAATAAATCTGATCGCAGCAAGCCCGTCTAGAATCATTCTTATAAAAATCAAAAACCAGACTTTACTTCCCGGTACATTTTTGATCAGAAGATATAAGCTGTTTCTGAAATTTAAAAATGTTTTCCTGGGATTCATTGAATCCAAAGTTGCTCCCCCTAAATGATAAACCGTTGAGGAACCTTCATACATTATTATATGACCAATACTGTGGATACGCCAGCAAAGATCAATCTCCTCCTGGTGAGCAAAAAAATCTTCATCCAGTTTCCCAACTTCTTCAAATACCTGTTTTCTTATAAATAAGCATGCCCCACTAGCCCAAAATATAGTAGTAGCATCATCATATTGCCCATTATCTTCTTCGAGAGAATCAAATATTCTTCCTCGACAATATGCGTATCCTAGTTTATCGATGTAACCCCCGGCAGCTCCAGCATATTCAAAATGAGTTTTCTTTTTGTAATCAAGGATTTTGGGTTGTATAGCAGCAACTCCTGTATGGGTTTGAAATGTTTTAAGAATAGGAACCAACCAATCTTTAGTAACTTCAACATCACTGTTTAGAAGGCAAAAAATATCGGCATCAATTTTTGACAATGCATCATTGTACCCTTTGGCATAACCACCATTGACTTTGTTTTGAATAATTCTAACTTCGGGAAAAGTAGTTGTTACAAAAGTAACAGAATCATCTGTAGAAGCGTTATCAGCAAGATAAACAATAGCTTCCTTAGAATTTTTGATCACCGAAGGTAAAAATTGTTCTAATAAAGATCTTCCATTCCAATTTAATATGACGACTGCGATATTCACATCTGCAAAGTAAAAGGAATAATTGAGATAAATTCAAATAAAAAAGAATAAAGTAACGCTATTGAATTGATATCATATCTGGTTTTGAATCTGAAATATTAAAACTTTGAGTAAAAAACCGTATTATCATAAACCAGGAAAGGAATAGCTATTTGTAATCTGGTATATCTTTTAAAAATGTATATTGCTTATCGGTATAGTTCATTTGACAATAATAATGATCAAGACCATTAGTGATCATTAAGTATTCTGAATCTAAAGCAAGATTGTATCTTGCAATCTGGTCAAATACTTCCTGTGTTATTTTTACACGAGCAGATTTACATTCTATAATAAGAAAAATACTACCGTCTGGATTAAATATAATAATATCATAACGTTTGTTAAGTCCATTGAGTTGTATTAGTTTTTCTACATTAATTAAGCTTTCTGGATATTTCTTTTCTTCAATCAAATAATGAATGGTATGTTGTCGTACCCATTCTTCTGGAGTAAGGATGATGAATTTTTTACGAATTCTGTCAAAAATAGAAACTTTATTTTCGCTATTTTTGAACCTGAACTGATACTCTGGAAAGTTAAGCTTTTGCATAACACAAATTTGATGATTTTTTCTGAATGGATGAAGTAAAACAAATCGTAAGTGATATAAAAAAAGGAAATATTAAACCTGTCTATTTTCTTATGGGGGAAGAACCATATTATATAGATAAGATTTCTCAATTTATTGATAAGAATGTACTGGCAGAAGAAGAAAAAGGATTTAATCAAATGGTCTTGTATGGTCGTGATGTAAGTATAGAAGATATTGTGGCTAACGCAAAACGTTTTCCGATGATGGCAGAGAGACAGGTCGTTATTGTTAAAGAAGCCCAAGAATTATCCAGAACGATTGAAAAACTAGCAGATTATGTAGAAAACCCGCAACCTTCTACTGTTTTGGTGATGTGTTATAAATATAAAAAGATAGATAAGAGAAAAAAGCTTTATAAAATAGTTGCGAAGAATGGAGTCATTTTTGAAAGTAAAAAACTGTATGAAAACCAGGTTGCCGATTGGATAAGAAGAGTTCTTGGAGGAGCTAAATATACTATTGAACCCAAAGCGTCTCAAATGCTGGTAGAGTTTTTAGGTACAGATCTTAGTAAGATAAATAATGAGTTAGAAAAGTTAAAGCTAATTATTTCTTCAGGAACTCAGATTACTGCTGATCAAATTGAAGAGAATATTGGGATTAGCAAGGAGTTTAATAATTTTGAACTTCGCAAGGCCATCGGAACCAGAAATGAAGTTAAAGCACATCTTATCATTAATTATTTTGCACAAAACCCCAAAGACAACCCGTTGGTGGTTACCATTTCTTTACTCTATAGCTTTTTTTCTCAGGTATTACAATATCATGGCTTGAGCGATAAATCACAACGCAACGTTGCCAGTGCATTAAAAATCAATCCATATTTTGTAAAAGATTACTCAGAAGCAGCTCATAATTATCCTATGAAAAAAGTAAGCGGAATTATTGCTTACCTAAGAGATGCCGATGTAAAAAGTAAAGGAGTAGGGGCAACAAATCTTCCGCAAGGCGATATTCTTAAAGAGCTTCTGGTAAAAATAATGAGATAATTTATACCTTGGGATTTGTAGCAAAAACTGTGGCCTCGGTAATAAATCCTCGATCGTCCATTTCTAAAAGACTACTAATAGTATGGGCAATTTCTTCTCCTCTAAGTTTGGTTTGCTGTTCTGCTTCGGTGTATTGTTTTGTTTTAGAATTATTATCTATTCTGTTGTCAGAAAAACTGGTCATTACTTCACTTGGATTCACTTGCATAACTCTAATGTTATGAGGGCGTAACTCGTTTCTCCAACTTTCTGTCATACCTCGCAACGCGAATTTGGTAGCGACATATGGCGAAGCTGTTGGTGAGCCTTTTAATGAAGATGTAGATCCAATATTGATAATATTTCCGTATTCTTGAGCAACAAAATGCTTTGCCGACTCTTTAGCACATAGTGTAGCACCAAGGATATTGGTTTTAAATTGGTCCATAAATTTATCGGCTTCGGTATCAATAAGTTTTGAAATATATCCATAACCAGCATTATTGATCAATACATTAAGTCCATTCATTTTGTTTTTGGCTTCCTGTACCATATTCTGAACTTGACTTTCTTCGGTAACATCGGTCTTAATATATTCTATATTTAATGCCTTTGCTGTTTCCTGTAATGTAGTTTCATTTCTTCCAGAAATGATTACCTGAGCTCCTTTTTCTTTTAAAAGCCTAGCAGTAGCTTTTCCTATCCCAGAATTACCACCTGTGATCAATACTTTCGCATTTTTAATATTCATAATCTGTGCAATTTTATTTAGTTGAATATCAAAAGTACAGTATGTATTCTAAATCTTTTGTTAAGCCGAAATATATTTTTTAAGGAATTGGCAGATATGAGAAATCTTTTACTTCAGTCATCACAAAAGAACTTTGCACTTTAGAAATATTTTCTAAAGAAGCTAATTTGTTGGATAGAAAATCTTGATAACGCTCCATGTCTTCTGCATAGATTTTAATTAGGTAATCAAACATGCCCGCTACATGATAACATTCTACAACTTCAGGGAATTGCTGGATGTCTTTTTCAAATTTTTTTAAATAATCAGTTTGATGGAGATTTAAAGTAACATTGCAAAACACCATTAGTTGTAATCCTGTTTTTTTTCGATCTAATATGGCTTTATATGATTTTATATATCCTTCACGTTCTAGTTTCTTTACACGTTCAAAAATCGGAGTAGTAGTTAGATTTAATCTTTCTGCAATTTCTTTAATTGTGATTTTACCATCTTTTTGTAATAACAATAATATTGACCGATCTATTTTATCCATAATAATTTTCTTTATAAAGCCTGATAATATATCAAATATAGAATAATATTCTTTTTGATTTATGAATAGGTATTATTTTTTCTTAAAATGAGGCTAAATATGGTTTTTAATTCTTTTAGATGTAGTTTTATAAATTGAAATGAGGATTTAGAATTCAATTCAATTTAAGAAAGTAAAGGCAAACATGCGATCTATATTAGCATTAGCTCTACAATTAAGAAAAAGAATAAAATAAATAGATGAAGAAACACGATTTTAACCCCGAGAGCTTAATGATGACTCATGGTTATAAACCAGAATTATCAGAAGGAGCTATAAAATGCCCTATTTTTCAAACATCAACCTTTGTTTTTAAAACTGCAGAAGAAGGAAAAGCTTTTTTTGAATTAGCTTATGGTTTGAGGGAGAAATCTCCAAAAGAAGAACTTGGTCTTATTTATAGTAGGATTAATAACCCCAATCTGGAAATCTTAGAAAATCGTCTTTGTTTATGGGATAAAGCAGATGATTGTGCAGTTTTTGAAAGCGGAATGTCTGCAATAAGTACAGTATTGTTAGAATTTCTTATGCCTGGAGATTTGCTAGTATATAGTAATCCTTTATATGGAGGGACGGATCATTTTATCCATCACTTTTTAGATAAAATAGGAGTACACACGATAGGAGTAATGCCGAATCAAAGTATAGATGAAGTACTTCAAATGATCAAAGATTCTGGAAAAGCAGATCGATTAGCAATGATTTATCTCGAGACTCCTGCTAATCCAACCAATGATATTGTTGATATCGAAAAATATAGCCAGATTGCAAAACAATTTAGTACTAATGACAGAAAAGCTTTGGTGGCTGTAGATAATACATATATGGGGCCATTATGGCAACATCCTTTACAGTGTGGAGCAGATTTGGTGCTGTACTCTGCTACAAAATATATAGGGGGACATAGTGATCTCATTGCAGGAGCAGTTTTGGGAAATGCAGAACTAATGTTAAGAGTAAAAACACTACGTACTTTCCTGGGAAATATGGTAAGTCCACATACAGCATGGTTATTGCTTAGGAGTTTAGAAACTTTAAAAGTAAGAATGGATCAGCAAACAAAAAATGCTCAGATCATTGCTGATTATTTGAATAATCATCCTAAGATTGAAAAGGTATATTATTTAGGATTACTAGAAGAAGAAACAGAAGGGTATAAAACATTTCAAAAACAATGCTCTGCTCCGGGAGCAATGGTATCTTTTGATATCATTGGAGGAGAAGAAGAAGCATTTGTATTCCTTAATAATCTTAAGCTAATGAAACTTGCAGTAAGTCTGGGTGGTACAGAAAGTTTAGCAGAACATCCTAAAACAATGACACATGCAGGTGTAGATGAAGAGCAAAGACAACAAATGAATATTACAGATCGATTAGTAAGGTTATCAATAGGAGTAGAGCACTCTAAGGATTTGATCTGGGATTTAGAACAGGCACTAGAGCAAGTAAAAATTGATTCTGAATTAGAATTAGAAAAAGTATAAAAATCATAATTTTAGAGTTTAACAACAAAAAGCACGGTTAATTTCTAACTGTGCTTTTTGTTGTTAAACTCTCTGTGCTATTTATCTATAAGGTATTTTACCCTTTGTTTTCACAAATATTTTTGAGTGTTGATAGACCTTTATCCCAATCTTTACCCATCATTTCTTCCATATTAGTAAATAGATTCATAAGATTCATAGGATAAGGCATCTCGCTTTGAAAACCCCAGGTTACTTTTGTAGTATTGTTTTCCTTTAGTACTTTAATATATCCTTTGGCTTCACTTTCATAGGGTTCATAAAATTTGAGATCGGTTTCAAAAAGATTTGGTGCTTCGATTTTGGCTATAGTTTGACTACCTTTACCTACTTCTTTTACATCACTGTCCCAACTGGCTTTTGCACCAATGGCTCCATCTGTGCCTGTAAAATCTTTTTTCATATTTGGGTCATAGTCATTCCATGGGCTCCATTTGTCTAAATCAGTTAGACTATTTACATTTTCCCATACAGTCTCAATAGGAGCATCTATGCTAATTGATTTTTCATAAACTACTTCTTTAGAAACAAAGATTGCCGCTATAAGGATAATAGCAATAAGTGCAATCAGTACAATTCCAATTTTCTTTAAGATTTTCATGTTATTGTTGTTTATTTATAGTTAAAATTAGATTCAATATATAATACTCTTAACAACAAAGGTTAGATTCATAGTTTGTTATTTCTGAAATGGGGATGTATACAAATTTAAAAGTTTTTTATAAATATGTATGTGTTAGCTAATTGACAGGTTTATTAGGAGTTAATTTAACCAGGGTTTTGATAGCGAATAAAAGAGATGCAATGTTTGAGTATTACTTATTTTACTCTTCTGGCTTCAAACGTTTTAAATAAAAAACTTTTATAGGCCCTAATAAAGCAAAGATCAGTGTTATCACTATTAATCCAGACTTTTACAATATAGCTTTTACCACTATCTGCATTATAAATAGTGCCCCCTGATAATTCTCCATCTTTATAACTTAAATTTTCTAAAATATTCATCCCAAGTAAAGGGCGTCCCTTAAGTTCTTTAAGAGGGTTCTTGTTATCCAAACCATTAAGATTAGATAATGGGCGTTCTGCTCTTTTATCGATTTTTCCATAAAAATAATCTCCATCCCTATAGATTTCAATAATAGAACCTCCTTTAATTTTCCATTTTCCGATATAGGTATCAGAACTTACAGAAGAAGATAGAAAAAGTAGGGGTAGAGCTAAGAATATGATAAATTTCATTATTGTAAACATAACAATTAAATTAGATTAATTCCTAAAAAAATTATAAATGGTTTATTATCAATAGAATAAAAAACTTAAAGGTATCTAGGAAAGATTCTTATGTGCTTATCTGCGGTCTTATTTGGTTCAATTTTATTTTATAGAGTAACTTTTATTTGTAGGTGTAGAAAAACAATGATTTTATATAAAGAAATATAAATTATGTACAATAAAGATGATAAGAAAGACTAGGACTATCAAAGAATGACATCTCTCTTATTTTTGATAAATAAGAGGGTATATATGTAAAAAACCGTTATTAAAATAAATAACGGTTTTTTGATTATAATTTAAACTTTTAGTTAGTATAACACCAGATTAAAGGAATCTATTTTAAAACTCCCACCATATCTTCGGGTTTTACCCATTCATCAAATTGTTCTTCGGTTACATATCCTAAAGCTACAGCTTCATGCTTAAGTGTTGTACCATTTTTATGAGCAGTATTGGCAATTTCAGCAGCTTTATAATATCCAATTTTGGTATTTAAAGCAGTTACCAGCATCAATGAATTATTTAATAATTCGGTAATTCTCTTTTGATTGGGTTCAATACCTTGAGCACAATGCTCATCAAAAGAAATACAGGCATCCCCAATTAGTTGAGCACTTTGAAGCAAGTTTGCAGCCATTACAGGCTTAAATACATTCAATTCAAAATGTCCTTGCATTCCTCCAACATTAATAGCGACATCATTACCCATAACTTGTGCACATACCATAGTTAATGCTTCACATTGTGTAGGGTTTACTTTACCAGGCATAATGGAGCTCCCTGGTTCATTAGCAGGGATAATTAATTCACCAATCCCACTTCTTGGTCCAGAAGCCAGCATACGAATATCATTTCCTATTTTGTTTAATGAAACTCCTAATTGTTTTAAAGCACCGTGACTCTCGACAAAAGCATCATGTGCAGCCAACGCTTCAAATTTGTTCTCTGCTGTGATGAATGGTAGGCTGGTAAATTGTGCTATAAATTCTGAAACTCGTTTTGCATACCCTTTTGGAGTGTTTAACCCAGTTCCTACAGCAGTTCCTCCTAAGGCTAATTCTGCCATATGAGGTAAGGTGTTTTCTAATGCCTTAATTCCATGATCCAATTGAGAAACATAACCAGATAACTCTTGCCCGATAGTAAGTGGTGTAGCATCCATAAAGTGGGTACGACCAATTTTTACTACGTTTTTAAATTCTTCGGACTTTTTCTTAAGAGTATCTCTTAATTGAGTTACCCCCGGAATAGTTACTTCAACTATTTTTTTATAGGCCGCAATATGCATTCCTGTCGGAAAGGTATCATTTGATGATTGAGATTTATTAACATCATCATTTGGTTGTAATGTTTTCTCTCCTTCACCAATTGTTTTACCGGCTAATTGGTGCGCTCTATTAGCAACCACCTCATTTACATTCATATTACTTTGAGTACCAGAACCGGTTTGCCAGATTACCAAAGGAAATTGATTATCGTGTTTTCCTTCTAGTATTTCATCGCATACTTGTGAAATAAGATCTCTCTTCTCTATCGGTAATGCTCCTAATTCACAATTTGTATATGCTGCAGCTTTTTTTAAGTACGCAAAACCATATACAATTTCTAATGGCATAGATGCCGATGCACCAATTTTAAAATTATTTCTGGAACGTTCTGTTTGTGCTCCCCAAAGCTTATCAGCAGGTACTTTTACCTCGCCCATCGTATCCTTCTCTATTCTATATTCCATTTGGTAAGATGATTTGTTTTTTTTAAGAGTGCAAATTTAAGCATTTGCCTCACTACTTCTGAATAAAGCAGCTACTTTTTAGCATATAAATTAAGATCAGAAGAGATTTAAAAATAAATCATATTTCTGCTATGACATATAAACAAGAGTTATTATCTTTGACAAAATTTGAAAATTAGAATATTATTATGTTTGAATTCGATCAGTACCTTGGTTTTTTAGCGTTTTTAACTATCCTTACCATTGGATTTTGGTTAATGATCTTTTTATTAACCTTTGTTGTTCCTTATTGGATAATAGGAGCTAACATCGAGAACTTTAAATTAAGAAGAGAAGCTAAACGAAAAGCGAAAGAAGAAGCATAACAGTTTATAACGTATATAAAAAAAGGAAGTCATTTTGACTTCCTTTTTTTGTTTTATTAATATCGTTTTTTATTATCCTTCAAATTCTTCATCACCATTATTTCCTCTTTGAGAACGTTGCCTTTTCTTTTTCTGATTAAATCTATAGGTGAAGGATAGATTAAAACTACGTTCCCTCCATTGAAATTCATTATCCGAAATAAACGTAGTAGTAGTAGAGGTGCTTGTCCGTTTTCGAGAGTT
Organism: Aquimarina macrocephali JAMB N27; assembly: GCF_000520995.1. Taxonomy (GTDB): domain Bacteria; phylum Bacteroidota; class Bacteroidia; order Flavobacteriales; family Flavobacteriaceae; genus Aquimarina; species Aquimarina macrocephali. The sequence goes on along the minus strand of NZ_JACA01000011.1, from coordinate 46,580 downwards.
AAATACATCACTAACGTTAAAAGTAAGCGAAGCCTTTTCTTTAAAAAGATCTTTGCTGAATGCAAAGTTCATACTAAAAATACCATCACTTTTTGTTTGCGCATTTTCACTAGGCCCTCTATAAAATAGACTGGTTTGCCAGTCTATTTTTGCCGGTAGTGTAACCTTATTATTAAGCCTTGCAAACCAACTAAAATTATCTGCATCAAGGTTTTCTCCATTATTCTCTCCTCGAACACTATTCTGAAACGCATTAAAATTACCATTTACTCTCCATTTTCTACTTGGATTGTAAGTAAGTGTAAACTCAAAACCATACCTATCGGAGCTGGTGAGGTTTATTGGAGTTCTCCTAATAACAGGGACTTCTGTACCAGGATTATTTGCATCTGCTCCAATAATAGCTGTGTCACCTGTATCTTCAGAAATAAAAGTGAATATCTGTGTAGAATGATTATAATATATAGATGTATTTAAAGTAAGTTTTCCCATTCTATTAAGATACCCTAAATCAAATGCATTAGAATAACTTGGGTCAAGATCTGGATTCCCCTGAAATAAGTTAGTAACACTGGATCTGGAAGGAAAAGGGTTAATAAACCTGGATCTAGGCCTACGTATTCTACGGTTATAGCCAAGAGTTAAACTTTGTTTTTCAGAGATTTCATACCCCAGATTAATTGTCGGAAATATATCGGTATAATTCTTTTTACTTAAATCATTACTAGTTTGTTGGTCGATAGTAATTCGTGTACTTTCTACTCTAAGACCTAATAAATAGGATAACTTTCCCCATTTACTTCCTAGTTGTGTGTACCCGGCATTTACTTGTTCTGTATATAATAAAGTGTTGGATAAATCAGAATTTGTAGTTATGGTTCCGTTATCTTCTAACTGTACCAGATAATCAGTATCTAGGTCATTAAAATTACCTCTATATCCTAATTCGAATTGAGTGTTTTCGCCAATAGGTAACACATAATCGGCTTGCAACAGAATACGATTTTGTTCTTCTATTGTTTCTACAAGCTCTACAGCGGTTATGTTTTCTTGTGTAATTTTTGATCGCTCATCTTCATTACTGTCTTCTATCTGAAAATCGAAAGTTAATTTATGACCACTGGTATCAAAATCTTTTGTATAATTAAGAGAGTATTGTTTCGTAATATCATCTTCAATTTCTGGATCAAAACGAATATTTTGACTTAAAATATCTCCATTTGAATTTAACTCCGTAATTCTATTTGTTGTATTACTTTCTTTATCACTAGATCTGTATAAAAAAGATGTAGTTACAGATGAAGTCTCATTGATATACCATTCGACTCCGATATTAGAATTTAATCCTTTACGTATCCTGTCAAAATCACGTTCTTCTCTTAAAAATGAGTTTGGTAAGCCACTAAAAAGATATTGAGTTTGGGAAAAAGAATTCCCCGGAACTTCTCTATAGTTATATCCTGAAGTTGTAAAAAAATTAAAATCTCCAGATCGATAATTTAGGTTTCCCGAAATACCAGCAGATAGGGGATAACCTCCATTGATTGTAATCGCTCCATTCATACCCTGTAATTTGCTTCGCCTTAGAATAATATTTAAAATCCCAGCGGTTCCTTCAGCATCATAACGAGCAGAAGGAGATGTGATTACTTCAACTCTTTCTATAGATTCTGCAGGTAATTGCCTTAATGCATCGGTACTATTTAAACCAACTAAACCAGATGGTTTTCCGTTAATAAGGATTCTTACATTATCATTACCACGAAGCGCAACATTGCCTTCGACATCTACAGAAACAGAAGGTACGTTATCCAGTACATCGCTTACCGTACCACCACTTACTGTGAGGTCTTTACCTACATTATAAATCTTTTTATCTAATTTAATTTCGACAGTGGTTTTTTCTGCTATGACTACTACATCATCTAGTGTTTCGGTATCCAACCCAAGAGTAATCGTACCTAAGTTTGTGTTTTTGAATAACTTTTGTTTGGGAAGGTTTTTTGTTTTAAATGAAATAAACTCTACACTTATGTTATATACTCCGGCATCTACCTCGATATTAAATTTTCCGTTTTTATCGGTAATACCACCAGTAACAATTTTTTGTAACCTGGGGCTAAAAAAAGCTATGGTAGCATATTCGAGGGGTTTGTTGGTATCTTGATCTAAGATTAAACCAGTAATATTTACAGGCCCTTTTGAAAAGTTTCTGTTTTGGGCTGATAGCATAAGTGTTGATGCCGAAAATAATAAGAATAAAAATTTCTTCATTTTTAAAATTGAATAATTCTGGCCAAAAGTATCGAAGCAGATACAAGAAGGCGGTTAATGATGTGTTAAATGTGATGTACTCAAAATGTGTGATACGTAGTATCACCTATTATGCATTACATGCATTTAGACATGAAGAAATGTAAAAGGTTTAATCTTATGCGAAAAAATATTTTATAAGAGAGGGATTACTTATATAATATCAATAACTTTTTCTGGTGGTCTTCCGATTATTGCTTTATTTCCATTAACCACAATCGGGCGTTCAATTAATTTTGGGTTATTAGAAAGTATAGTGATCAATTCGGAATCGGTAAAATCTTTACCTTTAAAATTTTCTTTCCAGATAGCTTCATTTTTTCTAACTAAATCTATAGGAGGGATACCTAAAAGTTTAAGTATTTCTTTCAATTCTTCTTCTGAAGGTGGGTTTTCCTGGTAATTAACCACATTAATGTCTTTTTTTTGTTCTTCAAGTATTGCAAGACACCCTCTTGATTTACTACATCTAGAATTATGATAAATTGTGATCATTTTAATTTTGTGTTTTTTTAATCATCATTTTTTTGTCCCATTGTCATAAGGTAAGCCTTTAGAAATTGATTGATATTTCCATCCATTACAGCATCTACATTACCTGTCTCTTCTGCAGTTCTTACATCCTTAACGAGTTTATAAGGATGCATGACATAATTACGAATTTGAGAACCCCATTCTATTTTCATTTTAGAAGCTTCAATTTCGTCCCGCTGTGCTTGTTGCTTTTTGAGTTCAATTTCAAACAATTGTGATTTAAGCATTTGCAGTGCTTTTAATCTATTTTCTTGCTGAGATCTTGTATCTGAGCATGAAATCTGGATTCCGGTAGGGAAGTGGGTAAGCTGTACTTTGGTTTCTACTTTATTTACATTTTGTCCACCTGCTCCACTAGAACGAGATGTGATAATCTCATAATCAGCAGGATTGATGTCTATTTCTATACTATCATCAGCAAGAGGATACACATAAATAGAAGCAAACGAAGTATGGCGTTTTGCATTACTGTCAAATGGAGAGATACGTACTAATCGATGTACACCATTTTCTCCTTTCAACCACCCAAAAGCATAATCTCCTTCTATTTCTAGAGTAACTGTTTTTATACCCGCTACATCGCCACCTTGATAATTAAGTTCTCTAATTTTAAAACCTTGCTTTTCTGCCCACATCATATACATACGCATTAGCATACTTGCCCAATCACAACTTTCGGTACCTCCGGCACCTGCTGTGATTTGTAAAACAGCACTCATGCTATCCCCTTCATCACTAAGCATATTTTTAAATTCCAAATCTTCAATTGATGATTTGGTCTCATCATAACGCTCAGAAACTTCTGATTCGGTAGCGTCACCTTCTTTATAAAATTCATAAAGAACTTCGAGGTCATCAACTAATGTAACTCCTTTTTTATAATCAGAAACCCATTTTTTTTCAGCATTTAGAGTACGCATTAGTTTTTCGGCCTCCTGGGCATTATTCCAAAAATCAGGAGCAAATGTTTTTTCTTCTTGATTCGCTATTTCTATAAGTTTGGCATCAATGTCAAAGATACCTCCTTAACGCAACCAGGCGCTCCCTAAGATCTTGTAAAGTCTCAGTATTGATCATAATCTATTTATTTTTGACAAAAATAAGATTTAACAGTTCAGTAAGAAGTAATTTTTGTGTTATTTTATAGATTTAGAAATTTTATCACATAAATCATAGTCTATGAAACTACGCTTCATTTGTTTATTCTTTCTAGCGGGGAATATCATTTCTGCCCAATTTTTGGAAAAACAGAAAAATCTTACATCTTTTGATGGCTATTTTAAGTTCTATTATAATGAATCAAAAGACGAAATCTACCTAGAAGTAGACAAACTTGACTCAGAATTTTTGTATGTACATTCTTTAGCTACAGGACTAGGGTCAAACGATATAGGATTAGATAGAGGACAGATTGGTGACGGAGTAGTAGTTAAGTTTCAGAAGGCTGGTAATAAATTATTACTTGTACAGCCTAATCAGCGATATCGAGCTATTACAGACAATGTACTAGAGAAGAGAAGTGTTGAACAGGCTTTTGCAAAATCTGTACTGTTTGGATTTCCTATTAAAGAGGAGAAATCTAATACATATATTATTGACTTAACTCCTTTTCTTTTACAAGATACTCACAACATAATTAATCGATTAAAATTTCAAAAAGAAGGAACATACAGTGTTGATAAAACAAGAAGTAGTTTGAGCCTGGAAAGAACTAAAGCTTTTCCTAAAAATGTAGAATTTGAGGCTTTGATTACTTATAAGGGTTCATCTATGGGGCGAAATATTAGATCTATAGCGCCAGACTCAAAATTCTTAACGGTTGTTCAACATCATTCATTTGTGGAGTTGCCAGATAATGGATATAAGAAGAGAGAGTTTGATCCCAGAAGTGGAGCTATATCGATCTCATATATGGATTATGCTACACCGGTACAAGATCCTATAAAGAAGCGATATATTATTAGACATCGATTAGAGAAAAAAAATCCAAATCAGGCTATAAGTGAAGCAAAAGAACCTATCATTTATTATTTAGACCCTGGCACACCAGAACCAGTACGATCTGCATTATTAGATGGAGCAAGATGGTGGAATCAGGCATATGAAGCTATTGGTTTTAAAAATGCATATCAGGTTAAGATGCTACCTGCAGATGCAGACCCTATGGATTTAAGATACAATGTAATACAGTGGGTACATCGTTCTACCAGAGGTTGGAGTTATGGTGCAAGTGTGGTAGATCCCAGAACGGGAGAAATTCTTAAAGGACATGTAAGTTTAGGGAGTTTAAGAATACGTCAGGACTTTTTGATAGCTCAGGCATTACTAAATCAACCTTTTGCAACGCGGGATGATAATTATCAACCCATGTTAGAAATGGCACTAGCTCGTATTCGTCAATTATCTGCACATGAAGTAGGGCATACTATTGGTTTTGCACATAATTTTACTGCAAGTACAAACGGAAGAGCCTCGGTGATGGATTATCCTCATCCAACAGTAAGGCTTAAGGATGGCAAAATAGACTTGTCGGATGCTTATGATACTAATATAGGAGAATGGGATAAGGTAACGGTAGCTTACAGTTACTCAGAGTTTGACAAAAACACCAATGAAAAAGAAGCACTTAATAAAATTTTGAACACAGCTTATCAATCTGGTCTTCGTTTTATTTCGGATAGTGATGCCAGATCACAAGGAGGAGCACATGAATTGGCTCATTTATGGGATAATGGAAAAAGTGTTACCGAGGAGTTAGGAAATATGTTGAAAATTAGAGAAGTTGCGATACGTAATTTTTCTTCAGACAATATAAGAAGTAATGAACCGTATTCGGTTTTAGAAGATGTTTTTGTACCTCTCTATTTTTTCCACAGATATCAAACTGAAGCTACTGTGAAGCTTATTGGGGGGCTAAATTATAATTATGCAGTTAAAGGTGATCAACAAACGATTGTAGAAACAGTTGGTTCGAAAAAACAAAAAGAAGCACTTGGGCAGGTTTTACAAACATTAGCTCCCGAAATTTTAGCTATTCCAGAAGATAAATTAAAATTGTTTCCACCAAGAGCTTTTGGATATGGTAGAACCAGAGAATCTTTTAAAGGAAAAACAGGAGTTGGTTTTGATGCTATTAGCGTAGCTTCTACAGCGAGTGACATGAGCCTTTCCTTGTTACTGCATCCTGAAAGAACCTCTCGATTGGTACAGCAAAAAAGTTTAGATCAAAATCAATTAGGATTAGTAGAAACTCTTGATCAATTGTTGAAGTTCTCTTTTGAAACCAAAGCAAAAAATAAGTATCATAAAGAAATACAGCATACTGTAAAAACTAATGTTTTAAAACACTTAATGAACTTAAGTAAAAATACACAAGCATATTCACAGGTTAATGCTATTGCTTATGCCAAAATTAAAGGGTTAATCCCTCTTCTTAAAAACAAGACAGGTGATGTTACTGATAAGACGTATAATGAATATTACCTGAATCAAATTAATAATTTTATAGAAAAACCAGAAGATTTTAAAGCATTACCATCCCCAAAAATACCAGATGGATCTCCTATAGGTAGTTTTAGTTGTGGTTTTTAAATATGTATCTATCATTTAATATAATTTAAATAGATGTCAGTCTAAATTCTAGAATTTAGACTGACATTGTTTGAAGCACTACTATTTTACTTTTTATCTTTACCACTTTACAAATTCGAAATACCAAATACCGGACACTACATGACTATTGAAATTCAACTAAGGAATAAATTAAAGGAAATAAGTGAGGTTATAGATGCTAAGGCAGAAAACAATCAGGAAGTAGGGGTTTTATCGGGAGTTTCTGGAGTTGCATTATTTCAATTTTATTATTCAAAGTTTTTGGATGAGGATATTCATGCAGATAAAGGAGCAGAAACCATTACGAGAGCAGTAGAACTCATTAATAATGGATTCACTTTTCCTACCTTTTGTACCGGAATTGCAGGAGCATGTTGGGTGTTGGAAATTCTTAAGGAAGAAGAATTTGTAGAGTTAGATGATGATTTTCTTTCATCAGATTTAGATTCTTATTTATTAGAAGCGATGAGAACTGATATAGAAACAGAGAATTATGATTTTCTGCATGGTGCAATGGGGTATGGATATTACTTTTTAAAACGATATCAAAACTTGACTTCAAAAGAATCAAAAAAGAAGTATAAGAACTATCTGGATGAATTGATTACTGCACTAAAAAAATCATCAAAAAAGAATGACTATGGAATATGGTGGGAATCCGTTCTAAGGCGAGAAGAAGGGATTTCGGGGTGTAATTTAAGTTTATCTCATGGAATATCGAGTATGGTTAATTTTCTATCCCGAATAGCCGAACATAAAGAATTTTATGATGATGTTAGAGAGATGTTAGAACAAGCAGTGAACTACATATTGCATTGTAAAAATAAAGACAAAACATTGACTGCTACATTTCCAAACTGGATTGTTAAAGAGAATATAGTTGATAACAATTCGAGATTAGCATGGTGTTATGGGGATTTAGGGATAGGAATATCAGTATTTCGAGCTGGTAAAATATTAGGAAATACCCAAATTAGTGATGAAGCAATAGCAATTTTAAAATATTCTACCCAACGAAGAGATATTGAAGAAGCAGGGGTTCAGGATGCCGGATTGTGTCATGGAGCATATGGAATACTTCTTATTTATAATTACTTATATAGAAAAACAGACGATATTGTATTTAAAGAAGCTTCTGATTTTTGGGCTCAGAAGGCACTGGATATGGCAATACATGAACAAGGGTATGCCGGATATATGGTATGGAGAGGGGTAGAAGAAGAGAAATGGAAATCTGAAGTAAGTTTACTTGAAGGTATCGCAGGTATTGGATTGTCTATTATATCCTATTTGGCTCCTTTTGAAACCAAATGGGATGAATGCCTTCTAATTAGCTAATTCTTTTTTCTATATAACTTCAAAAACCATAGCTTTAAATGGTTGATCTAACTACTTCGTGGTAAGATTTTCTGCGATTTAATCTGAAAATAAAGTCGAAATTCTGGAAAATCGCTCGTTTTTCCAGAATACTCAATACTACTATTTGCATTAAGCTTATGGTGTGAGCTATGTTTGTTTCTGTCAAAGCGCTTTGATATTTGTATAATTTAAAATTAGATATCATGAAAAGTAAAAAGAAACTGAGTCTTAAGAAAATGAATGTTGCACAATTAGATAGTATTAAAGGAGGGGTGAGATTTCCTTCTCCTGTTTTTACAAGTCCAACTCTCCCAACAGCAAACCCTGATGGTTGTGGTAATGGCACACAAGGATTAGCATGTCAATACTCTCAGACACCAATGAGTTGTATGGTGTGTGTGTAATGTTCAAAAGTAGATAACACTATTTTTCGATTTACTTAGAGAACACATTTTTAGCTGATTTGTGAATATATGGTTTTTCGAAAGTTGAGATGAATCGTCTGAAAATATATTTTCAGACGATTTTTTGTCTACATAATTTATATATGGAAAGTAGTTGCCAACTATAAAATATTAAAAAAAATGAAAGAAGTTCAGTTAACAAAAAGAGAGATTGATGTTATTGTTTTAATAGCTCAAGAGTTTACAACAAAAGAAATTTCTGATAAACTGTTTTTGAGTAAGCATACTATAGAAGACTATAGAAAAAACCTAATTTCAAAACTGAACGTTAGAAATTTAGCTGGATTAACAAAGTATGCGGTAATAAATAAATTGTGCGAACTTTAATATAGTTACTTAAATGTTTTAAAAAGAAGAAAAATATATTGATTACTCACTTCTTATACTCACTAACAAATGAGTTGTTAAAAAATATATACCGTTTGAAATGAACTTCAGACGGTTTTTTGTTTTATAACAGATAGGAATTATATTTATTCTTAATAAAAGAATAAATGTTTTGCTGATAGTTGACTCTGCTATTGCGAATATTTAGGTTTTACGTTGTTATGATGTATGAGATATGATAGAGCAAAACTACCTTTTTTGAGATTGGATATTCATTTTTTTAATGATTATTAATTTTTAAAAATAATCATCACATTTTTTCTAAAAACAAAATCGAAATTCTGGAAAAACGATCGAAATTCTGGAATCCCCAATACAAGATATTGCAATGAACCTCTTTGTTCTTCTATGTTTGTTGATGTCAAAGCGCTTTGATAAAAAGGAAGTTTAATAATTAAAATTTACAAAATGAGAAATTTAAAATTTGAAGAAGTATTAGAAGTAAAAGGTGGAGATGGGGCGCAAGCTACAAAAGAAGTTATAGATGGGGCTTGTGCTACAGTTGCAGTTACAGGTGTTCTTGGATGGGCAGTACCAGGACTTAACGTGGCTAAAGCCTTTTGTGCTGGTTGGACTGTTGGAAAGTTAATTAATGATTAATACTAATTTATACAAAAAATAAAAAAATGAGAGATTTAACAAATATAGAAATAGCAAATACAAACGGAGGAGTAAAAGCAACTGAAGCAGCAGGAGCAAGTTGTGCAGTAGCAGTTTTAGCTGGAGCGGCATTAATTGCCGGTACCGGAGGTTTAGGAGCAGTAGCTGCTTGGAGTATTGGTGTAGCAGCATGTACAGGGTTTTCTGCAGCAGCAGCAACATCTAAATAATCAGATTAATAATTGTTATCTGTATTTATAGTGAAAAAGGAAATTGAAAAAGGTTAAATGATCCGATTATTAATTTCTTATGATAAACTCTCTTGAGTTTTATCTCAGGAGAGTTTACAATAACAATTTTTGTGTAAACCAATCATATCATTAAAAATAAATCGTAAAAATTAATACAATGAAAAAATTAAACCTTAAAAAAAGCACGATTTCTAATCTTCAATTACAGCAAATTAATGGAGGTGCCCATCAAGGGAACGTAGGAGTAGTCGATTCTTGTACTCCAGATTGTCAACAAACGTTTGGGATTTGCTTAACAGGATCAGGAAAGAAAAAAACATTTACAGGAAGATAAAAAATAAATCATATGAGTTCCTCACTATTTAGAAAAGAAGCTATACAAAGTAATACACAACGGTTATTAGGAGACGTTTTGTTAATTCGCCCCATGTCATTTTGGATCTTTACAGGAGCAATTACTTTGATTGTTATCATAGTGGGGTTCTTTTTAGCATTTGGAACCTTTGCCCGTCGTGAGATGGTAACTGGTTATTTAGTACCCGATAAAGGTTTAGTACGGGTATATGCTCCTTTTAATGGCATCATTGATCAAAAACATAGTACAGATGGTCAAGAAGTTAGTAAAGGCCAAAACTTACTCGAAGTTACCACAGAACGAGGTACAAAAGATAGTGTTAGTATCAATCAACAATTGATTACCAGGTTAGAAGAGCAAAAAATAAATCTAGAACAACGAATTGTAGATGAAACACTGGTTCTGGATAGTGAAGGTAGCCGCTTGTCGGTAATTCTAGCCAATCACAAGAACGAATACTATCAGATCAATCAACAATTACAAAGTCAGAAGGAACAAGTACAACTGGCAAAAAAACAATGGGATACCTATAAAAAATTAAGAGTAAAAGGGCTAGTTTCTGAAGATGACCTTAGTAGTAAAAGAAGTATATATTTTAGTGCTAAGGCATCTTTTAATGCTACAAAAAGATTGCAAATCAATAAGAAAACAGAAATAGCCAATATACGAAAACAGCAGGAGCAATCCCCCTTACGTAAAAGTACCCGGTTAAAAGAATTACAAAATCAACTGGTACAAATAGAAGAACGCCTTATAGAATTAAATAATAGTCATTCTTATATGGTTAAAGCCCCGGTAAATGGCCGTATTACTTCAACCCAGGTTAATATTGGGCAAAATGTATCTTCTGCTGTGCCCATACTAACAATTATTCCAGAAAATACAACTTTGTATGCCGAGTTGTTTTTGCCTTCGAGAGCTATAGGTTTTATAAAAAAGAACCAACAGGTATTGTTACGGTATGATGCTTTTCCGTATCAACGATATGGATTGTATCAAGGCAGAATTGAACAAATAGCAGAGGCAGTTATTAATCCAAATGAGGTAGCCATACCGATTCCTATGCAAGAACCTGTATATCGCATAAAGGTTGCTTTAGATGTACAAACTATTAATGCATATGGTAAAAAAATGCCATTGCAATCAGGAATGTCTGTGGCGGCAGATATTATTTTAGAAGAACGCAGCCTGGGACAATGGCTGTTAGAACCTATTTATAGTCTAAAAGGAAAATTATAGTATATGCAAAATCCAATTCATTTACTTCATTACGGCTGGGGAAAAAGAGTGCCTGTAATCATACAAACAGAGGTAGCAGAATGTGGGTTGGCTTCTATGGCCATGGTTGCTAATTACTATGGACATAAATTAGATCTAAACTCGTTGCGCCGTAAATACTCTATATCTTCTAAAGGAGCAACACTACAAGGTCTTATAAAATTAGCAGATAACCTTCAATTTAGTTCCAGACCATTGCGTCTTGAATTAGAAGAGCTTTCACAATTAAAAACTCCATGTGTTTTACATTGGGATTTAAATCATTTCGTTGTACTTACATCAGTAAAGGGGAATAAAGTTACCATTCATGATCCGGCCGTTGGAAAAAGGGTAATGAAACTATCAGAAGTTTCGAAACATTTTACAGGAGTAGCATTAGAACTAACACCTACACCAGATTTTAAGCCAGAAAAAATTTCGAAAAGAGCAAAACTATCAGATTTCTGGAGTAGAATTACAGGGCTAAAGAGAGTGTTGACACAAATTCTGGTATTGTCATTATTACTACAGGTATTTGCTATAGCAACTCCATTTTATATGCAATTAGTGGTCGATGATGTTATTATTAGCAGGGACTTAGATTTATTGTTGATACTGGCATTAGGTTTTGGCCTTATGAAATTGGTTAATTTGGCAGTAACTGCGTTACGCGGAGTCGTTATTTTGTATATGGGAACACAACTCAATATCCAAATGGCGGCAAATCTGTTACGGCATTTGCTAAAATTACCAATGGATTACTTTGAAAAAAGACATATTGGTGATATCATCTCTCGATTCGGATCTCTCGAAGATGTAAAACAACTGTTAACTACTGGCCTTATTGAAACCGTTGTAGATGGCATAATGGCAATTGGACTTCTGGTAATGATGTTTATATACAGCACAACACTTGCTTTTATTGTTCTGGTTGCTGTGGTATTATATATTATTGTACGATTAGCATTGTATCGCCCGTACAGACAATTAAAAGAAGAGGCCATTGTAGCAGATGCCAAACAGAATTCTAATTTTATGGAAACCGTTAGAGGAATTCAAAGTGTTAAACTATTTGGTAACGAAAGTCAGCGACAAACCGTATGGCATAATTATTATGCCGATGCTATGAATACAGGGATACGAATTGGAAAACTGGATATCGGATATAACTTTATTAATGGATTTTTATTTGGCGTCGAAAATGTTATTGTGATTTATTTGGCAGCCTCATTAGTGATGGATAGTTTAATGACTATTGGAATGTTGTATGCTTTTATGTCTTATAAAGGCCAGTTTACAGAAAAAGCTTCTGCCTTGGTTAATAAGTTTATACAGTTTAAAATGCTTTCCCTTCATATGGAACGCCTGGGGGATATTATCCTTACCGAGCAAGAAGAAGATATTGATAGTAAAAGGCAATTGTCACAGATAAAAGGAGAGCTAAACCTAGAAAATATTAGTTTTCGATACTCTGATAATGAATCGTATTTGTTTAAGAACCTTAATTTTAAAATAGAACAGGGGAGTTCTATAGCAGTGGTGGGAGCATCGGGTTGTGGAAAAACTACATTGATGAAGGTGATGTTGGGATTACTAAAACCAGAAACAGGTACCATCCTTATTGATGGGTATGATATACGAAAGGTAGGGTTAAGAACATATAGAAATTTGATAGGTACAGTAATGCAAAATGATCAGTTATTATCGGGTAGTATAGCAGATAATATTTGTTTTTTTGACCCGGACTCTGATCAGGAATGGATAGAACAAAGTGCAAAAATGGCAGCTATACATCAGGATATCATGGCAATGCCAATGGGATATCATACCTTGATAGGGGATATGGGGAGTAGCCTGTCTGGAGGGCAAAAACAGAGATTACTACTCGCAAGAGCTTTATACAAAAAACCTAAAATATTGTTTCTCGATGAAGCTACCTCACATCTTGATGTAGGTCTGGAATCTGTAGTGAATACTACTGTGAAAAAGTTGAATATTACAAGAATAATTATCGCGCATAGACCAGATACCATTGCGATGGCTGATCGAGTAGTTGCATTACAAACCGGTCAATTGTTAGAAGCGAAAATACCTGATGTAGCAATGGCGATATAGAGACTAAAAAAACTTTACTTCTATTTTTAATAGAAGTAAAGTTTTTTTATAAATAATATAAACAAAAAGTTATTTATTAAATGCCTCCACCAATTTCAGTTTGACAACTTTCACAACTTTCAGTATGGCAGCCACCACCTCCACCACTTGCCATTTGATTGTTAGGATGTAAATGGACCCCGCCGTAAATTTTGTTTAAACCATTAATTTTAGAAATTTCAAACTTTTTTAATATGAGTTTTTTAGATTTGAATGATTGTTTTTTCATTAATTCTTTATTTAAAATTTAGAGAATCAAAAGTATGTAAAATTTAATTTCTCTATACAGGAGTATTTGGTCTATTACACGAAATTCCAGAATTCCGACTAACTTCTGAACTAATTTAATATGTGTAATAAGCCTTTTTTATTCTGCTCATTGTTTATTGTTTTCAGCTTTTCGTAATTCCTTAATAAAATAGGATGGTTTAATTTTAACTTGTTTATAAAAAGCATTAGAAAAGGTTTCGGCACTGTTATATCCCATTTCATTGGCGATAGCTTTTATAGTATATTTTTGTAACGTAATGTTTGTTTTTAGTTCTTTTACTGCATGTGCTATGCGAAGCTCGTTTAGATAGGTGGTAAAGGTTTTATTCTTATAGTGATTGATTACCCGAGATAAGTATTTAACATTAGTATTAATATCATCTGACAGTGATTGTGCGCTGATCCCAAGAGTAAGATATTTTAGTTCCTTTTCAAATTCATCTAATTTACCCAATATATGAGTTATATGTTTTTCAGGTACTTGTATAGTTTTATTAGCAGCAACGATTTCTGTTTTTTTATCAATATGTACAGACTCAGAAACTACGGTATGTGCTTCCATTAATTTTTCAAATCTTAAACGATATAATCTTTTTTTTCGATATTGATAATATAACAAGCCACCAGAAGATAATAGTAGTATGATAAGTATCAGTATACTCGAGACGTATGTGCTATTACTTTTGTTTAATTTTTGTATCAGAACATCCTGTTCTTCTAATAAGAGAGGAATGTCATAATCTTCTTTTACTTTTTTACTAATGAATATTTGGTCGTTTAAATATTCATTCAGAACAGTATTGAGTTTATTAAGGTATTTATTTTGATTTTGTAAATCATTTACGTTCTTGTAATAATTTTTTAGATATTCATAAGTCTTAATATGGGTATATTGAGGGATAGATTTTAATGTTTCTAATATAGAATCTGTTTTTTTAAAATAAGATATTGCCTTTTCTTTGTTGTCTAAATCATAGTATGATTTTCCCAGATAAAAATAAGCATCAATTGTCTTAGCCTTATCTTTAAATTCAATCATTGTGGGTAGAGCTTTGTTAATACTATCAATTGCGGTTTGGTACTTTCTTTTTGCATATTGATTAATACCTTCACATAAAACAAAGTATGATTTCATAGGAATCAAGTTTGAATCAGCACTTATAGAAGCTTTGTAATATCCTACAGTATTATAATAGGTGGTAGAATCATACTTTTTAATACCTAAATAGGTTTCTGCAATAATATGTAGAGTATAGAGATAATTTACTTTATGATTGTATTTAGTTCCATTTGAATAATATTTTTCACACTTTTTAAAAATTTCTAAGGCTTTTTCTTTATCATTTAAATGTTCACTTTTAATGGTGGCAATATGATAATCTACTCTGTTCACTAAATCAATATTTTTATTTAAAATGGCATGTTTACGTGCTTCGTTTAAGTTATTGATTGTTTTTTTGATATCTCTTTTTTCATACAAAAAAAGTTGAGCTTTAGCAAAGTAAGCAAGAGCTGGATATTCTTTATTTTGTTTACTTTTTGTATACATTATAATACTATCCATATATTTATGTTCCTCTTCATAATTAGAAATGTATTTATAGAGGTATAAACCTTTAACTATTTTTAAAGTATCTGTATTATTCTTGGCTTTTTTTATATAAAAATCTGCAATTTTTTTTGCTTTCGTAGAATCTGTTTTTCGAAGTTTGAAAAACTGTTGAGCAAGTTCTTTGTAATTTTTTTGCAGTAAAGAATCTGTAAAATTTTGTGCCGTTAGTGAGGTCGAAGCAAAAAGAAATTGAAGTAAAAGATAACATATGAAAAACCTATACATAATATTTTTTTGGAGGAACATTTATTTTAGAGCAATATGCTAGTGCCATTCGCAAAAATAACATTATTTTTATTGGTCGAGTAGATTACAATATAAATCATATAGTATAATAAAAAAATGAAAATAGATCTTAGAAGCGATACGATTACCAAGCCTACTCCAGAAATGCTTACCGCTATGATGAATGCTGAGGTAGGGGATGATGTATATAAAGAAGATCCTACAGTAAATGCATTAGAAGAAAAGATAGCACATATGTTTGGTAAAGAAACTGCATTGTTTTTCCCATCGGGAAGTATGGCAAATCAAGCAGCTATTAAGTTACATACACAACCAGGTGAACAATTGATTGCTGATAAATTTGCACATGTGTATAATTATGAAGGGGGAGGAGTTTCTTTTAATAGTGGTGTATCGTGTAAATTACTAGATGGCCATAGAGGTATGGTTACAGCTGCCCAGGTAGCAGCAGCAATTAATCCACCAGATTTTTATCATAGCCCATTAACAAGTTTGGTGTGTATAGAAAACACAACCAATAAAGGAGGTGGGGCATGTTATGATTTTGAAGAAATTAAAAAAATAAAGCAAGTATGTGATCAGAATGATCTTGGATATCATTTGGATGGAGCACGACTATGGAATGCCTTAGTAGCCAAAAATGAAAGTGCTGCACAGTACGGAGAAGTTTTTGACTCTATTTCTGTTTGTTTAAGTAAAGGTTTGGGAGCGCCAATAGGATCTGTTTTGATTGGCGATGCTAAAATTATGGAGAATGCAATCCGGGTCAGAAAAATCTTAGGAGGAGGAATGCGTCAGTTAGGGTATTTGGCAGCGGCAGGATTATATGCTATTGAGCATCATATCGACCGATTAGCAGAAGATCATAAAAGAGCCAAAGAAATTGGTGAAGTATTAAAAAAATTACCTTTTGTAACACAAATCGAACCCATAGATACCAATATAGTTATATTTGTTATAGATGGCGATGAGGAAGATTTTATTGCACAGATGGCATCAAAAAATGTTCATTTTTATGGAATGGGGCAAGGCAAATTAAGATTTGTGACGCATTTAGAATATACCCAACAAAAGCATGAGTACTTTTTAGAATTATTAACTTCAGTAACTCTGAATAAAAATAAAGCTGCTCATATATAATGAGCAGCTTTATTTATAAACACTTAAAAATTAAATTTCTTTAGTATCGGCACCAGACGAATTTTCTTTTACAGAATTGATACCATTTTCCATTCCAGACTCAGAAGCATACATTTGACTACTACCTATTATCTGGCCATTACCAGCTTTTAGGTTAAAATAGAACTTACCATTTTTAGCTGTTTTACGTTCGTATCGACCATCTTCAGATGCATTTTTCTTAACTGAAGCGATTCCATTTTCAGCAGCAGATTTACTGTTGTAAACCTCACTACTTAAGATAACTTGTCCGTTTTTTGCTTTTAAGGTAAAATGATAGCTAGACCCTTCCTTATTTTTGAGTTCAAACATATTGTCAGATTTTAGTTAATTTTTTAGCTTTTGTTAAAATTATAGAATTAAAAGGAGAAAGAAAAATAGCTAACTGCATTTTTTTTAAGCCAACATCCTTATAATCGATGACAATACTATTTAAATAAATCCAGTCCAGGAATATTTGGCATACCTTCCTTAGCTACTGCAGCCAATTCTGTTTCATTAACCTGTGTTGCTTTTGCAATAGCATTATTTAAAGCTAAAATTAAGTAATCCTCTAACTGTTCTATGTCTTCTAATAGTTGATCAGATATAGTGATTTTTTTGACTTCTCTATTTGCGGTGAGTGTAATTTTAAGCAAACCATCAGGACTTTCTTCGTCTACTAAAACGGTATTTAACCTTTCTTTAGTTTCCTCTACTTTTTTCTGAGTTTCCTTTAATTTACCCATCATCCCCATCATATCTCCAAACATGTGTATGTGTTTTTAAAATTTATAAACACAAAATTAGTACTTTGGCTGTTAATAAACTAACAAGATTATTATGAAAACTTCATTCATTATATTCTTATTATCACTTATTTTCGCAACTTCTTGTAAAAAAAATACCATGACGACATTGGATTCTAAAGTTCAACCTCCTATAGTAGCTAAAAAGCCTACAAATCTAGAAAAACATGATGATGTACGTGTTGATAACTATTTTTGGTTAAATGACCGTGAAAACCAAGAGGTAATTGATTATTTAGAGCAGGAGAATACCTATAATGATAAAATGACTGCTCATACAAAGAAGTTTCAGACAGATCTTTTTGAAGAAATGAAGAGTCGTATTAAAGAAGATGATTCTTCGGTACCGTATAAATTAAATGGGTATTGGTATTTAACCCGTTTTGAAAAAGGAAAAGATTATCCTATATATTCTAGGAAAAAAGAAAGTCTTGATGCAGAAGAAGAAATCCTCTTTGATTGTAATAAAGAAGCCGAGGGACATAGTTATTATAGATTATCTGGACTTAGTATTAGTCCTGATAATAGACTGGCGGCATTTGGTGTAGATACTGTAAGCAGACGTAAATACACTATACGAATAAAAAACCTTGAAACAGGTGAAATATGCCCAGAGACTATAGAAACAACGACAGGAGGCAGTACCTGGGCTACAGATAGTAAAACTTTATTTTACACCAAAAAAAATGAAGAAACACTGCGGTCTGATAAAATTTATAGACATGCTCTGGGAACTCCGGTATCAGATGATATAGAGGTTTTTAATGAAACAGATGACACCTTTTCTACATTTGTATATAAGACCAAATCTAAAAAATACCTTGTCATAGGATCAAGCAGCACGTTAACTTCAGAATATAGAATTTTAAGAGCAGATGATCCTACAGGAGAATTTAAAGTTTTTCAGCCAAGAATAAGAGGGGTAGAATATGGAATTGCCCATTATAATGATCATTTCTATGTGTTGACTAATGCAGATGAGGCTACTAATTTTAAACTAATGAAGGTGCCTGAGGGTAATACAGCCAAAGAGAACTGGAAAGATGTTATACCACACCGGAAAGACGTTTTGATTGAAGATGTAGAGATTTTTAAAGAGTATTTAGTTATTAGTGAGCGTAATAATGGCCTTAATAAGATTAATATTAAACGATGGGATGGTACTGCTGACTACTACCTTCCTTTCGATAATGAAACCTATACCGCTTATGTGAGTGCAAACCCTGATTTTGACACCAAAAACCTAAGATATTCTTATAATTCTCTTACCACTCCTAATTCGGTAATTGATTTTGATATGAAATCTAAGGAAAAAGAAGTGAAAAAGGAACAAGACGTACTTGGTGGTAAATTTGACAAAAATAATTATGTTTCAGAAAGAGTATGGGCAACAGCAGAGGATGGAACTAAGATTCCTGTTTCTTTAATATATAGAAAAGGCATACAAAAAGACGGAAATAATCCATTATTACAATATGGTTACGGTTCATATGGATCAACTATTGACCCTTATTTTTCTACAGCCAGATTAAGTTTACTGGATAGAGGGTTTATTTATGCCATTGCTCACATAAGAGGAAGCGAATATCTGGGAAGATCCTGGTACGAGGACGGAAAACTTCTTAAAAAGAAGAACACATTTACTGATTTTATTGATTGCTCAAAATCTTTAATTGCTCAAGGATATACCTCTACCGATCATTTATATGCAATGGGAGGTTCTGCCGGAGGACTATTGATGGGAGCGATAGTTAATATGGCTCCAGAATTATATAATGGAGTAGTGGCAACAGTACCTTTTGTAGATGTTGTAAGTACGATGCTTGATGATAGTATTCCTTTAACTACAGGAGAATACGATGAATGGGGTAATCCTAATGAAAAAGAGTACTATGCATATATGAAGTCATATTCTCCTTATGATAATGTTGTAGCTCAAGAATATCCAAATATGTTAATAACTACAGGTTTACATGATTCTCAGGTACAATATTGGGAACCGGCAAAATGGGTAGCAAAATTAAGAGAGTTAAAGACAGATAATAATTTATTGGTATTGCATACGAATATGGAAGCCGGACATGGAGGAGCCTCAGGGAGATTTGAAGCACTTAAAGAAGTAGCAGAAGAATATGCCTTTTTATTAGATTTAGAAAGTATCAAAGAGTAATTAAAAAAAAATAATGTAACTTCGTACCGTTTTTGTAACAGTTAGTGGACCCCCATTTTATTCCACGAATCTGTAAAACACATTTATATGAGAGAAGATATTAGGGCTTATAATAATGTTTTAGAGCTTATTGGCGATACCCCGCTTATAAAATTAAACAGAATTATGAAAGACTTTCCGGGAAATTACTACGCAAAAGTAGAATCTTTTAACCCGGGACACTCCACCAAAGATAGAATTGCACTTTATATTATAGAAGAAGCAGAAAGAAGAGGTATTCTTAAACCCGGTGATACCATTATTGAAACAACTAGTGGTAATACAGGTTTTAGTTTAGCAATGGTTAGCGTGATCAAAGGTTACGATTGCATTCTTGCTGTTAGTTCTAAGTCCTCTAAGGATAAAATTGCAATGCTTAAGAATATGGGAGCAAAGGTATATGTATGCCCGGCCCATGTAAGTGCTGATGATCCAAGATCGTATTATCAGGTGGCAAAAAGACTTCATGAAGAAATAAAAGGATCTGTATATATAAATCAATATTTCAATGAACTAAATATTGATGCACATTATAATTCTACAGGACCAGAAATTTGGGATCAAACCAATGGTAAGCTTACACATTTTATTGCGTGTTGTGGAACCGGAGGAACTATCTCAGGTACTGCGAGATTTTTAAAAGAAAAAAATAGTAATGTGCGTGTTTTGGGAATCGATGCTTATGGATCGGTTTTAAAAAAGTATCATGAAACCAGAGAATTTGATGAGGAAGAAATATATCCTTATAGAATTGAAGGCTTAGGTAAAAATTTAATCCCTACTGCAACAGATTTTGATGTTATAGATAAATTTGAAAAAGTAAGTGATGAAGATAGTGCACATACAGCTAGAGAATTAGTGAAAAAAGAAGGGCTGTTTTTAGGATATACAAGTGGAGCAGCTATACAAGGTGTAAAACAACTTGCTGAGCAAGGTGAGTTTGATGAAAATAGTAATGTTATTATTATTCTTCCTGATCATGGATCACGATACATGAGTAAAGTATTTAGTGATGATTGGATGACAGAGCAAGGATTTTTTGATAGCAAAAATGAAATTGATGCAACAAAAGTTCAATTCATTAAATAAAATATATTTGAAATAAAATTATAAACATCCCGATATTTCGGGATGTTTTTTTTGATATAATTTTTACAATATGCTTCTTATTTCCTCAATTGTTGATGTCAGTTTTATTTATTAAATTACAGAAAATCATTAAAATACTTGTGGTTCATTGTGTAGTAGATTTTATAAAGTGTTAAAATAACACTTTATAAAAGTGAAATTGAATATAATTATGTCATCAAATCAATTTTCCGTATTTTCGCACACTTATAAGAAACAATTTTTTGATAAATGAGAGATTTATTTGATAAGATTTATAAAGACAAAGGACCATTAGGAAAGTGGGCGGATCAGGCAGAAGGATATTTTGTTTTTCCTAAACTAGAAGGACCTATATCAAATAGAATGAGGTTTCAAGGGAGAGAAGTAATTACCTGGAGTATCAATGACTATTTGGGATTAGCAAATAAAGAAGAAGTTCGTAAGGTAGATGCAGAAGCAGCTGCAGCTTATGGATCTGCATATCCAATGGGAGCAAGGATGATGAGTGGGCATACAGATCTTCATGAACAGTTACAAGATGAATTGGCAGAATTTGTCGATAAAGAGGCATCATATTTATTAAATTTTGGATACCAGGGAATGGTTTCTACTATTGATGCACTGGTAAGCAAAGATGATATTATTGTATATGATGTAGATGCACATGCATGTATTATTGATGGAGTACGATTACATCAAGGACAACGCTATACATATCGACATAATGATATAGAAAGTATTGATAAAAACTTGATGAGAGCCACAAAAATGGCGCAAAAGACAGGAGGAGGAATTTTACTGATTTCTGAAGGTGTTTTTGGAATGCGAGGAGAGCAAGGAAGATTAAAGGAAATCGTAGCTTTAAAAGAAAAGTATAACTTTAGATTGTTTGTTGATGATGCACATGGATTTGGTACATTAGGAGCAACAGGAGCAGGAACAGGTGAGGAGCAAGGTGTTCAGGATCAGATTGATGTGTATTTTGCAACTTTTGCTAAGTCTATGGCTAGTACAGGAGCATTTATTGCTGCCGACCAAGAGATTATAGATTATTTAAAGTATAATTTGCGTTCTCAAATGTTTGCAAAATCATTACAGATGCAATTAGTAGTAGGAGCTCTTAAGCGTTTAGATATGCTTAGAACAATGCCTGAACTAAAAGCTAAGCTATGGCAGAATGTAAATACTTTGCAGAATGGACTTAAAGAAAGAGGTTTTGACCTAGGAACTACACAAAGTTGTGTTACACCAGTATATTTAAAAGGAAGTATTCCTGAAGCTATGGCTCTGGTAAAAGACCTTAGAGAAAATTATGGAATTTTCTGCTCTATTGTAGTATATCCTGTGATACCTAAAGGGTTAATATTATTGAGATTAATCCCTACAGCTTCACATACTATGGAAGATATTGAAGAAACACTTATTGCATTTTCTGCAATACGAGAACGATTAGAAAATGGAACTTATAAGCGTATGTCTGCTGCTGTTGCTGCCGCAATGGGAGAATAAAGAACTAACATCAATATTTCTTGAAATAGAGATTGATTTGACCGCTACAAAATAAATCGGATTATAAAAAAGGCTACTAAAAGTAATTTCTAGTAGCCTTTTTAGTATAAATATTCTAAGTGTTTTAGCAGTGACAAGTCCAGTTTACTGTTGGATCATTAGTAATCTGCTCGTCCATACGTGCTCCTCCAACAATTTTTCTAAGATTCAATTCAGTAACAGTTGACTTTTCAAGAGATAATTTTTTGAAATTTAATTTTTGTTTTTTCATAATAGTAATGATTTAATGTAAATTAATATTTAATAGATTTCCCCCGAACATTATAGACACTCAGGCATATGTCTTTGTGTTTACTGTTGTTACATTTTGTAACTGAGGTAAATGTATAATTTGACTATAATGTTATGTCCTGATTCTTTTAGTTTTCAAGAAATCAGGACAATATTTTTATGAAAAAAGAAATCTAATATTAAACTGTGACCAAATCTGTTGGTTTGGCTACTTGGGAAGTTGTTAAGGAGGTAATCAAGGGGCATACTGCTCAGTTTTTGACTATATTAAAAAAAGGGTCTAACTTTAAAAAAGTCAAACCCTTAATATTTTTGTTTTTTTAAATAATTTTCTAATTGATATAATATTAGCAGGGGTCATATAAAACAGATGCAGGATCAAAACAGCCATATCCACAACAGAAAAAATTTACAGGGCAAGCTCTGCAGTTAGCTTCTTCACCTCCATTGATTTTTTTCTTTTGTTGGTTACTTAGATTTTTAACTCCATTTACATTTAAAATGTTTTTTAACATGATGTATAGTTTTAAGAATTTGAAAACTCTGATTTTTTTAAAGACACTCAGACTTTATGTCAAAGTTTTATATCTACTTACTACAAGTAGAAATGTTGGTCTCATTAAAAATAGATAAAATCTAAGAAGGTGGTGTTAGCTATTTATTATTTTACTAAGTATTAATAATCTTAAATATAAAATTAAGACTACAGCAATCCCTAGCACATTAACTAATAGGTAGATAAAAATAAAAGCGGTTAAATGCTTTTTCTAAACGTTCGCCTCATCTTATGTTGCTCATGTTCATAACCATTCCAAAGGGCCTGGATTGCTTTATTTTCTTCAAGCTCGGGATTAGTTTCAACAACTTCAATCCCATTACGAAGAAAAGCTTCATTCATTTCTTTAAAAATAAGTGCAGTAACTCCTTTATTTTGGTATTCTGGATCTACTCCTATAAGATAAAAAGCTGCTGTGTCATTTCTACGCTGTGCTTTTAGGATATGAAGAAATCTT
Organism: Aquimarina macrocephali JAMB N27; assembly: GCF_000520995.1. Taxonomy (GTDB): domain Bacteria; phylum Bacteroidota; class Bacteroidia; order Flavobacteriales; family Flavobacteriaceae; genus Aquimarina; species Aquimarina macrocephali. Next base: position 23,067 of record NZ_JACA01000011.1, on the reverse strand, counting down.
AGAGGATAGACTTTACCATTCATTTTTTTCAAAGCTTTTGAAAATGAAGGCATTACAATCGAAAATGCTATAAGCTTACCTGTTTTATCCGCGATACAGGTAATATACTCAGGGTTTAGATATGGTAAGTATTTCTTTTTATACATATCTATTTGATATTGCTGTATAGGAACAAAAGTTTGTAAGCTACTATAAGTTTTATTTAGTAGATCAAACATGTCATCAGCATATTGAAGTATCTCTTTACTTTTGTTGAATTTAAGGAGTTGAAGCTGATAACGTTCTTTAATAACCTGTGCGAATTTTATTACTTTTTCTTTGGTCTTTTTCGGAACTCTTATTTTGTATTCTACCCATGTAGCAGCAGGTTCAAAATTAAGTTGCTCCATATGTTTCGAATAGTAAGGGTAATTGTACCAGGTAATCATGGTATTTAACTCTTCAAATCCTTTAATTAGAATTCCTGCTTTATCCATATTTGAAAAACCTACAGGGCCCTCCATATATTCTAAGCCATGCTGAGTTCCATATTCTGAAACTTTCTCTAATAATGCTTTAGTTACTTCAATATCATCAATGACATCAAACCATCCAAAACGTACTTTTGGTTTTTTTTGTTCGTTTACTTCAATCCAATTTATAATTGCAGCGATTCTTCCTACTATGGTATCGCCTTTGTAAGCTAAGAAATATTTTGCATCAGAGTTTCTAAAAACGGGATTCTTCTTTGGATTCATCACATCTACCTCTTCCTTGATAATAGAAGGGACATAATATGGGGAATCTTTATATAATTCAAAAGGAAATTTAACAAACGTTGTTAAATCTCCTTTTGAAGTAATTTCTTTAATCGTAATCATATATCATCTCTAATTCATCACAAATATATAATCCTTTTATTAAATATTATGATTGCATACAGATCATTTTAATAATAATTGCATTAGATTCTTTATTTAAATGCCTAAAAGAGTTTTATTCCCGCTTTTTTCACCATTACTGATCTATTTTTTCTAATTCTTTGTCTAGATCAGAGTCATCGGTTTTATTATCTTTTTCCTCTTTGTTTTTGCGTTTTTGTTCTTCTTTTTTTCTTTTCTTTTCTTCTTTTTGACGCTTCTTTTCCTCTTTTTTTCTTCTCTTTTCTTCTGCTTTCTTATTTTTTTCTTGCTCCTTTTGGTACTTTTCGTACTCAGCATCCACATCTTCCTCTTGCTTTTGTTCTTCCTTTTTCTCTTCCTTTTCTTTATTGTCAGAATCTAGCTCTTTTTCCATTTTTTCGAGTTCCTGGAGCTCTTTATCTATATCTTGTAGTTCTTGGTCAACCCCTTGTTGTTTCTCCATTTTGTCCAATTCGGCATCAATATCATCGATCATTTTTTGCTTTTCTTTCTCTGCTTGGATTTCAGCTTTTTCAGCTTTTCTGGCTTCTTTTGCTTCACGTTTTAGACGTCTAGCTTCTTCTTTCTTAAATTTCTTACCTTCTTTTTTAGCGACCTTTTCATTTTCAATACGTTCACGTTCCAGTCGTTCTTCAGTTCGTCTTTCATCAAGATCTTTTTCAATTTCTTCCCTGAAACCATCATCTTCAAAATCATTAACAAAAGGAGTTTTTCCTAATTTCAGGCTATCGTTTTCGATTTCTTCACCTTCTTCAAGTTCATCCAACTCACCTTCATTTTCTTCTTCATTTTCTTCTTCACCTTCATTTTTTTCTTTTTCTCCGTCTTTAATACCACCTTCTAATCCTGGCTGTTCGATGATCTCGTCTTTGGTATGCCAGTCAAATCGATAAGATGCTCCAAAACTAAAAGTAAAAACAGAAGGAGTATCTTTAAAATTGAATGCAATATTTGCATCCAACTGTAAGTCTTTATTATATAAATAGGCCCCTCCGAGTCTAAGAATATTATCACTGTAAAAATCACTTTTTTGCCCTTGGTATTCTCCAAAAGCAGCCCATTTCTCATTAATTGTATGGGTAGAAGTAATAATCCAACCAATAATCGGATCATCTGTAGTTACTTTATCAACAATTAAGTTGGTCACTAACACCCAGTTTCCATTTAAACTAGTGGTCCAGTTATTCTGAGTCATTAAAACAATCTTTGGGCTAAAAGTATCGTCGTTTGGCGCAGTAAATGGATTGTCTTTTGACACAAAATTAGCTCCAACATAAGCAGAAACTGCCGGAATAAGGCTTTTCCACTTAAACCTGTAGCGCTCTTTCCAGCTTTTTAATTCATCATAATTAGTAGAATCTTTTTTTGGCCTCTTATAGGGATCGTAAATCAGATATTTTGCACCAATCGTATTTACTTCAAAATTACTTCTCTTTATTTTTTCTTCGTTACCGCCAATAGTTTGTCTAACTCCATCTGCTCTAAATGTACCATTTAATCTAAGTTCTAATTGTTCAATTAACAAGCCATATCGCACAGAATAATCAAACTTAAAAACATTAGTCTTTGTATTAAGGAGTTTATGTTTCTCTTTTCCAAAACCAAAACCACCTTCTAATTGTAAAACATTATTACCAACCGAAAAAGCACCTTGTGATGTACCAGGTCTATTGGTATTGATCTTCTCGGTATATTGTGCAGAAACCGTTAGGCTACATAAAAATAGGGTAATTAATAACAGAATAGACTTAGGGCACATATTCAATAGATTTGGTTCAAATATAGCAGATTTTATCATTTTTTTAGGACTGTCTACCTGTAATTGTATGCAGAGTTCATTATTTTTGAAAAAAAATGTTATGCAAGAAGCATCACTACAAGGGGTATTAAAGATAATTCTCATTATAATCTTAGTATATTATGGACTAAAGGTAATAACGCGATTATTTGGTCCTCTATTGCTTAGATATGTTACAAAGAAAGCAGGAGAGAAATTTAAACAACAATTTGATCAATACCAGCAACCCCAGCAGTCTGCAGAAGGTGAAGTAACTATTGAAAAAAAATCGAAACAAAATTCTTCTAATAAAGATGTAGGAGAATATATCGATTATGAGGAAATTGATTAATTTGGCTCTTTATTAGTAAACTCACACACACATCATGTCTTTAATCAAAAGATTCTTACCTCATATACTTGTCATTTTAGGTTTTGTAATAGTTTCATTGGCTTATTTTAATCCTGTATTAAGTGGGAAAATGCTCTATCAAAATGATATAAAGCATTATGAGAGTATGGCTAAACAACAAAACGATTATCGGACTAATACCGGTAAAGAAACGTATTGGAATAATTCTGCTTATGGGGGAATGCCTACTTATCAGCTGGGAGCAAAATTTCCACATGATTATATGGATAAATTGGATCGTTTGATTCGTTTTTTACCTAGACCAGCAGATTATCTTTTTCTTTATTTGCTTAGTTTTTATATTCTGATGCTTGTCATGCGTATCCCATGGAAAATTGCGATTTTAGGAGCATTAGCCTTTGGGTTTTCTACATATTTAATTGTCATAATAGGAGTAGGGCATAATTCTAAAGCACATGCAATCGCTTACTTCCCGCTGGTTCTTTCAGGGATTATAATGGTTTTTCAGAAAAGATATGTTTGGGGATTTTTATTGACAGCACTGGCTATGGGCTTAGAAATACAAGCCAATCATTATCAGATGACATATTACCTGGGGTTACTTACTCTAGTCATGGGAGTATCTTATTTTGTTGACGCTATACGAAAAAAAGAAATTCCACATTTTTTTAAATCTGTAGGTACGTTGGTACTGGCCGTGCTTTTAGGATTGGCCACAAATGCAACAACTTTATTATCTACATCAGAATATGTTGATACCAGTATTAGAGGTAAAAACCTATTAGCAGAAACTACAGCAACTTCTTCAGAGAAGAATGGATTGGATTATGAATATATTACAGAATACAGTTATGGTAAATTAGAATCCTTAAATCTTTTTGTTCCTAAATTAATGGGATTAGGTAGAGCATCTGATTTGGGTACAGATTCTGCTTTTTATCAAAAATTGATTGAATTAGGACAGCCGAGAGATCAAGTTAATTATTATACTAAAGTTACAGGACTGTATTGGGGAGAACAACCTTTTGTAGAAGCTCCTCCATATTTAGGAATAACAGTAGTGTTTTTAGCACTTTTAGGATTGCTATTGGTTAAAGGAAGGCTTCGCTGGTGGCTGGTGGCAGGAATGATATTGTCACTCGCTTTGAGTTGGGGTAAGAATTTAGAGTTTCTAACAAGGTTTTTTATTGATTATGTACCTTTTTATAATAAGTTCAGAGCAGTATCAAGTATTCAGGTCATTTTAGAGTTATTAATACCTATTGCTGCTGTTTTTGGGTTACATCGTTTCTTTAATGACAAAATATCTATTGAAGAAAGGCAAAAGAAATTTTTAATTTCATTAGGAGTTTTTGGAGGATTGTGTCTGATTTTTTGGCTGTTTGGAGGAAGTTTATTTAGTTTCAAGTCGTCTTCAGAAGTTCGATTAGGGATTGAACAACCTGCTATTTTTGATGCTATCAAAGAAGATCGAATTGCAATTATGAAAAGTGATAGTTTGCGTTCACTTCTGTTTATAATTCTAATGGGAGGTGTGCTTTGGTTTAGTTTAAAGAAAAAGTTTTCAGAAAATATTACCCTTATCGCACTAGGAGCACTAATTGTAATAGATTTGGTTACTATAGATAGACGTAGTGTTGATAATGAGGGTTTTATCTCTAAGCGTGAATACAGAAACTATTTTCAACCAACTGCGGTGGATAAAGAAATTTTAAAAGACGAATCTTATTTTAGAGTATTAGATCAGGCTAGAGGTTTTAATAATTCACACACCAATTACTTCTTTAATTCTATTAACGGATATACTGCAGTACGTCCCAGAAAAATGGAAGATATGTATTTTGGCCATATTGCCAAAGGTAATCTGGAAGTAATCAATATGCTTAACGTAAAATATGTAATTCAACAAAATAAAGAAGGACAACTAGATGTTCAACAAAACCCTTCGATTAATGGAGCAGCTTGGTTTGTTGAAGAACTAAAATTTGTAGACAATTATAAGAAGGAATTTGAATCATTAAATACTATAGATACCAAAAAGACTGCGGTTATTAGAAAAGATTATCAAGGAGATTTAAAAGGTTTTACCCCTAAAAAAGATAGCATTTCTACAGTGTCAATTTCTAAAACCCAGCCTAATCATTTGGCATATAATGTATATGCTGCTAATCCAGGTTTTATTGTCTTTTCTGAAACATATTATAAAGATGGTTGGAATGCATATATTGATGGGGAAACTACACCTATATACCCGGTAGATTATATGTTAAGAGGCCTAAAAGTACCAGCAGGAAAGCATTCGATAGAATTTAAGTTCGAACCTCAGGTTGTTAAAACAGGTAGCGCTATTACACTTACAAGCTCTATTATTTTTGTCTTATTAATAATAGGAGGATTGTATTTTCAATATAAGAAAACAGGGAGTTTATTATCTTTAACAAAAGAAGATAAGTAAGGTATATTGTGAAGGTTCTAATCATTACATATTATTGGCCTCCAGCGGGAGGACCCGGAGTACAGCGATGGCTTAAGTTTGTCAAGTATTTTAGAGATTTTGATATAGAGCCAATAGTATATGTGCCCGAAAACCCTACATATCCTCTAGAAGATACTTCTTTATTGTCCGAAATTCCTGAAGGAATAGAAGTATTAAAACAGCCTATTTTCGAACCTTATCGTTTTGCTCAGGTATTTTCTAAAAAGGAAACCAAAACGATAAGTAAAGGGATTATTGCTGGGAAAGAGAAGCAATCTTTCATACAGCGACTGCTATTGTATATACGAGGTAATTTTTTTATCCCAGATGCCCGTAAATTTTGGGTGAAACCTTCGGTAAAATATTTAGAGAAGTATCTTTCAGAAAACAAAATTGATACTATTATTACTACCGGGCCACCTCATAGTATACACTTAATAGGGAAGGAGTTGAAACAACAAACTGGCCTAAGGTGGTTTGCCGATTTTAGGGATCCATGGACTACCATAGGGTATCATGATAAACTGAAACTCACAAAACGATCTATGCAAAAGCATATATCTATGGAGAAAGAGGTGTTGAGTTCCGCAGATCATATTGTTGTTACTAGTTTTACTACCCAAAAAGAGTTTAAAGCCATTACCAATACTCCAATTTCTGTAGTGACTAATGGTTATGACAGAGAATCGATTCCTGAAACGATTTTGGATACTAAATTTACCCTTTCACATATAGGATCTTTATTGTCTGGTAGAAATCCAGAGAATCTTTGGAAAGCCTTGTGTGATTTAACCAAGGAAAATGAAGCATTTTCTGAAGCATTTCAATTACAATTGGTAGGAGCTGTTAGTGATGATGTATTGTCTTCAATTCAGGAGGCTGGATTATCAGATTTTTTAGAATTGAAAGGTTATGTCCCGCATATAGATGCTATAAAAATCCAGAGAAGTTCACAAGCTTTACTATTGATCGAAATAGATAGTAAAGATACTCGATGTATTATTCCGGGTAAATTATTTGAATACATGGTATCTAAAAGACCTATTATAGCATTGGGTCCCGCTGGTGCAGATGTATCCAAACTTATTTTTGATACAAATTCAGGATGCTTTTTTGAATATCATGAATACGAAAAGATAAAAATGCAATTACTTCAGTATTTTGAGCAATTTCAGGAACAGAAATTGGCGTCTCATGTTATAGGAGTTGAAAAGTATAGCAGGAGGGAGTTGACTAGAGCGTTGGCTGAAATATTAAAGAATCCAGAAATCTAAATTTAAGTATTGTAGTATTGTCCAAATTTATGATCACTTCTATTTAACACACACACACACACAATTTTTCATTTTATTATAAAATATCACTCGAATTGATACTTTTTTCGCTATTAATATCGATATGTACAATAGTTAGATATAGCAGATATCAAATAAAACATAGCGAATATCCAATAGCATATACCGAATAAAAAACAATGTCTTTTCGTGATAAACATCTTTCTAGGTTTGTTTAAAATATTAATTATTAGAAACAAAATTACGTAAGCTCTGAGGTTTTCTTTTTTTAAACCTGAGATCACGCCTCAAAAAAAGATGTGAAAATGATGAAACGAAAACAAATTAAAGTAAGTGTGTTGGCCTTATCGATGATGGCCATATTGTCTATTGGATGTAGTAAAGACGATGATGTACAGCCTCAGGCAGAAACTCCTGATGAGACCCCTGTAGTAAATAAGGCTCCTTTAATTGATACTCAAACGTTTACTACAGCAGAAGATATCGCCGATGATGTGGTGATCGGTACAATAGTAGCCACAGATCCAGAAAGCAAAACGCTTACTTTTACACTGACTAAAAACAGTACTGATCTTTTTGAGTTAACCGAAGCGGGAGAATTAAGTTTGGTAGCTGATAAAAAATTGGATTTCGAAACAGTTACCTCACACACACTAACCGTAGAAGTATCAGACGGTACTCATAAAGCTAGTGCAGATATTACTATTTCTGTAGAGAATGTGGTAGAAGCCTTTATCACTACCTGGGAAACTACTACTGCTAATGAAGAAATTACTTTTCGATTTGATACAAACCGAACTTATGATTCTACTATTGATTGGGGAGATGGAACAATAGATACTAATGTAACAAGTACACCACTGCATACCTATGCAATTGCTGGTGTCTATACAGTTAAAGTTTCAGGAAAATTTCCTAGTGTTAATATGAATTGTGACAATGAAGATGTTCAGAAACTAAAGACTATAGAACAGTGGGGAGATATTATATGGGAATCTTTTCATGTTACTTTTAGTAGTTGCGAAAGTATGAAATATAATGCTACAGATGTACCTAATCTTTCTAAGGTGACTATTATGTCGGGTATGTTTATTGGTGCTGCTTCTTTTGATGGAGATCTTAGTAAATGGGATAAGTAATGTAACTAATATGGATCGTATGTTTGGCGCAGCTTCTTTTAATGGAGATGTTAGTACTTGGGATGTAAGCAAGGTTACAAATATGAATAGGATGTTTTATGGTGCTACTTCTTTTAATAGAGATCTTAATAATTGGAATGTGAGTATGGTGACTAATATGACTGAAATGTTTGGTCTAGCTGATTCTTTTAATGGAGATATAAGTCAATGGGATGTAAGTAATGTAACTGATATAGATAAGATGTTTGTTGGCGCTAAATCTTTTGATAGAGATCTTAGTAAATGGGATGTAAGTAATGTAACTAATATGGAGGGTATGTTTGCTCGTGCTACTTCTTTTAAAGGAGATTTGAGTACTTGGAATGTGAGTAAAGTAACTAATATGACTTTTATGTTTAGTAGTGCTATTTCTTTTAATGGAGATCTTAGTAATTGGGATGTGAGTAATGTAACGATTATGTATGATATGTTTAGTAAAACTAACATGTCTACGGCCAACTACGATGCGTTACTTACCAAATGGGCGGCTTTACCAAATTTACAATCTAATGTAGCTTTTGGAGTACACGGGTTAACCTATTGTGACGCATGGCATGCTAGACATACATTAATAAACGATAAGAACTGGACATTCACCGGTGATGATAGTTGTCCTAGATAGGTAATTGAGGGATATTTATATAAAAAGAGGTTGTTATATATAAACAACCTCTTTTTTTTACCAGGTTTTAAATGTTCTATATTCAAACTAGAAATCACTTCCTTTTAAGAATGTATGTATAGTACAGATATCAAACAAAGCATAGCGAATATCAAACAGCGTATAGCGAATAAAAAACAACTTCTTTTCGAGGTAAACATCTTGCTAGGTTTGTATCAAAATATCAAGTATTAGAAACAAAATTACGTAAGCTCCTCAGGTTTTCTTTTTTTAAAATCTGAGCGTACGCCTCAAAAAAATGTACAAATGAAGAAACGAAAACAAATTAAAGTAAGCGTGTTGGCTATATTGATGATGGCCGTATTATCTATTGGATGTAATAAAGATGATGACGCACAACCTCAACCTCCTGTAGTTAATGAAGCACCAGTGATTAATGCTCAAACATTTACTGTGGCCGAAAATGTTGCTGATGATGTAGTTATTGGTACTGTAGCAGCAACAGACCCAGAACAAGCTTCGATTACTTTCGAACTTACCCAAAATAGTAATGATCTTTTTGAGTTGACAGATGCGGGAGAATTAAGCCTGGTAGCGGGTAAAAAACTGGATTTTGAAACTAGTACTACATATACGCTTACTGTAGAAGTATCTGATGGTACGCATAAGGCTAGTGCAGATATCACCATTTCTTTAGAAAATGTTGAAGAATCTTTTATTACGACCTGGAAAACGACCACGGCTAATGAAGAAATTATTTTTCAACTTAATGATGAACTAATCTATGATTTTACCATTGATTGGGGTGATGGAACCATAGAAGCTAATGTAACAACTAGTCCGAAGCATACTTATGTAGAGCCAGGTGTACATACCGTTTCTGTTTTTGGAGTATTACCAGCAGTTCAATTTAAAGATAAACCTGGTGATGTTGAAGGAGAAGGTGCTGTTTCAAATGCTGCAAAATTAGAAACGATAGAGCAGTGGGGAGATAATGAATGGGAATCTTTTGCAGAAGCTTTTATTGATTGCGAAAATATGACGTATAATGCCAAGGATATACCAAATTTGTCAAAGGTAACAGAATTGCAATCTATGTTTTATGGTTGTACTAAGTTTAATGGGGATATTAATAATTGGGATGTAAGTACCATAACAAGCATGAGAAGTATGTTCTCTGGTGCCAGTTCTTTTAACAAAGACCTTGATCAATGGGATGTTAGTAATGTAACAAATATGACAGGGATGTTTTCTAATGCTACTTTGTTTAATGGAAACATAAGTACATGGAATGTAGGTAAGGTAGAAAAAATGGGCTCTATGTTTTTTAAAACTACTTCTTTTAATGGAGATATAAGTACATGGAATGTAAGTAAGGTAACTAATATGAATGGTATGTTTAGCGATGCTACAGTTTTTAATGGAGATATAAGCAAATGGAACGTTACTAATGTAGTTAGTATGGCATCTATGTTTAGTGAAGCTACTTCTTTTAATCATGATCTTGGTAATTGGGATGTAAGTAATGTTACGAACATGAGGTTTATGTTTTCTATAGCTAAAGCTTTTAATAAAAATCTTAATAATTGGGATGTGAGTAAGGTAACCGATATGGCGGATATGTTTAATGGGGCTATTGCTTTTAATGGAAACATAGATGCTTGGAATGTAAGTAATGTAATTAGTACCAAAGGAATGTTTACTCATGCGCAATCTTTTACAGGAGATCTTAGTAACTGGGATGTGAGTAAGGTTGGTAATATGAATTCTATGTTTTTTTACGCTACCTCTTTTAATGCAGATATTAGTAAATGGGATGTGAGTAGTGTAGTAAGTATGTCATCAATGTTAGATGATTCTATGCTTTCTAATGATAATTATAATACGCTATTAATCGAATGGTCCAAATTACCAAACATACAATCCAATGTAACTTTAGGAGCAAAAGGTCTAGAGTATTGTAATGATAATGTACAAAGAAACACTTTAATAGTTGTAAAAGGTTGGACTATTACAGGGGATGTGGCTAAGATTTGCCTAGATAAATAATACGTATAATGTTATTAAAAGAGGTTGTTAGAAGTAACAACCTCTTTTTTATTATAACAAGTAATATAGTAGTATAAAAGAATTTTGAAATGAAAAAATAATGAAATCGTAATAAGCTATTACCGCTAATCTTGTATTTTGTACTTTTAGGCTCTAAAATTAAAACTATCGAGAAATAGTAATGGGAGTAGTTGTTAATCAAACCATACGAAATATTATTATTACCTGTCTTGGGTTTGGTATTGGAGCTATAAATACCTTGTTCTTATTCACCAATTTTATGGATGAAGAACACTATGGATTGATTTCTTATCTAATTACAGCTTCAAATCTGATATGGCCCTTAATGGCATTTGGTGTACATAATACTCTGGTGAAGTTTTTTTCATCCTATTCAGATCAGAAGCAACAGGATAAGTTTCTAACTATGATGTTGATCTTACCCTTTTTGCTAGCCTTGATCCTGGGGTTGATAGGTGTTTTTTCCTATACTACAATCCTTGATTTGTTTAGCGATAAGAATACAATAGTACAACCTTATGTCTGGACTATTTTTATACTGGCGTTTGCGGTATCTTATTTTGAAGTGTTTTTTGCATGGTCAAAAGTAAAGCTCAAGAGTGTATTCGGAAACGTAATGAAAGAGCTGTTCTTAAGGTTGTGCATCAGTATTCTTTTGTTTTTGGTGTATTTTGAAATCCTTACAATTCAGCAATTCGTATACGCACTTATGATTGCATATGTATTGCGTACAGGTATTATGCAAGTATATGCGTTGAAGCTTCATCGTTTTAAACCACAATTTTCACTACCTGATAATTATATTTCGGTACTTAAGTATTCTGGATTGATATTGATTGCAGGTTCTGTGGCTACCTTATTAATTGATTTGGATAAGACGATGATAGAGCGCTATCTTCTTATAGAAAATGTGGCTAAATATGGTATATGCGCCTATATCGCCAGTGTGATTATTATTCCTTCTAGAGCTATGCACCAGATTACATATCCTTTAACAGCTAAATTAATTAACGAAAAGGCAAAAGATCAATTACGGGATTTGTATAAAAAAAGCTCTCTAAATCTTTTGGTAACCAGTGGATTACTTTTTGTGCTAATTATTTGTAATGTGCATCAGCTTTTTGAAATTATTCCTGATGAGTATGAATTGTATATATGGGTTGTAATTTTGATCGGAAGTGCTAAACTATTCGATAATCTTTTAGGAAATAATAATGCGATCTTATATAGTTCTGATTATTACAGAATGGTATTATATATAGGAGTAGGGATGGCAATTCTTACTATTATACTCAATATGCTTTGGATTCCTGATTTTGGAGTTACTGGCGCAGCTATTGCTACATGCATTGCAGTGTTTTGCTATAACTTTGCTAAGTTATGGATTGTCTATGCTAAATTTGGGATGCATCCGTTTTCGAAAAAAACAGCTTTGGCATTAGTGCTAATTATAGCTTTTGTTTTTGGATTTTATTTTTGGGAATTACCGTTTCATCCGATTCTTAATATCATTTTTAAAAGTATTATAATTGGCTTGGGATATGCTATTGTTTTTTATATGCTGAAAGTATCTGTAGATATTAATAATTTAATACAGAAAATCCCTCGAGATGCTTAAAGCATACTACTCTGAGGGATTTTCCAACTAACCAACCAAAAAATTTAATGTCTTATATGTCTTCTTAGCTTCTACTTCTGCTGCTACGAGAACGAGAATTGTTTGATCTCGATGCTCTGTTAGAAGTATTGCTTCTTTGTCTATTTGTTGTTGCTCTGGATCTATTTGTTCTCTTACTACTATATTGACTGTTATTAGAACGTTTTGTTACATTACCAGAGTAATTTCTACCAGAACTTCTTTGTCTTTGAACCTGATTTGTCTTTGCTACGGTATTACGAGACCTATTATTTCTGTTATACTTAGGTCTGTTGGTTACAGCACTTCTGGTTCTTTGTTGAGTTGATTGAACTCTTTGTCTAGATGGAGTACTTCTATTGTTTGATTGTACTCTCTGTCTGGTCTGAGTATTTCTACTCGTCGTACGTGTTCTTGTATTTGGTGTTACAGAACGTGTTCTGTTTACATTTCCGATTTTATTGTTATTCGATCTACTTCTGGTCGTACTTCTGGTACTATAGTTATTTGATCTGCTACGAGTCGTATTACCTCTATTATAATTAGATCTACTACGAGCTACTTTATTATAGTTACGATCATTTCTTTTATACATTGCTGTTCTATGACCTCTTGTTCTATATGTAATACCTCTGGCACTAGAACCTCTATATCCTCTGTTATAACTTGATACTCTACTATGTGGTCTGTAATAGTTACGGCTTCTGTATGGTCTGCTGTAATATCCACTATAATAATTAGATCTGTATACAGTATATGAACATCTATAAGGAGTATAATATCTTCTGTATGGTCTTTCATACACAATACATCTGCTTACTACTGGTATTGTAAAATAAGCGTGAAACGGTCTGTATTCATAATATCTGTTATATCTGTTAATATAACCTGTACAGTTTAAGAAATTTCCGTAGTTATTATAATTAACATATAATCCACCAACTCTTGAGATACGTCCATAATTATTATAATTGATATATATGTCTCCAGCTTGTATAATTCTACCGTTATAGTCATAAAAGATAGGTACATCTTCTATTTGTACTACAGCTCCATAATCATCATACTGTACATAAGAATCATAATCATATCCAGAGTTAAAACTTATGTTTACTCCAGGAGCATTAACTCCAACACTTACACCGCTTCTTTGTCCATTGATATAAAAATCAAATTGACCATCTGCATATACCGAAAAATTAATTCCTCCTTCAGAGAAGATGAATGATTTTCCATAATTGTAATATCGAGCAGATGATTCTGTATTCGTTTCTGAAGCGTTAGCAGTAAATGATGCTAACAATAAGCCTGTAAAAAGTAAAACAAAATTTTTCATAATCTGTGGTTTTAAAATGAGAACAGAAATTAATTTTTCATTCTCAATTTTATAGTATCAAGCAGTGTGCCAAAAAACTAAACACTTAAAAAACAGTGGTTTATGTTTTTGGAGTTTCTAAAACTGTTCTACTTGTATGTACACTATCTAGAAAAAAGATTATAAAAATATATTCATAAGAGGGGTAACAATATTCTTTGTGTATTGATATGAAGGTGTAAACTTTAAAAATTAAGATGATGAATACATTAAAAAATATTTTGGGAATAGTATTATTAACTACTTTTTTGATAAGCAGTTGCTCAAAAAATGATGATGATCCTATACCACAGCAAGAAATTCTTGATTATAATGACATTCTAGGATTTTATGAATCCAACGGTGTGCAAAAACAAGATTTTACAGTTGATGCGACCACAGGAGGTACTATTACCGGAGAGGACGGGACTAAGATAATTTTTCCTCCAAATTCTCTGGTTGATAGTGATGGAAATTTAATTAGCGGTACAGTAGATGTTGCGATTAAAGAAATTTTTACGGCAAGTCAAATGATTTTGTCTAATAAACCTACTAATGCAGTTAATTTTTCTGACGAAAATACCTTTCTTCTTTCTGAAGGAGAGACAGAAGTTGTGGTTACTCAAAACGGAAATTCTCTGGATATGGCGCCAGGTACATTTTATCAGGTTCAGGTTCCATCTGCAGGAGGTGCAGATAATGATATGCTCCCTTTTGCCGGGACGATAACAAATGATGGAAGTATTGTTTGGAATGCAACACGAGATGTTGGAATTGGTAATGGAACAAGTGGCATTGTATATAATGCAGCTCCGTCTTCTTATATCTATGATGTATTTGATACTGGATGGTCAAATTGTGATAAATTTTATGCGTATCCAGGAGCAAAAACCACAAATTATATCAATTTAACTAATAGCCCTAATGCTACAGAAACTGCTGTGTATTTAGTTTTTGAAGAAAATAACTTGCCTGCTGTTGTTAAAATCTTTAATGCCGGGACTCCAATCATACAAAGCTATACAGACTCTTTACCAGTTGGGTTGGCAGTTACCTATATAGTAATTACTATCGAGAATAATCAACAGTATTTGGCGATTAAAAATGTAATTATCTCTGAAGAAGAAGAGCTTTCGTTTAATTTTGAACCTAAAACAACACAAGAAATTTTGGACACCCTGGCATTATTAGATTAATATTATAATTGGTTTATGGTTTAGATTGATATTGGATTATTATTATTATTATTATTATTATTAATTATGGAGTGTTTGATGTCAAACACTCCATAATTTTTATATACGATACTTTACCAATTGTATCATTATATGGAAATAATGAATAGCTTATTTTCTATTTAGGAAATAGACTCTTGTCGATATTAGGGATTACTTTTAGTGCATTTTTATAATACAGCTTTTTTAATACTTCATCATCAAGATCTAACCCGTACATTTTCCAGAAAGCATGATATCTTTTGTAGTAGGGAAAATACTCATCGTCTGATTCTAAAACTCTGAAGTAGGTATAGTACTCTTTGGGTTTCCACGAATCTTTTCCGAACATTACTCTGTCTTGATATTTGGTAAGAAAAGCTTTTGCATTACGGGGTTGCCTACCTAATTCTGCTATGACCGCTCCAATCTCGCTATACATATTAGGCATTTCATCCATAAGCTCAGCAAGTTTTGCAAGGTTGTTTCCGTACCACCCTAAATGTGCATTGATAAACTTAGTGTTTTTATGTTTTTTAAAAATATTGTGTTGTTCTTGTATAATGGTTTCCCAGGAACCAGTTACTTTGGAATCTCTTTTTCTTCTTGATCGCAGCTTAAGTTCTAGCCAGCGCTCATTCTTATTATCATGTGCATCCCAAAATGATTTTGGATCTGCAGAATGTATCAAAACCGGGATGCCTAGTTGGCCACATTTTTCCCATACAGGCCCTATTCGCGGATCATCGATCTTAATACGATTGCCTTTACTATCTTTATTATCCATCCCCTGGCTTTTATAGATCTTCAATCCATTGGCCCCCATAGCTACATCTTTTTCTATTAGAGCAACTGTTTTTTCTGTCCATCCAGGTTCATCAATTCCTTTAAGGTCAATATTTGTAAATACGATGAATCTATTTGGGAAATTTGTTTTAACGTTTTCTAGTGATTTGGTAAGATGTTCATCTGATCCTCTACCTCTTCCTGATAGATTTACCATCACCCCCATGTTTAGTTTATCCATTTCGGTAACAACCTCTTGCAGATTTTGTGTTGGCATTCTAAATTGATGATTATGAACATCGATAAAAGGAAATTTTGCTTTTTTAATTTCTGCTCCGGATACGACTAGAGTAGAGGGTGGGTCGTAATCTTCGAATTCCATTTTTTGAGCATTTATTGATGCACTAGCGATTATAAAAAACAATAAAAAAGTTTTGCAGAAATTCATATTTTTTGATTTGATATTTATTGAAATGACTACTTGAGATAAGTATGTGGTATAAATATATAATATTCATGCTGTCTTGAAAAAAGGTTAACAACACTTTAAAATTAAATAAGAAAAGAGATTCGTCAATTGTATGTGGTTTTGCGTTAGGGATAGTAGTGTAAATCCCGCAGCACGCCAATAGTGTGCGAGGAATTGCAACGGATAGCCCGCTCGAACGCTCTAAATAAAAAACCCCGCTACCAAATACTCCAGGCAACGGGGTTTAAACAACTAACCAATCTTTATACAATCTATTTTTTAATCATCATCATCGTCGTCATCGTCGTCGTTATATCTTTTTTTTCTTTTTCTATTCTTATAATAGTGACTATCATCATCATTGTCATCGTCATTATGTTTATAATGTTTATTTTTCCAATTCTGATTATAGTATGGGGAATGAGTGATTGAACATCCATCTATTCCACAATATCCACAGCCATCATAATGTACATTACCTTCTACATATTTTATTCGTCCATATTTTTTATAGTAGATATGTAGTCCTCCTATTTGATATACTAATCCTCTTCTATTATATCTCATAGATACAGAGCCTATTCTACGTACTCTATTATATCGATCATACGTTATATAATTACGTCCTACCTTTTTTAATCTACCATAATAATCATATCTAATGAAGTTGTTATAATGTCTACGATGTGTATATGAACCTGGCGTATTATAAGTGTTACGGCTCCAATTGCCATGATGAGATCTACCTCTTCTTTTAATGATTCTGTAATCTATGTCTCCATCTGGATACACAAAAAACTTTATTCCGCCCTCTACAAATACAATGGGTTGTGCATGGTGATAGCGTTTTGTAACCCTATCCTGGTGATCCGAGTGTTTTTGGTCGGTCGCTTGTGCAGTTGTTCCTACTAGTAATAATACTGCAATAAAAAGTATCATTTTTTTCATAACTTACATGTTTTGGGTTTGTGCCTACTCATTAGCTTTTCGGCTTCCGCTATTTGATAAGTAGTGTTTCAAATGGCGTGCCAAAAATTTGTAAGAAATCAAAAACTGATTGTAATTAATTGATTTTTAGTGAGTTATTTTTTTAAAGATGTTTTTGCTCTCTATAATCTTCTTTAAAGAAGTGGTAGCTAATGATTCTATTTTGATTGGTTGTAGAGATTAGAGTTGTAAAAAAATATATAAATTTTGGTTGAATTTTTAAATGAACACTATTTTATAAAATAGTGTTCAAAATATGTTGAATTTGTATGTTCTGGTAGGTTGTATCGATTTCGAATTAATGAAATTATGTAACAAATTGACCTATTGTATACTTTGTAATTATGAAGTAAGAAGTATTAGAACGCAAAATGGGTTAGAGTGGCATTACTTTTGATAAGAAAATATCACTAAAATTATAGCTTCTCTTTCAGATATTCTCCTGTATATGATCCTTTAATTTTTACAATTTCTTCGGGCGTACCTTCTGCAATGATATTGCCCCCGTTTTTACCACCTTCGAGTCCAAGATCAATTATATAATCGGCACATTTTACAAGATCTAAATTGTGCTCTATCACTAAGATAGAATGCCCTTTTGCAATCAATTCATTAAAAGACTTGAGTAATTTTTTAATATCATGAAAATGAAGCCCTGTGGTAGGTTCATCAAAAATAAATAATGCTTTGTCTTTGGTATTTCCTTTTACCAAAAAGGAGGCAAGTTTAATTCGTTGAGCCTCACCACCAGATAGTGTAGATGAACTTTGCCCTAATTGTACATATCCAAGACCAACGTCTTGTAAGGGTTGTAGTTTTCTTTGAATTTTGGTTTGATTATGATCTGAAAAGAAATCAATGGCATTATCTATGGTCATTGAGAGTATATCATGAATATTTTTATCATGAAATGCTACTTCGAGAACATCTTTTTTAAAGCGTTTTCCGGCGCAGGTTTCACATTCCAGATGTACATCGGCCATAAACTGCATCTCTATCGTAACTTCTCCTTCTCCTTTACATGTTTCGCATCGACCACCATCTACATTAAAAGAAAAGTGCTTTGCTTTATAGTTACGAATGCCGGATAATTTTTGGGTAGCGAATAAGTTACGAATATCATCATAGGCTTTAATGTAAGTAACAGGATTAGAGCGAGAGGATCTACCAATTGGATTTTGATCTACAAACTCTACATGTTTTATATTACTATAATTGCCTTTAAGTTCTGTAAACTGTCCGGCTTTTTCTCCATAACCTCCCAATTGTTTAAGTAAAGAAGGGTAAATGATTTTTTTGACAAGAGTACTCTTACCACTACCAGAGACTCCTGTAATAGCTGTAAAGACTCCCAGAGGAACTTTTACATCAATATTTTTTAGATTATTCTCACGTGCACCAATGATTTCGACATTATATTTTGAAGTTCTTCGAGTTTCGGGAACTTCGATTTCAAGGGCTCCATTCAGGTATTTTGCAGTAAGAGAATCTGCTTTCAGGATTTGATCAAAAGGACCTGTTGCAACGACATGACCGCCATAAGTACCAGCTTCGGGACCTATATCGATGATCTCATCGGCCGCTTTCATAATATCCTCATCATGCTCTACGACAATTACTGTATTTCCTAAATCACGAAGAGATTGTAGTACTTTGACCAGCTTTTCGGTATCTTTTGGGTGTAATCCTATACTAGGTTCATCAAGAATATACATAGAACCAACCAGGCTACTTCCTAAGGAGGTTGCCAGGTTAATACGCTGTGACTCTCCTCCGGATAGTGTATTTGATTTACGATTAAGCGTTAAATATTCTAATCCTACATTTTGTAAAAATTCTAATCGACTATTGATTTCTTTAAGAAGACGATTAGCGATTTTAGCGTCGTATTCGTTAAGATTAATATTTTTAAAGAAATCGGCTAATTCGTTTAAGGGTTTTTCTACCAAATCTGTTACTGTGGCTCCATCAATCTTCACATAATTAGCTTCTTTACGCAATCGCTTTCCTTTGCAGGTGTTACATTTCGTTTTTCCGCGGTAGCGAGAAAGCATTACACGATTCTGAATTTTATACGCTTTGGCTTCTAGTTCTTTAAAGAAACTGGTAATACCTTCAAAATATTCATTTCCTTTCCATAGTAATTCTCTATCCTGATCTGATAATTCGAAATATGGTTTATGAATAGGGAAATCAAATTTATAGGCACTATTTACCAATTGATCTTTATACCATCCCATACTATCACCTCGCCAGGGAAAAACGGCTCCTTCGTATACACTTAATGCAGTATTTGGGACAACAAGATCGTCATCAATACCTATTACATCACCATAACCTTCACATTCTGGACAGGCACCATACGGATTATTAAAACTAAATAAATGTATATTGGGTTCGAGGAAAGAGACTCCGTCTAATTCGAATTTATTACTAAATTGTCTTAGGTTACCACCATTTAGTGTTTCGATAAAGCAAGTACCTTTCCCTTCAAAAAATGCAGAGCCAATAGCATCTGCCAAGCGGTTATAAAAGTCTTCTTCGTCTCTTTTTACGATACGATCGACAACTAAATAAAAATCATCATTTTCTTGTATAGCAGCGTCTTCTATCCTGGTTACAGTACCATTATTTTTTATACGTGCATATCCTTGTTGTTGTAATACTTTTAGTTTTCCTTCTAGTGTACGACCATCTTCAATATGAATAGGGGAGAGTAGTAATAGTTTTTCGCCATCTTCAAAAGATTTTACGTATTCGATTACATCGCTTACTCTATCTTTTTTTACCTGATTACCAGAAACAGGGGAGTAGGTCTTACCAATTCTGGCAAAAAGTAATTTTAAGTAATCGTAAATTTCTGTAGTAGTACCAACAGTAGATCTTGGATTTGTAGAGTTTACTTTTTGCTCTATTGCTATTGCAGGTGCTATCCCTTTAATGTAATCTACTTTGGGTTTATTAAGACGCCCTAAAAACTGTCTGGCATAGGAGGAAAGGCTTTCTACATATCTGCGTTGTCCTTCGGCATATAAAGTATCAAAAGCCAAACTAGATTTACCAGAACCAGATAATCCTGTAATGACTACTAATTTGTTTCTAGGAATAACTGCGTCTAAATCTTTCAGGTTGTGAAGATTAGCTCCTTTAATAATTATATTCTCTTTTGGATCTAAGGTTGTAATGTCTTGAATCATAGTAAATATGCGGTAAGAGAGCAAAGATAAGGATTACTAAACAAGTATTATAACGTATGTAGATTGAAAGTTTAGTTAAAAAAATTAACAAGAAATTGTTTGAAATTAAATGAATGTTACTATATTAGCCCCTGATTAAGGAACCAAAATTTAAACAAAACTGCCTATAGCATACCTTTACTTTAAAAGTTTAACATAGCACGAGCCCCACGCTTGTTTGTACTAAATAATAGTCAAGGTATGAAAAATTACACCCTAACAGACGCAGTTCTGGTTAATAACTACATTAAAGGAGACGAATGTGCCCTTTCTGTTCTTATCGAACGTCATAAGCAACGTATTTACAGTTTTATTTATTCAAAAGTTTTTGATAGAGATGTCTCTGAAGATATTTTCCAGGATACTTTTATTAAAGTGATCCGAACCTTAAAAAATGGAAAATATAATGAAGAAGGGAAATTTCTTCCTTGGGTAATGCGTATTGCCCATAATTTGGTAATTGATCACTTTAGAAAAGGAAATCGTATGCCAAAATTTGAAGATAATGGAGAATTTAGTATTTTCTCTGTAATCAGCGATGGAAACCTAAATGCCGAAAAGAGATTAATAAAAGATCAGGTAGAAGAAGATTTACGTAATTTGATTCAAGAATTACCAGACGATCAGAAAGAAGTCTTAATAATGCGTATGTATAGAGACATGAGTTTTAAAGAAATATCTGATAAAACAGGTGTTAGTATAAACACTGCTCTTGGTAGAATGCGATATGCATTAATTAATTTAAGAAAAGTAATAGAAAAAAATAATATTGTTTTAACAAATTAATAACTTTTTTATACAATAAAGTAGATTTAGTGCCGTTATCCCTGTATAACCCTTTAATTTAAGATTATATAATATGGCAAAATTTTACTTTAAGTCTTCTAAAAAAGAGGAAAAACATTTAGTACCAAGCGGAAGAACAATAGATTTTCTTCTAAACTATTCAAAATCGTTACAGGTTGTAGAATATAACAATCTTAAGTTTGAAACGATTTTAAATTAAACTTATAAAAGGCCTATTTCTTAATAGGCCTTTTTGCTTTTTGGTACTCGTCTAAAACAGTTTTTCTACCTATAGTTTTGGTAATGATATCTTTATCAAGATCCCAGCCTCTTGCAGGAGAATATTCTCTACCGTACCATATGATTTGAAGATGCAGGTCGTTCCATAGTTCTTTAGGAAATAACCTCTTGGCGTCTTTTTCGGTTTGCGTAACATTTTTACCATTAGTAAACCCCCATCTATACATTAATCTATGAATATGTGTATCTACAGGAAATGCAGGTACACCAAATGCTTGAGACATTACTACACTAGCAGTTTTATGACCAACAGCTGGTAAGGATTCCAGAGCTTCAAAACTTTGAGGAACCTCTCCGTTATAGTTATCGATAAGAATTTGAGATAACCCATGAATTCCTTTGGATTTCATAGGGCTTAACCCAACAGGTTTTATGATTTCCCGAATTTCTTCTACAGATAATCTAATCATTGCATAGGGATTATCTGCTCTGTCAAATAGGAGTGGAGTGATTTTGTTCACTCTTACATCTGTACTTTGCGCACTCATTAATACTGCAATGAGTAAAGTATAAGGATCTTTATGATCTAATGGGATTGGTATTTTTGGATATAATTCCTGAAGTGTCTTAATCGTAAAATCTACCTTTTCCTGTTTGGTCATATTACAAAATTAATTTGAGCTAAAGTTAAAAATAAAATTAGTAGCTTATGGTTTAATAGTTACTAAAACATTAATTGAGGTCATTTATTAGCTTTAGTAAAGTTTCTTTTTTTCTGGTCGCTAACGGAATTTTGTTTTTATCTTTTAATACAAGGTAATCCCCATCTCGTTTATCATATCGTAATAAATAATCCAGGTTTACTAAATGAGATTGATGGCATCTAAAAAATTGTTGCGATGAAAGTATATTTTCATATTCCTTAAGTCCCTTAGATACTAATAGACTATCCTGTTTATGGATAAAAAACTTTGTGTAACTACCGTTTGCTTCCAGATGCATGATATCTTTAACAAATACAATCTGAATACCATATTTGTCTTTTAGAACCAAACGTGTAGGTTCTTTTGATTCATCATTTATGTTATCTATAAGTGTTTGTACTCGCTGTGGCGTTTTATGATACTCAAATTCGGATCTTGCCTTTTTGATAGCTTCTACTAATTCTTCGGGGTCAATAGGCTTTAGCAGATAATCTAAGGCACTAAATTTTATTGCTCTTAACGCATATTTTTCATGAGAAGAAGCAAATATTACCTGGAAATTGATTTCAGGTAATTTTCGTAATACATCAAATCCAGTACCATCTGGCATCTCAATATCAAGAAATACAAGATCTGGTTCGCTAGCAGTAATTAATGCGATTCCTTCTGCTACATTTGTTGCTTCTCCTATGAAATCTACATTAGGACAATACTCATTAAGTAACTCTAAAAAATTTCTTCTTGCTGCAGGGTTATCTTCTATAAGGACTACTTTCATTTATATGTATTGAAATGGTAAATTAAATGTTACTTGTGTACCTTGAGAAAGGTCTTGGATGTCAAATGCAATTTTTTTCTTTCGCATTTTACGATATAAATCGATACGTTCTTCTGTGATTTTTATAGCGTGAGATACATGATCTTTACGTTTTATCTTCATAGCTTCTTCTATTCCAGATCCA
>NZ_JACA01000010.1 GCF_000520995.1 Aquimarina macrocephali JAMB N27 | reverse complement strand
ATTTTACGATATAAATCGATACGTTCTTCTGTTATTTTTATAGCATGAGATACATGATCTTTACGTTTTATCTTTATAGCTTCTTCTATTCCAGATCCGTTATCCAATATTTTTAATACCAAATGGTCTCCTTCCATCGAAAAATAGATATGAATTGTTGCACCTTT
>NZ_JACA01000009.1 GCF_000520995.1 Aquimarina macrocephali JAMB N27 | reverse complement strand
TAATACCAAATGGTCTCCTTCCATCGAAAAATGAATATGGATAGTTGCACCCTCTTTTAAAGAAGTAACACCATGCTCTATGGCATTTTCTACAAAAGGTTGTGCAAACATAGGAGGAATGGCAATTTCTTCACTAATTAAACCGTCTTCTACTTCAATTTTAAAAGTAAAAGGATGATCGCGTTTTAAGTTTTGAATGCTTAAATAATTATCCAACATATTTACTTCT
>NZ_JACA01000008.1 GCF_000520995.1 Aquimarina macrocephali JAMB N27 | reverse complement strand
GTAAAAGGATGATCGCGTTTTAAGTTTTGAATACTCAAGTAATTATCCAACATATTGATTTCCTGATCCAGGCTAATAAACTCACTTCTTGAGTTGTCTAATACTTGCCGAATAAGCTTAGAGAATTTTACCAGGTACAAACTTGCTTTTTTTGCATCTCCC
>NZ_JACA01000007.1 GCF_000520995.1 Aquimarina macrocephali JAMB N27 | reverse complement strand
TGATCCAGGCTAATAAACTCACTTCTTGAGTTATCTAACACTTGTCTGATCAGTTTTGAGAACTTTACCAGATATAAACTTGCTTTTTTTGCATCTCCCTGATTCATATAATCCTGTATAGAAGTCATGGCATTAAAAATAAAGTGCGGATTCATTTGTACACGCAGTAGGTTTTGTTCTATGTCCTGTGCTCTTTGTTTTAGTGCTAATCTTTTTTGTCGGTTTACTAAATAGAGCACCAATCCGACAAGTAGCAAAATAACACTAATAACCCCAAAAATAGTTTTATTAAAATTAGCTTGTTTTAATTCTAAAGACTGGATAGAGGCTTGTTGAGCCAAACTCTTGATTTCCTGCTCTTTTTTCTCAGTTTCATACTGTACTTGTAATTGTGATAATTGTTTTGATTTCTCTTTTCCTAAGATTGAGTCATAAATGGCATGATATCGTTCATAAGATTCGAGAGCAGCTTTATGATTACCCAATGCTTTCTCTACTTTTACTAAGCCATATAAAGCACTTTTTACAGAGGTAGAAAAACCAATCTCCTGACCAATAGTAATACTTTTGATAAGGTATTCTTTGGCCTGCTGATAATTTTTTAATTCGAATTCAATTTCACCTATGGTATTCATTACGATAGTAGATGAAGATTGCTCTCCAATTTCTTGACTTAATGACAATCCATTTTTTAAGTACTTCAGCGCTTCTTTATATTTTTTTTGATTGAGATATATTTCACCTATTAAGCAATAATTAGATATCATGATGCCTTTAATATTTAGATTTTTGGAAATTTTCAAGGATTTAAAAGAATATGCTATAGCTTTGGTATTGTCTCCTTGTTCAAAATAAATATTTCCAATATTTAAATAATCTACAGGTATACTTGATTGATTTTTAGTGCTTTCGCTAATTTTCAAGGATTTAAAATAATATTCTAACGCTAAGTCGTAATCTCCTAAAGTTTCATAAATAAACCCAATATTGCTAAGAGAAACAATAGTTTTTCTTTTACTGCCTATTTCATCATTGATTTTAGAAGCTTTTATAAAATATTCTAATGCAGAGGAATAATTACTTTGATACACATTGATTATTCCCATATTGTTGTATCCGGTAAAGAGCCCATTCTTGTTATTTAGTTCTTTAAATAACTCTAATGCTTTAAAATTATAATCTAATGCTTTGGTGTAATTTCCCAATCTGGCATGTGCTTGTCCAATATTGCTATAACAGAAAGCTATGTCTTTTTTATTCCCTAGAGAATCTTCTATTTTTAATACTTTTGTAAAGTGCTCTATTGCCATAGCATACTCACCTTTCTTTTTATATGTAAGTGCTAGATCATTATACGCTTTGGCTCTGCCATTTGCATATTTTGTTTTTTGATATATATTAAATTCTTTATCCGAGTGTTCTAATTTTATAATAGCCTGATTTATATTATAATGCGCATCAGAAATTCCTTCAATATAATTTAATTGTTTAGAAAGATTAATCGCTTGATTTGCATAGCTAAAGGTTTTAGTAGAATCTGTAGAAGAATATTGAAAAGCTATACTATTGTAGATATCTACTTTTTCTTTATCTGTGATTTCGGTTTTAAGTAGTTGTAATAAAGAATCTATTTTGACCTGGCTTTGCGCAAGAGTACTAAATATATTTATATAGATAAAAACAGCGAATAGAAGTATTTTTTTATGAATATTTAGAAACACAAACGGCGACATATATCAAATAACATTTATTTATATGCAAGAATACATAAATATCTGAACGCAACAAAAAGGTTGTGCCAGGTAATAGAAGTAAAGATTTAGATATCAAATTTATTTCTGAAGTATTAAGGTAAATCTAATTCTATTTTTTTGAAATTTTATAACTTGCCCTACTATACAAAAATAAGTAATAGATAAGTTGAATCTTATTGTTTATTACATACAAACTAGGATATTTAGTTACACAGATATTATAAACTACATTCAAATCATATACAATGACAACATTAAAAGCAGGGGATAAGGCCCCTAACTTTTCGGCACTAGATCAGGATGGAAATACAATTACTTTAGGCGACTATCAAGGAAAAAAACTTGTTGTTTTTTTCTACCCTAAAGCTAGTACTCCTGGATGCACAACAGAAGCCTGTAATCTAAGAGATAATTACCAGACTTTTCTGGCACAGGGTTATGAAATTATTGGAGTAAGTGCTGATAGCGCCAAACGACAGCAAAATTTCAAAAATAAATACGAACTGCCTTACCCGTTATTAGCAGATGAGGATAAAGCAGTAATTGAAGCATTTGGAGTGTGGGGCCCAAAGAAATTTATGGGTAGAGAATATGATGGAATTCATCGTACTACTTTTGTCATTGATGAAAAAGGAATAATTTCTGAAGTTATTGCAAAAGTGAAAACCAAAGATCACGCTGCACAAATTTTGTAGACGTAGGAATACTATGTATTAAAAAAGCAGTATAGTAAATAACTATACTGCTTTTTTAATACATTTTGTACCTGTAATTTACTTTACAGTTTCTATTGTTTTATATCCAAAAAAGTTATTGGCTTTTATCATTTCGGGAATAAGGTCCGGCAATTGATCTTCCCATCCAGATTCTCCCTCTTGAATTTTTTGTAATACTTCTCTTGAGAAAATATTCATAATAGAAGGATCATAATCCGTAATATCCTGTAGCTTTCCATTATACTTAAAGAACTTATAAAGCTCTTTCATTCTTGGGTGTACTTTAAGAGTATCACTAGTGGTTATCTCTCCTGTTTTATGATTTTTTAATGGGTATAAGTATACTTTTAAATCTTTAAAGAATAGTTTACCAAAAGCTTCCAGAATACCTCCACTAAGATGTCTGTAGTATTTTTCATCAAAAATATCTACCAAATTATTAACCCCCATAGAAAGTGCCATACGTTCTTTGGTGTAATTAGAGAAATACTCAACTACTTTGTAATATTCTTTAAAATTAGAAATCATTACCGTTTGCCCTAGAGAACAAAGTAACCTGGCTCTAGCCATAAAATCTTCTTCGTCGATTTCACCTTCTGCCCTTAAGTTCGATAGTGTTACCTCAAAGATGACTACGGTTTTGTCTTTATTTACTTTATTTTCACTCAAGAACATATTGAGTGATTTTTTATAGATATCCATATTAACCTTAGTCACGGGTCTAAAACTCCCACGCAGTGCCAATATGTTTTTCTTATATAATATTGCGGCAGGTAAAATATTATGTCCGTCGGGTCCAAACATTACCGCTTCGGTCATTCCATTCTTAACCAATTGTAGACTCATCAATCGATTATCTACTTTTGTAAATCGTGGTCCAGAAAAGTTAATAGTGTCAATCTCTATTTGATCTTTATCCAAATGATCATACAGATATCTCAATAATTTTTTTGGATTATCGTATTTGTAATATGCCCCATAAATAAGGTTAACGCCTAATATTCCTAATGTCATTTGCTGTAATCGGGCATCATTTTCATGAAACCGAATATGGAGCAAAATTTCATTATAATCTTCATTTGGTGTTGTTTGATATCGAATGCCTACCCAACCATGACCTTTATATTTCTTAGCAAAATCAATTGTTGCTACAGTATTTGCATAACTAAAAAACAGCTTATTAGGATGTTTCTCTCTGGTAATTCTTTCTTCTATAAGACCAACTTCATGCCTAAGCATTTTTTTTAATCTTGCTTCGGTAACATAACGTTTATCGTTTTCGATACCATAAATAGCATCACTAAAATCTTTATCATATGCACTCATTGCTTTTGCAATGGTACCAGAGGCTCCGCCTGCTCTAAAAAAATTCCGAGCAGTTTCCTGACCCGCACCTATTTCTGCAAAAGTACCATAGATGTTTTGGTTCAGGTTAATACGCAAAGCTTTACTCTTTATTGAAGGGACAGATTCAAATTCTTTATCTCCCATTATCTTAATAGGCATAGTAAAAAGGGCTTTTTTTGTTTACCGTAAAGGTAATAATACAATGAGTATTAAAAAAGGTTTGAATGTAAATTTCTATATTCCCTAATATTTTAAGTATTATTTATGGTGAATATGTGATTTTTGACCAAAAAAATATAAGTACATTTGCTCTAGTTTATTAAAGTATGGAAGTAACTTTTCTTGGTACAGGTACATCACAGGGGATTCCGATTATAGGAAGCACTCACCCTGTTTGTTTAAGTGACGATCCAAGAGATAAGCGACTTCGTGTTTCTATACTTGTATCTTGGGATGATTACCAGTACGTTGTGGATTGTGGACCAGATTTTAGACAGCAAATGCTCTCGAATCAGGTATCCCGAATTGATGGAGTAGTCTTTACTCATGAACACGCAGATCATACTATGGGATTAGATGATATACGGCCATTTTTTTTCAGGCAGGGCGATATTCCTATCTATGCGCATAAAAGAGTTTTACAAGCACTAAGAACGAGGTTTGAGTATATTTTTTCTTCAGAAAATAAATATCCCGGAGCGCCAAGTGTTATTGAAAATGAACTTACTAATCAACCTTTTCAATTGGGTAATCTGGATATTATTCCTATAAATACGTTTCATAACCGTTTGCAGGTTTTTGGATTTCGATTTAAAGATTTTGCATATCTAACAGATGTGAAAACGGTGGAAGAAGAGGAAAGATTAAAATTAAAAGGAGTTAAAGTTTTAGTGATTAATGCACTAAGAATAGAACCCCATCACTCGCACTTTAATTTGGAAGAAGCTCTCGAATTTATTGAAGAAATACAACCAGAAAAGGCATATCTTACTCATATAAGCCATATGTTAGGGTTTCATGCCGAAGTAGAGAGATCATTACCTAAAAATGTATATATAGCTTACGATAATTTAAAAATAACTATCTAGAATATGAAAAATAAGATCTTTTTATATCTATTCATTTTTGCAGCATTATTTATTCTTTTTCAGTTTATGAATGCCAAAAAAGCAAAAGAATCCTATGATACAAAAATAGAGAACTTAAAAACCAAAATTACAACAAAAGAAGCAACCATTGATTCACTGATTAGTGCTAATATGGATATTACCTATTTTACTTTAGAAAGTAATGAGGATGCAGTAAGTTACTTTGAAGAAATGGGGTATGATGCCAATAAATTAGCTTTAACGATAAGTGACCAGATTATTGGGCAAAATAAGGCAGGAAAGGATAATCCATTAATCCCATTTGTAGGGATGGAAGGTAATATGAGTATTAATAAAGTAAGATTACTAAATCACAAATGGATTATAGCTGATTTTACTGATGGTGTGTATTGGGGAGAGCTTTTTATTATTTATGAAGTGAAAGAAGGTGGTGTGATAGATTTTGAAGTTGAAAAATCATTTTTGTATCCAAAAGACTAGAAGAATATTTAATTTAATAAAGGCCAGGAGTATATCACCTGGCCTTTATTAAGTTTATCATTAATTAAAAGTATACGTTCTTCGTGATACTTGTGTTACTCTAAAATAACCATTGGCATAATTGCTGGCATTATCCAGATTAATACAATTTCCTTTTAAAGCAACTGGAGTTGCGCTAAAAAGACCGACACCTTCAGATTGCTCGATGAGTATTCTTATATAGTTATAATATCCCTCAGAAATACCGTATAAATCAATGTTTACAACATCTCCAGGTTTAAATTCTTCAGTTTTGGTTTCGGTATCTTCTTCTTTTTCATAATACCAGCTAATTTCATTACCATTTGCAAATTCATCGTCAAAATCTTCAAATTCTGCTAGGAGATCACCCACTTCTTTAAATCTGAAAAGGTAATAGTTATCTTCATCTTTTGGATCATCGAATTTAAGGTTAACCTCCAGAACTTCATCATCAAAACCATCTTCAGTTGATTGATTAACTTCTTTAATATCAACAACAGGCATTAATGTTTCTTTGGCAGAATAATTTTCTCCGTTATAGATCACCTCTAGCGTATAGGATTGATTAAGTACAGGTACAAATTCTGTAGTTGTATATTCTCCATTATTTTGATCAGTAAAAATAAACTCTACCCCGCTAGAGTCATTAGTTACTTTAACTGAAGCACCAGTAACACCTGTATTAGAGGTTGTATTAAAGTATGGAGTAGATGTACTTAATTTTATAGTTTGATTATTTCCCGTAGTACCTTTCTCCCAATCTAATGAGGCTTCAATAGTTAATCGGGCAGGAGCTGTTTGTAGATCCACATCTATTACATCTTCACAAGAGGTAAAGACGATAGTAAAAAGGAATATTATTATTTTAAAATAAGCTTTCATATGTTTATATTTTTTTAAAATTTGAAGTTATAGATTACCGATGGTACTATACCAAAAATTGCTGTTCTCGTGGCTTCATTTGCTCCTGTTTCTACATTTTGACCAAAGGATATTGAAGCTGCATTTTTCTGATTATATACATTGTATATTCCAAAGATCCATTCTCCTTTCCATCTCCTGTTTGGTTTTCTATTGGGTCTGTATGTTGCAGAGATATCAAGTCTGTGATAAGAGGGTAATCTATCAGAATTTCTATCAGAAAAGCTGGCTATAGACAATCCTTCATATTCGTATTGACCATTAGGATAGGTTACAGGTCTTCCGGTTTGAAAAACCAGATTAGCTCCAAAACTCCATTTATCAGTTAGTTTATAAGAACCTGTTACCGAAATATCATGTGTTCTGTCATATGCCGTATTATACCAATCTCCATTATTGATTCCTGGCCCTCCTGCATTACCGCCAAGACTTCTTTGTTCTGATTTTGATAAGGTATAAGAAACCCATCCTGTTAATTTACCTTCATTTTTACGTGCCAAAAATTCCAATCCGTAAGCTCTGGATTCTCCATTCAATATTTCGGTTTCAATAGTGTTGTTTCCTATTAAATCAGACCCATCAATATAATCTATTCGATTATCAGTGGTTTTATAATAAACTTCTGCTTCCAAAGAGTACATCTTATCTTTAAAGTTTCTGAAATACCCTAATGCATATTGATCTGATAGTTGTGGTTTTATATATTTTCCACTTGGTGTCCAAACATCTAATGGTGTAACAGAAGTAGTATTGGATAATAAATGGATATATTGCGCTGCTCTTGAGTATCCCATTTTAATAGAAGAGACATCATTTAATTGATATGCTAAGGATGCTCTGGGTTCAAAGTTTCCAAAACTTTTGATTGTTTCACTTTTCTTATAATCGGTTTCTCCTATTTCGACACCTCGTTCATAAAAACCTAAAGTACTATTATAAACAACAGGTTGGTCATTAGCATAATTTTTCAAAGCTTGCCCACCTAAACGACTAAAAGCACTATATCTAACACCATATTGTACTGTTAGCTTATCGGTAAGTTTATGCTCTGCATTTACATATACACCACTTTCCAAAGCTTTTTTTCGATCCAGAGATAAAGGGTTTATCGAAGAAGATTCTGATGTTGGCTGCACTTGCCCTGGGTCAAAATCATAATAGATACCGCTAATCCCAAAGTCTAATTTAAATTTATCACTCGCATAATATTTAAGATCATATTTGGCATTGTAGTTATTGATTGACGAAATCCATTCGAATTGCTCGATAGCAATATCTAAATCATAATCGTATTTACTATAGATAAGAGATAAGTTCGAAAATAATTTATCATTAAAGATATGGTTCCATCTTAAATTTCCTGATAGGTTTCCGTAGCTGGTTTTGAAATTATTTCCAAATTTAAAGGTATCTCTACCATAATATCCAGATAAGTATAATTTATTATTTTCGTTTAATTTATAATTGGTTTTAAGGTTTACATCATAAAACCCAACGGTATTTTTCTCTCCAGCTGCTTTTAAGATAAGATCGACATATGAACCTCTACCTGCAACCAAAAAAGAACCTTTATCACTAAATAAAGGACCTTCGGCGGCTAATCGGCTAGAAATTACACCAATTCCCCCGGTAAGACTAAATCTCTTATTGTTTCCATCCTTTTGACGAACATCCAGGACAGAAGAAGTTCTACCACCAAAACGAGCAGGAATCCCTCCTTTATATAATTTAATATCTTTAATAGCATCTGCATTAAAAACAGAAAAGAAGCCTAATAAATGAGAGGTATTATAAATTATAGCTTCATCGAGTAATACTAAATTTTGATCCGCGGCTCCTCCTCTTACATGAAACCCACTAGAGCCTTCACCATTATTGGTTACACCTGGCAGCATTTGAATAGATTTTATAATATCTACTTCTCCTAATACTACGGGCATTTGCTTTACAGTCTTGATGTTTAGCTTAGAGACACTCATTTCGGGTTTTCTAAGACTTACACGCTCTGTCTCTTCACTTTTAATAATTACTTCATCTAATTCTGTAGAAGATTCAATAATATCAAAATCTATCTTTTGATTTTTATCAAGTATTACTTCTTTATTAATATCTGCATACCCTACATAGGAGGCAATAAGTGTGTAGTTTCCTTTTGGAGCGGTAATAGAATAAAAACCATACTCATTAGTGATAACACCAATAGAAGTACCCTTCAAAAAAACGGAAGCGCCAAAAAGTGTCTCCCCATTATTATTATCTTTAATCGTACCACTTATTGTATAGTTGTCTTGTGCCATCGCACTGGTACTAACAAAAAATATAGTCAAACAGCACATTATTAATTGCTGCGTCCTTTTTTTTAGATTTCTAAATTTAAAATGTCGATGCATATTGGTTTTGTTTTATAACTTTTGATTTGATTGAGTTGTTAAAAAAATAATTACGTATTAATGATTTTGTATTTCATAGACAATTCAGAAAACCAAGGGTTGCATGGATAACAAAATATTTAATTTTCGCTTTACATATAAACTATTAAAGTCTTGTTATTACTGTGGTTATTAAGCAAAAAAGCATACTATCTAAAAAAACCACCGGTGTAGGTGGTTTTTCTGTTTAGTTAATTTATTAAGTGATGTGAAGTTAGTATGCGATATTATTTTTTTAAGAGTTTCTTTTTGATAAACTCTCCATCGATCTCGATTACAGCGATATAGATTCCTTTAGAAACTTCAAAACCATTTTTTGATGTACCATTCCAGGTATATGTAAAGCCTTCATCATTTTGCTGTTGATCTACTAATTCTCTAATAAGGTTGCCATGTATGTCATAAATATCAATAGATACAGTATTTTCTTTTTTTATGGTATTGAAAAAAGTAACCTCATTTCTAAATGTATTTGGATATACTTTAATAGTATTGGCGGTTGTATTGTTTTTGTTAGACTTTATTTCGTCCCATTGTCTTCCTAATGGTTGATCTAACCATAAAAGTATAAACTCATTATCATCAGGTAGTCCCATACCTATATGGCGACCTACACTAAAAGGGTAGTTATTATCATTGAGTACACCAATTAAAAAAGGATTAAATACAACTACGCTTTCTATTGTAACAAATGGAAATGCAAAATCTTTTCCTATTCCTATATCACCTTCTAATCCTGGTTCAGAAATTCTACGAATATCATTGATTTTAAGAAGATCAACATTTAGTCGTTTTTCTATCAATGTTTTGTCTTTATCTAATTCAACCTCATAAATTGCTTTATAACCATTTATATCTCCTTGAGAGCCATCACGCTCTATGATTAGTCCTCTTTTTGAGTTAAACATGATAAAATCTCCTATTGCACTAGCTTTCTTATCAAGAGGATATTCAAACCTTTTACCTGTATATGATTTACTTTCTAAATCGAATTCATGAATCAGCAAATTATTAGTATCAGAACCTTTAAGAGGTTTTTCTAATAAGGGCAATAGCGTTTTTTTATCGGTGCTTAATGCCATTCCTTCAAAGCCTCCACTTCCTTTTACCCGAAAAGGAGTGTCTAATTTTGTATTTCTATATGGCCAATATAGTCCCGCTAGCCATGGAGTATTTTTCCCATTTTGATCTTGTAAATTGGTTCCATCTCCTGCATTACCTACTTTTGGAAAATCACCAAATAAACATATTGTTCGTATCTCTGGGTATTTTTTATGAGCAATAAGAAGTGTCCTGAAATCAAAACTTTGAATATCTGCCCGATCCGTAAGATTATTTGCAACGATTACATCGGCCACAGCTGTTGTAAAAGTTTTAGGATCTACTGTTCTATTTGCAAAAACATCCCCACGATCATCGATATCCGTCCTAGGATTAATTTTGGTTTCAATATTAAAACGAACCTTGGATGCATTCTTCCAACGTTTCACTGCCTCGGGATCTGAAGCCCCAGGTCCGTTTTGGTAGTATGATGTATAAAAATTCACAAAATCGAATAGCTGTTGTAAAGAAGGCATAATATAAGGATCTATAAACCTATTCTGTTTTGCAAAAGCTACAGCAACCGGTGATAAAGAGAGATCATTAGTTTGAGAAGGCCTTCCATTTAAGATTTTATCAGCAATAAATATATTTTGAATTTGATCTAAGGAGAGATCTTTAACAAGAACTTCATCTTTAAACTCATAGGGTGTACCATCTGCTTTACGTGCTTTTGAAGCTTCGATATGCGGATCATGATCCAAAACAGGAATTCTATCCAGAGTAATGCCGCAATCAGTTTCTATAGTTGGCATCAGAAAATCCAATGCTGCCTCTATAGCGGGTAATGTATTCTCTGGGCGTAAGTTTCTGGCACCTCTATGACCTTGTGCATCAAATAAATTGATATTGATCAACCCTTCAGAAGTCATAAAATCGGGTTGACCATCTTTATTTTTATCAAAGTTTTGAAGAGCTTCTAATAATACATCAGGACGATCAGAGATAATTCCCTGTACACCAAGATCCAAAAGCAGGTTTATGTTTTCAAGATCATTTACCGTATATACAACTACTTGGTGACCTGCACGATTTAAAGAAGAGACATTAAATAATTCGCTCGATGCAGCGGCTAGGGTAGAAGGAGGGTTTTTTCTGCTTTCTACTACCGTATTGGTATTTTGATCATCAAGCATCACATACCATGGAGACATTACCGGAGATTTGCTTCCATATGCTTTTGCATGTGACCGCATAGCATTCATTATCCGTAGGGCACTATACTCCTCGCTATATGGATTCTGTGGTGCACGAAGTTCTATCCCAGGGGTTTCAAAATCAGGTAGTGGGACCGGAGAATCCATTAAAACACCATTCTTATCAAAATGTAATAAGAAAGGTCCAAATTCATCACCAATCCAATAATCACCGTTAGCAGTTCTTTGTATAGATTCTATATCAAAATCCGCTCCGGTAAGAACTCTCGAATCACTAAAATGATTTGTAATGGCAAAAGGAATCAAACCATTAGGATCTCGCAATTCGATATAATTTAATATATCAATAGATCCATTACCCCAACCAATAATGCTTTTGAAATTTGGCTTAATTCTATACAGGCGAAGATTATAATCTGATGAGTTTTCGATACTCCCAAAACCATTATCAGATAATACGGTGAAGGTTCCGTCGTAGTTGTTTAAAATTGAAGAAAACCCTTGTATTGGCTGTTTATTATAAAAAGGAACTGGTTGTTGATTGATTAATCCTTGGTTGATGTATTGTCCTGAGGTGGGTCCATTGGAGAAGCTGGCAGCTGTTAGAACTGCTCTGGATATCAATATATCTCCAAAGTTTATGAAGGACTTACCAGTTCCTTTTAGGTATGTTTTTCTATTAAAATGGTTATCGGTAGGAAGATCGAATTTAGATTTCTCTATAGATTCATCTTTTGAAGTCAATTTTTGAGCTTGTAATGTAAATAGCCCCATACATAGTATACTTATAAGTATACAGTGTTTTATTTTAGAAATGATTAAGTAATGACGTTTCATGGCGTGTTGTACATTTAAGATTTGCTTGGTTAATGACACCCTAAATTTACATCGCGTATATTACCTGATTGTTTATCATTCTTAAATAAATGATTATGTCTGTTATCTATTTTTATTTTTCTGAATTTACCGTAATGAAATGCTTTTTTTACTTGTAATATCGGCTTCAGCAAAGTTTTGTTACCCAATATGCAGCACTTTATGATGAACTTATTTAGAAGCCTGATTTGTACTAGAAATTTTCACGAAAACGTTGTAGTGATTTTTTGTGATTCTTATTAAGTAAATTGAGTTTTACTGAAAAATCAATAATTCTTCTCGTGCAGCTATCGTTATATCCTTATTCTATTGGGATTCCGTTATATTTGAGTACTATCTATTGATAAAAATACATGTTGAATATGAATTCTAAGTTTACCTTTTTTCTAGTATTTGTAGCACTTATACTCACGACAACTTCTTGTAAAAAGAAGTACGAAGGCCCAAATCAAGGCTTCAAAAAAAAAGACACTCATATCGAGGTGTTTAAGGATAATGGAAAATATATAATTAAACCTTATTCTGATAAAATTATAGAAACCTCATTTATACCAACAGGGGAAACATTTGATTCACAATCTCATGCTGTAATCTTAAACTCTATTGCTACAAAAATACAGGTATTAGAAAATGATAGTGTATTGACTATACATACCAATGGGATTGATGTTCATATCACCAAAGAACCTTTTCATATTTCATATACGTATAAGGGAAAGAAGCTGATTTCTGAAAAAGGGGGATATATAAAAACAGATTCTACCGAAATTTTAGATTTTAACCTGGATAAAAGTGAAGTGATTTACGGAGCTGGATCTCGAGTGGTAGGGATGAATCGTAGAGGTAAAAGACTTCAGTTATACAATAGAGCTCATTATGGGTATGAAAATTATTCTGAATTAATGAATTTTACAATGCCTTTGGTGCTTTCTTCTAAAATATATGCTGTTCATTTTGATAATGCTCCGATTGGATTTTTAGATATAGATAGTAAAAAAGATAATACACTACAATATGAAACCATTAACGGAAGAAAAACATATCAGGTAGTTGCAGGGGATGATTGGAAAGACCTAATAGATCAATATACCAACCTCACAGGAAAACAACCATTGCCTCCTCGTTGGGCATTTGGAAATTTTGCGAGTCGTTTCGGGTATCATTCTGAAAAAGAAACCAAAGAAACTATAGCTAGATTTAAAGCAGATAGTATACCACTAGATGCAGTGATTCTGGATATTTATTGGTTTGGAAAAGAGATCAAGGGACATATGGGGAATTTTGAGTTTTTGAAAGACTCATTTCCAAATCCAAAACAGATGATAAATGATTTTAAAGATCAGGGAATCAAAACAATATTGATTACAGAGCCTTTTGTATTAACGACTTCAAAAAAATGGGATGATGCCGTGAAGAGAGGTGTCTTAGGAAAAGATATGAAAGGGAATCCATTTCAATATGATTTTTATTTTGGAAATACCGGAATTATAGATATTTATAATCCTGAAGGAAAAGAATGGTTTTGGGATATTTATGCTACATATACTCGCGATTATGGAGTAGCAGGTTGGTGGGGTGATTTAGGAGAACCCGAAGTGCATCCTTCAGAATTACAGCATGCTACAGGAAGTGCAGATGAGGTTCATAATATTTATGGACATGATTGGGCGCGATTGGTACAGGAAGGGTACCAAAGAGATTTCCCTGATCAACGTCCATTTATATTAATGCGTTCGGGATATTCTGGATCTCAACGATTTGGAATGATCCCATGGTCTGGCGATGTAAGTAGAAGCTGGGGTGGTTTGCAATCCCAAACAGAAATAGCATTGCAGATGGGGATGCAGGGATTAGGGTATATGCATTCTGACCTGGGAGGATTTGCTGGCGGTGAGGTTTTTGATTCAGAATTGTATACTCGCTGGTTACAATATGGAGTGTTTCAACCAATATTCAGACCACATGCTCAGGAACAGATTGCACCAGAACCTGTTTTTCATGATATAAAGACAAAAGCTTTAGCCAAGAAAAGTATCGAACTTAGATATAGCTTACTACCTTATAATTACACCATTGCTTTTGATAATAATCAAATGGGATTACCATTAATGCGCCCTTTGTTTTTTGAAAGTACAGATAATAAAGAATTATCCGAAATAAGTTTTGCCTATATGTGGGGAGACCATTTTCTGGTATCACCCATAGTACAACCAGGTATTGCATCTATGGATATTCCGTTTCCAAATGGAACTAATTGGTACGACTTCTTTACCGGACAAAAATTTGAAGGAGGAACATTTAAAACAGTTGAAATAGTAGAAGATCACATTCCTGTATTTGTAAAAGCAGGAGCATTTATTCCTATGGTAAAACCTGTACAAACCACAGAAATGTATACGACCAAAGATATAACACTACATTATTATCATGATGATCAAGTGAAGACAAGTTATGGTAAACTGTATGATGATGATGGTAAAACGCCTAATGCTTTTGAAAATGGAAAGTATGAAATATTAAAATTTGATAGTAAAACGACTCCTGAAAAATTATCTGTAACATTATCAGCAGAAAAAGGAGCCAATTACACATCAAGTGACAGAAAAGTGACTTTGATTATTCATAATATTAAAACTGAACCAAAATCTATAACAATAAAGGGAAGTTCTACTTTGTTTGATTGGGATGAAAAAGATAAAAAGCTGAAAGTAAGCCTTAATTGGAATTCTAAAGAAACTAAAAACGTGGATATTTCTTTGCAAAAGAATCTAAAAATATAGATATTGTATGTCTTAAAACCTTTAATCGATTAAGAATTAAAAGAAAATAAATACGGGTAATTTAGTATTATAAATTGCGATTGGTATTTCTTTGGATTTGCAT
Source organism: Aquimarina macrocephali JAMB N27 (assembly GCF_000520995.1). GTDB lineage: Bacteria > Bacteroidota > Bacteroidia > Flavobacteriales > Flavobacteriaceae > Aquimarina > Aquimarina macrocephali. The sequence goes on along the minus strand of NZ_JACA01000007.1, from coordinate 156,268 downwards.
CAAAATTCTAAGGTTTTTAATGCAAAAAAATATGAAAATCAAGAGTATACTGTTTTTTTTTATTGCCTTAATTTTAGTTGGATGTAAAACCGATGATATAGTTTGGCTTGATGGCCAGTGGGAAGGAGTAGGGTGTCAATTAGATTTAGAAGATAATAATACCTGGTCTATTAATTTAGAGATCGATATTTACCGACAATCATTTGAGATAAAATATCCAAGTTTAGAATGTTCTGGACAATGGGAACTGGTCGAGTATTCATATAATCGTGCTACTTTTAATGAATTAATTTTAGAGAACACCAATAGCTGTATAAAAGAAGGAACCGTAATCATAACCAAAGTGGATGAAAATCATATTAGTTTTAGCTATTATATTATAGATGGAAAAGATGTCTTAGCTTTTTCTACGTTGAAAAGAAAATAAGAATATTGGCGTATTATATACTAAATGAGGAAAGGAAAGATACTAGGTGTAAGCAAGAGTCAATCTCACACTTTTACTAAATTTAGTTGCGAGCATATAACTCTTATCAAAGGATTGGGCATTAAAGGAGATGCCCATATGGGAAAAACAGTAAAACATAGATCTAGAGTATTAAAAGATCCTACCCAACCAAATTTAAGACAAGTACACCTGATTCATTCTGAACTATTTGAGGAATTGAAGCAGAAAGGGTTTTATATCAAAAATGGAGAGATGGGAGAGAATATTACTACTATCGGGGTAGATTTATTAGGCCTTCCTAAGAGTACTATTCTGAAGCTTGGTGAGAAAGTGAAAATTAGAATAACCGGTTTAAGAAATCCTTGTAATCAATTAAATTCTATAAAAGAAGGATTGATGAAAGCTGTTTTGGATACTGATGAGAATGGGGATTTAATAAGAAAAGCCGGTATTATGGGAGTGGTGGTAGAAGGTGGAGAAATATCTGTTGGAGACGAAATTGAAATTTTATTACCCGAAGAACCTTACCATAAACTAGAAAGAGTATAAGAAAAAGGATACTATATCTACTTGTTGTGCATTTAGATATTTTTTTAACTATAATCCGTCAATTCGAGTGATTCGACTTTAGGAGAAGTGTATCGAGAATAGGATTTTAGCTTTAAAAAGCTATTCTCGATACATTTTGTCTCCATTCCATTACGACAAAACACTCGAATTGACGCTTTTTTTGTAATAATCTTCCTAAATGCACAACGGGTTATATCTATAATTTAGTAGTGTTCTGAAACGTATAAATTTAATACCTGGAGTTATGCAAAAAAATAAATCAGTCGAAGAATTTATTTCAAAGAAAGAAGAATGGAAAGAAGCATTAGAAATCTTAAGATCAATAATGCTTACTACAGAAATGGAAGAGACTATAAAATGGGGGATTCCGGTTTATACTATTAATGGAAAAAATGTAATAGGAATAGGAGCATTTAAGTCCTATGTAGGGATTTGGTTTTATCAAGGGGTGTTTTTAGAAGATAAGGCAAAGAAGTTGTTAAATGCTCAAGAAGGAAAAACCAAAGGTTTACGACAATGGAGATTTAATACTACTGATGAGATAGACAAAAAATTAATACTTCAGTATGTAAAAGAGGCGATTAGAAACCAAAAAGAAGGTAAAGAAATCAAACCAGAAAGGTCAAAAACAATCGAGATTCCTTCTGAATTATTAACTGCACTGAATGCTAATGATAATTTAAAAAAATCTTTTGAACAACTAACTCCTTTCAAACAAAAAGAATACGCAGAATATATTACTACTGCAAAACGAGAAGCTACTCGTATATCGAGATTAGAAAAAATAAGCCCAATGATACTCGATGGTATTGGGTTGAATGATAAGTATCGATAAAATTAATATTATTCTTATATAAACGTTAGCATTAATACATAAATAGATTGATAAAAAAACTCATCTGCATATTGACATTAATATTTCTGACTTCTTGTTTAAGTAATAAAGAACTAAAAGAAGGTTGGTGGAAATATGGTGACGGATATCATATTGGAGATGTAATAAGTTTTGAAAGATACAATCTGGTCAATGATACTTTATATCTAAAAGATATACCAAAAGCATTATTAATTAGTCAAGAAGAAAGTGTTTTTGGCTTTACAAGTAGAAAAATCGTAATTAGGGATTTAAAATCAAACGAAACAGGTACTTATTATCAAAAATGAATAAAGTAATATTAAGCATACTATTAATTTTAACATATAATATTTCTTATGGACAAGAAATATTATATGTTAATGCGGACAATGGTTTAATAATTAGAGAAGAACCTAATAAAAAATCTAAAAGATTAGGCAAATTTAAATATGCTGAGAAAATTAAAGTTCAAGAAAAAACCAACATTAAATTTTTCATAGTTGATAATGGAGAAAAAATAAACGGTTCGTGGCTAAAAGTTCAAGGGATTGTAAATAGTAAAGTTACTAGTGGCTATGTCTTTAGTGGTTTTCTAATAGATAAGGTTCTAAAAGAACGGGTAGAAATAAAGTTTAATGATTTTATCTTAGAATTAGATAATATTGGGCTAATGGGAGATTTAACAGTATTATCAAAAGTTCAAAAGGATACGGCTAAAGTAAGTTTAGATTTATCTGGAACACCTGAAAACAAATTCCTCAAAATCATTCAGAAAAAATATAAGAAAATAGAAGTTTTTCAACGCTATGAGAATAGTATTACGATAATGGATGAAGGTCCTCATTGTGACCTCACGGAATGGAAACATTTCTACTCTGAGTGGAAAAAACTACCATATAATAAAATCAAAAATTCATTTAAAACCTTTAAATATTCAACGAAAGATTGGGAGAAGTTTATTCCTGTAAAAATCAATGAACTTAAAAGTGCAGTTGATGAATTTTGCGGAGAAAAATGGTCTAAGTTGATAAAAAACATTAAAACAGCAAATGAATACCCAAGTGGAGTTTCAATGAGCAAAATATTTTTAAAAGTTATCCTGACTAATAAAAACGATCAGATTACCGAAAAAATTATTGAGTTTGAAATTCCAATGGGATGCTAAAAAACTAATGCTAACAATTTGTATAATGCATATGCACCCTTCGGGATGCAAACGCATCATACAAGAGACGTTATATGTAATCGCAAATATTATGAAAAAAACACTGCTTGAAAAGGTTTTTATGTTGACTTCGCTTAGTTTCTTGATTTTGAGTTGTAAAAAAACGGATACAGAAATTTTAAACAAAACAATTACAAAAATAAATTCATTAGAAACTATCGAATATCAATGGACAAGAAAAATGGTTTCAACGAAACTTCCTTCTAATAACCGAGTTGATAGTGCTAATGCTTATTTTGACTTTTCAAGTAGAGATACTTTGATCGGTACAAAATATCATTTTAATGGGGTATATGGAGAAAGAGTTTTTGACGGAGTGACAGAATTTAAAACTGATCCTGAGAGAAAAACTGTCATATATAATGGGCAACCAAAAAAATATGATGTCACTAATTCATATTCAATGTCGCATTCTATTTTTGAAATTAAAAAATTATTACCTAAGTTACTTGTTGATACAACCATTATCTCTGAACACAAACCAGACACTTTAATAAATAATATCGAATGTTATAAATTTAAATTCTCTATCCCAAATAGATATATTGGTATGGAAGCAATTTTAGTTAATACTGATATAGAAAATTATGTTTTAGAATATACTATTGCAATATCAAAAAATGAATATCTCCCAATTCAAATCAAAACTACGTACCCTCAAAAAGCTGGATATACTGCGACAACATTGAAAAATATAAAAATTCCGTCAAAGAGAAATGATTCTATTTGGAACTATAAAATATTTTCAAAAGGATACCTGACTTTATCTCAAAGTGATTATAATAAAAGAAGACGTAATAAAAACTCTACCAAAATTGGTCAGTTAGCCAAGAATTGGACTTTACCAAATATTAAAGGGGATTCAATTTCCTTTTCTAAACTGGATAAAAATCTAATTCTATTGGAATTTTGGTATCCTGGTTGCCTTCCGTGTGTGAAAGCCATTCCTATTATTAATGAAATACAACATAAATATGGTGAAAAAGGTTTTGCAGCATATGGAATAGAGTTCACTCTATCAAGTGATGAAGGGTTAGGCAAATATATAAAAGAGCAGAACATTAGGTATCAGACCTTATATATGGGGAGTGAGACAGCCAAAGATTATGGAGTGTATGCTGCTCCAACATTCTTCTTAATAAAGAAAAGTGGTGAAATAATATATACAAATGTCGGTTTGAATAAAGAAGAATTGATTAAAAAAATAGAAGAAAACATATAACACAATGTATGAAATCATGATGCCCTAAAAGGTGGCATTCCGCCTCATACATAAAACGTTGTGTACAATTATGAAGTTTATTGTAAAATGAATAAAGAAATAAAAATATACATTGGAATCACAGCATTGATGTTAATTGATTTAATTCTTTATTTAACTTTAGATATTTCCTTTATTGGAAATTTAATAGATCGAATTATTCTCTGGGTTTGGTTTCTTAGTACTTTCTATATCGTTTTTAAATTTATTAGAAAAAAGTGGGCGAAAATTTATGGAGGTATTCTGATTGTTATAATTGGACTGAGTCTATTACCCATGATGATTCCTTTTTTAACAACCATTGGATTTGCAATAGTGAATGAAAATTCAGTGAAAATTGATAATGAAATTCATATTCGTGAAACTTCGAAAAGTGTAATTGCGATGCCATATATATCCATATTAAGGAATTATTGGATATTCGAACGTGAAATTGGAAAAACGGAATATGATTTTGAAATAGACGATGAGTTTTTCGGAATTGATGACGCGAAATCTATTAAAAGATTACCAAAATTAAATGACAAAAAAATAAGACTCGAATTTGAATTTGAGAACGGAAAAGTAATACGAGAAATATAAAAGAACTGTACACAACACCAAGTATGTGATCATAGCAGTTAAGTGATTACCCAAAGATTCTTTTATATTTGCTATGGCGCCAAGATTTTATGATGAGAAAATTATAAAATCAACGCAGAAAAAGTCGATGGCAAGGTAACATTTTGCTCTGCTACTACACATACTTATAACGTTCTTCGCAATTTTACCAACCAACAAACGAATGAATAAACATCATATTTTGAATACAATTAAGTTTATAGGAAAATCAATTCTTGTACTTCTGACAGGTATTTTAATATTTGCATATTCAATTGCATTAATCGAGAAAATACAACGTCCGTCTTTTAAAAACTTACCGACAAATGAATTTGTAATTATCGGAATAATTTTACTGATTTTGATTTTTGTAAATCTAAAATGGGTTTTCGGAATTTTTAAAACCAAACTAAATGAAAAGTAAGATAACTATCATCTTTCTGATTATAATATTAGTTTCTTGCAAAAATGAAACTGAACAGAAATCGGAATTTGCAAAATCTGATTTTAATATAAAAACTGAATTAACCGATTTTAAGAATAAAATGACTGAATTAGATACAATCAAAATTTGGTTTGACCATTCTGTTTGCACCTATCAAGCAGTTGAACGCATTGAAATAACAAAAAAATCTGATTCAATTAAAATACGAACTGAATTTAACGAAGAAACTTTTAACGAAAATCCCGAATGGAAATTGGTTTATGAAAATAAAATACCAAAAACCGATTCAATATGGAAAATTGAGGAATTCTTTAAACGGAATGTAGAGAGACAAAAGTCTGAAGAAAAAGATTATGGAACTCTTCAGGTTTCGCACAAAGGAATTAAAGTTCATTATTTTACTAATGGTTTAGTTGACTTAAATAGATTTATGGCTGACTATTTTAAAACTATGAAAGGTTTACATCCAGAAAACATAGATAATATTTATGGTGTCGAAATCGAAAAAATCATAGACGAAGAAATAATAGAAACGGAATTAAAATCTGAATAAAAACTGCGTAGAACACCGTGTAAAATTAATGGCTGGCTATCATCGCTTACTTACGAAAATCCTCGCGGATTTTCTATTCAGTTTATATTTTTTAAATTAGATACTTAAACACGCCACTAACCATACACAAACACGTTACCCATAATTATGAAAAAGCATCGTGACTAAAGAAAAACACCTTTACCGAATTTTATTTCTTGTCTCAATTTTTCTATTGTTGATTAATGATTTGTATCTGAAATTTGAATACCATAATTATCTGACTGGAAAACTGTCAGACTTTGCTGGATTATTTGCTTTTCCTTATTTCTTTAGTTGTTTCTTTCCAAAAAAAATAAAGCCTATTTATATATTAAGTGGAATTTTATTTGTGTTTTGGAAATCTGAATTTTCGCAACCAATGTTTGACTTTGCTCACTCGTACGGAATCGGAATTGACCGAACGGTAGATTATTGGGATTTAATTGCTTTGCCAATTTTGCTAGCTTCATTTCGTTATTGGAATTCGAGTTTGATAAGTGTAAAAGAACCTAAGAGAATATTTAAGCCAATAATTATAACTATTTGTAGTTTCAGTTTTATCGCAACAACCTTAGCTTCTCACATCGAAGAACTGAACTTAAAATCCGATTTTGAAACAATCTTGAATTACGATTTAGAAACTGTAAAAAAGGAATTAAGGATTTATCACGATAGTATTGTTCCAATTGGGTCATTTATGATTAATTTGGAGAATAAAAAAGCTGAGATATGGACAAAAATATCTTTGAGAAAAATTGACAGTACTAAAACTAAAGTTTCTCTTGATAGTATTCTTGATTTTAAAGTACAAGGAACTGGAGTTATGTTTTACAGCGGAATTGACGAAGATGATGTTGAATTTATGAAAAAGCTGACTAAAAGAGAAATAGAACAGTTATTTGAAAAGTCGATAAATAAAGAGTTCGTGGTAAAATAACTATGGGTAACAATGTATATAAAAAATAGCGCAAGTTATTGCTAACACAAAGGCTTAGGCATTTTTGGAAAGTCGCCAAATTTTTAAATTTGACGATTTCCAAGTAAAAAGATAAATAGTAAAATTTAAAAATTCGGCTTGTGTTTAATCCGAAAAGTTATCGCTTATTTTCAGAGCTACTTTTCATATACTGAGCCGTTACAGCCAATTATCCAAAACATTCTACAAATAATCAAAAACATTAAATGAGAAAAAAACTAAAAATCACATTTCTTACAGTACTGTCATTTGTTCTATTCCTTTTGATACTTCTTTCTATTCAATATACACCTACCTATGTTTATAGGCTTATAACAATGAATGTGGCTGATGTTTATGATTATAAAAACTTTAAAAATCATAGGATTCAAGGAGCAGAGCATACTAATACATTTATTTCAAAACCAAAAGAGAAGTATATAGAGTCATTATTTGAAGAACTCGTAACTAAAACTGGATTTAATAGCTTTAAAGATTGGGCAATCGAGTCTCAAACAACCGCTCTTATTGTTATAAAAAAAGATACAATCATTTATGAGAAATATTTTAATGGCTTTAGTAGAGATTCTTATTTCCATTCTCAATCTATGGCAAAGTCGTTTATATCGTTTTTAATTGGAACTGCTATTGATGATGGCTTTATAAAAAGTGTAAATGACCCAATAACAAATTATATTCCTGAACTTTTAGAACGAGATTCAAGCTTCAAAAAAATAACCATCAAACATTTACTTGAAATGCGTTCTGGGCTTGAGTACAACACAAGTCTTATACCCTTCACTAGCATTCATTCACCTTGGCACGATGAAGCTGTTGGTTATTATCACCCAAATATTCGGAAGTTGTTACTTGAAAATGTTGATATTTCATCCGAACCAGGAAAAGATTTTCAATATTCTAATTACAATACAAGCTATTTAGGATTGATTCTTGAAAGAGCCACCAGTTTAACTGCTTCCAATTATCTGGAACAAAAATTATGGTCAAAAATAATGGAGTATGATGCGCTTTTTTCTATAGATAGTGAAGAGTCTAATTTTGAATATATGCCAAGTCGTTTGATTGCTAGAGCAATTGATTATGCTCGTTTTGGTCAGCTCATGCTCAATGAAGGCCATTGGAATGGCAATCAAATTGTATCAAAGGACTGGGTATTAAAGTCTACCCAAGAAAATAAATCCATTCCTCGTGATATTTATCCAAAATGGTTTGGAAGAAGTGACAAAAGAATTTACTACAATTATCAATGGTGGGGTCACGTAAATAAAGACGGTACTTATCATTTCTATGCAAATGGTAATCTTGGACAGAACATCTACATCATTCCCGAAAAAGAAACTGTAATTGTTCACTGTGGTAATTCACTTCAATATTACAGTAGTGATTTTGATTTATGGAATGTTGCTTTACAGTTAAATTAGAATTAAGTAACAGCTAAGATTCAAAATAAAAACTGGCTGTAATACCGTATATAAAACATAGCTAATATGGGTTTTCTTAAAGGTTTGTGTGTTTTTACGAGGTCACCAAATATAAATTTGGCGTTTATAGAAGAAAAAGATAAAAACAAAATATTTATATTTAGCTAAGTAATAAACCGAAACGAAAGTGCTTATTAATTACCCTACGTTTCTTATACGAGACGTTGGCAAACATTAAAAAAAACACTCATTGAAAATGAAATTTCTAATTTTAACTTTTTTATTCCTGTCTGGATTTTCTGTTTTTGGACAGTTCAATGAAAAGAAAATAGAAACTGATTCGAGTCATATTAGAATCATTAAGAATTCCGTTTATAAAACCTATACCGAAACATATAAATTCAAGGATTTAGAGTGGTATAGTGTTCATTTTATCAAAGACACTACTCGACTAAATACTGAAGGTTGGTCGATAAAGGATGGAAAGAGAATTGGGATTTGGAAAGAATACAATTTTAACAGACAATTAATGTTCACAAGAGATTACGATAATGCAGTTTGTGAAGTAAACAAAACTTTATTTCCATTTCACGAACTTCTTGAACAAATGAAAACCAAAGCAGATAATCTAATAATAAATACATATAGTAAAGAGTTTTTCGAAAATTACGTTCGTTTTGATTTTAATTGTTATGCATATGACACAGATGGATATGTCGGAAGTTGGACTGAACCCATTGAAAGAAAACCAACAAAATTTTTATTTAGATACCAAGTAAAATTAAATACCTCAGAATGGTATGACGAAATGATTGGAATTGAACTGGACGAAAAAGGAGAATATATTCCTAACGAAGGGTTCTGGAATAATTACGGATTTGAAAACGTGAAATCCAATAATAAAACATTCCAAATTGATAAAAACAAAGCGATTGAAATTGCAAAAACAAAAGGTTTACTAGTAAATAATTTAGAAAAAGTATCGGAATTTTTAAAATGGGAAAAATTCAAAAAAGCTGAATTTTATAACGGACAGTTTAAGTATTATATAACTGAATTTACAAATGAAATAAAGGACATTAAAGATAAAGGACGTTCAAGGATTGTATATAAATATAATGTTTACTCATTCGACCCTTGGACTGGAAAATTTATTGAAAAAAAGAAAATGAAAAGAGTTAGGGAATGGGAAAAAAATAGTGGATTTACATCTGACCTATTACCTGATGAATAAAAAAAACGCACTACAACAATGGCTATAATTCATTGTGGTTTTGTGCTACACCAAAGTAAAAGTATAAATCAAATGGCTGGATTTCGGTGGAATAATCCTGCGGATGATTCCACAACGAAATCATAGCCGAGACCGTTGGCAACAATATAGGAAATCACTCAAAATGAAAGAACAAATCAAAACATATTTCAATCGATATGTTGAATTTAGTGACACCGAAATAGATAAGATTTATTCTAAATTAATACCAAAGACATTTCAAAAGAAAGATTACATTCTTTGTGAAGGGCAAATATGTAAAAGCAATTATTTCATAATAAATGGATTAGTTCGCTCTTTTTATATCGACGATAAAGGGAATGAAAAAATAACTCAATTTGCTCTTGAAAATTGGTGGGTAACTAATATGGAAAGCTATATAAAAAATATTCCTTCTTACTTATCCATTCAAGCAATTGAAAAAACTACAGTTCTAATAGTTGACAAAGTAGAATTAGAAAGGCTATTTAAATCTATTCCAAAACTTGAAAGATTTTTCAGAATGATTACAGAAAACATGTTAATTGCTATTCAACGTAGAAGTGACATTTATTTACAAATGAATAGTAAGGACAGATACACGCATTTAATTAGACACTTTCCAAGTTTTTCTCAAAGAGTTCCTCAGTATATGATTGCATCTTACCTAGAAATTACACCTGAATACTTAAGTGAATTAAGAAAAAAGTAAGTTTTATCTATTTCTTAAGATACCTTAATTTTTAAAGAAGCTGTGTTATATAGTTTTGTAGTCATAAACTTTTAAACATCAATTGTTATGAGCAGCGAAATTTCAAAAACGAAAAAAATTATTGCTTGGATACTTGCTGGGCTCTTATTAATCCTATACCTAGGTAGTGCCGGAGCAAAGTTATTTCAACCCGAGCAGATGAACCAAATGCAGTTAGCCGATTGGAGAATTGTAATTGCTATTGGCGAGATTGTAATAGCTTTTCTTTTCTTAATTCCAAAAACAAATAAATATGGTACTCTATTGCTAAGTTCATATATGGGTGGTGCAATTGTAACGCATATGATTTGGTCTATTCCAATATATATGCCTGCTATAGTCCTAATTTTAGTTTGGCTTGTTTTCTATCTAAGAAACCCAAAATTTATTGAATTATAATCATTAACAATACACATTATGGAGTGAATTACCTATCAAGACATCCCAAATGGAATGTTTGAAACGCAATACAAGCAGAAAATTTCAATGATACGAGAATGTGAAATTCAAACATTTGCTTCGTTTTAAACAATTAAAATAAAATATGATGATACAAAAAATTTCAAAACAGGTTATCGAAACTTGGATTTCAGGCTTTCATAAAGAAGATGTCGAACAACTTACTAACTTGTTTTCTAAAGATGCCACTTTCTATGATCCACGATATCCTTTATTAAAAGGTAAAAATACGATTGAATCCTATTATGTTCATTTATTATCTGAAACCACAGCTTGGGGTGCAACTATGTTGAGGGTCCTTATTTACATGGTGAAGATTGTTTTGCTATACATTCTCGTTTAAAATTTACTTGGCGAGAAAACAATATAACTGTAGATTGGCCATTCGTTGCTTTTTTTAAAGTACGTCTATCTGATGGTAAGATTATTCGTTATAATGAATACTGGGATTCTGAAGATACTTTAAAAAAAATAGGAATTAAGACTTGGGGACCTTTACCAGAATATGCAAAATCTAAATAATAAGTCCTTTTAGATTGATAAATATAAAGGTTCAAACAATGTAAATTATAGATGAATTTTATTCTTATTCCAATCGTATCTAACACAAAAAATAATAATTTATGAAAAATATTCTTTTAGTAGTCCTTTTAGTATTTATCTCTTTGAGTTCATTTGCACAAGATTCTACGATCACACCAGTAAACAATTCTTTTGATTCAAAATTAATCAAAAATGAGAATTATGAAATGACATGGTTTATGGAAATAGACACTTCAAAAATAGAAATAGGAAAAATTAAAACAGAGATAAAAAGAATTAAAAATAACGTTTTAATAATAACCTCTGTTAAAATGAATCAAGCACAAACAAAATGGGTTGACACAACTCTTGCTCATATAAATAATCTTAAACCTATTTACCATTCTTCATATAATCAACAAAGGGATATGGTACTTAATTTTGATAAAAAAGTAACTGGTTATTATTTTGACAAAAAGACAAATACTAAAAGCGAAATAGCAGAAACTACATCTGGTAGTTATTTCGATAGCAATATCTATCCGCAATTGATTAGGTGGCTGCCTTTAAATAACGAATACCACAAAACTATTTCAATTTTTGATTATAACCCGAGTGCTAAAACAGGAGTAATAAAAGCCTTTATTAAAAATGTTAAAAAAGGTAAATTGCCTGGAAATGGAGATAGAGGTGTATGGATAGTGAAAGTGACTGATGACATTTCGGACAATAAAGCCATTATGACATTTTATATTGATATTAATAATAGACAAATAATTAGACAAGAAGTAGATATGCAGGGACGAAAGATGATTATGGAGTTAATTAGTTAATACGGACAGGATATTATGTACGACAGAGTATAATTTATTTTTAAATAACACAAAAATTGAATCCAAAATCTGCAATTAAAATTATGCTCTATCTATTGGTAGCGGTAATACTTTTTCACTTATGTATTATGATAAAAATAGTTCCCTATGAAATTTCTTGGGGAGGAAGATTGAAAAATGATTCTGATATGTATGTTTTTGAAACTATTTCAATCATAATCAATCTGTTTTTATTTTCGATCCTTTTGATCAAAGGAAAGTATTTAAGAGAGTTTATATCAATGAAAATTGTGAATATTACTTTATGGATTTTCTTTGTCTTATTTGTATTGAATACTGTCGGAAATATTTTTGCTAAAACCTATTTTGAGAAATTTTTTGCTCTATTGACGTTATTTTTTTCAATTTTAACTTGGATAATTCTACGTAAAGACAAAAAACGAAAACACAACACGGTAAAAGATACATAGCACACTAAAAGCTATTTGTCTCATAAATTAACACAAACTTGAAGTATAGAATATGAGTTACTACCAACAAGTATCTAATGCCATTTTGAAAGAGTGCATCATATACATTAGTTACCACACATTTGACAAAACCTAAAACAGAATGAATATTTTAAAATTATTTTCACTTTTTATACTTACTACAATTCTTTTAGGATGTGAAACAAATAAGCAAAAATCAATTGTCCTACAAGGATTAGCCATCGGAACTTCTTACAAAATAGAATATTATAGTAGTAATGATAATCCGAAAATCAAAAAAGGGATTGACTCTGTCATTTATTCAATGAATAAATCTTTGAGCACTTATATACCTAATAGTGATATATCCTAAATCAACGAAGGAAATTCAAATATCAATACAGATATTCTTTTTCAAGAAGTATTTAAACTTTCAAAAGATTTATATACAAAATCAAAAGGATTTTTTGACCCAACTGTTGGAACATTAAGAAATGCATATGGATTTGGAGATACTTAACCTCTTAAGTTAATTACTGATTATAAATTAGATTCTATGATGAATTATGTTGGTTTCAATAAAGTTAAGCTATTAGACAATGGTAAAATTGTTAAAGAAAATCCTAAAATTTATCTTGACTTTAATTCAATTGCAAAAGGCTATACAATAGATAAAATTGTTGAATCAATTGCAAATGAAGGTATTGAGAATCTAAGAGTAGAACTTGGTGGGGAAATTAGAGTAATTGGAAAAAACTTAAATTATAATGATAATTGGACAATTGGAATTGAAAGTATTGAATCTAAAATTAATAATAGAACAGTCAGAGCTAGATTAAAACTAATAAACAAATCAATAGCTGGTTCTGGAAATTTCAGAAAATATAGAATTGATTCTATCACTAAGAAAAGATATGTTCATACAATAAATCCACTAAACGGAAAAGCAGAACAAAGTGATGTTTTAAGTTCGTATGTAATTGCAAACACTTGTGCCAAAGCTGATGGTTATGCAACTGCATTTATGGCTATGGGAATTGAGAAATCAAAAAAGTTGCTGTCTGAATTAGAGAAAATAGATGCTTATTTGGTTTATTCAGACTCTTTGGGAGAAACGAAAACATACATCACTAAAGGCTTTAAAAAATTAATAATAAAATAGAAAAAAAACGTGTAGTAACACCGTATATAATTTATTGCTAGTGCTAGCCTAGTTATGAAAATCCTTGTGGATTTTCTATTCGGTTTTTATTTGCTAAATTCCTTACTTAACTACGCAACAAACAATATACAAATACGCTGTAACTCATGCGAAAAAACAATTAGACAATATGAAAATACTTCTAATTTCTATAGGAACACGTGGTGATATAGAACCTTTTTTAGCGATTGGACAGCTACTGTATAAAAAGGGTCACGAAATAATATTTTCCTTTCCAGAACAGCATTCAAAATTAGTTTCAAATGAATTTAAATTTTTTCCGTTAAGCCCAAAATTCATAGAACTGATAGAAAGTGAAGATGGAAAAATAATGATGGGCGGAAAAATGAGACTGAATTCAAAAATCAAAGCTTTATATAATTTATACAAAAAAGGTAAATATGTCAATAAACTTCTTGTAAAGCAACAATATGAAATTATAGAAAAAGAAAAACCTTATAGAATTATCTATAATTCAAAATGTAACTATCCGTTGATTTGGAGTATTGAAAATTCAATGAAATCCGTAATGATTAGTCCAGTACCTTACGTTATACATTATGTCGAAGGTAATGCCCATATCGGTTTCAATGGAAATTACGGCAAACTAATTAACCGATTAACTTATCGGTTGGCAATTTTTGGTTTAGTAAAAATGATTAAAGATGCCTCCAATAATATTCCCGAAAAAATTTCTTTAAGCAAAAGAAAAATTAAAAAAGCATTATTTGCAGAAAATTTAATATTCACAATTTCTCCCACACTATTTTTAAATCCAAAAGATTGGCCTTCCAATGTTCAAATATTAGGTTATCACAAGCAGGACAAAAAAGTGGACTGGAAACCTGAAAAAGAACTTATTGCCTTTTTAGCAAACAATAAAAGAGTTGTTTTTTTGTCATTTGGTAGTATGGTGAATCCAAACCCTGAAAAAACCTCTCGTTTGCTATTAAAAACGCTGAATAAATTACAAATACCAACAGTTATAAATACAGCATCAGGTGGAATTATAAAATTGAGCGAGTTTGCCAATAACGAACTATTTCATTTTGTGACTTCTATTCCTTACGAGTGGATTTTTAAAAGAACTTATGGAGTTATTCATCACGGAGGATCGGGAACAACACATATGGGACTAAAAAATGGTTGTGCCACACTTATTATTCCGCATATAATTGACCAATTTGGTTGGAACTCTATGATTAAAAGTATTGGTGCAGGACCCAAAGGACCCTCAATTGGAAAACTTTCAATAAAGACAATAGAACCTTTATTAATAGATTTAGTTACTAAAGAATCATATAAATCAAAAGCAGAAAAAATATCTCACAAAATGAATAGTGAAAATCTAAAAGAAGAGTTATACGAATTTATAATGGCGTGAAGGAAGATGTATAAAAATAATAGCGGTTTAATCGCTAAAACGAAAGTAAGTAAATATAAAAAAGGTCTGTATTAAACCGAAAAGTTAGTGCATAAAAATCGGCAACTATTATTATACTAGACCGTTGCCACACATTTGAGGAAAAACGAAACGCTTAATGAAAAATATCATAATTACAGGAAGTTCAAGAAATGATGGAGATACTAAAGCTCTGACGAATGAACTGATAAAAAAATCAAACTGGGATTTGATAGACTTGAACGATTATAATATCGGATTTTACGATTATAAGCATAATTATGAAAATGATGATTACCTCATGCTAATGCGAAAAATTATTGATAAATATGATACTCTGATTTTTGCAACACCTGTTTATTGGTATTCAATGAGCGGAATTATGAAAGTATTTTTTGACAGAATAACTGATTTATTAGAAATTGAAAAAGACCTTGGGCGAAAATTACGTGGGAAAAACATGGCTGCAATTAGTTGTTCAGTAGGAAATAATTTAGGTCATATTTTTTGGCTTCCGTTTTCTGAAACCGCAGATTATTTAGGAATGAAATATCTCGGAAGTTTACACACAATCGCAGGAGAGATAAACCAACTGGAATTAGATGAATTTATCAATCAAGTTGGAAAATAAAAACGTGTGACAAAATTTATTCACCTCACAACTAGGTAAGTGACTAATAGATATTAAGGTATATTTTTACGATACGATCCATATACATAAACATTAGCACCAATTAAAAATCAACAAACTGAAAATTATGATTTTATCAATCTTAATAAACATAATATTAATTGGACTCGGATTAATTCATTTCAACTGGGTCATTGGAGGGGAATTTGGTTTTTCGGAATCGTTACCGACAAAAAAAAACGGAGAAAGTAAAATATGTTGAAAAATTTTTATCTGAAGTTTTTACCGAATGTGACGAATTTGCAGTCAAATACTTATCAAAAGTATTCTTACATTTCAAAATGGATTTTACACCTGCACCTGTAATAAATGAGATAAAATCTAATTCAATAAAAATTCCCATAACATTATTTGCTGGAAAAAATGACATACTTTTTCCTGGAAATAAAATGATTAAAAGAGCGAAAAAGATATTCCCAATTTTGAAAAGTGCAAAACTAATTGAAGATTCAAAACACGTTCAAAGCAAGAGGCAAAATGAATTGATCGAAAAAACCATACTGGAGAATAATGTATTACAACAACATATATAAAAAATAGTGTAAATAGTTCTCAAACCTAAAGGTTTAGATGTATATGCAAAATGGTCTAATTTTACCCAAAGAGTTCCTCAATATATCCATAGCCTCCTATTTAGAAATCACACCTGATTATTTAGGTGAATTGAGAAAAAACTAAATGCATTTCACTTCTTAAGACATCTTAATTTTTATAAGACAGACACACCGTAAATTTGTTTCATAAATTAATTAAAACATTATAATTATGGAACGAATTACATATCAAGACATCCCAAATGGAATGTTCGAAAATTTAAGAATTATTGAAGACTCAATTATTAATTCTTCTTTGGATAGAAAACTAATAGAAATAATCAGATTAAGGACTGCTCAAAGAAATGGCTGTGCCTATTGTGTGGATATGCATCACAAAGAGCTAAAGCATTTAGATGAATCTGATCTACGACTATCCTCTTTATGTGTTTGGGAAGAAACACCTTACTTTTCAGATAAAGAAAGGGCAACACTATATTTTACAGATGCACTTACCAAATTAGAACGCAAACCAATACCAGATGATATATATAATTCATTATTGAGTTTCTTTTCTAAAGAAGAAATATGTTTTTTAACATTGGCAATATCTCAAAGTAATACTTGGAATAGGTTGATGAAAACTTTTGGATTTACACCCGGAAATTATATAGCGAATAAATAATTACTGTTGCCAACACCGGATATGAAAAATAGCAGTTAAGAGCCAAATTTATAGTTTATTTCTTTTCTGCTATCTTTGTTTTAAACTGAAAATAGTCGCATACAAATCTGCTACTTTTCATATACAAAACCGTTGGCAACAATTTGAAAAAACCGAAAAACATACTAAACATTTTAACTCTGATTTTAATTTTAAACTATGGAGATTTTTATGGACAAGATACTATTAAATTAAAAGGACATTTAAGAGAAACTTTTCTTTTAGAGTCTTTTGAAATGTATCCTGACAAAACTTTCAAATGGACTAATGAATATGATTTAAGTTGGAGTGAATATGGAGGATATAAAATAGAAAAAAACAAACTGATTTTTGATTTTTATATTTGGATGTGGAAACCAACAAGTATGAGTATAAGAGATAGTATTGCGAAAACACCAAAAATATTGAATACTCGGATATTTGAAATAGAAGGAAAAAGGGTTTATCCAATTACGGAGAAAGGAAAACGGATAATCAAGATGAAAGATCCATATTACAGAAGGAAATGGAGTTGGTTATTCGGAAATAGATATGAATATAAAATTATGGCTGATAAAAAACTGTAGCCAACACCGTATAAAATTAATTGCTAGCAAATTACTTATTTACGAAAGTCCAAACGAACTTTCTTGGTTCGTATTTTATTTAGTAAATCAGTTTCTTAAAACACGCAACTAACCTTATACAAAAATGGTAGCTAATTGAAAATGATATCTAGAATTTTAAATTTAATATTAATATCCTGCCTTGTTATTGGTTGCGGAAAGAATAAAAAACAAACCGAAAACCTGAAAATAGAAATGGATATCTCTGAAAACGAACCCAAATCATTACTTGATAATGTTAGGCTTGCTATAAATCCTAAATTTGAAGATTGGGTATTATTTGAAAATGGGACTTACATTATTTTTGATGACACTAATAAAGTTAAAAATACCGAAGTCAAAGCAATTGAGTTAATGAAAGAATTTGGACCAGTTAACGCTGGCGGACCTGCCGGTGATTTTAATGTAATATCTCTTAATCAAACGAAAGGTTGGGTTGTTTCAGGACACGGATATGGAATGTACACTTATGTTCATCCTGACGAATTAAATACCAGCTCTCCAGACGATATTACAATCGGATTATTTGGACGTTCTAAGCGAGATAAAGATGGAAATGACCCGAAAATTATCCATATAAACAAAAATAACTAGCTACAACAACATATATGTGCTCATAGCAACTAAGTGATGAATTGAATGGTTGTTGTATTTTTGGTTAGGCGCAATGCTTGCCAAAAGTAAAAGTTAGCAACCAATGCGCAAAATAAATCGAAAAGCAAGGTAACATTTTGCCTTGCTACGACACATATATTAAACGTTGTGAGTAATTTAAATGAACATCGAAAACTCAATAATATCAGAAATTTTTAAAGACATCTCTTTTTCAAAAAAAGAAGAAAATCTTATTGAAAATAAACTTGAAAAACTCAATTTAAAAAAAGGTGCAACAATATTAAAAGCAGACGATAAAGTTATCAGTCAATATTATGTTTACAATGGATGCTTAAGGACTTACTTTATTGACAAATCTGGTAAAGAACATACTTTGCAATTCGCTATTAATGATTGGTGGATAAGTGATTATACAGCATTCTTCACAGCATCCAAAGCAATTATGCATATTGAGACTATTCAGGAAGCAACTTTGTATAGAATTTCCAAAAAAAGTATGGACGATTTATTTGTAGAGATTCCACAATTAGAAACTTTTTTTAGAAAAAAAATGGAAAGAGCTTTTGCTAGCTTTCAAAACAGAATATTAGCAGGTTTAGCTCAATCAGCTAAAGAAAGATACGTTTCTTTTATAAGCACTTACCCAAATATTGAACAGACTGTAAAAAATTACCATATAGCTTCTTATCTAGGAATTACTACAGAAAGCTTAAGTAGAATTAGAAAAGAAATATCTCATAATTGATTTTATTACCATACATCAATTTTCAATACTTAATTTGACGATAATTTTGTCCCTTTAAAATACAAACATTCTCAAATGAAAAGAATGACAACAATTGTAATCGCTTTAGCTTTATTTTCTTCTTGTGGTAATAACACAAAAGAAACTAATTCTAATGGACAAAAATTAAGTACTGACACAGAAAAAAGCAAAACAATGAAAAAAGTATTATTTGTATTAACAAGCCACGAAGATTTAGGAGACACTAGACTCAAAACCGGTTTTTGGATTGAAGAATTTGCAGCACCTTATTACTTATTAAAAGATAAAGGAATTGAAATTACTTTAGCATCTCCAAAAGGAGGACAACCTCCAATTGACCCAAAAAGTAATGAACCAGATTTCCAAACTCCAGCAACAATAAGATTTAATAAAGATACAGAAACGCAAGAAGTATTGTCTAAAACAATAAAGTTGGAAACTGTAAATCAAGTAGATTATGAAGCTGTATTTTATCCAGGAGGACACGGACCATTATGGGATTTAGCTGAAGATAAAAATTCAATTGCCTTAATAGAAGATTTTTATAAAAACAATAAACCTGTTGCAGCCGTTTGCCACGCTCCTGCTATTTTTAAACACACAAAAAATACAAATGGGACATCTTTGGTTAATGGGAAAAAAGTAACTGGATTTACAAACGGAGAAGAAGAAGCTGTTCAACTAACTTCTGTTGTTCCATTTTTAGTAGAAGACATGTTAAAAAGTAATGGTGGAATTTACTCTAAAAAAGCAGATTGGAACCCTTATGCTGTTGAAGATGGTTTATTAATAACTGGGCAAAATCCTGCATCTTCCGAATTAGTTGCTGAACTTTTATTAGAAAAATTGAAGTAAAAACTACTCGCAACAACGTGTATAAGCAATAGCGACTTGAGCTTTAATTCAAATCGCTATTCTTTTTTATTTTGTAAATTACTCTACGAAAAGTAGTGGCAAAAAATTCGATACTACTCATACACAAACACGCAAATTTCTATATACGAACACGTTACCAGCAGGCAAAATAAAAATTATGTTTAAAAAAACGCCCATTATATTCTTAATCTTTTTAATAACTTTCTCAAAAGGATATTCTCAAGAAATTGAAACATTAAGACAGAAAATTGACAGTATTATAAATACTAAAAAAGCAATTGTTGGAGTCGCAATTAATGGTATTAAGGTTAAAGATACTCTAAGTATCAATGGTCAAAGACACTTTCCAATGCAAAGCGTATTCAAATTTCCAATTGCATTGACAATTTTATCTGAAATAGATAAAGGCAACCTTTCTCTAAACCAAAAAATAGACATTAAGAAAAGTGAGTTGTTACCAGGACTATGGAGTCCAATTCGAAGAAAGTATCCAGAAGGTGGCAAACTTACTATAGCGGAAATCATAAAGTATACTGTTGCTTTAAGTGATAATGTTGGTTGTGATGTTTTGTTAAAACTTCTTGGAGAGCCACAGGTTGTTGAAAATCATTTTTCGAGTCTCGGTTTTAAGGATTTTGCTGTTAAGATAAATGAAGAAACCATGCAAAATAATTGGGATTCACAATTTCTAAATTGGACAATACCAAAAGAAGCTAACAAGATACTGGCAACATTTTATGAAAACAAAAATGGTTTACTTTCCAAAAAAAGCTATGATTTCATATGGAATATAATGAAAGGAACCAAAACAGGGAAAAACAGACTAAGGGGACAATTGCCTAAAGAGACTATAGTTGCGCATAAAACTGGCTGGTCGGGAAAACATAAAGAAACAGGTATAACTGCCGCAGTAAATAATATCGGAATTGTTTTTCTACCTAATGGAGAATACTTTACTATAAGCGTTTTTGTCACTGAATCAGTAGAAGATTTTGAAACTAACGAGAAAATAATATCTGATATTTCTAAAGCAGCTTGGGATTATTTCATAGATGAGTAACTATAGATTATCCTAATCAGATATTAAAAATGCTAGCAGCTAACAATGTGCATAAGTAATAGTGATTTAAGTGATAACACAAAATATAAACATATAACAAAGGTCAGTGCAAAACTGAAAAGTTAGTGAGCAGAAATCCATTACTACTCACAGACGAAACGTTACCAGTAATTTGAGAGACATTGAGAAAGCTATTAATATTCGGAATAATTCTAAACTTTTTGTCTTGTAATTTATCAAACGAAAAACCTGAATCGCAAAAAGAAAAAGAAATGTTTGGACTGTTTAAGAAAAAAAATGAAAAGAAAACTGAAGTACTTTCACACGCTGATTATAATCTGATTTTTGACAATAAAGAAGTTGAGGAAACCCTAATTGAATTACTTGAAATTGGAATGTTAAATGTTCCAAGCGGACAAATTGTGGTTTGCGACCCGTTAGTTTATTCCGAAACAAAACCTTTAACAAAAACAGTTAAACCAGGTAAATATCCAATCAAAATTTATGTAGCCAAAACAAAAGAATCTGGAGATAGATATGCTGTCGCAAAACTTGAATTTAGTGACAAGAAAGCCGAAAAATGGGTTATGGCTTTGCGAACAGAAGATGACATTAACGAATTGACAGACGAAGCCGACTATTTCGGATTTCCTGTTGATGCTGGATTAGGCGGATTTTATGACTTCCAATCTGGAAAAGAATATCAAAAATTTGAAACAGATTTTATTAAAGCTAATCCCAAAGGAAATATTTATGACGATTTTTTTGCTGCAGAATTTAAGAAAAATGCAAAGGACCAAAATGATCCAACTGATTATGGAGATTGGATAAACTTTCAACTTCCCAACTCGGAATTAAATATTACTATGTTTCATTCAGGATACGGAGACGGAATGTATCCATCATATTGGGGAATTGGCAAAGAAGGAGAAATTGTATCTCTTGTAATTGATTTTTTAGTGTTGTTAATACCAGAAATATAAATACACTACTGGAAACAACGTGTATAAAACATAGCTAATAAGTGCTAGATCGAGAGGTTTTTGTCTATTTGGTTTGTCATCAAAGATTTAAACTTAGTATTTTAGAAAAAATAAATATAAAACATAAACTTTGGCTAAGTGATAGTTCGAAAACCAGTGATTTTTTGCTACCGCACTACGAATAGCTAAACGTTGTGTGCAATTTTATCCTTGGTCATTTTAAACTAAAATATACCTGCTATCGAGTATTGAAACTAACGAAACTTGATACTAATATTGTTTTATCATTTTAACCTTTAAAATAATGAAACAATCTAAAAAAAATCTAGGATGGATAAAAGACTATCCAGATATTCGAGACTACGACCCAAATACTTCAACTATCCTAAGAAACCCCTTAAAACCAGATCCAACCAAATCTGTAAAAGAGCTTTTAAAGAAAACAGGGATAGCAAATAACGCAGAAGAACAATTAGAAAAAAAAGTAGACAATAGAAACTGGTGTTCACCAATCAAAAATCAAGAAAACATAGGCACTTGTACAGCGTTTGCAGCAGTAGGAATGTATGAGTATTTTCAGAAAAGAGCATTCAACAAATATATAGATGGGTCAGAATTATTTGTTTACAAAACAACTCGAAACATTTTAAATTGGAATGGAGATACTGGTGGATATTTGAGAACTGCAATGGGCTCACTAGCTCTATTTGGTGTGCCTCCATCAAGTAGTTATCCATATGAAATAGATAAGTTCGATAAAGAACCATCAGCATTTATATATTCATATGGTCAAAACTTCCAAGCACTTACATACTACAGATTAGACCCTTTAGGTTCAAGTGGTAATCAAACTCTCATTAATATTAAAAACCAATTGGCTATTGGAATTCCTTCCATGATGGGATTTACTTGCTATACTTCTCTCGACGATCCAAAGACTTCAAACAATGGAAAAATTCCTTTTCCAGGTGAAACTGAATCTGTACTAGGCGGACACGCAGTTATGGTTGTTGGGTACGATGATGATTTGGTAATAATAAACCCTATTGATAAAAAAAGAAAAAAAGGAGCATTAATAATCAGAAATTCTTGGGGAGTAGCTTGGGGTGATAATGGATATGGATATATTCCATACGAATACGTAAAACAAAAACTCGCAAGTGATTTTTGGTGTATAATATCAGCAGAATGGATTGATACTGGAAATTTTGCTAGATAAACCAAACAGCACACAACAACGTGTATAACTAATTGCTATAGCTGGCTAGGACGACGATCTTTGCGTACTTTTTATTATATTACTGCGGAAAATAAAGCGTGTACTTTTACGCAACTGACCATACACGAACACGTTGTAGCACATTATGACCAACCACATCAAAATGAATCGAATTTTAATAATTTTTCTTACATTTCTAATCGGATTTACTAGTTGTAAAAACTCTGAAAAGACAAATGACAAACTTGAAGTTGCTGAAAAATATTTTGTGGCACTTGACAAATCGAATAGTTCCGAAATGAAAGATTTATTAAGCGACAGCCTTATAACCAAAATACCGAAATACAAATATGAAGTGAGGTATTCGAAAAATGATTATATGGAGAAATGGCTAAAATGGGATTCAGTTTTTGAACCAACTTATAAAGTGCTCGAAATGAATTTGGAAAACGGAATTGTCAAAGCGAAGGTTTCAAAAATTGACAATAGAATTCTTTTTTTTATGCAAAAGCCTTTTTTGACAAATGAGATTCTGAAGTTTGAAAATGAAAAAATCACTACAATAGAAACGGAGTACCTGAATTTTGACGAAGAGACTTGGGGAAAAAATAGAAACGAACTTTTAAGCTGGATTTCGGAAAATTACCCTGAATTGAAAGGTTTTATTGATGATCAAACGGAGGCTGGAGGAAAGAAATTCTTAAAAGCACTGAACTGTATAAGAATAAAAATTAACGTGCTACAACACTATATATAGCAAATAGGGCGATTATTGTTTAATCAAATGACAAGAATTGGATTGAAAAGATAAAAGTTGGAATAGAAAACGTTCGGTAACAACCTTTAACAAACATTGAAAATGAAATACGGAATTGGATCAGTTATTCTTGCATTAATCGGAATTTGCTTTATCGTTTGGATTAATTATCAGTTCTCTCAAGTTTATATTGAGGTTGCTGCAAAATTTGAAGCTGATGGCGGTGTTGTTCCAAGTGTCGTTATGAATAAATGGATAGATAGAAGCATCGCTATTGGAATTTCATTGCTTGGCTCTATTCTAGGAATTAAGTCCTATAGAATCGGAAATAAGATTGGATTATTTGGTATTGCGCTCTCAATTTTACTTTTAATTCTGGTGTTTTTTCCTTTATGGTCATATATCGCATATTGGTAGTACTTTAGACACTAAAACAAGAATTAAGTAACGTTTGCTAACAACATGTATAATTCATTGCTAGTGTAAGCCTATTTACGAAAATTCTCATGGATTTTCTATTCGGTTTGTATTTGCTAATTTAGTTGCTTAAACACATAACTAATCTTATACAAACATGTTATCTACAATTAGATCAAATGAAAATATTATCATTACAACATACTTATTAATAGTTTTAACTATAGTTAGCTGCAAACAAGAAGTAAAATCTGAACCTGAATCTGAATCGGAACTGAAACCTGAAGTTGTTGAAAAGATTAAGGAAAAAATAGAAATCCCTAGTAATGTAGACTCTGAATTTAAAACCTTCTTTAAGTTTTTCAATAAAGATTCTACTTTTCAAATAAGTCGAATAGATTTCCCTTTAAAAATAATGGAAATGAATGGAGAGATGTCAGATGTTGAGCCTAGAATAATAGAGCTTAAGGATTATGAAAAAATGGATCTGACTTACGACAAATCTTTTGAAACTAGAGAATATGACAAATACACTCAAAAAGTCATTTTAGACGGTTCTAAAGCGAGAATCGAACTCCGTGGAATAGACAATGGAATTCATAATAATTTTGAATTCGAAAAAATTGACGGACAGTGGAAAATGATTACTTGGACGGACTCATCAACATAAAAAAGTAGACAAAACTATATATAGTAAATAGAGCAATTAGCGCTTAATCGAAAGGTTGTTGTCTATTTTTAAAACCAAATCTTTTGATTTGGTTTTAAAAATGAAAAAATAAAACAAGATAAAAAGTTTTGGCTTGTGGTTAAACTGAAAGTAATCGCTTATTTTCTGCCCAACTTGCCATATATTTAACGTTGGCAGTAATTCAACACAAACTATTAATCTATAAAAAGACAGAAAATATGGGACAACAAGAAATTTTAGATCAAACGAACGAAGCTGGAAATAACAAAAAAAGACCAACTGCAATTACAGTAATTTGTGTACTTGGTTTTATTGGAGCGGCTTTTACTATCCCAATGATTTTTTCTGACATTGCTGGACAAGTAGGTAGTTGGTACCCACCTTACTTGGGTCTATCAGCAGTAATCGGATTAGTTTGTATGCTTGGACTTTGGAAAATGAAAAAATGGGCAGCATATATGTACACTGGATTTGTTGCTTTGAATCAGATAGTTTTATTAGCAATGGGCGTTTGGAATATAATGGCTCTAATTATCCCTGGGATTGTAATAGGAATTGCACTTGCACATATAAATAAAATGGATTAGTAACAAAACGTTGTACTTAATCTAACATGATGAATAACCTTTTTTGTAGCTACTTTGATATAAAATATTTCTAACTTAGTACGTTCCATTTTCAATATATTGCTAACCTATGCTAACCAATATTTTTGCTTTCTTTCTTAAAATTTCTCCACAACTGAAGCGAACGGTCTGGAAAAAACTATATGAGTATCTGTCAAAGAAGTATCCAACAGAGGAGTGGACTTATATGAACTACGGATACGAATCTTGCAATGAACCTATTGGAATCTCACTGAAAGAGGAAGAAGAACGTGACCGGTATATGATTCAGCTATACCACCATGTGGCAACAGCTATAGACCTTGTTGATAAAGACGTATTAGAAGTTGGTAGTGGACGTGGGGGAGGTTCGTCGTACATCAAACGATATCTTAAACCAAAGACGATGATTGGAATTGATTACTCTAAAAACGCAATCAAATTCTGTAACAAACATCATTCGGTGGAAGGATTAACCTTTATTCATGGTGATGCAGAAAACTTATCGTTGGGGAATGAAAGTGTAGATGTGATTGTGAATGTCGAATCGTCACATTGCTATGGGTCCATGAAAAAGTTTGTGGAGCAAGTAAACAGAGTGCTTCGTCCTGGCGGGTATTTTTTGTTTGCAGATCTACGTCCCTCAGAAAAAATTGAAGAACTTGATAAGACTTTCAATGATGCAGGATTTGAAGTACTCAAAAAGGAATTGATCTCGAAGGAAGTGGTCAATGCAATGGATGCATTTCATGAATTCAAGTTAGAATTCTTTCAAAATATGGTAAAGGGTTGGTTAAAAAAGCCGCTGAATGATTTTGCAGGAGTAAAGGGTTCGAACATCCATAAGGAATTGAGTAATGGTAAGATGGTTTATTATCATTATGTGTTAAGAAAATGATTAGCTTCTACTCTTATTCCAACATGTTTATATAGACACAGTATTAAATTGAAAAACTAAGCACAACAGAATATATAAAAAATGCTCAATATTTGGCTATCTTTGAGTTCTTCCATACTATAAAAAAGCAATCACAGATGAAAGATTTGTGTTTTTAAAGAATCGCCATTTCATATACAATACAGTTGTGCTTAATATTAAACTAACAAATATGAACTATAGAATAATTACTAAATACTATTATCTCATTGCCTTTCTTTTACTAACTAATTCTGTTTTTAGCCAAAATGAAAAACAAGAGAAAATGGAATTATTAAACTTTATGGTTGGTGAATGGATTGGAACGTCGAAAGTTTATGAAAAAGGTATGGTTTCCAAACAAGGTTCGGCATACCAAAAAATCACCTATGACATAGACAAGAGCATTTTGGTTATTGAGTTGAACACCGAATTATTGCAGTTGCACACAATAATTTATTATGATGAAAAAGACAATAAATACTACTATTATGCTTTTTCTAAAAGAGGGGTTTCTAGATATCCTGCAGAGTATAAAAATGGACAATTAATAGTGTGGAGTAATGAAAAAAATCGATTTATTTTCAATAGAACATTAGACGGCGGTTTTCGAGAATATGGAGAACAATTAGTTGACGGAAAATGGACAAAATATTTTGAGGACACTTTTAAAAATTCTCAATAAAAAAACACTAAACACAACAATGGCTATAATTTATTGTGACAGAGAGTTAAAACAAAATTTAATTTGAAAAACCAAATACTATTAATAAATGAATAAACTTAATCCATCCATAAAACATCACCTATTTGTTGGGCTATTTATAGGTTTTTGGATTTTTTGTTTTGGTTTTTTTATTAGACCCTTTGACGATGCTATATTAGATTATGAATGGGTTCCTATAAGTATTGGGTTTGGTATGTTTAGCTTCTTATGTTATGCTATTGTAGCTGTCATACAAAATAAGTTGTATCAAAAGATTTTAAGATGGAATATAACTTTTGAGATTATAACCATAGTATGTTACTGTCTGTTTTTTACCATTGTATTGTATGCATACTCTAAAAGCGATTTTGTAAACTCTGCTTACAACTTTTCTTACTTCTCATTTTTAATGGCAAAGACCTCTATTGTCTTAATTCCTATCCTAATACTCGCTAGAATATATGTTGTAAAACTCATTCCTCCTAAAGAAACCATGCTCACTATAAAAGGTGATAATAAGTTAGACATACTCAAACTATATCCATCAGATTTAATATCTGTCTCGAGTTCGCAAAACTATGTTGAGATTTTCTTTTTAGATAATAATGCTTTGAGTTCAAAACTTATACGATCTTCTCTAAAAAAAATTCATCAAACTGTTCCTTCTTTAATACAAGTGCATCGTTCTCACTTTATAAATCCTTCTCATTTTAAATCTTGGAAAAATCAAAATACGATTTATGTTACCCAAATGGAAGTAGTTGTTTCTAAAAATTATAAAGAGGTTATTTTAACTTTATAATTTTCGTCCCTAATAGATAACTTTTCGTACCAAACCCATATTTTTTAGCGGTTTGAAGGTTTTTTGAATGTACTTTTACATTGTGATAAGCCTGTCAAATAATCATCATAAAATCACTTTTAAATGAAAAACATACTACTAGTAGTTGTCATTATAAGCATACATTTTCAGATCAATGCACAATTTTCTAAAAACGGAAAGAAAGAAATTATCATCGCCACGGTAGATTCTATTTACTCAGAAACCCTTAAAGAACATCGAGAGATATGGGTGCATCTTCCAGTTGAAGGTAAAGAAGGTGAAAAATACCCTGTATTATATATTTTAGACGCTCCAGAGCAATTTTCACCAATTGCAGGTATTGTAAGCCATCTAGAAAAATGGGATATGCCACAGACCATTGTTGTAGGGATTCCAAATACAGATAGAATTAGAGATTTTACTCCTACTGCTGTCCCAGCTTCTCCCGGAGAGCCATTTGAAAATTCAGGAGGGTATGAAAATTTTATAGACTTTATGGAGTGTGAGCTAGCTCCATATCTTAAAAATAAATATCCTGTGGATGAAATGAGTACTATCGTAGGACATTCTCTTGCGGGTCTTTTTGTAGTAAACACCTATGTATCTCATCCACGTGTTTTTGATAAGTATCTAGCTATTGATCCAGCCGTTTCCTGGGATGATCAAACATTTGTAGATACATCTGAAGAACTACTCCAAAAAAATAACTATCAAAACAAATCACTTCACGTTGCTGTCGCAAATAGCACTTCGGTAGATACCGTAAGAGTAAGAAGGATGAATGATAGACATACCGAACATTTAAGAGCCAATCTTAATTTTCACGATATCTTGGTAGAAAACAAACAACACCTTGATACTACTTGGGAGTATTATCCCGATGATGATCACAGGAGTCTGATCATTCCTTCAATGTATTCTGGCATAAAAAACTTATTTAGTTGGTATAAATTTAAAGCAAGATGGCTTTTCAATACCCCTAAAGGATATAGCGCAAAAGAACTTACAGAACCTTACTATACTCATTTTAAAACCTTGAGTACACATTTTAAACGTGATATGAAACCAGAATGGGAATTTGTAAATGAGGTAGCATTCTTTATTTTAGATGTACATAAGCTACCTGAAAAAGCAAAAGCTTATCTTGATGTAAATCTTCACTTTTATCCAGACCAATCTAGAAGCTATGTGGCGATGGGAGATTTTTACTTCAAAGAGAAAAAGAAGAAAGCCACTGTTGAGTATTACAAAAAAGCTATTGAGATAGATGGCAATACAGACGCTCTAGAAAAACTCAAAAAACTAACTAAATAAAACTGTAATCTGAAATTACAGTTTTAATATTCAAATATTATGTTTCAATGACTAGAATCATATGTTTGAATTATTCTTCTAAACTTTCAATCAATTCATCAATTCTATTAATTCTTGGTATAATTTCATTTTTTACTCTTCTTTTGCTCAAATAGTATTCATAAATTCCTACTCCGACCAAAGCCAAAAATGCTCCGACCCCTATATATCGTGCTAAAGGTTTCTCCCAAATACCAACAAAAAACAAAGGAACTATGAGGTAAATAGTCAAAATAGACCAATTCAACGAAGTTTCAAGCATTTTCTTTTGGGCTAGAAGGTAGACTTTGGTCTTTTCTAAGTATTGCAGGTAATTTTCTTCAAGATCACTTGGCTTGAGTTTTTTTACTCCGGACATTCGAATTCCCACATATATTGACCACACTATGACGAGTACCGAAGCAATTTTCATAGAAATATAAGGAGCCCAATAAACAATGAACATAAATGCCAGAATAGTTATCAACGCAGAAATAATATTTACCCGTTCTATATACTTCCACCAACGGTGTAAGCGTCCTAAACTTGATTGTAATTCTAGCATCAATTTAGATTTTTCAAATTTTAAACGTTCCTGATTGCTAGACGATTGCCAGATACTAATTAATTCATCTTCTATCATAATATTTCATTTATACAGTTCAATAATTTTGATTTTATTCGCTTAACCTTTACGGCTATGTTATTTTCGGACAGGCCTAGAATACTAGAAATTTCCCTATAGGCTAATCCTTCCAGGTAAAGCGCAACAATCGCCTTATCACCTTCACTCAATTTTTTTACACATTTTCTTAGACTAATTAATTTTTCATTCTCGCCTCCGATCCTTTCTTCCGAACTAAAATTTTCAATAGTTATACTATCTAGTCTAATAAATCTATTTTGGTTTTTAGTGTGTTTGGATTTAAAACGAAGGCAAACGTTTAAGGCTATTCTGAACATCCATGTACTAAGAGATGAATTACCTTTAAAGGTAGCCATCGACCTCCAAACATGAACCAAAACCTCTTGAAAAAGGTCTTTAGCGTCCTCATGGTCTTTTGAATAAATCGAGCAAATTCTGAATAGTTTCTCCTGATTTTCTTCTAAGGCATTAAGAAATATAGTTTCACGTTCTTTTCTCATTGTTAAAGCTTGTCTTTACTATTTTAGTTACCATAGTTTTCAAAATATGACACTTTAGAATACTATTTTTTAATCAATAACTAAAGCTTTTCATTACAACAGGTTTTCTAGCTGGTACGCGAAGACGCACTTGACTCTGACGTGACTGTTACGGTGAGCTTTACTCAATCAGATAAAAGACAGACTCAAAAAATTAATTGCTTACTCTTTACGTGTTGCTACAGAAAATAACAATATGTAAGAAAAGATAGGTTTTTGTGTTTAATCCAAAGGTCTGTGTTATTTGTAAAGTCACCTAATATTCATATTTGACTTAGTACCAACCCGAATTGTATGGCTTATCAACTGCCCTACATTTCTTACACGAAACGTTAGCAGCAAGCTAAAGAAATATCCGAACTAAGATTAAAATGAAGGTAATAAATAAAATCAAGATGTACATTTTACAATTCAACTAAGCCAAACGATACTTCAGCAAAAACAACTACTTGGTTGGAGAGATTAAATTGATATTGCACCAATATTAATTTAATAAATAGAAAAATGAAACTTACTAGAAAAATAACATTCGTATCAATCTTATTATTATTCTCTGTATTTTCTAACGGACAATATGCTGTCTTCTTTGCCATTTGGATTTTTATAGCAATGCTTCTTTTTGCTGTTCGGAAATTAAAGAGATGGCAAGGGTTTTTACTAGCCTTCTTGGTAATAACAGTAGGTTATTTTATTGGCTTTGATGTCGTCCCTTTTTTACCTCTTATTGTCTCTATTATTATTTCTACAATTTTTGGTTTGCTTGCTTCATTACCATATTTAATTGATTCATTTTTTTCAAAAAAAAGAAAATCCTTTTTAAGCACCTTAATATTTCCATGTTCAGTTGTTTTAATTGAATATGTTTATCACCTATTTAATCAATATGGCACTTGGGGTCATTTCGCATATTCACAGCAAACACAAAATGTTCTATTACAATCTATTTCTGTTTTTGGGATGGGTTATATTACATTTTTAATTACTTGGTTTGCCTCTGTTAGTAATTGGGTTTATGAGCAAAGAAATGACTGGAGAAATGTAAAAAAAGGAGCACTTATTTATAGTATAGTTTTAGGTTTAACATTCATTTATGGTGGTTATCGTGTGCAATTTCAAAAACCCAATTCTGAAACTATTAGAATAGCTTCTATTTCTGCATTAGATAGTCTTAAAGTTTTGGTTGATATTCAAGGATTAAACAACAAAGAAACTGAAAATGATGTTAAAGTAGAAACTAGAAAAAACACATCTAAATTGAATCAAAATTTATTTGATAGAAGTGTTAAAGAGGCAGAAGCTGGAGCAAAAATAGTTTTTTGGGCAGAAGGCAATAGTATAATATTAAAAGAAGATGAAAAGGAGCTTTATGAAAAAGCAAGCCAAGTAGCGTTAAAGCAAAACTTCTATTTGGGTTTAGGAGTAGCAGTAATCGACCCTTTAAATACTAAATTTCTTGAAAATAAATTTGTTTTATTCGACAACGACGGAAAAAAAGTCATTGATTATTGGAAAGGTATTTCAGTTCCTGGTGCAGAGACCTCAATTAGCAATAATAAAGCTACTGGAATCCAAAAAATAGAAACTGAGTACGGAACTATTGCAGGGGCAATATGCTTCGATATGGATTTTCCAAATTATTTAAAAGAGGCGAAGGGCTCTGACATTCTGTTAGCCCCAAGCAATGATTGGAAAGAAATTGACCCAATTCATACAGATATGTCAAAATTTAGAGCGATTGAGCAAGGTTTTAATTTTATTCGTCAAACTAGTCTTGGTCTATCAATTGGCACAGATTATACAGGAAAAGTGATTAGTGAAATGGATCATTTTACCGATAATGATAAAGTACTGATAACACAACTACCGACAAAAGGAACGAAGACAATATATTCTATGATTGGGGATAGTTTCATTCTATTTTGTTTGCTCTTGCTTATTTTGGTCATAATAGTAATTAGAAAGAAAAAGGCTGAAAAGAATTAATATTTAGCTTAAATAGACAAGTTAAATCAATAGACTAAAACCAAGCAGAACTTAAAAGCAAGTTGCCAACAATGTATAAGAAAACATAAGTTTTTTGTGCTTAATCCAAAGGTCTATGTTATTTGTAAAGTCGCCAAATATAAAATTTGACGTTTATGAGAAAAAGATAAAAGCAAAATATTTATATTTGGCTTAGTACCAATCCGAATTGTATCGCTTATCAATTGCCCTACATTTCTTACTCGAAGCATTGGCAACAAGCTAAAGAAACAAAACACTGAAAAATGAACCGATTATTTTTAATATTATTTTTGACTTTTAAATTGACTTGTTTTTCGCAGACTCAATCGGAAATGAATAAAGATGCGAATAACGAATATCAAAAAGCGGATATAGAACTTAATGAAGTTTATCAAAATATACTGACAGAATATAAATCTGACACAATTTTTATTGACCGACTTAAAAAAACACAAAGAATTTGGATTTCTTACAGAGATGCTGAATTGGAAATGAAATTCCCTGTTAAAAATAAACAAACCGAGTATGGAAGTGTTTACCCAATGTGCGTTTCTTATTTTTTGAAAGAACTGACTGAAGAGCGAATTGAAAAATTAAAAGTTTGGTTAATTGGAGTTGAGGAAGGAGATGTTTGTTCAGGTTCAGTTAAAATAAAATAAAAACCAGTTGCCAATACAGTATAAAAAATTGCAGGAGTTAGAATTAAGCAAAGGTCGTTGTACGTTTGCTACGTGTGAATTTCCGAAGGAAATTCTTCGCACACAAACACGCAACTTTCCATATACAAACACGTTGGTAGTAACTCTCAAAAAGAGGTGATAAAACAAAAACTTAATAAAACAATAAACAAACTCCTACATCCAAATTTTGGAACATTGGTTGTATTTTGTGTTGTACTTTATGGGTTAGCAATTTTTCAGGACTACGTTTTCTCCAAAATTAAACCTACTGGTTTTTATTGGACTGATACTATGCTCTATAATATTTATTGGCTTTTATTTATTCCATTTATAAAAATTGCAAATTTCTTTTACAATAAAGTTCAATTCAAATCCCTAACTAGCAAAGTACTTTACTCTTTAAGTACTGGATTTATATTTAGTGTACTACATATATTTATTTTTACTTCAATTTTTATTTTAGGAAGTAATCTTATCTATTCTGTACCTCACCGTTTTTTAACAATACTTAAAAATGTAGTCTCAAATCAATTACATATAACAATTATTGTCTATTTATTTAGTCCTTTTGTTTTTGACTATCTTAAAAGAAAAAAACAGTTAAACAAAAACTTCCAAAATCAAAAGACCAATAAGACCATTACTGTTAAAAATGGTATTCGTAGAGTAAAGATTGACATTTTTACAATCCTATTTATTGAAACAGACAGACCCTATACAATGATACATACAACTGGTCAAAAAATTTTGCATGATGAGAGTTTAAAAAAACTAGGAGACTTATTAGACCCTCAAACCTTTTTAAGAGTTCATCGTTCAGTAATTATCAATAAAAACCACATAACAGAATTAAAATCAAGAAAGAATGGTGATTATGATGGTGTTTTATCCAATGGCCAATCCATAAGGTTCAGCAGACACTATCGTCAAAATTGGAGTGAACTATTAAACCACTAAGTTCTAAAACCACTCCAGTAAGCCTATTTACAGGTGGTTGCCTTTTCAATACATTAGATTTTTTGGACTTTTGATGTTCAATAAAATTTAAAACAATGATTTATAAGAAAGGCACAATAGCGTTATGCATTGCAGGTTTATTCATTACTCTAAATGCTTGTTCACAATCCCCCAAAAAACGTGACAAGAATTTAAAAACAGAAATTTCCACAGAAAGCACCAATCAAAAAAAATGTAACTGGTGCGGAACTTTTGAAGTTCCGGAAAATGTTTCTTGGAGAACCATTATCCCTCCAAAAGGAGAATCAGGAAACAAGCTTATTATTTCGGGAACGGTATATTTCCCTGATGGTAAAACGCCTGCAAAAGATGTTATTGTTTACGTTCATCACACCAA
The DNA here is from genome assembly GCF_000520995.1 of Aquimarina macrocephali JAMB N27. Classification (GTDB taxonomy): domain Bacteria; phylum Bacteroidota; class Bacteroidia; order Flavobacteriales; family Flavobacteriaceae; genus Aquimarina; species Aquimarina macrocephali. The sequence goes on along the minus strand of NZ_JACA01000007.1, from coordinate 121,460 downwards.
TACTAAAGGGGTCTATCCCAAAAGAGGAAATGAAAAGGGAAATGGTAAATACCATGGATACTTGAGAGGATGGATGAAAACAGATTCAAATGGCAGGTATGAACTTGAGACTATTCGGCCTGCTCCCTATCACAGTCATGACGGAGAACCAGCACACATCCATTATAATATTGAAGCCCCTGACTATCCTGAGTATTGGCTAACCGGACTATGGTTTTCTGATGACCCTAGAGTGAATGGATATAAAGATAAAATCGAGAGAAACGGAGGGTTCTCCAACATTGTAACCTTAACAAAGGATGAAAACAATATTTTAAGAGGTACAAGGAATATTATACTGGAAAAATTTGAAGATTAAGGTATGAAATCACTATCATTTTTGAACAAATCGATTTGGACTACCTCTGAAATAAGTGTCAGTTTTGGTTTACTTATGTTAAGGATTGGGATATCATTTTCTATGATTTATTTACATGGGTATCCAAGACTTATCAATTTCAGTGAAATTAGTTCCGAATTTGCTGACCCTTTGGGAGTGGGTATCGTCACAAGTTTAAGTCTTGTTGTGTTTGCCGAATTCTTTTGTTCTTTATTTTTAATAATTGGGCTGTTTACAAGGTGGAGTTGTGTTCCATTGATTATTACAATGATTGTTGCAACTTGGATAATTAATGGAGGAAAAGGTTTTATTTTTCAAGAAAAAAGTACTATTTATTTAATTGGCTACACCAGTTTATTAATAAGTGGAGGAGGTTACTTTTCTTTAGATTACTTACTATTAGGTAGAAAAATGAAAACTAAAACACAAACTACTACGAACAATGTATAACTGCAATTACGGCGGATTCGACTATGTCTGAATCCACTCAGAATTACTAAAGTCAGTGTTTAATCTGAAAATTAATTAACTTTATACCCGTAACTAGTGGTTATACGAGACCGTTGGCAATAATTGACAAATGAATCATTTAATTATCTGGAAAGAAACTTCTCTTTTCTTAGGAAGTAATAATACAGGTATTTCTGAACATCAACATCCAATGATTCAGTTAATACTATGTATCAATGATTTATTTTTATGGAAAGACACAAATAGGAATTGGATAAAAAAGAAGACCTTGTTTATTTCTCCAAACCAAACTCACCAGTGCAAGGACTAACTTAGGGAATTGTAAAATAGAAAGAATTGAATTTAGTCGAATGGATAAATAATTTTGGGTAACACCTCTTATATGTGATCATAGCTGATTGAGGCTAAACCGAAAGGTCTTTGTATATTTATGATGGCGTAGCTTGCAAAACAAAAAACATAGCAATCAATGCATAAATAATGTCAAGGCTAGGTAATATCTTACTCTGTTACGGCACATATATGAAACGTTATAAGCAATAAAATGAAAACCTTAATAGAAACAGAAAGATTATTGTTAAAGGAAATTACTTTGGATGATAAAGAGGAAATGTTTCAGTTGCATTCTAATTCTGACGTACAAAAGTATACGGGAGAACCTCTGGTTGAATCTATAGAAGAAATGGAACAGGCAATACAGACAAGAATTTACGACTATAAAAAGTATGGATATGGAAGATGGGCTACCTTTCTAAAAAATGGAATGCAGTTTGTTGGCTGGGCTGGTTTAGCATACCTGCCTGAATTTGATGAAATTGATCTTGGTTATAGATTCTCATCTAAATATTGGGGGATGGGTTTTGCAACAGAAGCATCTCACGCAATTTTGACATACGGATTTGATAAACTCGAATTAGGACGGATAATAGCAATTGCTATGAAAGAAAATAAAGCATCTATAAGAGTAATGGAAAAAGTTGGGATGGAATTTGATAAATTTGCACCTTATGAACCTGGAAGTGAAGATGTTGCTTGGTATTGGTGTGACAAAAAACTTATAACAAAAAAATAAACGACATTAAAACAGGTGCTTATTCAAATCGTTGTAACACATTATGAACGAAAAAAGTACATACAAAGAGATACTGCCAAATGAGGAATTAAAAGACTTCGTTCATTCTTTTTGGATGCACCAAAACAATTCAGATACCGTAGAGAAAACTACCATTGTTCCTGATAGTTATTTTAAAATAGTGATGCTGATTAAAAATCAAAAAATCATCTCTTATTTTATGACTGGTTTATGGTTAGATGAAAAAGAATTTTCATTCGCACCAAATGCCACATCTGTAGGTGTTAGACTAAAAATTTTAGCACCTGAATTTCTTTTAAATAGAGAAGTTGCATCAATTATACAAAACATATACCAGTTGGATTTAAATTACTTAAATGCAGATAAATTTGATTTATCTAGTTTTGAAGTAATCGTTGAGCAGTGGCAAAAGGAACTCCAGTCAATTAAACCACAAAAAACAATACCAGGAAATAAACTTAGGCTATCACAGCTACTTGATAAAATGAATGGAAGTATTCCTGCAATAGAAGTGTCTAATCAAATATATTGGACTAATAGACAGATTAATCGCTACTTAAATAAATATGTAGGTGTTTCTTTAAAGAAGTACTTAAATATTCAAAAATGTTACCAAGCTTATCTTCAAATTCGAGAAGGTGAATTTTACCCTGAAGAAGGATTTTTTGACCAACCTCACTTCATTCGAGAAATTAAAAAACATACAGGAGAAACACCTAGATCACTTCACAAACAACAAAACGACCGTTTTATACAATTAAAAAGAATATCGAAGAAATAGATTTGTAAAAAATTTATTTCTTATGAGACACACATTCTTTTATTTAGCACTAAGTCTTCTTGTTTTTGGTTGTAATAACACCAAAAAAGAAGCAAAGAAAGAAATCGAATCTGAAACAGTAGAATCAACATCTACACAAACTTCAGAAATTGGAAAAAACAACTATGCTGTAGTATGGAATTGGACAACAACAGATGAACAATTAGTTTCAGATAATGTAACGACAATATCCAATGAATTAACATCACTTTGGAAAAAAGGCATTGTTGAAAATACATATTATGATAGTGATCCAAAAGTGGGCAAACTATCATATTTTCCTAATATTTCTTTTTCTTTAAAAGCTGAATCATACGAATCTGCCGAAATCATTCTAAACAACTTAACTGTTGTGAAAAAAGGTATTGCAACATATAAATTATATCCTATTGGCACTTTATGGTTAGACAGGAAGCATAAAACTATTCATGAAAGTGGTATGACAAAATCTTTTGTTACAGTTTGGGCAACAACTGGCAAACCAACAGATGAATTAACTCAAGTACAAAACGATAAAATGTTAGAGTTATGGAAATCAGGTAAAGTAGAGAATGTATATTTTGATATTGAGGGTACTCAAAAAGCAAATAATGAAACTGATTTTGTTTTTTATGCTAATGCGAATTCTGAGGCAGATGCAAAAGCTATATGTGAATCCCTTCCATTTTTTAAAGATAATATTGCCACATACAAAATCCATGAAGTTGGTGTATTTTGGATGGGAAAATATGAGCAAAACTAATATGTAAACATGATAAATATGAAAATGCTCAAACAGGAAATATATTTTCCTATCATAATTAGCATTCACTTCATTTTTTGGGCTGTAGATTTATACTTTTATAAGGGCTCATTCATGGAAGTGTCATCAGATACCTTACTCTTTGGAGAATTAACCAACGAGTCTTGGAAAAACACACATCGCATTTTAGGAGAGGTGTTTTCATCTTGGGTAGTTACAGTTTTTGCCTTTAATTTTTTAATGGCAACTCGGGCAAAATGGGTAGAAAAATTATTTGGAGGATTAGATAAAATGTATCTCATTCATAGACGCTCTGGTGTGATAGCCGTTGTCTTATTACTGCTACATTTCATAGTAGTTCCAAGGGATTTAGTAGAATTTAATCCTGGAAAACCATTAGGCTTTTATGCTTTCATTTTAATTATACTTGGCGTTATACTTTCGGCTGTCCCTTTTTTCAAAAGAAAAATCCCTTATCATAAATGGATAAACATCCATAAACTAATGGGATCTTTCTATGTTCTTGCTGTAATTCATGGTTTAATGGTGAACAGCCTTATAAAGGAATTGCCAATTACGAGAGTTTATGTTTTTGGAATGTCATTTATAGGTATTGCTGCATGGTTTTATAGAGCTTTCCTCTTTAATCTTTTTAATAAGAAATTGAAGTATACAATTAAAACTGTTCAAAATTTAGGTCATGGAATAACAGAGATTATAATGAAAACCAAGGCTGATAAATTAGAGTATTCTGCGGGTCAATTTGCTTTTTTCAACTTTCCAAGTATTAGTAAGAAAGAGCAACATCCATTTACTATTAGTAGTCACCCTTATGACAATGAGTTAAGAATTATAATCAAAGGCCTTGGAGATTACACCAATGATATTAATGAAAAATTATCTATTGGAGAACAAGTTTTAGTAGAGGGTCCTTATGGTCATTTTTCTTCAAAATATGTCAAGGAGCAAGATCAAATATGGATTGCTGGTGGTATTGGAATTACGCCTTTCTTGTCACTTTCTAAAGATTTACATCCAAATAAAATAAAACTGTTTTGGTGTGTTTACAATGAAAAGGAGGCAGTTTACAAGGAAGAATTAGAAACTATTTCAAACGATAATCCGAATTTTGAATTTGTGATATGGAGTTCAAAAAAATCAGGCCATTTAACAGTAGAAAATTTAAATTTAAATTCTTATACAGATAAAGCATATTTAATTTGTGGTCCTAAATCTTTAAAGGATAATATGACAAATCAATTAATACAAAAAAATGTTTCGAAGAAATATATTTATGACGAAGAATTTGCATTTAGATAACAAATATAAAACACTAATATTATGATAGACTTATTAATTATACTAATCATTTTAATAATGGGAACACAATTTGGAGTAGCTCTAACCTCTTCAATTATTGTTCATCCGATATTAAAGATGATAACTCGACCAGCAGCTATAGAAGTATTTAAACCTTTTTTTGATAAAACTCACAAGATTGTTTTATCAATGTCTATTGTGGTGAGTATACTAGCTTTGGTTTTATCAATAATAACCAAAAACTGGTGGTGGTTCGGGATTTCTGTGCTAATGCATCTTAATGGACCATATACATTGAAGTATATGATGCCAACAAACAGAAGGTTAATGGAGAACGATGTAGATCCAAATTCTGACCAAACTAAAAAAGATTTACTAAACTGGGGAAATTTACACGCAGTTAGAACAATCTGGAATGGACTAATTTTTTTAGCTTTTGTACTTTTTTTAGTATATTTCGTTAAGTAGAATAACAGCTGAGCGAATAGCAAAAATGACTTTTAGTTCAATTTACCCTCTTTACTTGAATAGATTGGAGAAAAATAGAAGAACTACACCAAGTGATAGAATGGCTAACCGGTTTTGATGCAGATAAATTACAAGAGATTATTGACAACAAGGCAACATTTAGAATATTCTTTCAGGAGGCAAAGTTAAATCCAAATGCCCATCTGATAAATGGGATGATCTGCAGGTATCGAATTGAGGAAATTGATGATCCATTAATCAGAAAAAGAAGATATCTCGACAAGTTGGTAGATGAATTAGCAAAGGGTCGTAAAATGGAGAAAATCTTGCGAGAAGAAAAGAAATAAAAACTGTTGCTAACACTATATAAACGACATTAAAAACAACTGCTTATACTCAATGTTAGCGATCAGGAAGTAAAACAAGGAGTCAACCAGAATTAAAAAATGAAATTTAAAGCAAAGAAATCCTCAATTTTTGAATGTACTTTGGAAAGAGCATTTAAAACACCAATATTATGTGATGTAACAAAAGTTCATACTGGATATGGAGTTATGCCTAAGGTGATCCATACAAAAAATGATGAAAATTGGGGAAAAGTAGGGGCGAGCAAAAAAATATATGTAGCTAAATCAATGACGCAAAAAGGAGGTTTTGCTTCTGTAGATAGTATACTTGAACGAGTTGAAAATGAATATTGGAAAATACAAATAGATGAATTTCAATCTTGGATGCTTGGGTTTTACAAATTTGTTGGAAAATGGAAAGTGACAAAGTTAGAAGAAAGGAAAATTTTAGTAGAATACACCTATTTTTTACACTCTAAGAATCCTGTATTTTATCCCTTCAATTGGATATTTGCAAAAACGTTTTGGAGAATCTATATGAAAAGAGTTATGGATAATATTAGAAATATGGTGAACAATGAAGAGCCGTATCAATTTGAATAAAATAAACCCTAATCTTTAACTTGTGTAAATAATGTCCCTTAAGGAACGTTAAAAATGGACGAAGAACAAATTATATAATGGTTGCTTAATGGTGATGTTTCAATACAGTATCAGGTTCACCGTGATTTGTTAGGTTCTGACAAAAAAGATTTACAAGAGAGAATTGCAAATGAAGGGTGGGGGAAACAATTCTTAGTAAAACGAAAGCAAAATGGCAATTGGGGAGATGGGTTTTATCAACCTAAATGGATTTCGACTCATTATACTCTTCTCGACCTTCGAAATTTGAATTTGAGCCCTAATCACAAACCAGTAAAAGAACCGATCCAAGAGGTTCTAAACACATCAAAAGCCAAAGATGGAGGAATTCAACTTGGTTCATCCACCTCTCAACATAGTGATGTTTGTGTAAATGGTATGTTTTTAAATTATGCATCTTATTTCAATGTTCCAGAAAAGGAACTTGAATCTATTGTAGATAGTCTTCTCAATGAAATAATGCATGATGGCGGATTCAATTGTAGGACGACAAGAAGCGGGGCAAGTCATAGTTCTTTACATTCAACAATCTCAGTTCTTGAAGGACTGCTTGAGTTTCAAAAAGCAGGTTTCACTTACAGAAAAGATGACATTTCAAGCGCAATCAAAAGTGCAGAAGAATTCATACTGATTCATAGATTATTCCTTTCTGACCGAACAGGTAAAATTATTCACAAGGACTTTTTGAAATTATCGTATCCGAGCAGATGGAAGTATGATATTCTTAGAGCATTGGATTATTTCCAAAAAGCTGAAAGAAAGTGGGATGAAAGAATAGATGAAGCTATTACAGTAATTCAAAAAAAACGAAATAAATATGGCACTTGGAATATGCAAGCGGCTCATCCTGGCCAGTTACACTTTGTAATGGAAAAAGCTGGTAAACCCAGTAGGTGGAATACATTGAGAGCTATGCGGGTTTTGAAATATTATCAAAGAAATAAAAACTACAGCTAACAAAAGTTATAACACACTAATTAAAACGCTCGATAGCCAAACGAGATATTACTCGTATATCAAGATTAGAAAAAAATAAGACCATAGATACTCGATGGTATAGGACTTAATGATAAGTATAGGTAAAGAGTTTGTTTAAATAATGCTACTACAAAATTTAGTTACGAGAAAAAGGAGTAACATCTTTCTTTTATAAAACTACGTATTGATCTAGTAACAGTTGTTTTAAGTCATTAGAGTTTCTTACTATATAGTTTGGAGATAATGGTATCAATTTTTCTTCATTTCTAAACCCCCAGGTAATGGCAATGCTATCAATACCTGCATTTTTGGCAGTAACTAAATCTACTTCAGTGTCTCCAATTAATACCAATCGATCTAAAGATATTTTGAGAGAATGTGAAATATCTAAAATACCCTTTGGGTCTGGTTTTTTATGTATGTCTGATTGACCTATAATATGATCGAATTTGATATTTGGAAAAAAATGATTTGCACATTTACATGTTAAATCATGAAATTTATTGGATAATAAAGCTAATTTTATTCCAGTTGATTGTAATTCTTCTAAAATCTCCAAAATACCCACATATACTTCAGAATGTTGAGTATACAAATTTTCATACATTAAACGAAACTCACTTAATAAGTCTTCTGTTAATTTTTCATTTCTATCTTTTGTAGGAATTGATTGTATTATAAGATTTTTAGTTCCATTCCCAATAAACTCACGATAATTTTTTATTGTATGAGTTGGGAAATTATTTTTTTTCATAAGCTCATTCATGATATGAGTGTATATTCCTAAGGTATTTAAGAGCGTTCCATCTAAATCAAAAATGATCCCATCGTATTTCTTTTTTATTGACATACAACAATTGTTTTTTTAAGAGTTCCAGAGATAGATACTTTTATCTCTGTGAACTCTTTTTTATTTTGAATCAAAAATTATTTTATTTCTATAAGAGATTCTTTTTGCACATTTACCATACCTTCTAATATTAAATTTTTAAGTAAAGTTAATTGTGTCATACTTATTTTGTCTATTAATTCACTATATAAAACAGGCTGTTGTTTTAATAAATCAAATAGTGCTTTACCTCCTGTTCTTTGATCTACAAATCTAACTTCTTTATTTTTATCAAGTCCTGTTTTAGTAAATCTTGAACAAGGAATTAAATGTTCAATTCCTGAAGGAGCTGCATCTGCATTTTTAATTGGATCTTTCCAATATGTTGCGATGACTTTTTTTAGTTCTTCTGGAATCTCCATTGGAGGGATACTTGCTTTAAAACCAGGGACATCAATAGAAAAGCCATCTCTAATATATACATTTTTATCTAATGATACTATATCAGAGGGAGAAGGTTCAGATCGATTTAATTCTGATAATCTCTTTAAAAACCTACCATCAGTATCCAAATCTTCTTTTTTGAAAGAACCAGAAGTTAGTAATGTTAAGAGATCTTGATTTAAAGCAGTATCTACCAATGCATGAAAAGTTTCATCTTTAATCCCCAGATCAGAAGTAAGTACATTCCTTTTATTCCAAAAAATACTTTGCGGGTTAGATTTAGCTATGGCATGATACCATTGATCTATAGATAGAGCAAAAGAGTGAGCAATCTTATGCCATTCTTCATCATAATCATGCCATACATCTTTTTTCATTTCATCGGTAAGATTTTTATCATCTAGTGTCGACCTTATTAATAAAGATGCAGTTGATGCCATACCACCAGCAAAAGCAACACCTGAAGAAAAAAGAGGATCAACAAAATAAGCAGAATCTCCTACCATTATCCAGCCTTCATCAAAGTCACAAAATTTTTCCTGAATCATAGAATAGTTGGATAGCACTTTAACTTCATCATTTACAGGTTTTGCATCTTTAATAAGATCTTTTAATCTTGGAACTGTTTTTATAAAATCAAAAAATTGTTCAGGATCTTTTAAATCCTTATTTAACGTTTTTATTAATTTTGGATCAGTAATGATTCCTAATGAGTATACAATTGTTCTTTCGTTGTTTATCATTTTAGGAATAGGAATATACCAAATCCAACCATGTTCAAAAGCGAAACAAGCAACCGGAGATTGATTGTTTTTATTAAAGATGTTCCAATCCCCATCAAGAGTTTGAGCTGGTTTTCCTCCAACAAAATGATTCCAAACAGCTAAGTTTTTATACTCTGAAAGATAACTCTTTCGAGTCGTCGGGATTACCGTATTTCTTCTGCCGGATGCATCTACAAAAATTTTACAATTTACGACCTGACCAGATTCTAATGTAACAGTTCCGATATTGTTCTCATAACGATATTGTTCTATTTTGTTTTTTTCAAATACATCAACGCCAGATGATTGTGCATGATCCAATAAGATTTTATCGAATTCTGCTCTATCTGTATGTATGGCCCAACGATGAACACCATCCTCTACATAGTTTAACATGTCAAAGAAGGTAGTTTTAGGAGTTTTATTATCCCAATCAAAAATTCCTCCAAACTTTTTAATCCAGCAACCACTATCCAAAACTTTTTGAAGTACTCCACACTCCTCCAAAATAGGAATTATAGGGTGAGCAAATGACTCTCCTATTTTTTCACGGGGAAATTCATCTTCTTCGAAAATTGCTACTTTTAGATTACTTTTTTTGGTTAGTAAAGCACCCAATATGGATCCAGAGGGGCCTCCTCCCATGATTATAATATCATATTCTTTATGTGTCATGATTAGTCTATTATTTGTGGTTTATAAAATATGTATTCGTTGTAAATAGCGATCTATATTATCTTTTAAAGGGTTTCTTCCGTGTAATAGTGATAAATTATCAATTAGTAAATAATCCCCTGTTTCCCATCTATGTTGATAACATACATCCGATTCATATAATTTGGGTATGAAGCTTTTTAAAAAATCATTTTGTTCATTTGAAGAAAACCCTAAGATTTCAATATGTATAGGGTTAAGTTGTACACTTTCTTCATTTAATGGTTCTGCGAATCGTATTACATCTTTACCAAGATGCTCATCATAGTGCACAAGTTTCTGTACTACTTTACCACCGTAATGAGCATTTTTATCTGTACTATAAGTAATAGTAATACTTTTCCATAATTTTAATTCTTGTGGACTAGCTTTTTCTAATACTTTTTGAGTATCACAAAATGTACTTTCTCCACCAGGTGTATTAATATTGGCTCTTAAACATTGAAAAAATAGAAATGATGGTACTGAATTTGCAAATGCTCCATCCCAATGAAAAGGAACATTTCCTTTTGTGAATAGATAATTATTGGCATTTTCTTTAATTTCTAAATTTAAAATATGCCCAAAATTCCATTCGAGAAGATCTCCCCACTGTTTTGCATAGTTTAGCATATTATTAGACTCCATAGGTTTAAAGCCTTTTAGAAGCACAACTTTTTCTTGATGTATAATTTCTGTCAAATCTTTTATAGATAAATCAGTAAGTAGACCATTTTCATTTGCTTGTATAATTGTGCCAAAAGGAAATATTGGTTTGGTTTTTATTTGCGGTAATGCATTTAAATTATTTGTTTCCATAATGTTTTAATTTTTTTACTTAATGAATGAGATTGTTATACCATTGAATAAAATGAATACCCTTTTTGTGAAGAGATTAATTCTGCTCCCATTTCTTTTGCCTCTTTGTTTTTTACTAGTTTATAACCTTCTTCATCTAGCAAAACAACATTGTGCCAAGGAGTACCCCAATTATGATTACATTTTACTAATTGAATACCTATTTTTCCTGTGTTTAGTTTTTGTGGATGGATAGAAATTCTGATGCATTCGGGGAAAAATTTTGCTACTAGATCGCTCCAGGAATGACTTCTTTGAATTACTTGATACGCTATTTCTTTTGATTGTTTTTTTAATTGATTCTTACTTAATTCCCTATTTAGTACAGACATGTCTTCATATACAAACTTGTGTAAACCATTAAATAAATTTTTCTCTGATTCTTGATTCTTTACATTATATTTTACTTCTTCTATACTTTCACCATAATTATTACTTAATTCATATCTCATTTCATCATATGATAGTTCTGGAAAGACGTTATCTAAATTGAAGGTTTCTAAATAGTTTATATTTTCTCGTTTAATCATATCGTTTAGTGCTTCAGAATAGGTCGTAACATCATCATCGTTGACTTGAACAATATCACTAAAGACTCTTCCGTCAGAACAGATAACAACTTTTGCTCCTGGAGTATAAATCTGTTGAATCTGGGAACATATTTTATTAAGACGTTTTAATCCCAGAAATTCTCCCAAATCGGGTTTGATTCCTAAGGTTTTTTCCCGGTTAGGAGATTTTGCAGGAAAAGCAGGTAAGATTAGTCGGATTGGTTCATTTTTATGGATAAATGAATTTATTTTTTTCAAGTGATTTTGAACTGCAACATTTACATCTGGATCATCAAAAATGATTTCAATATCAAAAACTTTTAAATGACTATAATTCATTATGACATTAAAAATTTTTTTGGCTAGAGAAGATTGTTCTTTTTTTATAGAAACAACACTGCCGTTTTGTAGTAAATTCATGGTTTTGAATAGTTTAAGTTGGATTATGTTTAATATTATATGTAGTTGTTTGTTTAAGAGAAAGGCATAGAATTAGGTTTAAAAAAATGTAGCAGATTTAAAACTCCATATATTGTACTTTGGTTATCACCAGCAACAAATTTGATATTTTGTGTTTACAATATTAGCCCCAAATCCTCCAGGGATTTTTTTAGGGCTAGGAGATAGCCATATTAGATAGAAACCTTATTTAAGTCTATGGTTTTGTAATTAATAAGAATTTGATCACTATCTATTTCTGACAATGAGTCATTGATTGGTATAGATAAGGATAAGGTTTTTTTCGAACCGTAATCTTTATGATGATTTTATCTTTAATGAGATGAATGCTATAGTAGTTTTTTATAGCTTCAATAATAGATAGTTGTATAGTGGCAAGCTTAGCTATATGGTTATGAATTGCTTTTTGTAAGTGTAACATGTGTTGAGTTTGGTTTTAAGAGAAAGTATTTTTTTTACATATGCTTTATTGTTTGTAAGGAATACGATTAAAGTTTATATTTTATTTTGATGTCGAAATTAAATAATTGCTTATACTTAAAATGTAACATTTATAGGTGTTTTATTGCACTTTTATACTTATACGTTCATTGTTTGATATTATACAAAGGTGATTTCAAATAACTTGCATAAGAATTTGATAATATTATATAAATAGTGATTTTGTTACGTTTATATAACTAATGATTTAAAAGAAAACCCAGTGATAGAGATTAATGAAACAATGGCTTATGTATTGTTTAATAATTTGATTAGTAATGCCATAAAACATAATATAGAATCTGGAAAACTAGTAATGACACTTACCAATGAGTATTTTGAGATTAAAAACACAGGAGAACCGAACCATTAGAGATACCAGAAGAAGAATTGTTTGGACGTTTTAAGAAATCTGGAAACAGACCTGATTCTAGTGGTCTTGGTTTGTCATTAGTATATAGAATTGTTGATTACTACGACTTTTCTATAAGTTATAAAAATACTGATATTTGGCATAAAATTACACTTAAATTCTAATGCTAAATACGAGTACTCAACCATTCTTTAAATTGATAAAAATTCTGTGGCGCCACACCATGACCTACCGGAAATTCATTTAATGGACTTGTTATACCAAGTTCTGAAAGTAGCATAGGAGCTTTACGTGCCCAATCCACAGGAATTACTTGATCAACACTACCATGAGAACAATATAGGTTAAGCTTAGAAAAGTTATTTGTCTTGTAATTATCGGCTAAGATATCTTCATTTATATATCCACTTAGTGCAATCACATTTTTTACCTTTTGAGGGTAGGAGAGTGCAACTGCATAACTAAGGATAGTTCCCTGACTAAATCCAAGAAGAGTAACATTATCTTTATCCAAATCATAAGCATTTATAGCTTCATCAATGAAACCAGCAATTTTATCTCTGGATTCGATAGCCTGTGTATCATCACTAAATTTTCCTTGATTGTCATCAAAGTAGATTGCGTACCACGCATTACCGTATGGTTGCATAGGATATGGTGCCCGTACCGAAATAATGAATAACTCCTCTTGTAATTCTGTGGCAAAAGAAAAAAGATCATTTTCATCACTACCATACCCATGAAACATGAATAGAACAGGAGTTTTTTCTTTTTTTATTGCTGGTTCTTTGATGATATGGTGTAGTGATAATGTTTTGGCTTGCATAGTTTTATTTTAATTGTATATGTATATGATCATCATGCCGTACAGCCTGGCATCCATGAAATCGTATTTTGGCACTTTGTACCTTTAATCTATTCTTAAGATGTGGTTCTATAAAGACCTTCTCTATCTGTTTTTGTTTTACGATTGCCAAAAGTAAATCTTTTGTAGCTTTTTTTGAAAGTTTTAGCTCTTTGTTTATAGTTCCAAAAGTTATATACTTTGTAAAATCGTACTGCCAGTTTCCTTTTTGTTTACAAACTAAGGTTTGATTATATTCTTGTTTAGTAGGGGATTCAAATACCCCATAGCCACTAATTGAAGGTTTTTTATTGGTAATCTGATAATTATGATCTTGGTAAATAAATGAGATGTCGATTTTTTTTCCATCATTATGACTTAAATGTGGAAGTAATGGAAATCCATTTATAAATGGAAAATTTGCATCTAGATATATTAATATAACTCCTGGATTAGATTGCTGAACCAAAATTGAGGTTTTTTCTAATGCATTATAGAGCCTTGGGTGTACATAATTCCTATTCAAAAGTTTTGTGATGAAACTGTGGGCTTTTATTTGTGTAGTATCTTTTATTTTTTCTCTACCAAATAATGGAGCGATATATGGAACAATAAAAAATGTTATAAATATATAAGTGATAAGAAATATACCTAATTTTTTAAATCGATATTTTCGTACATTTCTTTTAACGAGTACTTCTGTAAGAATATATATAACCCCACCAATTTGAGTTAGAGCAGTTAAAAAAAGAAATAATAAGAATTTGAAAACTAGTTTTGCTATTTTTTTGAACATAAAAAGGTTCGTTATAGCCTTCTATTTAATAAAACTAAACCATTCCTGAAAGTAAGGTCCCAAAATGGGAACTGTTTTTTGTTCTTCTCGTATTGCCAAGATAAGCCCAAAAACAATCAGCACGATACAGAAGATGTAAAAAGCGAGATGAATCATTAGTGAGTCAAAAACATTAGCTAAAGCTATTAAAAGATAGAAACTGATCCACGAACCTAATGCTTGCCTGATATGAAAACTTGCAAACTGGTTTTTACTTTCCTGATTCATGAAAAAAGCTATAATTGTACCAATAACGGTTATATATGAAACAATAGCCGCTGTTTTTCCTTGTTTTGCGTAGTCAGATTGCATGATTGTTGTATTAGATTATTTAGTTTTACTACACTAGATCTTAATAAAGAATTAGTTGTGTAATAGACTTATTTCAATATCATTTTTCCCTTAGCAATAATGCCATAAGGAGTTCCTTTTATAGATTTTCCTATAAAAGCACTATTTTTTGAAGAAGAAATAACATGTTCTTCTGTAAAAGTGGTTTCATCCATAGGGCTAAATAGTGATAAATCTGCTTTATTGCCTTTTTCAATGCTCTCACTTTCTATTTTGAAAATAGATTTACCTCTGGTAAGTAGTGCTATTGTTTGTTCAATATCCAATATGTTATTAAGAGTTCCAAAAGCACTTTCTAGCCCTGTTGTACCATATTTTGCATGATCAAATTCTACCTTTTTATGTTCTACATCTATTGGTTGATGATCACTGGTAATCATATCAATTGTACCATCCTTTATACCTTTTACTAAGGCATTTACATCTTTTTGTGTTCTTAATGGAGGGAGTACCTTATAATTAGTGTCGAATGTAACCAATTCTTTATCGGTTAGAGTTAAATGATGAACGGTTGTACTACAGCTTACTTGTAATCCTTTTGCCTTAGCGTCTCGAATTAATTCTACTGATTTTGCTGTCGAAATTGTAGGGATGTGTAAGGTGCCCCCGGTATATTCTAGTAGAAATAAATCCCGTGCAATCTGTAACTCTTCTGCTAAAGCAGGAATTCCTTTCAACCCTAATAAAGTACTTTGTTCTTCTTCATTAACTATTCCTTTTCCGGCAATATCATTTTCTTGAGGAAAAGATAGAACCAATCCGCCAAAATTTTGCGCATAGAGAAGAGCAATCTTTAATAAATTAGGGTTTTGAATGGCTTTTTTATAATCACCAAAGGCGATAGCACCTGTCTGTTGCATATCATATAACTCTGCCATATCTATTCCCTTAGATTGTATTGTCAAAGCTCCGATAGGATATAGGGATACTGCACTATTTTGGGATTTTCCTTTCAGAAAACCTACAGAAGTACTATTGTCGGTTATAGGAAATGTGTTTGGATGTAGTGCTATAGCTGTGAAACCACTTTTTGCAGCTACTTGTAAACCGTGATCGATAGTTTCACGTTCTTCGTATCCTGGTTCACCAAAACTTACACTACTATCAAACCATCCTTGCGAGACGTGTAAGTTGTCTAATGTAACTTCTTCAACATGATCCGAGGCCTTGATTGTGGTATTAATATCTGTAATTATCCCGTTTTCGATCAAGATATCAACTGTTTGACGATGAAAGGGAGACTTTGGATCAATTACAGTAGCAGCCTTTAATAAGAAGTTCATTTTAGATATTTTAATAGTAGTATTTCAATTAGCAGGAATATCAATGCAAAAATAACAAACCATTTCCAAAGTTCATTAACACTAGTCTCTTCTTTTATTTGGTCAAAAAGCTCTGTTATTGATTGGCTTACTTGATAATCTCCGGTAGTATTTAGATTATAGTATTGTAAATCACTCTCTGCACTATTATAATTATAACTTACATGTTGTTGAACACTGTTATTTTTATCTTGCACTCTATAAATTCCTGCTCTCGTAGGAACCTCATCTGTAGTGATACTCACTTTTGTAGAAAAACTTTGCTGCAAGGGTATAATACTTTCCTGATCAGAAACCAGAGACAATATCCCATCTTGCCCGAGAGATATGGGAACATCATAAGAATTGATCTGACCAATAGTATATGATATATCGGTAAGTTGCAGGCTGCGTTTACCAATGTTATATAGTGTAGGAACAATTAGCGGAGAATTCTTAAAATTAGAGTTTTCCTGATTTATAGCCGATGTAAATACATATATATTATTTGTCTTATACAAGAAAGGACTATTATCTTCAAAAGATAATACAATATTAGATGCAGTTGCTTGATAATAGCTATTCACCTTTGGATATTGAAAATTGGTAATCTTTTTATCAAATACCCCCCGATACAATGGGTGTGAGAAGTTAATCGAAGTAATTTTCTTTTCCTGTGTTTTTTCTGCCAATAATCCTTGTGTCGAATATCCGCTTATAAATTGTTGATAAGAAACCAAATCCCCCTGTATAGCAGGAATAAGACAAATAGTGCCTCCTTGATCAACAAAAGGTTTTAATGCGTTAATAAGTGATACCGGAATTTGCTTAACCTCATTAATTATCACCAGGTTTGCATTACTAATATCATTATAATTAAGTCTTTCGACAGAGCTGCTTAGTACTACAAATTCATCTGGGGTAAAAATATTTTTTATAAAACTATCATCAGCTTCATTAATTGCAACAACTTTTATCTTTTCTGGAGTGTTTATAGTAAAAAACCTTGAGTTATCAAAAGTTATTGCAGGATCTTCTATAATAACGCGACCATTGATTTTTATGTTTTCATCTAAACGAAATTCAGTTTCAGCTGTACCATTTTCAGGAATTGAAACTGCCGTTTTAGCAATTAATCTATCATCATTATATAGCGCAATAGATGTGTTTTCTGCATTAGTATCGGTATTGCTTAATACTACATTAAGTGTGAGATCATTATTTGTATTGTGTTCTAAATATAAACTATCGATAGCGATATTTTGTCTGGTGACAGGTTGTAATTGAACAAGGTGCGTTTTTGTATCTGTATCTTTTTGTAAAGCAAAAGCGTTTTCTTTTTGTTGAAAATCCGAAACCATTATTACACGCTTAATAGTTTCTGGAGATGTTCCGAGTAATTGTTTCGCTTTAAGATAAGCTGCAGGGTATGAAAGTTGATTTGATGAGTATTCGATCTGTAATAAATCGTTTTGAATATCTTGTTTAGAAACATCAATAAAAGTTTCTGTATTAGTAAAAAGAGATATTGTCTCTTCCTCAGGAAGGTCGCTAAGGATTTCTTGTACAGCACGTTTTAGGAGAGGTCCCTTAGATCCTTTGGCCTGCATGCTAAATGAATTATCAAGATATAATGCTGTTTTACTTTTTTTGCCAACAATTTCTTCTAATGCCAGAAATGGTTGAGCAAAAGCAAAAATAATAGCAGCCATGGCTAATAAACGAGCAATTAGTGTTAACCATTTTTTGATTTGAGAACTCTTACGAGTTTGTATGGTAACTGCTTTTAAAAACTGAACATTTGTAAAATTAACCTTTTTAAAACGTCGTAACTGAAATAAATGAACTAGAATAGGAATTATAAGTGCAAAAAGAGCGTAAAGAAATTCTGGGTGTTTAAACTGCATTCCTCTTGTTAATTCTTGGATTGTGTAAATATACTATAAGATTTGAGAATAAGGATTTTGAAAACGTATTTTTTATATGCTATGATGTATCAGGTAAAATAGATTATTTAAAGTAGTAGTATTAGGTAGGTTATTAAACAAAAACATCATTCTAGATTGTTTTACTAAAGAAAATCATAAAAAATAGAGCTATCTTTGCAAAAATATTCAGAAATGGCATTTCGCATAAATTGTTATTTCTTAAACGATTTATATGTCATTTAACACATTAGGATTATCCGATGCACTTTTACGAGCCATCGACAAAAAAGGATATACAGTTCCTTCGCCGATTCAAGAAAAAGCTATTCCGCCGATTTTAGAAAGAAAAGATGTTTTAGCATCTGCGCAGACAGGTACAGGAAAAACAGCAGGATTTACATTACCGCTATTACAGATTTTATCTCAAGGACAGAAATTAAGAAAAAGACCTGTACGTGCTTTGGTACTAACACCTACAAGAGAATTAGCGGCTCAGGTATTAGATAATGTAAGGGCGTATAGCGAATTCCTGGATTTGCGATCAATGGTAATATTTGGAGGAGTGAATGCAAATCCACAAATACGAGCATTAAGAAATGGTGTTGATGTATTGGTTGCTACTCCTGGACGGTTATTGGATTTACATAATCAAAGAGCACTCTCTTTGGCCAATGTTGAAATTTTGGTTTTAGATGAAGCAGATCGTATGCTTGATATGGGATTTCAAAGAGATATTAATAAGATTCTAAACTTATTACCAGCAAAGAGGCAAAACTTATTATTTTCTGCTACATTTTCTAAAGAAATTAAACAATTAGCTAATGGAATTTTACATCATCCAGTCTGGGTTGAAGCTGCACCAGAAAATACTACAGCAGAGAAGATTGAACAAAAGTTATATAGAGTTGATCAAAAAAGAAAATCTGAGCTAATTATTAAATTTATATCAGAAGGAGGATGGAAACAAGTATTAGTTTTTACCAGAACAAAGCATGGAGCTAATCGACTAACAAAAAAAATGGTAGCAGAGGGTATTACTGCCGCCGCAATCCATGGAAATAAAAGCCAGGGAGCTAGAACAAAAGCCCTCGGAGGTTTTAAAAAAGGAACGATTCGGGTGTTGGTAGCAACAGATATAGCGGCTCGTGGACTAGATATTCCATTACTACCACATGTTGTAAATTTTGAATTACCCAATATTTCTGAAGATTATGTACACCGTATTGGTCGTACTGGTAGAGCAGGAGCTAGCGGAGAAGCGATCTCTTTGGTTAGTCAGGAAGAAATAAGCTATGTAAAAGGAATAGAAAAATTATTAGGAGAAAAGTTGCAAAGTGAAATTGTAGCAGGTTTTGAGCCCACAGTAAGTTTTGAAAAATCAGCATCTACTCCAAGAAACAAATCTCGTAAAAAAGCTAAACCAAAAAGTAATAATAGAAACTATAACAGGAGATCTAGAAGGTAAAAAATTAGCTTTTCATAAAATAGAAGGCAACAAAAAAGCGGAAGTTTTACTTCCGCTTTTTATATATAAATCTTTTTTTGTATTAAAAGATATAGTATCCAACAGAAACTTGAAATACAGAATTTTTTGCTTCTACATTATCAACTATATCAATAAAACCTATGTTATATCGTAATTGACCGAAAAAAGAACCAAATTCTACTCCAGCACCTACAGCAGCACTTAAGTCAAAACTTTCTGGCTCACTACCAGCAGGATAATTATCATTAACTACAAAACCAAATTGAGGTCCTGCTTCTGCACTAAAAAATTTAGCAAATTTAAATTTTACTAAAACAGGAAGATTTAAATAATCAACATCAATGTCTTGCTCTAAACCAAAGTTTCTAAATTTTGCTCCTTGTGCAGAATATATAAGTTCTGGTTGTACAGCAAACATATCTGATAAGCCTATTTGTACAACAGCACCAATATGATATCCTGTTCGTCCTTTTAAACTGTTATAATCGTTTCCACTTAATGTTGCGAAGTTTACTCCACCTTTAAAACCAAGTTTGATGTCCTGTGCATTCGAAGAAATAGAAAAACCGATTACCGCAATTGCTAATAAAAAAAGCTTTTTCATAATTGTAAATTTAAGGTTTGTTTGAGGTCAAAGATAGGAACTAATATCTTAAGAAAAGGTTAAATCTAGAAAGCTTCGACTTGTTTACTAGTACCATTTTGATGTTTTGTAAGAGTTATTTTGAAGCAAAGAATGTTGTATCTTCGCCCTAAATTCAAAACCTAAGTTAAGATTGCAATACGAATTCACAATACAAGTTTCGCCAGAAATTGCGGCACATCCCGATCAATTAAAAAGTAAGGTAGCACATAAAAATGGTATCCCTTTGGATGAAATTAGACATGTTCAAGTTTTAAAACGTTCTATTGATGCGCGACAACGGGCAATTAAGGTTAATTTGAAGCTAAAAGTATATGTACAGGAGGACTTTATAGATCAACCAATTTTAGTACCCGAATATCCGGATGTTTCTAATGCACCAGAAGTTATCATCATTGGAGCTGGGCCGGCTGGTTTGTTTGCAGCACTACGTTGTATTGAATTAGGTTGTAAACCCATTGTTTTAGAACGAGGAAAAGATGTACAGGCACGTCGCAGAGATCTTAAAGCTATTAATAGAGATCATATTGTTAATGAAGATTCAAATTATTGTTTTGGAGAAGGAGGAGCAGGTACATACAGTGATGGTAAGTTATATACCCGATCTAAGAAAAGAGGAGATGTACATCGTATTTTAGAGCTTCTGGTTGGATTTGGAGCTACCGATCAGATTTTGGTCGAGGCACACCCGCATATTGGGACAAATAAATTACCCGGTATTATAACTGCAATACGAGAGAAAATTGTTGAAAGAGGAGGAGAGGTACATTTTGATACCCGTGTAATTGATTTTAAAATTAAAAACTCTGAAATTAATGGTGTAACTCTACTTGATGGCAGTACTATTGATACTAACAAGGTTATCTTGGCTACAGGACATTCTGCAAGAGATATATTTAAACTGTTGCATGATAAAAAAATAGAGATCGAAGTAAAACCTTTTGCTTTGGGAGTACGAGTAGAACATCCACAAAAACTTATAGATCAGATCCAGTATTCATGTGAGGTTCGTGGCCCTTATTTACCTCCTTCACCATATAGTATTGTAAAACAGGTAAAAGGCAGAGGAATGTATTCTTTCTGTATGTGCCCGGGAGGGGTGATTGCTCCATGTGCTACCAGCCCTGGAGAAGTGGTTACAAACGGGTGGTCTCCTTCTAAAAGAGATCAACCTACCGCCAATAGTGGTATTGTTATAGAATTACGGTTGGAAGATTTTAAGGAGTTTTCTAAGTATGGCCCTTTATCTGGAATGTATTTTCAGAAAAGTATAGAGCAGCAAGCATGGCAGGTAGGTGGGGAGACTCAGAGAGTTCCTGCACAAAGATTAATAGATATGGTTGAAGGAAAAATATCAACAAACCTTCCTGAAACCTCTTATAAGCCTGGTTTAACATCTGCTGATATGGGGCTAGTATTCCCCGAATTTATTCATCAAACGCTACAAGATGGTTTTAAGGCATTTGGTAAAAGCATGAAAGGGTATCTTACTAACGAAGCTATAGTACATGCTCCCGAGTCCAGAACATCATCGCCAGTTCGTATTCCCAGGGATTGGAAAACATTAGAACATACACATATTAAAGGATTATACCCTTGTGGTGAAGGTGCGGGATATGCAGGTGGTATAATTTCTGCGGCTATTGATGGTGAAAAATGTGCTCAGGCTTGTGTAGCAACAACAACTAAAACAGTTTAATTAGATTTCTTTATAGAGAACTCAAAAGTGGTTTGAATCTTTTCTTTAGAAGATACTTTAATATAACCTCCTAGGTTTTTAACTAATTTTTCTACTGTAGAAAGCCCAATACCATTACCTTTATTACCACTTCTATCTGCAATATTTGCTGTAGTGAAAAGTTCAAAAATAGTATCCAATTTATCATTTGGAATTCCCATTCCATTATCCGTTATTCTGAAATAATAGAAATTTTCATCTTCGTTAGTTTCTATAGATATAATGATTTGCTCTTTGTCATTATATTTAATACTGTTTCCGATAAGATTAAAGAAAATTTGTTTTAATGCAAGCTTATTACACTGTATAATAGGATCTTCTTCAGGAAAATAAATAGTGAAATCCGGTTTCATAGTAAGTAAATCAACGATTTTATTCAACAGATGATTTAAATAAAATTCTTCGGGTTTATTATGCATTAAACTTTCACTCTCATAATGATCTAGTACATCACTAATATAGCTACTCATAGAGAAAGAAGAAGTTTTGATATAATCAAAATATTCTAAACTTTCATTATCGAGTTTATCTCCCAGTTTAAGCTTCAATAAATCTGTCGATGTAATAACATTGGCTAAAGGCATCTTAAGATCATGAGAAATCACTCTTGCAAACTCCCTTAAGGATTCGTTATGTTTTTTTAACTTATTTTGAATTATTTGAAGATCATTATTCTTTTTGTTCAGCTCAAAGAGAATAATCACTTGTTTTGCCAAAGCATTAAGAGATTCTAATTGCTTATTAGAAAGTTCTCTTGGAACACTATCCATCACACATAATGACCCTAAAGCAAAACCATCCTTATCTACTAATGGAATTCCGGCATAAAAAATAATAGGCTTTTCTTCAAGAATAATTGAGCTGTCATTAAAACGTTTATCTTCTCTGGTGTCTTTAATTATTAATGGAGCATGAGGTTGTAAAACAACGTGAGAGCAAAGAGAATTATTACGAGGAGTCTCGCAAGTTTCTAATCCGTGTTTAGATTTAAACCATTGTCTGTCATTATCTACCAACGAAATTAGTGCCATATCTGTTTCACAGATAAACGCAGCAAGAGCTGTAATCTCATCAAACTCCTTCTGTGATTCGGTATCCAGAATGTCTAATGATTTTAAAGCTTCTAACCTAAAGTTTTCGTTTATGGGTATTGCGTTTGATATCATCCTCTTACAAAGAATTGATTTATATAAGAATCAATTCCTAATAAAATTAACAAAAATAACCCAGATATTACAAATTAATTAGCATTACATAATAATTTTACGTGATAACCGTAATGTAATTAGAAGAGATATGCTATTATCTATATTCTATTAGTAAAGGGGTAAGAAGAGTGATCAAATTCTCTTTTAATATGCTTCAATGTCATCTTCTAGTGAATGTATAAATGAAATAATATCCTTTATTTCCTGATTAGTGAGGTCTAATGCATCAGAAGGTAGTGTTTGATATTCATTATGAATACCAATACCAATACCGCCGCCACGATTATAAAAATCCATAACATCTTCTAGAGTATTATACACTCCATTATGCATATAAGGGGCAGTTTTTCCTGCGTTTCTAACTGTAGGGGTTTTAAAAAAATGCTTCCTTTCAGGAGTTTTATATACATGATACCTTCCCAAATCAGAACTAATAATGGCATTGATAGTATCATTTTGCTCTGGAACTCCAATGAATTCAATTTCTGACTCTCTATAGTTGGGCGGTACAGTACCATTAAAAACAGGAGCAAAATGACATGTGGCACATTTGGCTTTACCATTAAAAAGGTTAAAACCATTAATTTCATTTTGCGTAAGCGTATTTTCTATAGTGTTTATGTTACGATCAAATTTAGAGTCAAACGGTGCTAAACTTCTTATATAACTGGCTATAGCATTCCTGATTTCTGCATTACCAACTTTTTGGTTTTTAAAAACTTCTGCAAAACTTTTTGTGTATATACTATCTTGTGTTACAACTTGCCTCAACGTTTCTAAATCTGTATGAAACTCATTTTTGTTTTCTATTACAGCAATAATTTGCCCCTCTAAACTACCTGCTCTTTTATCATAGAAAAATGCCTTTTGTAAACCCGAATAAAGTAGAGTAGGAGTATTGCGTGTAACTTTTGCTCCAATTTTTAATCCATCTGTAAACGCTTTATCTGCATGATGACAAGTTGCACAACTAGTTTTTTTATCCGATGACAAATTAGTGTCGTAAAATAGTTTTTTACCTAATGTTATTTTTTGCGGAGTCATTTCTCCAGAATTTCTGTCCGAAAAATAGGTGTGATTATAAGTGTCTTTAGAAAAAAGAGAAATAGCTTTATTTTTTATTGCTAACTCAAAAGGAAAACTCACATGCCAATCATTCACAATCTGATTCCATAAGTCTAATTGTTTATGAGTATGATTTTTAATGAAATCATATCGATTAAATGTATTAAAATCAGCGTTTAAATCTTTAATTGAAGCTTCTATTTCATAATTCCATTTTTTTAAAAGTGCTGGATTATTAAATTCATTTTGAAAGATCGATAAATATGTTTTCAAACTCTGATATACTATTTTGGACTCTTCTAAAGAGTTTTCTAAGACTGGAGAATCAAAACCTGTTATTCCTGTAAGTGCTATTTGAACTATTGATTTTCTAAACAGCCACAAAAAATGATATGTCTTTAAGTGATTAAAACTAGTGTTCTTTCTGATTAATTTTAATCTATTTGAAACTAGATTCAAGTGTTTGTTTACACGTACAGAATTCATGTTTTCTGTAAAGATTTCTTCTTCAAGCACTTGATATCCACTTGGCTTTTTAGTTTTTATATCAGTAAAGTCCTCTTCTTCGACTTTCAAAATATTTGGTTGATTTAAGAAGCCATAGTTTTCAATGTCCAGGGAAGCCAAAATGGGTTCGATTTTTTTGAAATACTTTCTGGATTGAAGAAAATATTTTTTGACATTGCTAGTATCAGTTTTAGCACTATCCAAATGATTAATAGCCATAGTGATATCGGATATGAATTGTTCTTTCATTTGGATATTGAATGACGTTTTTTCTTCTTTCTCTTTTGAACAAGAAGAAAAAATACCGAATATGATAAAGAGGCTTATCACAAAATAAGCCCCTTTACTGTATTTAAATAAAATCATATGTTTATCTTTCTAAACCTTTAATTATATAAAGCATACTTCCTTCTTTACGACTATTTGCTATATCAGGATTTGCTGTAGGATCGGTAAAAGGTGTTCCGTCTGCTCTTTCCCAACCATGATTTTGGGTAATCATAAGAAAAGTCTCATCTATACCAATAACGTCTGATATATCAATCATACCTGTTATTTCCCATATTCTGTCTAGACTACCATATCCGGCTGCTGCTGCTTTAGGTTGATCACATTCTAACACTACTTTTAACTCTCCGGTGTTTAAATTGTATTGATATAATCTTGAATAATGATTTGCTGCAGGTTTAAAATCTTGAATCCCATTTGGGTCTTCTTGTATGTAAGCATAATTTTTGGTTACCAAAATATTATCAGGGCTATGAAAAGCTTCCGCGGTACCGCCTACTTTATCACCATCCAATACACACGTTATTTTACCGGGACCATATGGAGTTTTATGATTTAGTTCTACTTTATAAATTCTTCCAGAACGTGTTCCTTTTCCCACTAATCCAGGTTTATCTCTTCCCGTTACTGCAAAATAGACTTCTTGATTATTACTTCTACTATGTCCTCTTCTCCAATCTATATCTTCCAATCTAGAAAATCCCATTACGCCTTTTTCTTTGGCTTCGGCATCCAATAAATCGATATTTTTTTCGGTTAATTCTACAAATTCCATTTCATAAGAAACCCCTTCTTCCATATCTACTTCGTAGGTTACTGTAGGTGAGGTTACCTTTAACCCATATAATTTACCACCCTCAAGATCTCCTTGTCTGCCTACATACATTCCTAATTGTCCAGAAGGAACTTCGTTATTACTATTATCATCACCAATAAAAACTACAGTTTTACCAGGATACGCACGTCTGCTTAGTGCTACTGCATTTTCGGTAGACCATTGTCCTAATGCAGTCAACATTCTTGGGGCAGAAGCTTCTGATACGTTTTTATAAGGATTAGTTGCGAAAACACCTTTAGAATTTCCTCCCCATTCACCACCAGAAAGGTATAAAGGACCGAAACCATGTACAGATGGAGTGATTAATGAACCAGAACACTGGGCTGTGTTTGCAGTGGCCAATGCATTAAGAATATGTTCTCCTTTAATGGGTTTAAAAGTTTCATCTAATGTGATTCTGGCAACAGAATAATCAGCTTCGATATTATTAATTAAAGTAAATGTTCCGTTTTTATTACGAAGTAATCCTGCTCCATCTGCCATAGAACCATATGTAAAATCAGGAATATAGGTATCTTCAGATGAAAGTAGGTTGTATATTTCTACATCAGAAAATTCAGAAGTCTTTTCTAATAAAACAGGAGAGATAGAATGATTTTTTAGTTCAATTTTTCCTGTTGGAGGTTTAACAGGACCTCCTGTGTAGTCGTCTAGATTGCAAGAAGCCAATAATAATGCAGCACCTAGAGAGGCAATAATAAGATGATTTTTCATGATTGTGTGGATTTTTTTGTTTCCACAAATTTAGACTAAGGTATACCTCAACAACTTTATGAAGATGTTTTATGTTTATTAAAGAAATATCATCTAAATGTTTAGAATGTAAAATTAAGATTACTCTTTAGAATTGTTCTAAGTTTAAAATTTTTCAAAAACTCCAAGTCCAAATAATGCGTAATCGTACTTGACTGGGTCTGAGGAGTCTAATTTCCTCAATTTTGTATCAAGTTCTAACAATGCTTTTCCATCATTTTGTTTGCGTGTAAGCAATCCTAATTTTCGAGCAACATTTCCCGAATGCACATCTAATGGGCATGATAATTGAGCAGGAGACAGGTTACGCCAAATACCTAAATCGACCCCGGCAGAAGCATCTCTTACCATCCACCGTAGAAACATATTAATTCGCTTAGCAGCAGAATTTTTATAAGGATCACTAACATGTTTTTCTGTTCTGAGTGGATGTGGCAACGAAAAGAATTCCTTTTTAAAATTATGAATCGCAGCCTGAAAGTTGTCATCTCCCTTATGTAATTTAAAAAAAGCTTCCATATCAACATATTTGGTATATATATACCGTAATGCAGTGATAAAATAGGAGAGATCGGTACTATTAAAGGTTCTATGAACAAAACCATTAAAATCTTGAAGATTCATTTCGGTATGATTCATTATAAAATCATACGGGCTATTACCCAAAAGAGACATTAATTTGTGAGAATTGGTTAAGATGCTTTTACGGTTTCCCCAGGAAATGGTAGCAGTAAGGAATCCCGAAATTTCAATATCTTCTTTTTGAGTATACAGATGGGGAATTTGTACTGGATCTGTTTCAATAAATTTTGGTTGTTCGTAGTAAAAAGCCTTTTCATCCAGGAAATCTTTGAGCTCGATATTGTTGAATTTTTTCAAAAGGATATATTATGATTTTTAGTATTCTATCATCAACAAAGATGATAATTTTAATGAATACTCTTTAATATTTAAGAAAAAGGTTAAATAAAATACAGATTTGAGTTTTGTGTACAATAAATTGATGTGTTAAAAAGTTTATCTATTTTAGTACTATTAAAAAGATAGTTTTTACTATGTTACTAAACATATAGGCATTTCTATTGATCTATATTAATAACAGTCAGTGATTTTTTGTTATTTAAAGATTCTTGAGATGAAAATTATAGATTATTTATTTTTAATAAGTGGCTTACAAACGTTAGTTATTACTGTTATTCTTCTTTTTTACCGATCTAAAAAAGTATATATTAATAGATATCTGGGGTTGTTTTTTGTTACTCTATGTGTAGAGATGGCAATGTATTTTGCTTATAAGTATGTAGAACATCCGGCTGTTTATTATCACCCATTTCGATTTAATTTGTTGAGTATGAATTTTTTGTTTTTCTACGCAGTGGAAACAGCAGGGATTTATATAAAACGTAAAATCTATTATTATATTCCGGCAATTTTTGAGTTTTTGTTTTTATCAGTATTTTTTCTTTTAGTACTGCAAGACCCAGAAATGCATACCACTTTTCGAGAAATGTATTTTGGTAGAATATTGAACATTGTTGGTGCGATTTATATCATAACGATGTCTGTTATGATTATTAAAGTTAATAATAAACATAAGAAACAACTGCCATATTTTTATGAAATTACTAAATACAAGTCATTAAATTGGTTAACTGTTTTTTGTGTTATTTGTATCTTATTTAATCTTGTTGGGAACTTATTGAACCTGTTTGTTAGTGAAAAGCATTATACATACACGGTGAATACTATTCTTTTACTGTCGCTTTATTATATTACTATTGCGAGTTTAGTACAGATTAATATCATTAACATGATTTCACCCAGGGTGGAAGAAAAAGAAACGAAAGCAGAATTAGAGAATATTGTAAGGATTATTGAAGAATACATGTTAGAGACCAAAGCATATTTAAATCCATCAATTACTCTAAAAACATTTGCCAAGGAGGTTAGGTTGCCAGAAAGGCTAATTTCTAAAGCGATTAATAAGATTGAGCATAAGAATTTCAATAATTATATCAATTATTATAGAATAGAGGAGTTTAAACAACTTTTGTCTATGGACAGACATAAAAAGTTTAGCATTTCTGCAATAGCTAACGAGGTTGGTTTTAACTCCAGAGCATCTTTTTACAAAAACTTCAAAGACATTGTTGGAGTCTCTCCTTCATCATATGCAAAAAATTCAGATGACTGATTATCTTATCTTTATAATGTTTCTTATTATGATTTAAGACATCCTAAATCATGTTAAGGGACACCTATTTGTTGACTTGAGTGTTCTTTTTGTTGAATTTAGCACCAACTAATTTTACACAAACAATCGACTTATGAAAACATTATTCAGCACTATTCCAATTCTTGTTTTTAGATATAATCAAAAAAATATCAAGATAACTCGTAGGTTATACTATTGATTTCTACAAAGCTATAAACCGGAATTTTTTTAAATATAATTTTAGGATTCTTAGGGACCATTTTGAAAGCCTGAAAGTTGAGATTTAAAATTTCTTATTGAGTGAGTGACAATCAAAATGCTTTTCAAATTTTGATTCATATGAGGCCTTTTTAGCCTTGATCCGGTTTATGCTTTGTTTTGGCTATAGCTTAGACAGTCTTTTTTAGAACAATACAGATTACATATTCTTAATTGTATTAAGGTTTCAAAGTTCTTAATATATAATTTTTTAATCGAGATGATAGAAAACCTTTTGGTTTTTGTTAACTCACACAAATTAACAAACTTAAAATATGAAAACTATCAAATTATTAGCGCTTAGCGCTATCGTTGCAGGATGCATTACTTCTTGCCAAAAAGAAGAAGTTGCTGCAGAAGTAAATGAAATAAATAATGCACCCACAAAAGAACAGCTTCTTAAGTTAGAAAGCATGGGGGTTAATACAGAAGATGTGTCTGTAAAAACGATAACAGATCTTGACGGAAGTACAGCGGACTATTTTGTTAATGGTACAGATCTTGGTATTCCAGTAGCCGGGCTTGTAGATCAGCCAAGCTTAGGGGTTATGGATAATGGAATGAAGCAGTATAGAACAAGAAACATCGTTTCTAGTAGCAACCGTACAATTAATGTACTGGGTTACACTGGTGGCGGCGGTAATGGGCTTTCTAATACAGGAAGACAGGCTTTACAAAGAGCTGTTAATACATATAATGGAATAAATTCTACTCTTAATATGAGACTTACCTTTGGTACTAACTATCAAGCTGCTGATATAGTAGTATATGTACGAAGTGACCTAGGATCAGGTGGATTAGCAGGATTTCCTTCTGGTGGAAGAGCTTACAAGTGGGCAAGAATCGGGCCTAGTGTAAAAAACAGAGGAGTTACTTACACTCAACATGTAATTACTCATGAAATGGGTCATTGTATTGGTTTGCGTCATACAGATTGGCAGAGAAGAGTGTGTAATGGTCAAAATGAAGGACAAGGCCAAGATGGAGCTATCCATATCCCAGGGACACCAACAGGTACGGATATTACATCATTAATGATTTCTTGCCCTACACAAGGAAACCCGCAAAATGGGAGTCTAAATAGAAATGATGTTACTGCATTGGAGTACATGTATTAATATAAAGTATTAAGAACTTTGATTTTTTTTAGAAGAGGCTGCCTGAAAAGGCAGTCTTTTCGTGCTTTATTTTTTTTCATATAAATAAATGTTTAGGGATGACCTGAATCCCGTAAACACCTATTTTTACTATAGTTAATGGTCTTTTTGTAAATGTCCTTAATCATGATTTAGGACATCTTAAATCGTGATTAAAGACATCTAATTATTGATTTGAGCGCTTTTTTTATGGAATTTAGCACCAACTAATTTTACACAAACTCTTGACTTATGAAAACACTATTCAACACAATTCCAATTTTGTTTTTAGTAAATAGGTAATAGTCTATAGAATAACTATAGATTATATTCTTGGTTGCACAAAGTTATAAACCGGAATATTTTTTAAATATAATTTTAGGATTCTAGGGACCATTTTGAAAACCTAAAAATTGAAGTTTAAAAATTCTTATTGAGGAACAATCAAAAAATACTTTCCAAATTTTGATTCATATGAGGTCTTTTTGGCCTCTATCCGGTTTATGCTTTGTTGTTTAGCGATATGCTTAAACAGCTTCATTTAGAACAATACAGATTACATACTCTTAATTGTATTAAGATTTCAAAGTTCTTAATATCTAAATTTTTTAATCGAGATGATAGAAAACCTTTTGGTTTTTGTTAACTCACACAAATTAACAAACTTAAAATATGAAAACTATCAAATTATTAGCGCTTAGCGCTATCGTGGCGGGATGCATTACTTCTTGCCAAAAAGAGGAAATTACTGCTGAAGTAAATGAAATAGATAATGCTCCTACAAAAGAACAGCTTCTTAAATTAGAAAGCATGGGAGTTAATACAAATAATGTGTCTGTTAAAACGGTTACAGATTTGGATGGAAGTACTGCAGACTATTTTGTTAATGGTACAGATCTAGGTGTGCCAGTAGCTGGACTTGTTGATCAGCCAAGTTTAGAATCTTTGGATAATGGAAACAAGCAGTATAGAACAAGAAACCTTATTTCTAGCCGTAATCGTACTATTGATGTATTAGGTTACACAGGAGGTGGAGGTAATGGGCTTTCTAATACAGGAAGACAAGCCTTACAAAGAGCTGTTGCTAATTTTAATAATTTAAATACTTCTCTTAATATGAGACTTACCTTTGGTACTAACTATCAAGCTGCTGACTTAGTAGTATATGTTAGAAGTGACTTAGGTGGTGGTGGATTAGCCGGATTCCCTTCTGGTGGAAGAGCTTACAAATGGGCACGAATCGGACCTAGAGTAGCTAGCAACGGTGTTACTTATGCTACTCATGTAATTACTCATGAAATGGGACACTGTATTGGCTTACGTCATACCGACTGGTTTGCAAGATCATGTGATGGTAGCAACGAAGGTCAAGGTTCTGATGGAGCTATTCATATTCCAGGAACACCAACAGGTATCGACAGAACTTCTATAATGATTTCTTGTGCAACAGGAAACGAAAATGGAGTTTTTAATAGAAACGATGCAACTGCAATACAGTACTTGTATTAATTAGATATTGCTAAGAACTTTGAAATTTATTAAGAAAAGGCTGCATACTCATGCAGCCTTTTCTATAGAATTTTTATAATAATACAGTATATGTATACTACTGGTATAATTTGTTATTTACAATGAAGAGTTACCCTACAATTTTGCCATCTACCATAACCAACTTTCTATCGGCCATATCTGCCAATTCCTGATTATGAGTTACAATCACAAAAGTTTGACCAAATTCATCTCTAAGCTTAAAAAATAATTGATGTAAATTCTCTGCAGCTTCGCTGTCTAAATTTCCAGAAGGTTCATCAGCAAATATCACTTTTGGGTTATTGATTAGTGCTCTGGCAACGGCAACACGTTGTTGTTCTCCTCCAGATAATTCATTAGGCTTATGATCATATCGATGAGAAAGCCCTAAAAAATCTAATAGTTCTTTGGCTCTTTTCTCTACTTCAATTCGTGATGTTTTTTTAATAAAAGAAGGAATGCAAACATTTTCTAGAGCAGTAAATTCGGGTAATAATTGATGAAATTGAAAAATAAAACCTAATTGTTCATTCCTAAAAGAAGAAAGTCCCTTATCCTTTTTATTTTTTTTTATAAAATTTATGATACCAAAAATCAGTAAAGGAATAATGAGTACGACCCTAATTACTGTTCTAATATATATATCAAAAATATCGGGTGAGATAACCCATGAGAGAATAACGAAGATAGCATATGCTATAAGAAAGAACTGAAATAGATTTGAAAACTTTTTTGATTTTTGATTTTTTAATTCTTTGTCTTGAAGCTTAAAAATATCAGTTTCATTAATAGTTAGAGAAGAATCATCTTTTTGACCGGGCTTATCTAATGTACCCAAAATTTGCAGTAATGTAGTTTTTCCTGCACCAGAAGCACCAACAATAGAAACAATTTCTCCTTGTTTGATATGAAGATCTACTCCTTTAAGAACATGAAGGTCTCCATAGTTTTTATGAATATTATTAGCTTTGATCATCCGTTTTCTATACTTGAAGGAGTGAAAGTAATCAATATCATTAGAATCCCCAAGATTATCCTTTAGAAGAACGTTTTAAATTATTCACATCAAGAAAATAGACTACTCTTAACGATAAAGTATGCTTGATAGGTTTGTTAAACAAATTGTCTAAACTTTGTGTATAATTTAGTGTAGATAGCTCATCATCATTAAAAATTTGATTGCGATAGAGTAGGGTAGCTTCGCTACCAGGAGCAAATCTCCAGTTAAAACTCAAATCCAGATTCCAAATATTAAAATTGGTATTTGGATTATCTTCTGAGATATCATAATCAATTTGGGATCTAGAACCATTTTCGTTTAGAATATAAAATACATTATCAGAATAATCAGCGGTACTCCAGAAGTTTCGGAAACGCAAATTTACAGCTTTGTATGGGTCAAAATTATAACTTGCACTTAACGAATTTTCTAGTGAAATAATATCTCGTTGTCCAAGGAATACATCTGTACCATCGTCATCGATATATCCAAAATTGTTTGGACGATTATAATACTCTGATCTCCATATCACTAATAATTTATCAGAAAACCGATATCGGGGAGAAACCTCTATTCTATATATTTTTTGTCCGTCATCAAACCACTGTCTGGTTCCCGCGCTAATATCATACGCGAATTTTTTTCTATAATCAGAAGAAACAAACATTCTTCCTCCCAGACTTCGACTAAAAGTAACAAATCTTCCATCTATACGAGGCTCAAAATAGTCTTGGTTTTTAGAATTATAAGCTCCTCTACCACCAAAACCAAATCGTTTTTTGGTCACAAAAAACCAATTGGCACCTATAGAATTTTGTGTTTGAATGCTAGGGTCATACAATCGCCTATGTCTTGCAAAAACATTAATCCGATAAGTGTTAAATAACCCTTTAGGTTCAAAGATTTGGTAGGACGCACTTACTCTAAAATTATTGAAGTTATTTCTAAAATTAACTCCCAAATCATTGATGTTATACGTGGTATTTGCCAAATCGTGACCAAAACCATACCTGATTTTACCTTTGATACGGTCAAAATCAAGCTCAGATGCAAAACCACCAATATTATCTCCAGGAGAATTTATGTGACTAACCAAAGATCTTCCGGTTAGGCGATACGAGTTTGACTTATTTGCTAGGTTCCAAACCAACCCAGTTACATTTGCATTTCTAAACTCACTACCACTACGAGTTACATTAGTATTTATTAAGGAAACAGAAGAATTTTTATTAAACTGTTGATCCAATACAAAAATATTATAATTCGATATAGGTTCGACTACTTCTTTACGCACAGCTCCAGTAATAGTATCGGTAATTCGTATTTCTGTTTTTTCTGTAATAGCATTAAAAAAACCGATACCGAGATTTCCTTTTGTCCTTCCCGAGATTTTTAATGCATTAAGCAAATTTACTTTAGAAGGGGCGTCCTCAGCAACTTCATTTACGTTAAGATCATCATCAGATATAGATGTAGATGGTTTGCCACCAACTCTCCTGGAAAAGAAAATATTTCCCTTGTTAAATAATTCTGTGCCTTCAGTAAAGAATTGCCTGTTTTCGCCGAAAGTTTGTTCGAACGGACCTAAATTAAGGCGAACTTCATCAAAGGCTGCTTGCCCAAAATCCGGAATTAGAGTAGCATCTAATGTAAAGCTATCACTTAGCCCGTATTTCACATCCATTCCAGCACTAAAATCAGTCTCGGTGTCTCCATCAGAATGTGATACCAGACCTTGCACAAACGGAAAAAAAGTAAGCCTCACAGGAGGGTTAACATTCTCTACACCTTTAACCAAACCGTTATATTGTGTGCGTTGACCAATTTTATTATCAATAAAGTTCCAGGTATGAGTTTGATTTCTACTCAGAGATCTTCTATAAAAATTGATGCTCCAATCTTGTATATTCACTTCGGGAAAGCGTAATGCATTATACGGTATCTTAAATTCTGCATACCATCCTTGGGCATCAAAAGAAACTTTGGCATCAAAAACTACATTATAACTAAAATCTTCATTGAATTGATCTGCTCTTGCATCACCAATAGTACCTGCACTGGTTATAAAGAAACGAGTTTCATTCGTTCCATCGTTGTAGGTATTTATTGCAATACTAAAATGATCTGCCTGAACAAATATATCATCTCGTTGACTAAATTGACGCAATACTGTATCGGGTTGATCATCATATAAGTAGACTCCAAAATAAACGGCTTTATTGTCATATGCCATTTTTACTTCGGATCTTATTTCTTTTGGTATTTTTCCCTCATTTCCGGGTTGCCACATTTGAAAATCACCATGAGCCGGAAGAGTTTTCCATATTTCATCATCAAGAACACCATCAACTTTTGGAGGGTTATTTATTCTTTCTGCTATAATTTCCTTTCTTTCTTGAGCAAAAGATTGTAATGTAACGAAAAGTAAAAATACTGCATAAGCTTTTGAGTGTAGTTGTATATTCATAAAATTGTAATAAAAACCTTACTTTTTTGATATTTGCAAAACTAGGCTTGTAATAGGAGATGTGGTACTAACGAAAAGTTAAAAAGCAAAAATTGGATATGCATATATGTATTTTTGTTAAAAAAATTACGACTATTTAGTTATGAAAGAAAATAATATAGAAACCGCAGTATTTGCTGGAGGGTGTTTTTGGTGTACAGAGGCAGTTTTTCAGCGCTTAGAAGGGGTGCATAAGGTAATATCGGGATATACAGGAGGAACTATAAAAAACCCTGCATACCGTGAGATTACAACAGGAAGAACAGGCCATGCTGAAGCGATTAAAATCGAATATGATCCTAACCTCATTAGCTATAAAGAACTATTAGAAATATTTTTTGCTACACATGATCCTACAACATTAAATAGTCAAGGAGCAGATCGTGGTACACAATATCGAAGTGCTATATTTTATGTTGATGAACAACAACAACAGATAGCAGAACAAATAATTGCAACCCTTAAGAATGACTTCGTTTTTGATGATCCTATAGTTACAGAAATAACCAAACTGGGACCATTTTATAATGCAGAAGGATACCATCAGGATTACTATAATCAAAATAGTAGTCAGGGATATTGTCAATTTGTGATAAACCCAAAACTTAATAAATTAAATACTACCTTTAAAAATAAATTGAAAAAAGAAATACAGAATTAATTGCTATGCCGTATAAACATTTTGAAGAATACAATATAAAAGTAACAGAAGAAGTAAAAGAAAAATTTGAATCTATTATTGAAGATCTTGGAGAAGATATAAAAAGAGAAGGTATTGTTAAAACTCCTGAGCGAGCAGCAAAAGCAATGCAGTTTCTTACTCAGGGATACCATCAGGATCCAGCCGAAATTCTTAAAAGTGCTATGTTTAAGGAAGGCTATGATGATATGGTTATAGTTAAGGATATCGAACTATATTCGTTGTGTGAACATCATATGTTACCCTTTTTTGGTAAAGCACATATTGCATATATACCTGATGGATATATAGTAGGATTAAGCAAATTACCTAGAATTGTTGATGTATTTGCAAGGCGATTACAAGTACAGGAACGGCTTACACATGATATTTTAGAGTGTATTAATAATACATTGAAACCGAAAGGTGTTGCTGTAGTGATTGAAGCTTCTCATATGTGTATGATGATGCGTGGAGTACAAAAGCAGAATTCGGTAACAACCACTTCTGGTTTTAGAGGGCAATTTGAAAAAATAGAAACTCGATCAGAGTTTTTGAGATTAATTACGGCTGATTTGGGGTAACAAATTTTTGGAATACTCTTTGCTTTATTTGTTGTATATTAAACTATAAATTATGTATTAAATATGGCAAAAGACAAATACAAAAAACTTGGATTAAGTTTACTTTTTGATGGCTTAGGAATGGTTAGCTATGCTATTCCGGGAATTGGTGAATTTGCAGATGTAATATGGGCTCCTTTAGCGGGTTGGTTGATGACCAGAATGTATAAAGGTAATATTGGTAAGGCAGCCGGAGTATTTACATTTGTAGAAGAAGCACTACCGGGTATGGATATTGTACCAACATTTACAATAATGTGGGTATATACGTATGTGATTAAAAAAGAAAAAGTAAAAGAGATTATTGATGTTGATATTTCTTAATCTTTAAAGAAACGAGCAAATCCCATTCTGCTTAACATCTTTTTTTCAAAACCCCAGAAAAATTTAAATTGCCCAAAGAGCCATCCTACGATGACAAGTAATATTTGGTATATTGGAAATATAAATAATATTCTGATAGGCCAATACAACCATCCATTTGTTGTATCTCTATGTAGTCCTATAAAAGTAAGTATAGGATCAGAAATACGAGCTGCAGTAGATCCTGTAACTGCAAAAGCAATAAAGATTGCTATGAGTTCCCATCGATACGAAACATTCCACTTTGTCTCCAGAATATTAAAAAGCTTCAGAGTAATGAAAAGGAATATCGAAAATAGAAAAAGTATTATGGCCGATAGTGTACCAATATAGATGCTATCGGTCTGATCTATTGGTAATAATTCCAGAATATACTTACCAATCAGATAAGAAGAGAATACTAAACCGAGTAATCCTAATACGGGAAATACTAATTGCCAACTACGTTCTATTTCCCAGCGTTCCTTAAATTTTTGCATAGCGCAAAAGTACAATAATTAAAAAGAATTTAAATCAAAATCGTCGCCCTCTTGTAGCAATAAATCGTTGCCTATAGCGCTGTTCAAAATATATAAAATAATTATATAAAAGGTAGTTTACCTCATAACCATAATGCGTTGCATATTGATAATTGATTTGCTGAAGATATAAATTAGGATCAAATCGTTGTGGTTGCATTACCCGTTGATTATATTCTGTGACATATATGCGATTCCTAGTTTCTAAAAATGTCTCAGAATAAAAACCTCTTGGCCTTTGCGTTACCAGCCATGAATTAAATCCAGGTTCGATGATAATAATTTCATATTCCAGACTATCATTTGCTATTCTTACGGTATCTGAAGCGGTATCGGTAGAGGCTACATCCATTTTTCTATTTTTGGTTGTAGAACAACTATAAATGAATATTCCTAAGATTAATATATAAATACAATTTTTCATAACCTTATAAATATATCTAAAAAAAGAATACTAAAGTGTTGTAGAAATTATAAATTCCAGAAATCAATTTGATCTTGTTCAATTTCTTGAGTATCAGTAAGATTAATATCCATACGATACATGATCAACTCAGTAAATCGGTTGGTTGCAAATTGTGAATTATTTCCATTAGAATATAGGATTCCGGCACCATTTGTAGCTGTGCATCGACCTAAAGTATAATTTCCGGTTCTAAGAATGGTTCCTGATCGTCGAATAGTTTGTACAACATTAGCACGGATAAATGAGAGTTGTTGCCATTGATTATTGGTGTTTGAAGCCCATCGTACAGGCTCACTACAGCAAATACCTGAGTCAAAATAAACTCTATTGTTTGACCAGTTTACATGAATAGACCATCGATTTCTATTAGCACCTGGCTGTCTTGTACCAAATGAAAACTGGTTATTAGAAGTAGAGTATAGCACTGTAAATACAGAACCATTAACTCCTGCATTAGTAAGAATTTGGATACTTGTGTTGATATCCAATCGGTCATTATTACCATCTCCAAAAAAATAGGGCCTCGTGGGATCAGTTATAAAACGAGGCTGAAAAGCATTGGTATTCTGAATTGCATTTCTACCTAAACCACTTTGATCATACCATGTGACTACAAATACATTTGCAGCACCTCTCCATGTATCTATTGCTGCTACATCTACAATATCATTATCAGCCCATCCAAAATCCTGTTGGGTATTATCACTATCTCTTCTTAAACGTATAATAGGACCGTTATAATCAGATTCTAATACACGAAGCGAGAAGGCAAAACTAATATTGGTGAGTTTTTCATCCAGAATATGAGATGGCCTCATCGTCGGAAAGTTATTGTGTTGACCAATTTGACAATAACCGAAGCTTGAAAAAAATAAACATATGTAAAGTAATAATCTTCTCATGTTATTAATTTCTTTTTAAATCCCCAGTGATATGAAATGTATTCGTTGCTGTACATACAATACCAGCTCCGGCATCTAATCCTGCTGTTTTAAATCGTAATAATCTATTTTTTATAGTTACTCCTGCAGCTCCTGAAACAGTTACTTTTCCTGCTCCTGTTTGATAGATACTAACATTGTATCCTATAGGGAGCCCTACAGGAACTGTTAGTGTAACATCTGTAGCACTATTAAAAGTTAGTATATTATGATTGTCTGTATCTACGAGAGTGTAATTTCCGGTTTTAGCAAATACAGATGGAGATTCAAGTAATTCTTTCCATTCTGTTCCGTTAAATTGAAATACCTTTTTTTTTACTGTATCAAATACTAAAGATCCTTCTTGTATCGTAATTGTACTAATGTTATTTATATCGGTTGTGGTAGCTCCTGGTAATCCTAGTAGTGCATTAGCATCGATTTGGGCAATAGTGTTTGTGCCATATAGAAATAATACTAAAATTAGTAATTTTTTCATATTGAAGATAGTTGGTTAAAAATAAAAGCTTATTAAAGTCGTACAACTCTAATAAGCCCTTTCTTTTGATATATTCAAAATAATAAAATTATATTATTTGACTATAGGGTAGGAGTATTATTTTCCGAAAAGACCGCCTAATAATCCTCCAAGACCTCCTTTTTTCTTTCCACCACCACTTAGTAACATTCCGGCAACATCATCAAGAATACTCCCATCGCCATCTGCATCTAAGAAAGATTCTATCAATGATTGTTGCTTAGAACCACCACCAGACATACCACCTAGTAAACCTGATAACCCATTAGCATCACTTACATTACTTTGTTTAGCTTGTTTTCCTAATACTCCTAAAAGAATTGGAGCAGCAACTTTTAGTATTTGAGCCACAGAACCGGCATCGATTCCCGATTTTTGACTTAAAGCATTTTCTACTGCAGGTTGTTTATTTCCAAGAATATGACCTAGAATACCAGCTCCATCATTAGTAACACTTTGATCAACACCACCGTCAAATAAACCTCCTAAATTATCCAAAATCCCACCAGTATGCTTACCTGTTAGTGCTCCTAATAGTCCCGAAGCTCCTTCAGGAGTAGATGCATTTCGTTGCATTGCTCCCATAAGTACAGGCATAGCCATACTTAATAAATCTCCGGTTTTACCTTCGGATTGTCCCGTTTGTGAGCTTACACCGTTGATAATTTGCTTGCCCATAGGGCTATTTAATAGATCTAAAATTCCTGACATTGTAAATATTTTTTAATGAATCTAAATTTACATTATTAATACTAGAATTAGAGTTAAGAGTTGATTTTATTTTGATAAAAAAAAGATGAAAAACCATTTTATAGGATGAAGAGCAAAAAAAGAGCCGTTTCAATCATTGAAACGGCTCTTTACCAATATGAAATTTATATTTCGTGTCTAGTTCAAAATCTTAATAATTTGCTCGGCTAATTCTTGGCCAATACGATCTTGAGCTTCTCCTGTCGCTGCACCAATATGTGGTGTTAGCGATATTTTACTATTCATCAATATTTTGATAGCCGGACTAGGTTCATTTTCGAATACATCAAGTCCTGCAAAACCTAACTTTCCTTTCTCTAAAGCTTCTACCAATGCTACTTCATCGATTACTCCCCCTCTTGCAGCATTAATGATTCCTGCGCCATCTTTCATTTGTTCGATTTCAGGATTCCCGATCACATATTCTTTTTGTGCAGGAACGTGTAGTGTGAAAAAATCAGAATTTTTAAGAACTTCTTCTTTGGATACAGTCTTGATCTTAAAATTTAATGATTGTCCATCAAAGAACTCTAATGGTATTTCTACTTCTTCAATAAAAGGATCATAGGCAATAACATTCATTCCAACTCCAATTGCAATTTTTGCAGTTGCCTGTCCTATTCGTCCGATACCGATTACTCCAAGAGTTTTTCCTCTTAATTCGATACCGCTACCATATGCTTTTTTTAGGTTTTTGAATTTACTATCACCCTCTAGAGGCATATTACGGTTAGAATCATGTAAAAAACGTACACTACCATATAAGTGTGCAAAAACCAACTCTGCAACGGATCCAGAAGAAGCTGCTGGAGTATTAATTACATGTAGTCCTTTTTCTCGGGCATAAGCTACATCAATGTTGTCCATTCCTACACCACCACGACCAATAATCTTAAGAGAAGGACAATTATCAATAATATCTGTTCTTACTTTAGTAGCACTTCGTACAAGTAGTACTGAAATTTCATTTTCATTAATATAATTAACCAATTGATCTTGAGCTACCGTAGTTGTTAAAACCTCGAAGCCTTTTTTTTCTAAAGCTTTAATTCCGCTTTGAGATACTCCGTCGTTTGCTAATACTTTCATTTTCAAGTTTTAAATTTTGAATATTAAGTCTTATAAGTTGACTTGTCTTAATGATTATTGTTGTTAGTTTACGCTTTACGTTCCAGGTCACCCATTATATCAACAAGAGCAGCAACACTTTCAAGGCTTAATGCATTGTACATACTAGCTCTGTAACCTCCGATACTTCTGTGGCCATTGATTCCGTTGATTCCTGCTTCTTTCCACATGGCATCAAAAGTTTCTTTAAGGTCTTCATTTACCAACGTAAAAGTTGCATTCATATAAGAACGATCTTCTTTGGCAGCAAATCCTTTAAATAGAGGGTTTACATCAATTTCAGAGTAAATAAGGTTAGCCTTTTTTTCGTTTAATTCTTCTATTGCAGATATTCCGCCAAGTTGTTTTAGCCAACGGAGTGTAAGCATAGAAACATAAACAGGATAAACTGGTGGTGTGTTAAACATACTTGCTTTGCTAATATGAACCTGATAGTCTAACATAGAAGGAATATCCCTTTCTATTTTACCAAGAATATCTTCTTTTATAACTACAAGTGTTGTTCCTGCAGGTCCCATATTTTTTTGCGCCCCAGCATAAATCAAACTAAATTTAGAAAAATCTAATTGTCTGGAGAAGATATCGCTACTCATATCACATACCAATGGGATATCTGTAGTAGGGAAATCCTTTAATTGTGTCCCATAAATAGTATTATTACTGGTAAGGTGTAAATAATCTAAATCTGTAGGAATATTTAATTTTTTGGGAATAAAGTTGAAATTGGCATCTTTTGATGAAGCAACTTCTATAACTTCACCAAACTTTTTTGCCTCCTTTACGGCTTTATCACTCCAAGCTCCCGTGTTTAAGTATCCTGCTTTTGATTGTAGTAGGTTATAGGCAGTCATTAGAAATTGAGTACTTGCCCCACCTTGAAGAAATAAGGCTTTATATCCTTTACCTTCAAGACCTAATAATTCTAAAGCCAGACTGCGGGCTTCTTCCATAACATCAACAAAATCTTTACTACGATGCGATATTTCCAGAATGGAAAGACCAGAATTGTTAAAATCTAACACTGCTTGTGATGCTTCTTTAAATACTTCTTGTGGTAAAATACAGGGTCCAGCGCTAAAATTATGTTTTTTCATGTGCTAATGTTTGTTGTTTTTAATGGCCACATGGAATCTTTAACAATTATAAATACCTTAAACTTTTATGTTTTTGATTATTTTTAATTGTATCCGTTTCATTTGTAGTTTTTAATTGTTGTTAAATAGATAGTTTTTTGATCTTTTCTTTTACTCAAAAAAGAGAGTTAGAAAAAACACCACAAAGGTGCTAATAATATGATACAA
The DNA here is from genome assembly GCF_000520995.1 of Aquimarina macrocephali JAMB N27. Taxonomy (GTDB): domain Bacteria; phylum Bacteroidota; class Bacteroidia; order Flavobacteriales; family Flavobacteriaceae; genus Aquimarina; species Aquimarina macrocephali. The sequence goes on along the minus strand of NZ_JACA01000007.1, from coordinate 79,033 downwards.
AAGCATTGTCAAAATGATAAATTATTCAATTAATTTTTGTCAAAAATTCAATAATATCTATACCATCTGCATAATCTGAAAGTTGAGGATTTTGAGTTTCTCCAAATTCAATACATTCTGGAGAAAAATCAGAACCTACAATACATTGAATTTTTTCACTGTCATTTTGTATTTTTTTACTTAACTGGTCTTTAGAGTCATAGGTTTCATAAAATAATGTTGCAATTGGAGAAGCATAACTTTCATCCTCTTTGAGCATTAAAAAACCATTTTCAAACAATTTGTAATTACTCATAAGATAAACTGCTTTATTGTAATCATAATTGTTAGCATACTTTGCACTATTGATGATATCATGATATGGATATATGGCTTTAAAAAAAGAATCAAAATCATACCCTTTTGGGACCATTAGTTTTGATACACTCCTGCATCCTAATCCATAGTATCTAAAAATATCATTGCCGAGTACTTCGAGTTGTTCTTTAGTCTCATTTCCTGTTAAAATTGCAACAGAATTTCTGTTTTTACGTATAATATTGGGAACTTTACCAAAATAATATTCAAAATATCGAGAAGTATTGTTACTTCCTGTTGCAATTACTGCATCAAAACCTTTAAATTTTTCTGAAGTAAATTTGATAGATGCTTCAAACCGAGGCTCTATTGCTATTAGGTATGAAGCTAAAAAAGGTAATAGCTGATTATCATTAGAGGATTGTTTTACCAAAACATGATGTCCTGTAATTAGTACAGAAAGAAAATCATGAAACCCTACTAATGGTATATTTCCTGCCATAATAATACCAACAGTTTTTGGCTCTATTTTTTCTAATGAGTAATGAGATAACCAATCTTTTAAATTGTTCTCGGTAAGAGCATTACTCCATTGCTGTAGAGAAAAAAGTACATTTTCTTCTGTAAACCATCCATTATGATGTACTGCAGTAGTAGTTTTATGAATCATTTCATCAAAAAATTCATCATTGCGATGAAGGGTATTAACTTTCTCATAACCAGTAGATTTGAATTGGTTAAGAAACTTTCCTAATTGAGAAAAAGCTTTGATACGGTCATTTAATAACATCTCTTATTTGTTTATCACTAGTTTACGAGCTATTTTTGTGCTGCAAATTTAGAATAAAAAAGAGCTATGGCAATTATAATAACAGATGAATGTATAAACTGTGGTGCTTGTGAGCCAGAATGCCCAAATACTGCAATTTATGAAGGAGCTGATGATTGGAGATATTCTGACGGTACAGATTTAGAAGGAGATGTAGTTCTTCCTGGAGGTAAAAATGTAAATGCTGATGAAGCACAAGAGCCTGTAAGTGACGAGGTATATTATATAGTTCCCGATAAATGTACAGAATGTAAAGGGTTTCATGAAGAACCACAATGTGCGGCTGTATGCCCTGTAGATTGCTGTATTCCTGATGAAGATATAGTAGAAACTGAAGAATTTTTATTGCAAAAACAAGGTTTTATGCATAAATAGAAGGTATTATCTCAATATAGACCATAAAAAAACCTGTCATATGGCAGGTTTTTTTATGGTCATTTTTTAATTTTTAGTATTTTCGCTCTACTACAACCTCAAATCTAAAAACGAAATCATGAAAAAAACAATCTTTTTTATTCTTTTTACAACGCTTTCTGTTGTTTCTTATGGACAATATCGCTGGGAAGTTTCTGCCGGAGCTACTTTTTCTAAACTAAACCTTGATAACACCGAAACTACAGGTGGAACTGGTTTTTTTGTTAATGCCGGATATGGTTATGTAATGGGAGTTAGAGCGAGAACAAGTATTGTTTTTTCTTTAGACCTTTTGCAACGTACCAGCGAAATAGAAGGAACAGGTGATGCAGAAACACTACAGGTTGGGTTTAACCCAAAATTTAGATACTTAACTGGTGATGGTAAAGATCGTTTTCGTGGCTTTATTAATGTTGGACCTTCTTTTAGAGTAAATACAAAATTTGAAATAAACGGTGTAGAATTAGAAGATGATGCCTATGAGAGTTTGATTATAGGTGGCGTGTACGGAGCTGGTTTTTCTCAAATGATAGGAGAGATGTTCGATGTTATGGCAGAAGTAGGAGTAATGAACGATTTTGTAGATAATCTTACAGATACTAATAGTAAATTCTTTGATATTTATGCGCGAGTAGGGGTCCGATTCAGAATTTATGACGCACGACGATAAACTTTAACAAATAATATATATGAAATCCTGCTTTGGCAGGATTTTTTTATATTTCAATTTAATTTTTTGTAAATTACATACTTACAAAAAAAGAATAATTGGATGTCATATTGGGGATATATAGCAATTGGTGTTCTTGCAGTGTATATTGTTGTAAGTATAACCTTGTATTATTTGCAGGAGTACTTTATTTTTAAACCAGAGAAGTTAGATAAGGATTTTGAATTTCATTATAACAATCAGGTTGTAGAAGAGTATAATCTGGAAACAAGAGATGGAGCTATACTTAATGGTCTTCATTTTAAAGTAGAGAACCCAAAGGGCGTTGTTCTATATCTTAAAGGAAACTCTAAAAGTATAAAAGGTTGGGGGAAATTTGCTGTGGACTTCACAAGACATGGATATGACGTATTTATGTTGGATTATAGAGGGTTTGGTAAAAGTACGGGCAGACGTTCTTTTAAAGCAATAAAAAGAGATCTTCAGTTTGTCTACAATAAGATTAAAGATAAAGTAAAGGAAGAGTATATTATTCTATATGGCCGTTCAATGGGATCTGGATTTGCTACAAAACTTGCCTCTATTAATAATCCAAAAATGTTGATATTGGATGCTCCATATTATAGTCTAAATAAGGTTGCTGCAAAGTTTATACCTTTTATGCCGATTTCTTTAATAATGAGGTATCCTATACCAACCTATAAATGGCTTAAGTATGTAAATTGCCCTATTCATATTATACACGGCACTCACGATAAATTAATTCCTTTTAAATCAAGTATTAAATTATCAAAAATTCGACCAAAGCTTACTCGATTGTATACTGTGATAGGAGGAGGGCATAAAAATTTAAATAATTTCGAATCTTATCATAAGATGCTTGAAGAAATTATCAATTCTAAAATGAGAAAGATAAACCTTTCTAATACAAGTATTGGTGTTGTGCACTCTTCAAAAAAAGCAAATGCGCAGGCTTAAAAAAATACTATTGTGGAGTATATCACTCTATAGTATTGCTATGATGTTACTTTACTTTTTTCAAGAAAAAATTATTTTTCAACCAGAAAAGCTTTCTGATGATTTTGTTTTTCAATTTAAGCATCCCTTTGAAGAGTTTTTTATAAAAACTAATGATAACAGTCGTCTTAATGCTATTCGCTTTGTTAATGAAGATCCTAAAGGGGTGATTTTGTATTTTCATGGTAATAAAGGAAGTTTGAAACGTTGGGGAGAAATAGCAATGTTCTTTGCCAAAAAAAAATATGATATCATCGTAATGGATTATCGAGGATATGGAAAAAGTACAGGAAAAATCAGTGAACAAAAATTATATGAGGACGCTCAGTTGTTTTATAACTATGTTTTAGAATTGTACCCCAAAGATCAAATAACTATTTATGGAAGATCCATTGGTACCGGAATTGCAGTAAAAGTCGCTTCAGACAATCAACCTGGTCATTTAATATTAGAAACACCTTATTACAATATGAATGATATAGCAGAAAACTGGTTGCCCTATTTTCCAACAAACAAGTTATTACGATATAAAATTCCGTCTAATAAGTTTATACAAAATGTAGTTTGTGATATCACTATTTATCATGGAACCGACGATAGAGTAGTTCCTTATGCATCAGGGAAGCTATTATTTAATAGTATTTCAGCTTCAAATAAAAGAATGATTACAATACCAAAGGGATCGCATAACGACTTAATAAAATTTGAAGAGTACCTTACTACGATTGATAACGTCCTTAAAAATGACTAATTATATTAAAAAGAGAAGCGCTATCCTTACATAAAAGATATAGCGCTTCTATAAAAATCTATGATTTTTTAAAAGGATAAAGAAAATGGTTCATTTAGAATTTACCATTTAATACTCCATAAGAGCATCTCTATACTCTTTTAAATCTGATATATTTGTTCTGTTTTTAAGACTTTTTGTAAGTGATACCAAATATTTAAGACTCTCTACTGGGTCTTTGGTTCCTTCATTATTTGTTATTTCGGTATCCTCATCTATAGGTTCATCATCCGGAATTGGTATGAGAAAAGAATTATTCTCTTCTATATGTTCATAAGTAAACCTAAGAACTTTTACTACTAGTGGTATTTGCTCTTCTAAAGCATAAGTCCTTAATTCTTTAAGGTCTCCAATTAGTGCATCTGTGTTGATACCTGTTTTTTCCAGGTCTACCAGAATTTTATCGATTAACTTGATTGCTTTTTTATTTTCCAAATGGGTAATATTATAAAGATGATTAACTACTAATGATTGCAAATTTAGATTTTTCTTGAATTATTAGAAATCAATTTGGGGTATTTATTTACGTATATATTTGTTTTTTTTATTTAGTATAATTTAACACACAAGGTTGTTTTGTGTTAAATGCCTGTTTTTCAAATAGTTAAATGCTTTATCTTCAATCCATACTACTATTCCGGCTAAAGTTTGAGGTAAAACCGTAACCGTATATGCACTAAACCTCTTTATCTTTGACATGTATTCCAATTACAATTTTTCCCTTACTTTTTTTGTTTTCCCCAACACTTACCTCCTTATCCTAAGGAGGTAAGTTCTTCAAGGGGTATTACGTACTTCAATAAATTACTAAATTATTACCTGATATAGGGTCTAGTTTTTACTTTAAATTTCTATGAAAACATAAGGTATATGTATATATCGCTATATACAGCTTGGTATTGAGATGTATTATTTTTGAATGTTAGAAAAAAAATAAAACAAGATTCATAGTCATATGATGACAATCTATGATTAAAAAGAATTTTTTATTATTAATTTACTTTTTAATAGCCAATAGAACAATTTCATATTCAGAATCGACTGCTACCGAATCATTAGAGATTGTAATTTCTTTACCCGAGTACTTATCAACCAAAATGGTTCCCTCTGGGAAAACCGAATTAATTTTAATTACTTTTTCTCCCATAGGAAGACCTAATCCTATTACTACCTTGTCTGATATTCCATTTTTATGATACTTTCTTGAAAACACATAGGGTTTTTGAGATATCATTTTGTGTTTACCTGCTCCTACAGCAGGATGATCTTTTCTAAAAACCCCTAGTTTTTGCCAATGTCTTAATAATGCTTTGGTATCCTCATTGTTGATTGCATCCCAATTCATGTTAGATCTAAGAGTAGCATCTCCTTTAGTTTCATCGATGATAAGGGGTCTTGCTATTTCATCTCCATAATATATTTGTGATATCCCGGGAGTTAGTAGCAGTTTGGTGGCAGATTCATAGGTTTTATTTCTTTTACTGTCAAAAGGTTTACCATCATCATGAGAACTTATATAATTGGTTATCCCTTTACCAATTAAATTTGTATATAAGGTTTTACTGTATTTACTGAACAATTTTTCATAATCAAGCTGATTAGCATCATGTTTAAATTGAAAATTGATCATGTTATCAAACCCATGAGCAAAATAATCTACTTTTCGGTCTCCAAAATCATAATATCGCTTACCATCGATTCCATAACCATATAATTCACCTAATATAAAGAACTCATTATTATCCAGCAGTTTATCTGGGTTTTTTGATTTCCATTCTAAGAAGGCTAATTTAGCTTGCTCGGCCAGGGTACTCCAAGCATCTTCTCTAATATGTTTTACAGTATCTACTCGATATCCATCTATCCCTAATTCTCTAACATAATCGGTTAACCATTTGATAATGTAATTTTTAGGAGATCTTTTTAATCTTGTTTTAGTAAAGAAAATATCTATTTCTGCAAGTTCTATTTCTAATCGCCCCTCTGCCTTCCATTTATTTATTAATGCTTCGGGTAATTCTACATTTTCATTATTCTCTGTTTTTATATCAGGAAGATTTTTTACCAGAGTGCAATTTATAGTGCTTTCATAATTTTTATAAGTGCATTGTGGAGAGGTTCGTACCCAGCTATCTGGCCAAACAGGGTCTTGCTCGGTAACAGGGCCAGTATGGTTCATTACAACATCCATTAGAATTCGGATATCATTTTTATGGGCAGTTTCTACTAATTGTTTCAGTTCTTTATAAGTCCCAAAATTAGGATCAATTTTTGTCCAATCCTTTGTCCAATATCCATGAAACGCATATGTATTTCCAGTACCTTCATCTACACTTCCGTGTATCTGTTCAACAACAGGACTGAACCAAATCACATTAATCCCAAGATCTCTAAAATATCCATCTTCTATTTTTTGAGTAATCCCTTTAATATCGCCACCTTCAAAACCTCTAAGTTTCCCAGTTTTTTTGGTTCGTTCTAAAGCTTTATCATTTGTAGTATTTCCATTTTTAAACCTGTCGGTTAACAAAAAATATATATTGGACCCTTCCCAAACAAAGGAAGGCTTTTCATTTTTTTTTACTTTATTAATATTGGGTTTGATGATTTTTGATTGATCAATACCATCTTTTTTTGACTCATTTTTACATCCGATCATTAGGCATAAGAGTAAAAAAACAATGGTTTTTATAAATTTGAACATAGTATTTTGGGATTTTAAAATGCTAAGCTATAAAAAGTCTCATAAAAATTAGAGGAAGATGAATTACTAAATTCATAAAAATAAGAGATATTATAATTTGTTATGCATTTTTGCAAATCCATAAGGTAGAGAATTGATGTAATTAATTTTTATTTTTCTATAAAAATAATGTTCCTTTGGAGTCAAAATTATAAAAATGACCAAATTCAAAGCATGGATCTCTGCAGCTAGATTAAGAACTTTACCACTATCGGTTTCAGGAATAGTTGTTGGATCGGCTTTAGGTTATATAAATTTTTTAGAAACAAACATCTTTTGGCTGGCTATTGCTACTACATTAGGACTACAAATTTTGTCCAATTTTGCTAATGATTATGGTGATGGGGTAAAAGGTACTGATAATGAGGATAGAGTAGGGCCACAAAGAGCTTTGCAAAGTGGAGCCATTTCTAAAAAAGAAATGTATAGAGGAATAGTATTTACAGCATTAATCACGTTAGGAGTTGCCATTGCTTTAATTTATGTTTCTTTCGGAAAAGAAAACTTTTTATATTCTGTATTCTTTTTCATACTAGGACTTACTGCTATAGCTGCCGCTATTAAATATACTATGGGCAGTTCTGCATATGGCTATAGAGGCTTAGGAGATCTTTTTGTATTTATCTTTTTTGGATTAGTTAGTGTCGTTGGATGCTACTTTTTGTTCGCAAAAAAACTTAATATACTTGTTTTTTTACCCGCTATCACTATTGGATTATTAAGTGCCACAGTATTAAATCTTAATAATATGAGAGATTACTATAGTGATAAAAAAGCAGGTAAAAATACACTTGTTGTAAAACTAGGAATTAATCGAGCGAGAACATATCATTTTACTTTGCTAATTATTGCTATGCTATCAATGTTAGTGTATCTATATGCTACGTATAAAACTCCCATAAACTTTTTGTTTCTGATTGCTTATATACCTTTACTCATTCATATACTAAAGGTAGCCAAAACCAGTGATTCAGAACTACTGGATCCCGAACTTAAAAAAATAGCTTTAACAACATTTTTACTGTCTATTTTATTTAGTCTGGGGCAGATTTTATAATTTAGTCGAACTCTGTAATTACAGATGATTTATAGTAGTTCCTTGTGATATTCTATTGTATCTCAGGATCTATTTATAGTATAATAAGTTTAAATTTTTCACACATGAAAATCACCTTTTACGGCCATAATACTTTATTAATTGAAATCAATGAAACGAATATTCTTATAGATCCATTTATTTCGGGTAATCCATTATCTAAGGATAAAATTGATATGAGTACAATTAAAGCAGATTATATACTGCTTACTCATGCGCATCAAGATCATGTTCTTGATGCAGAAGCTATAGCTAAAAGAAATACTGCTACGATTGTCTCGAATTATGAAATTGCTACATATTACCAGAATCTGGGTATAGAAGTGCACCCTATGAATCATGGAGGGGCCTGGAGTTTTGAATTTGGAAAAGTAAAATATGTAAATGCAATTCATACCAGTAGCTTTGCCGATGGAACTTATGGAGGGCAACCAGGAGGATTTATTATTGAAGGAGAACATAAAACTATTTACATTGCTGGAGATACAGCATTAACAATGGACATGAAATTAATTCCATTAAGAAATACTTTAGATCTTGCTATTTTACCTATAGGAGATAATTTTACAATGGGAGTGGATGATGCTATTATCGCAAGTGATTTTGTTGAATGTAATAAAATATTAGGTGTACATTATGATACTTTTGGGTATATTGAAATTGATCATGATGAAGCCAAGCAAAAGTTTTTTGAAAAAAACAAAGACCTTATGCTTTTAGGTATAGGGGAAAGCATCGTATTATAATGGACGCCAGTTATTATAAGTATACCCTTCAGTTTAAAAGGCCAAGCGGTACTTCGAGAGGGGTTCTAAAAACCAAAGAAACCTGGTTTATCGTGATTTCTGATGGAACAAAGAAAGGGATAGGTGAATGCGGAATTCTAAGAACATTAAGTATAGATGACCGACCAGATTATGAGGATAAATTAAGGTGGACCTGTGAGAATATTCATTTAGGAGTAGATAAACTTTGGGAAGAACTTATAGAGTTTCCAAGTATTCAGTTTGGAGTAGAGATAGCTTTTAGATCTTTAGAAAGCGATTCTCCCTTTTTATTATTTCCTTCGGCATTTACTAATGGAGAGGAACGAATTTCTATCAATGGACTCATATGGATGGGAGATAAAGAATATATGAGGCAACAAATTACCTCAAAATTAGATGATGGGTTCGATTGTATAAAAATGAAAATTGGTGCTATTGATTTTGAAACAGAACTAAATTTGTTGTCCTATATACGATCTCATTTTTCTTCAGATAGCATTGAATTAAGAGTAGATGCTAATGGAGCTTTTAAACCAGAAGAAGCCTTAGATAAATTAAAACGCCTTTCTGTTTATAATTTGCATAGTATAGAACAACCTATACGACAGGGACAGCATATAGAAATGGCAAGGTTATGTAAAGAAACTCAATTACCTATAGCGCTAGATGAAGAATTAATAGGTGTTTTTGATGTAACGGAAAAGAAAAAATTGCTACAAACTATACAACCACAATATATTATTCTTAAACCAAGCTTGGTAGGAGGTTTTAAGGGAACCAAAGAATGGATTGATATTGCAGAATCTTACGGGATAGGGTGGTGGATTACCAGCGCACTAGAGAGCAACATAGGGTTAAACGCTATTGCACAGTATACATATACCTTAAATAGCAAAATGCCCCAAGGTTTGGGAACAGGAGGATTGTATACGAATAACTTTGATTCACCATTAGTGGTTAGTCAAGGAACTTTGAAATATTATAATAACATAAACTGGAACGTAAATTATTTAAATTAAGATTATATGTATATAGCACAAGCACTTAAAATAAAACATGATTGGTGGAGATATTTAATCGGATTAGTAATCATTTTTATTTTTTGGCAATTTATTGGTATTATCCCTTTATTCATAGGGGCATTTATAAATACTGGTGATTTACAAACGTTGATGGTTGCTGCAGAATCTAACTTTACCTCGTTAGATATGAATTCTAATCTATTTCTAACCTTAGTGATTATAAGTTTTATATCTGGATTATTGGGGTTATTTATAGCTGCTAAGTTTCTTCACAAACAAAAAATTAGAGAATTGACTACAACAAGAAAAAAGATTGATTGGAAACGTATTTGGTTTACATTCTTTCTTGTTTCATCTATAAATCTTGTGTTTTTTGCAATTAGCTATTATACAGAACCAGAAATTTATAAGCTTAATTTTGAAATGATTCCGTTTTTAATCCTGGCTTTAATTTCTTTACTCTTGTTGCCGTTACAAACCAGTTTTGAAGAGTATTTGTTTAGAGGATATTTAATGCAAGGTATAGGTGTTTTAGCTAAGAATAAATGGTTACCACTTATCATAACTTCTGTAACGTTTGGATTACTTCATGGTTTAAATCCAGAAGTCGAGAAACTAGGCTATGTTATGATGGTATTTTATATAGGGACTGGTCTTTTATTAGGTATTATGACCCTAATGGACGATGGTATGGAATTGGCCCTAGGCTTTCATGCAGCAAATAATATAATGGCTGCAATGTTAGTTACAACAGACTGGAGTGCTTTTCAGACTAATGCAATATTTTTAGATATATCAGAACCTTCAGCTGGTATTGATATTGTACTTCCAGTTATTATATTATATCCTATTTATCTGTTCATATTAGCTAAAAAATATAAATGGACGGGGTGGAAAGATAAACTATTTGGAAACATAGCATCTGATAGAATTTTAGAATAACTAACAAAAAGATAACACACTCTTTACATATTGATAACTTATGAGTATGTTAGAAAATTGAAATTTGAATATGCAAACTAAGAGTACATTTTCTATACCCGAAATACATCAAAGCTTCTCAATAAATAAAAGTTCTTTTGATAAGGAAAGACTAAAGTCTTTGGCGTATAGTTTTATTAAAGAAGGTGAGGTTTATGAACAGGAAGCAGGAAGTTTTTTGTTGGATTGGTTAAATGAAAAAGATCATATTGTTGTGCAAACTTCTGGTTCTACGGGAAAACCAAAAAAAATAAAAGTTTATAAACAGCACATGATCAATAGTGCAATAGCAACCGGAAAATTTTTTAAATCTGAAGAAGGAACTACCGCACTGCTATGCCTTCCTGCAAATTATATTGCTGGAAAAATGATGCTTGTAAGAGCTATGGTATTGGGGTGGAAGATAGATTTGATACCTCCAAGAACAAACCCTTTGGATACGGTATATAAGCAATATGACTTTTGTGCAATGGTACCCTTGCAATTAGATAACTCTCTTAATAGACTCCATTTAATTAAAAAACTAATAGTCGGTGGTGGTCCTGTTTCAGAAAATTTAAAAGAATTGGTTCAGGGTTTTAAAACTAAAATATTTGAAACCTATGGTATGACAGAAACAGTTTCTCATATTGCTGCAAGAAGAATAAATCCAAAGAAAAAAGATAAAAAAGATGCTCGCTATTTTAAAGCGTTACCTAATATCACATTAAGTACTGATACAAGAAATTGTTTGATTATTAAGGCTCCACAGCTAAATGAAGAAACAATTATTACCAATGACGTAGTAGAACTGAAAACATATAAAAAGTTTTTGTGGAAAGGGCGTCATGATAATGTAATTAATAGTGGCGGGGTGAAGCTGTATCCAGAAGAGATAGAAATAAAATTACAACTATTGATCGGACATCGTTTTTTTGTTACCAGCATTCCTGATGATACACTAGGTGATAAAGTAATCTTACTCATAGAACATGAGTATGATAAGATTGCATATCTAACACTGCAGGAAGGGATACAAAATCTAAATACCTTAAACAAATACGAAATCCCGAAAGAGATTTATTTTCTACCTCAATTTATAGGAACAGAAAATGGAAAAGTACAAAGAAAACAGACCGTAGAGATGGCCATGAATTTTAAAATGTAATTCTTTTCTAATTAAAACATGAATTGTATCTACCAATAAATTCAAATCATAAACTCTTCATTGTTGCATTTTATGGAAACATAAAAACCAATATTTCCTTTTTACTCAATAAAAAGACTACTTCACTCATTTTTGATTGTTATCGCTTATAAGAACACATAGTTTTAGTTCATAATTAAAAACTATCAACTATGAGACTATTATATAATATTTTGTTTGTTTTTCTTACCATAGGAATTACGAATGCGCAACAGATAAAAATTACAGGAAAAGTAACCGATGACCAAAGTCTACCATTACCAGGGGTTAATATCTTAGTAAAAGGTGATGCTAACGGTACGCAAACAGATTTTGACGGTAATTACTCTATTATGGCGAATATTGGAGATACACTACTGTTTTCTTATGTGGGATTCGAAACCGCAGAAGAAAAAGTAACTGCTACCTCTGCTTTTATGCATATTAAATTGATTCCTTCTTCGGCAGAATTAGAAGAAGTTATAGTCACCGCATATGGGTCAAATAGAGTAAGAAAATCGATGAGTTATGCTGTATCTAGTAATAGACCAAGAAGGAGAGGAAGAAAACATAAGCAAAGACGTATGAACAAATCGTCGGGAGTACAAGTTTTTAGTACCGGTAATGCATTAAAAGTTCGAGGAGTAAGTTCGGTTTCAGGTACAAAGCAACCGTTGTATGTGGTAGATGGAGTTCCTATTGATAATAAAGATATAGCCGTGGTAAAAGCAATAGATCCTTCAAAAATTGCAAAGATAGAAGTGCTTAAAAATAAAAAAGGAGCTTCGGTTTATGGAGCTAAGGCTAAACATGGGTGTATTGTAATTACAACACATTCTGGTAATTATAAAGTACAAAATGATGAGTCATATAGAGAAATTGTTGAGAATGATTTTAAAAGAGTTCAGATGTCTCCTCTTTCTACCTTCTCTATTGATGTAGATAAAGCATCTTATAGTAATATTCGAAGAATGATTAATACAGGAGTTAAAGTTCCTGCCGATGCTGTTAAAATAGAAGAAATGATCAATTATTTTAATTATCAATACGAACAACCCAAAGACGAACATCCTTTTGCAATTCATACCGAATATGCCTCAACTCCTTGGAATACAAAGACACAATTGGTTAAGATTGGATTAAAAGGAAAAGAGATTCCTCAGCATGAAATTCCTGCGTCGAATCTTGTGTTCCTAATTGATGTATCAGGATCAATGAGTAACAGTAACAAGTTACCGCTACTTAAGAAAGCTTTTAAACTTTTGGTGAATCAATTACGGGAAAAAGACAAAGTTTCTATTGTAGTATATGCTGGAGCAGCAGGAATGGTGCTTAAACCAACATCTGGCGCTAATAAGCATGAAATTAACCAAGCGCTGCAAAACCTTGAGGCGGGAGGATCAACAGCAGGAGGAGAAGGAATAAGACTGGCATATAAAATAGCCAAAGACAATTTTATAAAAAATGGCAATAATAGGGTTATTCTAGCTACAGATGGTGATTTTAATGTAGGGATTAGTAGTGATAAAGACATGAAAAAAATGATTGAAGAAAAACGAAAATCCGATGTATTTTTAACATGTTTAGGATTTGGGATGGGGAACTATAAAGATAGTAAGTTAGAAACATTGGCAGATACTGGTAATGGTAACCATGCATATATTGATACCATGCAAGAAGCACAAAGAGTATTGGGAAAAGAATTCGGCGGTACTTTATATACAATAGCTAAAGATGTGAAGATTCAGGTTGAGTTTAACCCTAGTAAAGTACAGGCATATCGATTGATAGGGTATGAAAATAGACTTTTGGCAGATGAAGATTTTATAGATGATACCAAAGATGCAGGAGAGCTGGGGAGTGGGCATACAGTGACTGCATTGTATGAGGTAATTCCTGTAGGAGTAAAAAGCAAGTATATCAAAGAAATTGCTGATCTAAAATATACCAGTTCAACAATTAATAAAGAATATGGAGATGAGTTATTAACCGTTAAGTTTAGATATAAAAAACCACAAGAGAAAAAGAGTATAGAAATGGTTCATGTTTTATATACAGATTCCAAAACTTCCGCTTCACAAGATTTTAATTTTGCAGCTTCAGTCGCTTGGTTTGGAATGATATTAAGAGATTCAAAATATATTAAAAACCAAAATATTAAAGACATAATATCTTTAGCCGAAACAAATAAAGAGAATGACAATCAGGGATATAAAGCAGAGTTTATAAGACTCATGAACAGCTACCAGGGATTGTAAGGTAATCAAAAGGTATTGTTAAAGTTAGAAAGAGACATCTGTATTGTTTTGCAGGTGTCTTTTTTTGTGATATTTTTATTTCAATTATATAATTAATTGCCTCACACTAATCATAACAATGAAAAACTTTTTTATTATAATTTCACTTTTCCTAAGTACTACAATTCAATCTCAAATCCTTAAAGAAAGAGAAAGAGCCGCTGCAATTGATATGGTTTTAAAAGATCGATTCGATAATCTTTTGCCTCAATTAATGGATCGTACAGAGTTTGATATGTGGATATTGATTTCAAGAGAATACAATGAAGATCCGGTACTTAAAACAATGCTACCTTCAACCTGGTTAAACGCCAGAAGAAGAACTATCTTGGTTTTTTATAGAGATAAAGCCAAGAATACAATAGAAAAACTGGCTGTAGCCCGATACAATGTGGGAAAAAATATTGATTCTGAATGGGATAAAGATAAACAACCAGATCAATGGAAAGCACTAGTGGATATCATTTCAAAAAGAGATCCTAAAAAAATTGGGATTAATTATTCTAAGGATTTTGGAATTTTGGATGGTGTCGTAAAAACAGATTATGATGAGTTTATGAAGGTGCTGCCAGAAGAATATAAACCAAGGGTTTCCTCGGCCGAGAAATTATCAATAGCGTGGATAGAAACACGTACCAAACAGGAAATGGAAATATATAAAGAGTTGGTAAAGATCACTCATGCTATTATAGAAGAAGCATTTAGTACATCGGTTATACAACCAGGAACTACTACTACAGATGATGTAGTATGGTGGCTAAGACAAAAGGTAACCGATATGGGATTAAAAACCTGGTTTCATCCTACAGTAGATATTCAACGTTCGGGAGAAGCATTACAAAACCATATTGTTTCCTTTTCTGATCGACCAAAAGATAAAACGATTCGACCGGGAGATTTAATTCATTGTGATTTTGGGATTACGTATTTACGGCTAAATACAGATTGCCAGCAACATGCTTATATTCTAAAAAATGAAGAAACATCACCGCCAGAGTTTTTAACAAAGGCTTTTGCAGACGGAAATAAAGTACAGGATATTTTTACATCTAATTTTAAGACCGGTAAGACCGGAAATGAGATTTTATTGAAATCCCTGGAACAGGGAAAAGCCGAAGGACTTAAGCCATCAATATACACACATCCATTAGGGTTGTATGGGCATTCTGCAGGTCCAACAATAGGAATGTGGGATGCACAAGGTGGAGTACCGGGAACAGGAGATTATCTCTTGTATGAAAATACGGTTTATGCTATTGAATTGAATACTACAGTAACACTCCCAGAATGGAAAAAAGATATCCGTATTATGCTCGAAGAAGCAGGATTTTGGGGAACTTCTGGTTTTAAATATGTTAACGACAGACAGACAGAATTGATAACTATACCAAAAAGAAAATAGATAGTTGAAAAGTTTAGTTGTAGAATCATTTACCTACCAAAATCCTCATCATTTGTTCGGCAGTAACCGTACCGATCACTTTTATTTTATCTCTTGGAGTATCATCACCTATTTCATAAGTTACACCTGTAGCATTATGCCCATATAGAAACCACCCTTTAGAAACAGGTTTCTTGCTGTTTCCTGGTTTTTCGTTTACAACATAGTCAGGGATATTATTTTCTAATGCAGTAAACCAATTTTCTACAAAATGGGGGAGAGTAGTGCCTTTTCGTATTTGATTTGTATAAAATATATCATACCAGGTAGAATGAAAATCTAAGCCCAGAATTAATTTAGAATTATGGTTTTTTAGTGTTTCGGTAATAAATTGTACAGTTTGTCTAATTTCGGGCTGTCGGTATGCAGACCAATCTCGATTAGTATCAACACCACCAGCATTATGTCTCCAGTGCCCCAGATCTACACCATCAGGATTCATAATTGGAAAAGCCAATACCCGGTATCTATTTAAAAACTTATCAGAAAGCTCAGAATCATCTAATATGGTTTGTACAAAGTGCTGAAAGGCAAAATAACCGGTAACTTCAGGAGGATGCTGACGGGTTAGTAAAACGATAAGATCTCTGTTTTCAGGCTTACCTTTATAGATATCTAAAACAGGTAAGTTTCTGCCTAATTTTGAAGCTCCAAAAATACTAAGATTTACATAACTCTCTTTTCCTTTGATTAATGTTGTATACCAGTTTTTAACATCATTAGATGATTGTATTTCTTGTGAAGCTATTACTAGAGGAGTCTTTTCTAATTTTACTTTAATCGTAGTACTTTCTCCAATTTCATATACATTAGTTGAATCTATACTTCTCCACCGACCATTTACTTTTAGCCGAGGAAAATACCTGTGTTTATGCCCTTCTGTATATTGAAATTTAAAATAAAAATATTTGGATGTATTTGCCCATGTTTTAAAAGCATAATAAGCACTTTTGTTGATAGGAGTATTTTCTGGGCTTATAATTACAGCAGCGGTACTGTCGTTTATTTGTCTAAACCCATTAAGGCGAGCTCCATCAAATTCATTACTGGCATATACACCTGTATCTTTTAATTCATAGGTTTGCTTAGTTTGAAAATTAATTTTTTTAGTAGTAGTGTCTACTGGGGTTTCAAAAGAAACTTTTTTAACAGTTTGGCAACTTGATAGAAAAATAAAACTCAGTATCAATATTGGATATAAGGTGTTGACATATACTTTCATAATGAATGAGTTTTATTGTCTGTAAATAGATGAATAAAGATACTGAATACAAATTTCATTAATAAGTAAACCCTAATTACTTAATAATTAGGGTTTACTTATTAATCTATAAAATGATTATTAGATGCGAGATGATATTTTAATTTTATACCTGAATTATTCCTAAATTAAATTTCTTTTCGATTGGAGAATGATCTGCAGCTTCTATACCCATAGAAACCCATTTTCTGGTATCTAGTGGATCGATAATGGCATCTGTCCAGATACGTGCAGCAGCATAATATGGAGAAGTCTGTCTGTCATATCTCGCTTTTATTTTATTAAACAAAGCTTTCTCATCTTCTTCAGATAATTGTTCCCCTTTCTTTTTTAAAGAAGCAGTTTCTATTTGTAATAATACTTTTGCTGCCTGCGAACCTCCCATTACTGCTAATTCGGCACTTGGCCACGCAGCAATTAATCTTGGATCATATGCTTTACCGCACATTGCATAATTACCAGCACCATAAGAATTACCAATTACGATTGTGAATTTTGGCACTACACTGTTACTTACGGCATTTACCATTTTTGCACCATCTTTAATGATACCACCATGTTCACTTTTGCTACCCACCATAAATCCAGTTACATCCTGTAGAAATACCAATGGTATTTTCTTTTGATTACAATTGGCAATAAACCGTGTTGCTTTATCTGCCGAGTCAGAATAGATGACTCCTCCAAATTGCATTTCTCCTTTCTTAGTCTTTACAATTTTACGTTGATTTGCTACAATACCTACAGCCCAGCCATCGATACGCGCATACCCAGTTAGAATAGTTTGTCCATATCCGGCTTTGTATTCTTCAAAATCAGAATCATCTACTAGTCGATTGATGATTTCCATCATGTCATATTGTTCATTTCTGGCTTTTGGTAAGATACCATAGATATCATCCTGATTTTCTTTTGGAGAAACAGGTTTGCTACGATTAAAACCAGCTTTTTCAAAATCCCCAATTTTTGACATTATATTTTTAATGGTATTTAGAGCATCTGCATCATCTTTAGATTTATAATCAGTTACTCCAGAAATTTCACAATGAGTGGTAGCACCACCCAGAGTTTCATTATCAATACTTTCTCCGATAGCTGCCTTTACCAAATAACTTCCGGCAAGAAATATACTACCTGTTTTATCTACAATCAATGCTTCATCACTCATGATAGGTAGATATGCACCTCCAGCAACGCAACTTCCCATAACAGCAGAAATTTGAACGATTCCCATACTACTCATTACCGCATTATTACGAAATATTCTCCCGAAATGTTCTTTATCAGGAAAGATTTCATCTTGCATTGGTAAATATACTCCCGCGCTATCTACAAGATAGATGATTGGTAATTTGTTTTCAATAGATAATTCCTGAGCTCTTAAATTTTTCTTTCCTGTAATAGGAAACCAGGCACCAGCTTTTACTGTTGCATCATTTGCAACAACAATACATTGTTTTCCACTTACATACCCAATCTTAACAACTACACCACCACTAGGACATCCTCCATGATCTTGATACATATCCTCTCCTGCAAAAGCGCCAATTTCTATAGATTTAGAATCTTTGTCCAATAAATAATCGATTCTTTCTCTTGCGGTCATTTTGCCTTTGGCATGCAGTTTTTCGATACGTTTTTCGCCTCCTCCTAATTTTACTTTAGCCAGTCGCTGTCGTAATTCTGATACTAAAAGTTTATTGTGATCTTCGTTTTTGTTGAAGTTTATATCCATTGCGTGTATTGTGTGTATTGTTTGCACGAAAATACAAAAAACGTAGATTTTATGAATGATAGAAAGTCAATTTAAACTGTGCTATTATTTCGTTTTTAAAATAATGTTTTTTAAATTGTTTAATCTGTTGTTTTTTAATGGTTTAATGGGGGTGTTGCTAAATCTATAATTAGAGATTCCATTGTTTCATGATTGAATTGGGTGGCAGTCAAATAATTTGGTAACAACGTTTGTTTGTATCAATGTAGTATCATCATTTAGAATCAGAAAATGATGATATGTGTTATTGATAATACTATGAATCATGTTTTATAGTTGATACTCAACCCTTGAAGATCTGTTTTTGAACAAAAGTAAATTCTTAATTTGCTGTAGCACAATAGGTAAACTGTTTTTTTGTCTTAACAACTCTATAAAAACCTGTGTTTTGACGATAAAATACCGATATTTGCACTTGCTTATATATAAAAACATGAGTAACCGTACTAAACTAAAAAAATAATTTATGGGAATGAATAAAAATACAGTGTTGGCTTGGGCAACTTTTATAATGATAATAGTTGGTTTAGCACTTATTGCATTAGGAGCTTTTAGATATAGAGATGTATCGGGATATGGTTTTGCGGCTGTTGGAGTGGGCTTTTTTGCAATTGCCTGGGTTTTTAATGCATTAAAAGGAAGAGTTTAACTCTTATAACTATACAATCAAAAATAACAATTAAGGGCTTATGTCAGACGATAAAAAAGTAATCTTTTCGATGTCCGGAGTGAGTAAAACGTACAAAAGTGCAAATACTCCGGTTCTCAAAAACATATATCTCAGCTTTTTTTATGGAGCTAAAATAGGTATCCTGGGACTTAATGGTTCTGGAAAATCTACTTTACTTAAGATTATAGCAGGAATAGATAAAAACTATCAGGGCGATGTTGTATTTGCTCCTGGATATACAGTTGGTTTGTTAGAACAAGAACCAAAACTGGATCCTGAAAAAACTGTATTAGAAGTAGTAAAGGAAGGAGTGGCAGAAACTGTTGCCATTTTAGACGAGTATAATAAGATCAATGATATGTTTGGTTTACCAGAGGTCTATGAGAATCCTGATAAAATGCAGGAACTTATGGATAAACAAGCTAACCTGCAGGATCAGATTGATGCCAGTAATGCATGGGAGCTGGATACCAAGCTAGAAATAGCTATGGATGCACTTCGTACTCCAGAATCTGATAAGAAAATTGGAGTACTGTCTGGTGGTGAACGTAGAAGGGTAGCTCTTTGTCGTCTCTTATTACAAGAACCAGATGTTTTATTATTAGATGAACCTACTAACCACTTAGATGCAGAGTCAGTTCATTGGTTAGAGCACCACCTACAACAATATAAAGGTACTGTGATTGCTGTAACTCACGACAGGTACTTTTTGGATAATGCTGCAGGATGGATATTAGAACTTGATAGAGGAGAGGGTATCCCCTGGAAAGGAAATTATTCTTCATGGTTAGATCAAAAATCGAAACGACTAGCACAAGAACAAAAACAAGCTTCTAAACGTCAAAAGACTTTAGAACGAGAGTTAGAATGGGTTCGTATGGCTCCAAAAGGCCGTCAGGCAAAACAAAAAGCACGTTTAAGTAACTATGATAAATTGCTTAGTCAGGATCAAAAACAAGTGGATGAAAAGCTTGAAATTTATATCCCGAATGGTCCTAGATTAGGAACTAATGTAATCGAAGCTACAGGAGTAAGTAAGGCTTTTGATGATAAGTTGTTGTATGAAGATTTAAATTTTAATCTTCCTCAGGCAGGTATTGTTGGTATTATTGGTCCAAACGGAGCTGGTAAGACCACTATATTTAAAATGATAATGGGAGAAGAGCAACCAGATAAAGGTAGCTTTGCTGTTGGGGACACTGCTAAGATCGCTTATGTAGATCAAAGTCATAGTAATATCGATCCCGATAAGACGATTTGGCAAAACTTTAGTGATGAACAAGAGCTAGTCACAATGGGAGGAAGGCAAGTGAATTCCAGAGCATATCTGAGTCGTTTTAATTTTAGCGGAAGCGAACAAAACAAAATGGTATCTGCTCTTTCTGGAGGTGAACGTAACCGATTGCACCTGGCAATGACCTTAAAAGAAGAGGGTAATGTATTACTTCTAGATGAGCCCACTAATGATCTTGATGTAAACACGTTACGAGCTCTAGAGGAAGGGTTGGAAAACTTTGCCGGATGTGCCGTTGTAATTTCTCACGACCGTTGGTTCCTAGATAGAGTTTGTACTCATATTTTAGCTTTTGAAGGAGATTCGCAGGTATATTTCTTCGAAGGAAGTTTCTCTGATTACGAAGAAAATAAAAAGAAACGTTTAGGTGGTGATTTAATGCCAAAACGTATTAAGTATAAAAAACTGGTAAGATAGTATGCCTTTAAAAAAGATTAAAGTAATTGCTTTTGATGCAGACGATACGCTCTGGGTAAATGAGACTTTTTTTAGAAAAGCAGAGGATGAGTTTTGTACTTTGTTAGAAGAGTACTTATCCAAAGAAGAAGCAAATAAATTACTTTTTGATGTTGAAATGCAAAACCTACCATTATATGGTTATGGGATCAAACCTTTTACACTTTCGTTAATAGAAGCAGCTATAAAAATTTCTAATGGAAATATGACGATTGATTTGGTGCAAAAGCTGAT
Source organism: Aquimarina macrocephali JAMB N27 (assembly GCF_000520995.1). Taxonomy (GTDB): domain Bacteria; phylum Bacteroidota; class Bacteroidia; order Flavobacteriales; family Flavobacteriaceae; genus Aquimarina; species Aquimarina macrocephali. The sequence goes on along the minus strand of NZ_JACA01000007.1, from coordinate 57,815 downwards.
AGAAAAAGGAAAAGAAATGCTTCGGGAACCCATAGAACTGATTGATGGAATTGATAAAACATTAGATCAGTTATCTAAGAAGTATCGCCTTGTAATGGCAACTAAAGGAGATTTGTTAGACCAGGAACGAAAACTCATAAAATCAGGACTGGAAAATTATTTTCATCACATTGAAATTGTTTCTGATAAAACAGAAAAACAATATAAAAAACTAGTAAAACATCTGGATATTACCGAAGATGAATTTTTAATGGTAGGTAACTCTTTAAAATCTGATGTCCTACCGGTTTTAAATATTGGAGCACATGCATTTCATATTCCGTTTCATACTACCTGGGTACATGAAATGGTCGATGATAAAATTGATCACCCAAATTTTAGAAGTTTTGCAAAGGCTAGCGAGTTATTGCAAATATTATAAAAATGAAAACAAAACTAGATCTTACTACTTGGAACAGAAAAGAACATTTTGACTTTTTTGGTAGTTTTGATGAACCATTTTTTGGGATAACAACAACTGTAGATTTTACATTAGGATACCAAAAAATAGAAGATCTGGGGTATCCTTATTTTTTGTTTTATTTATACAAATCCCTTCATGCTGCAAATGCAATTGAAGCATTTAGATATCGTATAGAGGATAATCAAGTGTTTGTATATGATAAAATTCATGCATCACCAACTATAGGTAGAGAAGATCATACATTTGGATTTTCATTTATGGAGTATGATGATGATTTTGATATGTTTTGTAATAAAGCGCAACAAGAAATTGAAGCTGTTAAAAAAAGTACAGGATTACGACATACAGATAATGCCAAGCGTATAGATACTATTCATTATTCATCTATTCCCTGGTATAATTTTACTGGACTTACACATGCTAGGCATTTTCAGTTTAAGGATAGTGTTCCTAAAATTTCTTTTGGAAGATATACCAAAGAAAACGGTAGATTAAGTTTACCAATTGCTATTAATGTACATCATGGACTTATGGATGGATACCATATTGGTCTTTATCTTGAAGAGTTTCAGCGGTTATTGAATGAATAGTGTGTTTTTTATCATAAAAATGATTCTTTAAGACCGTAATCAATATAGAAAAACAAAAGCCTTATATTTAAATGTAAGACTTTTGTTTTATTGTTTTAGGTACTGTGTATAAGCTTTTTATTTTCGATTAAATCAGAAATGCAATCCCATAACCTAATTCTTTGAATTAATGATCTCTTGGCGACTTGCAAAGCTTCTTCCCACTTTTTTGAATCATTTCCACATAATTGAGAAATCATTTCTAATGAAAGCGGCCCATGTTCATCACCATCAAGTTCGATATGTCTTTCTAGGTAGTATGTTAGTTTGTTATATAGTTTATTTTCTGAGTCGGATTTTTTCAATATTTCAATAAACATATCAGGAATTACATCCTCTCTACCAAAAGTGAATGCAGATGCAATACGATGAGGTTCTCCTGTTTCTATAATTTCGAAAGAAAACTTAACAAAACCTATTACGTGTTGATCAATATGTAATTGGCTTAATGCGTCATTAACATCATTTCCGGATTCAATTAAATCAATTAACGAATCAATTTTGGACGTATCAGCTTTTATCTGTTTCATGGCATCTAAATACATTTCAAAATGACTTTTGGGTTCTCCTAATTCATTAATATCACTTTCTTCTGCATGTACTATTTCATTTATAAATCTTGATAATACAGGGTTTTTCCTTGGGGTCCAAGGAGTAGTGGTGTTAGTTAATTTAACCTGTATTGCTTTTAATAAAGACATGAAATCCCAAACTGCAAAAACATGGTTTTCCATAAATATTTTTATATCATTAATATGATCTAAATTTTTATAGAGCTTGTGATTTTGTAATTGTGCTCTTAAATCAAAAAGTTCATTTTCTATATGCTGCAACTTATTCATAATGTATACATTCTATTTTGCTATTTCATGTTAGCTATTCTAATCAAAGAAAAATTTTAAAGCTGTATTTTTTAGCTGGCGCAAAAATAATATAAAAACAGAATACCACCGCATATGGCGGTGGTACTTGCAATGATAAATCATTTTAATATAGGAAAGTATTGTTGAATTATATTAAATAGTGAATGGGATATTCTATATAAGAAATGACAACATACTTTTACACAAATTCATTGACGAAAATACCATAAAATCGTATGTTTATTTATGAAATAATCATTACAATTTGTAATACCCCATTCTATTATGTTATAATCACATGATTCAATTTTATATTAGATAGCGCACATTTCAACTTCCATATCTGCTATAAAGTTATCAATTTGCTCATAAGATACATTGGGCATGCAAATGATATGAGATTGCCCATTTTCTGTTGCTAATTGCCATTTATTTATAATTTTAGGACTAGGAGCAGGGAAAATTATAGTAATGGCATTGGGGTTTCTCCAGGCTTCAATTCCAAGGTTTTTTAGTTTACTTTCTGTGTAAGAAGCCACAGCCAAACTATGTTCTGTACGTTTTTTGAACCCTTCGATTCCTAATTTTTTTATCGCATACCATAAAAATAACGGAGTATGTCCATTTCTTGATCCGGTTATAGTAGCATCAGAACTACCTATGTATGCTATTCTTCTTGCAATTCGATCTCTATTATCTTTTTTTACAATAACTACACCCGATGGCATTGGAGACCCTATAAACTTATGTCCACTGATTGAGATGCTATCTATACCATCTTCAAAATCAAATTGAGGCCGTGGAGTAACGAACGGAGCAAAACCACCTGCCAAAGCAGCATCTGCATGAATGTAATGTTTCTCTATAGCCATATCTTTCAAAATTCCTTTAATTTTTTTGGTATTGTCTTTAGCTTCAGTCATTGTAGTACCAATATTTGCAACTACTATTGCTGGCCTATGTCTGTTGTAGCCAATAGCTTCTTTTAAATCGTTATAATCCATCTCACCGTTTGGAAGTGATTTTACAATTACATGATTGATATTGAGTAGGGTTACATTTTTTTGAATACTATAATGTGTAGCTTCAGAAAAATAAACCATTCCTTTTGGATATAACTCTCTCGCTACATAAAGACTGTATAGATTTCCTTCAGAGCCACCATTGGTTACATATCCCCAAATATCATTTTCATGAGCTCTAAATAACCCTGCAAAGAAATTTACAACTTCACGTTCCATAGCTCTCGAATCTACACGATATGTAGATTCGCTAAATGGATCTCCTAAATTATTTAAAGGAAACTGAAGAAATGGCATTAATTCTGAATAATCGAAATCTTTTGAAACTGGGTATCCTAAAAAGTTTTGTGTTGTACTTTTGATACTATAATATAATTCTTCAAGTTGCTGTTGTTCTGTAGTATGTAATTTCATAATAGGCTTAATAATTTGCTCAAAATTACATGTATCAGGTTAATATTCTAAATTAGATAATAAAATAAGAATATTAATCTTTTTTATTTCGTATTAAAAGATTTTAATTCTATTACAATAATATTTATGTACTCTTTTTAGAATATCATTCTTGTAGATGTTTTGCTTTTACTTTATAGCGTGTATTTATAAAGTGTATAATTCTTTTACTTCCCCAGCTTCCATTGCATCCAAATTGATAGTACCAACTCGTACGCGTACTAATCGCAATGTGGGGAAACCAACAGCCGATGTCATTTTTCGTACTTGACGAAATTTTCCTTCTTGTAATGTGATAGAGATCCAACTGGTCGGCCCGTGTCTATCATCACGTATTTTTTTTGGTCTTTCAGGGAATTTGGGAGTAGTTGCTAATTTAGAAGCTTTACAGGGGGTAGTGATGTATTTTTTTCCTTCAAAACCGATTTCCACTCCTTTTCTTAATAATTCAATTGCATCTATAGTGATGTCTCCATTTACCTGGGCATAGTATTCTTTTTCTACTTTACCACTGCAGATGTGGTTACTTGTTTTTCCATCTGTAGTGAGTAATAATAGTCCTTCGGATTTTTCATCTAATCGTCCAATAGCCATTATTCCTTCTGGAAAATCATATAACTCTCCTAATAGTTTCTTTGAATTTTGTTTTTGTCCGTTATTAATAAACTGGCTTAAATAGCCATAAGGTTTATAAATAGAGAAATGTTTATGATTTTGTTTATCGGTATTGTTTTCCATTCAAAAGTTATAGAGATTGCTGTTCTAGAGGTGAAAAAACGAGTTTTCGAATTTACGAATTTAGTTTTATCAAAGCCTAAATTTCATATAGAACCATGAATCAGGCAAATACTTTTCTGAAATTAAAAATGAAAACTTATCTTTGTAGAAATTTCAATACATTGATATTTATATATCAGGTGTATATGTTATTGCAACCACTGGGTAAATTATTCGGTAAATCAATCTTAGAAATTGCTATTTTCCAATCATTCGTTTAGTATTTCAATGACAACCTCCGTATTTTAGGTTAAAAAATAGGTTTAATAAAAAACAGTATAAAGAGCGAATGGCAAAATCACAACAGACTTTTAGTAAAATTGAAAAAGAGAAAAAGAAGTTAAAAAAGAGAGAAGAAAAGCAGAAAAAGAAAGAGGAGCGTAGAGCTAACTCTAACAAAGGTAATGGATTGGATAGCATGATTGCTTATGTTGATGAAAATGGATATATCACCGATACACCACCAGATCCAACCAAAAAGAAGAAAATCAAAGCAGAGAATATTGAAATCGGAGTTCCTAAAAGAGAAAAAGAAGAATTTGACCCGGTAAGAAAAGGGAAAGTTGCATTTTTTAATGATTCTAAGGGATATGGTTTTATTAATGACGAAGAAACTCAAGAGCGATATTTTGTGCATGTGAATGGATTGATGCAAGAGATAAAAGAAAATGATAAAGTATCTTTTGAGCTTGAGCGTGGTCAGAAAGGAATGAATGCGGTTAGAGTGAAAAAAATATAGTTACTATACTAATGTAATGATTTTTTATAATCATATATAAATAATTAAAAAGGTCTGCATGTATTGCAGACCTTTTTAATGTTAGATTATTTATTAGCCCAAACGATGCTAAAACTATTTAGTGTTGTTGGGATACCAGTCTAATTGAATTACTTCTATATCTGGGTTTTTTGACACTAGTTCTTTAAACTTTACAACATCACTTAATCCCTCGGTTCCTCGATAATGATATGGATATACTTGTTTAGGTTTAAATTCAAGCACAGCACTCGCAGCACTTTCTACTGTCATAGTATATGGTAGATTCATGCATACAAATGCCATATCTATGTATTGTAATGCTCTCATTTCAGGAATATCTTCTGTATCTCCCGAAAAATAGAGCCGTTTCTTTCCTAAAGTGATTATGTAGCCATTGCCTCTACCTTTATCATGAAATTTTAAAGCCTCTTCTCTTAGATTGTACATAGGGACAGCCTCAATAGATATGCCTTGCACCTCTTTTGTTTCTCCGTTATTAAGAATAATCAGGTGATCCGTATATTGTGCAGGAAGTTTTTCAGCTACTGCCTGGGGAGCAATAATTTCGGCGTTTGATAAATCCAGGCTATCCAAAGTTTCAATATCCATATGATCGCCATGTATATCTGTGATGAGAACCAGATCTGCAAGTTTCTTATCTTTAAAAGCTTTGGCTCCTCCTGCCGGATCTATATAAATAGTTTTCTTTTTCCATTCTAAAATAGTTGTAGCGTGGATTATTGGGTCGATAGTAATATCACTTATTGGTTTTTTTGGTATTTCTTGGGGAGCCTCGGTAATGGTTTCATTGCTTTCTTCGGTATCTTCATTTTTTTGCGATTTACAGTTCAAAAAAATAAGACATACCAAGGCAATGAATACGGGGGAAAGTTTCATATGATGATGATTTTTGTGTTTATTAGATCTAAAAGATAAGAATAATGGGCGAGATATGTGAAATAGGTAGTATTATGCTGAGTAGATAAAGTAATTGCTATAGGTTAGTTTTTGTGTAATGTATTGTGATAGAGTGTAAAGCAAAGCGGGGTGGGAGTATACTATTGATTACATGTTGGTAACTTCTCTTTTAGCTTTTTTTGTTTTTAGAGATTTTGGGTTAATTATCTATCCATAATTTAATCGCCATAGCAATAACCATAATGATCAAAAATACTTTAACCAAACCATCCCCTTTTTTAACAGACCATCTACTAGCAATCCATCCACCCGTAGCGTTTCCTATAGCAAGAACAAAACCATATAGGTAATCGATCTGATTATTATATGCAAAAATAGCTAATGCTCCAATGGTGTAAATAAAAACTACCAATACTTTGACAGCATTTGATGTAACAAGGTTTAGGTAATTTATAGAGGTTAATGCTAATAAGATAAATATCCCTACACCTGCCTGGATAAACCCACCGTAGACTCCAATAAAGAAAAAAGCGAGAATAGATATCCAAAGATGTTTACCATGTGTCCTTTCTATTACATTTTGAAGGTTTACTTTAGGTTTAAAAACCATAAAAAGGACTACGATAACCATTACAATTGCAAGGATTTTATTAAATGTATCCCCTTTGATGTCAATTGCAATCTGGGCCCCAATCAATGATCCAATAAGAGCAGATATTCCCAGGTAAATTCCAAAAGAACCTGGTTTGATTCCTTTACTCCTAAAACCAGCAATCGAAGAGATAGATTGAATGAAAACCCCAATACGATTTGTACCGTTAGCAACGGCAGGAGGGAGTCCCATAAAAATTAACATAGGTAAGGTAAGTAAAGAGCCGCCACCAGCAATAGTGTTAATTACTCCTGCTATAAACCCAATAATTGCTAAAATGAAAAGAAGTAATGTTTCGTTCATAGAGTTTTTTGAAAAATACTAAGAAAAAAGTAAACTATGTTGGCGTCAAAAATAGGAAAATCTCTATAATGAGTCAGACAAAAATTAATTATTTCTATTTAGACAGGATGAATTAAAATTTAAATAGATGAATTATAAATTCTTTTGGTATAACTTCTTAAACTGTTGTAGATTTACCTAATAAATCAAAAACCTTCAGTAACGTTAAAAAGTTATATAAAATAATTCCGTTTCTTCAGATTTTTAAGGATAAAAAGTATAATAGCTCTTTCTTTAAAGCAGATTGTATTGCAGGTATTACTGTAGGAGTTATCCTTATACCACAAGCGATTGCCTATGCATTGCTTATGGGAGTACCTCCGATTTATGGTTTATATGCATGCCTAATTCCTTTATTGCTTTATGCTTTTTTTGGAACATCCAGGCAGCTAAGTATAGGACCGGTAGCTGTTACTGCAATTTTAGTAATGAGTGGAGTAAGCCAACTTGCAGATCCGTTTACAGAGAAGTTTGTCGAATTGGTTTTGTTTACCGGTTTCTTGATTGGAGTACTACAGATTATTATGAGTGTGTTGCGTATGGGGTTTTTGGTAAATCTAATTTCCCAACCTGTAATTTCGGGGTTTATCTCTGCTGCTGCAATAATTATCATTATTTCTCAATTGGATCAAGGATTGGGAATTAGCATTCCAGATTTTAAATACACGCATCAAACAATTTGGTACACTATTAGTCACTTTTCTGAAGTAAATTGGATTACACTGGGGATTTGTTTGTGCTCTATTGTGATTATTAATTTACTTAAAAAATGGAAACGATCATTTCCTGGTGCCCTTACAGTACTTGTAATTACAACTTTTGTAGCCTATATTTTTGACTTAAACGAAAAAGGGTTGGCGATTATTAAAGATGTACCTAGCGGACTTCCTTCTTTTAGTATTCCAAATATGGATTATGATACAATGGTTGCACTAATACCATCTGTATTGACTGTCACTTTTATTGGGTATGTTGGAAGTATTGGGATTGCTAAATCTATAGAAATGAAAAACAGGGATCACATTATACGCCCTAATCAGGAATTATTTGCTTTAGGAATAGCTAAAGTGATTGGTGCTTTTTTTCAGGCGGTACCTTCTTCTGGAAGTTATAGCAGAACAGCAATTAATGACGAGGCAGGAGGGAAGACTACTGTATCATCTATTATAGCTGCGCTAATGGTTATATTTTCTTTGTTGTTTCTCACGTCATTTTTTTATTATATCCCAAAAGCAACTCTTGCGGCAATTATATTAGTTTCTGTATTTGGATTGATTAATTTTAGTGAAGCAAAATATTTGTTTCGACTTAGAAGACGAGATTTTATTGTAATGATCATCACCTTTTTTGGAACATTGATTTTTGGAGTAGAAAACGGAATCTTTATCGGGGTGATATTGTCATTTGTTTTTCTACAGTATTACAGTGCTCGCCCTCATATTGCCGAATTAGTAAACATACCAGGTACCAAATATTACAGAAATATCAATAGATTTCCAGATGCAATACAATCAGATGCATATTTAATTATTAGGTTTGATAATCAATTATATTTTGGTAATTCAAGTTATTTTAAAGATGCTATTCTGGCCTATGTTTCTGATCGTAAACCATTACCAGAGTTTCTAATCCTTGATAATACAAATATGCATGATATAGATAGCACGGGCCTTCATGTGTTAGATGATATCCAGCAATACCTTGATGATATAGGAATTCAATTGTTAATGGTGGGTACGATAGGTCCAGTCCGAGATTTTCTAAAACGATCTGGTTTTACAGATAGATTAGGTGCAACCTATTATTATTTGACAATCTCTGATGCGGTAGATCATGCAGAAAACCAAGCTGCTGAACATAAAGAAATACACGAAGCAGCGGTACAGTTTAATAAGAAAAGAAAATCTTTTTTAGATTAATGCTGTTCTCTAATCCTCTTCGTATAAGTGCAATTTTAACCCCATACCATAGTTGGTGTTGTTGTTTTTGATCAAGTTATTGTTTTTGCTATATCCTCTGTCAAAACGTTGCCAGGTTCTATTTTTAAAAAATACTCTTCTGGTAAAAGTTTTGTAACTACTTATTTTGTCTGTAAACGGAAGTAAGGGTCTAAAAGTAGTAGACACTTTAACTATACCTTTTCGAGTTTCAATTTCACTGTACTTTTTTGTTTGCTGTAGTTTTCCATTCTTGTCTGTATAGCCTAATACTTGTATAGAGACAAAAACACCTTCTTTTGGGATAAAGACTTTATGTTCTGAAACGTTCAGTTCAAAATTAGATTTATCTTTATTAGTTACCTTAAATATAATATCCTCATACGATAGTCTTTTCCCTGGATATCCATTGTTATTGCTGTAAAACTGCATCTTGAACAAAGTAGAAAAAGATTGTTTTTTGTTAGAATTCCGATTTGAAGATTCAGTTTTAATAGGTAGGTATACTGAAGCAATTTTGGTAGACTTCTCAGAGCTTTTAGGAAAGAAAACTGCAATTTCAGACTCTACTGTAGGAAGCCAGCTTTTAAAATAATCATTATGTACTTCTGAAGCCAATTTCTTGGTTTTGTATTTTCTTTTCTTTTCTGCTGTAATATATACCTCTTTAAGTTCTGCAATATCCTGGACTAAAAGTATTTTTTTGGGTAAGGCAGCGGTAGAAAGCGCTAACTCTTTATATCCAATGGATGATACGTATAAAGAATCTATATCAGAATACCATTTTTTTGAGAATTGGAAATTTCCATCAGCATCAGCAAATGTACCACTTCCATTCCTAAAAGAAATTGTAGCATATGATATAGGTGTATTTTGTACAGAATCAAGTACAGTATAGGTCTGTGAATAGACAATTTGTGCTAAAAAAAGCAGTAGTAGGTGGGACAGCTTTTTCATTGGGTAATGGGATTAGAAAAACTAAAGTAATGAAATATATTTATACTAGAACGATTATCGTGCCAAAGAGCTATAATTATAATTAAAATTATTTTCAATTATAATTATGTTTTATGATTAAATAATTAACAATCAATTATTTGTGTTACTTATCTAAACAATTACTCCAACTACTTTGTTTAATCCGCATCTTTCAATAAAACCATTGGTAAATACGTTCATTGATTCAGAATCAAGTAAGTCGTTACGAGTATCAAGCCAATGTTGTACCGTGGCAGTACCATACATATTTTGAATACGCTGAAAATCGAGATTAAAATTTATTTTCCCCCAATGTAAGGTGTATGGAATATTAATGGCTTCTAATCGGTTCCATACTTTTTCATAGAATTTTCGGGTTATATCTGCATCTACACCATCTAATTCTAGTACACAGGTTTTGTCAAATTTTGTAAAGCCTAATAAAGCCTCGGTTCCTTTTACGTATCGCAATGATATTCCGCCAGGAAAAGGATCACCATCTTCAATAATCATCATAATTTCTTCGACTACTCGTACACTATCTTTAATATCTATTCCTAGAGCTGCACTGGCAACTTTACCTCTAAATTTGGTGTTGCTAAATGTTTCTCCAATAGTTCCCTCCATAGGAGGAATTTCTTTGTAAGCCAGAGGGAATAGTATGTTGACTAATTTTGGGACTAATAAAATCGATAACCCTCCCAGACTATCCATAACTGTTTGTATTAGTCCCAGTAAATCATCACCATAGGTTAAGCCTTTGTCGTCAGGAGTCCTACGGGTATAGTTATCTCTGTATTTGCGTTTGTAGGAGACTTTTAGGAATACACCTTTATTGTTGTTGTCTGGCTCAAAATCATATGGATTTATAAGTATTTCAAAATGATACAATTCTCGATCAGGAGAATGTTGAGGAAAGGGGAGTATGGTGTTAATTGTTGAAAAATCTAATGTTTTCATGGTGCTTTTAAGATCACTATTGTAAGCGATTTTATCTATGCGATGTTCTTCGAGTAGAAATTTGGGCTCTGTTTCTATCATAATACCGTGTATGATTCCAAAACTTCCGAAGCTTACCAAGGCGGCATTAAACATAGTGTCATCTCTTATTAAATCTGCACCTAACCAATTAATAAATCGATCGGATACTATAGGGTTAGAGCTTCGTTCTAGCCATATGTGACGATCTCGACCAACGACTAGATGTATCCCGGTTACAAAATCCTGTATTGCTCCTACGTTAAAAGCAGCGCCGTGGGTGCCTGTGGATAGAGCGCCTGCTACTGTTTGGCCATTGCTAGCTCCCGAGGCTTTAATGGAGCGATTAGGTCGTTTTTCTTTTTCTAATTTTGAATTAAGTTGTAATATAGAAACTCCGCATTGTACAAAAAATAGATCTTCAGCTAATCCTCCTTTGTTTAAGTATTCGTTGCTTATGTTTGGTTTGCTAACCGAAAAACTAAGACGTAATGATTTAGTGTCTAGGATACCGCCTTCAGAAACAGCTACCTTAGAAAATGACCAGCCGCTTCCCATAGCGCGTAATCTAATGTTGTTATCAATTGCATGTCCTGTTAGCCATTGTAGGTTTTTGGTCGTGGCTATGTATTTATCAGCTCCTTTACTCAACGAATCATCATTACGCACTTTGAAAGAGGCGTTTTGTGTTAGTTTTTGAGTAAAATTTTGATGCCTGTTTTCCCATTTCCTTATAGGTAATGTCTCGATGCCTTTTGGTAACGCCATGATTATACTTTTTTATATTTTATTACAAAATGTCTTTGTTTTTAGATAGCACTGCTGGCAGATCAATATCAAATCCGATATGGTTCCTGTGTTTATTGATATAAGCCAAACAGAAATGATGTATTTAATCTATAATTCATCAATTGGTGGATCTGGTGGAGCGCATTCCCATTCTATGGTTTGTGGTATAACAATGCCTAGTGTAATTGTAGATAGTAATATGTATCCAAGATTAGTGGTGTTAGTTGCCGAGCTTAAGTGCTTAGATTCGCACTTGGCATCGATATCTTTAGGAGAAACTAATCCCCAGGCGAAACTCCAGGAGGTTTTAGTGTTTTTAACCACAGAATCACTATCATGAATACTTACAACTCGTGTAGACATGCAGCTTGTACAACAAAGAGTTATTGCTAGTACTGCGCTTATACTTTGTAATCGAATAGAATGTTTCATTGTCTTAGATTTTAAGACAATCAGACGATATGATAAGAGGGGATTGTTAAGTAGGTTAAAAATAATAATATTCTAAATGATATAAAAGGGGGATTTACCTGTTTTTCATAATGATAAATATTAAAAATTCTATTTTAATGAATGATAATACTATCTGTAGTCAAAAATATTTATTTAAAGTATATTTTGGTATACTTTATGGTTTTTTAGTTAATATTAAGTATATTATGATATACTTTACTATATTTGATACATTATTGTGCTAAGGAGTATAATATATTATACTTAATTTACGTTTTACATTTTTAATGTATATTATTATATACGTTAATTTAATTTATGTGTGATGAATATTAATAACCTTTCAGACGAACAAATACTGGCAGAACTTACTCAAAGAGTAAAACAACGACGCCTTAATCTTAATATTACTCAGGATGAACTTTCTAAAAGGGCAGGGGTACATGTGCAAACGATTAAGAATTTTGAATCCGGAAAGACAACTACTTTATTAACTTTTATCCAAATACTTCGGGCATTTGGAGATTTAAGCGCATTAAGCTCTTTATTTCCAGATCCGGGTATAAGTCCCATAGAACTATTAAAACTAAAAGGAAAAGAGCGTGAGCGTGCGTCACGTAGCTCTAAAAATCAAAATGAAGACCCATTATGGTAGATGTTATTAAAATTACCCTTTGGGGAGAAGAATTGGGAGCATTGAGTTGGGATAGCAAAAAAAACTTTGCTTCTTTTGAGTTTTTCTCTTCATTTCTAAATAAAAATCAGGATGTGTCACCGATACACATGCCGATACGGTCTTCTGCAAAAAAAATATATAGCTTTCCTAATCTAAACCAGGAAACCTACCGCGGATTACCAGGAATGTTGTCTGATGTATTGCCCGATGATTTCGGAAATCGCTTAATTGATCAATGGCTAGCTCTTAATGATATCCCAAAATCTAAATTTACCCCACTAGATCGCTTGTGTTATATTGGTACTCGTGGTATGGGAGCATTAGAGTTTCAACCTGCAAAACACATAGGACAAGCTCAAACTACTACCCTCGAAGTAGATAAACTGGCACAACTGGCAGAAAAAATACTTAATACACGAGAAAAACTAGAACTAAATCTTTCTGAAACAGAACACCTTAATGAATTGATTAAAGTAGGAACTTCGGCTGGAGGGCAACGGGCTAAAGCCATAATCGCTTACAATTCCACAACAAATGAGATCCGATCGGGGCAAGCCATAGCTCCTCACGGATTTGAACACTATATTTTTAAGTTTGATGGAGTAAATGATACTACTCTTGGAGACCCACAAGGGTATGGAAGGATCGAATATGCATATTATTTAATGGCATTGGATTGTGGTATTAATATGGAAAAATCTTTACTTTTTGAAGAGCATGATAGAGCTCACTTTATGACCAAACGCTTTGATCGCCATAGTAATAACGAAAAAATACACATGCAAACCTTGTGTTCGATAGCACATTTTGATTATAAATCTCCAGGTGCACACTCTTATGAAAATGCATTCGAAGTAATGAGACAATTACGATTACCACATAGTGATGCTATACAATTGTACAAAAGAATGGTGTTTAATGTCATTGCCCGTAACCAGGATGATCATACTAAGAATATTTCTTTTTTGATGGATAAACGTGGAGTTTGGAGACTTTCTCCTGCTTATGATGTGACTTATTCGTACAATCCAGAAGGAATCTGGACCAGCATGCATCAGATGTCAATCAATGGTAAACGGGATAATTTTACACTACAGGATTTGATTACTGTAGGAGAGAAGATTAGCTATAAAAATCATAAGGAAGCAATACAGCAAGTTGTTGATGTTGTTTCTAATTGGGGGCATTATGTTCAGAAAACAGGAATTCCAAAATTACAGGGTGATCGATTAGCAAAACCATTTAGGTTGCACCTTTGATTTTTTAATTAAATACATGAAAAAAGCTATATACTTTATGCTTCTTAGCGCTGTGTCTTTTACAGCAATGAACTTACTTGTTAAGTATTTAGCACATTTTGGAGGAGCACAGCTGGTATTTTTTAGAGCGTTTGGCTCGTTATTTTTTACAATGAGTTATTTGTTATGGCATGAGATTCCAATATTGGGTAACCAAAAAAGATTAATGATTTATCGAGGCCTTGCAGGAGTTACTTCGATGGGATTATTCTTTATGTCAGTTAATTATCTTCCTATTGGTTCTGCTGTATCCTTACGATACTTATCACCAATATTTGCTACCATTTTTGCTGTATTTTTTCTTAGAGAACAAGTAAAACCAATACAATGGTTGTTCTTTTTGATGGCTTTTAGTGGAGTTTTGATGATCAAAGGTTTTGATCCCAATGTAGATTCTTTTGGTTTACTGTTAGTGTTGGGCTCAGCAGTATTTAGCGGAGTGGTATATGTGCTTATCAATAAAATTGGTCATGGCGATCATCCCGTTGTGATCGTTAACTATTTCATGTGGATTTCTGTTACTGTAGGAGGTGTTCTTTCCATTTTCAATTGGACCACACCAATAGGAGTAGAGTGGCTACTATTGCTTAGTCTAGGGATTTTTGGGTATTTCGGACAGTTATTTATGACCAAAGCATTTCAATCTCAGGCAACGAATAAAGTGGTATCCTTAAAATACGTCGAAGTTATTTTTACGATGATTGCAGGGGTGTTTTGGTTTACCGATATATATCCAATCCTAAGTATTATAGGGACCTTATTAGTGATCATTGGATTAATCCTTAATATTTGGTACCGTAAACGTTAACCTGATTTATGTGTTAGGCTTAGTTATAAGGCCCGAAAGCCTCAAGACATAGTAGGTTTCTAATACATAAATCGGGTTAGTATTACGAGTACTTGAAAGACTTTAATTATGAAAAGTCTTCTCTAAGATAAAACATGAGTTTTCTCTTATCTGTAAAGCTTTTGATAGTAATAATATCACCTGTAATTTTATTATAAATTACTTCAACAAATAATAAATCTACATAATAAATAGAATAGTAAAAATCACGATTTTGGTCATTTATTGTAAAGAGGTGAATGCCTCGATCCCAGAGGTCTTTGTATTTAATATCTAATTGTCGAGCATTAAACTCTTGTTCAAGGGTAATTCTTTGCATAAGCTATTAATTTTAATATGAGGCGTGATAAAACTACGGAAAAACCGTAACATATGCAAGTGAAAATTGTACAATATGTTGAAAAACAATAAAATGCATGTATAGGATGGCCCTTGCTTAAGCATATATTTGGTTATAGAACATTAGGGTTTTAAATAGCTTTATGGCCAATATTAACCATAAAACAATTATTATCTTTTTGCAAAAAGAATAGGTGTAAGTATTGCATATAGTATATACCAAAAAAAACTTTATTTAACCCTGTTTTTGTCTTGTGTAAGAAAAATCTTTTATTGAAATACAATAAATCCTACATGAAAATGTACTATTGCAGGTTTTTGTTTCTTTTGGCCCGAATTAACTAATAAAGAAGTCATTTTATAGAAAGCGGCCCCCTTTGGTTAACTACTCCAATAGAGGGCCTAAATTGAAACATAATTGGTATTTAACACAAACTCAACTTGTACTAATTATGAAGTTTCAACTTTACTTTTTACTAGTTCAAATATATCTTAGTTTTATAAAATCCATCATGTTTATTCATAAAAAAATTAACATTTAACCAATTAATAACAAAGTAATGTTAATTAATTGTTAACCAGTTGCTTGAATATACATGCATATGGGTGAATCTGTTTGATTATATTTGTTTTAGGAGTTCCTTTCTAGGTTTGTTCTACCCTTTTTATGGGGTAGCCATAATAAAGAAAATAAAAAACGTCAAATAGATACAGATTGTGTTCTCAATTCAGAGAAAAACAAAGCTAATTATAGAGTATTAATGCTCTTTTAAAATTCATTGATAGTAGGGAAGAGTCAGGTGCTAAATTTATGCTTTAAGAGTTTTTATCATTATATAAATAGGTTTATAGTTGTCTCTTGTTTCCTACGCTAATATTTAAAAATACTTTAGTGATACTTCTAGGGCTACAAAAAGTATGTTGAGTAAATCCCACTAACCGATCAATAATCCAGGATACCACTATAGATTTTGTCTTATAAAGCTTTTTCTTTAGCTCAGGATTTGGAAAAATAATCTTATTAAGATGTCTTATACTATTTCATATAAGAACTGGCATTAAATATTAGGGAGTCGTTGATTGATGTTTGACCTCTACATGATTTTTATTTGTTGTTAGTACGTTCGAAAATTAAAGAAGCGAAACACTGTACTCCATATTTTATCGTTTTTTCATCTACAGCAAAGTTTGGTGAATGTGGCATAGAACTTATACCTTCCTCAGTATTAGATCCTCCTAAAAAAAAGAATACTCCAGGTACTTTTTGCTGATAAAATATAAAATCTTCGCCAAAATAAGGAGCTTGTCCGTACAGTGGTTTAAACATTTCTTCATTGTAAAAATTACGAATAGTTTGTTCAGCAATGTTTGTGAGTTCAGGATCATTTATAGGAGTTGCATAAGCTCTTGAATATCCAATAGAAATAAAAGCATCTTTAAATTTAGAATTAAGGATTTGTTTTTTTATTTCAAGGGGTATACTATGAGTATTTTCAATATTAGTTTCAAAGAAACTAGCGCTAAAAAAAGTGGTGTCCTGATCTTTATAAAGTTTTGTTCCATCTAATAAAAAGTAGTCTTTATAAATTGTTTCCTTACTTGTGATCCCAATTTTAGGATCAGAAATATTATTTATGATATCCCAAGGTGAGCCTTTAAGGGGATTACGAGCATAACCTTTTAGAACAGTATTCATAAAATTTTCTAATTCATTGTCATTGACACTAGGTTTGAATTTTACCTTAAGGCTTCTTTGATAAGCAAATAATTCATTAGCCTTAAAATTGATCATTCCTGATGTTCCAGGACCAATATGTAGTCCATAAATTTCATCTGGTTTAATGATGTCAAAAAGCCCATCTTTAATCATGTCTTTTGCACCTGTAAAAGTCTCTTCAGATGGCTGAAAAATAAAATAAACGGTACCTTCTAGATCTTCTTTTTGTTGGGATAAAATAGTAGCTATTCCTAAACCAATGGTTGTATGAACATCATGACCACAGATATGTCTTATACCTCTATTTTTGGACTTAAAGGTAACTGGATCTGGATCATCTGTTTTAATAGCATCCATATCTGCTCTCCAAGCTATTTTTCGGCCTTTTTTACCACCTTTTAGAATTCCTACAACTCCATGACCACCAATATTAGTTTTTACTTCTAATCCTAAATCCTTTAAATAATCGGCAACGATTTTAGAAGTTCTTTTTTCTTGCTTAGATAGTTCAGGATTCATATGTAAATCGCGCCTAATTTTAACTAGGTTATCATAGATCTCATCGGTTTGTTTTACTATTTTTTGGTAGGTATTCGCGCTTTTATCTGATTGTGCACTAAGTATTCCAGTAGCTATTAAAAATACTATTGTTATAAGTTTTATCTTCATGATATAATTTTTTTTGTTATTTATTATATCACAAATATTGTCTTATTCTGTTACCATAAATAGAGCTTTTTGTTGAAGTGTTATTTTTAATTGTTGAAATGTAATACGCTTATTATTTGTTCATCCATTCTTTAAAATCACTGGTCTTTTGCCTACTTACAATAAATTCTTGATCTCTTGGATTTAACATAGAAAGTTTAACTCGATGATTAAAATACGAATCTATTTTTTGAATTGAAATTTTGGAAATAATTTGACCACGGTTAATCCTATAAAATTGATTAGGGTCTAACGAGCTAAATAATTGATCGATAGTTTCATCAATAATGTAGCGTTTATTAATAGTCACTCCAAAAGTGATGCTTTCTTGAGAATACACATATATCAAATCAGAAGTTTTAATTTGTACAAATCCGCTTCCTTCTTTTACTAGTATACCTTCTCGTTGGTTGATTACTTGCATACTACTAAGAAGCTGTTTTAAAATATCAGGAGCAACAACAGAGGGTGTATTTGTTTTAAAAAACTTATTAAGTGCAGTATTTAGTTCATCCTGTTGGATTGGTTTGAGTAAGTAATCTATGCTATTTACTTTGAAAGCTTGAATAGCATATTGATCAAAAGCAGTTGTAAAAACAATAGGTGCTTCTACATTTACTTCCTGAAATATTTCAAAACTCAGACCATCCGCTAGTTGTATATCCATGAATACTAAGTCTGGAGTTGGATGTGTTTGAAACCATATAACAGCATCTTCAACTGTATCGATTACGTCTAATAATTGATATTCGAAACCACCAGTTTTGAGCACGCTTTGTAATTGATTGGCTGCACGCGATTCATCTTCAATAATCAGTACTTGCATAGTTTTTATTTTGATCTGTTATTTTTAATAAGGGAAGGGAAACGGTAAATTGATTTCCATCGTTTTTAATTTCAGGAGATTTGTTAGAAATCAAAGCATATCGCTTTTGTATATTCTTTAGCCCTACTTTTGTTGAAGGTATTTTAGTAGATTTTAATTCAATTTTATTCTGTACTATTAACTGATGATCTTTAGCTTCAACATGTATTACAAGAGGCTTTCTTTTCGAAATCACATTATGTTTTATTGCGTTTTCAAGTAAAAGTTGAAGACTCATAGGGGCAATCATAGCATCTAGTGCTGTTTTTGGAATATGCCAATTCAATTTCAGGTTATCTCCAAATCTTTCAGACTGAATATGAATATAGGCTTTAGCAAATCTTAATTCTTCTCTAAGCGAAGTTAGATTAACATTTCCAGACTGTAATATAAAACGATATACATCAGATAGTTTGTCAACAAATTCTTTTGCGTCCTCTTTAGAATTTTGATCAATAATGTCCCGCAATGTATTGAGACTATTGAATAAAAAATGAGGTTGTGCCTGGTTTCTAAGTGCATCTAATTGTGTCTGTACAATCACTCGTTTTGCTTGTTCTTCTTCTTTAATTGATTTTTTTAATCTTATATAATAATAAACTGCTTCATATATTGCCATTGTCATAATAGTGATTAATATAATAGGTATAAGTATCTTTAATTGTGTGGTGTGACTGGAGTTCATACCAAATAAATTAAAGATCTTTGTTAGTAAAAACCCTCCAACGAAATCAACAAATAGTATAGTACTAATAATAGCTAGAAAAAATATTACGATGCGCTTTTTATCATCCTGAAAATCAGGATATTTTTTCCGTAAAAAAATCATAATTGATCTTATAATAAACCAATCAATAATTGTAAAAAATAGGGAGGCACTCCAATTAAGAGTTGCTATGCCAAAAGAGTGCCTTGCAAATGAATTATTAAAAAGGTAGTCCGTAATCAAACTCAGAATTAGAATACCTATGACAGTGAACCAAAAGTCATTAAAACCTAAATATTGTATACGTCTTTCTTTGTTAAATAGCATAGTAGTTTGATTATAGACTAATTAATGGCATACCTTGCTTAGCTTGATAGAAGGTGAATCCAATCCATGTGGCGTAAAGTAATCCAAAAATAGTTACCGAAATGACTTGATTTCTACTTGTGGCATTCCATTTATTAGATATCCATAGTGCGAATAACGGAATTATTTGTATGCTATGCAATCCAAAAAAATGAGCTACCCTTAAGTCACCACTTACACCAACATTATGAGACATTTCACTTATCATTTGACCACCAATCCAACTACCAAAAACTACGATTAACCAACCTAGAAGTATAGCCCATTGAATTGATTTAGACGTTTTTAATTTTAATCGGATAGTATCAAAGATAAATAACACCATAATTAAAACATTGATTACCGTTAGTATTCCCATTGCTGCAAAGAGTAATGCATCAAATTGAGACGATACATTATAGTGAGATTGCACTCCTCTAGATGCCTGATAAATAATGAGAAAAACTTCTATTAATAGTGTCCAGGTAACGATGTTATTGATACAATTTTTCTTTCTTTTTGAATACGGATATAAAGTCATAAGGTATCCTACTGTAAAGATATAAATGCCTACTGAGATTGAAAATTTTAAAGGTTTAATCCAAACATTCACTCCCATAAGTGTTCTTTCATCAATAAACCAACCAATCATACATCCAACAGCCAAAATTATATGGGTCATTACTACCCAATACAATATTGGACTTTCTTCTTTTACTGTGCTAAGTATTTTGTTTGAATATATCATGATTGTTTTTGTTTAAATGCTCTAATGATTATAAAAAGTAGAAATCCAATAGGTCCTAACATGAAAGTCCCAAAAAGACAAGGAGCCATTATTAATTGATGAATTTTTACTCCTTTATTTTGGTCTAGCATCCACATGCCTACCAGAAGATCAAAAGCTAGATAATGTACCCAGCCAGCCAGTACGGCATTTTCTTCTGTAAATAATGCCATAACCGAAGTAAGGCTTCCAAAATCTATTCCTCCACCTATTTGGATGGTTTTGAAAATATAGAAGACGTATATAAAAGACAGTAGTATCGGAACTACTTTGAAATCAATTAAGAACCGGGTAGCTTTCCAATTTGGAAAAAGAATCATAAGAATCCACATTGGCATAGCAATCATGCTTGATATAGAAAAAACTTCAGTGGGTGTCATAGTTATTTGTTTTAAAAAAGAATGGTTTAATGTATTTGATACTTCAAATATGTAGCTGTTAGAGAGAAGATGAAATACCTTTAGGTTCAACCATCGCTAAATATCCTTGAATTGTCAAATAGAACAATTCAAGGATGCTCTGATTAGGATAACCTAAGGCACGCTATATATAGGTCTAACTAAATAGTGAAAAGAAGTACGATTAAAAATTCTACAAAAGAAGAAAAGGAAATTTCCGAATAAATGGATTTTGGTTTACTAGTATCACTTAAAAATAAAGCCTTATAAAACGACCGTTTTATAAGAGTGGATAAATAAAAACGGTATAAAAACTAAAAAAAGCCCCACAGTGTTTTAAAACCTGTGGAGCCATGATAATAGTTTGATGATATGATTATAAATTAAGAATAATCAGTTTTTGTCATATCCTTGATTATGTTCTACGACAAGGTTTTTCTGAAGAATTACTTCTCAATTTTATTAATCTCTATAATACGATGTGTACTACTGGTATCTCCATACGAATTTCCGTTGGTAGCAATAAAGACACGTCCCTGAGGAGAAACCGCAATATCTCTAAGACGGCCAAATTTACCATTAAAGAACACTTCTTCATTGGTAATAGCAGTTCCATCGCTATTTAAAGTAAGCGCAATTATTCTTTGATCCTTTAAAACGGTCATCAATAATTTATTGGTCCATTCAGGAATTTTATCACTGGTATAGTATATCAGGTCAGAGGGAGCAATGGTGGGTGTCCATTCAAAAATAGATTCAATAACCTCTGTACCTGCTGCAAAAGTCTGTTCGTTTGGAGTATCAATTTTACCTTTTACATTGGGCCAGCCATAATTTTTGCCAGACTGTATGATATTTATTTCATCATCAGAACTTGGTCCGTGCTCAGAACTATATAGCTTGCCATTAGGGTGTAATACCAATCCTTGTGCATTTCTATGTCCCAAACTATATACATAACTCCCTGTAAAAGGATTATCAGAGGGAATAGTGCCATCTAGATTTAATCTTAAGGTTTTACCTCCCAAAGAATTCATGTCTTGAGAAAGGTTTGTGTTTCCTGCATCACCCGTAGTCATAATTAGGTGCATGTCGGGAGTGATCAACAAACGAGAGCCATCGTGGTTAGAGTTGGCAGGGATTTGGTCTATAAGTGTGGTTTCATTAGTTAACGTATTATTGGCATATGTAAACCGAACCAATCGTTCCAGTAAACCACTTCCTCCATTATACGTGTATACAACGTATACATATGGATTTGTATCAAAATTTGGGTGAAGTACCATTCCTAATAACCCACTTTCACCTACTTGTGATACGTTAGGAATAGTAAATACCAGTTGTTGTTCTCCGCTGTCAGGATTTATCCTGCTAATTTTTCCGTTACGTTCGGTAACCCATAAGAAATTATCAGGACCCCAAATTAGCTCCCAGGGAACGCTTAAGGTTTCTACTAATATTTTTGTTGCTTCTACAGGTTCACCTGTATCAGGATTTGTAGTATCGTCATCTCCTGAACAAAACCATAACAAAAATGAAATTAGTACAATACTTGCTAATTTTGATATTCGCTTCATAATATTTCTTTTTAAGTCAACAACTGAATCTTGTATAAGATAATGATTGTCAATAATTTGTATGATAATTGATAGTTGTGATTTCACCTATCAATTATTCTATATATTCTTATGAGAAAACAACATATCCAACTTTATTCTCAAAAGCTAATTACTTTCTCTTAATTATACAACGGTTAACTTATACGATACCCTACTTTTTTTCTAGATTTTAATTCTTTTTTAAGAATTGTTTACATGCTGTTATGAAAAGTTTTAATACTTATCTGAAGTATTATTTTTTACTTAAGGCTAATTTGATTCCTAGTAAAATAAAGAGAACTCCTGTGGTTTTATCCATCCAAAACTTCACTTTACTGTTCCCTCTGATCTTGTTTGCCAGCTTGGCAGAAAAGAATGCCAATATCATACACCATATTGTGCCTGTAGTTACAAAAGTAAACCCAAGAATTAGAAAAGGAATGGCACTTTTTGCATACTCAGGATTAATAAATTGTGGTAAGAATGCCAGAAAAAAGAGAGCAACTTTTGGATTAAGTAGATTGGTTAAAACACCTGACATGTATACTTTTAAGTAGTTTTGTGTTGTATCTTTTCTCTTAATTACTTCAGCAATAGCTGTTGATTTTGCTAACAATGATTTAATTCCCAAATATAGAAGATAAGCAGCACCAGCATATTTAACGATACTAAATGCAGTAGCAGATTTTGCTAATAGAATAGATAACCCAAGTGCTGCAAAAAGACAATGTAAAAGAGCTCCCGAAGATATCCCCAGAGCAGAGATCACTCCAGATTTTTTTCCTTGTGAAATGCTACGCCCTAAAATATACATAGTATCTGCTCCAGGTGTGAGGTTAAGCAGTATTCCTGCTAAAATAAAGGTTCCAAAATTGAGAATGCCAAACATAGGATTGTATTAGATTTTGATTCAAAATTATACGAAAGAAAGGAGACTAAGAAAACAAATCATTGGCTTATCTTTGTTTTTTCTGGAGAATATATCTTAATTATAACTAAAAACCAATGATTATGGTGAAAGACGATTTAGACTGGAAGATTTTAGAATTATTACAAAAAAATGCACGCTTGCCATTTGCACATATTGGTAGAGTAGTGGGGCTTTCTCCATCTGCTGTGGCAGAGCGAGTACAACGTATGGAAGATACAGAAGTGATCACAGGATATACAATGCAGGTAAATCCTGCTAAACTGGGATGGTCTCTTTCTGCATTCATTATGATGAGTGTAAATAGAATCAATTTTCAGTCTTTTACCGATGCACTGGATGCAGATGCGTATCCTGAAATGGTGGAATGCACCAGAGTCACCGGAAAAGACTGTTTAATAATGAAGTTTCATGTAAAGGATAGTAAACATCTTGAAGAAGTTATCAATCGTTTAGCACAACATGGAGATCCAACAACATTATTGATTTTGAATGAGTTAATGAAAAATGGTACAATAGGAAGATGTACTCATTAGTTACTTCTGTTTCTTTCCTCATCATTTCCAAAACCTCTTTGTTTACTCTTTATTTTATTATTTCCAAATGTATAGGATAGTGATATTCTGGCAAATCGAGGGCTATAATTTTGAGCATATACCGATTCTATACCATTTACTACAGAGGCTAGCCTACTATAACTTGATGTATCTAATATGTCATTCACCAATACCGAAAGCTGTAGTTTATCTTTAAACATACTTTGTTTTACTCCTAGATTTAGGTTGTAGGTTTCACTAATATCAAACAAGTTAGCTTTATGTGGTGAATTATATAAAAAGTTAACTTGTAATTTGGTGTTTTTACCTAATGTAAACGTATTATTTGTAGAAAAATAAAGCTGAAATCCATCTTCGGCATTAGCGTTTATTTTATTATCAATCACAGTTTTGTATCCAAGAACATATACCTGGTTCTGGCTTTTCCACCAAGGGAGCGTATTAAAAGAGAATGTTTCACCAACTCCCCAATTATAACTTTTATAATAGTTTTCTCGTATCACAGCTTGTACCTCGGTTTCTTGATCTGCAGTGAAAATAGTACCAAAACCATCAGTGGTAACATTAAGGAAAGCATTGGTAGTTAGTGTATTATTGTAGGTGTGATTAAATTCGAAACTATCTGTAAATGAAGGTTGTAAAAATGGATTTCCTTCAGAGAAACTATTACTATTCACATAAATTCTGAATGGATTTAAATTCCTAAAACCTGGTCGGTTAATACGTCTTCCATAATTAAGAGAAAATACGTTTTCATCATTTTTTTGATATGATATATAGGCTGTCGGAAAAAACTTTAAGTATTCGTTCGTATTGGTTTGGTTTAGGGTTTCTGAGAACCCTTCTGTAAGTGTGTTTTCTACTCGTAATCCGAGTTGAAATTCCCATTTTTCATTGATCTTTTTTGAAGCATTAACATATAATGCCTGAATATTTTCTGTGTATTCAAATTGATTGGAAGCTATAGGATCAAAAATAGGAGTACCCGTCTCTGTAGTGAAATTTTGTAAACCATTTATGGTTTTGATAAAACTAAGCTTACCACCATATGATAAATTAACAGATGGAAAAGGGTGTTCGACATCTATTTTTGCACTAAAATTATCGATACGTTGATCCGATAAGTTCATAGCTGCATAGTTGATCCCAACAAATTCACCGTTTGGTAAGAACGTATTCACTACATTGTCTTGTTTCAGGTTATTATCATAATCAAAATAATCAATATCAAAAGAGATTTTTCTATCCAGAGTATCCAGTGTAGTAATCATATGTAGGTTATACAGGTGGCTTTTTACCTTTCTATCAAAAAAACCTGTATTATCTAATATAGAATCTAATTGATTGGATGCATTAAAAATTTGAGTAGTAGATTGTACGGCATTATCCGGAGTATTTTGATTCCCCAGGTATTGTGCTCCTATGATAATATTATCTGTAATGTCATAATCTACCGATAAACGTCCTGATATATTATCTTTATTTGCCTTGTTATCCATATCCAATATCCATGGGCCATTGGGATAAAACACATCTACTTCTTCTATTTCTCTATTATTTCCTTTAGTACCATTAGCACTTACAGAAAATCGTAATTTGTTTTTGTTATAAAAAAAGTTGTTACGTAAAGTAGTAAAATGGTATGTATTCTGATTGTGGGACAGGGTAGTGGTATTCTTCCAGGAATTGTGTGCTCCTTTTTTGTAAACAATATTAATAAGTCCACCATTTCCTGCAGCTTCATATTTAGCTGGTGGATTCGTAATAATCTCTATTTTCTTAATATCACTTGCTGCTATGGCATTTAAAAAGTCTATTAGTTCTTCTCCGGATAGCTGTAATAATCGTCCATCAACCATTACGCGTGATGCACCTCTACCAATCATACTCAAGGTATTATTCTGGATGGTGACCCCTGGAGCTATTTTAAGAGCATCTAATGCATCTCCGCCACTGGCAGCAATACTATTTTCTACGTTAAACACCAAACGATCTGGTTTACGTTCTATTACTTTTTTGGTTTTGGTAATCACAACTTCATCAAGGCTGGTAGTACTGCTTTCGAGAGTAATATTACCTAAATCTACAACGCTATCTAGTACGATATCTTTTTGCCATTCGGTATACCCCATAAAACGTATTGCCAGTGTATAAGTTCCTTCTTTTGCCATTAGGGTGAAGTTTCCGTTTTCGTCAGTAATTGCACCTGTAATTACTGTACCATCAGAACCGGGCGTTGATAAAATAACATTGGCAAAAGCTATGGTTTCTGTTTTACTAATAACTTTTCCTTTGATTTCTAGTTGAGAAAAGCATAAGAAAGGACATAAAAACAATAAAGAAATAAAAATAGATCGCATCACAATTTTATATTTAAGATTAATTATGAAGCAAATATCATTTTTGAATACAACCTATGCGACCGATTAAAATAATCGAACGCTTTTGATCACCAAAAATGAGTTCGACTTTTTACAAGCAAACGTTCGACTTTTTGCAAAGCTCTGATTATGAGTTGTTTTTTCTGTATTGAGTAGGGGTGACGTTAGCGTATTTTTTAAAAGAAGTGTTGAAAGAAGATTTAGAGTTAAAACCAACTTCATACAAGATTTCGAGAACAGTTACCTGTTTTTTAGTAGGATCTTTTAAAATATCCATTGCATGTTGTATACGATATTCATTTACAAAATCAAAAAAGTGCTGATCCAGATGATGATTGATCAGAATCGATACTTCTCTAACGGGTAGTTGCAGATCATCTGCCAAATTCTGTATAGTGAGTGTAGGATTTAGATAAGGTTTTTGGTCGATCATATACGTTTTTAATTGTTGTATTTGATCCTGAATCACTTTATCGCCTGGGAGATTGATTACTGTTTCATTCTTTGTAATCATATTTTCTACCGGAAGTAATTTAGAATCAATTCCTCTAAAAAAACCTGGATTATACAATGCTTTTAAAATTAACCAGCATATAAAGCATAGAACCAGAAACACAACAATAATTCTGGCAATATTTACAGTTTGGAAATCATCATTATAAAACTTAAATATCGTTTTTGAAGTACTAACAACAAAGATGAAACTAGAAATAACGTTTAACTGAAACAACCATTTATGTTTTGCTGTGGTTGCATTAGAGTAGTTTTCCAGCATTATCTTCTTAGACTTTTTTAAGATGACAAAAATGGCAATGATATATGCTATAACCTGAATATGACCAATAATCATAGTGGAAATGGATTCTGGAGTTAGCAAATAATTATTCATAAAAGAAAGTTTGGCTTCTTGGCTTGCCAAATAAAATCTAGGTGTAAATATCAAAGTGCTTATTACAAATGGAAGTCCGTGTAACAGATGTTTTGGTTTCAGCTTAAAATCTATATAGATAACCGATAAGACAAAAAGATAAAGCACCGGACTTGAAAAAGATGGAAGATCCATACGTATCATTTCTAGCGTTAGAGGCATATCTATAAATCGATGGTAGAAAAAAGAACTGATATCGATGGCCACGAGGATAAGAAAAGCAGCAATAAGACGATTACTGGTTTTGTTTTTGGTTTTTACGGTTAATAAGAAGATGGCAAAAAGTGATGATATAAATACAATCATCAAGCTTATAATGCTAAGAATAGCGTAGTTATCCATTTAATAATTTAATACTTGTGTTTACCTTTGATGATATATAAGTTTTGAGAACCATACGGGATTCTCATAATTTCATCAAATATACTAACTATATTAAGATATCTCATGTAGCGCTCTATTAAGACTACGTAGCGTTATTCCTAAATAATCGGCTATATCTTGTTTAGAAAAAGCCATAGCTTCATCAGAAGAAAATTTCATTAATTTCTTAAGGTTATAGGCTATAGGATATGATTGTTGTTGGGATGCTCTAATCGCAGTATCTCGTACTTTATTGGCTAGTGCTTTTAATAACAATACATTAAGTTCTGGATGATTTTCCAGTAGCGTATAAAAATCTTTAACATCAACCTGGTATCCAGTAACCTCTGTTATCGTTTCTGCATTGCAAAAGCTAATAACATCATTAAAGATTTCTAATTCTCCGAGGATTTCACCAGTACTAAAAAACTCCTGGATAAAGTCTCGACCATTATCTTCATTTACATAACATTTTACCACACCACTTTTTATAATAAATATAGAGGGTACATATTTTCCTTGAATAATAATTTTTTCTTTTGAAATAAACTTCTTCTCTTTTACCATAGTACTTGCAGAAGATTCTGATAGTTGCGAAAAGAAATCTAATAATTCTTGATTGATCCTAATCATTTGAAAAATGCTTAAACAAACAGTCTTTTTTAGTTAAAAAATGATGCACGTGCAATATACTAAAGAAGTAGTATGATTATATAGATATTTTGATTCAATTATAGATTCTGGATCACGTCTGGAAAAGCAAGAAACCTCATTTCAAAAAGAGCATACCACTACCTCAATCTCCCTAAAGTTACATCACATTAGATCATACCTAAAAAGGGTAAATCACTGACTATTAATAGGTAAATCCCCCTTTTTTGAGAGACGAACCCATTGTATCTTGATAAAAATTTAGTTGTAATGACTCGTTTGGAGATAAAACTTATAACTGAAAAAGAAAGTAATATGCTCGAAAAGATATACATACAAATACCTGCATATCGCGATAAGGAACTGTCTAATACCGTTATTGACCTTAATAAAAAGGCAAAACATCCCGAAAGACTTAGAATCGTAATTGCATGGCAACACGGAAATAAAGAACAGCTTAAAAAAGAAATTTTTGACTATGGCAATGTCGAAATCCTCGATATTCACTATAAAGACAGTAAAGGTTGTAACTGGGCACGTAATTTACTTCAAAAACAATGGAAAAATGAAGCCTATACTTTGTATTTGGATTCTCATCATAGGTTTGTGAAAGACTGGGATCAGGAAACCATAAAAATGTTTAAAGTCTTAAAAGAAGAAGGTGTAAAAAAACCAATTATTACCGCATATCTCCCTTCTTATGATCCCGAAAATGAACCCGATGGTAGAATGAAATACCCCCTTAAAATCTATCCTTTAGAACGGGATAAAGGACTTCTTACTAAGTTAACAAGCTATCCTATTCCTCATTGGAAAAAAATTAAAAAACCACTTGTCGCACAATTTATCTCATTGCATTTTTTGTTTGCTGATGGTTTCTTTAATGAAGAAATTCATTTTGATCCAGAGATTTACTTTTTTGGAGATGAGGTTTTAACAAGCCTTAGAGCGTATACATATGGGTATGACTTGTTTCATCCTCATATTATCCTGGGGTGGCATTTATATGATAGAAAAACAAGAACACCACATTGGGATGATCATACTTCATGGTATAAACAAGAAGAGATGTCTTATAATAAAATGAAAATAATCTATACAACGAACATGACTTCTAATGCTATACTCGGGTTGGATAGAAAAGTGATTGAATACGAAAAACATATCGACCTTAAGTTGTATGATAATGCCATAGAAAATGAAGCAATCAATAGCTGAAATATTAAAAAAAGATAAAATCGTGTGTGTTGATGGTTTTTTATCTACCTCGATGTGTACTACAATATTAGAAGAACTCGAATATTCTTTTTGGAAACGCAGTACAGTAATAGATCCAAGGATACATGAGAGTCATCTTAGCAATACCCGGGTTAGTAAAAGTGCAGATCAGGTGTTATTTACAGATACCCTTTTAGAGGTGGTAGAGAAAATAGAGAACGATATCAAATCATTATTTGAGGTGGACCTGAATAGATTAGAGCATTGGCAAGCGACAAAATATGCTAAACACGGTAAGTTTGATTATCATTATGATAGCGGAGCCTGGAGGGAACATTATGCAGGAGAGCGAAAGAAAACCTATTTGTTATATCTCAATACACCTAAAAAAGGAGGCGCTACACATTTCAAAAATTTAGACATCAGAGTTAAACCAAAACAAGGAAGGTTATTGGTCTGGGATAATTTACTACCAGACGGAAATTGTAATTATGATATGTTGCATGCAGGATTACCAATTGTTAATGGTAAAAAAACAACATTGGTTACCTGGGAAAGACAAAAAGAAATACGACAAAAACTCTAAAATTGAAACGCATATGACAAAAAAAATCAAAAATTTAAAAGCCGAAAGTTCTAAAATACCTAAAGTATCAAAGTCTCATATAAGAGATAAGAACCTTGTTATTTCTGTAAAGAACCAAGAGAAAATTATAAAGGATGTTATAAAAAAGCATGGACCTATTATTGATCTTGAAAAAGACCCACAATTACTAATTGATATTCTGGTTAAATTTAAACCACAGTTTTATGGACCCGATGGAGGGTTACCACCGGGAGGAGTGCCTGATCCACCACCACCGCCAGGACCATCTTCATATAGAGGTATTGAGAATGTGCATCTTATGAAAGAAATTCTAAAACTGAATAAGAAAATGAGTAGTATAAAAAAACGACTCAAGTAAGCTTAAACCTGGATTGTGCAGTAGATTTTCTAATACATAATTCGGGTTTGCTATGTATTAACCTGAGTTCGAGTAATCTGAAATGCGTCAGTTTGAGTGAAATTCTGTTAAGAATTTTGTATCGAAAACAAGCATTTCAATGCTAAAAACCTATTCTCGATACAAATTTTACTCATTCTAATCGTAAAATTCACTCGAATTGACAGTTTTTATGCCCTTTAAATATTAATCAATTAGTATCGGACCGAGCTTTTCTAAACCTATATAACCATCAAAATAAGTAAACAAACTTCCAGAAAGGCTCTGTTTGATCAATTCATTTTAGAAAATGTATTATTCTAAAATATTCATTTAAGGGTAATACACTCTTTTTCTTTTGGTGTTATACTAAACCCTGTTATTCGATCTTTAATTCTTCAATAGCAGCTATGTGGTGATCATCGTGTTCTGCAACAAAAAGAAATAAATCCATGGTACGCATTGGTGTTTTTAACCTGGGATGCAATGCATGTTTGTAGATTTCCTTTTCGGTAAGTTTGTGAAGTTGGCTAACAGTTTCAGAACGAATATCTAAGAATTCATTGAGCAAATCATTACGATCTCTAAGATTATGTTGTGCAAAATCTGTTTTTTTATTTTGCAGATCGGCTGGTCTTAACTCCAATTTATTGGTTAAAATATCATTAAGCCTTCCTTGCCAGATGGGTTCTAAATCGATCAGGTGTCCAATATTTTCCTGGATAGACCATTTTCCGTTTTTCTTACTGGTTAGCTGTTCTTTTGTTAGGGAATCTATTGTATTCTTGATGACAGAGGGTGTTTCTTCCAGTCTTTTGAGTAGTAAAGGGAAGATGTTTTCTTCAAAAGAGAAGTCAAACTTTCGATCAAACCATTTTGCTCGTTTCATATATTTATTCTTTTTAATTTAGGCTTCAGATGTGATAATTATTTTTCCCAGAACCAGCCCTTCTCCAAAATACTGAAATGCTTCGATACCTTCAGACAATGGGTAACATTTATCAATAACGGGTACTACTTTTCCAGCATCACGTAGTGCCAGCATATGATTTATATCTTCTTTATTCTGTTTATGCATTAGCAATCCCATTTTCTTATCAGTGGTTTTTGAGATCAAGGGACCGCAAAAGAGAATTTGTAAAAGGCGACGCATAGAACCACCTGCCATAACATATGCTCCTTTAGGTTTTAATATACGTTTAAAATCAAAAACAGAGCGACATCCTACAATATCAAAAATCAAGTCGTATTGCTGTTTGTTTTTGGTAACATCTTCTTGAGTATAGTCAATAACATAATCTGCACCGATTGATTTCATTAGGTCTAGTTTCCTTGCGCTGTCTACACCAGTTACTTCGGCACCCAATGATTTGGCGATTTGTATCGCAAATGTACCTGCACCACCACCAGCACCATTGATCAAAACTTTTTGTCCGGGTTTAATCTCTCCATTATAACGAAGTCCTTGTAGAGCGACAACACCTGCTTGTGGTATAGCCGAAGCTTCTTCAAATGTTATATCTTCAGGTTTGGGCAAGAGTAACTCCTGATCTACACATACATATTCTGCAAAACCTCCCCAATGCAAAAATATATCTCCGAATACCTCATCACCGGTCTCAAACTGGGCGACTTTATTTCCTACGGCAATAACCTGTCCGGCAATATCAGAACCAAGAATATGATATTTGGGTTTTATAAGGCCCCAGATACGAGCAAAGAAAGGTTTTCCTCTTAGGAGTTCCCAATCTGATGAGTTGATAGCAGTTGCATGAATTTTGACCAGTACCTCATTATCTTTGGGCGTAGGTATCAGAATATCTTTTAGGGTAAGCACATCAGACGAACCGTATTTGTGATACATCAAAGCTTTCATTTGAGTATCCTGTTCTATACTGTGCCCCATGTGTATTTATGATTGGTGTGTATGTATAGGACGATTACCTTGGGGTATTGTTACATCATTATTATGAATCTGATTTGGTTAATCATTGTTTTAGCATATTTCAAAGCTCTAGAAGTACATATGCAAGTTCTATGGGGCTATACATAGATGATAACCAGATACTAGTATTAAGGAAAATAAATAGGAGAGAGGTATTTATCAAAAATAAGAAAGCAGGATTGTATTTAATACAGTCCTGCTTTAAAAATAAAAACCAAGGATAGATTAATCACAAGTTGTGGTTACTTCTTTAACATTACTTTGTGTTTCTATAAGGTTGTCTAGTTTCATGGTTCCTCTTACGGTTATTTCAACAAAATCACTTCCTATTGTTGTAATTACTCCATCAAAATTGTTAAAACTGAATTGAGATACGATTTCATTTCCTGTTAACGTTTCGTTAGTTGAAGTATCTGTACCTCGAACACGATAGCGTTGTACAAAAGGTATAATTACATTTTTATAACTTTGATAAGCATCATATACAAGAACTCCTGTTTTTGGTAATACTTCTATGGTACGATTACTAAAAAAAGTTTGAGTTTTTGATACCGAATTTTCACCAAATCC
Organism: Aquimarina macrocephali JAMB N27; assembly: GCF_000520995.1. Classification (GTDB taxonomy): domain Bacteria; phylum Bacteroidota; class Bacteroidia; order Flavobacteriales; family Flavobacteriaceae; genus Aquimarina; species Aquimarina macrocephali. The sequence continues at coordinate 24,993 of NZ_JACA01000007.1, read as the reverse complement.
AGTATTAGATGTTGTCATTCCTTTGGATACGCTATATCCTGTAGAGACCGTTGTGGTTACATCAACTCCAACTCCAAAGAATTTGGCAGAAGCAGATGCTTCTACAGAAGCAGATACTTCATATGTGCTTTCTGAGGAGAGTTCTATAGATTCTTCCCATCCTATTGTTGTGCTTGATTCTTCACTTATTTCTGCTCCGACTTCTTGTTCTAATGTTCCTTGACTACAGTTTACCAGAGTACTATTAAACCCAAAAGAGGTTTCTGCTGCGGGAAGAATGGGTTTCATAAATTCGGTTTTTCCAAAAGAATCAATTTTCCATTGTATGGTAGCTGGGACAATTCTTAGATTTGCAAGTTGGTAATATTGGTCTTCAGAACCTGTGCTCATGAAATGACCATCAATAGCATTAGCATTTTTTGATCTTAAAATATATCCATGTGTGTTGTTTTTTATGTAAACGCTACCATCATCATTCGTTTCTATAATAAATTCATGTTCTTCGGTAGCAAGATTTTGATTGGCTAACTCTTCGTATACAAAAGAAGAATAAATATTACCTTGTATTGTTCGCCAGTAATGATTTGACCCTACTGCACGAATATAGAATGTAGCTTCTTTTCCTGGTACAGGGAACAGATAATATTGTGCTTTTATTTTATTTGTTGCATTAAATGCATCTTTAATATACCTAGAATAAAAATCGCCACTAGAATTTTTTAAAATAGCAATACCAAGATTTGATAATTCTCCATCTACAACTACCTGAAAATGATAAGGTATTGCTGAATTAAATGATATGGGTTTCTTTTTTTCAGCCAATGTATTAACCGATATTTTTAGAGCGGTACCGTTTTTTTGAAAAGAGACTTTTGTAAAAGTTTCAATTTGTATTGTTTTTCCATCTTTATCTTTGATATCTATTGTAACAGAAACTCCTTCTTTAAGCTCATTAACTGCTGCATCTGATAAATCTTCAATCGGAAATGAGATACTTGCTACATTGGTAAATTCATTTAACACCAGACTCCTGGAATATTCTCCCTGAGTAGCATCAATTTTTACTTCCGCAGTAGCGGGCGAATATCCTTTTTTTGCCACATTACGAGCATCTATGATTATCCCAATATCCCCTTTATTTGCTTCGAGATCTTCTTTACTAATACCATCTCCTTCATTAATATCAGATATGGGTTGTTCTGACTCTGGTGTAGCAGGTTCATCATCTTTACTACAAGAAGTCAATGTTATGATACCTGATAAGAATATGTAAATGGCATATTTAAAATACTTGATTTTCATGATTTGTGTTTTGATTAGTATACTTGTTTTTGTTCTGGCTAAACTATAAAACAAAGCAACCCAATCCCGGAAATTGGGGTGGACAAAATCATGGACAATTTAAAAAACCTAGTAATAATAAGGTTTAAGAGAGGAGGTGTAGAACAATAAAACAGAGAGAAAGTAGTGCTATAAGCTTTCGATTACGGTATCGATATCGATGTTTTCTGTGTCGGATATCTTTTTCTTAAGACGATATTTTGTTTTGACTACGCTATCAGGATTGATTCCTAACATGCCGGCAATTTCTTTATTCGATAAATGAAGTTTTAGCAATGCAATCATACGAATCTCTGCATTGGTTAATTTAGGGTATTTAGATTTTAACGTATAAAAGAAATTTGGATGTACTTCTTCATATAGTTTTTTAAAACCTTCCCAATCTTCTTCTGTAAGTATAATAGATTTGGTTAGCTGTTGCAGGTTTTCTTCTTTTTGTGGTAGTGTATTTGTTGATTTTTCAATTTGTTGCTCAAAAGCTTCAATGAGTTTATTTTTTTCTCGTATTGAATTAGAGAAATTATTAAGCTGCTGTTTACTCAATTCTAATTGCTTTTGCGTAGAAAGCAATTTAACTCTGGCAGCATTTTGTTCCTGGTTGTGGAGATAAAATATTCCAAATAAGAATATAATTTTTTCAATGGCATTTCCGGTAATAGAATATGAAAATGTCTGTACCATTTCATCATTGTATTGGGTAATCCAGGTGATAGTTGCACCAATAACAATAAACAAGGTGCCGAGCAGAATAAAATATTTAAATTTCCCCGGGATTACCATAATAAGAAAGGTACTCACCAATAAAAACATAAGATTGGTGATATTTACTTTTGGTAATACGCTATAATATGTGGTCATATTGGTAAGAGAAAGATAAAATAGCAGTATTACGGCCAGTATAGCCAATACGATATAGCCTTTAAAGATTCCACTTACGATCTTATTATATTTTTCAATCTTTAAATAGTTATGTACAAATAGAAGATATAATGAAGCAGTGATAGGAAGAAATATACTATGTGAAATTGGCCAGGTAAATGATAGCAGGGTTGGGATTTGATAATACCCTGTAAAAAACAATACATGACTAATACTATAAAAAGCATAAAAGATATAGCTCTTTTTAAATGCAGTGACCATAAGGTAAAAATTGGCTAGCAACACCAGAAATAGTACTCCAACATAGATGCTACTACTCCATAAATCAAATAATGCTTTTTCTTTTACTACTGCACGATCACTTATGTATACAAAATCAAAGCTTTTAAAGGAAACATTGTATAAGGCTCCGGGCATTTTTATATAATACGTTCTATTGGTATTAGGGAGCAGGTAATCCAGAATTTTACCATCTGCATTTTCGCCACTATATAACTTATTATTAAAGTTATTAGGTAGCACGCCCTGGCGTTCTGTAAAAAAGCTGTTTCCTTTGTTTTTGGTGAAAAACTGTACATCCCAATCATTAGAAAAGATTACAAAATCTCTTCGTACATCCGAGGTGTTTTCTATTGTAAACTTTAGCCAGATGATCGCATTACTATTATATGCAAAACCATTTTTTCTCGATGTAAAATGGTGTTGAAAGTTTTCTGCACTAATATGTTCAAAAGATAAGCTTGTTGTATCTTCAAAAACAAGAAGCACTGTGTCATCCAGGTATTCTTTTTCTAGTGCGTTATCAGTAAGCTCATATTTCTGAGCGTAGCCAGTAATTAGATGAGAAAAAAATAAAAAAAAGAATAAACCAACAGGTTTAGAAGTAGTTTTAAATATTTGTTTTGCAATCATTTAGTTTATAGTATACTGTTCGTATAATATATGGGGTAGTTAACTATATGCAGTAAACTGTAGCTAAACATACGAACATTACCCGAAAATGGGTATATGTTACGCTAAGTTTTTATAAATATTATGTTATTATTAAGAGATTTGAGTTTTCGAATATGTATCCAAAAAAAGGAATTACTCGGTATTACTTTGCTTTTTCTGCTCTATTTTTTCGATCATGTTTAGTGCATTCGTATTTTTCTCATTAAGGCTATACGATTTTTTGTAGTTCTCAATGGCCAGATCCAGATCTCCGATTTTCATACAGGCTTCAGCATAACTGTCATATACATTAGAGCTCTCTGGATAGAGTAGCACATTGACTTTAAATATATTTTGTGCTAACTTTAAGTTTTCGATACCCATAAAACGATATCCTAATCGATTTAGATTGTTTTCTGAAACTGCTGGATCATCCGCATTGGTTTTCATCACTTCCTGATACGCTTTCAGACCTTCTTCAAAATTACCTTCTTCAAGGAATTCAAAAGGAATTTTTTCGTCTTCTTTCATCAATACCAGAGTAGATTCAACTGTTTTTTTCATAGGATGTATAAGTAGCATATTTAATTGCCCACTCTCTGCATCGGTTGTAAACTGAACAGGTTGGTTTTTTTCTCTACTAATATACGTGCTATCAGATACCTTAAATAAAGCTACTGGTTCTGTGCCCAGGTCTTTTTTGAATAACTGATTATTAGTGTGGTATATTTCGATCAAATTATCGTTTTGCAGACGATATCGACCACTAATTTCTTTAAGTTGAGCAGCATTCATCTCCTTTTTCTCATACGTTGGTACAAAATCATCCCATGAATAGGAAAGTGCTACCGATCGAATCAATTCTGAAATAAAATCAGGATGATTAGAATTGGTTAATACAACCACTCCGTACCCTTTATCTTTATGCGCTATCATTTCACTTGAAAATCCTTCGTCCCAGCCTCCGTGGCCAAAGTAGATTTCGTCTTCCATTTTATTTATAAAGATGCCTAATCCACTAAAATCTTCTACAAACGGAGTTAGCATTTTGGTAGTCATATCCTGGGATAATGCAGCTTTACTTTCTCCTTTTAATGTCTGCTGTATATTAACCGCAAATTTACCCAGGTCCTCTGCAGTAGTCCATAGTCCTGCTGCGGCCATTTCTGGATAAGTATGTCGTTTCCCTTTGGTCATAGAACCATCTGGCAAATAACCGGTTGCTGCCATTTTAAATTGCTCACTTTGTAAGGGTTGATCATATGTACTATTACTCATTTGTAAAGGCTGCAATACCAACTCACTCATAAGTTGTGGAAATGGCTTTTGAGCTACATCGATCATCATTTGTTGCATCACTGTATATCCTCCTCCAGAGTATCGAAAACTCTTTTCTGGGATTTTATCTACAAAGATAGCCCCAGAATTGGCTGGAGATTCTCCGTTTAAGACTTGTACCAATGTAGGTACAGGCAGATCAGGGCTGTACCCTAAAAAGCCATGTAAGGTTAGTCCTCCAGAATGATTAAGAAGATGCTTGAGCGCAACTTTCTTTTCTTTAGTGAATTCACTGTCTGGTAATTTCCAGGATTGTAAATAGGTATTTACATCTTTATCAAGATCTATTTTACCTTGTTCTACAAGTGTCAATGCTCCGTATGCTGCTACAGGCTTACTAATAGAACCTGCCTGAAAAAGTGTTTGATTCGTGACAGGAGATTTAGTTTCCTTGTCTGTGATACCATAGCTTTTTATCCAATCGATCTTATAATCTTTAATAACTGCAATGCTTACTCCCGGAACTCCGTAATGTTTCATACGTTCTTCTATAGTCCATGTCGAATCTCCTTTAATATACACGGGATGACTAAGATTTGTTTCTACCAACTTTACGTGATCGGGTGCAATTACCGCTTCGGGAGTGGTAGAGCAGGACATAAAAAAAGAAAGGACAGGGAAGAGGAATACGAATTTTTTCATGATGAATTTGATTGATGATTGTGTTTGATGTGCTTAAAGTTAGTAAATATAATAATGGATAGTGTTAGTCATCATTTTTTAGTTCAAAATTAATAAGAACAATAGGATCTTTGTCTTCTATTCCGCCTGCAGCGGCATAGGCTTTTCTTGCTGCAGTATTAGAATGTTCTGTTGCAAGCCAAGCTTCCTTACAATCTAATTGTTTTGCATAATCACATAAATACCTGGTAATTTTGCGTCCGATTCCTTTATTATGGTATTCACCCAGTACAGAGACTTCATCTATAAAGAATACAGGATCTTTATCGGGATGGACATAGTGAAATCCCGAGGCCATTGCGACAATTTGAGTACCATCATATCCTAATACCATGTGATGTCTGGGATCATTTATAAATTCTTTGGCCCGATTTGTTTTTATGGGGTGATCAAACAAGGTATCTCCTACCTGTTCCATAGCAGAGAGGTCTGCTTCGGTAGCTAGTTTTAGTGCTATATGTTCTAACATGATTGACAATATGTGTTTATACCAATGTACTCTTTTTTTGAGTACCGATACTTCTTTTTGTCTTGCAAATCAAAAACTTAACATTGCGGGTATCTCTAGTCATTCATTCTATAACAACTGTAAGTTCCTTCATCAAAAATGTGTATGTATCAATATACGTGATGTTTTAAGATGAATTCAATACTAAAAAATGTATTTTCGTCTCCTTCTAAAACAATTTATATTTGGCTACAACTTCTCAGAATATATTTCTAACGAAGAAAGAAAAACTTCGATGTATACAATGTGGTAAACGCATTCTTGTTGGGAAATCATTTGTTGCAGAAAGCGAAAAACACAAAGGAACCTGTTTTAGCTGTTCTCCGTTTGGTGGGTATGTATTGTTACCGCCAGGAGATGCTGCAATGACCCGTAGATCCAGGAAACATTCTACCTTGTGCGGAGTAGTATGGGCATGGAATCAACGCCGAAAGCGCTATGAGCGACAAGGGCAGTTGGTGGAAGAAACTGCTATAGAGAAAGCAAAAACAGAATGTGAGAAAGATCAAGGTATCCGTGCAGAAAAAAATAGAAAAGCAGCTATAGTACGAGAACAACAAGACAAAGAATATATTATTAATTTCGCCATCGCTATTAGAAGACGATACCCTAATTGTCCAACAAAACGGGAGTTTGATATAGCAAAACATGCATGCGAGAAATATAGTGGTAGAGTAGGACGTACAGCAAATGCTAAGGAATTTGATGATAAAATGATTGATCTTGCAGTAGAAGCTCATATACGACATGCCGAAACTAATTATGACAATCAGTTTGGTAAAGGGAAACGTAAAAAAGAAATCCGAAAAGAAGTACGATCAGATATCAATCAGGTATTAAAACACTGGAAAAAGTAATGTTCAAAAAAGAGGCATGCTCATAGCACTAAATAAAAAGAAGCAGACTTCACATAGAAGTCTGCTTCTTTACTATCAATACTGTGAATTCTTTATCTGTATACTGAGTAAGCTAACACACAAGAATTACTTTCTCTTTCATTGCATGTCCAAAATACGATGTTGGCACTAATAAAAGCAGCTCCGGCAGAACTAGTTAATTGATTTACGTGTGCCTGTAGATCATCTTGATAGTGATCTAAATTGATATCTCCATCACCGTCAACATAATAGATCATACTTTTGTAGTGTGTAGAAACAGCTCCTGTTGGTGGCCATATACGAGGATACGTAGTACATTCTTTTACAAAACGCTCGAACTCTGATGAGGCATCATCGCTACATCCTTCATCTCCGTGAAGTGTACAATTAGCCTTAGCTTGAGTAGGAACAAGTTTACTTAATTCCTCTGCTGTAGCCTGGCGATGTTCTACAGTACCCACTAATTCCAAATATGGATTAGTCTTAACAATTTCTGGTTGTTCTGTATTCGTTTCACAAGAGGTAAATAATACTAGGAATACTAATAGACTTGATAAGATTTTTGAGTGTAATTTCATTTTATATTATTTATTGGTTAATACTTCTACTAAATAACTAATTATCTGCCTGATAATATTCAGTTTATATTTTAAGAATATGTAAAGAAAGCAATTCATTTTACGGGGAAATTTCACCTATTCATAATGATGAATTAACAAGTAAATAACGTACTGTATTTTGAAGAAAATGTTTATACTACTGGCTATACATCATAATTTACTTGACACCTAGAGTTTATGCAAAGAGCGGCACAATCACCCTATTGTCGAAGCATATTAATTGCTGGATTATGGAATGAACTATTTTGAGACAGAACCTCGATAAGTTCTTTAAATTAAACACTCGATCATCTACGGTAGCACCATATAAAGTTATGTTTATACAGAAACGGTGGATTTAGATTTAGATTTTATATTAGAAGATACAAATGATTATAATGAGTATAAATAAGGAGTAAATATGCAAGTCGTTTTTTCAGATTGCAGATTAATTATTATATTATGGCTGTTGTATATTTAGGGAACACTATAAAAAGAATTACCTCGGGTATGTTATTTTAATAATTGGAAGGAATACGTACTTCGAAATGCTTAGTACAGCAAGGTTGTTGAGCCCTCTCTTAGCATAGAATGATAAGGATTTTATCAAAAAAAGTAGCTAAACAGACAACTAGCACAACAACTTATATAATGTAACGTTTAAAGGGGCTTAAAATATATACAGATATTATGGGATATATAAAAGATTCTCCTTTCTACAAAGATGCAATACATGAATTTAATTACCCTAGTGGTAATTATTACCTGTTTGATACTTTTGTAGTTGCAGAGATTAATGAAGGAGTGTTATTTACCTGGGATGATCATGCCAAACCCATTACTGAAGAATTTGCCCATCTGTATGATAATAATGGTGAAGATATTGTATATATCTCAAACCGCGTGAACTTATATTCTGTAAAACCGAGTGATTGGGTTAAGTTTTTTAGAAACGGCTATAAACTAAGAGGATATGCCGTGGTAAGTTATACCTCCAGGGGGATTTTTAATTCTTTGATAGAAAAACTCTTTATGCGAAACAGTTTCCAGAGCTTTGATAATCTTGGAGATGCCATTACATGGGCAAAAGAACTAGTTCAAAAAATAGAAGTAGATTCTGAAAATGAGCAAAGCGTATAAGCATACTTTTTTCTTTTCTTATTGAGTATATAGTAATTGATAAATTAATTATTCTTTCTACTATAATACGTGCGAAAAATCCTATCCCAGATCACAGTATAAAACCCAAAATTGTATTTTGAATACTCATGATGATCTCTGTGAAAGATGTTATTACCAAATAGTAAGACCCGTTTATTCGAGGACGTATTTAGGTGTGATACTACTCCGATCACCCAATTAAAGAATAGAAAGAAAATAAAACTATAGAAATTAAGTGATAGTAAGAAAGGGAGTAGAGTTAGTATGCAACCAAAAAGAATCGCCTCCAGAGGATGCATCACATATAGGCTGATCTCGTTAAAACTATAATGCTCATGATGTTTTTCATGTGCTAGTGTAAATGGCCAAACGTAGTGAGAGGCATAATGAAATATATACATCACAAAATCAACAACAACAAAGAGTATTATAAAATCCCGTATAAGATTATCATTAGTAAAGATAATTTTGGAGTTGATAAACAATAGATATCCGGGAATTGCAACTAGTACATTGATTATCATAATTGTAATAGAAAGAGTAACATCTTTCTTTTCGATGGGTAACTTTTGATGTCGATAAAAAGAAGACCAAAGATAGCTAATCAGAATGGTACATAAGAACATAGCTATATTAGCCACAAGCAGTAGTCCCCAAAAATAGAAAGGGTTATGTAGTTTATAAAGATGATCCAATGTTTGCAATAGTATTGATTATAGCTGATGTACAAATCTAATGGATTTTTCTTTATTAATGTCCGGGCTTCGGCTTCGTGTTTCCTGAGCCCTTCGGCAAGCTCAGGACAGACCTGTCGAAGGGCTCAGCCCTCGATTTGAATGAAAGAATGACTTCTCCTTAACCCTGAGGCTCTCGAAGGGTGAGATTGATCGAGATAAAAATTGGGCTTCGAGAGCCTCAGCCCACAATACGAATAAAGCAACGAATCCCGAACCCTGAGCTTAGCCGAAGGGATAAACAACCAAACAATTTTATTGTCAAAAAATGACATGGATCATTATTCGGCAAGTTGATGTATTGTATTTTTATCAAAAACCAGGAATATAAACAAAAACAATATCGATTATGGAATTTATGGAAATCAAAGATAACCAGGGAACTATTCATTATATCAATCCTAGTCATATTTCGGCTATTTGCGAAACAGGAGATCAGTGCAAAATTAATTTGATGGGACAGGATTATATGATCACTCAGGATACCTTAAAAGAGGTCAAGCTTCATCTTACTTCTTTTAAGCATTAGTAAGCCAACCAAATCCTGAGCTGTCACACTGAGCCTGTCGAAGTGGATCTATGGGTGAGCCCTTCGACAAGCTCAGGACAGGCCTGTCATAACGCCAGTATGGGTAACGTATTCATAATGAGGGTGTCAGTGCCGTTTGATTGAGTAAACGTATCTTATAGAAAACTAAACGTTAACTTTTGATGAGTAACCGTTATTTTGGACTTAAAAATAGATAGGAAGTAGAACGACAGCTTGTCAGCTACAGGATTTATAGTACTCTTTTTAGATTGAAATAGAGGTAAATATTTGATAATTAATCAATTATTGTTTTTAATTAACATATAATTATCATCAAATATGTTAAAATATTAGATAATCGGTACTGTAGTTGACTTAGTACATATTCAAATAATTGTTGAATTTAAAAACAAAAAACGTATGAGTAATGTATTAAACAACCGGTTATCGGTTACCGTAGATCCACAAGTGATCATAGACGTAAAAAGTAAGATTGAAGAAATCAGTACTTTATTACCATTTTTAACAGGGCTTACTGCTACTGAGCGTAAGACACTACCTAAAATTAACAGAAGTAACAAGCTCTTTGTAGAAGATACACTGGATAGTATGCGACAGAACGAAGAGATTGTACCTGGTTATATTAACCTGGACGAAGTAGAAAAGGATTATAAGCTGTATAATGAGCTAAAGGTATTAGCACTAGGTAGGTTAATAAAAAGAAAGTTAATATATTAGAATGAAAGACAATACTCTTAAAATCTGGATATGGGTACTCGGTACACTAAGTTTTCTGTTAATTTTATTTTCGTTTTTTGCTCCTTGGTCTCTTTTACAGCCTAATATACTGCCAAAGACTGATTTCTCACAGGGAGGAGAATTAGGGAAAACTATTGGAGGTTTAATGGCTCCTTTCATTGCTATAGGTGCTGCATTTTTAACTTTTATTGCTTTTTTAGTTCAATATCAAGCTAATCAAAGGATTCAAAAACAGTTTAACATACAGCAAGTAAGTAATCATTTTTTTGAAATGCTGAGACTTCATAAAGAGAATGTCAATGAAATGATGATTGTCGGGTACGATTATAAAGTAGAGAAAACAAAAGTAATTACAAGAGATGTACCTTTTGAAAGAATTACGGAAAAAAGAAAAGTATTCGTTACTATGAATACTGAACTTATTTCTACTTATGAAATATGTAAATTTTACTTAGAAAGATTTGATATTACTAATGAAAATTTAATTGCTAAAATAGCTTATAGAATATTTTATTTTGGTATCAAATCAGAAGTTACTTATGATAAAAACTTAATAGAAAATGATAAGTATGAACTTCTTAAAAAAGAGATTATAAAAATTCGAGAAAAACATAAAGAAACAAATAGTAAACATAATCAGTTTCAAGTAAATAATAGAAAAGTTGATGTGTATATAAAATATAAACCATTTTCAGGGCACGAAAATAGATTAGGTCATTATTATAGGCATTTATATAGTACTGTAAGATATATAGTTTCAAAAGAAAAAGATGGAGTAATAGATAATGATCAGACTATGGCATATCTAAAACTTTTAAGAGCGCAGATGTCTAATGATGAACAGTTAGCGCTATATTATAATTACCGAATTGGGTTTGGAGCTAATTGGGATTTATTGGGAAGCAGAGGAAACAAATTTTTAACAGATTACAAAATGCTACATAACCTACCACTTGAAAGAGTTGAAATTACAGAAAAAGCAGAGGATCATTTCAAAGAGTATATCAAAAAAAGCGGAAGCTCATTGTTCGAATGGTTAGATGAGAGAATATAAGTAACAAAGCTATAGACAAATGATAAATTTATTAGTATGCTAGAAGATATAAAAAGAATTTTATGGCATGAATTTGGACATTTCTGTGTGAATCTTCTTTTTTTTTAAAAACATAATCAATTTAATATTGAACATATTCAATTGTCCCATCAAAACAGAATAGAAGAGGAGCTTTCCAACTGGAGTGGTGAGGTGAAATTGTCCAATAACTTAAATACGGAAAACGTATTAAAAGATAATTCCATTTTTGTTTATAAAATAATAAGCCTCGTTAGTGGTTGTATTTTTGAAACATTATATTTTCAAAACTTTGTTAATGAAACTTCGAAAACATTTGATCAATGTTTTTGCAGGAAAAATAGGTGTATGGGTCAGGGAGATTGGTATAATTTTAATCATCTTATTTCGGATTTTAAGAATAATTTATTTGGTGAGAAAACAAATAGGGAATTTTTAGATTTTCTTTATTCTGGTTTTAGAATAGAATATGAAAAAGAAGTAAATGCTTTAAAAGATTTTATAAAAGAATTAAATAAAATTGTAGAGAGTCAATCTGAAATTGTTCTAAATGATTATGACAGTAATCGAGAAACTACACACTATTCTTTTATAATTGCTAGTAATGACCTAGATGTTTTGAGTGAAGAGGTATACAAAATTATGGAAGAAAATGATTTTGTTGATGTATTGGATAATGCTACGCAAAGAGTAATGAACAAAATAGTGAAGCAGTATTTATAATACTCAAAAAGATATTACTAGGGATGTTAGATTAATCTAAAAATATATGACTAATAACCGACCACAAACCATACAAATCTTTTTACCTGATGGTTCTCCCACTAGTATAAAAGAAGCAGAGATTACAAACCGATTGATGAAAGCGGTATTATTTCCTCGTAATAAATTAAAGGAAGTAGCAAAAAGAGAATTAGTACATTTTACTGGAGTATACTTTTTGTTTGGCACCTCGGAGGAAGAGGCAAAACCAATTGTATATATTGGCGAAGGCGAAGATTGTTATACTAGAATACAAGAACATAATCGAAGTAAAGATTTTTGGACGCATTGTGTGATCATTGCAACTAAAACAGATGAGTACACAAAAACAGATGCTAAGTTCTTAGAACATTATTGCATTCATCAAGCTGAAACAATTGGGAGATATGTATTATATAATAATACAGGTTCTAAAAAACCTTCTTTACCAGAAACTAGGGAATATGATTTATTAGATAATTACGATACTTTAAAAGTGCTATTGGCAACTCTGGGCTATCCATTGTTTGAAGAAAAAAGAAAATCAAAAGAGTTGTTTTATTGCAAAGGGAAAGATGCCAAAGCAAAAGGAGAATTGACAGATGATGGGTTTGTAGTGTATCAGGGAGGTGTTTGTACATTAAAAGAGTCTCCAAAAGCACCGGAATGGATTATTAGATTGCGTAAAAAATTAATTGATCAAGAAGTACTCAAACAAGAGGAAGGAGTATGGGTATTTCAAAAAGACGAAATTTTTAATTCACCGAGTGCAGCTGCAGTTGCAGTACTGGGTAGACCGGCGAATGGTTGGACAACCTGGAAGGATAGAAATGGTAAAACCCTTGATGAGTTGAAAAGGAGATAAGATTAACCTGATTCGAATTATAGATTGTTTGTAAATGATGTTCACTATATAATATGGAAGAAAATTGGGGTAACTTTTTGATATGCATAATTATGTTATCTATCATAATTTATGCTTTGGTGCAAGAATATAGATCTAATAGATGCCCAAAATGTAAAACAGACTATTTTAATATAGCGAAGACAAAAGAAGACTATTTGGGTGAAGATTTTGCTAACCCTGAAAAACGTATTTTTCGCAATTATTATAGCTGTGGGAAATGTAATCACGAATGGACAAAAGATATTTACCGTTCTAAAAGTGGTGAAAACTATTATTAACAAAAACTGTTAAAAAACAACCCAATACCATATAAAATAGGCCAAACCCCACTTACCCAAGTGGGGGTGGGTACTTATATAAGTGGGTAGGTTGAGGGTATACATGCACCTTAGGGTACTTATGGTAGTGGGTATAGCTGCCTGTGATCTTGGTTAGGGGTACTTCAATTAGAGGGGTGGGGTACTAAAAAGAGAGGCACAACGGTGTTCCAACAGAGGAACCACCGAGTAAAAACATAGGAGAGGGTACTTATATAAGTGGAGATACCCACTTGTATAAGTACCCTCTATATAATTCTCCAGTTCCAAAAAATGAAACTCATATGCTGTAGTATTGTAAAAACAAAGCTTAATATGAATGGGTATATGTACATTTTAGAGTGCAGTGATGGGAGTTATTACACTGGTAGTACCAAAGATATAGATAGGAGATTGGAGCAACACCAAAATGGAGAAGGAGCGAACCATACCAAAAAGAGATTACCGGTAAAGCTGCTGTATTATGAACACTATAATCGTATTGATACTGCTTTCTACAGAGAAAAACAGGTGCAAGGTTGGTCCAGAGTAAAAAAAGAAGCACTAATGAGTGGAGATTTGGAGGAGTTACCAGGATTGTCAATGGCATATCGTGATAAAGATTGGGCTTCGAGAGCCTCAGCCCTCGATTCGAATAAAACAACGACTTCCGAACCCTGAGGTTCTCGAAGGGTGAGTACTACAATTTCGAACCCTGAGGTACTCGAAGGGTGAGATACCTGAGTATGATCATAAACACATAAATCAATCCGGTAAACATAAGGTTAAAAACTACGATATCAATTCCTTTTGTTGTTGTTGGTTGGAAAATCATAGTACTTGCCGTTAGAGACATATGCATAAGAATTATGATCCATAAACTTTGGGTGTGATCATATACCCAGACCATCAAAATTCTAAATGCAGGTAAATGCGTAACCAGCTTTATGATCAGTAAGATTATTAATGGAGCATCACCATCGGGATCTTTGTCCATAAAAAGAGGTAAATGCCATATTCCCCATATAACACCAACAATTAATCCTGTAGTGAGTATATTGAAACGCGCCCTCAATTTTGGTACAGCAAACCCTGTCCAACCGATCTCTTCAAAAAAACCGGCTACGATGCCGCCTAGAATTCCCCCAAGAATTAAAAAGAGAAGATCATCGGTAGAAAGAAGGATAGGAGAAAATTTAGAAGAAAAAACAGAGAGTATTAAATAGGTAAGTCCAAAAAGTAGAGGAGCAGAAAAAAGAGCTATCACATACCATCGAGTTTTCACTTTCCATTTACCCATTCGAGTTTTTAGTTGTTGAAAACTGTTTTTACCATCTTCAAAATAGTTAACTAACAAACCTGCTATAAAGGGTCCTGCACACATAGCCAAAAATAGTAATGGAATTTGACTATCCGGTACTTCTTTCTTTCCGGTAAATCCGTCAATACCCATAATAAAAATAAGACCTGTCCATGAAATCAAAAAAGTAAGTAGAAAGTATATAAATAAAAGGTGTTTTGTACGAATACCTGAGCTGTTTTTCATGCTATACAGTAGTTTTATGCTGAGTCTTTTAGATTACCCATTTATCGAAGTACTTATGTTACTAAAATAATGAATCTTTTATTATGATTTCAACTTTTAGTAGTGTATTTGTGTCATATAATTTTCTTAGGTTTGATTAATATTGTAAAGCTGTTTAGGATGATTATGTTTATCACTATACTGGTCATATAGCCTTTGATCTGTGTGTAGCGTATTAAATAATAAGAATATATAAAAGATGAGTTTAATAGGAACTGCTGTATACTCTAAAACCTCTTTTGGTATTGAAGCTATTTGGTGTCATACTAACGATGATGTGGTGACGTCTGGTACCGGTAAAGGAAATAAAAAGAAGGATCTCAATTCAATAAAACAATTTGAAGGCGATTATGAGATCACTTATTTTGATGATAATGCAGTATCATTGGGGACGTATCAACTAACGATACGGTACGATCAAAACTGCTATCACTTAAAATGGATAGAGGATATGAAGGTGGTTTATTTTGGAATAGGAGTGGAACTAGATAATAAATTACATTTTGGTTATCGTGATACATAACAGAAGAACCTTATACATCTAGAATATCACTTCGAACCCTGAGCTGTCACACTGGGCTTGTTGAAGTGGTGCTGAAGTGAGAGTTTACCCTCTGGCATATAACAAATACCCTCCACCAATGATCAATAGAGGAGAAGCAATTGCAAGTAATATGATTGTCCATCGATATAATCCCCAAAATGAAACTATTTTTCGATCTTCATTGTTGGTGTCATATACTATATTAACGATATCACCTATGTCATAAGGTGCAGGACTTGAACTTATTTCACTTTTGAATGTAATTAGGTTATTACTTCTATCGGTATATTCAAAAACAGGTTTGTAGGTATACCCATCATCTCCACTAATTTGAATTAAATCAATAACTTTTGCTTTTGTTTTGACCCCTGTAGCAATTAATTCTTTCGAATTGTAATATTGTTTTATTGCAAAATAGACTAACACAATAGCGGTTATCAGCATTCCTGTGTATAGATATTCGATCATTTTCATTTTTTAATAAAGATTAGATACTATGTTAAGCACAAACTCTGTTTACAATGTAGTTATTTTTTGCAAACCACATTTAGCTGGTTTTATTTCCTTTTCTGATGAAGGCAATGTTAATGCCAAGTCGATGGACTCAGCCCTCGAAAGGAAACGAAAATAATGATCACTGGGCGTAGTCGAAGGGTGAGATTTCTAAATTGTTCTACACGCGATCCAACATAGACATTGTATTCAGTACGCAATGTGCAATAATTAATGGCCATAAATTTCTCCCGGATACCACATACGCTATACCCATGACCAGACCAATAAGGCCGGTGGTTATAGATCTTTCTGAAAGATCATACGAATGCCTGAAACCAAAAATTACTGCTTGAAGAAGTACTGCAAACACTGTGGCAAAAGAAGATTTTGAAAATAAGCGTTCAAACCAATTCATCAAGAAACCTCTATCTAATAATTCTTCTAACATTGATTCAACCCAAATAAAAAAAATAATAGAAAAGAATAGGGAGTAATTTCCTTTTAAATTTCCAAACTTAGAACCTCCCGCAGAAGTATCCTGAGCTACAGAAAATGGTAAAAAGTCTTTTATGATCTGAAATATAACTATTGTGAGTACTACCGTAATAAGAATTAGTACCGATATGCCTAATGTTTTGGGAAAACTCTTCGGTTTTCGTAAACCTAATTCTTTCCAGGTTACACCTCTAACTCTCATTCTCCAGGTTGCTACTCCTAAACAGGTGAACGACCAAAAAAGACCATTTGCTATAAATCCTACTTCTGGAACATACAATTCTCTAATCAAAAATAGTATAGCTATGTAGATGGCCAGATCTAATAGAATACCTTTATGATTATGGGTGGTGAGAGTTTTAGTGTCAGAATCTGCTGCTTTAATCATATGTATAGTGCTTTATTTTTCTTATCAGACGCCATTTCTAATTATTGTGTTACAAAATCAATGCTATTATTTCCGCTAGTACAGATGCCGACGTATTCTCAAAAGATAAATGGAAGAATAACAGAACAGTGCGTTATTTTTGTATTTGTGAACTAGTTTATTTTTTGATAGATTGGCAATATATAAGAGAAGTTCATGCTATGAATAGTGATCAGTGTATTTTGCCTTGTTTCAATTCATATATTTGACATTGTCTTCTATAAAACGAACACTAATGAAAAACCACCATATTAATCCCAAATAGGGTTTTATTTTTATGATATTGAACAATCCTTTTCCATTTAGTACTTCTTATAAAACTCATATTTTAATAGGAGCCATTTTAGGCACATTATTAGGATTTATTTTGATTGTTTTAGAACCTTTTAATATCAATAACTTTAATCATATTTATAAAGAAGTATTGTTTATGGGGTTTGGATTTATAAAATTCACCAACTATGTATTGGCACATTTTGTAGAAAATTATTTTTATAATAATAAGAACACCTGGACTTGGTGGAACGAAATTATTTTTCTTATACTATCTTCTGTATCCGCAGCTGTTTTTGGATATTTCTATTTAGATATTGTCTTTGAGAGACAACCATTATCTTTACTAAGGTTACTTCTTTTTTTTATCTACATCGTTTTACCCATTTTGCCCTTAATTATTTTTCCAAAATTAGTGTTACGCTATGTGTTTACTAAAAACTCAAGAGGAAATTCTCTTTCTCAAGAGATTGTTTCTAAAAACGAAAGAATGCCTTTAGAAAAAATAACATTACACGGTAATAATGCTAAAGACGAATTGACTATATATAGAAAGCAGCTATTATATGTAAAATCGATTGACAATTATGTAATGGTTTTTTACAAGGATGAACAAATTAAAAGTGTAATGTTACGTAGTAAATTATCTGACATTGTAGTTCAAGCCCCTTTCCTAATTCAGGCGCATCGATCATATTTAGTTAATTCAGAATATTCATTTAAAATAATTGGGAACTCTCAGAAGGCTAGTCTTATTTCAAATGATTTTGAAGAAGTAATTCCAATAGCAAGATCCAATTACAAAACGATGAGAAGCCTATTCAATTAGTCCCATAACCTTATTCCATTCATCCCTAAACTCTGCGATTAATAACTAAAATAGTCAATTAGTAACTTACTTTTTTTCCTCCAAAACATATCGCTTTAGTTTGTGTCATCAAAATATATAATGACATGAAAAAAATTATTAAAATAGCGAGTTGGACTTTACTAACAATAACAGTATTAGCTGTTGGTTTTGGAATTTATATGTATCAGACAGATGATATGATCCGAGGAATGATTCATGAAGATGAATCAAAATTATATTATTACCCTTCAAAGGAAATTGCTTCTTTAGAGAAATTTAGGTACTCTGAGTATGAATTAATTGTTGAAGATTCTATAAAGATTTATACCTATCATTTCAAACCTTTAACAGCACCTAAAGGGAATGTATTTTATATTCATGGAGCTGGTGAAAATGCTACCATATGGTCTAGTCTAATCAAACCATTAGTAGATTATGGTTTTTCTGTTTATGCTGCTGATTGGAGAGGGTATGGTAAATCAAACGGAACACCGAATTATAAAGGTATTTTAAAAGATACAGAAGCTGCATTTAAAGACTTTATTCATAAAACACAAAAAGATAGTTTAAAAACGATAGTCTACGGAATGTCTTTAGGAGGGCAATTAGCCATTAAAATCACAAAAGATAACCAAGATAAAGTGGATGCCTTGATTCTTGACGGAAGTTTTGAATCTGCCCAAAGAATAGCAATTGATTATGCTCCTTTTGAATTCATCAAAAATAAACATAGAAAACACCCTGAAAAATTTAATCAAGATTATGTAGGAGTACGCGATATAGTAGATATACGTCATATTCCAAAACTAATTATTCATAGTATTAATGATGAAGGTGTTCCTATAAGTCATGGAAAAAACCTATTTAAAAATGCAAAAGAACCTAAAACATTTTGGGAAACTAATACTCCACACATCATGACGCTTAGGGATTATCCTGAAGAAGCTATTGCACGAATTAATGTCTTGATACAATGATATAGTGTATTTGATTAATTTTATTTTATCACGGTAAACAGGGGAAGTAGTGGATGTAATAAGTGATATATTTGCAGTGAATACCAATGATATACCATACATTTTATGAAAAACATACTTACCTGTATCATACTACTCATCACTTTTTTTTCTAGTGCCCAGGAAATAAAGGTACTCACGCCAACACGTATAGAAATACTGGATCTAAACACTACAGATGAAAAGGAATTTAACAGAAACAGAAAAGCTTGTGAAGCCATTTGGGAACGCATGTCAAAAGGGCTTAAAAAAGAAGACCTTACCCAAGAGGAGAAAGCAGAATTAGATAAGATGGTAGATGAAACAATGACGAATTATTGGGATATCGAAGGCCAGGGGTGTAGTTGGTATTGTGGTGGAGGATCATACAAAGAAACTGCATCATCACATCTGGCGGATCAGGGAAGCATAAATTATCGCGCAGAAAATGCAATGGATCTTAATTACAAAAACGTATGGGTAGAAGGAGTACCAGGATATGGAGTAGGAGAATATCTTGAATATAGTTTTTACCAGGGAAGGCCGCGCATCACAGAAATTATCGTTGTAAATGGACATGTGAAAAGTGAAACTGCCTGGCGAAACAACAGCCGAGTGAAAAAACTTAAAGTGTATATTAAGAATAAACCATATGCCATCCTAAATCTTACGGATCAACGTGCTGCACAACATTTTAAAGTAGCTCCAATTGGCAAATTAGATAAGAACATAGACTATGTCACTTCAAAAAGTTTACCACCCTGGACCATGAAATTCGAGATTATGGAGGTATATCCGGGAGATAAATATGAGGATACTGTACTTTCTGAAATCTATTTTGATGGGATAGACGTACACTGTTTTGCTAAAGGGACGTTGATCACTATGGCAGATCACACCCAGAAACCTATAGAAGATGTAAGTGTAGGAGAACAGATACTTTCTTATCATCAAGCTACAGATAGCTATATTGCTGCGACCATTCAAGAGCTGGCAAGCCCAATTCATGATGCTCTAGTTGCCATTTCATTATCCGATGGTTCTACGATTACCTGTACTCGTGATCATCCGCTCTTATCTTTTTCTGGAGATTGGTTGTCCTATATCCCAGAGAAAACGCAGATAGCATATGAGTTTGATGATGTTAAACAACTTAAGATAGGGAGTGTATTACAAACTAATTCTGGTGCCGTGAACATTTTAAATATCAAAGAAATTAATACTACACAACAAACGTATACTATCGCAAAGCTGGTTAAAACCAATACTTTTATAGCTAATAATATTGTAGTTGGTACCGAAGAGTTACGTATCCCAAGAACATGTGATAGACACAAAATAATAACAGAGTGAATTGACCTTATAACCTGAGTTCGATGTAAGAAAATCACGTCAATTCGAGTGATCTGATACTTCGACATAGCTTAGTATAGACTGGAAAATTGTATCGAGAATAGTGATTTTCTATCTAAAAAAGCTATTCTCGATACAGTTTTTCTCCATGTCACCTCGAGCGTAGTCGAGAGGTCATTCTGAAAAACCACTCGAATTGACGCTTTTTATAACATTTTAGTTTAGGTCGAACTCAGGTTATACTAGTATCCTGAAGCCCTCGTTTTTTAATCGTAGTTACTAGTTTTTAGATCTATTTATGGGAAGGGCATACCATTTTGCAATGGTATTTTGTGCCGGTTTATAACGTGGTGAAAAATCCAGGCTTGTAGATGCACTATTGATAGAGGTTCTGGTATTCCATTGCCAGATGTACATACCCGAAAACCATTCTTTATTCCACAATGACTCAAATAAAGCCTGATACGCAAGTTGTTGGGTACGATCAGATTTTTTCTGATATAGGATACCAAAAAGAGATCGCCACTCCCAGGGTTGTATTGCGGCAGAAGCTTCACTTTTATAGCCCACCTCTGTAAATAGTATTGGCCTTTGGTGGGTTTGAGATAAGGTTTCTAATTTTGAAATATGAGTATCCCAGCCCTTTTTTATGGTAACCAGATTGGGGTTAGATTTTTTGGTAAGCGGAAAATAAGCCTGTATACCTATATAATCTAATTCTTTCCAAAAATCGACATGATCAAATTCTCCATCCCAATTAGCAGCATACGTAAGCTTGCCATGATATATAGTTTTGATTTCCTGTACAAGGGCCTTCCAGCGATCTGGCTGATGTTTTAGTGATGACCGTAGCTCTGTGCCTATGCAGAATAATTCAACTCCTGTTTTTTGTGCCATCTGGGCATAATGAATCATATTACTGCGGTAAGAATCAAACCATATATCCCAATCGGTGGCTGATGGTAAAGCAATATCAGAACGCCAACCTTCGCCCATCCATAAATGTGGTTTTAGTTGTACATGAACTCCTTTTGCTTGTAATTGTACAATACTGTTGATAAAAACGGAATCTCTCCTGGACCATTGCCCAATAGCCTTTGGAGTATTCATTTTTATTGTATGTTGATCTTTCTGGTATAAAAAAGGAATAACAGCTACCCATTCTACATTATTCTTTATCAGTGTAGCAATAGACTTTTTATTATTAGACCCCCAACCAAATACACTCATTCCACGATGTTTTCCATCGGTTTTATACAGATCATTTGTAGTATCACTAGTGTTTTCAACAGAATAATCCCACTGATAGGAAAATTCTTCTGTACTGTTAGTGTAGATAATGGCTTTATAGATACCAAACAAAATAAAAAAAGGAATGGCTACTCTAAATACAACTTGTTTCCCCATAATGATAAACCCCTTGCGACGGTATGTTCTTATAAAATATCGAATGAGTAAAAAAAGGGTATATAAAATCGCAAATAAGACATGAACACTAATTAAGAATGTAGTATTAGGAAGTACTTCTACTAAGCTTTCAACTGATTTTTTAAAACTAATATCTGCACGTAATGATAATGAAAGGAAAAATAATATGATCAATATCCAGGTACCCACATATATCTTAACAGCAGTAAAGAATTCCTTTTTCATTCCTAAATATATCTAAAAACTGATAACTATTAGAAGACTAATATCCAAAAACGTTACAACATGATCTATAACCGATTTAAGAAAACGAGACATAGAAGAACCTAATATAATAGTGAATACCAATAAATTATCGAATATGATTCGGGCTAATTAAGAAAACAATTCGTTTTTGTATAGTATTTAAAAGGAAGCTATATCTTTAAAAGATTGTTATAAATATAGTATTATATCCACACTTTAAATCATCATATTATGGCAAACGAAATTAGAAAAGAATACACCAATGGAGAAATTACAGTGGTTTGGAAACCAGGAAAATGTATTCATGCAGGTAACTGTGTAAAAACTTTACCAGAGGTATACAAACCTAAAGAAAAACCATGGATCAGACCAGAGATGGCTACTTCTGAAGCTTTAAAGAATCAGATCGAAAAATGCCCTTCTGGAGCGTTGGCATTTTATGAAAATGCAAAGTAGTTTGACCTGGACTATGCAGGTATGCTCAACAAAAAAGCATCTTGTTACAGAACAAGATGCTTTTTTAGAATTAGGCTAATTCAAATATGAGTCCCTGCAACAGAACTTCTCTTTACTTTTCGTTTGATGAGCTTGTCAAAGACGTATTGACTATCATGTTCACTTCGCTATTTATAATACAAATCCTTGGGTCAAAATTAGTACACTAACAGTGCTCTTGAAAGAGTTTAATACCTAATACACATAAGTTAAATCTCCCCTTTTTTTAAATGGAAATTTCACACCTGGATAACAATGTAATTTTATCAGGAATGAAGAGAAATTCTTATCAAAAGAATATAAGAGTAAAAAAATGGTTTGTGAAAAGATGTTAAGAACTTGTTTTTACTTTCTGAAAAAAATGTGATTTCTTTGCTACCGGGAAAAAAACAAACATTTGGAGCATCAGGAAAAGGAACACGTTAAGGTATTCACTCGTTATAACTTTTTTAATAAAACATATTGTGTATTCAGAGGAGCTTCGCTACGCGAAATCTCAAGAAGAAAACCAAATTATAGAAGTGAGTCGGGGAGTACCTATTATTATACAAAACATGGAGTGTATAGAATGTCTAACCATTGGGGTAGGGCTGCAAAGTGCCAGTGGAGACTAGTATCCGATTTTCCTCCAGAAATTGATGATCTGCGATTAGGGTTTGCAGATTGGGGGGATTTTAGAGAAAACCTGGATCCTGATGTAGATGCATACTATATTTCGGTAGACTTTGAAGAAAAAAAGGTGAGTTATATGCATAAGGATAACCCTAATTATGATCAGATTGCCGTATTACGCTCTGCAGATGCAACCAGAAAACTCATCAAACAAATTAAAAACCTCCTCGATACCTACAAGTGGGCCAAATATTATGATTATGATGATCTGGATGAATTTCGTGAAGAAGTGATAACCAGGCTGATCAATAGCAATATAACTTTAAATGAATTAAGACGTGAGCTGGTGTAGTTTATAATTCTTATTATAGCAAACTACAGTTTTAAATATTTGCTATATATTTACTTTACCTGTTGTGCATTTTGATATTTTTGAATACCAAATTCGTCAATTCGAGTGCTTCGACCATAGGAAGAAGTGTATCGAGAATAGGATTTGAGGTCAAAAAAGCTATTCTCGATAGTCCTGCTGAGCTTGGTCGAAGTAGAATTTTTCTTTATGTCATCTCGAGCGCAGTCGAGAGGTCACTATGAAAAACCACTCGAATTGATGCTTTTTTATAGTATTGATTTTAAAATACACAATGGTTTTACTTTTTATACTTTCATGGATTTAGAACGTCAATTATTATTTCTTTTTAGTGCATTAGGCGCAGTAAATGGTTTTTTATTAAGCTTTTATTTCGCTTTTTTTTCTAGGAAAAAAAGATTATCTAATTATTTCCTGTCGGCACTTTTGTTTGTGTTAAGTGCACGAATACTAAAATCTGTTTTCTTTTATTTTAATCCAGAATTATCTGAAATATTTATACAAATAGGACTTTCTGCTTGTGTTTTAATTGGCCCTTTTTTATACCTATATACCAAAAGTTTAATAGTAGAATCTAAACGTAATAGCTGGTGGTTATTTCATGTTATTCCAGTGTTGACTTTGGTCATTTTATTAAGTGTTATATACCCCTATTGGGAATATAAAAAATTATGGTCCGGAAACTTTGTCAAAATTATTTATTTGCAATGGCTTTTGTATATCGTATTTACAGCGATTCAATTAAAGCCGGTTTTTAGCACATTGTTTTCCAAAGAACATAAAATAAAACAAATAGAAATTTGGGTTTTAAGTGTATTTGGTGGAGTATCCATTATCTGGATGGGTTATAATATTGGATCTTACACATCGTATATTGTAGGTGCACTTTCGTTTTCGTTTGTGTTTTTCCTTTTCATCTTATTTTGGGTATTGAAAAGAAATAAAACGTCTTTGTTTTTTGAAGAAACTATTAAATACGCTGATAAAAAGATTGATCTTGATGAAGCAAGTGAATTTCAAATCAAATTAGATGATATAATTAAAGAAAAGGAGCTATTTAAAAATCCAGATCTAAAACTTGCAGATGTTTCTAAACAACTACATGTTTTACCACACTATTTATCTCAATTTCTAAATGACAATCTAGGCAAAAGCTTCCCTTTATTTATTAATGAATATCGAATCCAAGAAGCTAAACAACTTTTGATTAATGAAGACAATTACACTACAGAAGCTGTTGGTTATGAGTGTGGATTTAATTCGAAATCAACATTTTACACTACC
This sequence comes from Aquimarina macrocephali JAMB N27, assembly GCF_000520995.1. GTDB lineage: Bacteria > Bacteroidota > Bacteroidia > Flavobacteriales > Flavobacteriaceae > Aquimarina > Aquimarina macrocephali. Next base: position 185 of record NZ_JACA01000007.1, on the reverse strand, counting down.
TTTAAAAAGATAGTGGGTAAAACTCCTGCAGCTTATAAAAAAGAAGTAGCATAATCCGTTGTGCATTTGATATTTTTTAATTCAAGATTCGTCAATTCGAGTGCTTCGACCAAGAGAAGAAGTGTATCGAGAATAGAATTTTGAATTAAAAAAGCTATTCTCAATACAATTTTTCTTCATTCTAT
>NZ_JACA01000006.1 GCF_000520995.1 Aquimarina macrocephali JAMB N27 | reverse complement strand
TTTCGAAAAACCACTCGAATTGACGCTTTTTTTATCCTATTAATTTCTAAATGCACAACGGGTTAGAATAGTTTTAATTTATAAATCAGTACTTCTAATTTATAATACATAAACCTATACAGGTAATGATTTTTCAAATTTGCTGAAAATTAATTCAGTATGAGAAATAGTATACTACCGTTTTTGATGATTTTTCTTTTTTTGGGGTGTTCGGCTTCTTCAAAAGATAAGATTTTGTTTGTTACCTCTAATCAACATACCTATGGAAACACAGATCTGAAAACTGCAAATCATTTTGCAGAAATCGTTTTGGCATACGATGTATTCATAAAATCGGGTTACCAGGTTGATTTTGTAAGTCCAGAAGGCGGCGAAATTCCGATAGGATATATAAATACCTCAGATCCTATTCAAAAAAAATATTTAGATGACTTGGATTTTATGAATTTATTTAAAAATACGTATTCTCCCGAAGCTATAGACGCAAAAAACTATAAAGCGGTTTATTACAGTGGTGGTGGAGCTGCCATGTTTGGAGTTCCTGAGAATAAAGCCATCCAGAGTATCTCAAGAAAAATTTATGAGAATACAGGAATTGTATCAGCCATTTGTCATGGTACAGCAGGAATTGTAAATTTAAAATTAACAAACGGAAAGTATTTATATAAAGAAAAAGAAGTAAATGGTTTTGCTGATGCTTTTGAAAATAAAAGTAAAGCCTATTATAAAACATTTCCATTTTCTATAGAGGAAACCATTACTAAAAATGGAGGAAATTTTACTTATTCTAAAAAAGGATGGGATAATCATTATATTGTAGATGGTAGATTAATTACCGGACAAGATCCTACAGCTTCAGTATCTGTTGCAGAACAAGTTGTAGCAATACTTCAGAAGACAAATAATAAATAAACTTAAAATAGAATAAACAGATGAGAACAACAATTTTTATCCTACTCGTATGCTTAAGTACCTCTACATTAACTTTTGCTCAGGAATCTGATAAAGCACTTGTAGAAAAAACCGTTACGTATTACCTGGATGGAGGTACAAACAATGATTTTGAAACCTTAAAAAAGGCATTTCATACCAATGCTACAATGAAATTTATTTCAAAAGGAGTTTACAAAGAGGTAAATGCTTTAGAGTTTTTTAAAAAAGTAATGAAACCCGGACCAAAACAAAATCGAAAAACAAACATTGCATCTATAGATGTAACAGGAAACGCAGCACAAGCAAGACTTGAAATAGAATATGAGACATTTACATTTATTGATTATATGAATTTGTTAAAAGTAGATGGAGAATGGAAAGTAGTTAGTAAGATATTCTATAGACAACAAAAAAAATAAAAAATGAAATCATTTTTATCAATTTTAATCCTGGTATTTATTTGTAATCAAGCCTCTGGGCAAACCTATATCGGAGAAAAGACAGAGATTAAACAACTAATAGAAAACGGTAAAAATTTCTCTAAATATGTTAACACTTCAGATTATAAAATGATCGGCGAATCATATACTGAAGACGCTAAAATATTTCCTAATAATTTAAAAATTATTGAAGGAACAGAAGGTATACTTGGGTATTGGAGGCTTCCTGAGGGAATAAAGATCATTAATCATAGAATAGATCCAATAGAAATTAAAATCATTGGTAATGAGGCATATGATTATGGTACTTATCAAGGCACTACAAAAAAAGCTGATGGAGAAGAAATTACCTGGAAAGGTAAATATGTAATTGTCTGGAAAAAAGTAGGAGCTAACTGGAAAATATATTTAGATATATGGAACTCTATTAAATGACTTTAATGTTTTTGATAATGACAGTTTGTATTTAGTAAGGTTTTACGGTCAATTTGATATATAATTGAAAATTAATGAATTAATTTGTTGTTTATCAAATTATTGGTACCATCTTTGCAAAACAAATTATATAATAAATTTAATTACATTACAATGAATAAAGGAACAGTAAAATTCTTCAATGACGCTAAAGGTTTTGGATTTATCACAGAAGAAGGTGTTAACAAAGATCATTTTGTACACATTTCTGGATTAGTAGACGAAATCCGTGAAGGTGACGCAGTTGAATTTGATCTACAAGAAGGTAACAAAGGATTAAACGCGGTAAACGTAAAAGTTATCTAATACATATACTTTCAAGTTTAAAGAAAGCCCATCACTAATGATGGGCTTTTTTTATTATGTATATTCTATTATTACTATGTAATAGTATCAACTATCAATGTATGTTCAAAATTTCTTCTGCCTTTGCCCAATCATTCTCTAAAATTGAATGTACTTGCTTTTGATCTGATCGAACGGTATAGTTACCAATAAATTGGGTGCCTAACAAATCAATATGGTATAGCGCTTTGAATCCGTTATCATAAATTACCGCAGGATAAACATCATGTTCTTTAAACAAAAAAGAAAAGGGACCAAAACGAACATGGGCATCTACAACTACTGCCTTACCATTAGGAGATAAATGGTAATCTTCTTTAGAGACAAAAAGGGTAAACCAACCTTTATGAATTCGGAAATCATTTTTGGCAACACCTGCTTTTCCTTCATTTGGTAATGGGGTAATAATTGATTTGATAGAAGCATTTCCAATTATTTTTTGAAATAGCCCCATCATAGTAAGTAACATTTTATTTTTAAAACTAATCGAAGCACCAAACATTTTAGACCAACTTTTTATTTTAAAATTAAAATCACCTGTCCATTCTCCTTTTGCTATTTGAAAATAATATACCTGGTTGGGCGCTTTCTTCAGCGCTTGTGGATCAAGTATGACATCTTGCCCTTGTTCCATTAGTTCGAGCAATTCATTTCCTGCATTTAAGGTATCAATAATCTGAGTGACATTTTTCACTTCTACCGAATTAATAATTTTCAAAACCGATGCTCCCATAAAACCAGGATCAATAATTTTCTCACTTAACTGAGCTATACCTGTATTTTTTTGTTCAATAATGATTTGTTGATTGGGTAATGTAAGCGGTGCTAATTCGATAGCAAGTTTCCAGGCAAAGTCTCGGGCAACTTTCATGCTGAAATTGATAATTGCTTCTTCTTCTTTTTCTGCAATGTCTTCTAATAAGTATAATAATGGAGAAAGCTCACTTAGTTCACTCAGAACCGTTGGGATAATGGAGGCAAGAATATTATTTACTTTTTGAAAATCATCATGCAAATCATGAATAGCTACACCAGGAGAAGTTTCTGCAGCAGCAACGCCCAAATCAATGTTGATGTGTGGATTCATCCCTAATAACAAATGTTGAACAATAATTAGCTCATTGTTTGTTATCGCATTAAAAGCAACCGCCCACGCTTTGGGCATGGCAGGATCATTGTTTTGAAATTGTTCAACTACTTCGAAATAGCGTGCTGCAAAATGAATATCTAACTTTTCAAGTCGTTCATCATTATCAAAATAACCAGTACCTAATTTGCTTTTAATGGTTTGGGTTACTCGCAAATATAAACTAGCGAAATAACCAACACGACTGGAGTGTTCTTTAGACCATTGAAGAATAGATTCTAATTTTTCGATTACTTCATCGATAGAAGCTGGATTCATAATAACAGATTTAAGATAAAACTACTTGGTTCTACTCGTTTTGCATCTAATTATAATTTAGTTGCTTAAGATTATGATTGTCTCGTTAGCTCGTATTTAATTTACTAAAGTTAAAGATTTCATAATCAATTAAAAAGAGTTAAAACCCCCAATTTATAGCGGGTTTTCTACCTAAAATTGAAAAAAAAACAGAGCAACAATTGTCACCCTTCTCTATAAATAATTTATGTGTTCTTCAATTTCAAGGAAGTAAATAACACAGAAAATTCATTTTAGCGAATATCAGTAACATCGTTATAATGATTATTTTTATGTAAAGAGCGAGTCTGTTTTTTAATTACCTTAGTATCATAAATTACTTATAAGATGGAATGTGCCACTATATATTATGATAAAAGACACTTTTTTCCAATGCATTTGCATCCGGATCGCTATACGTTTTCTTATATCATAAATGGAAGTGCAAATCTTATATGTAAAGATGCGATATTCACCTTAAAGGCGGGTGATTTGGTGATGATTCCTCCTTATGTAGCGCACCAGACATTAATAGAAAATTTTTTCCATTACAAAGTCATTAGGGTTCCGAAGTTATATTCTTTTAACAATGTTTCCAGCAATCGATTGGGGGTAACGATAATACAGAATTGTTATTCTTATAAAAATCATTTTAATAATTGGTTCGAATCGATTATGACTAATAATAAGAAGAACTTTGATACCAGGGATAATGAAGAAACTAAAGTCCCGGATATATTTAAACATTTTTTGATTAGTAATAGCTCTAATTCAACCAAGTCAAAAATTATTTTAGAAAAAGCACTGGTACATTTTGAAAATAATTATAGTCGATCAATACTTGTCGAAGAATTATTGGATTTAACCTGTTTAAGTGATAGCCATTTTCAACGGCTTTTTAAAACTAATATAGGAATTTCACCTATTCGATATTTACAAAATCTACGAATTGAAAAAGCCAAAGAATACATAAAAACCAAAGATAGTTTTACCGATATTGCTTATGATACTGGTTTTTTTGATCAAAGTCATTTTAATAAATACTTCAAGATGAATGTAGGGATGATTCCAAAAAAATATGCCGATCTGGTTAAAAATGATTGAATTTTACAATTTTAGGATTTAAGATTGATAGAACTTGCTATCAAAAGTACAACGTTATGCAAGATTTAAATGCTAAAGAAGTAGAAGAGGCTCAGGAAGCACTAATACGATACTGCGGTGAGTTTTCACCTTTTATTGTTGAAAAGGCTTTTGGAAGCTATATCTATACTAAAGATGGAGATGCAATTCTGGATTTTACCTCTGGTCAAATGTGTTCTGTATTTGGGCATAATCATCCAAAATTTGTTGAAATATTAGAAAAATCAGGAGATAAGGCAATTCATTTACTAAGTTCTATCTTATCTCCTCCGGTTATTAATCTTGCCAAAAAGTTAACAGGTAAATTGCCCAGTAGCCTATCCAAATGTATATTTCTGAATACTGGATCCGAGTCGAATGAAGTAGCTATACGAATGGCAAAATTAGCTACTGGTGGTTTTGAAATCATTGGATTTTCTGGCTCTTGGCATGGTATGACGGCGGGAGCGCAGTCATATACCTTTTCAAAAACAAGAAAGGGATATGGACCTGCTATGTCGGGTAGTTTGATGATACCGGCACCTTATGAGTATCGTTGCCCAATTGCGCATTGTAAAGGGACTTGTGATCATACTTGCTTAGAGGTAGGTATGAAAATGGCCGATCAGCAATCTGTTGGAGAATATGCAGCATTAATAGCCGAACCTTTATTGAGTGCTGCAGGTATGATCGAATTAAAACCCAGTTATGTTAAAAGGTTAAAAGAATTATGTGATGAACGTGGGCTACTGTTAATATTTGACGAAGCTCAGACAGCATTAGGACGCCTTGGGAAAACTTTTGCTTTTGAACAGTACGATGTTATTCCTGATTTCTTGACCTTATCAAAAACACTAGGAGGGGGGCTTCCATTGGCAGCAATGGTTACCACAGCAGAAATAGAAGAAGAATGCTATAAAAGAGGGTTTGTTTATGTGACCTCTCATGTGTCTGATCCTTTTTGTGCATCTTTTGGCTTAGCCGCTTTTGATATACTTGATGAACAAAAATTAGCCGAAAGTGCATTGGAAAAAGGAAAGTACTTAAAAGAGCAATTGCTACAATTACATGAGAAATATGAATGTATAGGAGATGTAAGAGGTAGTGGACTTTTATTAGGTGTTGAAATTGTAAAAGATCGGGAAACGAAGATACCAGACGATGATTTGGGTCAGAAAATATGTAGTAGATGCCTTGAGTTAGGCTTAAATATGAATATAGTTAGAATGAAAGGTTACGGAAGTGTTTTTAGAATTGCTCCACCATTAACCATAAGTATTGAAGAAATAGATTTAGGCATTGCGATTTTAGATGAAGCAATACAGGATTGTATTTAATAAAAAAGCTATTTATAGAATGTTGACTTAAAAACAGGTATTTTTACGCATTGTTAGCTATATAAATTCATCTTAAGTTTAAACACCATAATCGTCATTTTTTAATTCCCCACATCAACTTTATTGATAATAAATAGTTGATATAGATTTCTTATTAATGTATTTTTTTTATTAAAATTATACGATAAAATTCTGGAATTATGAGTGAAGACAATAGTAGTACCGAAAATACCTTTATTCCTTTTGAAAATATAGGCTTGTGTTTTAGTGGTGGAGGTTATCGAGCAACATTCTATTCTTTGGGGATAATCTCGTATTTAAATAAAGTCAAATATAAAGGAAAGCCTCTGTTAGAATATGTAGAAGCTCTTAGTTCTGTTAGTGGTGGGACCCTTTTGGCAGTAGCTTATGCCAAATCAACACAAGATACGAAACACAGTTTCATAGAATTTTTTAAAGAATTTTACCAAGCCTTTGAACCCAAAAAGGATAAATTATTAGATACGGCAATTAAGAAACTGGAAGATGATACAGTCTGGAAAAACAATCCATACAAGACACGTTCCCTGATTAATGCATTTGCATTGACTTACGCAGAAATGGAAGTTTTTAAGGGAGATTTTTCTATGTTTGAGAACCCAGTATCAGAACATTTAAAACAAGTATGTTATAATGCTACAGATTTTTCATTTGGACTCACGTATAGATTTCAAAACACAGGAGTTTTTGGTAACTCACCACTTTCGAATTCATCTGTAGAAAAACTTAAATTTAAAGTGCAATTGGGAGATATTATTGCTTCATCTTCTTGCTTTCCTCTTGGGTTTGAGCCGTTACAATTTCCAGATGATTATTTCAAAGATCATAATTCTACAGATTACAAAGCATTGAAAAGTCTTGACAGATTTATTGATGGAGTAGGAATCATGGATGGTGGCATTGCAGATAATCAAGGTATTGCTAGTATGATTCGAATTAATGAGAGAATGAAAAATGGACTCAATCTTATCATTGTAAACGATGTTGGAAGTTTTAAGATGGTACCTTGGCATCAAGACAATAGTTTTGAGAAAAAAGGAGTTTCTATAAAACAATTTGTAGCGAAAGCCTTAGCATATTTCAGGATTAAACCATTGTATTGGATACTTCTTTTATTAGGGGTAATTATGGTAGTTTTAAATTCAATGAAAATTTTCAACAATTGTGATGATTGTGCCTGGCCTGCAATTTATATAATTGGCAGTATATTAATTGGTATTGGCTTAATTCTAACTATATTGGGTGGATTTGCCTCGGTTATCATGAATTTTTTTAAAAGTAAGATGGCATCTCTTTTTAAAAAAAATGTACCAGAACCACTTGTAGACGACATCCTGAGTTTTAAAAAATTAGATATTGGATTGGTACAACAGATGCTTACGAATCGATTAACATCTGCAGTAAAAATGATCAATGACGTCTTCCTAAAGCAAATGCGTAGACTTAATTATGATCTGTTTTATTCTAAATATTCACTTCAAAACAAACGCATAACTACTACAGTATATAAGCTAAATGGTCAAAAGACACCTTATTCTGGTGGTCAACCAAATTATAATAAGGATATTAAACCTGCGCCAAGCAAATTGTTAATGAGTGTTGGGTTAACTGCATCCGAAACACCAACAACATTATGGTGGGATAAGAAGGATATTGCCAAAAATAGAATGGATACACTAATCGCCTGCGGTCAATTTACACTTTGTTATGAGCTTATGGAGTATATCCTGGAGCTCAAAAAATCAGAAAGTGATTTAAAAATTGATTTTACCGAAATTGATTTGTTGTATAAAGATCTAAAAGACGATTGGAAAGCTTTCAATAAAAACCCATTTTTCGTACTAGAAGAGTTAAAAAAATAATTTTTCAGAATACAGGTTGTTCTTCAGCTTATTATAGGGATGAATTACCTTATTGAACGTATCAAATGAGTAAGAGGAAGTGTTATGCGTGAGAATGGTTTGTTTTGATTACGAATTATTTGAAAAACTAGACATATTATCTTTATAGCTATTCCCTATCGGAATCTCAATTTTATCAATTTCTACATCGTTTTTGGTGTAAGCAGTAATTTTTTCTTGATTTATAATATATGAACGATGAATACGAATAAATCGGGAATCAATACGTTTTTCGAAGTTAGAGATACTCTCTTTTATAATCAAGGTTTTATTTTCCAAATGAATTTTAATATAATCCTTTAAGCTTTCAATATATAAAACATCATCAAAAAGTACTTTTATTTGCTTTTTTGCTTTGTTTACAAAAACAAAATCTGTTTTCTTATGTGTAGTATTTTCTGGCGAGTCATATGATATAGACTTTTTTTCCTGTTCTAAGAACTTCTGAATAGCTAAGAAAAAACGTTCAAAAAATATGGGCTTCAATAAATAATCTACAGCATTTAATTCAAACCCGTCTACTGCATAATCGCGATATGCAGTCGTAAAAATTACTTTAGGTTTATATACAAGGTTTTTAAAGAAATCAGTGCCTTTTAACACTGGCATTTCAATATCTAAGAAAAGTAAATCAATTTTTGTAGTACTTAATATCGAACTAGCTTCAATTGCACTAGAACAGGAGGCTATCAATTCAAAATCCGGAAGTTTATTTAAATACGTTTCAATTAATTCTCTGGCTAAAGGTTCATCATCTATAATTAAACATGTATAGCTCATATAATATCTAATTTAAGATTAGCAGAAAATGAATTTGATTTGTTTTCAATAATTAGATTATATGCCTTAGGATACAATAATTCGAGTTGTTTTTTTATGTTTTTAAGACCTATGGAGTCTTTATTCATAGCAGTATTAACACCTGTAGGTTTGCTGTTTTTAACATTAAAAACTAATTGTTCTCCCTTTTTAGAGATATTAATTTCAATGCTTGCCTGATTTATTTCTTCTTTAACGCCATGCTTAAATGCATTTTCGATAAACGTAAGCAATAATAAAGGAGCAATTTTTTCCTGTCCCGTTACATTTTTACTAAAAGAGATTTTTACTCTATCGGCATAACGGATTTTTTCTAAGGATAAATAGTTCTCGATTAAATCAATTTCTTTATCTAATGAGACATAATTTTCATTGCAACGATATAAGATATAATCCAAAATATTAGATAGTTTTTGGATTACTTTGGTTGTATCATCAGACTTTTTTAAGGCTAATGCATGTAAATTATTTAATGTATTAAATAAAAAATGAGGGTTTAATTGGTTTTTTAAAGCAGCAAGTTCTGTTGTTTTTTTCTGTTCATTTAATTTTAATAAGCGTTGCTTTTCTGTATAAAGTTTTAATACCAGGATTAAGAATGTTGGATATAGTAAATACAATGATTTTGATATAAACTCACCTATGTTTGTGAATCTACCCAATAGAGAAGTGTCAGTAAAACGTTTTATATAATTTACATAAGTCGCAGGAAAGGTAGGTTCAAAATAATGTATATATGTTAAGGTGCAAATAAGGTAAAAAGTAAGCAACGTTATTACGATCGATATCCAAAAAATCAAAACCTTACCCTTATTTAAAAGATGTAGAATTAAAAATTCTATAATCACATATGACATAGCAATTTGAAGTATGACCCTTATACTATAAGTGATTAGTAATTCTTCAGTTGTAGAATAATACCAACTAGAGGCAGAAGCGGAAAAGACAAAAATCAAAAGCCCAAATATGAGATACTTGAATCTTGAAACCTCCAGAAAGCTTTGGATTTTTTGTAACATGCTGTTTTCTATTTCTATTCATTGTAAAGGTACAAATTTAAAGAACCCAAGTTTGCATAGGATACCAAACTACGGGTTTGTGATGTCGAAAGTCTATTTCCTGAAGACAAAATCATATATGGGCAGTAACCAAATCTATAACAACACTTACACCTCTTCTGTCTGTTTTTTTTTATACGAGTTTACTCTTCTTATAATTTGGCACTCAAACAATAATTTTTTTGAGAATGAACTTTATGAAAACAATCTTATCTATTCTTTTGGAGGATATTAAAAGAAAACATTTATTTATATACCTTTTCCTTGTTTCGATTGGTGTTTTTGGGCAATCGGGCACGGTTACAGGAGAAATATTAGACCAAAACACACAAGAACCTATACCTTATGTGAATGTAATTATAAAATCCGGAGAAAAGATAACAACCGGTGGGATTACAAATGATAAGGGAGTTTTTTTGTAGATAAAATCCCTTTTGGAGATTATAATTTTGAAGTTCAGTTTATTGGATACAAAACAGTTACAAAAGGTATTGCTATTACTCAATCAAAAAGCAAAATCAATCTAGGTACTATTTTGATTGAAGAAGAAGCTGTAGCTCTGGAAGGAGTCGAAATTACTACCGAACGCTCAACTATTGAACAAAAGATTGATAGAAAAGTAATCAATGTAGGGAAAGATTTAACTACTGCCGGTGCTTCGGCCAGTGATGTTATGAGTAATATTCCTTCGGTAAGTGTTAATCAGGATGGAGAAATATCGCTTCGCGGAAATGAAAATGTTCGTATCCTGGTAGATGGAAAACCAACCAATATTAGTGCTACCGATCTATTACAGCAAATACCATCTACATCAATTAAAACCATAGAATTGATTACCAATCCTTCATCAAAATACAATCCCGAAGGTATGAGTGGGATTATTAATATCATCTTAAAAAAGAGCACCCGTTTAGGTTTTAATGGATCAATAAGCTCTGGAGTAACTTTTGGAGAAAAAGCACGATTCAACAATTCATTAAGCCTAAATTATAGAACAGGAAAAACTAATTTTTACGGTAGTTATGGCAATCGTTTTGGTGAGCAAGTAACAGACGGTACGGTCACTAGAACTGTAGAGCAAACGAATCAATTAACCAAAAATTATAATGGCCGTACATCACATCTATTTAAAGTGGGTGTCGATTATTATATCAATGAGAGAAACACATTTTCTGTGTATACCAATCAAAATTTGTTTAATGCAGATATTGAAGGTAAAAAAGCACTTACTTTTTTTAATGATACTCCTTCAAACTTTGCACAATTTGATGCTATAACAAGGGATAATATAAATTCTACTTATAATATTGATTTTCTACATTCATTTGTAAAAGATGGGCATACAATTGAACTCGAATTAGACTATAATACGCTAGAAAGTGATATTGCCAATGATTTTAAATTTACAGGAAATACACCTGTAAACAATTATGATGAAGTTGTAGATGATAAGCGAAAAAATACTACAATAAACCTGGATTATGTTAATCCATTAACCGATAAATCAACCTTAGAAATTGGAGTAGAAACACGTTTACGACGTACAGATAACTCGTATCAAACAAGTCGTATTGATTTTATGAATTCGGATTTTTCTTATGATAGAGACATTTATTCATTTTATACAACTTTTGGTCAGAGTTTTAATAAATGGCAATATAATATCGGAGTTCGTTTAGAAGATTATAATGTAACTACTCAATTTAATGAAATAGGGGAGCCTCAGGACAATTTTGAAGACCATCTTTTTAATGTATTCCCTTCTGGATTTTTAAAATACACACCCGATGAAGAACAAAAAAACTCGTATCAATTAAGTTTTAGCAGGCGAATAGATAGACCTTCACTAAACCAGATTAACCCTATTCGACAGATTAGCACCCCTCAAATTGTTATTGTTGGTAATCCAAGCTTAACTCCACAGTTTACCAATTCTATTGAACTTAATTATAATAGAAAAATAAACAAAGGAAATATAACGTTTGGCGGTTTTTATAGAAGAATTGAGGACGAGATTAATAGAATAGGTTATTTTGATCAAAACAATCCAACACTACTAGTTCTTGATTACGATAATTTTGACAGTAATGACGCTTATGGAGTTGAATTGTCGACAAGTTACAAACCAACAAAATGGTGGAATTTTAATGCAAGCTTTGATGTATATTCTAGAACACAAAAAGGAATTATTGGTGGGGAAAATGTAAAGGTCAATAATACTTTATTAAATGCAAAGATTAATAATAGTTTTAAAGCTTCTAAAAACTTAACATTTCAGATTTTTACTTTTTATAGTGGCCCACAAAAAATATTACAATATGAATTAAAGGAAAATATTTTTGTAAATGCTGGTGCACGTTACAATTTTGCTAAAGGAAAAGGAACCTTTAGTGTTAATTTTAATGACATTTTTAGAACGCAACGATTTGCTTTTGAAGCGTATAGAACTATAATTCAAGAAGGTGAATTTAAACGAGATAGTCAATCTGTTTATTTTGGACTTTCATACCGTTTTGGTGGAGGAAAAAACAAAAGACTAAAACGAAAAAATCGTGACAAAAACGAAAAAACCGATAAATTCTTATAAAAACTACAAGATTATGAAATTGAAAATACACATGGCATGTATAGCCTGCATACTAGTTAATATAACCCTTGCTCAAAATGGGAAGCTATCAAATAGTAATTCTGCAAAAGTTTTAATAGAAAAAATGGTTTCCAAAACAGGAAGTTATGAATTACTTAAAAAACTGAAAGACGTTGAGTTTACTTATAATTTTTATAATCCCGGGGCTAAAAAAAGCGATATTTCTATAGAGCGTTACATTTTTGATGGAGAAGTGTCGTGGGGACAATATAAGACACATAACGTATTTGTACTTCCTAAGAAGGAAGGAACGGTTACTCAATATTACGAAAGTACTGGTAATTCGTGGATAGCTATAGAAAATACTAAGATGACAGATAAACGAGCATTGCTAAGTTCTAATTTTTTGCGTAAAGCGAACTATTATTGGTTTACCATGATGCCCAAGCTATTAGATACAGGTATTATATATAAACAACTTCCGAATAGAACTCATAATAAGATTAATTACAACATAGTAAAAATTGGTTTTGAAAAAGGAGTCGGTGAAGTTCAGGATGATTTTATCCTATACATTAATCCAACTACTTTTCTTGTAGATAGGTTTTTGTTTACAGTTAAAGGAAGTGGATTGGGGATATCTCTAATGGAGATAGAGTATGAAACCGTTAACGGGTATACTTTTATGGCAAAACGAAAAGTAATTCCAGCAGATTGGGACGGTAATATTAAAGGTAAAGTACTCTACGAACAAACCACCACGAATGTCAAATTTAATAACGGATTTAAAAGGGAATTACTTGCAAAATAAAAATCTTATGTGGTAATGAGTGTAATTTGTATTACAGCAGTGTACCATATTAACTTTCAATATATGTTAATGAATTAGCCAATTCTACCAGTAAAGAGCCTATCACAAAAGTGATAGGCTCTTTAAATTGTGATATGTTGTCTCCCATATGATTTAGTATTTAATATCCAAAATGACATAGTTCATGCACTTATTAAAAGAATGTGTCGTAAATATCTATTAGAAAAGCAGAATTTTATTAGAAAACAGTACCAAACTCAAAATTTTGTAACTTTGTTATACATTATATGACAAGGGATATTATAGACATAAATGACTTTACAATTCTGGTTGAAGAAGCCAAAGTTAATGAACCAACAATAGATTCGTGCTTCTTTGATGAGCCAATAATTGGGGTTGCTTTTTATGGTTCTGGAGATGTTGATTTAAAGGTGAAATATGGTGAAAATCAAAAAGAGTTTAGCTATACAAAAGGATTGACACTTTCATTTTATGCAGACGAAAAGGTGGAATTTATACATTCTGTTTCTGCTACAAAACCCTTAGAATGTTTAGTAATAGCAACATCCCTTAAAACTATAAATAATCTACCAAATCAAGAAGGAGAACTATTTGGTGAAATGCTCGATCAGCTCGTTAACCCTTCAGATCATTATGTAGAAGGGTCAAGTTTTATAATGACTCCAGAAATGCAATCTATAGTGGATTCTTTATTCAATATTCAATACGAAGGAAAAACAAAAATGATGTTTTTTCGTAGCCAAATAACAACATTACTTTCTCATTTTTTTGACCAATTGGCGTCTTTGAAAAATGAAAATATAAAGACTCCCGAACGAGAAAAACTTAATCAAGCTAAGGAAATTTTACTACAAAATATAGATGATCCACCTTCACTTAATGAGATTTCTAAGCAAATTGGATTGAATACTTCTAAATTGAAAAAAGAATTTAAAGCATTTTTTGGTGTTCCAGTATTTAAATACCTTCAAAACGAGCGCCTTACTTTAGCGCACAAAATAATTAGAAATCAAGAAGCCACAGTACAAGAAGCAGCTTGGCATGTTGGCTATAATAGTCTAAGTTCTTTCTCAAATGCCTTCGAAAAAAAGTTTGGATATCGCCCAAGTCAGATTAAATAGCAACTTTTCGAACAAATTATTATCCTTTTAAAACAAATAGTATTTCCCGTTCTACGCCACCTTTGTCGTATCAAGTAAAAGGAAATAAGGATGGAATTATCATTAAAATCTGCAACTCTAATTTTAACCATTTTATTTACCGGAATGTCTGCCGGTCTTTGTTTTATATGGTCAAATACTATCGCTCCGGGAATAGGGAAACTCAACGATATTGGTTTTTTACAATCTTTTAAGGAAATGAATAGAACAATATTAAATCCTCTGTTTTTTGTAGTATTTTTTAGCCCTTTTTTATTAAACCTATTGAACTTGTATTTATTCAAAAATGTTTCAAATACGCTTACATGGTTGTTAATAATGGTCACAGTATGTTACTTTTTTGGAGTAGTATTTATTACCATTTTTGGTAATGTACCCTTAAATGAAATGTTAGACAAAACCGATTTAGCTTCTAGTAGTATAGAAGAATTAAAACACTTACGAGAAAAGTTTGAAGTAAAATGGAATCGTTTTCATTTAATAAGAACACTTGCGTCTATTATTTCATTTCTATTGTTGATTCTTAGCCTTATTCAATCATCTAAAAGTAATATCTAGAATATAAAAATATTGAGGTATGATCTAAAAATGATAATTAATAAATATAAATATGGAAAATAGAAATAACATTTTAGTCATCGGCGGAACTGGAAAAACGGGCCGCAAAGTAGCGCATAAATTAACCGAAACAGGGCATTACGTTAGAATCGGCTCACGAACAGGATCTCCTTCATTTGATTGGGGTAATTCTGAAACATGGTCAGAGTGTATGCAAGGAATGGATAAAGTATACATTACATTTCAACCAGACTTAGCGGTTCCAGGTGCATTAGAAGCTATTGAAGAACTAACAAAACAAGCGAAAAAATGTGGAGTTAAAAAATTGGTATTACTATCAGGAAAAGGAGAGAGAGAGGCCGAACTTTGCGAACAAGTAGTGATACACTCAGGATTAGATTATACTATAGTTAGAGCAAGTTGGTTTAATCAAAATTTTAGTGAAAGTTTTTTCTTAGAGCCTATTCTTGATGGATTTGTTGCTTTACCACAAGCAGAAGCAAAAGTACCTTATGTTGATACAGGCGATATTGCAGATGTGGCTGTTGCTGCGTTATTAAATGAAGAACATAATGGAGAAATTTATCAATTAACAGGACCAAGACAACTTACGTTTAAAGACGTAATCCAAGAGATTTCTGAAGTTACCGGAAGAAATATTTTATTTACACCAATTACTTTACCTAGTTATATTAAGATGCTGAAACAACAGGGGGTACCAGCTGATTTTATCTGGTTGGTGGAATATTTATTCTCTGAAGTTCTAGGAAGCCCTAATAATTCTGAAATCACAAATGATATTGAAAAAGTATTAAAAAGAAAACCGATTGATTTTTCAGAGTATATTTCTAATACAGCTAAGTCTGGAATTTGGCAAAAACACAAAGTTGAAACTAGAAAATAAATTAAATATGCTTTGGAAGAACTTAAACTTTATCCCGAGTACTTCGGGAGCTTATCAAAAGGATAGAGAGCACCAGAATATTGATAAAATGATTCTTAAAGTTTAATTAATGTCATTGATTACCGTATTAGAAAACATTAAATTTAGAGTTGAATTCTATTTAAAAAATATTCTTAAAACCTAAAATTCTGAATTATGAAAAAAGCACTTTTAAATGTAACAGGATCTAAAGAGTTATCTAAAAATGAGCAAAAAAATATTGTCGCAGGCGCAGGCCCAAGTCGTCCATGTGGCGGAGATGGCTCATTCATATATGTAGACGGTGTTAAGGTATGTTGTTATATACCTTGGAGTGGTCATTATATATGCTAACATTTCTTTAATTATGACATTAAAATTCTAATCGAATTTATTTTAGAATATTCAAAGAGATCATCTTTATAGATGGTCTCTTTTTTGTTTATCTGAATACTACCTAAGGTATTCAAAACATAATTTAGTCTGACAGAATTATCATTCCGACAGTTTTTGTGATGATTTTGGTAGTACTTCGTACTGTAATTCTAAAAATCATGTTATGTTTAAAAAATATCCAATTCTTAAATGGATTCTAATTGTCTTTAGCAGTATAATCGTCTTCCTTCTAGTTTTCGGTTGGTGGTTCATGAGTTTATTACCTATAGAAGAAATGGGTACTGATTTGTCTATTACACAAACATTTGATTTACCATATTTATCTGAAGACATCCAGCCTTCACGAGGAAAAATCTTGGCTATAGTGACAAGTACAGCTACTATGGGAAACACTGATAAAAGTACGGGTTATGAGTTAACTGAATTATCACGTGCTTATTACGTTTTTCAAGCTAATGGTTTTGAAGTTGATATTGCCAGTCCGTTGGGAGGAGAACCACCAGTTGTGATTGATGATGATGATATGGGAAAATATGATTTTGCATTTTTAAACGATAGCATTGCTCAACATAAAGTAAAACATACCATTCCGGTAAAAAGTATTAACCCAGATGTATATGAAGCTGTATTTTTTGCAGGAGGAAAAGGGGCAATGTTTGATTTTCCTAAAAATAAGGCTATTCAAAATATTGTACGTAATTTATATCAATCAAATAAGGTGGTTGGCGCAGTATGTCATGGGCCAGCGGCTTTAGTAAATGTAACTCTCGACACTGGCCGCCCGTTGCTAGAAAACAAAAAAGTGAGTAGTTTTACTAATAATGAAGAATTACTACTTATTCCAGATGCCGAAGAAATATTTCCTTTCCTTTTACAGGATAAACTAGTAGCTCAGGGTGCGCGTTTTAATGAGGGAGCCACGTATTTAGAGCATATTAGTTATGATAAAAACTTGGTAACAGGTCAAAACCCTTGGTCTACATGGATATTAGCAGAAACTATGATTTCGGCATTGGGATATACACCAAAGCATAGAGAAATAACAGCCGAAGAAAATGCGATGAAGGTCTTAATTGCATATGAAGAAGGAGGTACTCAGAAAGCCAAAGAATTAATTAAGCAAATATCGACTGTCGAAAATAAACCTCTGGCCAGGCAACTTATTGCTGTACATAGTGTCGTTGCAATCATGAAGGGTAGTATTGGACGGTTTTTTAATCTTATTAGTTTAACATCATATGCAAAAAGTCAATCTAAGAATATATAGAGGTTTACAGAGTGAGCAGTATTTATGTCATATTGAAAGTACAAACTTAATACTAGGTTTGTACTTTCTTTGAATTCTAAATATCCCTACATTTGGAAAAAATAATTCCATTGAGTTTTTTAGATATATTACTTGTAATTATTAGCAGTGCTGGGCTTTTGCATGGGGTATTATTTGCCTTCTATTTAAGTGTTTTCAAAAAGAAAAAAACATTAAGCAATCTTTTACTGGGGTTGATTCTTGTATGTATGGCATTTAGAATAGGTAAATCGATCATGTTAAATTTTGGTGATGGTCTGGAGCCTATATTTATTTTTGTTGGATTAGCATTTCTTTTACTAATTGGGCCACTTTTAAGGTGGTATGTTTTTGGGATGACACGCCCTAATTTCAAATTACCCAAATATTATCTTTTGGAATTCGTTCCATTTGCTTTGATTTTTATCTCCAGTCTTTTTGTGACTAAAGAATGGTACGAAAATAGCAAGCTGGTTATTATCGTTTTTTCGAGCGGTCTTATTTTTATATACCTACATTTTGCTTTTTATATCGCTTTGTCCTGGAGGCTTTTAAAACGAGCAAAGAAGGACTATCGACAAGAGCAACAAACAAAATCTCGTAGCGCAATATTAAATTGGTTACATCTCTTAATTATTGGTTTTGTGGTCATCTGGGGATCTTATGTTTTAAACATATTAGATGAAACAGTACCTTATGTTGTAGGTCCAATATTATATTCTGTAATTATCTATTTTTTAAGCTATAAAGCATTCCAACTTAAAGCTACAGATCTGGATGGCAATGTGTTTAAAACAACCAATAATAACCTTTTATTTGATGAGATTTCAAAATTGGTTATGGATACCAAATTGTATCTCGAACCAGATGTATCTCTTGCAAAACTGAGTATCATGATAGGAAAAACCACACAACTAACATCCTCGGTTATTAATCAATATGCCAAACGAAACTTCAACGATTTTATTAATTATTATCGAATTCAAGACGCTAAGAGAATGCTTTCAGATACAGAAAGTGATAAATATACCATTTCATCAATTGCATTTGATACAGGTTTTAGTAGTCTTTCTTCTTTTAATGGTGCATTTAAGAAATTTGAAGGTATAACACCATCAAAGTATAGAAAAGACCGAGTTTGATTTTTAAAATGGTAGTGTTAAAATAAGCAAACAAATAACCTCTGAAACCGAAGTCCAAAGGTTATCATAAATGATCATTTTTTAGTTGTTATGTATTAAAAACTATGACACTTTACAATTTTGATGATTGTATTGAATCTAATTTCGTTTTAGCAGCTTCATACGTTTTTTTTAGGCTTTCACTGTTTTTATGATGTTTTCCATAGGTATATGCCTTTTCGATAGACTTCATTGTTTTAGTATAAAGGCCATTTTTATAATATAACAAATGCTCGTATTCAGCAAAGTAAATATCATTTTTAGCGTTAGCTCCATAATTCTTTGCGAGCTCCAGATACTCCATTGCTTTTTCGTTCTCACCTTTCATCAGATACATTACAGACATAAATTCATATCCCTTAGGTAAATTAGGAATCAATTCTGTACTCTTTTTATAGCATTTTAAAGCTTTGTCATACTCATTATTATAGTAATATGCCATACCTAAAGACCAAATGGCTGCAGCGTTGTCTGGATACATATCAATAGTTAACTTTTTATAAATAGACAGAATCCTATAAAACGTCTATTAACTCGCCAAGTTTATCTATATCATTTTAAAACATAAATAGCTTTATTCACTTTTGTCGAATAGAAATTTAAAGTTAATGCTTTATAAGACAATTTAAAAAAATGAAAAAACGCAAAACACTTATTTTATTTTTTCTTTTAACCTTTATAATTGGTTATTCTCAAAACAAGACTGAAGAATTAACAACAAAAGAAATTAGAGAAACAATCCATGAAGTTGGAAAAGTAATAAAGGAAAAATACGTATTTCCCGAAATTGCCAATGCAATAGTAGAATTGATTAATAGTAATTTAAGAAATGGTCGTTATAGGAGTTTAAGTAATCCAAAAGAGCTAGCAAAAATTCTTACAAAAGATGTACAATCAATAAATCATGATAAACACTTAAGAGTTTTTTATAATCTTGAAAATCCAAGAGGACAGCAAACAGAAATGAGTGCTGAAGACCGTGAGAAGTTTCTTGAAAAAATGATGGAAATGGAGAAGAGAGATAACTTTACGTTTAAAGAAGTTAAAATCCTCGATGGAAATATCGGATATATAAATTTTAGAGGTTTTCGTAATCCAGAATATGCCAGTGAAACTGTAATTGCTACAATGAATTTTTTAAGTAATACAGATGCTATAATTTTTGATTTAAGAAATAATGGTGGAGGGTATCCGCAGATGGTTCAGTTGTTATCCAGCTATTTTTTTAAGGGTGACGCTATCCATTTAAATACGTTCTATAATAGAATAGACGAAACAAGTGAACAGTTTTGGACCTTACCATATGTTCCTGGAAAAAGATTACCAGATGTACAGTTATATATACTAACTGGTAGTAGTACATTTTCTGCAGCTGAAGAGTTTTCATATAACTTAAAACACTTAAAACGTGCTATGATCATTGGTGAAACTTCTGGTGGAGGAGCACACCCAGGTGAGTCGTTCCAGGTATCAAATAAATTCAAAGTTTGGACACCTACAGGGCGAGCAATTAACCCAATTACGAATTCAAATTGGGAAGGAGTAGGGGTTATTCCTCATATAAAAACTTCTGAAAAAGATGCATTAATATCCGCTCGTTTAAAAGCTTTAGATTCATTAAAAAGCGTTAATACAGATGCTTTTAGAAATGATTTTTATGATTGGCATATGGGTACTTTAAAAGCAGTCCAAACTCCTGTAAATGTTCCTTTGTCCTCTTTAGAAAATTATGTAGGGACGTATGCAGAGCTAAGTATTAGTTTAGAAAACGGCGTGTTATATTACCAAAGTGATGCACCTGACTCAAAGGTTAAGTTAACCCCGATTGATAATTCAACCTTTCAATATGGCGAACTTACAGATGTGAGGATACTATTCTTAAGAACAAATGATCAGGTCGAAGCATTAATGACGAAGAATGTCTATGGTAGATCCGACACGTACACAAAAGATAAAAATTAAACATCTTATGGTAAGCAGCGTCTAAAGTTTTAAATTATAGTAAATAACTTAAAAAGAAATAATCTAAAATGGTTTCTGTTTTCAACTATACAAAGTCATTTTCTCTTTTTCCTGAAATAAGGTTTTGATACAATTTATAAGCACTATAAGCTTAAAAAATCTTCTTCGAAGCTTGAGATGAAATCATGAATATATTTTCTGTTTCTGTTTAATGTTTTAACAACTAGATAATGATTCCGTTTTAATCCATTTTTACTAATTCTCTTAAAAATAATATCATTTGATAGTTTGAACGATTTTAGCTGCCACTTTGGTACACACATGATACCCATATTAGCCTCGATCATTGATAAGGTAATTTCGGTAAATGGAATGGCAGATATCTTCTTAGGATTGATTTTATTAGGTTTCAAAAAATGTTCATATACCGAGACACCTTCCAGAGGAAAGGAATTAATGATTAAATGAACATCAGAAAAATGACTCGCATCCAAATAGTCATAAGAGTTTAGAGGGTTTTCCTGGTGCATTACAGCAAAAATTTCATCGTCATATACTTTAATACTTGTCAATTCTTCAGAAGCTGGTTTTGTAGTCACAATAGCAATATCTATTTCATTAGACAGGACTTGTGATATCGTTTGATATGTTGCTCCTAAAGTTAAATCAATATTAATTTCTGGATATAGAATTCCCATTTTTTGAATAAACTCTGGAATCGCATGAAAAAAAGATTGACACTCTGCACTTAACTTAATAGATCCTCTCGAACCTTCTTTTATATGCTCTATATTACTAAAACTTTCATCTATAGAACTAAAGAGCTTATTCGCAAGTTTATACAGCTCTGTACCTTCATCTGTTAGTTCCCACTTATTTCTACTTCTAAGAAATACTTTAAACCCTAAACGTTCTTCTAAATCTCTCAACTGGTGGCTTAATGCCGACTGAGTAAGAAACAAACGCTCTGAAGAATTAGCAAGATTGCCTTCTTCTGCAATTGTTTTTATAAGTCTAAAATATTTTAGTTCCATAATTCAAAGATACAATAGATTCACCATTGCTGTAGTTGAGAATTCTTCAACTATAACTATAAAATCATTCAATCAACTTTCTGGTATGACAGTACTTACTAAAATAATTTTGGCTCAAATAAATATAGAAACCATGCAAAAATTTATAATTGTATTTTCAATATTTTTTAGTATTCCTATTTAGATTATAACTAGCTATAAAAAAGTCGATTAAGAATTTAACCGACTTTTTTTGTACTATGATGAAAAGTATTAAATTTTATTATTTCAATTTCATACCAGAAAAAATTTCAGTTTCGTTTGGTAATTCAAGTTTGTCGCGTACCACTTGACCTGCCTGAAGGCCTGCAATGATAGCACCTTCATAATATCCTACATTAACACCAAAATTAATCCAATCTCCTGTGATAATAAGATTATCAAAACCAGACTCATTAGCTTTAAGGCGGTATTTGTTAGAGCCGGGTAAGGATAATGTGTATCTATCTGTTGGGTTTACATTAGCTCGAAAAAACTGAGTTTTTAGCCTACTATAGTCCGTATTGGCATTTTTCGAAAAATCATGGATTACACTAAACTTCATTCCTTCGGGGTATTCTAGTGTAGTAGCATTCGGGAAAAACCAACCCATCTTATCTCTTAACCATTGTTCTGAAACACGCATAATACGTTCCAATTGCTCGTGGGGATACTTATGATCAGAGAATGGAGGTATCACTTCTGGATCCAGAAATGATCCTGTATAGTATATTAATACCCCGGGTTCATCATCTTTCCAATCTTCATATGGCATTACCTGCGACATATCTATAAAAGAATATTGAGGATCTGCATAAGTCACCAAGTTAGGTAATGACCCTTCAGGAAACCCCCAATCAGGTAAATTCATACCTAACTCTTTTAACGTAGGCTTAATCCATAATTGCATAGACATGGTAGGGATACTTTTAACGTGATTGTACATATTCTGCCATGCCACATTATTATCAATGATTTCCTTGCAAATACCTTCGTTTCCACCTAAAACATCAATAGGTATGCCTAAAACTACATAATCAAAATCCTTATTCTTTTCTAAGGAAACCTGACCCACATTCTCCCAGCCACACCAGGATTCTTCAAGATCATAATGGCCTTCTTTAAGTGCTTTGGCTTGTTGGTCATCTATTTGATCATAAAGCGGTTCTCCTGGCCATACATCTAGATTTTTGAACTTATAAGTAGGGTTATAGGTACCATTTTTTAAGGTGACTTGTTGCGCCATAGATATTTTTTCTATTTCACCAGAACCAGAGTAATGTACCTGTTCAACTTTATGGAAAAACTTGAATTTTATACCTCTGTTTTTAAGGACCAAATAAATTGGAGTGATCATGGTATCTGCAGTTCCTGCTTTGAATTTCCATACGAAAGATCCTTTATAACCTGCAGAATTTGTTAGAAAATGAAGTCCAACTCCAGCTGCCAGACTACCTTGCTGATCAGACCCTGTGAGATTGTGAAACGTTCCTGTATAAAGAAATCTCACCATAGCAGAACTCAACAATCGTTCACTTGCTCCATGGTTTTTGAGCCATTGACGATAATCCAAGTCATTGATACGCTCGTAATCCAACTCATGAGTTTCTGGGTTATATACATCTTCAAATGTTCCCTTCATATTTACAAGTCCGAATTCTACAAATACGGCTAACCAATAGAAGTATTCGTTGTGATCGGCTATCGAATCAATGAGCTTAGTTACCCATTTAGAAAGTAAGTCGAGTAGCTCCTTGATCATAGAGTGATGCTCTTTTCGTTGCGTATCATTGTGATCCTCATTGGTCAGGTTCTCAACCAATTCTGCTACATAATTCAATAGCTTTTCACCCTCATGTTTAAAGAGTTTGTCCTTTACAAACGCTTCAAATTTAGACTTAAAACTAGCCCAAAGCGGATGATGCTCAGGTGTTTTGATTTCTTTAGCAGATTCAGAAGCCATATTTATTAGACTATCCTTGTTTGGATCTGTACCAAACAAAATTTCGGCAACTAGACCTATTGCTTTGTGAATAATGGCCGAAAAGGGTAGGGGTCCACCTTGACCAGGTATATACTCATTAGATGGAAAAATAATATTCTTTTTGATCCATTGATTTGTCTTAGGATCAAAATGGGTGAGTAATGTAGTATCTTCCCGATCAAAAGCTTCATCCCAGGATTTAAAAGGACTATTGGGCATTAGATTATGTTTTTCACATTCCTTATACGAATCTTGTATCAATCGGAATGCATTTTCATACCATCCCTGAGCAATATGAATACCATGCTCTTGAATCCTTTCGTTTGGGCCTCTACCAGTAGCAGTTTTGCCTCCTAGTCTCCAACCCATTTGATAAATGGTGATATCATAATGATCCTGCCAGTTTTCGTAAGAACTAAGCTCATAAGCAGCCGTGAGCGATGACATACCACTGCCTAGTATGGCAATTTTCTTTTTGTTTTGTGAGTTTTGCATTGATTATTAATTTTAAAGAGTATGAATTTTTTTAGTTGTTAATTTTGTATTGAAATGTGTCGAACTGATTTCACTCTGGCCAATCGGGTAGAGAGGTTTGTTATTTTTGATATACTTCAATACTATTGCAGAGTTGTTCCATTTGGCTGCTTCGGTATATAACTCATCTAAGTGTGGTAGGATGAAAAGCTTATCAAAAATGTCTTCAATCAATCCAGTTAGATTATGTGCACGATGAGTAACGTATTTAATATCTTTTTTTGATAATGGGTAATGACTTGGGTAAAAGGCTTCGATATCTGTTAGTATAGAAACTGCATGCCCTCGTGGGTTACCAAATA
The DNA here is from genome assembly GCF_000520995.1 of Aquimarina macrocephali JAMB N27. GTDB lineage: Bacteria > Bacteroidota > Bacteroidia > Flavobacteriales > Flavobacteriaceae > Aquimarina > Aquimarina macrocephali. The sequence continues at coordinate 11,456 of NZ_JACA01000006.1, read as the reverse complement.
TTTTACCTAAAACCCCAAAGTTGACACCTTCAACCATTGATTGAGCATACAATACACGATAAAGCACAATATTGACAAAATATTGCTCGTAAATATTTTCTTTATATGCTAAAGAATCTGCGACTTGATAGCCTGATATAATGCTTGAATTATGAGCCCGATACCAAGTACATTCATTGGGTGTATTGATATAATCAAGCCAAAAAGTAACAGGAGCGGGTAGATCCGGAAATGTCTGCCCCGATTCATTAATTAATTGGGCCAGTGTCGCCAAATACAAAAAATGGCTGCTTACTGCTCTCCACCAAGGGCTACCAGGATGTTGTGCATTCATAGGATTGAGCGTTCCTCTTTTTATTTCCCAGTTAATAAATGCTAATTCAGAATTTCCCAGCCCTTCTTTTCCTTTAATGAAAGGTTCTCCGTATTTTTGATAGAATTCATAACGTAATTTATAGCGACCCTGTGGACTATCAGAGACACGAAGTATAATTCCTTCGGCTTTTTCCTTAAGTATTTCAAGTTTGTTCATATATTAGTAAAAAGGTTTATAAACTTACAAGTAAAATTGTTATATACAAGATATTTTTGGAAATTGAAGTAGTATAATTTATAAAATTTCCTTGTCGAGTAAAAAATGATTTCTCAAAACATTAAACATTAAGAATGACAACTTATCTCAAATATTATTTAAGCTTCTTATTGATTATATTTTTGTCTCCTCTTAGTGTATTTTGTCAAACTACTGTTCTTCTTCATGATTTAACAGAATTGCAGGATATTGGAAAGCAAACCCATTATCTTGAAGATGCTTCTCTAGGACTATCTATCGAAGAAATTAGGAATGATAGCTTTGAGACTAAATTTAAAAAGTATACTCAGGAAACCTTGAATTTTTCTAGTACTGCTTCTGCTTACTGGATAAAACTTAGAGTTACTAAGACTATACCGGATAATTTTTACCTTAATGTTGGTTCTGCTTATATTGATTCTATATCGCTCTATGAATTTGATGAGGAAAACAAACTAATTTCTACCAGGCATACAGGTGATGACTTGCCCTTTAATACCAGAGAAATTGAAGTGGGTAATTATCTGTTTGCTCTTGATTTTGATGTAAATAGTACACGAACTTTTTACCTTAGGGTAAAGAGTCACCAACCCTTGTTTTTTCCTCTTCGAGTTGGAACACTACCCAACTTTTTAGATTATGAGCATGATTTAGACTTTCTGCAGGGGATCTATTTTGGGTTTATGCTGTTGATCTTCCTGTACAACCTCTTTTTGTATTTTTCAACTAGAGAGAGAATATATCTCTACTACATTGCATATGTATTTAGTATTACCTGGTTTATGGCTTCAATATTCGGTTACTTCTTCGAATATTTTTGGCCTAATACTCCTTTCATTAATCAAGTTGTGGTCGTTAGTTCTGGATTAACGATGATTACTGCTACTTTATTTACCCAGAAATTTTTAAACACCAAAGAATCTAGTTCTATTATGCACAAGGGATCTATGGTCTTTCTTGTTATAGGTATTTTGGTATGTGCTCTTGTGTTGCTAGGTTTTAAAATTGAAGGCCTGAAATTAGCGCAAGGAGGATTGCTAATCATGGCATCATATTTTCTCCTCTTAGGTATTCGATTTAAGTTAAAAGGATATCGTCCTGCTAAATATTACTTATTAGCCTGGGGAGCCCTTATCATTGGTATTTGTTTTGCCATTCTCGAGTCTTTAAACCTGACTTTTGTGATGACGTACTTAAATGCGATGCAGATTGGCTCTGCCTTAGAAGTCTTACTGCTTTCATTTGCATTAGGTGACCGGATTAATATGTACAAAAAGCAAAAAGAAGATGCACAATTAGAAGCGCTATTAGCAGCCAAAGAAAATGAAAGGTTAATTCAAGAGCAAAATGTAATACTTGAAAAGAAGGTCAAGGAACGAACCGCAGAGGTCGCCATTCGAAATGAAGAACTAGTAAACCTTAACAAGGAAAAGGATATGCTGGTAAATGTAGTTGCTCACGACCTTAGAACCCCTTTGAGCCATATACGATTATTGATACAATTAATTGATGTCACCTCTTTACACTTGACCGATGATCAAAAATCGTATTTAACCGAAATAGACAACTCGGCAGATCGTCTTTCACAGATGATTGGTCGTATCTTAAACATACACGCTTTAGAGACAAATCGGGTCAAACTAAAGAATCAAATTATTGATTTGGTAGAATTGGTTAACTATGTGGTAAGGTGTTTTCATCTTACCGCCGAGGATAAAGAGATTGAAATGATCGCTACATCACAACCAGGGAGTCACTTTGTAGAAGTGGATAAAAATTATATGATCCAGGTATTAGAAAATTTGGTATCTAATGCCATTAAGTTTTCTGAACGAGGAAGTAAAGTGGCTTTACATGTAAAATCGTATGATGAAAGAACATATGTTGTGGTAGAAGATCAAGGGCCTGGTATTAGCGAAGAGGATCAAAAGAAGCTATTTGGTAGATTTCAGAGACTTAGTGCACAGCCTACAGAAGGTGAGGCATCTATTGGGTTAGGATTATCCATCGTGAAAAAATATATCGAATCGATGGATGGCGAAATTCACTGTGAAAGCGAATTAGGTATCGGAACCAAATTTATTATCTCTTTTGAATCTAAAGATCACTTGGAAAAAGCTGAAAATTAATATTCTTTAAAAGTCTCCTAACGAAATCCAAGAATCACAAACTCCACTAATACAATAACAAACTCGTGAACTACATGCTTCTTTAAAAAGATAATGCAATACTTATTGCCTGAAACGACGTGTCTTCTAAGTTTGTCGATGGGATAGGATAGAAGTGGCAACGTGTATGGAATTTATTATGCTAGTAAAATGTACTTGTTTATATAAGATTGTCTAGATAACAAAATCAGTTCATCAAAAATGCTATTAGTTTGTGATTATATCTAATATGAAACGAATAATGAAGTAAAAGAGATAAATCATGATAAATAAAACATCTCCACAAACCTATGCGAGAATATGTGGTATTTTATATTTAATAATTATCATCGCAGGCATATTGGGACAAATCTTAGTCAGAGGTTCGTTGATCACAACTGGTGATGCTGCATCTACTGTTAACAATTTGGCGACATCTTCTTCTCTTTGGCGTGTAGGAATTGCTGGTGATCTTCTTATGCATGTTTTTGATATTCCAGTTATGCTTATTCTTTATGTATTACTAAAACCAGTAAATAAATACCTTGCTATATTGGGAGTTTTATTCAACATGATACAAACAGCAGTTTTGGTAGCAAATAAATCAATCCTTATTATACCATTAATTTTATTGGGAAATCCTGAATATGTTGAGGCTTTTGGAACTATCCAGTTTAATGCTATGATATATTTGCTTACAGAAATACATGATTATGGTTTTATATTAGGGCTTATATTCTTTGGTTTTGCATGCTTAATTTATGGCTATTTAATTTTCTGGTCAGGCTACTTGCCAAAAATACTTGGTATTATGTTGATTGTTGCTGGTCTCAGTTATTTAGCCAATAGTTTCACCCTTATACTAATCCCAAAATATTACGAAATAGTATTCCTTTTTTTAGTGCTTTGTCTAATCGCAGAGCTCTCACTTTCTTTGTGGTTGATATGTAAAGGGGTCAATATTTCGAAATGGAATGTAGTTAGTCTCTCAGGCGAATGATAAAGAAATAAAGTACTAATGTGTCTACCTGTGCTAAACTTATTTCAGTATCATTTTGTTTTGTGTCATTTAACTTCCTAGCCGTATTTTTAGAAGAAAAAAAAAGTTAATGTCTGACATGAATATATCTAAACAAGTCAAGTTTCAAGTAAATATAAGTTTTTAAAACTACTCATGGGTGTAGTGCTACAGTTGTTTATCGATGTTAGTTTTGTATGCAGTAAAACACTAAAAAATAAAATCTCATGGTGAAATTATTATGGACTCTAATTATATATATACTTTTTTGTTTATCAATCGCATTTGGATAAACTACAGTAGATAAATTCATAAAACAATTAAGTTTTCTAATAGAATTTTCGATCTACTCTTTTTTAAATATCGTTTATATTTTATTTAAATGTGTGGCGTTGCTCTTCTGTTGAAGATGCATTTAGTAGTTGGTTAAATGTTCTTATGGTATTAAAATTTTGGGTAATTTCTTCGGATACAGCAATCCCAGAAACACCTGTTTCTAATATGTCTGCAACATCTTCTGTAGTTATACCACCAATACCAATAATTGGTGTTTTAGTTTTTAAGGCTTCCGTAATTGCAGTATAGCCATTTAAACCTAAGCTTAAATCGTCGTTAGTTGTTGTGCTTCTAAAATGCTCTAAACCAATGTAATCCACTTCTTTGCCAATTAATGTTTTGCAATCTTGCAAGGTATTTGCTGTTCCACCAATAATTTGCCAAGTGTATAAATCCTTTCTTATAGTAGGATAGGAATCTATTTTTCCTAAATGCAGACCATCTGCTTTAACCTCTTTTGCTATTTTATAATGATCTTTAATAATTAATCTGGTTTGAAAATGAGATGTGATTTCTCTAGCTTCTTTGGCTAACTTTAAAAACTTTTTTTCTGAAACATTTTTTAAACATAATTGCACTAATTCTATACCAGATGTACACGCTTTTTGGATGTTTTCCAGATGCTCTTTTGAAGAGTTTCCCTGAGATATATAATGTAGTTTTGGTATAATCATATTAAGGCATAGGTTTAAGTAGTGACCGTTTTAGAGTGCTCCATAAAATAAGACTCAAAGCGTTTTAGTTTTGGATGCATTTTTTCTGAGTATATTACATACTGACATTTTTTAATACTTTGAGTAATCGACATTAGAGCCGTGTATGCAAAATTCTGGATTAAAAACTCGGCATCATCTATGCTAAATATTTTTAATTGAGAGGTACTTACTCCATTTAATAAAAACAACTTGTTCATTGACTTGGGCGTAGAAATAAGAATATCTATACCCATAAAAATTTCTGATTTTTGCACATCAACATGAAGCTGTTCGTAACCCACATAAACTCGTAAGGAGTTATGTTTAGTATAGGCCAAAAAAGCATCATATAATTCCAAGGCTCTTTCCTTATTTTCTACAAGAACAACAGCTCTTGGAGTGTTTCCAACTGCCTCACATTTCAATTTTTGTAAAGTAGTAAGTATAAGCGTCGTCGTTTTTCCGCTATCTTTTGATGCTGTGCAATAGACATTAGCACCACTTTTTATTACAGGAATGCTATTACTCTGAAAAGGAGTTGGTGTTACTATTTCTAGATACTCTAGCTTCTCTTGTATGTTGGAATGTAGTTTTTTAAAAGGCATAGGGATTAAAGAGATAACTGTTTGGGATAAAATTTTATAATAATTATGGCAAATATACTACCTAGAAACGAAATAAATGGACGTAATTACTATTTCTATTTTAGTGCTATATATGTTACTTTACTTTAGAAAAACAATAACTTGTTTATTGAAATTTCTTCTCTAATAGTTTTTTATCTAAAATTACTGAAATAATCTTAGTGCAAGACGACATGGTTGCTTAGTGTATAGAAAGGATAGGATAGGAGAGTAGTGTAATGTGTATGAAATTGAAACATATTTTTGTTGTTAAAATTATACAGTGTATATTTATGTCTCTAATTTAGACAATATGAAAGATAAGTGTGCAATAGGCTATGTATTTATGGCCTCAAGTTTAGATGGTTTTGTTGCGAGACAAGACAACTCATTAGACTGGTTAATGAAATATGGCATAGATGAAAATGATAACAGCTTTGAGAAGTTTACTAAAAATATGGATGTATTAGTAATGGGAAGTGGTACGTATAAAACTGTACTTGGTTTTGGCCAATGGCCATATAAGATGCCTGTATATGTTATGAGTAGAACATTAACCCAAGAAAATGTTCCTGAATCATTACAAGCTAGTGTAACAATTAACTCATTAGATCCAAAAAAACTTATGCAGTTTCTTTATGAGGAAGGTCTTAGAAAAGTATATGTAGATGGCGGTAAATTGGTACAATCATTTATTAGTAATGGATTAGTTAGCGAAATCACACTAACACAAATCCCAATTCTCATAGGAAAAGGAAAACGATTATTTGGCGAAATAGAAAGTGATATTGACTTAGAATTAATGAGTTGTAAACCAATGAAATTTGGATTTATACAAAATCATTACAAAGTATTAAATAACGTGAGTTAGATGTAAGACTTTAATTTATAAAAACCATCAAATTGAGACTGAATGGCTTAAATTTTGGTTACATCAAATTCAGGTTAAATAAATAGATATGGCAAATAAGGAATTAGGCAGACCTACAAACGATAAATTAATACTATCAAAAGGTGATATTCTAAAAGAAGCACTTAAGATTCTTGATAAACAAGGAGAAAGTGGACTGTCGTTTAGAAAATTGGCAAAAGCATTTGATGTTACTGCTATGGCTTTAAAGCATCACGTTGGCTCGCGTCAAGAGATAGTTAAAAGCCTTATTGAAATTGTTTATAAGGATGTGAATGATATTTCTAAAACTAACGACTATAAAGAAGCAATAAGAGAGTTATTAGGAAACTATTGTAATTGTGTATTTAAACATCCTAATGTCTCAAAATTATTGTTATCAGACCATTCATTAATTAATCAGGAATTAATTGACCTTACCAATTCTATTAGAAAATATGCTATTACATTAGTGAACGATGAAAATGAAGGTATTCTGTTTGCAGATGTGATTATAGATTATACTCATGGTTTTGCCTTGGCAGCAGCATCCCAAAATGAAAAAACGGATTTAGGAATACTAACCATAAATGACTTTTACAAAGGAATAGATTGGATCCTTGGAAGAGTTTAATAAAAACACTATAATTTATCTAGCATGAAAAAACAAATACTATTTCTACTGCTTATAAATTCATTTTTAGGATTAAACGCCCAAAGCAATAATGATATGCTAATCAATCAAACATTTATTTCTATGATTGGATCTGTATGTGAAGAAACTCCTGATGATAACCCTTGTGCAGGTTTAGAGATTTTTTTAATTCTTAATTTTAAAGAAGACAATGTTTCAATAATAGAAAAAGAAGTTTCTAGCTGTGGTATAGAAAACATAACTTCTATGTTAGATTATAAGTGGAAATTAATCCAAAATCATGAAATTAAAATAGATAATGATCCAAAGGAAATAGAATATGATTTTTTAAAAAACCTGGTAATTAAAGTAGAACAGGGAAAAGTTACTGGGTATATAAAAAGAGGAAATAAAATAACTGATAAAATTGAATTTAAGAAAATCAATATCAAATGAAAAAACATTGCTTAACAAGAATCCTGGTAAAAAAAGTCTTTCTTTTAGCAATAGTGAGCATGTGCAATATCTTAATAGGATCTGCTCAAAATAACAATGCTTTAAGAGTGAGTTTGAAATTATTACAAACTCCGCCAGAATTCCAATTTTCAATGGATAGCACTGGGTTTTCAAAACTTGCAAAACCACAATTCTATTCAGCGATCGCAGATACCGATGTAATTAATATTAATCCCAGGAATATACATTTTGTAGATTTTAATAATGATGGAAACAAAGACATTATTTATCAAGATACGCAGCATTATCTTGCAACAATCTTATTTGTAAATAAGGACAATGATTTTAAAGAAACATGGAGTGGCCCAGGAAAATTAGTGGAAGTTAAACAAGGAGAAGAAACTATTATTTATGTGCTAAAAAACGCTATAGGTTGTGATTACTCTTCACAATTAATTGAACTTATTGTTCATAACGATAACACCATTACTCAAAGCTCGATAACCTATCATTACAATACAACAATTAGGGACACGAATACGGTACTAAAACAGAAAAAAATATCAGGAATATTAAGAACACAACCCATTTTAGATAATAAAGATAAAGTAGACTCATGTAGTGGAGATTTGATAAATGGCAATCAATTAAAAACGATAGAAAACAAAATAGTAACGATTATTAAAAAACAAAAAAACTGGTTATTAGTAATATATAAGGAGAAAGACAACAGTAGTATAGGTTGGATTAGAAATTAATTAAACTACATGGTAAGAATCCAAAAAAAATATTTCTCCAGGTAAGGGATTAACTATCAGTATGTCTGGTAATTATGCTGCTAGGAGCTATTGGTAAATCTAAAAATTTTCTTTGGTTTTGTATGGTTTACGCAGCTATGGATATAACTCGGTTTTTAAACTAGAGATACAATTATAAGCTCTATAATAATTTGTTCATAGTTGCATAAGAAATAGCTTCATAAATATTAGCAACACCTAATTTTTCAAAAAGTTTTTTTCTATGAAATTTTACTGTGTCTGGAGAAATGTAAATTTTTTCTGAAATTTCATTTATAGCATAACCTCTAATAGAGTATTGTAGTATTTCTTTTTCTCTGGTAGAGAGTTCAATTTTTTTCAAAGTTTTCCAACAATCGGTCTCTAAATCATAAGTGATTTTTTTTGTACCGTCTTTTTTAGTAATGATAATGTTACCCGAATTTTGCTGTGTAGACAGCGATACAAAACAAATTGCTTTCCATATTTTGCCGCTTTCTGTTAAAAATAGAGGAGTTAATTTTTGGTTAATTAAAATGATTTTGCCTTCTTCATTTTTTAAATGAAAATCATACGATATACTATATTCTTTTCGCTCTTCAAGAGGTATTTTTTCATAAAAATCAAAACCAATAGTATTTATTTTTAACAGTAATTCCAAATCTTTCTCGGGTACATATTTAAAATAAAAATCATACCCCATTTCTTTAACTTCTATAGCAGAATTCCCACATAAAAATAACGGATTGTCTGATACGTATTCAAATCCTTTTGTCTCATAATCAATTACATATACGCTATTATGTGTAGTTCTTGTAAAAGCTTCTATGGCTTCGAGGTAATTTGCTGTTTGATTGATATCCTTATCTGTAAGATTTCCAACCGTATTTTTAAAAGAAAAAAAAGAATTAGTGTCAGCCATAAATATTTAAATAGATCCTACGACAAATATAAGTTTTTAAAAACTACTCTTGAGTGTAGCTATAAATTCCTAAATAAATACTAAGCAAATAGTACTTTTTTTGAAACTACTCTTGAGTGTAGCTTAAGAACATATAGATACACTTAGTTTTGGCAGTAGAAAACAAAATTAATAACAAGGAAAAATTGGTATCCTAACCCATTGTGTATTTAGGAAAATATTCTGAAAAAGCGTCAATTTCGAGTGTTTTGTTGTAATGACCTCTCGACTGTGCTCGAGATGATGTGTGAAGACAAAATGTATCAAGAGTAGCTTTTTTAAATCAACAATCCTATTCTGGATACACCATTCGTACCCCACACGGTACTCGAATTGACGGATTTTGATTAAAAAAATACCTAAATGCACAATAGGTTATCCTACTTCTTTTACATTCTAACTAAACAATAATCATGAAAAAAATACTTTTTATACTAAATGTATTACTGTTTCTTCAATTGTCAGCACAAGAAACTTTAAGTTCTGCTCAATGGCAGGAAGATCTTCGATTTTTGCAAAATACCATACATAAAGACTATTCGTTTCTTTTTGTAAAAACAACAAAAGAAGATTTTGATACCGAATTGGAAACATTATACAATGACATTCCTAATCTACAAGAACACGAAATTATTGTTGGGATTTCTCGACTCGTGTCTTTATTCAAATACGGGCATACCTATGTTAGTTTTCATCAAGAACCTTTTGAATTTTCACAATTTCCTTTCAATTTATATGAATTTAATGATGGAATTTATATTCAGGGAACGCACAAGAACTACCCAGAAGCAGTTGGAACAAAAGTCATAGCAATAGAAGGGAAGCCAATTTCAGAGGTTCTAAAAGCAATTGAACCGACAGTAGAAGTAGAGAATTCGCAATATTTCAAAGCCTACGGAATTAATAATATACGATATCCTGAAGTCTTACATGCCCAAAAACTAACAAAAACCCTTCAAAATAAGGTAGCACTTACGTTAGAAAAAAATGGAAAAGTATTTACACAATCCTTTACTGCTATGGGAAAAGGAGAAAGTGTGCCCACACACCGTGGCTATGTACATCAAAATGAAAATTGGTTAGATGCAAGAGATCAATCAACAACACCTTTATATTTACAACACCTAGATAAGGTTTACTTCTCAGAATACTTAGCCAAAGAAAAGGCGATGTATATTAGACATAGTAGAATTAGAGATGAAGCCGAAGAAAGTACCAAAGATTTTTACACCCGTGTTTTTGATGAAATAAAAACTAATGATACCGAAAAATTAATTATTGATTTGCGTCTAAATGGTGGTGGAAATAACTATTTAAATAAGGATGTTATAAAAGGTCTTATTAAAGCTGAAAAGATAAATAAAATAGGAAAGCTATATGTTATTATTGGAAAACGAACCTTTTCTGCTTGCCAAAACCTCGTTAATGAAATAGATAATTATACCAATGTCATTTTTGTGGGAGAACCTACAGCAGAAAATATCAATTTTTGGGGTGATAACCGCCCTGTAAAGTTACCTAACAGTACCATTGATATTTCTTTATCGTATTTATGGTGGCAAGATAAGCCAGCTTTAGAAAATGCAGATTGGATAGCCCCTAGTATTCCTGTTACCATGAGTTTTGATGAGTATGCTAACAATCAAGACCCTGTATTAGAAGCAGTATTAACTTTTAATGCACAGGATTTTAAACCTAAGCCAATGGATTATGTCATAAGTTTGTATTTATCTGGGCAAACACAAAAATTAGCTGAAGAACTTCCTAAAATGATCCAAGACCCACGTTATGCGTTTTGTGATTTTGAGAAAGAGCTAATCAAACTAGGAAACATTTTATTACAAAGTGGTCGAGTACCACAAATTCAGGCTTCCATTCAAGTATTTTCTATGGTTTTAGAGTTATTTCCAAATTCAGCAAACGCTTATAAATATCTAGGGGAATCGTATATTGCAACGGGAGAAACTCAAAATGCAAAAGAAGTACTCAAAAAGGCTATTTCTTTAGATACTGATGGAGAAATTGGCAAAGCTGCTAAAGAGATGCTTAACGAGATTGATTGATGATAAAACATTAAGAAAATCCCTAAATGTAACAAGTGTATAAAATATTATTTCTGTACACTTGTTATATTTTATATCTAAAAAAATTACAACGAACATTAATTTGATATAATATCTATCGATATAATACTCTGGCGTGCACTTATATCTGATATTATATCAAATATGAGGTATCCTGAGCTTGTTGCCGAAGGGATAGAAGAGTAGTAGAATGTGTATGGAAAGTGATTAGTTGTTATATAATTTATTAATATTACTTGGCTCTAGTTTATATTTGCGTTGATATT
>NZ_JACA01000005.1 GCF_000520995.1 Aquimarina macrocephali JAMB N27 | reverse complement strand
ACTACATTTCCTCCCGGAGGTGTTTTAAGATCTATCATCTCTAATGTTCTTCCGTTTATATCCTTGATACTGATTTGAGAAGAAGCGGATTTCACATTATTAATTTCCAGATTTAAAATATTTTTTGCTGGATTAGGGAATGCTTTAAATTGTAATCCTCCTGCTGGTCCATCTCCTTTGAAAGCAGAAAATGCTCCACCACAAGAACCTAAGTTATTCCATCCATTAGGAGTATATTCATACAGAGATCCGTTATAGGTTACACGGTCACCAAAAGAATATTGAACATTAGGAGAATATGGTGCTACACCATCACAGTTACCACCACCACTACTACAATTTCCTGAAGAGTTATAGGTTGTTTGGCCACAAGCAATTGTAAAGTTATCTACTACATCTCCCGAAGCTTTTTTGGCTTGCCATGCACTTCCTATAGTAGTATTTGCATTATACGAGCCTCCTGCATTGGCAGATCCCTGTAAAGAATTGTTCTGGAAATACTCTAAAGTACAATCTGTATTATTGGTAAATGTAACAGATACTGCATCTCCTGTATTACATCCGGTACCACCACAAGTCTGTATACAACTCGATCTCGAAATATGATTACGGATCACATTAGCAGGTTGAGAGCCGAACCCTAGGCTAAAATCCACACCAACACTAGTTTGTGGACAATAGCTCATAATAGTTCCTCCTCCAGCTGGGTTTCCTGGCAGCGAGCAATTTCCTTCTACACGACCAGCACAACCATCTATTGCGGTATTATTACCATTCCATACACATGCATGCGTATGCCGTGATCCTACAAGATGTCCTGTTTCATGAGATACTAAAAATACATCAAAAGAATAAGTAGGTACATTACTAAAACTACCTTTAATACCAGAAACTGCATAGTTCTTAGAACCACACAAATCTGCGATAGACGCAGCTAATCCTCCATTATATGAATAATTAACCAGATGTGCTAAATCTGCTCCATTAAGACCATTATTTCTCCTATATCTACCATAGCTATCAAGATTAGAATTCTGAAATGGTTCATTAGAACTCCAAGCTTTGGTACCAGATAATTTGAGCGTTATCTGATCATTGGCATACAGGGCAGCCACCTGATTAAATAAAGTTTCCATATAATTAGTAGCCTGTTGTTCTCCTCCTTTATCCCTAATAATATCTGCGGCTATATCGAAGAACATTTTTACACACTTTGCTGCTGATTTACTCTGTGGATTATAAGACAATTCTTCAAGAGTGTATCCTTTTTCCATATTGTCCTCTACATGGCAAGAAAAATCATTTATATAACTAAGTTCCTTGTCCTTATAGATAATATGGTTCTTGCTATTACTTAAAGCACCCAATACTATACTCCCTTGACCATTCGGGCTAATAAAACCAGATACATTATCTTTATAAAAACTAAGAGCTACTAAAGAATTAGACTGTCCGTTTACCACACCTCTATAATGTGCTATACCAGAAGAAGGCAATACCTTATTCGAAGTACCTAAAGCTGAAAAATCGTCTGTTTTAATATTCACTTTTACAAGATCAACTGACATTGCTGATTTCTGCCCTGGAATACTTAAATTCATAGTATTTGGGTAACTCCCTTGCAAAGATTTCATCTTGTTTTGATCTAATGAAAACAACACATAATCATGAAGTCCTTTAGGAAGTTTTAGGTTATTTTTTTGTTTATCTATTATTTTGAAAAGTTGAATTTTTTCAAAATCAGAACCAGATTTTTTTTGTTGAGATACTAGATCACTAGCCTTTTGTGGTTGAGTTTGCGCAAAGCTCATTATTGTAAAAAGAGCAATTGCGATTGTTAATATACGTTTCATTTTTTTGATTTTAAGATTTGAATATTTAATTGATAATGGCTGACCCCAAACCATTAACTCTAAAAATTTTATATTAATTAGTTCTAATAAAACTATAAAGTAGATGTACTATATTAATGTGTTAAATTCTAAAATAACACACTAATTATTTAACATAAGTAGAGTTTATCTAAATTAGAAGCTTCATTTTCTATTTACTCATTTTGATAAGAGATCAAAAAAGTAATAACAAATGATGCTACACATTAAAACTTTAAGAGTTTTAATAGTAATTTGTATTGGTTGAAAAATTTAGTTTAAATGCAAAAGAAGTGATCATAGAATTATTGAAGAATAATTTACGAGACTATTTATATCTCACTGTTAGAAAAATCATATCCAATAATAGTAATTGAATGAATGAGTTCTCAGATTGAGGTAATTTTGCACTGATTATTGGGAAATAACTAAATAGCAGTTATTCTAACAGTGAATACTGCTAAAAGCCTTGTGGATTGTAATAGTAACATTTTTGTCAAGTTTGTTTAGTTAAAGTTGCTGCTAAATTGATAAAAAAAATAAGTATAATCAATTAACACATGTCCCAAAACATGTAATAAGACATCTTAATTCATGTTTTAAGTCAACACAAATAACTTAAAATCAAATCACTAACTTTTTTTAGCTTCATTCAAGCCAAAGACTTCGTAAGACCTGTTTTAGAGCTCTCTTTGGCTTGATTTTTTCTACTAATTTGCTACTTCGCTTACCTTTACTATGTTCAAAATATTTATCTCTAAATTTTAATATTTTGAAACATATCGCTTATTATATGCTGCTTTGATTGAAGCTAGAAGTTGTGAGCGTTTTAAATTACTTTCTGAAGAATTAGAAGATCCAGAATTAGCTGATTTTTATAGAAGCCTGATGGTAAGTGAAGCTAATCATTATACCATGTTTATAAATTTTGCTCGCCAATATGGAAATCGCAAAGAAGTTGACAAAAATGGCAAGAGTTGCTAATTTTTGAAGCAGAAATAATGAAATATCGAGGGAATAAAGAGGCAATTCACGGATAAGAAAAATGGATGAAAATAGAATAAAGCTATCTCTCGATAGCTTTATTCATTACATCACAAGTAAAGATAATATAACAATCTGAACTGTGAAAACGGATTTTTAACCATTATCACATAAATTGATATATGGATTAACACTTATCCTCTTAAAATGGTATAAAAGCAGATACTTTATAAAATTCGTCTGATGCACCTACATCTGTAACCAAGTTAGCACCGGCAGAAAATCTAAATGCCATACCACTATCAAGTTTTAGTTTTACAGAACCTCCTAAATAACGATATACCTGTATATTTTTATTAACATCATCATTTTCCAGATTCATAAAGGCTAATTCTTCAAAAAACCCACCTAGTACTAAACGATCACTTACATTAATTCCGGGTGCTGCCCAAAAAAGGAGTAAATCCCTTGTAGAAATATCTTCTTTATCTCTTAATGATTTATAATAAGCAAAGTAAGCTTCTATATCAAAAATAGAATCATGGTAAGCCACAAAAGTATTGGGTATTACGGCCTCTCCTATCTTAGTCCCAGCAACATCTGAAAAGAATTTTCCATGACCAAAACCTATACCAGGATTAAGAAATAGATTTCCGTCCATTAGTTTAAATCCTAATCCAATACCTGTTTCTAATAATTGATCACTACCAGATTGCAGGTTTCCAAAGGAAGGGTTTGTCCAGAACATACTATAAAAAGTGATGTCAAAATTTTTATTCGTTTCAAAACCTCCTAAAAATAAGGTCGAAAACCCTGCAACACTATTTTGGATCACTTTTACAGCTAATGTTGCTTTTTTCTTTTTTTCTTCTTGTCCCTGTATTGTTGAATACTGAAAACTTATTGCAATTAATAATATTATGAATTTTTTCATGATTTAGTTTCTTTAATATGTGTTTAATGATTAGTGAGCTTGAATGGTCTGTTTTTTATTAGGTATAGAAAAATCAGGTTTTCTTTTTTCTACAAAAGCCTGCATACCTTCTTTTTGATGTTCTGTAGCGAATAGTGCATGAAAGGCTCTTCTTTCATAGAGTACCCCTTCGCGAAGACTTAACTCCATAGCTCTATCTATAGTTTCTCTGGCAACCATAGCTGTTGTCTTACTATAAGAAGCAATAATTGCTGCTGCTTCTACAGATTCCTCTAGTAGGGTTTCTACTGGTATTATGCGAGACACCAGACCTGATCGTTCTGCTTCTTCTGCATTCATTAAACGTCCGGTAAGAATCAAATCCATAGCTTTTGTTTTTCCTACCATTTTTGTTAAGCGTTGGGTCCCACCAATTCCTGGAATCACTCCCAGTTTTATTTCTGGTTGACCAAATTTTGCTGTATTAGATGCGTAGATGATATCACACATCATAGCTAATTCACATCCCCCACCTAAAGCATACCCAGATACAGCTGCTATTTTAGGGGTTCTAATTGCTGTAAAAGCTTCCCAGGCAGCAAAATAATTTTCATGAAACATATCCATATAGGATTTATTTTCCATTTCTTTTATATCTGCTCCTGCGGCAAACGCTTTTTTAGATCCTGTGATTACAAAACACCCCACACTTGGGTCTTTATCTAATTTCTGCATAACAGAAACCATTTCCAGCATCAATGCACTATTTAGTGCATTTAATGCTTTTGGGCGATTTAAGGTTATAATCACTACCCGTTTTCTTTGTTCGATTTTTATATTCATAGTTTTAATTTTTACATAGCATCTCCTATAGACTGTCTATTTTTTTTAGACGTCTGTATTAAAATTGTTAGTTTCTGCTATATGTTGTTGTATAAAAAAGTTGAGTTTGTGTTAGTACGTATTTAAGTTTAAGAATCCCAAATTGCGCCATATGCAGGTATTCCTCTACTTTCCATTCCGTAGACTACTTTCCAGGTAAGTTTTTTATTAGAAATACATATTACTGCTTCTGCATCAAAATCTTTATATGCTTTGTATGCAAGTTTCACCATATCGGGTTTTCCATGGGCATCTGTATCCCATATGATAGCTTCTGGTTGTGATTCGAGAATTTCTTCTACCAATTCATCTCCATATGTTTTTCTTGGGTTTCGTGTTGCCCATATTAAACGAGCGGGAGTTTCCTGAGAAAAAAGGTGAGGTAAACAGGGGCCAATACCGCTACCTGTCGCTACCCAAATGACTTTTTTGAATAGCTTATCAACATTTCCTACTCCTGCAGTAGTGATTCCCTTAACCCACAAGTGTTTTGGCATATCATCAATAAGATCACCTGTCCAATCCCCAGCTCTAGAGATGGTTAATCGAAATCCATCTCTACCAGGCTCTGGTACATTTGCAAAAGAATGCCACTCCATTAAAGGATCTCTACTAATTGCTGTAGAGGAACCGGCAAAAGGAGTTTCTCCATAATTGAATCTTGCAAGAATAACATGATTTGATGGTCTTGTAATATCTACTTCTACTTTTTTTAATCTTAGCCATGGTAATACTATACTGGTCGTTATTAATGCTAATGCCCAAAAACTAAAAGAATTGAATAAATTACTTAAAAAGGGTTGTTCTGAACCATTATTACTTAATATAAGTATCGTTTGTATCCAAAATAGCACTAGTGCTGTCCATCCACCAAATCGATGAGTTTTTTCAAAACTATTATGAAATTTTGCTCTTAATTTTGGTAGAGCCATAATAATCATAAAAACCAAAATCCCTGTAAGCATAGTGGTTACCCATAACAACATAATATCCTTAGAAGTTTCATTTTGGGGATTAAAGAAATCATAATACAAGGATCCCATAAATACTATAAACCAAAGGGTTCCGCTTATAGTTCCTCCAATATGAATTCCTCCAAAATGATATATTTTCCCGGCTCTTCTTCTTATTGACAAAGGCCAACTGGTAGGAATACTGGTAGCTACCCAAAACAGGAAATTAATAATATATTGTTGCCTGATAAGGATTCCTATTGTAAAATTAATTAGTGTAATCTTCGATATAATATCTAAGCGCATTTCTTGCTGAGACCACCAATTCCCTTCTGTTATCCCATAAATCATGACCCCTATATTTGCTATTAAAAGCAGTGCAAATAAGCGATAATAGTGCATTAGCTTTTCTCCTTTCCATATCCTGCTAAATGATTTTTTCTGAGGAGGTAGCTGTACCATTTCTAAATTGGGAATTTCTTCATTCCCTGTAGATTTTTGATCTATTTTTATGTTTGTTGCTTTTTCTTCTTGTTCTTCTTTCAGAGGGATCAAATTCATTAATTTTTTTTTATCGATTTTACCACGATCTGTCATTGGAAGTTCTGGCATAGTAACCACTATTGCCGGAACACAGTAATATGGCAGTACTTCTTCTACTTGTTTTTTAACTTTTTCCTGATCAATATCCTCTGGGCTTACAAAGGATATTAATGTTCTATTATCTATTTTTAAGGTAGCTGCTCTTTTACTATCTGGCATTTTTTCTATAATAGAGGATACAGAATCTAATTCTACTCTAAAGCCACATATTTTTACCTGATCATCGGTTCTTCCTAAATGTTCTAATTCACCATCCAAAGTCCATCTTCCTAAGTCTCGTGTTCTAAACATTTTTTTACCTTGACCAAGAAATGGGTCATCCACATATCTTTCATTTGTTAATTCTGGATTATTGATATATCCATGAGTTACACAAAGACCTCCAGCCCACATTTCTCCGGCTTCACCTATGCCACAAGGTTTTAGGTTTTCATCTAAAACATATACTGTATTATTAGGTGTAGGTTTTCCTATGGTAAGTAATTCATCTGTTGGAAAAAACCGCTTTACGGTATTGATAATTGTAATTTCGGTGGGTCCACAAGAATTATGAAAGGCGCAAAATGAAGACCAGTTTTCTGCCAAAACCCTTGGGCAAGGTTCTCCTGCAACTATGGCCACACGAACATTCTGACAACGTGTAACATCCAAGGAACTAAGAATCGTTGGTGTAGAAATCACTACATCTACCTCACTTACCGTTTCTTGAATGTTTTTTCCCCGTATAACCAAAGTAGCTCCATTTGCCAGGCTCCCCAAAATTTCCCATACAGACATATCAAAAGCAATACTTAAAATTTGCCCTACTTTTAGCCCGGGTCTCATTCCCAAATTACCAGGTGATGTGAGGAGTATATTGCACGTATTTCCATGGCTAACCTGTACTCCGTTGGGTTCTCCGGTTGTTCCTGATGTAAAAATTATATAGCAAATATCATTTTCGGTAACAGGTATACGTGGTAATACTATTTCTTCACTGCTATTCGTATTTGATTTCAAAAAATCGTCTATCACGATAAGCGTACTATCATCTACTACTGGTACTAAATCTTCAAATTCTGATAAAGTGAGTATTAAATTTATACTTGCCGATTTGATAACATACCTTAGTTGCTCATCTTTGGCTAATCCAATATGTTGAGGAACATAAGCTCCCCCTGCTTTTAATATGGCTAATATCCCTACTAACATTGGTATTGATCGTTGGACGAACAACCCAACATTATCGCCTTTTTGAACTCCATTTTTTATAAGTTCTAAAGCCAGTAAATTTGCTTGATAATTTAATTCTTTATATGTGATTATTTTATCTAAATGACTAGCAGCAATGGCGTTAGGACTTACCTTGGCATGGGCTTCAAATGCATGATGTATGCATCTATATGGAACTCTGGTTATTGGCCCCTGACCAAATCTTTGAAAAAGATATTGATCTGGTAATGATAAATTTGCTATTGTAGATTTTATAAAAGTATCGCCTGGTACTATGGGTATATACCCAAAAGTGTCACGTACTTCTGCTTCAGAAGTAGCATGAGAAACTGTAGTTTCCATAACAAAAATACCTTTCTAGTTTAATCTACTAAATGAAATTATCTGATATAGTCTTCTAGGAATACTATTTTTATAGAGATGATGTATACCTCTACACGTTGAGTTTGTGCGCTTCATGAGTTTGTGCAAATTAAGAGTTAATATTTGTTGCACCGAAATTAGAAACGCATCGAAATTATTGATATAAAAATTCTAACACTTAATCATTTTTATTTTAGTTATGATTGATATGGTATTACATTTTTAGCGTAAAAAGAATGCGTATAAGTCACAATAAAAAACTTAAATATCTGTTAACAATTCGATTTTTTAACATTTATTTAATGAACGTCAGAAAATAATTCAATTTGTAAAAATAACCCCTATGTGCTTTGAATTATTAAACATTCTAGTAAAAAACGATCAATACAATTGTAACATTTATTATCAAAATGAGGTTATAAAAAGTACAGGGGCATGCTCTAAAAAGATCTATCTTATTAAGAATGGAGTTATGAAAATTGGTTGTTTTACTGACCAAGGAGAAGAGGTAGTTCTTATTATATTGACAAAAAACCAAGTTTTTGGGGCAAGTTCAATTTTTATAGATTTTTGTTCATATTGTATTTATGAATCTCTTAGTGAAGAAACAAAAGTGTATGAATTTGACAAAAACATCATACAAAAGGCTATAAAAAAAAATCCTGACCTTTATAAAGACTTTTTATCAATACTAGGTAAGGAATATCAGGAGTATGAAAATAGAATAAAAACGCTTCAAATTCAATCCGCAGAATTACGGTTAATAAAAGTACTTTTTGAATTTAAAGAGAAATTTGGATGTCCTTACAATTCGGAAGAAATTATTATACATTCTCCCCTTAACCAAAATGAGCTATCAAACTATATCAGGGTTTCCAGGGTGACGACCAACAAAATCATTAATAAACTGAATAGTAATCTTTTGCTAGAATATAGCAACAAAAGTATTATTATAAAGAAGTCCTTCTTTGATAATTATAAGCAATACAATACATAGTGTGTTTTATCCTATATATTATATTTTGTAACCAAAAGAAAGTTGAATATTCCTATTACTTCCCTTTGCTCCTCCAGGAATATCTTCATCATCTATAACATTAGACACACCAAAACCATATCGTAAATCAGCAAAGAAATTCTCTGTAATACGTACACCAATACCTGCAACAGCAGATAGATTAAATGTATTAAAATTTGTTTCGACTGTTGAGTTATCTTCCCATTCCCATATCTTAAGTCCTACCTGAGGGCCGATATGAACATTAAACAATTCTGAAAAATTATATTTAAGTAATATTGGTAATTGAAGATAGTCTATTCTTAGGGATTCATCATCATTACCCAAAGAAGAGTACTGAAACTCTGGCTGAATACTCCATTTTTGGTTAATAGGGACTTCTGCTAAGAAACCTGCTATTATACCAAATCTGCTATCTTTAAGATTTTCAGGAATATCATCAGAACTAATAGAACTTAGATTGGCTCCAAGTCTTACTCCATATGTAATCTCCTGAGATTGAGATTTTAAAGCAACAAATATTAATAAAATCACAGTGAATAGTACTGTTTTTTTCATAGTACAAGATATTAGATTACGGTTCAATTTAACGCAAAATAATGGATTTTTATTGACTTTTCGGGGCTCAATGAAGATTATTACTCTTTAAAAATCGATAAAATGTACTACTTATGAATTTCACCGATTATTTAGTTTTTCATTATACAATGATTTTATAATTCCGTCAGATAGACCAATTTTTGGAACAAAGATTTCTCTGGAACTGCTCCATTTCATCGCCGAAAGATATATTCGAGTTGCTGGAGTAATCACATCTGCTCTATCCTGATTTAAATTAAGTTGCCATATTCTTTCTTCATAAGTTAAAGAATTAAGCAATTTATAATAAGAACTTAGATATAAAAAAGATAGTGGTTTCCCCATTCTTTTGCCACTATTTTTAAAGATATTATTAATATTTCCTCCAGATCCAATTAATGAAACTTTACCATAGCCTCTAGTACTTTCTTTAATCCAATCTTCTACATCTTTCCAAACTTTATCAGAAACCAAATTATTAAGAAGTCTTACAGTTCCTAATTTAAAAGATCGGGATATAATAGTATTTCCATTATGGTATAATGTAAATTCTGTACTACCTCCTCCTACATCTACGTATAAATATGTTGCATCTGTATTTATCAATTCGTGTAGATCTGTCATGGCAATTATAGCAGCTTCATCTTTACCATCTATAATATCTATTTGAATACCTGTTTTCTCTTTTATAAGGCGTGCTACTTCTTCTCCATTCTCAGCTTCGCGCATAGCAGATGTTGCACAGGCTTTATATCTAATCACTTTATGCGTTTTCATTAATAATTGATATGCCTGCATGGCATCTATCATTCTAGTAATATTTTCCGAAGAAACACGTCCGGACTTAAAAACATCTTCTCCTAATCGGATTGGTACCCTAACGAGGCTTGTTTTTTTAAATCTAGTAGTTTTTCCTTTCTCTTCGTGAATACTACTTATTAATAATCGTACCGCATTGGAACCTATATCGATGGCTCCATATTTTTCTATAGTTAACAAAATAATTAATTTCCAAGTTTTTTTAAATAATAGTCGTATGTTGCCTTTTGTGATCTTACTTTCTCATTATCGTTTTTAATGTACACATTATCTTGCTCTTTAGAAAGTCTTCTGGCTTTAACATTATCTTTCCAGCAAATATCAAAAGTATCCATTAATTCTAATTTGATATCTTCATCATAGATAGGGCAAGAAACCTCTACTCTTCTATCTAAATTACGCGTCATCCAATCTGCTGATGATATGTACACTTTGGGATCTCCACCATTTTGAAATATGTACAATCGAGTATGTTCTAAAAATTTATCTATTACACTTATTGCTCTTATATTTTCACTCATTCCCGGGATACCAGGGATTAAACAACAAATACCTCTAATAATTAGATCTATTTTCACTCCTGCTCTACTGGCTTCATATAGCTTATCTATCATATCATAATCACTCAAGCTATTCAATTTCAGTTTAATTCCTGCTGGCTTACCTTCTTTTACGTTTCTAATCTCTTTTTCTATCAATTTCACCAGAGATGATCTTGTATAATGCGGAGAAACTAACAAGTGCTTGTAGCGGTTTATTTTATAATTTATTTCAAAGAATTTAAAAACTCTATTCGTTTCTTTTAAAATAGATTCATTGGTGGTAAATAAGGTATAATCGGTATAGATTTTTGCTGTAGATTCATTAAAATTACCTGTACTTATAAAACCATACCTTTTAAGTTTTCCTTTTTCCTCTCGTTCAATTATACATGCTTTACAGTGTACTTTAAGCCCAGTAACTCCAAAAATCAAATGTATTCCTTCTCTTTGCATTTGCTCTGCATAACGAATATTTGCGGCTTCATCAAAACGAGCTTGTAATTCTATTTGTACAGTAACGCTTTTACCATTTTTGGCTGCATTTATGAGAGAGCTGGCAATGTGAGATATATTTGCCAATCTATATATAGTAATTTTAATACTTTTTACTTTTGGATCAATTGCAGATTCTCGTAAAAATTTTACCGTATATGAAAAAGTATGGTAAGGTGTGTATTGCAGGAAATCTTTTTTAGCAATCTTATTTAATAAGCTTCCTTGTAAAACAAGACCTGGTATCGCTAAGGGTTTAATTGGTTGATATACCAAATTGGCATCACCCAAGTCCGGAAAATTCATATAATCTCTACGATTATGGTACCTTCCTCCGGGAATAATACTATCGGTATTATCAACTCCCATTTTTTCCATTAAAAAATCAAGAGTATCTCTTTCTATCGTTTTATCATAGACAAATCGAACTGGTTCTCCGTCACGACGAGACCTCACACTACTTGATATTTTTTGAATAAAACTTTTACTTAGATCATTATCAAAATCCAACTGTGCATCACGTGTAATTTTAATCATATGAGCTGATGCCCGTACATAATCAAAAATACTAAAGTTAATATGCATACAATATCGGATCAAATCATCTAGAATGATAATAAATTGTTTTCCTTCTTTTTCGGGAAGTACAACAAATCGATCTGTATTTTTTGGTATCTCGATCAGTGCATATATTTTTTCTTTGGTCGTTTGTTGTAATATTTTGGAGATTCGTCCTTCTTTAGGAATTTTATCCTTAAGAACGAGTTTTACTGCTAAATAAGCTACACTATCTTTTAAATGTGGAAACTTTTCTAGATCATTAAGTATATAGGTAACTAAAGCAGGGCTAACTTTACTTACAAAATAATTGCGAATAAAAGCATCTTGATCCGGTGTAACTTGATTTTCATCTATAATAAAAATATTATGATTTTCAAGTTCATATTTAATGTTATCAATAGTTTTAAGGCTTTCTGCCTGTTGCTTGATAACTATATTTGTAATCTTTTCTAATAGCTCGTTTGCTGTAGTGCCTTTAAGTACATTCTTTCCATCTTTTCCTGCTTGGTCAATTCGTTTAATGGTAGCATATCTTACTTTAAAAAACTCATCCAGATTATTAGAAAATATCCCTATAAAACGTAACCTTTCTAACAATGGAACTGTATCATCTGCTGCTTCTTGTAATACTCTTGCATTAAATTGAAGCCAACTTAATTCCCTATTAACATATTGATTTTTAATGTTTTCTGTCATTATCGCAAAGATTTAGGAAAAATCGTTAATAAGTTTTTTCCTACAGAAATATTTTGCCATGTATCTACTTCAAATTCTATAGCAACTACTCCCGCTGTCGGTAAATTATCTATATGTTGATCTCCATAAAGATTAGCGATTGAAGTAAAAGCATGATTATGCCCAAATATCATTAAAGTATTAATATCGTCCTGGCAATTTTTTATCACATCAATAACTTGACTTCCTTCAAAATCATAAAGATTTGGTTCTAAAGAAAATATGCTTTCAGAAACATCTAAATGGCTTACGATAATTTCTGCAGTACTATACGCTCTTTTGGCTGGGCTACATAAAATTTTATCAATCGGTCTTACCAATGTTTTCAGATGTTCACCTACCAATCCAGCATCTCTTACACCTCTACTATTAAGAGGTCTTTTATCGTCTGACACATCAAACTCCCAAGAAGATTTTGCGTGTCTTATTATATATAAAGTTTTCATGAATCTGATACTATTTTAGCAAAAATGAAGTTATTTAATACAAGTTTAAGGATTCGTTTTTACAAATCTTAATATAAGAATATAAAAAATCATTTTTTATATAGTTATAGGTAAGATCAATTTTCATATTTATGCCACTTATACATATCAAATAATTAATGTAAAAATAATATGTAAAACGGCTAAAATAATGAAAATGAACATAATAAACACCTGATTTTAATCGATAAAAATGGTATTTACATCGAAAACATGTTTTTTTTCGTATAAAATTAAATGTTAAAATATAAATTTACATACGGTTTTCCCTTAAATCAGAATGTTTCCCCCAAACATTATGAGCACAAATTTATCATAATATCAGTAGGGTAATAAAAAACAAGAAAGGTGGAAAAAGTGATTACTATAAAAAGAGATCTTAAATGGTTTCAGAATATGTACCTGCTTATATTCATATGCTGTATTGGTTCTACAATTGCATATGGGCAAGTAGAGGTACCCCTTAAGAAGCGTACAGAATTAACTCTTAAAGGGGATTTCAAGTTTGTATCCAATACTGTTCTGGGGAAAGTTAGTAATGATGACGGGTCTGGTGTATTTGACCCTAATGAGAGCTATAATGATGGTGGATTAAACAATTTATTTAAAATGGGCTTTATCGATATTGATAATGATCCAACTACTTTTAATTCCAGTAGCGCAGATTTAGATATTGATTCTAATTGTAATGCTATTAAACATGTTGGTTTATATTGGACTGCTGCTTATGCAGATAAAAATAGACAACATGATATAACTTCTATAAAAATAAAATACCCTGGCCAAAAGTCGTATTCGACTATTAGTGGTGGTCAAATAATCCATGATTATTATAATGATAGTGAATCTTTGTTCAAACAATACTCTTGCTATAAAGATATTACTACAGATATTTTAAAGTTAGAAAATCCCTTAGGGACATATACTGTTGCAAATATTCCTGCTACTACTACTGCGGTAAATGATGATGAAACTTTAGGTAATGGCCTTGCCGGTGGATGGACAATGGTTGTTATTTATGAAGATGACACCAAACCCAGAAAAAGATTTTATGTATACGATGGTTTTGTAAATATTGATTCTAAAGCAAAACCTGTAGCCTTTTCTTTTAACAATTTTCAAACTATTCCTAATGGAGCTGTTCACGGAAAAATAGGTGTAATTGCCTATGAAGGAGATAAAGGAATTATTGGAGATCGTTTTCAGGCAATGTCTAATGAGACTAATAAATATAAAAGTCTTGCAGATGGCATTAACCCTATGAATAACTTCTTCAATGCCAATATTACTGAAAATGGTAAAAATGTAAAAACCAGAGTACCTGCAAGTCAAAATACATTAGGATATGATGCTGATTTATTTGATATAAAAAATGTAAGAAATAGAATTATAGGTAATAATCAAACGGAAGCCAAATTTAGATTATCAACTAATAATGATGGATATTCTGTTATGGCAGTTGCGTTTAGTGTAGAAATATATGAACCTGCAATCCACATTGTAAAAAGATCAAAATATACAGCAAACGATCAATATATTCATCCAAATGATGTTTTAGCCCCAAAACAAGAAATAACGTATCATCTTACAGTATATAATGATGGTAATGATGATGCGAAGAATACAATAATTAAAGATGTTCTGCCAAAAAATGTAATATTTTCCGAAAAGACTATGATTTTGCCTACTAAAAGAATAAAGGTAAAATACGATAAAGCATCTCGAACATTAAATTTCATTGTACCAAATAAAATGGTAAAAACAGATAGTGAGCCATTTAAAATTAGCTATAATGTGATTGTAGATACCGAATGTGAATCAATTAATACAATTGATGATATTCTTGTAGTGGATCAACCGGTTATGGCCGAGTTTAATGGTACACTAAACGAAACTATTAAATACTCTAAAGGGTACAACCATATTAACTCTTGCGAATTACCAGATTACTACCAATTTAAATTAGCTATAGACATTAGTGAATTAAACTGTCCTAATGCCAGTCGTCTTGTTTCTATTCCTAAAAAGAAAATGAATAGCCAATTTGCAGCGGTAATACCAGGAGAAATGGACGAAGTAACCAAATCTAATAATACAAAAAGCGGAGGTCTTGCCTCGGGAGATATCGTACAATCTAGCGGTGCACCAGAATCACCTTTACAATCAGAGATGAAATTGACCAAAACAATCAATGATCTGATAAATCTAAATGAAATTTATTTTGATTTTGATAAATGGGATATCACCGAAAAAGCAGAAATAGAGCTTGATAAAGTGGTAGAAATTATGAATAATGATTATCCTAATATGGTAATCAAAATAGAAACACATTCTGACAGTCGTGGTGGAGAAAATTATAATCTAACTCTTTCACAAAAAAGAGCAGAATCCATTTATAATTACTTATTAAGTAAAAATATTTCTAAAAACAGAATCCTCTCCTATGTTGGATTTGGAGAAACCAGACCTGTTAATAATTGTAAAGATGGAGAAGACTGTTCTGAAGACCAATACCAAAAGAACAGACGTTCTAGTTTTGTAATTATGTAATCTTTTTTATGGAGATAACCTTTCTATCTCCCAATTCTTTTTTTGATTAGAAAAACGAATGCGGTCATGTAATCGATTAGCTCTACCTTGCCAAAACTCAAACTCGATAGGCATTATACAATACCCTCCCCAAGATTTAGGCATAGGTATTTCTTTATCTTTATATTCTTTTTCTAAAGATTGTAATCGGTTTTCTAATGTTTCTCTTGATTTGATTACTTCGCTTTGATCCGATGCTAAAGCTCCTAATTGACTCCCTCTTGGGCGAGATAAAAAATAACGAGCACTCTCTTCTTCTTCTACCTTTTGCGCAATACCTTTAACAATAACCTGTCGCTCCAAATTAGGCCAAAAGAAAGAAATACACACTTTATTATTAGTAGTTATAGCTTTTCCCTTTTCTGAAGAATAATTAGTGTAAAACACAAAACCATTTTCGTCAAAATGTTTTAACAATACTATTCTTGCTTTTGGAAACCCGTCTAACCCTGTAGTCGTAATTGTCATTGCATTAGTCTCATCAACTCCCCCTACTTCTTCTACTTCTGCAAACCAATCAGAAAAAAGTTTAAATGGGGAATCCGGAAGATTCTCTTCTTCTAAAAAGCTTTTTTCATATGACTTTCTATATGCTGTAAGATCTCTATTCATTATCTCAAATTATTATGCAATTTACCTATTTTTAAAATATAGAAAACAATAATAAGCTGATAATTTTTATCACATCAATACTCAAACACTTTACCATCATCAGCTATTTCTACATCATCAAAAACAGTCTGCGCTTCTTCTCTAAAAAGCTCAATGTTTTCATACCTCGTAGAATAATGCCCCAGAATTAAGGATCCAACATTTGCTTTTTTGGCAATAGTAGCCGCTTCAATAGCCGAACTATGCCCTGTTTTTGCACACAAATGTTTATGACTTTCTAAAAAGGTAGATTCATGGTATAATACAGTAACATCTTTAATTAAAGGAATTTTCTCTTCGTTATACTTGGTATCGCTACAAAATGCATAACTCTTAACAGGTTTAGGAGGATCGGTAAGCTCTTCATTAGAAATCACAGTACCGTTATCCAAAACAACATCTTTTCCTTTTTTTATCGCACGATAATACACTTTATCAATATCATAATCAGATACCTTATCAATCAGTAACGTTCGATCTCCAGGTTTTTCCTGAAATAAAAACCCATTACAATATACCCTATGCTGTAAGGGTATTGTACGCACTACTACTTTTTCATCTTCAAAAACAATTTCTGATTCTGTATTGGTAAGTTCATGAAAGTGCAAAGGATAATCTGTCCACGAATTAGAAAGCTTTAATTGTAATGTGATAGCTTCTTTTATTCCCTTTGGACCATGAATGTGTAATGGTATATCCCTGCTAAGTAATCTAAACGTAGATACTAATCCGATCAACCCAAAAAAATGATCCCCATGAAGATGTGAAATAAAAATATGTTTTATTCTTGAAAACTTGATTTTATTTCGTCGTAATTCTACCTGGGTTCCTTCTCCACAATCAATCAAAAAGATATGATTATTCATTTCTAAGACCTGAGAAGTTGGATTTGTAAATGTTCGGGGAGTTGCAGAATAGCAACCTAAAATCGTAAGTTTCAAAATTATTTTTCCTATTTATTAAACAGGCTGTGAATATAATCTAATCTTATTTATAAATCAATCTAACGACCAAAAGAATCAAACGATGTTAATAATGATATATATCCTTTTGCATCAAGATTTCTTCTATAGCCTGTTACCCCTAATACGTTTCCTTCCTTATCCAGAACTAAAATAACAGGAAAAACCCATTTTCTGTTATATTTTTGGGCAAGCACTTTATTTTTCTTTTGCTGAACCAAAGAAAGTTTATTTTTTTTACGCTTAGGAAAATCAGCTTTTACCCAAACAAATTTTTGATCAGCAAATTCCATAAATTCCTCATTAGAGAAAACTTTTCTTTCTAATCTAATACAAGGAGGGCACCAATCTGATCCGGTAAAAAATAATACGATATTTTGGTCCTTTTCTTTTGCTAATGATTTTGCTTCGTCAAAATCATATTTCCAATCCTGACCGATAACGTCTTGACCAAAAAAAACAAAAAAAAGTATACTTACAAATGGGGCAAATCTGTTCATAGCATATCAGACGAAAAGCAAAACAAATAATTACAAAAAAGTTAAATTTTCTAAAAACCCAGATCTCTCTCTATTTCTTCCATTTCAACCAAGTCATATGCTTCCTGTAATGTAGGAACAATTGTAATTTCGCCTAGGACCTCATCATAGGATATCTTGCTTGTAACAATCACGAATGAATGCTTAGCAGCCTTATGCAAGTTAGAAATCCTTAAAAACTCATTGATATCATCTACTGAGATTTGTTCTAGTGAAAACAAGTTAACAATTATATTATCATTTTCCAGGGAAGTATACTTGTCTTCAAGGCCTTTAACAAATTCTATAATTGTAGTTTTTTCCTGTGTAATTATAGTTGTAGAACCTTCTTTATTAAAAATCATAAATCATCGTTTAATTTTTGAAGCTAAAAGATATATTACAGCCATTCGCACTGCAACCCCATTCTGTACCTGATCCAATATTATGGCTTGGTTAGAATCAGCAACATCACTCGTGATTTCTACTCCACGATTGATTGGTCCTGGGTGCATGATTACAATTTCCTTATTCAGACTATCCAATAACTTTTTATTTACTCCAAATTGTTGAGTATATTCTCGTGTTGATGGAAAATAACTAATCTCCATTCTTTCATTTTGCACACGCAACATATTGGCGACATCGCACCATTCTAGTGCTTTTTTTAGATCTGTTTCGACCTGAACTCCTAATTTCTCAATATATTTAGGAATTAGAGTTTTAGGGCCACAAACTTTTACTTCTGCTCCTTGTAGTTTTAAGGCAAAGATATTAGACAGTGCAACTCTAGAGTGCAAAATATCCCCTACAATCACAACCTTTTTCCCTCCTACTTCTCCTAATCGTTCGCGTATAGAATACGAATCCAATAAAGCTTGTGTAGGATGCTCATGGGCTCCATCTCCTGCATTAACAATACTTGCTTCTACATGTTTAGAAAGAAAAACTCCCGCCCCGGGGTTAGGGTGTCTCATGACTACCATATCTACTTTCATAGAAAGGATATTATTTACGGTATCAATAAGGGTTTCTCCTTTCTTTACAGAAGAAGATGCTGCAGAAAAATTAATTACATCTGCAGAGAGTCGTTTTTCTGCTAATTCAAAAGATAATCTTGTTCTTGTACTATTCTCAAAGAAAAGATTAGCTATCGTTATGTCTCTAAGCGAAGGAACTTTTTTAATTGGTCTATTAATAACTTCTTTAAAGTGATCAGCAGTCTCAAAGATTAAATTAATATCTTCTTTATTTAGATATTTTATTCCCAATAAGTGATGTACACTTAATTCGCTCATTCGTCTTAATTTATAATTTTAAATAAAACAATCTTATTTAGAGATCTTAATTTCCTATCAAATACACGGCATCTTTACCATCATTTTCTTCCCAATCTACTTTCACCTTTTCTTGATTTATGGCATCTACCTGTCGACCTCTATAATTAGGTTGTATCGGTAAATGTCTACTAAAACGTCTGTCAATTAGCGTTAGTAGTTCAATTTCTTGTGGCCTTCCAAAAGATTGTACAGCTGTCAAAGCTGCTCTAATACTTCGTCCTGTATATAATACATCATCAATAAACACAATTCGTTTATCTTCTACAACAAAATCAATATGGGTTTTATTAGCCTCAAGAATTTTTTCTCCTCTCCTAAAATCGTCTCGATAGAACGTAATATCAAGGTAACCTAATTTGATATCTGTTACCATATAATGATCTACCAAAATTTTCTTGATACGATCAGCTAAAAAAGCTCCTCTAGGCTGAATCCCAATTAAAACAGTATCTCTAAAATGCGTATGATTTTCAATTAATTGACAAGCCAAACGGTGCAGAATTATATCAATCTCTTTCGCACTAAGTAGTAATTTTTGACTCATAATCTCCAAATGGATATCTGGAATACAAAAGTAGTGAAATTTTGGAACTATACAATTCAATTTCTAAATAACATACTATAGAAAATCTACTTTGCAGAAAACATATTACCGTAAATTAATAGTTCTAAATTTATAGTATATAAAAAAGAGATCCCTTCAACATTATGAGCTACAAAAAAAGGCGTAATTTAATAATTACGCCTTTTTAAAATAATTATCTATACTATATTCCCCCAGCTAATAGTACAAACGAGTTTTTGGACACTGGAGATACTTCATAATTCTTAATATCTTCAATAGTCTTCATATATTTTTCGGCTTCCAGGAATGCCGTTTCCAAAGCACTTAAATTAGAGTTTTCTTTTACAACAATAGTTTTAGACATAATACCGCCATCTGTGTATTCTATCGTTATTTTCCATTTTTTGATAGAATGAAAACTTTTATTCTTAGTTACTTTTTTAGTTTTTTTATTTTTTGGCTCTGTATCTATATTCTTTTTTACAGACGTTATAATTGGCTTATCATTTACTGCAATTGCCAGTCTATTTGTTTCTTTGGCATTTGCCTGAATGATTATTAAAAAATTTAATACAAATATGATTGCCCTGTTTATATTTTTCATTTTAAAAAACGTTTATGATTTTGTACAATGCAAATATCAGGAAGCTTCACTCTCTATACCATACTACTATTAGTGAAAATAACCTCCCATTTTTCAGGGATATAAAATTTTACAATTCAGTCAAGTCAACACATTATCAAATAATAATATCATTGTATTATGTTTGCTAATCAAACCATTTTTCACTAGAGTACATGTCAAAAAACCCAGTTATAATCATGGTTATGGTATATACTAATAAAACATAGTTATAATTTTGAGCAGAATAAGCCCAAAGTAGAGGGAAGTAAAAACAACACTGGATACAGTGTATTTATAAAAACAAAAGGCCGTTCATAAGAACGGCCTTTGCTATATCAAAAAATGTTGAGAAACTAGTTCCCTCCTTTTTCCATTTTAGCTTTAAGATCTGCTAAAGCATCGATATCACCAAGCGTTGTTTTTTCTGCTGAACCTGTAGCAGCTTTCTTCGCAGCTTGTTTAACGATCTTAGCTTCTTCTTCTTTGAATAAAGCTGTATGAGAAGCAACCACTCTTTTGAATTCTTTATTGAACTCAATAATTTGGAATTCTGCTTCATCACCTTTCTTAAGTTTGCTTCCATCTTCTTTTTCAAGATGACGAGATGGTACAAAAGCAACTACATCTTCATTGAAATCTATAGTAGCACCTTTGTCTACGATTTCACCGATTGTTGCAGTATGCTTAGTTCCTAAAGCAAATTCACCTTCATATTTATCCCAAGGATTATCTTCTGTTTGCTTATGACCTAGACTTAACTTACGTCCTTCTACATCTAGTTCAAGAACAATCACATCAAGCTTATCACTTACATTAGTAAAGTCTGATGGGTGTTTGATTTTCTTAGTCCATGAAAGATCTGAGATATAAATTAAACCATCGATACCTTCTTCTAATTCTACGAATACACCAAAATTAGTGAAGTTACGAACAATACCATTATGCTTAGATCCAACAGGGTATTTAGTTGTAATATCTGTCCATGGATCTGGAGTCAATTGCTTGATACCAAGAGACATCTTACGTTCTTCTCTATCCAAGGTAAGAATTACTGCTTCTACCTGATCACCTACTTTTACGAAATCTTGTGCAGAACGTAAATGTGTAGACCAAGACATTTCAGATACGTGAATTAATCCTTCTACTCCTTCTTCAACTTCGATAAAAGCACCGTAATCAGCAATTACAACAACTTTACCTTTAACTTTATCACCTACTTTAAGTTCTTTATCAAGAGCTTCCCATGGGTGTGGTTTTAATTGTTTAAGACCTAATTGAATACGAGTCTTAGCCTCATCAAAGTCTAAGATAACTACATTCAACTTCTGATCAAGTTCAACGATCTCATTTGGATGGTTGATTCTAGACCAAGAAAGATCTGTAATATGAACTAATCCATCAACTCCTCCAAGATCAACAAATACACCATAAGAAGTAACATTCTTAACAGTACCTTCTAATACTTGACCTTTTTCTAATTGACCAATAATTTCTTTTTTCTGCTCTTCGATATCTGCTTCGATAAGCGCTTTATGAGATACAACAACGTTTTTGAATTCGTGGTTTATTTTCACCACTTTAAATTCCATTGTTTTTCCTACATACGCATCATAATCACGAATTGGCTTCACATCGATTTGAGAACCTGGTAAGAAAGCTTCAATACCAAATACATCTACGATCATACCTCCTTTGGTTCTACATTTCACAAAACCATTTACAATTTCACCTGTATCATGAGCACTATTTACTCTATCCCATGCTTTAATCACACGAGCTTTACGGTGAGATAAGATTAATTGACCTGTAGCGTCTTCACGCACATCAATTAAAACCTCTACCTTGTCTCCTACTTTAAGATCTGGGTTATAACGAAATTCGTTTAGCGAGATAACACCTTCACTTTTAGCATTGATATCAATAATAGCATCACGATCAGTGATATTAATTACTGTTCCGTCTACTACCTCATCGTTTAGGGTATCCACAAAATTCTCGGCAACTAACTTTTCAAACTCTTCAAGTTTTGAATCAGCGATAGGATCTATCCCTTCTTCGTAGTTATGCCAGTTAAAATCTTTTAGGAATTGTTCAGGGTTTGCTTGTTGTGGAGTTTCAGCTACTGCTTTCTTCTCTACTTCCTGAACGTCTGTGTTTTTTGTTTCTTCAGACATTGAAGATAAAATTTGTATCCTGTATATTATTGAGAATCAAGACGAAAATTATACAGAAGTATTAATTAAATTAAACTATGTCCTTTTTAATCCTCTTATTCGCTAAAAAGGAGTGCAAAAGTACAATTTAATTTATTAGAAAACAAAAGATTGTAATGCGTTTCAGTAAATTATTAATACTTAATAATTTCGAATTCACTCCTCCTATTGGTTTGATGATCTTCTTCTGTACATACTTTACTACCACAGTCAATTAGAGGTTGTGATTCACCAAATCCAACAAACTGCATTCTCCTTGCATTTACATACCCTACCAAAGCGAGATAATTACGTGTAGATTCAGCTCTTTTTGCCGATAACACCTGATTATATGATTCTGTACCTCTACTATCTGTATGGGAACTTATATTAATATAAACCGTCTTATATCGTTCTAACTTTGCAGCAAGTTTATCAAGCACTTTTTTAGAATCAGCTCGTATATTCCATTTATCATAATCAAAATAAATTGGAGGCATATCAAAATAGAGTTTTCCATTCTTTTCTATAACCGGCGGGCCATCTTTGTCTGCAAGAAGGATTTCTCTTAGTCTGGTTTTGGTTATTTCTTCTTTTTTACGCTCTGTATTAGATTCACTAATTCTAGTACGCTCATTGATATTAGTACTGTCACTGGATTGTATTCTGTTTTCATCATCTGTTACGGCAATATCCTTTTCTCTATCCAAGTAAATAATGTAGATCTCTTCATCTTTCTCCTTAACCATCAACGGTTTGGTTCTAGTTTTATACTTATCTGCAGAAGCTTTAAAGTTATATCTCCCAGGAAATATCTTTAGATCAAAAGCTGCAATAGAATCTAATTGACCCTCATACACCTTTACATTATCGTTATTATACAAAACAACATCTGGATTGGCGATATAATTATCGGTTGCAAAATCCCGGACTTCAAAACGTGTTCTATATTCGCGTGGGAAAATATCTCCAATCTGAGAAAAGGTATAAATATCATCTCCTGATTTTTTTCGGTTTGATGCAAAAAAACCATCTGTTTCGTTATAATATGTGATAGAAAAATCATCGTAGCTAGAATTAATTGGCGCTCCTAGATTAACGGGTCTGATTAGTTTTTCTTTTCGTAGTTCTGAAACAAATATATCCATCATACCTAATCCTAAATGTCCATTTGAAGAAAAAAACAAATGACCCTTTTCTGAAATAAATGGAAACTGCTCTCTATTTTCGGTGTTAATCGTTGGCCCCAGATTAGTTGGTTTACCATATGTACCATCCTGATTTACGGTAACAAAATAAATATCAAAATCTCCATATCCTCCAGGCATATTCGAACTAAAATATAACATCTCTCCATTTGCACTTAATGAAGGGTGCTCAACAGAGTAGTTTACATCATTAAATTCTAATTTCTCAGGTTTGCCCCACTTACCATCAACCTTAATGGCCTTATATAAATGAATAGCATTATTATTAATACTATCAAATTTCTTTTTTCCTTTTTCAGAATTACTTTTAGACAAGTAGATTGTATTTCCGTCGGTAGTAAAACAAAAATTCCCTTCATGAAGTTTTGAATTAATTTCTTTTGAAATAGTTTCAATTTCAGAAACAGGTTTATTGTTCTGGTCCACCTTTACTTTATAAATATCCAAAAACGGGCGATGTGTCCACCTATAGTTTTTATCTAAAGGACTATAAGGACGTCTATCTGTACTAAAATAAAGAATACTATCTCTCTTAATAGCTCCAAACTCAGAAGCTTCTGAGTTAAAAGCAGCACTTGCTATAGTATAATCATCATCTTTTAATTTAAAATCCTCTATTGTAGAAATCGCATCAGAGGCACTAAAATCTCTCACGGTATTGTTTGACTTGTATATAGAAAGGTATTCTACAGATTTTTCATATTCTCCTAATGCAGAAAGCACCTGATACATCACAAAATTATACTGATTATGATATGTTTTATCTTTATCATAAAACTTACCCGAAGTTAATATCTTTAGATATCGATAAGCTTTTCTAAATTGAAAAGTATTATAGTATGAAGTGGTAATATTTTTAAGGATATGTTTTGTATACCCTTCCTTATTTAACTCTTCTTCATATTGCTGTGCAGCATTTATAAAATCTCCTTTTTCAAAAAAACGATCTGCTCTGCTTTTTTGTTGTGAAAAGGCAAATTGAGTAATCAGTACAGTTATTATCAATAATATCTTAGCTTTCATCATCTAGAAAAATCTTGGAGAGGAATATTTATTACTAAACTTAAGAAGATCAAAATTGAATAATATTACAATTTCATGGCTTCCATTATTATAACCACTTAAATCACTAACACTAAAATCATAGGAATATCCAACTTTTAGGTTTTTTGTAATATTAAACCCCGCCAAAGCAATAAAAGAGTCCGTATATCGGTAAGATATCCCTAATTCGAATTTATCATAAATCAAAGAATTTAGTGAAAGATCAAAGGTTAAAGGAGAATCTACAACCTGCTTGATAACCATTGAAGGTTTTAATTTTACTTCATCAATAAAATCAAAGACATAACCTGCTATACCATATATATGTGTTTTTGTTTGTGCAACACCTATACCATCAATATCTATATCGCTAGGAAGTAAGTTTGGCGAAGATATACCCGCGTAAAAATTATTAGTAAACAAATACAAGCCTGCTCCAATATTCAATTGTGTAGTAGATGTATTATCTGCAAACGCAGGATCATTAGCTACATCAGAACCAGAAGGATCAATTTTAAAATTATTGATACCTGCTTTTAGTCCGTATGATAATCGAGTCTGATCAGAAATTCTTGTGATATATGCAAAATCAACATTTATATAATCATTATTAACCGGGATAGCATCTCCTATCCTATCGTTTACATAATTTATACTAAGCTCAATTTTTTCACTCATAGGAATATTAGCAAATATATTGGCTGTTTGTGGCGCTCCTTCAATACCTGTCCATTGTCTTCTGTATAACAACCCAGTCGAAATCAATCCATTCTGACCTGTAGCATATGCGGGATTAACCGTACTCATATTATACATATATTGAGAATATTGTGGTTCCTGCTGAGCATAGATCATCGAGCAGAAAATTATTGACATTACAAAAACTAACTTCAATTTCATTGGTTTATCTGCTTAGGTAAAAACTTCCTTGTATAGGTAAATTATTTTCAAAGTTTGGAACAAAAACATAAAAGTATGTTCCCGAAGGAAGGTCATCTCCTAGCTGCACAGACACATTGCTTTCTCCTCTAAACTCTTCTGTATTAAGATTTCCTTCATAAACAAGGCTACCGTATCTATTGTATATTTTTAAATCAAAATCAGGGAATGCTTCTGGGATATTATACACCTCTTCTATCAACAAATCAAAAGTATCATTCTGGCTATCACCGTTTGGTGATACTCCGTCCTGAAAATCAAGAGTACATAATTCTCCATTTGCAAATCTCTCCCCGGTATTTAATATATTTATCAAAACTTCAAGACGTTCGGATTCACAATTATTTGCATCAATCGTAGCAATATAATATACCTGGTTATCAAAAAGTAAAGGATTATCAATAATAGGAATTTCACTTTCTAATGTGGCATACCAGTTATAG
Organism: Aquimarina macrocephali JAMB N27; assembly: GCF_000520995.1. Lineage (GTDB taxonomy): Bacteria > Bacteroidota > Bacteroidia > Flavobacteriales > Flavobacteriaceae > Aquimarina > Aquimarina macrocephali. Next base: position 366,799 of record NZ_JACA01000005.1, on the reverse strand, counting down.
TTTAGAACATCAACTTCAATATCTTCTAATCTGGAGGCATCAAGAATACAAAATTCCTGAGGAGGTACGTTAGGAATCGGTAAATCTATGATTTGTATCGCTACATTTAAAGAAGATTGATCACAGGGTAACGTATTTGCTATTACATATCTAAAATTATAAATATTGTTGGTTAATGTCGCAAACTCTACTACTCCATCCGCACTTAACGCACCTGTATTATCGGTATCTTCAAAAATCCCAGTACGTGGGGTATCTCTGTCTAAAAGCGAATACAAGCTTACTCTACCATCTATTTTACAGAACGTTTCACTTCGATCATTACCAATTTCTACTGGTTCGACAATGGTAATAGTTACTGTAGATTGATCTTGTGCAGAACACCCTGGATTACCAGGTACTACATATATATAATCTCCTGCTCCCAAAACTGGCAGCAAAACATTATCAGAATCAAAAATACCTAAATGATCTGGTGAAGTATATCCAAAAGGACCCGCCCAAGTTCCTGTGGTAACTGGGTTTCCTCCTAAAAGATCAAAAAGTGTTATCGTTAAATCGTCTGAGCAGAGTGTTCTACTTGCATTCTCTCCTGCATTAGGTAATGTGTTAACTGTAAATGTTAAATCTGCACTATCAACACATCCATTTATAGTATTTGTTGTGTATGTAAATGCAAATGTTTGTGAGCTATTACTATTTGGAAAAACAAATGTATTATCAATTACATCTCCAGCTGTGTTTGTCCAAACTCCTGTTGTTACTACTGTAGTACCATTAGTTCTTAATAAACTTCTAAGATCTACTTGTCCTTGAGATTCACATAAACTAATATCTTTTGTATCTTCTCCTGCATAGTCAAATCCAAATATTTGAATTTCTACTCTGGCAGTCATAACATCACAAGGATGTTCGCAATAAAATTCTCCTAATGGATTAGTCGCATAGGGATCACAAACAGAATCAGGATCACCATTAATACTGGGGCTCACTGCATATTCAAAAACATACGTTCCCGGTTCTGCTCCAAAAGGGTTTATAGTTCCTTTATATGTATAAGGTTTTAATGGATTGGGAGGTGATAAAACATGTAGCCCTAAATCAGATGAACCTGAAACCAAACGCCAATTTGTTTTTTTATCACTAAAATATTCGAATAGTAAGCCATTTTCTGTAGTGAATTCCAGCAAATTATATAGATCTATTTCTCCCGGGATATTATTACATCTTTGAAAAGGAGGGTTACTTTGATTAAATGGCCTAAGTTGTTCATAAAACACAAAACTAACTTTCGTAGTTTCATCACTACACACTGCAGAACGTTGCTCTACACTATAGGTAAAATCAAATTTTTTCCTTCCAAATCGTAAATTATTACCATTATCAATAAGGTTATCATAAATCGCTCTCAGATTAACCATCGAATCCTGTGAATTATCAATTTGTCCTGTAGGTTCTGGCAGCCATATTCCTTCAATATCTTCTCCTAATAAATATAGGTCATTAGTTAAATCTATATCGGCATCATATACTCCAGCCAAAAGATCGTCTTCACAAATATGAATGGGCTCAGATTCTCCCGAATCTACTTGTCTAACCATTGCTACCCGAACGGTAGTTTGTTGTGGAGGAGAGCATCCCGCAATACCTGAAACAGTATAAGTCAATTCGAAAACTTCCTGATCTACTAAAGGCACTCCAGGCTGGTAAGGTATTTCTACCTTAAGAAAACCATCATTATTAACACTTATAAAGCTACTACTAGAACCATTGTATGTCCATTCCCCATTCAAATGTGGAGATGGTGTATTCTTATCTAATGCAAACGCACTAAATAAATCAAAACCAATAAGGTCACAACCTTGAGCATTTACATTAAGTGGTCCTGATGGTGGAAGTGCTACACCAGAATATGGGCCCAAAACTAATCTTGCTGTCCTAACAGGAACATCTCCACAAGTTGCATTCTTTAATTCGAAAAAATAATCATCTTGTGTAATTATTGTGGTCGACTTTTTTAGTTCCCACATAAATAAATTACCCGTCGCAGCGTCGAATGCTGAAACAAATTTTGGGTCTATAGTCCATGTTCCATCTGCAGGAGTTGTGCCTGTCTCTGTATATATATTGATAATCCCATCGGGTCCATCAACCCCATCGAAGTCTATATTTTCCATATCACACTTTTCAATAGTGATAAGACCTAGATTACATTGCGAATGTATTCTCTGTGTAATTAGGGATATGATAAATAATAGAAATAGTAACTTGCTAGTATATTTCAAAATTGGTTTTTTATTTAATAAATATTCAACATCTAAAATATTTTACAAAAAACATTGATATAAATCTTACAATTACATGCAGATTTTATGCGGGTAGGAAAAATTTAACAGCAAATATATACATAAATTTTATACTCTAAAACCGCAACATTCAAATAGTTTCCACTTTAATTAAGATAAAAAAACTAAGATCTTGATTTTAAAACTCCTACAATATCTTTTAACTCATACCCTTTTGCCTGTAGCAGTATCAAATAGTGAAATAACAGATCTGCACTTTCGTTTAAAAACAATTCTTCATTATCATCCTTTGCTTCTATAACTACTTCAACAGCTTCTTCTCCTACTTTTTGTGCTACTTTATTAATTCCTTTCCTAAATAACGATGCTACATATGATTTCTCATCCTCTTGATTTTCTTTTCGAGTTCTAATTACATCTTCAAGATCAGACAAAAAACCATAGGATTGTTTATTATCTTCGTTCCAACAGGTATCTGATCCTTTATGACAAGTTGGACCTACAGGATTCACTGTAATCAAAAGGGTATCTTTATCGCAATCATTCTTTATGTCTACTACATTCAAAATGTTACCACTTTCTTCTCCTTTTGTCCATAATCTATTTTTGGTGCGACTAAAAAAAGTGGCTTTTTTTGTTTCTACAGTTGTATTGTATGCCTCTTGATTCATATATCCAAGCATTAATACATTCTTAGTCATTGCATCCTGAATGATAGCCGGAATAAGTCCGTCGCTATTTTTATTGAAGTTTATTTCCATAATCTAAAACACTTCGATGAGTTTAACACAGTATTAAAATTTTAATATCGTTAGTTTTCATCTATCGAAGATTCTTTTTTTATAACCGTACAGGGATATTATTATCCTGTAATTTCTTTTTTAAATTTTTGATTTCTATTTCCTTAAAATGAAAAACACTTGCTGCTAATGCTGCATCTGCTCTACCCTCTATAAATGTGTCCACAAAATGTTGAACGTTTCCTGCTCCACCAGAAGCAATTATGGGGATATTTAACTCCTTTGACAGTATAGACAATGCTTCATTTGCAAACCCATCTTTGGTACCATCATTATCCATAGATGTAAATAATATCTCTCCAGCTCCTCGTTTTTCTACTTCTTTTGCCCAATCAAACAAATCCAATTCTGTAGGCACTTTACCACCTACTAAGTGTACTATCCACTTACCATCGATTTGTTTTGCATCTATAGCAACAGTAATACATTGTGATCCGAATTTTCCCGCCAGATCGTTAATCAATTGTGGGTTCTTTACTGCAGATGAATTTATAGATACTTTATCTGCTCCATTTTGCAATAAAACATCCACATCTTCGACAGATGAGATTCCTCCTCCTACGGTAAAAGGAATATTTACTTTTTCTGCTACCTTAAGCACTAATTCTGCTAATGTTTTACGACGTTCTTCTGTTGCAGAGATATCTAAAAACACTAATTCATCTGCACCTGCTTTTGAATATGCATCAGCAAGTTCTACAGGATCACCCGCATCTCGTAGATCCACAAAATTAACTCCTTTTACGGTGCGTCCGTTTTTGATATCTAAACATGGTATTATTCTCTTTGTTAACATGATCATTCTTTTTTACTCAAACATGAGTTCTGTACGCTACTATTCTTTATTTACTATAGACTTAAATTTTTCAAAAAGTTGCTTTTCAGTATACTCTTTAGCCATTTCTTCATTCATTTTTTTATGCTTTTGACAGGATATATTCTTCTAATTGTTTCAGACTAATTCTGTTTTCATAAATCGCTTTTCCTATGATAGTTCCTTCACAACCGAGTTCTGCCAGTTTTGGCAATTCATCAAAAGTAGATATTCCTCCTGACGCTATTAGTTTAAGGTTATCTGTTTGAGATAGAATCCTACGATACAGCTCAAATGACGGCCCTTGCAACATTCCGTCTTTACTAATATCAGTGCAAATCACATAGGTTATTCCTTCTTTTTGATACTCCTGGACAAATGGGATCAACTCTTTATCACTTTCTTCCTGCCATCCGCTCACTGCTATCTTTTCATTATTTGCATCTGCTCCTAGAATAATCTTATCTGTACCGAATTTTTGTAACCACGATGTAAAAATGTCGGGATTTTTTACAGCAATACTTCCTCCTGTAATTTGATTTGCTCCACTTTCAAAAGCAATTCTAAGGTCATCATCAGTCTTAAGACCGCCTCCAAAATCAATTTTTAAGCTTGTTTTTGAAGCGATTTGTTCTAAAACTTTATGATTGACTATATGTTTAGATTTTGCTCCATCAAGGTCTACTAAATGTAGGTATTCGATCCCATGAGCTTCAAATTCCTTAGCTACTTCTAAAGGGTTTTCATTATATATTTTTTTTGTGTTATAATCTCCCTTAGAAAGACGAACGCATTTTCCGTCGATAATATCTATTGCTGGTATTATTCTCATAATTTTATTGTCTTAAGTAGTAAGTATTATGTCCTAAGATTGTTTAACGCTTCGTTGAAGAGAATAATTCATATTTCTAATCTCTCTACAGGAATTGAGTAATACATCTATTTGACCCTTATTTATAAAATCCAGTTTAACAATTAAAAGCAATTGTGTTTCTAACTCACAAGTTGATCCATTAGCTATACTCAAAAAATGAATAAATTCTTTTGATGAATTTATTCCAGCACCTTCTGCTATATTTGATGGTATCGAAACTGAACACCTTTTTATTTGTGATATTAAACCATATCTTTCATTATCAGGAAGAAGCTTCATTAGTTTATATACCTCGCAAACTAAATCCATTGACTTCTTCCAAACATTTAAATTCCCAAATTGATTCATACTATAACTTAATACTTTATTTTTACAGCTTCAGAAAATTCTCTAATATCTTCTCTCCTACAACACTACTTTTCTCTGGGTGAAACTGAGTTCCATAAATATTATCTTTCTGCAGAGCTGTACTATACGTTACCCCATAATGAGTTTGTGCGACTGTATCTTCTGTAACTGGCGCATAATAACTGTGTACTAAATAGATGTATTCTTTTTCTAAGATCCCTTCAAACAAAGGTGAATCGAGAGATTCTATCTGGTTCCAGCCTATCTGAGGTACTTTTACTCCATTGTCGAATCGTACAACATCAACATCAAAAATCTGTAATCCCCTGGTATCTCCTTCTTCGGTATAATTACACATTAATTGCATCCCCAGACAAATTCCTAAGACCGGTTGTTCTAGTTCTGGAATCAAGCCATCTAATCCAGAATCTTTAAGTTTTTGCATTGCACTACTAGCTTCGCCTACTCCAGGAAAGATAATTTTATCTGCTGCTTTGATCTCTTCGGGATCATTACTTAATATCGCTTCATACCCTAATCGTTGTATTGCAAACTTTATAGATTGGATATTCCCTGCTCCGTAATTGATAATTACAATTTTCACTTTATATTTTAGATTTATGATTTCAGATGTACAATTTCAAATTGATAATTCTTCAATCTTAATTCGCAATTAACTATAATACTCCTTTAGTACTGGGTAAGACCATTTTATCAGGATCGCGTTTTACTGCAACTTTAATAGCTTTGGCAAAAGCTTTAAAAATAGCTTCAATCTTATGATGCTCATTGATACCTTCTGCTTTTACATTTAGATTTGCTTTAGCTCCGTCTGTAAACGATTTAAAAAAGTGGAAAAACATTTCTGTAGGCATTTTACCAATCATTTCACGATTAAATTCTGCTTCCCATACCAGCCAATTACGCCCTCCAAAATCAATAGCAACTTGTGCCAAGCAATCATCCATTGGTAAACAAAAGCCATAACGCTCGATTCCCAATTTGTTATCCAGAGCTCTACTAAATACTTCTCCTAATGCTATCGCAGTATCTTCGATAGTATGGTGTTCATCAACTTCTAAGTCTCCTTTAACTTTTATATCTAAATCCATTTGACCATGGCGAGCAATTTGGTCCAACATATGATCAAAAAAATCTAATCCTGTACTAATATCACTTTTACCGGTACCATCAAGATTTAATTTGATGTAAATATCAGTTTCATTGGTTTTTCGGGAAATTTCGGCAACTCGATCTTTTAGTTTAAGAAATTCATATATTTTTTGCCAGTCATTGCTCTCCAGAGCAATATGATTATCTAATTCCTCCCTTTTGATTGTAATCTCTCCTGTTCCCAGGTTAGTATTATCATTAATAAAAATCCCTTTTGCTCCCAGATTTTTAGCCAATTCCATATCAGTTAGACGATCTCCAATTACAAAAGAGTTTATCAGATCATATTCATCAGAAAAATATTCGGTTAATAAGCCTGTTCCCGGTTTTCTGGTATCAGCATTTTCATGAGGAAAGGTTCTATCAAGAAATACGTTATCAAACACAACTCCTTCATTTTCAAAAGATTTCATAATAAAATTATGCACAGGCCAAAATGTATCTTCAGGAAAGACATCGGTACCCAAACCATCTTGATTGGTAATCATTACCAATTCATAGTTTAATTCCTGAGCAATTTTACCTAAGTACGTAAATGCTTTTGGGTAGAATATCATTTTCTCGAACGCATCTATCTGCTCGTCTGCAGTTTCTTTAATAATCGTACCATCACGATCTATAAATAATACTTTCTTTTTCATAATGTAATAGTGTCTCTAAGTTTAGAGTATTTTTATTTAATTACTAATATGTTATTTGACTACTTTAGTTTTACTTTTATTTAAAAATTTCTGAAATGAGTTCACGATTTCGAAATTGTCATAAGTACCTGTATTAGTTTTTCATTTTCTTCTTTAGCACCTACTGTAAACCGAAGCGTATTTTCGCATAAAGGTTGTGTACTTCTATTACGAACCACAATACCATTCTTAATTAACTGATCGTATCGTTTATTGGCATCATCTACTCTTACCAAAATAAAATTGGCATCACTTCTAAATATCTTCTCTACAAAATCTATGGTGGACAAAGCTTCTTCTAATTGAATGCGCCCTTTTATTATAGCAGATACTTCATCTTTAATTTGATCTTCTTCAATAATCCTTTGCAGTGCTCGCTGTTGTGTTAGTTCGTTCACATTATAAGGAGGCTTTATTTTGTTTAAAACATCTATTATTTCTTCAGATGCATAGCAAATCCCTAATCGTATACCTGCCAAGCCGTAGGCTTTGGATAAAGTCTGTGTCACTATAAGGTTTGGGTATCTGAGTATCCCTTCCACCCAACTTTTTCTATCGGTAAAATCGATATAGGCTTCATCAATAATTACCAATCCACTAAAACGATCAAGAAGTTCCTCTATTCGTTTTTGTTCAATTAAATTTCCCGAAGGATTATTAGGAGAACAAATAAAAAGTAATTTAGAATCACTATTCTCAGCTGCGAGTATCGCTTCAACATCAGGTTGAAAATTTTCTTCTAACCATACTTGCTGTTCTTCTACATTATTGATATTTGCCAATACTTTATACATCCCATATGTAGGGGGCATTGTAATAATATTGTCGATACCAGGTTCGCAAAATGCTCTAAATATTAGATCTAATACTTCATCACTACCATTACCTAGAAGTATATTTGTTTCTGAAACTTTTCTTTGGCTTGCTATTATCTTTTTTAAACTTTTCTGTTGTGGATCAGGGTATCGATTAACTCCGTTCTCATATGGGTTTTCATTGGCATCCAAAAAAACCATATCCTGATCAAAATCTGTAAACTCATCTCTTGCCGAACTATACGGTTTTAGATGTAGTATATTCTTGCGAACTAATTGCTTTATATTAAATTGTGTTTTCTTCATTTTTAGTTTATTGCTGTTGGTTAAAGCATCATTTATGATTCCTGACTACTTGTCACGGCCAACTATTTTAAACTCTCTAGTCGTAATGTTACTGCATTTTTATGTGCTTGCAAGCCTTCTGCTTCGGCCATAAGTTCAATTGCTTTGCCTATATTCTGGATACCTTGTTTTGATATTTTCTGAAATGTCATTGATTTCATAAAGCTGTCCAGATTTACACCGCTATATTGTTTTGCATACCCGTTGGTAGGTAATGTATGATTGGTTCCCGAAGCATAATCACCTGCGCTTTCTGGTGTATAATTACCAATAAACACAGAACCTGCATTAGTTATATTATCAATATAAAATTCTTCATTTTTCACACATACTATAAAATGTTCTGGGCCATACTCATTGATTAATTCTATAGCTTCCTGATCATCTTCGACATAAATTAATTTAGAATTGGATATTGCTCCTTCTGCAATTTCTTTTCTAGGTAAAATTGCTAATTGTTTGATAACCTCTTCTTCTACTTTATCCATTATTTCTTTGGAAGTAGACACCAAAATTACCTGGCTGTCTTTGCCGTGTTCTGCCTGGCTTAACAAATCAGAAGCAACAAAGGATGCATTAGCAGTATTATCTGCCACCACTAGCAATTCACTTGGTCCGGCCGGCATATCTATAGCGACACCAAACTTCGTTGCCAGTTGTTTTGCTACCGTTACAAATTGATTACCCGGGCCGAATATTTTATATACAGATGGAATAGTTTCTGTACCAAAAGTCATTCCCGCAATAGCTTGAATCCCTCCTACTTTACATATTTTTGTTACTCCGCAAAGATCGGCTGCATACAAAATAGCTGGATGTATTTTCCCTTCCTTATTTGGAGGAGAGCATAATACTATTTCTTTGCATCCCGCAAGATTAGCGGGAACAGTTAGCATTAAAATCGTAGAAAACAAAGGAGCTGTTCCTCCTGGAATATATAGTCCTACTTTTTGGATTGGTCTTTTCTCTTGCCAGCATTTAACTCCACTTGTTGTTTCTATAGAAACTTTATCAGTTTTCTGTGCTGCATGAAACTTTTCAATATTAGATTTAGCTAATCGTATTGCATCTTTTAAACCCTGATTTACTTGTCTTTTTGCTTCTTTTATCTCCTCAGCATCCACAAGGATAGTATCTAGATCTACATTATCAAATTTCTTAGTATATCGTTGTATTGCCTGATCACCCTCTGCTTTGACTTCTTTAAAAACAGTAATTACTTTTTCTTCAATATCAGCCACAGTTTGCGTTGGTCTTTTCAATATTTCGGGCCAATTGTTTTTATTTGGATTGTATATTTTTTGCATCTCTTCTTAATTTCTGTCTTTACAGAAACACATTAAGTTATTTATAAAACCATTTTTTCAATTGGGCAAACCAAAATTCCTTCTGCTCCTTCTGCTTTTAGCTCATCAAGAATATCCCAAAACTTATTTTTCTCTACAACAGTATGAATAGAACTCCATCCTTTTTCTGCCAACGGTAATACTGTAGGACTTCGCATACCAGGTAGTATCTTAACAATGTCTTTTATTTTGTGGTTGGGAGCATTAAGTAAGACATATTTAGAATTTCTGGCTTTTAAAACTGCTTTGATTCTAAATTGTAATTTCTCAAGAAGTCTTTTATTATCGTTTGATATTTTTGGGGACACTGCTAGCACAGCTTCAGAAGTGAGCATTACCTCTACTTCTTTCAGGTTATTTTTAAATAATGTACTACCGCTGGATACAATATCGCAAATTGCATCTGCCAAACCAATATTCGGTGCGATCTCTACAGATCCCGATATTTGGTGTAATTCTGCCGAAATCCCTTGTTTATCCAAATATTCACTAACTGTATTTGGATACGATGTAGCAATTCTTTTTCCATCAAGATCTTTAATCGAACTGTATTCAAAATCTTTTGGAACCGCCAGAGAAACTTTACATTTAGAAAAATTGAGTCGTTCTGTAATCGAAATATCTTTTCCTTTTTCTATAAGTACATTCTCTCCTATAATAGCAATATCAACAATACCATCCCTTAGGTATTGAGGTATGTCTCCATTTCGTAAAAACATAACTTCCATAGGAAAATTACGAGTTTGAGCTTTTAGTTGATCTTTACCATTATCAATAGAGATACCACAGTCTTTCAGTATTTTTACTGAATCTTCATTAAGACGCCCACTTTTTTGAATTGCAATTTTAATTTTTGACATTTTTATTGTTGTTGTTGTGCTTGAGTAATTCAAAAACGAGTTTTGTAGAAACAAAAAACCCGTTTGAATTACTCAAACGGGTTTTCATATTATTGTGTTATACACATATCATACCTACCACGCCTGAGCGAAAATGTAAGAATGATGATGATGTATAAATATATTATTCATTGTTTTTTTCTAAATACCCTGCGAATTTATAAAAAATTATTTTTACTCAAACGCATTTCAACTTATTTTTTTGCGATTCATCTTTTTTCTATGATTAAATCCATAGAATTTAAAGCCTTCAATAGGTTGATTATAAACATTTTTATAACTTTAAGAAACCAATACTAATCAACAACACATGAAAAATCTTTCCTCTTTTCTTATTTTTCTACTTTTTGCCTGGCTGGCAATATGGTGGTATTACTCCTGTGATTGGTGTACAAAAAGCACTAATAAAAGTATACCTGTGGTAGAACAAAAACCTGATCCGGAATTAGAAGCATTAGCTAAAAAAGCATATGAAGATAGCATTACAGCAGCAAATAGAACTGTTGGATTATTTGCAAAAGGTCCACATGGACAAGATGTATTTAGATATATCGAAAATCTAAAAATTAACAATACTAACGGAGATGTATTTATTCCTGATCCTCTAAAAGGATTTAGTCAACAAGTAGCTGATTATTTAGGTCAATATCAAGATCAGGAACTCATCGTTTATGGTTACGAGAATTCTTCTGAAAATAGAGATAGTACACAATTGGGTATCTCTAGAGCTAACTTTATTAAAGATATTTTGGTTAAGACCGGAATTAATGCAGATCGTATCGTTACCAAAACACAGTTGAATAATTACACTTATTCTGATGATGGTAACTATACAGGTGGAATACTATTGAATTTTATGACTCTAAATGAAGCTAGATTGGCTGAAGTAGAAAAAAGTATAGCGGCCAGGACATTGCATTCTAATTTTGCTCAAAAAACATTTCAACCAGATGCTACTTTATCTAATTATGCACTAGAACTCAAAAATTACATCAATAAATATCCTGACAAGTCTGTTGTAATCACTGGACATACAGATGATGTTGGTGAGGAAGACGCAAATCTCTGGTTTGGACAACAAAGAGCAAATAATGTACGGGAGTATCTTATTTCACAAGGTATTGTCAAAGATAAAATCATAGCCTTATCCAAAGGAGAATCAAGTCCTATCGTTCCAAATGATAGTGAGGAAAACAGAGCAAAAAACAGAAGAATAGAAATAACCGTAAACTAAAAATATTACAACTATGTTAGATTTTTTAAACGAAGCAAATTGGTGGTGCTTATTATTGATATTATTCCTGGCATTTTTGTTAGGAAGATTTTTAGCAAAAAGAGCGCTCAAAAAAAAATATAAAAAAGCATTGGATGAGTGTGAAAGAGAAAATACCATGCTTAAAAATGCAACTAATGAAAAGGCAAATTCTACATTTTCTAACCCAGAAAATGGGATTAAAGCAGTTAAGACGCGGGATCATGGAGGAGTAGCTGTTACAAATGGTGGAGAACTGCCTACATTAAATTTTGATAGTTTTGGTAAAGCAGATGCCTCTCAAAAGGATGATTTAAAGCTAATTAGCGGTGTCGGTCCTTTTATTGAAGAAAAATTAAACAGTATTGGTATCTATACTTTTGATCAAATTAGTAAATTTACCGCAGAAGACATAGATACAGTAACAGCACTTATTCAATTCTTTCCTGGTAGAATTGAAAGAGATAAATGGACAAAACAAGCTGAAAAACTTAAAAATAAGTAGTAACCACTAACCATTTTACTATTTAGTTAAGGCCTTCATAATTTATATTATGGAGGCTTTTTTACATATAAAGTTAAAATCAAGATATATAACTTATTCAAAAAAAAGAAGACTGCCTTTTCAGACAGCCTCCTAAACAAATCACTCTAATAAAATTATTATTTTTTCACAAATTGTTTAATCATTATATCATTTTCTGATTTCAATTTCAGTATATATATTCCTTTATTCAAGCTTTGAACATCTACTATATTATTAGTAATAACTCCTTGATCTACAATTTGACCAGCAGCATTCATTATCATATAATTTATTTCTGATGTATCTGTTGTAGCAACATACATATCATTTTCTACAGGATTAGGATAAAAACTAAGTGGTATCGGAGGTCCTGCAAGATCAGTGTTTGAGGCTGAATTAACAGATGCAACCGCAGCGGCAACTCCACATGGTCCAAGATTAGTCCAGGTAGTAGCCGTCCTCTCATATAAACTTCCTAAGTATGTAACTCTACTTCCAACCGGATATGCCTGGCCAGAAACATGGGCAGCCACTCCCGCACAAGGGTCAACTGGTGCTGGAGCTAATGTATTAACATTAACTGCATTACTAAATCCAGATTCGTTTCCTGCTGCATCCTTAGCTTTAATAGTGTATTGATAGACAGTATTGGCGGTTAATGAATTAACCCCTGTACTAGTTGCACTTGTAGATCCAATTTTAGTATTTCCTTGATATACATCATATTCTGTAACTCCAACATTATCATTAGATGCGGTCCAGGACAATGTTAGTGTAGTTTCTGCAATATTAGATGCTACAAGATTCGTTGGTGCTGTAGGTGCTTGAGTATCTCCTGGAACTCCACATGCTCCAAGATTAATCCACGTTGTAGCAGTTCTCTCATACAAATCTCCCGAGAATGTTACCCTGCTTCCAACCGGATATGCCTGACCATTAACATAGGCAGCTACTCCTGCACAAGGGTCAACTGGTGCTGCCGCTAATGTCGTAACATCAAGCGTATTACTAAATCCGGATTCGTTTCCTGCTGCATCCTTAGCTTTGATTCTAAATTGATATGAAGTATTAGCAGTTAATGAATTAATACCAGTACTAGTTGCGGTTGTTGATCCAATTTTAGTATTTCCCTGATATACATCATATTCTGTGACTCCAACATTATCATTAGATGCGGTCCAAGATAATGTTAGTGTAGTTTCTGCAACATTAGATGCTACAAGATTCGTTGGTGCTGTAGGTGCTTGGTTATCTTGCACTCCGTTAGCAGTAAATGAACCTGTAAAAATGCCTCGTCCATAAGTAGAAGCTATAATCTTATTGTTATTTTGATTTCCATTTATTTCCCAATAATCGAAAGAGGTTACACTAGCATCGCTCATACCATTTTGTGATCGAACCCAATTTGGATTTGCTGCATCAAAATTTGTAGTAACCCAAACTCCTAGTTGTGTTGCTACAATTACTTCTGTTCTATCTAAAGGGTTTTGTAAAATATCTCTAACTGGGATATCAGGAAGGTCTCCTTCTTTATTTGACCAATTAGCTCCTGCATCAGATGAGTACCATACACTAGTAACACCATAATTATGAATCGTCACTATAATATCATTTGCAGTTGCTCCTAATCTAACAGAGGAAACAGATCCTACAAAAGGTGTATTTATTTCTGCCCAGTTAGCTACTCCTAAACCAACATTTGTTAATCTCAACAAACCGCCAGAGGAAGTACCCACATACCATGTATTGTTGGCAAAAGAAGAAGCTATAAAAGCTGTAGGTTTACCTGTTAATAATGCATTTGTAATATCTGCATTTCTATCTCCTGCAACATCTATTGTCTTTATAGAATAATTCCAAGCCCCAGCAGCTCCATCATAAGAAGAACCATTTGACAATAGGTAATTAGCGTTACTATCATATCCCATTTGGTTTACAAAATCACCAGTTCCCTGATCATTTACAAGCGTTGTTGCTCCTCCTTGGATTCTACCGCGCCCGTCCCATGGTAAATTAAACCTATAAATTACATTATGTACATACGTAGCAATCATATATTCACCATCTTTATCTACAAAAGTATAGAAACCATCTCCTCCTGTTAATTGTTCGGATCCATTTATTCCCGCTACTACATTTCTAAATGCCTGAGATCCATTATCCTGAGCTCCTGCAGAAAAAATACCAGCTACGTCACCAGCTCCATTAGGTCCTATACCTGCCTTTACATATTGGGTTACATTATAATTATTATTTCTTGCTCCAAATACATTATTATTTGCAGCTGTAGACAAGCTATTTGCATAAAATATCCCTCCATCATTACCAAAAATTGCTTGATTTGAGTTTCCTGGTCTGAACGCCATAGCATGTTGATCAGCATGAACAATAGAAGCTCCTATTCCTGCTAAATTATTATTGTTTGACCATTTAGAAATTTGGCTCCATGCGTCACCGCTATTTGCTGATCTAAAAAGATCTATTCCTCCAACATATACAATGTTATCATTATTAGGATCAGATTCTATCATTAAATCATAAAATGCTTGTCCTCTTGTAAAATCTTTTGCAGGAATACCATTATCTACATCATTTGGTAATGCTGTAGCAGTTGGAGCTGTTGCAAAACCATCCAGTGTTTTATATACATGAACTGGGTCTATGACTTTATTATTTGCATCTCTGGCAACACCTTGAGTTAGTGCATATATTTTATTAGCATTGGTTGCGGAAGTCTCTAACTCTACTCTATTAGAATCATTAAGCGGGGAAGCCGCTGCTTCTGTCCAGGTTGCGCCATCATTAGAACTAAATACGCGTCCTCCACCATTTCCTCCAATTCCCGGAGAAGTAATAGTTCCCATCCACAGTCTATTATCTGCTCCAATTTCAAAATCATTTGGAATATATGAGTATTGGTTCCCATTATTCGCAAATCTCATATTTGCCGATTCTATTCTATTCCAGGTAGCGCCTCCATCTATAGAACGATACAATCCTGCAGATTGAAGTCCCAACCAATTTCTTGGTGTAGAAGCATTACCATATAAATGGGCTCCTACTCCTACAAATAATTCGGTACGATTCTGCGCTGTATTATTCCAGGCTACAACATCATTTACATAATAAATACCCGAAAGGAATAGGTTTGAGGCGTTATTATTAAAATTACCACCACCAGCAGCAGGGATATTAACAGCTTGCCAAGTATTACCACCATCTGTAGAACGGTATACTCCACTACCAACTACTGCTCCAAAGGTATATTGTTCTCCTGTACCTACATACCATATGTTTGAGTTTCTTGGATCTACAGTTATTGATGTTACCGAAAGGTTTCCGGGGACATTCTGCACTCGACTCCATTGTGAAGCTGCAGATGTAATATCATTATTAACCCATAATCCTCCACTAACACCTCCGGCATAAACTTTTCTGTTGTTAGCATCATTAGGATCAAATAAAATAGCACGTGTACGTCCTCCTATATCATTAGGACCTCTTTCTACCCAAGGATTATCTTGAGCATCTCCCGGTGCTCTTTTTGCTGTATTTACTAATTGTTTTTGAACTGCATAGATTTTCTCAGGTTCTGTTTTACCAGTTGCAGGGTTCATTGTCAATTCCCACATCTGCTCAAAATATCTATTTGGCGGAAGTCCTTTGGCTTTTCTCTCAGACTTTGTTAATTTTAAAGTCTCTTTGTAGGGGCTGTTTTTTAAATATGTACTGTGTTGTTCTCGTAGATTATCGATTTCAGTTTTGTTCGTACTTTGTTCTAAATTGTCTTTCTTTATAGAAATTATTACGATTACTGATAGGGCGATTAATCCTAGGCCCAGTAGAACCGGGCGGATCATTCTTTTTTTCATATTAGCATTAGTTGAGTTTGAGGTTTAAAAGTAATATCATTACGGTAAAAAACCAAATTTAACATAATAAAAGTTAAATTTAACTTAATTTAACTTTTAACATCTAATACTAACCTAACTATACTCTATTTTTCATCACTCCAAGCCACAGAAGACATTTTCCAATCAAGACCTACTTTGATAAACTGAATCGTTTTCATTCCCCGAGACTCAAAATATGAACCGTTTAATTTACCAGATTTTTCGTAAAAACTAAATCGTTGCGCTACATTTCTATATATTTCTGTTTTATGTGAAATTTCACGTTCACTAAAATCTGTAAGCGTCCCATCACTCAACATTTTTTTTCTTGGAGTTATAAACTCATTAATATTATAGGTCTCTGGAACACCATGAGTATTACTTATTATAATACCATTAGTAATAAATATATTTTCTATATCCTCAACATTAGGAATCTTCCCTCCTGCATTGGTAAACAGACTAAAAAACCTCGTCGTAAGTTTACTTATTTCGTTTTCTTCTTTAGTATCTGTAGGGGTAGAAAAAAATAGAACTGTATCCTTTTCTGATAATTCTATAGTTTTTTCAAAACGTAATCCAATCTTATTTAACAACTTAATCGAAGCAATATTATTAGGGTTTGTTATACCTACAATTTTATCAAGATGTAAGGTATTTTTAGCATAGTTCATTGTTGCATTTGCTATTTCGTAGCCATAGCCCATCCCTAAATATTCTGGAAGCATTGCAAATCCAATATCAATATCTTCTAGTGTATCTCTATTTACTAATCCACACATTCTTATAGAAACATTGGTTTCTTTCAATACAACTACCCATAAACCAAACCCATTTTCTTTGTAACTTTTTATTAGGTTATTTTTTAAATATCCCTCTGCTTCAACATTTGTCTTAATATTCCTGTCTCCAATAAATTCTATCCACTTTGGAGAGTTTATCAATTTTAAAACAAAGTCAGAATCTTCTAAATTAAATTCACGTAGAGACAATCTTTCGGTTTCTAATATTTTTCTCATTTGCTGCCTAACTTTCTATATTATAATTAATTATTGCTCACTTATGATTTTATTAAACATATCTATATCTGTTGCACCTTCTGTACTTATAAAAAGAATATTAGTGGTTTCATTTATATTTAGTTCTTCTTTTATAGGTTTACATTCTTGCTCTGTCATGATTGCAATAAAACCTGCTAAACCGCTAGCACCGGATTCTCCAGAAATTATTTTCGCATCTAATTCATTAGAAAAATAAAGTTCCCGAATTGCTTCTCTTGAATATTTATCATCAATTTTGATAGATACATCACTTCCATTTTTTAGTAAGTCCCAGGCTCCTAGTGAAGGTGTTCCACAATTAAGCCCTGCCATTATTGTTTTACTATTCCCTAATGAAGTAGTTATTTTTCCTTCTTTAAATGAAGCAAGAATAGCATCTGCTTCTGTTGGTTCTATAATGATAATCTTAGGACGATTTGCGCCATACCTTTCTAAGTAATACCTAATTCCTGTTCCTGCGAAACTCCCAACGCCAGCCTGTAGAAAAACAAGATCTATTTTTGGGTTTGGTATGAGATGAAGATTATCTTCCATTTCCTGAAAGAGCGTTAAATATCCACCCATAATATATGCCGGTATTTCTTCATAATTTTCCCAGGCAGTATCTTGTACTAGCTTCCATCCATTTTTTTTACTCATTTCTTTAGCATAAGCACAAGCTTTATCATAATTACCATCCACTTGTTCAACTACTGCTCCTTCTTTCTCAATAGCTTTTATGCGTTGATCTGTAGTATCGTTTGGGACAAAAACCACTGCTTTTTTATTAAAAAAATTAGCGGACCACGCCACAGCTCTTCCATGATTACCATCTGTAGCTGTACAAAAAGTTTCTATCTGTGGTTTCTTTTTAAGAATTTGATATATAGCATATGAAGCTCCTAACCCTTTAAATGCATTTAAACCAAAACGAAATGATTCATCTTTGATATAAATATTACCAACATTATACTTTTTTGATAAGCCAGGTAAATGAACTAAAGGCGTTGGTTTATATCCTGGTAAAGATGAATGAAATGCCAATGTATCATCGCATTCCTTAAGAATAGAAGTAGTTGTATTATCTACAAACGTATTATCTGGATTATTGATGTAAAACGAAGAATCCTTCTTATTTTTTATCTCCATTTAAATATTTTTATATGTTTACCAAAAATGCTTTTACACGTATTTCAACTCATAAAAAGAACAGGCACCCTAGAGTGCCTGTATATATAATCATGTGATCCAGTTTTTTACTGATTACCAAGAATTATTGGCATTCCGTTTTTTCCTGATCCTACAACAACAACCTTAGCATTAGGTGATTTGGCCAGTTGTAATGTTGCTTCAATTCCTTTTTCTGTAAGAATTTTATCTGTTAACGACGCACTCAAAATCTGGTTAGCTACTGCTTTACCTTCTGCATCAATTTTTTGTCTTTCAGCTTCTTTTTTGGCTTTTTCTAGTCTAAACTCATATTCCAGAGCTTCCTGCTCTTGTCTTAGTTTACGCTCGATTGCTTCTTTAATCGTAGGTGGTAATGTTACATCACGTACCAACACTTCATTAAGCTGAATGAATTGATTACCTACTATCTTTTTTGTCTCTTCAAAAATTTCTTTTTGGATCGCATCCCTTTTACTAGAATACAATTGTTCTGGAGTATATCTTCCTACTACACTACGAGCTGCAGATCGTATTGTTGGTAATAAAACTCGTGCTACATAATTTTCTCCTTTTTGCTGGTGTAATAACCCTAATTTATCATAATCTGGTTGAAACCATGCAGAAGCATCTAATTTAATTTCTAATCCGTTAGAAGAAAGTACCTGCATTTTTTCAAAAACTTCTTGCTGTCGTACTTCGTAAACGATTACTTTATTCCAGGGAGCAACTAGATGAAAACCTTCTCCCAGAGGTGGACCATCTGTAACCACACCTCCTCCAAATGTTTTATAAAGCACACCGGCTTCTCCAGAACCAATAGTTTCTGTTGATTTTGAAATAAAGACGATTGCTAATACTAATAGAATTAGAATAGGCAATCCTATTTTTGGTAATTTTTCCATAATAATTTTGAGTTTTTAATTTTAAATAAGTCCGTTATATTTTCGTGCAAACCACTCTATAGTAAGTAACAAAATAACTATTGCCAAAAGATATTTCCAGTCTATTAAAGATACTACATTTTCCTTATTTTTCTGTATGGTTTGATATCTTTGATCTTCTAGCAGTTCTTTTATAAGTGTGTCTTTTTGGTTTAAATAATATGACTTACCATTAGTATTAGTAGCTACTTGCATTAGTTTTGTTACATCTGCATTAAGAAATTGTTGTTCTACATCATATTCTAGAATTGCAAAACTCCCAGAACGTGCTATATTCTCACCTAATACTGTTACTGTATATTCATAATTTCCTGCTTCAAGATTACTCAAATCCACTTCATATGAATTATTTTTCAATAACATAGGTATAGTCTGGGTAGCTTCTGTTTCTTTATTTTTAATTGAAATTCTTAAATTTCCTCTCCTTTCAAATTCATAATTCTTTGTAAAATACTCTGCTTTAATAACAACACTAGCATTACCATAATAAAATGACTCAGAGATGGTATTTAACCTACTCTTTCTTTTACTAGAAGCCAGATACTGAATCAGTTTACCGAAAAACTCATCAAAATCTTCAAATTTTTGAGTATCTAAATAATTTTGAGCTCTCCATCTCCATATTCCTTCTCCAAACAAAACTGCTTCTCTTACCCCTCCTCGTTCTATAGTAGCAAGTAATATTTCTTCAGTATCAATATTACTTACCGTTCTGTATAATAAAGGATCGTGATTAGAATTCATTCTAATTTCGCCAAAAGTTCCTATTAAAGGAGGATAACTTTGAAAACCAATATCTTCTTGAAGAAATGCTCCATAATTATTATTATACCTGGGAACATAATATTCATTTTGCCTTGTAATTTCCTGGGTATACTTATTTTGAATCCTATTAAGAAAAACCCAATCTGTTTTTGGGCCGGTAATAGTAAAATAATTTTTTTTCAGCGTATTTAATTTTTCATAAACTCCTCTATATCTGGTGTTGGGTTGATATAATATAACTAACTGATAATCGTTTAGATCCTTCTTCTCATTAGGTTTACTAATCGTAATACTTCGTCTTTCATTGCTTTCAACACTTTTCTTTATAGCTCCAAGATCTGGATGTACTATATCACTTATCAATAAGACATTGGTTTTTTGATCAATTACCTCTACTGCAAAAGTTTTTGAGTTATTTATTGTATTTTTTTCTATATCCAAAGGTGTCAATTCGGCAACATATTGATTTACACCTACTCTATTAGCCGGAAGCGTAAAATTAACTACTGTAGAATTATTTGTACCTGAGAAAGAAACGGGCTGAGAAAAAATTGTACTATTTCCCGATTTTACTTGAAATGTAGTCGTAATTTCCTCATTACCGGAATATGTAAGAATTACCTCGACGGGAAACTTATTTTTTAAATATGCATAACGATTAACATTAAGTTGTTGGATTTTTGTATCCAACAACTTTATTGTATCTCCAGAAATAATTGGATACACAGCTTGCTTATACCCTAAGCTACTAAATTGATAATCTTTACCATAAGTTTGATTTCCATCTGTGATCACAATTGTGGGTGCAATTGTATTTTTATGAATTT
The DNA here is from genome assembly GCF_000520995.1 of Aquimarina macrocephali JAMB N27. Taxonomy (GTDB): domain Bacteria; phylum Bacteroidota; class Bacteroidia; order Flavobacteriales; family Flavobacteriaceae; genus Aquimarina; species Aquimarina macrocephali. Next base: position 345,985 of record NZ_JACA01000005.1, on the reverse strand, counting down.
GCTCTAATTCTTCTAACGCTTTCGATATATTGGTCTGCTTTTGATCAAAAGAAAAACGTAGAGAATCATTTAATTTATCAGAAAATGAATAGTAAGTAATATCAAACCTTTCATTGAGTTCTTCATTCTCTGCAATTTGATTTGCAAACTGAGTAACTTCCTGATCTTGCTTAAGATATTTTATTGAAGAAGAATTATCCACTGCAACCACCAAAACCGGTTTCTCTATATAGTAGGTATTCTGTTTGAAGGTAGGGTTAATTAACAACAATAGCAGTGCAAAAACACTAAGGAAACGCAAAAAAGCAAAAAACAGGATATTTTTTTTCCTGTTTTTTGTCTTATACCAATATTGAAACAATGCAACAATTAATGCTGTTATAAAAGCGGCTATGATCAATAAGATTATTTGTGTTTGCATTCTATAAATTACAATATACGATGGTTGAGTTACGGATTACAGTTTATTTTAGAGTGTTAAGTGCAACTCTTTTCATACAAGTTGAAATTTAATGACTTTAAAATCAAAAAATATTAAAATATTCAAAAAAAAATGATTCTGAAATCGCTAATCGTAATTCTAAAATCAGGTAAGCATTCCTCCATCCACATTAAGTACTTGTCCTGTAATATATGCGCTTAAATCACTTGCCAGAAACAAACATGTATTTGCAATATCTTCTGGACTACCGCCTCGTTTTAGCGGAATAGCATTACGCCATCCTTCGACAACTTTTTCGTCAAGTTTTTCAGTCATTTCAGTTTCAATAAAACCAGGTGCAACTACATTACTTCTAATATTTCTAGATCCAAGCTCTAACGCAACAGATTTTGAAAAGCCTATAATTCCAGCTTTTGAAGCTGCATAATTAGCTTGACCTGCATTACCTTTTACTCCAACAACAGAACTCATGTTTATTATACTTCCTTTACGTTGTTTAAGCATAGTTCTTTGAACAGCCTTAGTCATATTAAATACGCTTTTCAGGTTTACTTCGATAACTTTATCAAAATCTTCCTCACTCATACGCATTAAAAGGTTATCCTTTGTAATACCTGCATTATTCACTAAAACATCAATACTACCAAATGTTTCTAAGACATCTGCAGCTAATTCCTGCGCCTGATCGTAATTTGCAGCATTACTTTGATATCCTTTAGCTTTTATTCCTAATCCATTTAATTCTTTTTCTAATGTCTTAGCTGCTTCAACAGAAGAACTATAAGTGAAAGCAATATTGGCTCCTTGCTGTGCAAAAATTTCTGCTATTCCTTTGCCAATACCACGAGTAGCTCCAGTGATAATAGCTGTTTTACCTTGTAAAAGATTCATTCGTTATGTTCTAATTTTTGTGGTATCTAAACCAGTTATAATTTGCAATGTGAATTCAAATATAAGAATTACAAACAGGTCAACAGCAATAAACCCTGTGATTTCTCACAGGGTATATAAATTAATAATCGTTTATCTGATTTTACAGTTTTATATCTTCATTTTTCTTCTCGTAATTAAAAAGATAATCAACATCCATTTCTTTAACTACACCTAATTTAGATAACGCATCCATATTTACATCTTTTTTATTACCAACTACAAGTACGTTATAGGTTTCTCCTTTTATATTTTCATTAAAGAAAGACTTAAGATCTTCTAGAGTCATATCTTTAATGGTATTATACATCTCTTCTCGATTATCATTATCGATTCCTCTTTTTTTCAACCCTTCATAAGTCCAGAAAATTTTAGATTTAGTTATACGCTGAGCAGCAATTTTCTTTAATGTTGCTTCTTTTGCAGCGTTAAACTGTTCTTCTGCTTCTGGCATATTAGTCATTAAATCCATCATTGCATCTACTGCCTGAGGCATTTTATTTGCCTGGGTACCTATATATGCATATACATAATTAGAATCTCCTTTTTCTGATGCTGTTGAATATGCAGAAAATGCAGAATATGCTAATGATTTTGACTCTCTAATTTCTTGAAACACTATAGATGATAATCCACTACCAAAGTATGTATTAAACAATCTTGAAGCTGCCATTTTACCAGAATCAAACTCTGATCCTTTTGCCAAAAATATCATTTCACTCTGTACCATATCATAATCAACAAAATACACATTACCTCCGGTTTCTTTTTGGACGTATTTAACTTCTTCTGGATAGTCTAACAATTCACCCTGAATCTTATGATTTTTGTTTATAGAAGCTATTGCCGCATCTACATCTTTACCATAATAAAATATACGTTGTTTAAAATTACGAAGCTCTTTAATTTTATCTACTAATTCCTGTGGATTAACAGCCTGCAACTCTCCTATTGTATAGATATTACGTAAAGGAGAATTATCACCATACATACCATAGCTCATCAACCCATTCCACAAAATGTTTCCTTTTTGTGTTTTCGAATCCTGACGTCCTTTTGCGATCTGATCTACATATTTCGCATATGTTTCCTGGTTAGGAACTGCATTAGTCCATAAATGCTCTAATAAAGCCAAGCCTGCATCAAGGTTTTCTTTTAACCCAGAAATACCGACATAAGTTTTATCAGAACCTGCATTTACAAAATAATCAATTCCTAGTTTATAGAATTCCTTTTTTAGCTCTTCTGGAGAGTATTTATCTGTACCTAAATAATCTAAATATCCTGTTGCCAGAGAAACTTTACGATCATTATCTCTTCCCATATCAAAAATGATACTAAGGTTAAATAAGTCATTATTAGGGTTATCAATATAGGATACTTTTAATTCACTTGTTGTCTTAGTTTCTTTAATCGCTGATTTATAATCAATATACTTAGGGGTTAAAGCAGGAGTTTCTTGCTGAGTAAATGCCTTGATAAATTCTGATTGTTTATCTCTGTTTAACTCTACAGGAGTAATACCAGGGTTTTCTACTTTAGTAATGTTTTTATCTTCTCCTTTACGCTTGTATATCACTACATAATTATCCTTATAAAAAGAATTTGCAAAATCTACTAATTCTTGTTTTGAAACTTTCTTAAGTTCATTTAAAAATTCGACTTTATCTTTCCAATCTTCTCTATGAATAAATGCATTGTAATATGCCGAAGCTAATGCAGTATTATTTTCATATTCTCTTGTTTGGCTAAGTTTTAAGTCATTAACCACTGCAGAAATCATCCACTCGTCAAACTCTCCTTTTTTTAACTTATCGATTTGAGAGAGCAATAAATCTTTCACTTCATCCAGAGTCTGATCTGCTTTTGGTGATCCATAAAATTGATGGTATCCATAATCATTTAAAAATGTTGGTGAACAACCTGCATTTTGAACCGCTTGCTTTTGATTTAAGTTCAAATCAATTAGACCAGCATTACCATTAGCCAATAACATATCTGCTAGTGTTAGAAGTTTTTCTTCTTTTGTTCCTATAGCACCTGAACGAAATGCTACAGAAACAGATTCTGCAGTAGGTCCAAATACTTCTTTAATAACCGGACTGGTTATTGGTTCTTCTTTTGGCAATACAGGATGAACAACTTCTTTCTTCTCAAAACCACCAAAAGCTTTGTTTACTTTCTGTATAGTTTGATCAAAATCAATATCTCCAACCAATACCATAGCCATATTATTAGGAACATAATACTTGTCAAAATAATTATGTATCGCTACCATTGAAGGGTTTTTAAGATGCTCAGAGGTTCCTATTGTTTTTTGTTGCCCATATGGGTGATTGGGAAACAACCCTTCTAGCATTGCAGCATATGATTTCCACCCATCGCTATCCTGTCCTCTATTAAATTCTTCATAAACAGCTTCTAGCTCTGTATGAAACAAACGCAATACCAGTTGACTAAATCGCTCACTTTCTACATTAAGCCATTTATCTAGTTCATTAGCCGGGATTTTGTTTTTATATACAGTCTCTTCAAACCATGTATGTGCATTGGTTCCTTCTGCTCCTAAAGAACTAATCATTTTATCATATTCATTAGATATAGATATTTTTGAGGCTTCAAAAGAAACTTCATCAATCTTCTTGTATATCTCCTTCTTTTTATCTTCATCTGTTTCTGCTTTATGTTGTTCATATAAATCAGAAATCTGTTGTAGTAATACTTTTTCTTTTTCAAAATCCTGAGTACCTATCTCATCAGTACCTTTAAAAACCATATGCTCTAAATAATGAGCAAGCCCTGTAGCTTCTTTAGGGTCATAATTTGAACCAGCTCGTACGGCTATAAAAGTTTGAATTTTTGGTTCTTCTTCATTTTTAGCTAAATATACTTTTAAGCCATTCTCCAAGGTATATAATCTTAACCCTGTTGGATCGTTAGTAACAGTTTCATAGTTGAAACCTGCTGTGTCGGTATGTTGTTCGACTTTAATTTCTTGCGAAACACTCGTTTCTGATGATGATTTTTTACAATTGCTAAGACAAATAACTGACAGCAATAACAAAACCGTTTTAATTAATTTCATATGTTATTTTAATTGTTTTATGGTGTCTTGTAAACACACCAGAGTTGATTATATGAGTTAGTTTATAATTAATGTACTATAATACGTGTAGTAATTATCAATGTTACAAATATTAAGAATATTTTAACAGGAATAAAATTTTCCAAGAAGAGTAAATTATGGGTAGTAAGCTGCCTCGATACTGGTATACTAAATATTCAATAAAAAAAAGGTTTCTCAATAAAAACCCTAGATACTCAAACTTTTCTGCTTATAAGAAGTTAAGCTTGGTAAACTGAGCTGTACGAAATTAAACGAGGAGTTTTCAAAATGCTTCTGTAGTACAATTAGATTACATTATAGGATTTTCTAAAAAAGGAAATACTGGTATTGAAGATATATTAATACAAAAAAAATCATTAAATACATCAAATAGAATTTTTACAATTCTTTTATTTTTAAATATTCAAGAAAAAAATCCGCTGGATAATAAGATAAGTATTCTTCATTGGTTATTAACCTTTCATAACCTTTTAATTTTTTGCCAATAGGTTTTACTGTAAATTTTTTATTGTTAGCAAATACTAAAGCATTATAAACAAATTCTGAGCAATACAACCCCAAATTGGTTTTAGGGTCAAAATCAAAATGAATCTTTTCTTTTTCAAGTTTTTTTATATACTCTTTCAATCTTTCATATTCTTCTTTACTAATTGGCAATGACCAAATTCTATTATCTTTATTATTTGGTGAAGACCAAAAGAAATCTATTCTTTCTTTAATTAAAGAAGACCCAAAACCATTTATACTATCATAGCTAACATTGTAAACATACGCATCTATATCTTTGCTAAAAGTGATACCAATATGTGAAATGTCGTTAGGAGTTGAATTGTATTTTAAAACTAAATTACCCTCTTTACTTTTTGAGTTTCGTGATACAATATATAAATGCCCATCATAATTAGTACGATCACAACTTAATAACATAAGAGTTAGTAAAAAGAATGCAGCTATTTTGACTAAATAAATTTTCATAATTGTGTATAAAACGAATTCTAAATATTATGTTCCAGTAATTAAATGTAATCTGTATTTTTAAATAGCGTGAGTTTGAATTATGAAAGCTGTTTTAGTTTCATAATTCAAACTCACGCTATCTAAAATTGGGTTATGCTATTTATACAAACCAATCCCTTATTTATTGTCTGGATCTGTATAGGTATAAGCTGTTGAGCTTGCAGTCACTCCTGTAGCTATGGTCCCCGCCATTGTACCGCCAACATCTGCAGCACCTACTATTAACCATTGCCACCATTTTCTCTTCTTTGCAAGTGAATTATCAGCTACTCTTACAGAGCCATAATAATTATACCAGTAACATGTTGAGTATCTCGCCGTAGAAATAGCAGATAAAATTGTTTTTCTCTCCTCTCTAGTGTAATCTTTATTTCCAAGAGCATTATTCTCGAATCTAATTAAATCCCTCTGAACTGTATCAAAATTAGGTTCTCTCTCCGAATATGCGCTATCAAACAGATAATCAATTAAAACTTTTAAATCATTTTTTGCACGTGATGACAATCTCAGGTCGTTTATAATGTTATGAAAATTATTTCCAAAATCATCAATTCCTCTCAATATATCTGATGGATCTACAGGGGTTTCCTCACCCTCAATACTTAAAAATCTAGGATTCTCATTTGCTAAACCTTCAACAATACTAACTATTTCATCTACCGACAATCTTTTTCCCGAATAGTTAAGAACAAATTCATTTAATATTTCATTATGTATTTCACCAACATAATTATAAGGGTTTTTCGAATCAGCTATTGTATTACAATATTCAGTAGCATTTTTAGAGCTATCAGAAATAGTTTTTAATTGATTTTCTTGTAAATCATTATTATTATCTTCTGCACAAGAAAACAGTAAAAAACCTAAAAGGAACGTTATTATAATTTTTGATTTGTGTAACATATTTATTATAATTTTAATTGTATTAATACTATAAACATTTAAAGACACTCATAGTGTATGTCCATTCTTCGCGAAAGAATTTTTATGATATAATTAGAAAAGAAAAGATTCTCTTTTAATAATTATGCTGTCCTGTGACCATAACTAGTATTTTGTTACCCAAAAAAATTATCTTTTTTTGATAAAAAACAGTAAAATACTGATTATCAATACTAAAAAAAGGAATGAAATAATCCCATAGAAGAGATTATTGGATGGAAATAATTTGGTTTCTGAATCACCAATTAATACAAATGTTGCCCAATAATGTGGAGAAGCGTCTGATAAAGAAGTAGAGTTTATATATTCAATTTTGGCATTATGCAAAGCTTTAGATTTAGTTTGCCCCTTATCTAAATTACTATAAAAGCTTTCCATTATTTGAGCTGTAGATTTATCATTAGCATTCCATAGAGATGAAATCACCGTATTAGTCCCTGCATAGAAAAATCCTCTAGCCAAACTCATAACACCTTCTCCTTTAGCTATTTTTCCTAAAGACGTATTACAAGCACTTAATACCACTAATTCTGCTTGATTTCTGGACGTATATAACTCATGATATTCTAGACTAGTATCATTAAATGCTATTTGAAGGTTATCCGAAAAATTAGCATGCGTAGCCAGGTGGATTATTTTATGATTCGTTGTTTTGGATAAAAAGTTTTGTTTAGATGCTTCCTTTTCTAGGTAACTATTTAAGGATATATAATTATCTATAGCATTAATTTCATTGATACTGTTGGTAATATCATCTAAATCACTATGTGCAAAAGTTACTGGAGCAAAGGCTACTAAATCCATAGATGGTTTTCTCTTTACGGTAGCATTATGCTGTAAAAAAGACATAGAATACCCATAACTTATTTCGTTGTCTTCTATAAGATATCGATTGGTATTCTTATCTACTACTAAGGATTCAAAAGGAATATATTGTAGAGTACCATCAGGAATTATAATAAGGTGTTTTTGATTCAAAGACGTTGAGATTTTGCCTTTTGGAATCAATAAAGTATATAATTCGGAAGCTATTTCCTGAAATCTTAATCTATCTTCTTCTGTCTCAAAAGGTTTAGATAATTGATTTCTGTATGTTCTGATTAGCTTTTCTACAGCTTTTAATTCGCTTATTCTTATTATTTCTGTTTTGGTATTAGAAACCAAAACAGCATACAATTCACTAAAAGAATCATCATCATCATCCCTATTACTAACATAAGATATGATAACACTGTCTTTATCTAAAGTTTCTTGAATTTTCTTTAAATCAATTATGCTAGTCGTTTCTTTCTCTTTGTAATAGTCTGGAAATGCTATTTGTAAAGAATCTTCTTGTTTCTGATATTCTTGTTTTAATTCAAAACGCTTATACTCTAACTTCTTAATACTATCTCTATTTTTCTGAGAAGAAATTAAATTTTCTAAATCTAGAATCTGTTTTTTAAGCTCATTTTCTTGTTCTAATATTTCACCTGGTAATTGCCATTTATCAGTATTCTTAAGGATATCTTCTGTTAAAAGTAATGCTTTCTTTTTTTCTGAAAAGTAAAAGGCTTTTTCTTCTTTATCAAGAATTTCACAAACCAGTATTCCTTTTAGATAAATTTCTGAAGCTTTTTTTCGCCAGTTTAATCTTGATTCTTCTTCCTTACTAACATCGAGTAAAATATCAACTAATTTATCTGCTGATAACAAATTAGAAAGCGCAAGTTCAATATGTTTACTATTATTTTCTTTCTCATATAATTTTATAAGAATAGTTGCTTTCTGGATCAAGGCTAATAAAACATAGTACTGATTATCCGAAATCATTAAATCATTCTGCCTAGGTAAAGCTGAGATATTCTGATCCAGACGAATACTCTCAATTAAAGATTTTTGAATATTAACAAGTGCATCGTGATACTCATTCTTATCTAAATAATAATTACTCAATTGATGGTATACAATAGACTTCTCTTCTCTTCTTCGAGAATATTTCAATCCATTATTCAAAAAGAAGAGAACGCTGTCTTTTTGTGTTTCATCTTTAGCATCTATATACAATCTTCCAAGGTTGGTATACGATGTACATATAAAAGTAGAATCATTATCCTGTATGGCTTTATTTAGGTTTCGATAGCTATAATACCTGGCTTTATGAAAATCTAATCTTTCTTCGGTAGAATAATAATTTGCATAGTCATTGTTCAAAGTACGATAATCGTTTAATGAATAATCTTGAACAAGAAGAAAAAGTTGATTAGTCTTATTCATCACTTCAAACATTTGGTCCAGACTCTTTTTAGTGTCTATCCCAAATAAAACATGATAATAATCTATATATTTTTTTATTAAAAGTTTCTTTTTATCAAATTTTTCTAAACCAGTAACCCCACGAGAATAGTAATCTTTTGATCTAAAAAAATCTCCTCTTTTATAATAATACTTTCCTAATTCGCAAAATGCCTTGGCGGTACTATACTCATCGGTATTAATATCAACTACTTCTTGATAACAAGTTATAGATTTTTCAAAATTCTTTACAAGGGAATAAAAAAGCCCTAAATTATATAGAGCTTTTGCATACATATTATTTCTTAAACTTAACTTTCGGTATACTGATATTTCGTATTCTACATAGTTAATTCCCTTTGTATATAAATCTTCTCGATAGAGTTTTCTAGAAAATTCATGAGCGATTTTAATACTATGTAAATACTGTTCTTTTTTCTCATAAAGGTCTATAATACTATCAACTTCTTTTTCAATACTAGAAATAGTGATGTCCTTACGATCCCATAAAGATTCGTAATATTCATACAGGTCCTGAGCATTTCCACTTATTGTTATGCACAAGAATCCTATCCATAGAAATTTATACGATTTCAATATTAATCTTACTTATAGTCTTTACAGTTAGCATTCAATGTCACTTTATCCATATCTTCTTTATCAGGATTGGTAAGTGGTGCAGGATCTTTTGCATAATAAATTTCAGCATTTACTACCCAAACTTCAACATCGTCATTATCCTTAATTTCACATTCTTCCCAACTTAACAGCAGCCCGGTGCGGATGTAATTGCCACGAACTTTTTCCTTATTATATTCCGAAGTCCCTTTTCTATATTCAATTAAAACTTCCATAGTTCTAACAGCACGTACCTGCTTCACATCTGTTTTTTTAGTAACATCATAAGGTATATCAGTATCATATGTACAACTTACTACAGACAAAAATGCACATATAATCAATACTATATTCAAAAAAAAACTTCTTTTCATCACTATAATTTTATAAATTAATTTACTTTCACCTTATCAGTTACCAAAACATCAATTTTGTTACCCAAACGAAGATAAAAAAATTATTTTCGCATAATAGATTCACAATTTTTTGATGACGGAAAAAACACAACACCTTACTAGTTTACTTAATAATGATTCTAAAGGAATCATGAACATCTATAACCTGGTATTTCCTAGAGTTAGAAAATTTATTATACAAAATAAAGGACAACAACAGGATGCCGAAGATATTTTTCAAAAGGCTTTGTTACAGATTACCGTTCGATACCGTAAAGAAAGATTCGAAATCAAAAGTAGTTTTGAAGCCTATTTATTTACCTCTTGTAAAAATTTATGGCGTAGAGAATTAAAAAAATTAAAAAACAGGGTAACAAATAGTGAAATTATTGAACTAGTACCTGCTGAGCGTAATCTCGCATTATCAATTCTAGAACAAAAAAGATGGGAATTGTTTACCGAAAAATTGAGTTTAATCTCAGATAATTGCAAAAAAATATTAACCCTATTTTTTAATAATACTTCTTATAAAGATATTGTAAAAACAATGGGTTATAATTCTGAAACCGTTGCCAGGCAGCGTGTTTTTAAATGTAAAGCAAAATTATCTGAAGTAATCAAAAACGATGAGCGTTATAATTCTCTAAAAAAACTATGAGTATAGATGAACATATATTAATTCAGGATTTTCTAAATAACAAACTCACAGAAAAAGAAAGAGATCTGGTTTTGTCAAGAATGGAAAGTGATAAAGATTTTCTTGAAAAAGTTAATTTTGAGAAACAACTCATTCTTAATTTAAATGATTCTGAATGGAGTATTAGTAGTAATATTCATCACCCTGAAATTGATGAGTATGAGAAAATACTTAGAAGTGAATCAACTCAGACACTAAAAGACACATTGTATGCTGTAAATTCTAAATATCAGCTAAAAGAAAATAAAAGAAACCGGTCTTGGATTCTATACACTGGTATCGCGGTTATTTTGGTTATCATTGGTCTTACTCTTTTTTCTCCTTTTAAAACTTCTCCTAATGAACTATACGCATATTATTTAGATTTATCAGAACTACCTTCTTTAGTAGACCGGGGCAATAGTGAACAAAAATTACTAATCAAAGCGCAAAAATTATTTGAAGCTAAAGAATATGAGCAATCATTGGGTATTTTAGAGAAGGAGTTTTCTACTGCTCAAGAGAATAGAGCAACCATATATCTTTATACTGGAATTTCTCAAATGGAACTAGGGCAATTCGATAAAGCAGAAATCAGTTTTAATACGTTAATAGAAAACAAATTTATAGACAGTCCTAAAGGACAATGGTATAAAGCTTTATTATTTCTCAAAAAGAATGACTTGTCAAAAGCAAAAAACATATTACTTCAAATCACAGAATCTTCAAGTAATTACAAATTTAAAGAAGCATCAGAACTTCTAAGTAAGCTATAAAAAAAAACTTATAATGAATTTTCATTATAAGTTTTTTTTAAGCGATAAACTAATCCCTTTTTTTGAGACCAATCGTATAATTTCTAACCGAGTACTTCGGCTACTTTTTTACCTATTTCTGCAGGAGAGTTTACTACATGAATTCCGCATTCTCTCATAATTTCTTTTTTTGCTGCTGCAGTATCTTCACTACCTCCAACAATAGCTCCGGCATGTCCCATGGTACGTCCAGCAGGGGCAGTTTCACCAGCAATAAAACCTACAACAGGCTTAGAGGTTCCACTTTCTTTTATCCATTTTGCAGCATCTGCTTCTAATTGACCTCCTATTTCACCAATCATAACCACACAGTCTGTTTCTGGATCATTGATCAATAATTCAACCGCTTCTTTTGTAGTGGTACCAATAATTGGATCACCACCTATTCCTATTGCAGTAGTTATTCCAAGTCCTTGTTTTACTACTTGATCTGCTGCTTCATATGTTAGTGTACCTGATTTTGATACAATACCAACATTACCTTTTTTAAATACAAACCCTGGCATAATACCAACTTTTGCTTCCCCCGGTGTAATTACTCCTGGGCAATTTGGACCAATAAGTCTACATCCTTTATCACTAATATAGTTTGATGCTGTAATCATATCCGCAACGGGAATACCTTCTGTAATTGTAATAATTACTTTTATTCCTGCATCTGCAGCTTCCATAATTGCATCTGCGGCGAAAGCTGGTGGTACAAAAATAATTGTAGTATCTGCATCTACTTCTCTAACTGCATCTTCAACGGTATTAAAAACTGGTTTATCCAAATGAGTTTGTCCTCCTTTTCCGGGAGTCACTCCTCCAACAACATTTGTTCCATACTCGATCATTTGACCTGCATGGAAAGTACCTTCACTACCTGTAAATCCTTGTACAATAATTTTTGAATCTTTATTAACTAAAACACTCATTGCGTTATGATTTTTTATTTTTTTAGAGCTCCAAAAGTAAGCTTTTGAAAATTATGGTTGAAATGAAAAACTAATTATTTTGAAATAAATGACATTATACTTTCTGGAGCATTATCTACTTGTTGACTTATTTGATATCCTTTATATAATTTATCATTCTTAAGTTCCCAAATTGTAATAAAATGAGCTATTGGATCTTCTTTATCTGGTGCTTCGATAGTTTGAACATAATATGTATATCGTATAGTCACTGTATTCCCTTCGGCTATAAGGTGACTAATTTCGCATCTCAAAGTTTCAAAAGACAGGGCCATTTCATTAAACATGCCCATAATATCATTAAAATCTTTCTTGTTGAACCCAAAACTGCTATTCCAATACAATTCAATTTCAGGATGTAAATATTCAGAAAAGGCTTCAGTATTATGAATAAGATCTGTTTCATAAAAAGACCGTACTATATCCTTAACTGTTTTCTCATTTTTTTTCAATTTATCTATCAAATCAGGAATTTGTCGTATTGCAGCAATCTCCTTGTATTTTTTTCTAAAATCATCTGCAGGAGTACCAAAATAACTCTTATTAGCTTCTAAAGATTTACTCACTCCTGATTGCGCAGAAATAATAGCTTTACTACCAATAGTAATAGCACTGGTAATACCAACTTGCCCCCAGATCGTTACTTCATCTTCAATAACAACACAACCAGAAATGCCTACTTGAGAAGCAATTAAACATTTTTTCCCTATTACAGTATCGTGGCCAACATGTACTTGGTTATCTATTTTGGTTCCTTCTTTTATAATAGTATCTCCGGTAACTCCTTTATCTATAGTACATGACGATCCCAAATCTACATTATCCTCTATGATCACACGACCTCCAGAAATTAATTTATCAAATCCATGAGGCCTTTTCTGATAATAAAAAGCATCTGTCCCCAAAACGGTACCTGCATGTATCGTAACATTATTACCAATAATAGTGTTATCATAAATGCTTACATTGGCATGAATAAGGCAATTATCACCAATATTTACATTATTCCCAACAAAACTACCAGGTTGTATAATTGTATTTTTACCTATTTTGGCTGTTTCTGAAATCAAAGAATCAGCTTTTTTAAATGGCCTAAAATATGTTGTAAGTATATTAAAATCTCTAAAAGGATCATCAGAGATTAGGAGTGCCTTACCTTCTGGGCATTCTACTTCTTTATTAATCAAAATTACTGTTGCTGCACTTTGCAATGCTTTATCGTAATATTTGGGATGATCAACAAAAACTATATCTCCTGGAGAAACTACATGTATTTCATTCATCCCTAAAATAGGGAAATTAGAGTCCCCTACATACTCTGACGATATAATAGTGGCTATTTGCTGTAAGGTATGCGCTTGCGGAAATTTCATTCTAAAAATTCGGAATATAAAATGTTATTCTTTTATTCTTTCTTTATACGTCCCTTTTTCTGTTTCGACCTTAATTTTATCTCCTTCATTAATAAAAAGAGGTACCATTACTTCTGCTCCCGTCTCTACGGTAGCTGGTTTAGTAGCATTGGTTGCCGTATTTCCTTTAACACCTGGCTCTGTACCTGTTACTTCAAGAATAACACTGGCAGGCATTTCTACAGAAAGAGGCATTTGGTCTTCAGAATTGATAATAACAGTTACCACTTCTCCTTCTTTTAATAATCCAGGAGCATCCAAAGTGGATTTCTCTAATGTGATTTGATTATAATCCTCGGTATTCATAAAATGAAAAGTATCTCCCTCTGCATATAAGTACTGAAACTTGTGTGTCTCTACTCGCACATCATCTATCTTATGTCCTGCAGAAAATGTATTATCAATTACTTTTCCAGTAGTTACACTTTTTAGTTTTGTACGTACAAATGCAGGTCCTTTACCAGGTTTCACATGTAAAAATTCAATAACTTTAAAGATGTCGTGATTGTATTTGATACACAATCCATTTCTGATATCACTAGTACTTGCCATTATTCCTTAATTTCTTATGATTATTATCTATTATCGAATTATTTAATTAGAGAAATATCCTTTCATAATTCCTCTCTGAGAATTTTTAATAAATTCTAAAACCTCATCTCGTTCTGGAGTTGCTTCCATTTCGGCTTCAATAATCGCTACTGCTTGAGTATTATTATAATTCTGTTGGTATAATATTCGATAAATATTCTGTACTTCTCTTATTTTTTCTGTTGTAAATCCTCTTCGGCGTAAACCTATAGAATTAATACCTACATATGATAAAGGTTCTCTGGCAGCCTTAACAAATGGAGGGACATCTTTACGAACCAATGATCCTCCTGTTACAAATGCATGATTACCTATACTGCAAAACTGCTGTACCGCAGCCATACCAGCCAAAACAACATAATCACCAACATTGATATGACCTGCTAGTGTGCTGTTATTAGAAAAAATACAGTTGTCACCAACAATACAATCGTGGGCTATATGGCAATATGCCATGATCCAACAATTTTTTCCTATTTTGGTTTTCATTCTATCGGTCGTCCCTCTATTGATTGTAACACACTCTCGAATCGTAGTATTATCTCCAATTTCGGTTATGGTATCTTCATCATTAAATTTTTTATCCTGAGGAGTAGCAGAAATAACAGCTCCTGGAAAAATACTACAGTTTTTTCCTATGCGTGCTCCTTCCATAATAGTAACATTAGAACCTATCCAGGTTCCTTCTCCTATCACCACATTATTATGTATGGTTGTAAAAGGTTCTATTACAACATTTTTTGCAATTTTTGCTCCTGGATGAACGTATGCTAATGGTTGATTCATCTATTTTATTGATTATTTTGATTTTACAATTTGCGCCATAAGTTCTGCTTCGGTAACTAATTTGCCATTAGCATAGGCAAAAGCCTGCATATGACAAATACCACGACGAATGGGTGTGATAAGTTCTAATTTAAATATCAAGGTATCGCCTGGTAATACTTGCTGTTTGAATTTTACTTTATCTATTTTCATAAAATAGGTAAGGTAATTTTCTGGATCAGGTACAGTACTCAATGCTAAAATACCACCTGTCTGAGCCATCGCTTCAATCTGAAGTACTCCTGGCATTACTGGTGCACCCGGAAAATGTCCTACAAAAAATGGTTCATTCATAGTTACATTTTTAAGGCCGACCACATGTTTATCAGACATTTCTAAAATCCTGTCTATTAACAAGAAAGGAGGTCTATGCGGAAGCATACCCATTATCTTATTAATATCCATTAAAGGTTCTTTGGAAAGATCAAATTGAGGAACTTTATTACGTTTTTCAATTTTTATAATCTTCGAAAGCTTTTTAGCAAACTGAGTATTCACATAATGCCCAGGCTTATTAGCAATGATTTTTCCTCTAATCCTTGTTCCTATCAATGCTATATCTCCTATAACATCCAATAGTTTATGGCGTGCAGCTTCGTTTGGGTAATGTAATGTCAAATTATCCAAAATACCATTAGGCTTTATAGCAATAGATTCTTTTCCAAATGCTACTTTAAGTTTTTCCATAGTACTTGGACTTAATTCTTTATCCACATACACGATAGCATTATTTAAGTCTCCTCCTTTAATCAAACCATGTTCTAGCAGCATTTCTAATTCATGTAGAAAACTAAAGGTTCTAGCATCTGCAATTTCTTTTTTAAAATCCGACAGACGCTTTAAAGAAGCATTTTGAGTCCCTAAAACTTTGGTCCCAAAATCAACCATTGTAGTCACCTGATATTCATCAGATGGCATTACAATAATCTCACTACCAGACTCTTCGTCAATATAAGATATTACATCTTTTACGATATATTCTTCTCTTTCTGATTCTTGTTCTACAATACCAGCTTGCTCCAGAGCTTCAATAAAAAACTTACTAGAACCATCCATAATTGGAGGTTCTGATGCGTCTAATTCTATCAAAAGATTATCAATCTCTAATCCTACACAAGCTGCAAGGACGTGTTCTGATGTCTGAATACTGACTCCGTTTTTCTCTAAATTTGTCCCTCGTTGTGTATTTACAACATAATTAGCATCAGCTTCAATAATAGGATTGCCTTCAAGATCGATTCTGCAAAATGCATAACCATGATTCTCGGGTGCCGGTTTAAAAGTTAAATTCACTTCTTTTCCGGTATGTAGGCCTACACCTGTAAGCTTTATCTCCTTTTTAATGGTTCTTTGTTTTCCTACGACAATATCACTCATTATTGTTTATCTTTTTCTCTAGTTTGTATATTCTATCCTCTAATTTGGGAAGATTTTTAAAATGTACATAAGATTTATTAAAGTCAGAATATCCTAAAGCAGGGGAACCCTGAATAGCTTCTCCGTCTTTTATATTTCTTCCTATACCTGATTGCGCCTGAATTTTCACATTATTACCTATAACAAGGTGTCCCGCAATACCTACTTGCCCACCAATCAAGCAATGTTTACCTATTTTGGTAGATCCTGCAATTCCTGTCTGAGCAGCAATTGCTGTATGTTCTCCTATTTCTACATTATGAGCAATTTGTATTTGATTGTCTAGTTTTACTCCTGTACGTATGATTGTAGATCCAAGTGTAGCTCTATCAATCGTTGTACCCGCTCCTACATCAACATTGTTTTCTATTACAACATTACCTGTTTGGGGTACTTTACTATATTCTCCTTTTTCATTGGGTGTAAATCCAAAACCATCGGCTCCTACTATAGCTCCGCTATGAATTACACAATCATTTCCGATTATAGTCTCTGAATATATTTTTGCTCCGGCAAAAACAATTACATTATCCCCTATAGTTACATTGTCTCCTATATATACATTAGGAAAAATCTTGGCGTTTTCACCAATTTTAACATTGTCTCCTATATATGAAAATGCTCCAAAATAAATACTTTCTCCAAAAGATGCTGTTTCAGAAATAAAACTCGGTTGTTCTATTCCTGCTTTATTCATCTTTACCATATTATAGTACTCCAGTAGTTGGGAAAAAGCTTTATATGCATCATCTACCCTAATAAGAGTTGTTTTAATTTCGGACTCTGCCTCAAAGTTTTTATCTACAATAGTTATTGATGCATTAGTAGAATAAATATATTGGGTATATTTAGGATTTGACAAAAAGGTTAATGAACCTTTAGTTCCTTCTTCAATTTTAGCTAGTTTAGATACTTCGACGGTTTCATCCCCTTCGATTTCCCCGTTCAAAATACCCGCAATTTGTGTGGCTGTAAAAATCATTCTAGCAAAAGTATAAAAAATGTGTTAATGTTTGTACTTTGGATAGCACATAAAATATTTGGTTACTGGTTTTGATAGGGCTTCAAGATTAAACTCATCTGTAGCTTTAACTACATCTACAATTTTTCTTGACTTATATAAAATATTTATATTCTGCTTGTTAAGGTGGTAAGCCTGGTTAGAAATAGTCCCTTCAAAAATAAAATAACGAGCTTCTTCATCAGAAATTTTATATTGTTTCTTAAATTTTTCGATATGATTTTCTTTTTTATGATTCTGAAAAGGCTTCTTTTTAATTTTTATTTTCAAAAGATCCCTATCAATAATCATCGAAGACAACGTGCTTAAAACAAAATCTTCTGAACGTGACCATTCTTTCATTGCCGAAATAATATCATAATCATCTAATCTAGAAAATGTTTCCAAAACTTCGGAAGTGAAGTTTTCTGCTGTTATCTTATTTTTGAGAAAAAACGTTAGTGCTTCACTTGCTTTTAGTGTCACCCCAGTATCTGCCAATTCTTTAGCTCTTTTTAATACTCTAATCAATAAATTCTCTGCTACTAAGCTTGTTTTATGAAGATATACCTGCCAATACATTAAACGCCTAGCTAGTAAAAACTTCTCAACAGAATAAATTCCCTTTTCCTCTACTACTAATTCATCATTAACAACAGTAAGCATGGTAATCAAACGCTCACTATTAATATTTCCTTCGGCTACACCGGTATAAAAACTATCCCGTTTCAAATAGTCCAAACGATCCATATCCAGTTGGCTCGAAATCAACTGGTGTAAAAAATTACGATGGTATTCTCCCTTAAAAATCTGAATTGCCAGCGTTAAACTACCGTTAAATTCTTCATTAATCTTCTCCATAAACATGAGGGAAATAGATTCATGATTCACCTCATTTACAATACTATGTTCCATCGCATGAGAAAAAGGACCATGACCAATATCATGTAATAAAATTGCTGCACAAAGGGCTTCCTCCTCTTCTTCAGAAATGGTAACTCCTTTAAAACTAAGAACTCTCACAGCTTTTCGCATAAGATGCATACATCCTAAAGCATGGTGAAATCTAGTATGATGTGCTCCCGGGTATACCAAATATGAGAGCCCCATCTGAGATATACGACGTAACCTCTGAAAATACTTATGTTCGATCAGATCAAAAATTAGTTCATTCGGTATCGTAATAAAACCGTAAATTGGGTCGTTTAATATTTTAAGCTTATTTCTTTTTTTCAAGTTCATCTTGCATTTACGGGAGCAAATATACATATATGCTAGGCATATAAAACATTTCAAAATGAAATTAAATTATTAAAGTTTTCTTAGTAAAGTGAACAAATAGGCTAAATATTAAGTTTATAAACAAAAAAAATAAAATTTGATGAGTAAAATAAAGATACTTTGGGTAGATGATGAGATTGATTTGCTTAAGCCACATATATTATTTTTGGAACAGAAAAACTATGACGTAACCAAGTGTCAAAGTGGTACTGAAGCATTAGATATAATAGACGATAATAATTTTGACATCATTTTTTTGGATGAAAACATGCCTGGACTTTCTGGGATAGAAACATTATCAGAAATTAAGGAAAAAGAAGATAGTATTCCTGTAGTAATGATTACCAAAAGTGAAGAGGAATATATCATGGAAGAGGCAATTGGTAGTAAGATTGCTGATTATCTAATCAAGCCCGTTAATCCAAATCAAATACTTCTAAGTTTAAAGAAAAACCTGGATAACTCTCGTTTAGTTTCAGAAAAAACTACAGCGAATTACCAGCAGGAGTTTAGAAAGATAGCTATGGATATGGCTATGGTAAATTCATACGAGGAGTGGTCTGATTTATATCAAAGACTAATTTACTGGGAACTACAACTAGAGAATATTGAAGATACCGGGATGTTCGAAATTTTAGAATCACAAAAAGTAGAAGCCAATTCGCAATTCTGCAAATTTATCGATAAAAATTATCCCGATTGGTTTGATAAAAAAAATGAGGCACCAATAATGTCTCACACTTTGTTTAGAGAAAAAGTAGTACCCGAAATTAGTAAAAATCAACCTACTCTTTTGGTAGTGATTGATAATCTACGATATGACCAATGGAAAGCTTTTGAACCTACGATAAATAACTATTATAAAAAGGAGCAGGAAATTTCGTATTGCAGCATTTTACCAACAGCAACTCAATATGCCAGAAATTCAATTTTTTCTGGTCTTATGCCCTCTGAAATGAAAAAAATGCATCCTGATCTCTGGTTAGATGATACAGATGAAGGAGGAAAAAATATGCATGAGAATGATTTTCTAACTGCACAATTAAAACGATTGGGCATGGATATCAAACATGAATATTATAAAATCACTAATGAAAGATCGGGAAAAACTTTAGCTGCAAATTTCAAAGGATTAAAAGATAATGATTTAACAGTCGTAGTATATAATTTTGTGGATATGCTTTCGCATAGCAAGACAGAAATGGAAGTTATTAAAGAACTTGCTTCAAACGATAAATCGTATAGATCTTTGACTCAAAGTTGGTTTAGAAATTCTCCTTTACTGGAAATGATACAGCAAGCGCAGCAACTAGGATTTAAATTACTGATAACCACAGATCATGGTACAATAAATGTAAAAAACCCATCTAAGGTAATAGGTGATAAAAACACAAGCCTTAACCTACGATACAAGACAGGAAAAAGTCTTACCTATGAAAGAAAGGAAGTTTTGGAAGCTACAAACCCAAAAGAAGTACATTTGCCATCAATAAATATGAGCAGTTCTTTTATTTTTGCAAAAGGAGATTATTTCTTTGCATATCCCAATAACTATAATCATTATGTTGGTTATTATAGAAATACATATCAACATGGTGGAGTATCTTTAGAAGAAATGATCATTCCTTTTATAGTATTAAATCCAAGATAATTTCAAGATTTTTGTAGTATTCTGGATTTAGAATATCGAATTATTAAAATGACAATAGAATATACCTTGCAGGACCTTCCTGATGTGGCAGAAAAAATAATCTCAAATGCAGCGAGTAAAATAATTCTCTTTGATGGTGAGATGGGAGTTGGTAAAACTACTTTAATAAAAGAAATATGTAAACATCTGGGGGTAAAAGATATTATCTCCAGTCCTACCTATTCTTTGGTCAATGAATATGAAAGTAATAAAGGATTAGTATATCATTTCGATTTCTACAGAATAAAAGAAGAAGAAGAAGCGTATCAAATAGGGTTTGAAGAATATTTGGATTCTGATGCATGGATATTTATAGAATGGCCACAAAAAGTTTCTAGCTTATTGCCAGAAAACTGTGTTACTATTACTATCCATTTACTTGATGATAAAAAGCGTATTCTTTCGTTTTAGACGTATTGATTATTAAGTTTATACTATCAAATAAGCGATCCTATTTGTTTTCTTGGCATTTTTATTCGTAATTTGAGTTACAGAATTTCACGCAAATGAGTACACCAAAATCTCCTTTTACCAAAGAGCAGCTGCTACCGCAGGAAGAAATGATCGAAGTAGCCCGCAAAAAAGGAAAACTTTTTATTGGAATCCCAAAAGAAACCCATTATCAAGAAAAACGAGTATGTCTTACTCCAGATGCTGTGGCTGCACTAACAGCACATGGTCATCGAGTTTTATTAGAAACCAATGCTGGTATTGGAGCTAGTTTTACCGATAGAGATTATAGTGAAGCTGGTGCAGAAATCACTAATGATAAAAGAAAAGTTTTTGGATGTCCGATTATTTTAAAAGTAGAGCCGCCTTCTTTAGAGGAACTTGAGTTTATAAACCCACAAACCGTACTAATTTCTGCTCTACAGCTTAAAACACAGTCCAAAGAATATTTTCAGGGACTTGCTAAAAAAAGAATTACAGCACTTGGTTTTGAGTTTATTAGAGATATCGATGGTGCCTATCCTGCTGTAAGAGCACTTAGCGAGATTGCAGGAACAGCAGCAGTACTCATTGCTTCAGAATTAATGAGTAGTGTCACAACTATGGGGTCAGGATTAATGATGGGTAATATTAGTGGTGTACCTCCTGTAGAAGTCGTTATTCTTGGCGCAGGTACTGTTGGCGAGTTTGCTGCACGTTCGGCTATTGGGTTAGGTGCAAATGTAAAGGTCTTTGACAACTCTATTACCAAACTTCGTTGTATACAAACTAATGTAGGCAGGCCATTATACACATCTACTATTCAACCAAAAAATCTATTAAAAGCTTTACGCCGTTGTGATGTGGTAATTGGAGCTATAAGAGGAAAAAACCGTGCTCCGATTATAGTTACAGAAACAATGGTAGAAGCTATGAAACAGGGAGCAGTAATCATTGATGTAAGCATAGATATGGGCGGATGTTTTGAAACAAGTGAAGTTACTTCTCACGACCACCCTACTTTTGAAAAACATGGAGTTATACATTATTGCGTACCCAACATCCCTTCTCGATATGCCAGAACATCTTCATTATCGATAAGCAATATCTTTACACCTTATTTATTACAAATTGGTGATGAAGGAGGAATAGAAAATGCCGTACGCTTTGATCGAGGACTTAAGAATGGGTTATATTTTTATCATGGAATTTTGACCAGCAAACCTATTGCTGATTGGTTTGATCTTTCTTATAGAGATATAAACCTATTAATTTTATAGCATTTATGTTCTAATTTTTTTACAGTAAACTTTGCAACTCATAAGAGTATAATTCTTTAAAACTTTACTTACTTTTGGCATCATAATATTGCATTCTGTTTATGAAATTAGCACAACGATTATTTTATTACTTAGGTGGATTTGCCATCGGTCTTATTCTTTTATTTTTCTTTTTGGGCGGAAAAAAAGCTTCTTGTGATTATGGTCCCTCGGCCAGGGTTCTTAAAAACATCAGAATAAAGAAAAAAACTTTTTCTGAACAAGCATCAGACAACATGCTGAAATACCAAATAGACACTGCAGATATTGCATTATTATTAACAAATGGAGATGTAAGTTTTTCTAAAAGTAATACCAAACTAGATTCCTGCAAAATCTATTTCATTGAAGGTTCTGTTAAAGAAAAAAATATTAGCATGCTTATTGAAAATTGTGATTCTATTGCCAGAGTTAATGTGTTGGATATTATTCAATAATTTAACTATACTTACTTATTCTTATCGGAAGTTCTACGCAAATTACCGTACCAATACCATAGTTAGAATCTATTTTTATAAGTCCATTATTATCTGATATTCTTTGTTTTATACTTCTTAATCCAACTCCCGAATTGTTTTTTTTAGTATTAAAACCTCTACCATTATCTTCAACTATCATATTCACTATATTACTTTCTTCATGAATTGCAATATTTATGGATACTTCGGTCGCCTGGGCATGCTTATTTATATTAGTTATCAATTCTTGAATAATTCTATAAATTGTTAATTGTAGACTTTCTGATATACTATTTAGTTTTTTCTCAGGATGAATATAATATTTATACTCTATATCTTTACTGGTAGAAAAACCAACTAGTTCTTTCATTAAATCTGTAAAATACAAGTGATTAATATTTTTTGGCATTAAGTCATGAGAAATGGATCGAATTTCATTGTAAGTAGAATCTACACTAGTAATTATGGGCTCTAACTCTGAAGGCAACCTATTCTTTATACGATTCAATCGCATCTTGATAGCAGCTAAACTCCCTCCAATGCCATCATGTAAGTCTTTTGAAATTCTTTCTCGTTCTTCATTTTGACCATCAACATACGCCTTGATTTTTTGCAACTTATGTGTATCTAATAAATTGCTAACCTTTTCCTCGTTTAGCTCTTTCTGATTCGTATATAATAGTTTTTGACTCTTCAAACGTTGTATATACATATATAATATCATACTTAATAGCATGACCAATACTATAGCAATAACGATATGTGTTCTTTGAGTAAGCACCAACTCTTTTTGACGTGCTATTTCTAATTCTTTTTTTGAAGTTTCATATTTAGCCTCTATTTCAAATATTTTTTGATTACGGTTAAAATTATATAAACTATCAATTGCATTACGATATCTAACGATGTATCGCCTAACCTTTTTAATATCGGATTGCAAAGCATATACAAGTATCATATTATTTGCAACTGTAGAAAGTGCCTGATAATTACCAGTCTCCTTAGCCAATTCTTCAGCTTTTTTTAAATAAACTAATTCCTTTTCATAATCTTTTTCTTTATGATATATCACAGATAGATTAATCAGAACCATGCTATATAAATTTATATAGCCGAATTCTTTAGTCAATTTACTTGCTTCAATTAGATATTCTTTAGACTCCTCAATCTTTTTTAATTTGTAATGCATCGCTCCTAGATTGATTAAAATCTTACAAATATTATTGTTGTCTTTTAGTTCCTTATACAACTCTAAGCTTTTTAAAAGATTAGCTTTTCCGTTATAATAATCCTTATTACTATATTGAATCAATCCCAAAGAGTTATATGCAGCTGCCAGTAAATGATCTAATTCTGTTTCTTCGATGATAAGCTGTAGATAATGCTTTGCTTTATCAAAACTCGCTAGTTCTCTATGTACCTCAGAAAGTTTATAATACAATTCATGTTTTTGTTTTGGATTTGGATTATCTTCTATTTTCTGTAGTGCTTCAAAAATTAACTCTACAACTTTTTCCTGATCTCCGCGTATACTATTTAATTGGCTCATTCTTATTACTGAAAAAGCAAACAAAGTATCACTATCAACGGTTCTACTTATATCAAGAGCTTTGTCATAAAACACAACTGCAGAATCTGACTTCGCTAAATTCTCATAAGCGGTGGCTAGTTTTACATAACTACTAACCATGTAGGTATTATTTTTAGATTTCACACTATAGTCTACCATCCCTCGAGCATGTAGTAATGCTTTATCAGATGACTCGTTCTCAATACTATCAAATTGCCTCTCAAGAGTTTTGAAATAATCCTGCTGACTATACAGATGGAACGTTGAAAGAATAAAAACTAGGGTAAGAATATTGTTATGAATGCAATTCATTACACAAAAATAAAGTTAGGTTTATTCACATTGTAGTTACACTCATAAAAAGAAATAAATGAGTTAGGTGGTAATATACTAATTGTTTAGATATAAAATTGATCTCCAAAAGGAATTCGGACAAAAATATCCGAAAAAAGATCACTTTTTACAGAACTACATTCATATTTGGAATAAAAAATTAAAACTGAGTAACTGTAATTTACAATAAAGAAAAGCCTAAATATTCTCCTCTTTTCTTCAAAAATGTGGTTGCTCGACTTCGAATCTTTTATTCAAAAAAAAGCAACACATATCTTTATTCTTTAACTGAGTTTTGTGAAGAAACCAAGTTTCATGGTATACACCCAATATCTTTTTCCTAATCGTTCAATTTCTTTTACTCTTTTAAATCCTTTTTTCTCATACATGATCCGAGCAGCATTCATAAACTCTGATGTATGAAGTGCAATGATTTTTTCTTCGCTCTTTTTTGCATACCTTATACAGAAATCAACTAGTTCTTTTCCTATTCCAAGACCTCGATATTTTGGATCAACACCCAAGAATCGTATATAGCACCAATCAGATTCGTACAATTCTGTTGGGTTTCCATTTGGAATGAAATAAATCATCCCAGCTATACCCGAATCTATTTCACAAATAAAAATTTTACTAATTTCTATAAGATTTAATACATTTTCTTCGCTTTCTAAAATAGCACTCAATATGTTCCAGTTCTCTGTACTTAATACATTTGAAAACTCTGCATATGAAATTTTCCCTAATTGTCGTAATCCATCCAGGTCATTTATATCGGCTACTCTATACTTCAAATCTTTACTCATTAAGAATTATTTCAGTTTAGTTTTCATTGCCCAAAACTCAAAAGTTTCATCGCCAATAGTAAAGTTATGTTCTCCTGCAATTTGATAGCCTTTCTTTTTATAAAAAGCAACAGCTTGTTTTTTTAGTTTCAGATTAGATAACCATAGGTAATTGTGCTTACTATCAACAGCAGCTTGCACAATATACTGATGTAACTTCCCTCCTATACCTCTTGCCTCATATCCTTGTAATAAATATATACGCTGAAGCTTACAAATATTCTCTTCATCAATAAGTTCTGAAGGGGAATCTAATTTTAATTTGGCATATCCAATTGGTAATGAGTTATAAGTGTCAGTAACCAACCAATATAGATTTTCGGGTTTTGTCAAACTATTTTTGATTTTTTCAATAGAAAAAGCCCAATCCAAATAACTTATCAGGTTATTCTTATTATTAAAAAATTCTCCATAAGATTCATCAAAAGTTTTTCTTCCTAAAGACGAAATCTTTTCTGCATCCTCTATAGTTGCTCTTCTTATATCAATCGTCTTCATTTTTTATCATCTTTTCTTCAGTAAATTTATTTAAGTTACTATTTTAGAATCTCAATTATTTCTAATAGTGTAACTGTATGCATAAAAATCTTCATCCTTTACAAATCCAATCTTTTCATACAATCTTTGAGCTGTAGCATTATCTTTTCCTGTTCCTAAATCTACTCTTATAGCTCCAACTTGTTTTGCTAAATCAAAAGCTGAATTAATTAACCGTTCTGCAACTCCTTTTTTACGATACTCAGGTACCACAAATAAATCATTCAAAATCAATATTTCCCCCTGTGATACTGAACTAAATGAATAGTAATTTAATACGAAACCTGCAGGGTTTCTAGTATTATCATCTAAAGCTAAATAGACTGTTGCCTCTTTATTTTGAAGCCTTTCTTTTAGATAAGACCTGTACTTGTTTGTATCTGAAGGCTTCTTATAAAAAACCATATATTGATCAAATAATTGTGTCAAAACATCTAATTCTTCAACAGTAGTTTCAATAATTTTAATATTCATTTTTTGTAGTATGTTACTTAGATTTGTTCTTATCTTTTTCTCGGTTCTATGTTAGTAAACTCTTTCAAAATCTCTTTAAAAGCATTTTTATTAATTGGTTTGTATACTACTCTTGTACCTACAGGGTGTTTTTCAACGCAATTACCCGTTAGGCAATTTACCGGTCGAGTTGGTCTTTTTTCAAAACCACCTCCGCAATTAGGACATACATTATGCAGAACAGTATCCACACAACTAGTACAAAAGGTACATTCATAAGAACAAATCATTGCCTCATCACTATCATTAGGTAAAGCTTTATTACAATGCTCACAATTAGGTCTTATTTCTAACATATCCTTGTTTTTTTATGGTTTGTATTGCTTTAGCGCACTTTGTATTTGTTGCCCTTCAGTAGTTTCTGGATATAAAATATATTTTGGTGCTAGTATTCGCTTTACCTCTTTAACAACAATATTTGTGATTGTTGCGAATGGAAACTTACCACCCGTTATCTGTAACAAAGGGGTTTGGATAGAAGTATAATCTGGATCATCCTTTGCCACAATATTAGCCACTCCTTTTAACTGAAAACCTTTTTGAACAAAGACATCTATAAAACTAACACATACATTATTATTTTCTCTAATATTTTTAACGGTTTGTGGAGAAGCAATATTGGCAATAATAATATTAGTATTACTATAATACGTAAAAACTTCTTTGGGTGATACATTAGGAATATTATCCAATGAAGATGTAGCTAACCAGCATAAAACACTTTTATTAACATATTCTTTTATTTCGGTAGTAAGCATTTCTATTATTATTTATTATTCTTCACATAATTTAATACTGCTTTTGGCACTTCTATATTTTTTGGTAGATCATTATCAGAAATCGCATCAAAAGCTACTTGTTTAATAGGAACTACTCCAGCCCATATCGGTAAATCAAGATCACTAGGTTCATCATTTACTCCTTCTGCTCTTACTTTTGCTGAAGCCGTTTCTATACTAATTTCTAAAACTAAAGTTCCTTTAAATTCTTTTTCGTTTGGTTGCCTCACATTATCCCAATGACCAGGAACCATATGATTAAGTATGCATTCCAGAGCGTCCATTTTTTCTTGTGGATCTTCTACTTTTTTCACTTTACCAAATACATTCACCGATCTATAATTTGCAGAATGATGAAAAGCCGACCTTGCTAATACCAATCCATCAAGATGCGTTACTGATATACTAGCTTCTCCCGCATCCAACAAACTCAACATCATGCGGTTCTTTAGTGATCCATGCAAATAGAGCTTATCATCCTTTCTGGCGTATGCCATAGGAATCACAATAGCCTGATTTTTAAAAACATACCCAACATGACATAAAAATGCATCATCCAATATGGAATTAATAGTATTTACATCGTAATTTGCTCTTTTTGGACCACGAACTACTTTATTAAGTTCTGAAATTGAATATTCTACCATAATTTGTTTTATTTCTTACTCAAAAATAATAGTTTTATGGTGTGTTAAAGTAATCCAGTTTATAAATAATTAGTAGTCCAGTTTTGTTTCCATTTAAAAATAACATAATCCTTGTCAGAAATAGTAATCGCAATCTATACCTTCAATTATGTGATCAGATTATTGGATTCATAAAATCTGGAAAGCTACCGCCTTCTACAAAATTGCCAGGGTCTCGAAAACTAGCTAACGATCTTAACATTCATCGCAAAACAGTAATTTCGGCATATGAAGAACTTATCTCACAAGGATGGGTTGAGGCTATTCCAACAAAAGGTACCTTTGTTACCAGTTCTCTACCTGTAGTTAATCCTAAAAATTTTGTTCAACCAGCTCCAAAAAACAACAGAAAAGAGAAAAGCGGTTTCCCATTCCTGACTCGACCACATTTAATACGTAAAACTAAGAATAAAATCAATCAAAAAATGCTAGTTGTTGATGATGGATGTCCCGATCATAGATTAGCACCTATAGAGGAAATTGCAAAAATATATCGAAACATTACTAAAAAAAGTTACCATGAAGATTTACTTACCTATGGTTCTACATATGGAAATTTAGAACTTAGAAAAGCTTTGGTTACTTATCTTAATCAAACCAGAGGATTGCATATTACTATTGATAATATTTTAATTACTCGTGGAAGCCAGATGGGAATCTATTTAAATGGCCAATTACTACTTTCTGCAAAAAATAAGATTATTGTTGTTGGCAATACCAATTATATGACTGCTGATAATACA
Source organism: Aquimarina macrocephali JAMB N27 (assembly GCF_000520995.1). GTDB lineage: Bacteria > Bacteroidota > Bacteroidia > Flavobacteriales > Flavobacteriaceae > Aquimarina > Aquimarina macrocephali. The sequence continues at coordinate 317,366 of NZ_JACA01000005.1, read as the reverse complement.
TTTAGAGAGGCAGGTGCACATATAGAGCAAGTACCAGTAGATAACCAAGGATTGGACACCAATGCCATCGAAAAACTTTGTAAAACCAAACAAATTAGTGCTGTTTATGCTACTTCTCACCACCATCACCCAACTACCGTAACGCTTTCTGCAGAACGACGCATGCATTTATTGCAATTAGCTCAATATCATAATTTTGCAATTATCGAAGATGATTATGATTATGATTTTCATTATAGTAATGCTCCAATTTTACCCTTAGCCAGTAATGATGACCACGGAAATGTAATCTACATTGGAGGGTTCACCAAGATCATCGCCCCCTCTATTCGGATTGGATATTTAGTTGCTCCAAAAGATTTTGTTGACGAAGCTGCCAGGTTAAGACGGATTATCGATCGGCAAGGTGATGCTCTGCTAGAACAAACTCTGGCTCAAATGATTAGTACAGGAGATGTACAAAGACATTGTAACAAGGTTCTTAAAATTTATAAAACACGAAGAGATCTGTTTTGCTCTTTATTAAAAGAAAAATTAGATGATTATTTTGATTTTGAAATCCCTAAAGGCGGAATGGCGATATGGATAAAACTAAACAAAGCATACCATTGGGATACAATATGTGCTGAAGCCGAAAAACTAGACATGGAGCTTAACCCGGATTGGCGTCGCTATGATAATGATAACTCAAGACATAATGGAATTAGAATGGGATTTGCTTCATTAAATGAAGAAGAGATTCGCGAAGTCATTGAGCGATTGGTAACAATTTTTACATCAATTAATATCACATCCAATTCTAATTGATATGATAATCATCAATATATTCTTTTGGATATCGTTCATAAAGAATTTTAAGATGTTGATTTTTCAACCTCTTTATCTTTAAAGCCCTAAAAAAACTACTCAATATCCAAATCATATTTTGTCAACAACCCTATAAGTCCTGATGCACTAAATCTGGCTTTCTTTAGCTTATTGATTTCTGGATCAATTGTAAAGTTTTTAGAGGTTCTAAAATCAACTTTATCGGCAATAGTTCTTTCAAAAATTGCTCCTAATAAATTACAATTAGACAATATTGAACCAGTAAGGTTGGTATCTGTAAAATCTGCTTCTTTTAAGCTACAATCGTTAAACCTAGTATTTTTCATAGAAAAACCATAAAAAGATATATAATCAAGGTTGCAGTGATCAAATTTTACTTCAAATAGAAAATCATTGCATGTACCAAAATCTAATCCCAGCATTTTACAAGCTTCGAAAGTAACTTCCTGAAAAGAAGTCTCTTTCATCATTACAGTATTAAAATTACAGGTATCAAATCTACATTCTAAAAAAGTAACCACAGACATATCTGTCTTAGAAAAATTACAATTTATAAATATGCAATTATCATATTCTCTTGATGGTAATTTTTGATTAGAAAAATCCTGATTTTCAAAGGTTTGATCGATGACTGGATTACTCATAAAAATAGGTGTCAATACGTTAGTTTATTCTCCAGGGTGGATTTTTTCTATTATTTCCAGCAAAATACAAAATGATTAGGTTACCATCAGGATCTTTAAGTCTTGCTTCTCGCCATAACCATCGTTGATCTGTTGGCAGTAAGTCGAATTGCAGTCCTTCACTAGTAAGACGCTCTACTTCTTTATCTAATTTTTCAGTTTCAAAATATATATGTACACCATTATTTCCGGGCAATGCATCAACCAGGTGGATAGAAAAAGTAGCATCACCATCTACACATTCAAAACGCGCATACTGCGGTAATGATTCAACAATAAGATGTAAACCTAGTTTCTTATAAAAAGAAATAGATGTTTCAACATCAAGGGATGGGATGGTAACTTGGTTTAGATTCATTTTTATATTCTTTTTAACTTATAAAAACAGTACTATATACCTCATTTTATCCCATATACATCTTTTAAAATCTGTAAATACGAGAAATTCTGAAATTTCGTTTTCAAAATTTCTAAGGTATACCTATAGTCTTCTTCTTTTCTTCTCTTGAGAAAGTAAATTTAATTCTCTACTGGTTTGTCCAGCAACCGAAGTATTTTCCTCTGCTCTTCGAATTAGGTATGGCATTACATCACGTACAGGGCCAAAAGGCAGGTATTTTGCCACATTATACCCTTCTTCTGCCTGATTAAAACTAATATGATCACTCATACCATATAATTGTCCAAACCAAACTCTAAAGTCATCTTTGGCAATATTAAGTTCTGTCATTAATTTCATTGCCAAGTAACTACTATCTTCATTATGCGTTCCTATAAAAACAGAGATATCTTCTATGTTTTTAAGAATATATTTCATTGTAGTATCAAAGTTCTGATCTGTATGTTCTTTATCTTTACAAATAGGTGTAGGATATCCTTTTTCATTAGCACGTTCGTTTTCTTTTTCCATATACGCGCCACGTACAATCTTTATACCAATCTTAAAATCATATACCCTTGCTTCTTCATGTAGTTTTTGTAAATACTCCAGGCGATCATGTCTATAAAGTTGCAATGTATTATATACTATAGCTTTTTCTTTATTATACTTTCTCATCATTTTAGCCACCAATTCATCTGCAGCTCCCTGCATCCAGCTTTCTTCTCCATCGATTAGTAAAGCTACATCGCAATCATGGGCTTTTTTGCATACCATATCAAAACGTTCTTCGATACGCTCCCACTCTTTTTCTTCTTCTGCATTTAAAGGAGTGCCTTCGGTTTTCTTTTGCCAAATTAAAAAACGACCAAATCCTGTAGGTTTAAATACCCCAAAAGGCATTGCATCTTTTTGATCTGCAAACTCCAAAAGTTTTATCGTTTTCTCTAATACGGCATCAAATTGTGCCTCCTCTTCTTTTCCTTCTACCGAATAATCTAATACAGAACACACCTTTTTGCCATACATGTTATCTACTACCGATAAACAATCTTCTTCACTAACTCCTCCACAGAAATGATCAAAAACAGTTGCTCTTATCAACCCTTGAACTGGCAAATGTGCTTTTATGGCAAAATTTGTAACCGCAGTTCCTATTCTAACCAAGGGTTCATTAGAAATCATTTTAAACAGAAAGTACGCTCTTTCTAGCTCTGAGTCGCTTTTTAAGGTAAATGCAGTCTCAGTATTATCAAACAAATTGTTTTGGTTCATCAAAAGTTAATTTTAAAAATATGCACGTAGAAATATGATTAATTTCTATGCATACATTGCATTTATTTTAAGATATCTGCAAATATAGAACTTGCGAGTTTATTTTATTATAAATTCTGCTTAATTTCGCTCCTCATAATTTAATACTATATGAAGCCCATAGTTTCAAAAGATTCAGTCGTTTATTTTGGTCAGGAATGCTATACTGCATTAAACACTTACCTCTCAACAGCAAACCATTCAAAAATATGTATTCTGGTGGATGATAACACCCATGAACATTGTTTGTCTTTATTGATGAGTAAGATTGAAAAAGAATATGATATCGAGGTTATTGAAATAGAGAATGGTGAAATTCATAAGAATATTGAAACGTGCAGTGGTATCTGGAATGCTCTTTCTGAATTAGGTATGGATCGAAAAAGTTTAATGATCAATCTGGGTGGTGGTGTTATTACAGATCTAGGTGGTTTTATAGCTTGTACCTACAAAAGAGGAATTAGCTATATCAATATCCCAACTTCACTACTGGCAATGGTAGATGCTTCTGTAGGAGGAAAAACCGGTGTTGATCTGGGTAACTTAAAAAATATGGTAGGTGTAATTAGTGAATCCGAAATGGTTCTTGTTGATACAGAATACCTGGGAACCCTACCAGTAAATCAAATGTGTAGCGGGTTTGCAGAAATGCTAAAACACGGCCTTATTCAAGATCGAAGTTATTGGAAAAAAATAAGCGATCTTTCTCAACTTAATTTTGAAGATCTGGATCAAATGATCTATGACTCTGTGGTGATTAAAAACAAGATTGTTTCTGAAGACCCTACTGAGCAAAATGTTCGTAAGTATCTTAACTTTGGTCATACACTAGGTCATGCTATCGAATCTTTCTATCTAACTCATCCAGAAAAACCTACACTACTACATGGTGAGGCAATTGCTATAGGAATGATCATGGAAGCTTATATATCTACAGAACTACTATCCTTAGCAAGGGAAGATTTGCAATATATTGGAGCAGTAATTTTGGCTACGTTTCCAAAAATAGATATTGACGCAGGAGATTATAAAAGTATTATGGAACTTCTTATTCATGATAAAAAGAATGAAAAAGGAAATATTTATTTTGTTCTATTAAATACTATTGGTGAAGCAAAATATAACTGTGTCGTATCTGATGAGTTGATTCTTAAATCCTTTGAGTATTATGCTTCTTCATAATGTAAGAGATACAGTGTGTTTATTTCATGATTAACTAGTGCTGCGATATAGGTTTCATTATCACATTCTTTTTCTTTAAGCAGGGATATCGATTTCAATAATGGTACCTCTATCAATCATAGTATCTATATGCATGTTACCACTTAGCGCCTTAGTACGGGACAATATATTATTCAACCCTATTCCTTTTGAAATGTTTTCTGTATCAAACCCTACTCCATTATCTTCGATAATAAACTTAATTCGTTTGTCTAGTATAGTAAACTGTAAATTTACCTGATCTGCATGGGAATGTTTAATAATGTTATTCATTAATTCCTGGGTAATTCTATATAGCTCAATTTTTATCTTATCTGTTAGTTGATTAAACCTTGATGATGGATAAAAATCATTATTTATAATGAATGAGCAGGTTTTGGATAGATTACTCAAATACTCTTTTATTAATTTCTCAAATGAACTTTTTAGGATTTTTGGAGGTATTAAATCATGAGAAAGCGTACGAACCTCATTATATGTTCCATCAACATTTTTAATTACTTTTTGAAGCTCACGATTAGAGTTATTTGACAACTTAGACAAATCAAGCTTTATTGCAGCAAGATTCCCCCCGATACCATCATGTAATTCTTTTGCTATTCGTTCTCTTTCTTTTTCTTGACCATTGATATTAGCGTTTATTGTTTCTATCTCTTTTCTTGCAATAATTTTTTGTGTTTTTAATCGTTGTCGATAATACATTAATGCAAAAAATGAAACTATAAGAGCTAGGACTCCACCACCTATTATAATATTTCTGATCAGCAATTCTCTCGCTAAACGGGATTTCTGTATACTTAGCTGGTTATTTTTGATTTCTTTTTCTGCAATCTGCAGATTATTTTGCATATTTAACTGTTCGATCTCGCTATGTTTTCGAGCCGCTTTTAATTGAATTATATCACGTTCTTTTCGCTCTCTTTCTAAATCTTTTTCCAGATTTACTCGATATAACTCATTCTTTTGACTATTAAATAAAATGGTTTGATACTCCTTTTCTTTTTGCAAAAATAATATCTCTTTTTCCTTTTTATCGGTATCATACTTTATCTGTATATCTGCAATTTGCTTAATCTTATTAAGATTAAAAATACTATCTTTTACAATAGAGTATTTTTTATAGTACTCTAAGCCTTTTTCATATTTATTTAATTTTTCATAACATTTGGATAACCAAAAATAATTATTCTTGACTTCCATTTTAGATTTCATTACTATAGATGTTTTTAAGCTTTTCTTAAAAAACATCTCTGCCTTTTCGTATTTCTGAAGTTCGTAATAAATTGTACCTAACCTTGTGTATGATTCTATTTCTGGTTTTTTAAATTCTTTCAATTTATCTTCCATATTCAAAACCTGAAGCATTAAATCGAGGGCCTCTTCAATTTCACCCTGATTATACTTACATTCTGCCATAGTATTATAGTAAAGTATCAGTTCTCTAGAGTTACCCATTTTTTTCACCTTATCATGTGCTTTTTCTATATACAACATAGCTTCTTCAAATAGTTTTTGTTTCACTTTTAAAGCTCCCAAGTTCAAATAAGAAACCGCAATACCTTTCTGATCCCCCAATTCTTCGCATAACACCACCCCGTTTTGATAATTTTCTTCTGCTTTGCTAAAATTATTTAATCGGTAAAAAGCTTCTCCAATATAGTTATACAGTACAGATAGTGAACTTTTATCATTTAACGTTTCATAAAAACCTAAACTTTTATATAAATACTCAATGCTTTTTTCATAGCTCCCTTGTTCTATATGTATAGCCCCAATTTTTCTATATATACTAGCTTTCCCCTTTTTATTATTTGTTTTATTTACTACTCTTAAAGCTTTAACAAAATAATTCATAGCTTTCTCATAGCCTCCTTTACCAAGGGAATTTTCTCCTAGACCAGAGTATACAAGTATTATCCTATTATGATATCCATACTGTTCGCATGTTTTTAAAGCATCCATAAAATACTTCTCTGCTTCCTTAAATTTCTCATAGTTGCTAAGAGTTACCGCCCAATTGATATTTATTGCACTACTTGCTCTTGGATTCTTCTTTTCTACCGCTAACTGAAGAGCTCTTTGATAATGCTCACTTATCTTATCTAAATCTCCATGTTGATAAGCGATAATATCGGCAATCTTTACATGTAGATTAATCTGTAAATTTTTATCTTTTAATGATTTAGCTAATTTTAATGCTTCCAGTGCAGAGCTTTCAGCTTCCTCCATTTTCCCTCTTTCAAGATAAATACTCACAAGATTATTAATACTCCATGCAATCTTTTTTTTATCACCTATTTTTTTGCTAATTTTTAATCTCTTAAGATAATATTCCTCAGCTTTGTCGTAATTATTTGTTTTAATATATAACTCTCCCAAGTATCCATATAAATCAACTTCATCTTTTTCACTTTTAACCATAGAAAATACATCTTTTGCTTGTTCAAGATGTTTTTCAGCTTCGTCAAATTTACCCGAGACAGTATATGCATCTCCAATTAGAATATGAGCTCTTCCCATATTTAACTGATCATTATATTTTTCACTTAACAGTATGGATTTGTTTGCATACCTAATGGCTTCTTTTTGCTCGCTGTTCTGGTGACATTTGGCCAATGCTAATAATATAGAAATACGTTCTCTCTCATTAGAATTAGCTAATCTAGTAGTAAGACTATCAATAACATCAAGGTTTTGTGCCTGAACCACTGGAAACGATAAAACAAGTATAAGAAAGATTTTAACGAAGAATTTTGATTTTAAAATATTTTTCAAAACACAAGGGGTATTTTTTGGTGAGTACGCTAAAATAAATAATTCACCAGTTAAATCCTATAAAACTAATTTCGTATACACTATAGCTACTTAATTGATCAGAAGTAGTCTGTGCCTCTTCTATAACTTAATATTAAAAAGTCATATTCTTAGTATTTTATTACATTCGTAAAAGACAAAACACACTAAAATCATAACCTCTTGAGAAAAAAACTAATAAAGCTTCTTAAAATACTATTGTTAAGCATACTTGCATTGGTGATTATTACTGTTACAACTTTGTATTTTTCTTTACATGAAAAACTTCCTGAAGGGAAATCTGGACCAGAAGCTGATGAATTTGCATTAAAAATACTAGATGCCGTTAAACATGATAACTACCTGAACACTGATTATTTGCAATGGACTTTTAGAAGTAAAAATCACTATCTATGGGATAAAAAGTCAAATACGGTAACTGTAAAAACAGAGGATAACTCAGTACTTCTACATTTGGATTCTCCAGAAAAAAACCGAGTACTAAGTACAATGTATTTTAATGATCAGGAAAAGAAAAAAATGGTAGAAAAAGCATTGATGAATTTTAATAATGATTCTTTTTGGTTGATTGCTCCTCATAAACTTTTTGACAAAGGAGCTATTCGTAAATTAGTAACCTTAGAAAATAATACTAAAGGATTATTAGTTACTTATCAGTCCGGAGGAACTACTCCTGGAGACTCTTATCTCTGGAAAGTAGATACAAACTACAGGCCAACAAGTTACAAAATGTGGGTATCTATCATCCCGATTGGAGGTCTCGAAGCTTCCTGGGAAAACTGGACAACTACAAAAACAGGAGCCCACCTCTCTCAACAGCATAAATTACTTGGTTTCGGAATCCCAATAAGTAATCTTAAAACCTGGAATGACTAAGACATAAAAAAAGGGTGAAACATATAGTTTCACCCTAATATAATAGCCCAAATGTTACATTATAATTATTTTATAGACACTTTCTGGGTAACTGTCTTTTTAGAATCTGTTACCTGAATAAAGTACATTCCCGGAGAGAGAGAGCTAACATCAATTGTATGACGATCTTTTCCTCCCGGAGGGGTATCTAAACCAACAACTTTTAGCACTCTACCATTGATATCTTTAATAGATAATGTAGAAGAAGTATTTAATACGTTACTTACTTCAATAGTAAGAACTTCATCAGCTGGATTAGGATACGCTTTGATACTTAGTTCTCCCGAAATCTCATCTCTTTGTAGAGAAACTCGAGTAGCAGAACCACAAGACCCAAGATTTTTCCATCCAGTAGATGTTCTTTCATATAAACTTCCTTGATACGTCACCTTATCTCCTACAGAATATGTTGTACTGCTAGAATATGGCTGCACTCCTGCACATGGATCATTTGGATTAGTTGGGCATGGTCCCAGGTTTTTCCAACCTGTAGATGTTCTTTCATATAAACTTCCTTGATATGTTACTCGATCTCCTACAGAGTATGTTGTACCACTAGAATATGGTTGCACTCCCTCGCAAGTGATTCCTCCACCGTCATTACAGTTACCCGTAGAAGCATAACTATCTTGACTACATTGAATCGTAAAAGAATCCACAGTAGCATTAGACGAGTTTTTAGCCTCCCAGCTTGCTCCTCTAGTAGTTGAAACCTGTCTGGATTGACCAGAATTAATCGAAAACTTAGAGCTATTATTTGTAAAATACTCTAAAGTACAATCTGTATTATTATTAAACGTTACAGTTGCAGAATCACCAGTATTACACCCGGTAGTACCACATGCCTGAAGGCAGCTTGAAGAACTGATCTTGTTACGAATCACATTACCCGGTTGAGTACCAAATCCTTTAGTGAAGTTGATTCCTGCACTAGTAAGATGACAATAACTCATAATAGTACCTCCATCTGATGGGATTGCTGGTCTAGAACAACTACCTTCTACATTATAGCAACCATCAATTGCAGTATTATTACCGTTCCAAACACAAGCTTGAGTATGATTTGAACCCAGGTTATGCCCCATCTCATGCGCAATTACCATTACAGAAAATGAGTATGTAGGTACATTACTAAAAGTTTTATTAATACCAGAAACTCCATATCTATAATTTGACTGACAAACACCACCTAAATATGCCACACCGCCAGAAAAATTATAAGTAACAAAATGTCCAAGATCTGCTCCATTAAGACCATTTTGCTCTCTATAACTTGAATAATCGGATAACCCACTAAAAGGGTTTTGAGAAGTCCACGCGTTTATCTGCGATATTTTCACAGTCACATTATCATTTGAATATAATATAGCTACCTGATTAAATATAGATTGTAAATAATCAGAAGCCTGCTGACTTCCTCCTTTATCCGTTACAACATCATTTCCTATATCAAAGTATACTTTAACACACTTTTCTGCCGCTTTACTGGTAGAAGGATTGTCTGAAAGCTCTTCTTCTGTATAACCTTCATAATTCGCTTCGGTATTACAAGTAAAGTCTTGTAAATGAAGTAAATTATTATCCTCATACATAATGTGTTCTGAACTATTTTCTAATCGTCCCATAACGAGGTTCCCATTACCGCCATCAATACTGATAACCCCAGAAACTTCGCCGTCTAATAAACTAACAGCCGCAATAGAGTTTGTTTTACCTCTTACTACTCCTCTATAATGAGAAACAGTTTTTGTCGATTTAACAACTTTACCCGAGGGCATTTCTACAACTTTAAAATCATCTGTAGCGATATCTACTTTTACTAATTCTAGTACCATCGAAGATTTTTGCCCTGGGATTTCCAAATTCATAGTTTTGGGAGCATTAGACTTCATAGATACTAATTTTTTAGTGTCTAAAGAAAATAAAGTATAATCTTTAACCTCTTTTGGTAATTGAACATTTGCTTTTTGTTTAGCAGTCATTAAACTAAACAAATTAACTTCTTGAAAATCGGAACCCTGTGTTTTTTGTTGTTTTACCAACTCACCAGGTGTATGCTGCCGCTGTTGAGCGTGCATAAAATTTATTACCATGAAAAAGGTAATTGCAATTTTGAACATGTTTTTCATCGTGATTAGTTTTAATTTTGAAGAATTACTCTATTGACTTTATTGGGCTATTTATACTATCAATAGTAAAAACTTCAAAGAGTTTGTGAATAATTAAGTTACTAATTCTGCATGCCGTTTTAACAAAGTTTATGGATAGTTTTAAAAAATAGAAATCATTCAATCTTTTAGTTAAAAAACTAAAAGATTCTCATTACAAGAGTTGTTTGGATAAAAAAAAATATCAAAAAAGAGCATAGTATTGGATATATATACTTCCAAAATTTGGTCATAAAATCAAATAAATACCTAATAATTGACAATAAAAAAATTTGAGAATGCAACCCATTCAAAATTTCACAAAACTTCTTACTTGTTAAAAAAAAATTCTTACATGCACTTTAAAATGAAAGAAAAATAATACATTCAAACTATGTTTTTTCCATACACAAGATATTGTTTTTCAGTTATTTAAAATATTTTAAAAAAAATAAAAAACTATTATATCTAATAAAAATGTTGATTTAACATAACTGAAACTTATCCAATTTCACAAAACGCTGCCAAATAACTACATTTGCAATCTTGGTTTAAAATTTATGGTAGCATCAGAAGAAAATATTGAGGTTTTAGGAGCACGTGTTCACAACTTGAAAAATATAGACGTTACCATACCTCGTGAAAAGTTAGTAGTGATTACAGGTTTATCAGGGTCTGGTAAATCTTCCTTAGCATTTGATACCATATATGCAGAAGGACAACGACGTTATATAGAAACTTTTTCTGCCTATGCCAGGCAATTTTTGGGAGGATTAGAACGGCCAGATGTGGATAAAATTGACGGGCTTTCTCCCGTTATTGCAATCGAGCAAAAAACAACCAGTAAAAGCCCACGCAGTACCGTTGGAACCATTACAGAAATCTATGACTTTCTTAGGTTATTATTTTCTAGAGGAAGTGATGCCTACAGCTATAATACCGGAGAAAAAATGGTAAGTTATAGTGATGAGCAGATCAAGGATCTAATTTTAAAAGATTTTTCTGAAAAAAAAATCAGTATCCTGGCTCCTATTATTCGTTCTAGAAAAGGACATTATCGGGAGTTATTTGAGCAAATTGCAAAACAAGGCTTTGTAAAAGTACGTACCAATGGTGAGATCAAAGATATCACCAAAGGCATGAAACTTGATCGCTATAAAACTCACGATATTGAAATCGTTATAGATCGATTAATGGTTACCAAAGATCAGGAGAATTCAAAACGCCTGATGGAAACAATCAATACTGCAATGTACCATGGTAATGACGTATTGATGGTAATCGAACAAGAATCTCAAGAAGTACGTTTCTTCAGTCGAAATTTAATGTGCCCATCTAGTGGTATTTCATATCCTAACCCAGAACCCAATAATTTTTCATTTAACTCCCCAAAAGGAGCTTGTCCCAAATGTAATGGTATTGGTAATTTATATGAAGTAAACTTAAAAAAGATCATCCCAGATGATTCTATATCTATAAAAAATGGAGGATTAGCTCCGCAAGGACCTCAAAAAAACAATTGGATTTTTAAGCAATTAGAATTAATTGCGCAACGATATGATTTTAAATTAAGTGATCCTATAAAAAAGATTCCCAAAGAAGCCATGCAAATTATCCTTCATGGTGGAAAAGAAAAGTTTACTGTAAACAGTAAATCTCTTGGGGTTACCAGAGACTATAAAATTGATTTTGAAGGAATCGCTTCGTTTATCGATAATACATATAGAAATAATGACTCCACTTCATTACGAAGATGGGCCAAAGATTTTATGGATAATATTCAATGCCCGTCTTGTGAAGGGTCAAGATTGCGTAAAGAGTCCTTATATTTCAAAGTAAATACAAAGAATATAGCAAAATTATCTGCAATGGATATTAATGAACTTTCCGATTGGTTTAAATCTCTTCCAGAACATTTAAGCGAAAAACAAAATAAGATTTCGGGAGAAATATTAAAAGAAATTAATGCCAGACTTCAATTTTTGGTAGATGTAGGGCTCACCTATTTATCTTTAAACCGAAGTAGCAAATCACTCTCTGGCGGCGAAGCACAACGTATACGACTAGCTACTCAAATTGGATCGCAACTCGTAGGAGTTTTATATATTCTGGATGAACCCAGTATTGGTTTACATCAGAGAGATAATCAGAAACTAATTAACTCACTAATTCAGTTACGGGATATTGGTAATTCTGTTATCGTTGTAGAGCATGATAAAGATATGATTGAGCGTGCTGATCATGTTATCGACATAGGTCCTTTGGCAGGAAAACACGGTGGAGAAATTATTAGTGAAGGTACTCCCGAAGAATTACAAAAACACAATACACTTACAGCTGATTATTTAAGTGGCAAAAAGCAAATCGAAACCCCTTCCAAACGAAGAAAAGGGAATGGAAAAACTATTTCACTAAAAGGAGCTACCGGAAATAATTTAAAGAATGTATCTATCGATATTCCTTTAGGCAAAATGGTTGCCGTTACAGGAGTTTCGGGTAGCGGAAAATCTACACTCATTAACGAGACACTCTACCCTATCTTAAATGCGTATTATTTTAATGGTGTAAAAAAACCAATGCCATATAAAAGTATCAAAGGTCTCGAACACTCTGATAAAGTAATTGACATTAATCAATCTCCTATAGGTCGCACACCACGATCTAATCCTGCAACATATACAGGTGTTTTTTCTGAAATAAGAAGCTTATTTGCCAAAACTCCCGAGGCTATGATTCGCGGATATAAACCAGGACGTTTTAGCTTTAATGTTCAAGGAGGAAGATGTGAAACCTGTAAAGGTGGTGGATTAAGAGTGATAGAAATGAACTTCTTACCCGATGTATATGTTGAATGTGAAACTTGCCAGGGAAAACGATTTAATAGAGAAACTTTAGAGATTCGATATAAAGGAAAATCCATTTCTGATGTCTTAGAAATGACAATTAATGAATCCTGCATATTTTTTGAGCATATCCCAAAGATTTCAAGAAAATTAAAAACTATCCAAAATGTTGGCTTAGGATATATTACCCTAGGACAACAATCAACTACACTATCTGGTGGTGAAGCACAACGTATCAAACTAGCAACAGAACTATCAAAAAGAGATACCGGTAACACTTTTTATATTCTTGACGAACCTACAACGGGTCTTCATTTTGAAGATATTCGTGTTTTGATGGACGTACTAAATGAATTAGTAAATAAAGGAAATACAGTTTTAATTATTGAACACAATATGGATGTAATCAAAATGGCTGATTATATTGTTGATATCGGATATGAAGGAGGAAGAAATGGAGGGAAAATCGTAGCTAAAGGAACGCCAGAAGAAATTATAAAAGATAAAAAAAGTTATACTGCACAGTTTTTAAAGAAAGAACTGTAAGTAACAATATAAAAAAATAAATTTATGAGAAAAGAGCAACACCATAAAGGCTGGAATGAAATAAAAACAAATGATTCATGGGCAATCTTCAAGATTATGGGAGAATTTGTTAATGGGTTTGAAAAAATGAGTAAAATAGGGCCTTGTGTATCTATTTTTGGATCTGCCCGTACAAAAACAGATGATAAATACTATCAATTAGCCGTAGATGTCGCCAAAGAAATTGTAGATCAAGGCTATGGAGTTATTACTGGTGGAGGTCCCGGTATAATGGAAGCGGGAAATAAAGGAGCACATTTAGGAGGAGGAACTTCTGTTGGGCTCAATATAGATTTACCTTTTGAGCAACATGACAATCCATATATCGATAGCGATAAAAGCTTAGATTTTGACTATTTTTTTGTGCGTAAAGTGATGTTTGTAAAATATTCTCAAGGATTTGTAGTTATGCCAGGAGGGTTTGGAACTTTGGATGAATTATTCGAAGCAATAACATTAATACAAACCAAAAAAATTGGGAAATTTCCTATTATATTGGTAAGTACCGAGTTTTGGGGAGGACTCATCGATTGGGTAAAAAGCACATTGTTACAAAAATTCGGAAATATAAGCCCCGGGGATTTAGATCTAATACACATTGTAGATACCCCAGGTGAAGTATTAGGAATTTTAGATGATTTTTATGGAGAGTATAATTTAAGTCCGAATTTCTAATTCATTTTATTATCAATCAATCATTAATATAAAATCGATTTTGAAGAGTATCATAGTAAGGCATTGCTATAAGTAATAAAGTTTTGATAGATAAATCCAGATGGGTAACATTATTCCTTTTTGATTTATATCATAAAAATGTCTTTAATTAAATATAAAAATTGAATATTTTAAAAGTATATAGTTTTATAATTATCTTTTTTGTGCTAACCATAGGGTCTGCTCAACATAATATCATTATAAATGCTAATCTGGATACCAAAAAAAAGGTAGTAACGATAGAGCAGGAAGTTACATATACAAATTTATCAAAAGATACACTTACACAAATATTCTTTCATGATTGGGCCAATAGCTTCTCTGATAAGACCACTCCTCTTGGTAAAAGGTTTGCAGAAGATTTTATAAAACGTTTTTACTTTGCCAAAGATGAAGAACGAGGGGGAACTATAATCCAAAATGTTAGCAATAAAGAATCACAACCCCTACAATGGGGTCGACATGCTGGAATCCAGGATATTATATGGATAAAATCTAATAAGCCTATTTATCCGGGAGAAAATCAAACTTTTCTATTAAAATATCAAATCAAAATTCCCAGTAACAAATTTACCAGATATGGATATCACGCAAACGGGAATTTTAGTTTAAAATACTGGTATATACTTCCTGCTGTATACGATACAAAATGGAATATCTATAGTCATAAAAATTTGAATGACTTATATGCACCTATAGCAGATTACCAACTCAACTTCACTTTACCATCTGCGTATGAAATAGTTAGCGATCTAAAACAAAAAAACACTATTTTATCAGAGGACGAAACAACCAAAACTATACAATTTGAAGGCAACAAAAGAAATGAAGTAAACTTATACATAGAAAAGGTATCATCTTTCTACAGCTTCCCATCTGATGGTGTTCAGTTTATAAGTAATATAGATGATAATGATTTAATGCCAAAAATGAAATCGGTAGCGACCGATAGGATTATTGGTTTTTTACAAAAAAAATTAGGTCCATATCCTTTTGATAAAATTGTTATTTCTGAAAATGATTACAAAAACAATCCCGTATATGGACTAAATCAACTACCAGATATATTAAGACCTTTTCCCGATGGTTTTCAATTTGAAATTAAACAACTTAAGACAATTACCGAAAATTATCTAGAAAGGACTCTTATCATAAATCCTAGATACGATGCCTGGATAAAAGATGCAATACACATCTATTTAATGATGGCGTATACAGAGCAATATTATCCCGAAATGAAAATTATCGGTAAACTTAGTAAAGTGATTGGTCTACGATGGTTTCATGCTGCGGACCTGGATTTTAACGATCAATACTTTTTAGCTTATAAAAATATGGCTCGATTGTTTTTAGATCAGCCCTTATTACAGCCACAAGATGAGCTGGTAAAGTTTAATAAAAATATAGCAAATGCATATAAGGCAGGAGTAGGATTTAAGTATCTCGAAGATTATCTCGGTGATGATAATATTGTGGATTTAAGTATTAAAAAATTTTATACTCAAAATGTATTAAAATATACAAATTCTGAAAAATACAAAAAGGTACTTATCGATATAGCTCCCAAGGACATAGAATGGTTTTTTGAGGATTATGTACAAACCAACGAAAAGCTAGATTTTAAAATAAAGTCTGTAAAAAAAGGAAAAGATTCGATTGAGGTTACAATCAAAAATAAAGGCAATAACACAATGCCAGTTTCACTTTATGGGTTTAGAAAAAAAGATATGGTTTCTAAAACCTGGGTTACAGGTATCACAGGCACCAAAAAAGTAAAAATTGCCAATGAAAATATTAGTAAACTGGTAATAGATTATGATCAGAACATCCCAGAAGTAAATAGACGTAATAATTATAGAAACCTAAAATGGATATTTAACAAACCTATACAATTTAGGTTTTTACAGGATATAGAAGATCCAAGGTATACTCAAGTATTTTTTATTCCCGAAGTAGAGTTTAATGTATACGATGGTTTTTTGTTAGCTTCAAAATTTTATAATAAGACTTTCATAAAAAGAAATTTTCAGTACAACCTATCCCCTGCTTATGGTTTCAAATCCAATAAACTATTAGGATCAGCATCTATCTCCTATAGACAACAACTGTCTGATTATGGATTATATAAAGTACAATATGGAGTAAATGGTAGTATGTTTAGTTATGCTCCCGATTTATTATTTAAACGATTTTCATCATCTATAAGTTTTTATTTTAGGCCCGAAGATCTTAGATCCAATAAAAAACAAAGACTTCTTCTTAGAAATATTAATGTTTTTAGAGATCGAGACAAAGAAAACCCTGTTACTACCCCTGATTATAGTGTATTTAATGTAAGATATCGATATTCTGATTTTAATCTCATTAATTTTCTAGGATATACTGTTGATTATCAAATATCTAAAAACTTCAGTAAGCTATCTGCGACTGTAAATTACAGGAAGTTGTTTCTTAATAATCGCCAATTAAATTTGCGTCTATTTGCAGGATCTTTTCTTTTTAATGATACAGAAAAAGATGGTGATTTCTTTAGTTTTGCTCTAGACAGACCTACAGATTATTTGTTTGATTATAGTTACCTGGGACGTAGTGAAGATACTGGTTTGGTAAGCCAGCAAATTATTTTGGCAGAAGGCGGGTTTAAATCTCAACTCGAATATCCTTTTGCTAATCAATGGATCACTACCTTTAATGCCAATACCAATATATGGAACTGGATTTATGCATATGGAGATGTAGGATTGGTGAAAAATAAAAATATCTCTCCAAAATTTGTCTATGACGCAGGAGTTCGACTCAGTTTAGTAGCCGATTACTTCGAAGTCTTTTTCCCTGTAGTATCTAACAAAGGATGGGAAATATCACAACCAAATTACGAACAGCAAATTCGGTTTATCATAACATTAAGTCCAGAAACGTTAATAGGTCTTTTTACCAGAGAATGGTATTAATTTCTTTGTGAAAAAATATACTGAAAAATAAATGTGAAAATTTTGAACATTTGTTAACCAATCCTTAAAATACTGTTCAAAAACTATAATTCATCAATAAAAACACAGTTTTAATGAATTATACTCAAAAAAATTAAGAGTTTCTGCCTTGCAAATGGCTAGGATTTTAGCTAAATTTGCAAAACATTAAAACACCGTTCACATGCAGCCTGAAACCATTACTTCATCTAATATTTCATTCGAAGAATATAGAGATCAAATACTTAAAGACTACAAAATAGCATTAATTAGTAGAGAATGTAGTTTGCTGGGAAGACGAGAAGTATTGACAGGTAAATCTAAGTTTGGAATTTTTGGAGGAGGAAAAGAGTTACCGCAACTTGCGATGGCCAGAGTTTTTCGTGACGGTGATTTTAGATCAGGATACTACAGAGATCAAACATTTATGATGGCTATTGATCAATATACTGTAGAGCAGTTCTTTGCTGGCTTATACGCTCATACAGATATCAATAAAGAACCTTTTGCTGCAGGAAGACAAATGGGAGGACATTTTGCAACTCACAGTCTTAATGAAGATGGCACATGGAAAAACCTGATGCAGCAAAAAAACTCAAGTGCAGATATCTCTCCTACTGCTGGTCAAATGCCTAGGTTATTAGGCCTAGCTCAAGCATCAAAGGTATATCGTAACGAAAAAAGTGTTTCTAATCATTCTAACTTCTCTAATCAAGGAAATGAAGTAGCTTGGGGAACTATTGGTAATGCAAGTACCAGTGAAGGCTTATTTTGGGAAACTATTAATGCAGGAGGTGTTCTACAAGTGCCAATGGTTATTAGTGTCTGGGATGATGAATACGGTATCTCTGTTCATGCAAAGCATCAAACTACCAAAGAAGATATTTCTCTTATTCTGGAAGGTTTTAGACGTGATGAACATCATGAAGGCTATGAAATATTAAAAGTTAATGGTTGGGATTATCCTGCTCTCATGGATACCTATGAAAAAGCTGAAAAATTAGCACGTGAAAAACATATTCCTGTTATTATTCATGTTAAAGAATTAACACAACCACAAGGACACTCTACTTCTGGTTCTCACGAAAGATACAAAAGCGAAGAACGATTAAATTGGGAACGCGAATATGATTGTAATAAAAAGTTTAAAGAATGGATCATTGAACATAATATTGCAACAGCAGAAGAGCTTCTGGATTTTGAAAAAACTGCAAAAAAGAAGGTAAGAAAAGGAAAGGCTGAAGCTTGGAACGCATATTTGTCTGAAATCAAATCAGAACAAAAAGAAGCATTAGAAGTTCTAAAATCTGTAGAAAATAAAAGTGCAAATAAAAATTTCATTTCTCCTCTGGTTAATGTATTAGCTTCTAAAGAAGAACCTATACGTAGAGATATTCTTGAGGCTACAAGAAAAACATTACAATATATCACTAAAGAAGATTTTGCAGAGAAATCTACACTTCAGGAATGGATAAATAATTATATTTCTCTTATTCAACCAAAATACAGTAGTCATTTATATAATGAAAGTGATTCTAATGCTATACATGTTAAAGAAGTAAAAGCTCAATACGACACCAATACAGAACAAGTTGACGGTAGAGTTATTATAAGAGATAACTTTGAAAAATTATTTAGCAGAATTCCTGAAGCACTTATTTTTGGAGAAGATAGCGGTAAAATTGGTGATGTAAATCAAGGCCTTGAGGGACTTCAGGAAAAATTTGGAGAAACAAGGGTATCCGATGCTGGGATTAGAGAAGCTACGATAATAGGACAAGGAATTGGGATGGCCATGCGAGGATTAAGGCCCATTGCAGAAATTCAATATTTAGATTATATTTTATATTGCATACAAGGATTAAGCGATGACCTTGCTACGTTGCGATATAGAACTTTTGCAAAACAAAAAGCGCCTTTAATTATAAGAACACGAGGACATAGACTAGAAGGAATATGGCATTCTGGTTCTCAAATGGGTGGTATTGTTCACCTACTAAGAGGTATCCATATTCTTGTACCTCGAAATATGACCAAAGCCGCAGGTTTTTATAATACATTAATGGATAGTGATGAACCTGCTTTAGTTGTAGAATGTCTTAATGGATATCGTCTAAAAGAAAAAATGCCTACTAATTTATCCGAAATCAGAACACCAATTGGTATTGTCGAAACAGTTAAAGAAGGAACAGATATTACCTTGGTATCCTATGGCTCTACATTGCGATTGGTTGAACAAGCTGCAAAAGAATTACTATCGGTAGGAATTAATGCCGAAGTAATTGATGTACAATCCTTACTTCCTTTTGATCTAAATCATGATATTGTAAAAAGTGTTGCTAAAACCAACCGATTATTGATCATTGACGAAGATGTACCAGGTGGTGGTACTGGATATATTTTACACAAATTGATTGATGAGCAAAATGTGTATCAATACTTGGATAGTAAACCACAGACCTTAAGTGCTCAACCACACAGGCCGGCTTTTGGAACGGATGGAGATTATTTTAGCAAACCTTCTATAGAAGATATTTTCGAAAATGTATATGCCATTATAAATGAAACAGATCCAGTTAATTTTCCTAAATTGAGATAATTAACTACTGAAAGTCTTCAATTTTTAATCGTTTTCCATCTTTATAGGATATTACAAATATTCTCTTATCAAACCCTGAGGCTATTAGTGTTTTTCTAAAATCCTGAGCTTCGGCTAAGGTTTCAAAAATACCTAAACTCATTTTATAGAATGAAGTATCACTATAAATAAGTGTATTTGTAAATTTCTCAGAAATAGCAGGAGTGTTTTTTGCATTAAACGCTTTTAACTGCACCGAATACACAGTATCTTTTTTAATCAAACTTCTATACAAATATAGATTTTTGATTTCTTTAAGGTTAATCTTTTCTTTTTTTAATGCTTTTAATTCTTTCTTAGCAGAGGCCAATTCTTGTTTTACTACAGAAAGTTCATTAATTCCTGCTTCATCATTTTTTGATGGTGGTTTGCTAAAATAAAAAGCATTAGCAACAAGAAAAATAGTTAATAGAAATAGAACTAGTGAGAATGATCCAAATAGTCTATTAGATTTCTTACTTTTTTTTAGCCTATCCGACTCTTCATCCAGAAGGTCTTCGAGCTTTTTCTGTTTAATTTCGGCTTTTTCTATCTGGTAATGTAGAGATAGAAGATCCTCATCTTTCATAACTTTCATTGTGGGGGGTAGCTTCAAAAGTTTAGTTAGTTATTCTAAAGATATATTTTTAAACAATGCTTAAGGGAGTTTCTGTTCGGTTATTTTATATACTATTCCATTATTAATTTCCAAAATTAAAACAGGTTTATCTGTAATTACTTTCTGGAAAGCCTTCAATGGAAAACCGGAAGAAATTTGATTAATATTTTCAATCTTCACCCTCGCCTTATCGTCAAGTTCTAATATTTTAGACCTAGAACTCTGGTTATGAATATAATAATTATTATATAAAAAATACAATGTATCTCCATTTTTATCTAAATCATATTCAGCTTCCCCTAATTCTTTAGCTTTTTTAACTGCTTTTCTACCCTGATAATACTCTATAATATCTGCTTCTATAAAAACAACATCGTTGCTTTTATAAACTCTATTTATGTAACAATATTTCCTTTCAAATTTTAGTTTAGATTTTCCATCCGCAACATCTTCTTCTCCTTTTTTTATACTTCCAATATTACCAGAAAGAGAAGTTGTAGTATCTACCTTATTTGATAATTCTTCATTTTGATATTTAGAAATATCTGTTTTAAGTTTATCCACTTCCTTTTGTAAAGAATCATTTTCAAATATAAGTCGCTGTACATCTACATCCCCTTCTAAAGACTCAATTTTAGTACTATTTTCTTTTTCGCCAAGGATCACATAAAGACTTCCCGCAGTTAGCAACAACATCAAAATAAGAATAAAAATAAAGTAAAAATTACGTCTTCTTTTACTTCTCTTCAAGTCTTCAGAAATAGAGATAAGACGATCCTCCAGCCGTTGCTGTTTGATATCAGTTTTTTCCATCTGATAGTGCATCGATATAAGCTCTTCTTCTTTTTTATCCATTGTATACTAAGGTAATTCTAATTTTAAAAAAGATCGGTAATTATAAAATTATGGCATCCATTTAATGTTCTTAAAATCTGGCTTTCGCTTTTCAAGAAATGCATCTCTTCCTTCTTTGGCTTCCTCTGTCATATACGCTAGTCGTGTTGCCTCTCCTGCAAATACCTGTTGTCCTACCATACCATCATCTGTAAGATTCATTGCGAATTTTAACATTTTGATAGATGTTGGTGATTTTTCAAGGATTTCTTTTGCCCATTCATACGCTGTATCTTCTAGATCATCATGAGGAATCACAGCATTTACCATTCCCATTTCATAAGCATCTTGCGCAGAGTAATTTCTTCCTAAAAAGAAAATTTCACGTGCTTTTTTTTGCCCAACCATCTTTGCTAAATAAGCAGAACCATATCCTCCGTCAAAACTTGTTACGTCTGCATCGGTTTGTTTAAAAATAGCATGTTCTTTACTTGCAAGAGTAAGATCACAAACAACATGAAGACTATGCCCTCCTCCTACAGCCCATCCAGGCACTACTGCAATAATGACTTTTGGCATAAACCTAATAAGCCTTTGAACTTCTAAAATATTTAATCTGTGTCTACCATCATCTCCAACATACCCTTGATGACCTCTAGCCTTTTGATCTCCTCCACTACAAAAACTATACACTCCGTCTTTTGTCGAAGGGCCTTCTGCAGAAAGCAGAACCACCCCTATAGATGTATCTTCTTGCGCATCATAAAAAGCATCATAAAGTTCACTTGTTGTATTTGGCCTAAAAGCATTACGTACATTTGGTCTGTTAAATGCTATTCGTGCAACACCTCCCGATTTTTTATAGGTGATGTCTTCGTATTCTTTTACAGTTTTCCAATCTATTGAACTCATTAATATATTTTTTTGTATCCTCAAAAATACTACAATATACTATATCTCACTGCATCAATTATGGGGTAAATCCCCTAATTTTTGATTTTATTTTAAATAAAAAACAGATTTTAGTATAGTTTTTGAAGGTTTTATCTGAATTGATAATATATTTACCATTATGAAAGTTTTTTTAGCAATACTTATCGGAGGCATCAGCTTTTTATCATATGGACAAGAAGATGTACCACATACAATATCTATAGAATGGGAACAATTAAGTGCCCCATTAGTAATGAATAAAAAAGAGCTTAAAACTAAAAAGTATCAATTACAGGAAGTAGATTTGACCGTAGACTTAAGACAGCAAGCATTTAAGAAAAGCTATACAATGTACATTGACTCTCCGAAGTATAAAGATATTTCGTCAAAATATAATGTTGCAATCCCTCAACCAAAAACATCTGGTTTTAGATTATCAGGTAATGGCTACAACACTAATACAAATATTGGGGGTATAAAAAATACAGCTTATAAGGATGCTAGTCTATATAGTGGTGCTTTCTGCCCCATTACCGGTTTAGCCTATTAAGCCTATTTATACAAAAAAAACATCTTAGATTAAATTTACTATATATAAATTATTTACCAACAGGGATTCTTTCATCAATGAATTGAAGTGGCATATCTCCTGATAAATCAAACATATCTAAAATATCTTTAATAGTCTCTTCTTCCTCAAGCTGCTCTTCTACAAACCACATTAAGAAGTTTTCTGAACCAAAATCATTTACTTTCCTACATTTTGCAACAATTTTATAGATAGACTGTGTGATGGATATCTCATGATTTAATGCAGTTTCAAAAATTTCTCTAAGAGAAGAAAATTCATGAGTTATATTAGAAACATCAGGAGAGTAGGCTGATCCACCTGTATCATTAATAAACTTAAAAATTTTCATCATATGCTCTCTTTCTTCCGCTGCCTGCTTATAAAAAAAGGAAGCACTATTTACAAGCGTTTTTTGATCACACCATGAGGCCATTGCTAAATACAATGACGAAGCTCTTTGTTCTTTCTCAATTTGCTTATTAAGCATATCCATTACTTCAAGATTAATGCTTATTTCTTGTCGTGTAAGATTTTCCATTTTTCAAATATTTTTAATAAAAGTATAGAAAATCTAGATGTAAAACTTAATTGATACCCTATTTATAGTAAGTCTAAATCTAATAATAAAATATCATGATACTAGCATAGCATTTAATTCTATCATTGCAAATGTTCCTTTCATAAAATCTACAAAATCCAACACCATTAATGTGTCTAATAAAATCAAATGTTCTTTATCACATAAAGACAATACTACTGTATCATTATGGTTAAGTAAATCATCTATATACTCAAATGAGGACATTTTTTTTGCCTTATACCTTAAACTAAGTAATTGACAGAAAGAAGTTTTAACCATTTTATGGCCAAAGTCAATATAATAACATCGCTCTGCTGATGATTGATATGAGGAGTAGTATGTTGAAGAAAAAATTAATTCCATATTTAAAGGCCGCTAAAATACTTTTTATTTAGATTTAATCCAAATAAAACAAACAAAAAGTAACTTCTTCTTTGATTATCGGTACTGATTTTATTTTGGCCTACTCTACCAAGCGTATTCCCTCTTTCTCGATAATAATTTTTCTTTCTTTATACAGTGATCCAATAGCTTTTTTAAAACTTTTCTTACTCAATTGAAAAACCTCTTTAATATCTTCGGGATCTGATTTATCATTAAGATCAATAAAACCACCGCTAGATTTTAACTCTTTTAAAACCTGCTCTGCATTTGGCTCTATCCCTCTAAATCCGTGTCGTTGCAATGTAAGATCTATCTTACCATCAGGGCGAACTTTTTTCACAAACCCTTTAAGTTGATCTCCTGGTGTTATCTTTTGAAAAATTTCATCACCATATACTAATCCTAAATGCTTTTGATTTACAATCATATTCCAACCTTGTGGTGAAGGATGAGAAGCGATAAGATCAACTTCATCATATGAAGACAGTAAAACTAAAGAATTATCTAAAAAAGCATTGGTTTTACTTGATGCAACTAGTCGATTGGTTTCTTCATCTAGGTACACATAAACAAGATACCAACTACCTACTCTCATTTTTGAAGATTGTTCTCTAAAAGGAACAAAAAGATCTTTTTCTAATCCCCAATCCAGAAAAGCGCCAATTTCTGACACATTTGTACATTTTAAATAAGCAAAAGATTTTACAGTTGTAAAAGGCTCTAAGGTAGTAGCAACAACACGCTCTGAGCTATCTAAATACACAAAAACCTTTAAAATATCTCTTATTTGAAATTGTTCTGGCACATACTTATTGGGCAATAAAACCTCATCCCCTTCTTCGTCACAAAGATAGACACCTTGATCTCTTTCTCTAACAACCTCTAACATATTATATTCCCCAAGCTTAAGCATATCTCTATTTTTGCGCAAATATAATTCTTTAATCCTCCTGTTTATCTAAATTCTACAAAAAAAGGTGTTCATTGCAATGAACACCTTTTTTTGCTGTAGAAAATCGTATACTATTTGTAAACAGATTCTTTTCCAAAATGTTTTGTTAAAAGATAATAAACCACCGCTCTATACTTATTACGGTTTGATTTACCATAAGCCTCAACTACAGAAGCAATACCTTCATCTAGTTTTGGTCCATCAGAAAGACCAAGTTTCTTGATCAAAAAGTTTTTCTTTACGGTATCTAATTCACTTTGATCCGAACCAGATACTGTAGCTGCATCTGCATTGTAAATTGAAGGACCACATCCAATTGTAACTTTGGTTAAAAGATCCATGTCTGGAGTCTGACCAATTTTATCTTTGATATCTGCGGCGTATTTTGTGATTAATTCATCTCTTTTACTCATAGGATAATTGTGTTTTTAGGTTTTTAGTTCACTTTTTTTTCCAGATCAAATATAGAGGAATTATTCATTAATAATTCATCTGCAAAGTATATTAAAACAAGGATATTAGACAAAATACCTAAAATAATCGACTAAAGTACTATCGTTTTCTTTTCGGGGAGTAAAAACTTCAAGCAATTGGGGCGTATTATTATTTTTGTATATCTTTTTAGATTCATGAACTAATTCTTCAAGTGTATGTGCAGTATGATATTCTAGACCAAACATTTTGCATAAATGCATTGCTGTAAGATGATGTGTTGTCTCAAAATATTTTTCAAAATTAACACTCTCCTCTTTTCCTGGTAAGATTCTAAATATCCCACCACCTTCATTATTAATAACAATAATTTTAAAATCTGAAGGGATATAATCATTCCATAACCCATTACTATCATAGAAGAAACTTAGATCTCCCGTTATCAAGGTTGTAGGTACTCCCGAAGCCAGAGCCGCACCAATAGCGGTAGATGTGCTTCCATCGATACCACTTGTTCCTCTATTACAAAACACCTGAAAAGTTGGATTTAACGTAAATAATTGTGCATA
Organism: Aquimarina macrocephali JAMB N27; assembly: GCF_000520995.1. Taxonomy (GTDB): domain Bacteria; phylum Bacteroidota; class Bacteroidia; order Flavobacteriales; family Flavobacteriaceae; genus Aquimarina; species Aquimarina macrocephali. The sequence continues at coordinate 291,463 of NZ_JACA01000005.1, read as the reverse complement.
ACGAACAGTAGAGCTATTACTTAATTGTATCATTTGCCCATCTGCAATACCATTAAAAATAGCTTCAAATGCTTTAAGATCACTAAAAGAAATTTTATCAAGATATGCTGCATGCCGTACTCTGCGATGGTCTCTTATAGAAATCCAAAAAGGTTTATAGGTACTATCGACGCTCTTCATGTTTTGAAAAAAACGCGAGAAGAATACATTGGGCTGCAATTTTATATGTTCTGTGAGACAGAAATAGGTATCATATGCTTTTTTTGAATCAATATGCCAATGTGATTTTGGCTGATATTGTCGCAAAAATGCTTTAATCCGTTTAGAAACAACCATACCACCAATGGTTAAAAGAATATCAGGCTGCAATGTTTTAAATTCATCTTCTTTTAAAGTAGAAATTAATTGATCGATACAATTAATGTGTGATGCATGATGAATATTAGATGTCGTTTCTGTTAATACCAAAACCGAAGGATCATCGGCAAAATACTCTATCCACTTTTGCTCAACTGTTCCTGGTGAATTAACACCTATTAATACCATTTTACGTTTTGCCTGACTCCACTCTTCATGCATTTCTGATTGTAAATCTTCAGAAAACTGATGATGTGGCTTTTCTACAGGAATATTTCTGGGAATAATAGTAGGTTGATCCAGTTTATCATATAAAGGTTCGTAAAAAGGTACATTAATATGTACTGGTCCTTTTTGCTCTATTGCTTTATTTAATGCCAGATTGATTTCTCTTTCATTATGCTTTTGAGCTTCATGTTGTTTTTGGCGTACTTTGGGATCATCAATTTTTGTTTCGGCAACAACTTCAGAATATAAATTAGCCGAATACAAAATATGGTTCTCAAATACATTTTTTTGACGAATCGTTTGCCCGTCCCCAATATCAATTCTTTCAATAGGGCGATCTGCACTTAAAACTACTAAGGGTATATCACTATAAAATGCTTCTGAAATTGCAGGGTAATAGTTTAATAATGCACTACCCGAAGAACAAACCAAAGCAACTGGTTTTTGGATCTGTTGTGTAATACCTAATGCAAAAAAAGCAGCACATCGTTCATCTACGATACTATAACACTGCATACCTGGATGTTCACTAAAACCAATTGTTAGCGGTGCGTTACGAGATCCTGGTGAAATAACAATATGAGTGATTCCTTTTGCTTCGCATAAGGTAACAATAGATTGTGCTAAAGGAATTTTTGAATATAAGCGTTTCTTCATTCGAATCGCTAAATTACAATATCGAACTAATTTACACCAGAATTTTAGGTAATTTAACCCTGGCTAAAACAAAACTCTTTTCATTGTCTCTGTTTTCTTTACAGTTTCCTCCCACTCTTTCTCTGGATCAGAATCTTTTGTGATCCCTCCTCCTACATAAAGAATTGCTTTTTCATTACTCAACTCCATACAACGAAGGTTCACAAATAAATCCGATTTAACAGCACCTTCTTTATTCATATTGAGTTCCCCCAGAAAACCTGTATAATACTTACGATTGTATCCTTCTGTAGTAAGAATAAAAGATTTAGCTTCGTCTTTAGGAAGTCCACAAACAGCCGGGGTTGGATGTAACACCTTAATTATTTTTTCTATGCTTGAATTTTCATGATCCAAAACCCCGCTAATATCGGTACGTAGATGTAAAAGTGTACCTGCTTTATGCGTGTAAGTTTTAGAATATTGTATATCATTAATAATTGAAGATAATTCATTAGTAACAAAAGAAGTAACCATTTCCTGTTCTACTAGTTCTTTAGTTCCCCAATCAACATCTATAGTATTTATATATGGCTGTGTCCCTGCTAAGGCCATTGTAAAAAAATCATTGTTTTTTACCCTAATTAAAGTCTCTGGAGTCGCTCCCATCCATGTACCAATTTTGGGATGATACCACAGGTATACAAAGGCCTTTGGATAATAGTCTATCAGGTTTTTAAATATATGTAGATTACTAAAAGAATTTGGTATTAAAACCTCTTCTTTTCGTGACAACACTACTTTTTTAAAACGATCAGATTGTATTGCTTTAATTCCTTTTTTTACAAGCTCAATATGTTTTTTTTTAGCTTCAGATTTTACCAAAAAAGAATCTGTTGATGTCTCTGAAGCTCTTTTTTTGCTACTTATAGTTTGTGATGAAATAATAGCATTGTAATAGTTACTTTTTTCTGAAGGAATAATAACAGCTTTGTCAGAAGTATCAAAAGGAGCAAAAACAAATCCCGAAACAGTATAATCCTCTACTTCATATATTTGGTTATTTTCTTGAAAAATAGCATGTAATGTAATAGAATCGGCTTTCCTATACACTACAAAAGGTAGATGTTGATCTAACTGCTCTTCAATTTTAGCATAAACATCTTCTATGCTCATACTATTTGGTTTTAGGAAGTGCAATAGTAGTCAACTTAACTATTGAAACCAGGTTACCTTCTTCATCCTTTATCTTTATATCCCATAACTGGGTAGTACGACCCTGGTGTAAAATTTCTGCTTTAGCAAATACATAGCCTTGTTTAACACTTTTTACATGATTTGCAGAAATCTCTATTCCTCTTATATAAAAATCTTCAGCATTAAGAAAAATAAATGATGCTGCACTGCCCACACTCTCTGCAAGTGCTACCATAGCTCCACCATGCAAAACACCATCTGGCTGGTGTACTCTTGGTGTCACAGGCATTTTAGCAACCAGATAGTTTTCACCAACTTCACAGAAAGAAATCTCCAAAGTTTCCATTAAAGTGTTTTTACACATCTTAGCACATTGTTCTAGCACTTCTTCCTGTGTCAAATTCATAAGCTTTATAATTTAAACCAAAAATATACAATGCTATCTAATAATTCTAACTATATTTGATTATTATTTTAACGAACGTTCAATAAAATGCCAAAGGTAAAAACATCCAAAGAAGAAGTTCTAAAAAAGATAATCCCTATCCTACGCTCCAGAGGGGTTCAAAACAGCAGTATGAGTGAACTTTCTAAAGCCTGTGGCATACAGAAGTCTCATTTTTATTATTATTTCAGCAATAAAGAAGATTTAATTAGAGAAGTTCTTGCAACTGTTCACAGTTATTTTAATTACAATCTATTTAGGATTATTGAAAGTAGCACTTTAACTCTTAATGAAAAAGTACTAAAAATGAAGCTACTTCTGGACAAATTATTCAAAGCCTCAGATGGTGGGTGTATTATGGCAAATACAGCATTAGAAACCATTCACCTCGACCCCATATATAAAAAAGAAATACAATCATTTTTTAAGGATTTCATCTCTGGGTTACAACAACTTCTTGAGGTAAATCACCCAACAGAAAAAGCATTACTACTGGCAGAACAAATGGTTCAGGATATCGAGGGAGGTATTTTATTGATGCAGATTTATGACGATCCAAAATATCTTAACAATGCCATTGAAAGAACAGAAATAGCAATATTAAATCAGTAAAAATATGGAATCATACACTATTCATTCTTCTGACGGCTACCCCATTTCGGTAAATGAGTTTGTTCCTAAATCTCCTAATCACAAAACAATAGTTTTTGCTCCTGCAGTAGCAGTTCCTCAAAAAATTTATTTCCCACTTGCAGAATATCTCGTTGCCAGGGGGTGTAATGTATTTACTTTTGATTATCGAGGAATAGGAGATTCTCTCTCTCAAAGCATTCAATCTTTAAAAGAACATGGTTTTTTATTCTGGGCACAGGATTTTAAATCAGTTTCTAAACATGCAAAAGAAGAATTTCCTAAAAACGAACAATATATGATTGGTCATAGTTATGGCGGTAATAGTGTTGGTTTTAGTGATGCCTATCAATATTATGACAAATACTTTACTGTAGCTTCGCAATTTGGGTTTTATAAGCATTTTACCTTAAAAATGAAGGTACTCATCTATCTTAATTTTAAGTTTTTTGTACCACTTACCACTTCTCTTTTAGAATACTACCCATCTGGTTGGTTTGGGTTAGGAAAACCCTTAACCACCAGGGTAGCCAAAGATTGGGCTATTTTTTTACTACACCCAGATTCGATGTTATATTTTACCCAAAAAGACACTAGCACATACTACAAAGAAATCAAAGAGCCTATGCTTTTATTAAGTATTGACGATGATTCGTTTGCTCCTAAAAAATCAGTCGATATTTTAGGAGAACGTGTATACAAAAATGCCAGAGTGACCAGAAAACATCTAAAACCTAGTGATTTTAATCTAAAAACTATTGGTCATTTTGATTTTTTTAGAACAAAAAATCGAGATATCTTGTGGCCAATTATTGATGATTGGTTTCATCTTAATTAAATACAAAAGATCTATTATCATATATCATATGAGTGCTACCGAAAAAGAAATCTCTTACACTGCGACAAACACATATTCTACACTTAATAATCTGCATCCAGGCACTAAAAATGTTTGGTTAGTTTTTCATGGGATTGGATATTTGAGTAGATACTTCATACGGTTATTTGAAAGTCTTAATAAAGAAGATAATTATTTTATTGCACCGCAGGCTCCATCAAAATATTATAAAGGTGATAACTACAGAAGGGTTGGTTCTAGTTGGCTAACTAAAGAAAATACTCAGGCAGAGACCAAAAATGTATTACGATATGTTGATGCAATATTATCATCTGAAGAAATTCCTGAGCATACAAGGCTAATCGTATTAGGATATTCTCAAGGAGTAAGTATTGCCAGTAGATGGATTGCCAGTCGTAAAATAAATTGTAATGCTTTGGTCATGATCTCTGGCGGCTTTCCTAAAGAACTGTCCAGAGAAGATTTCACTTTTCTTACCGATCAAACAAAAATCACTCATATTCTGGGAGAAAAAGATCCTTTTTTTGAAATAGAAAAAGTTGACGCTGAGAAAATACGGGTACAGCAAATATTGCCACAAATTGAGTTTAGAACTCACCCAGGTGGACATGAGCTAGAACCAAAAACTTTGATTGATTTACTATAAATCTACCTACCCTATTATTTTTTTAATTCTTCTATTGCTGACCTACTATGAACGGTATCATAAATAATAGTAAGCTTTTGAATCTTATTTTCAGAATTTAGTACTATTACATCTACCACTTTAAACACAACTCTTTTTCCATCTTTTAATTCCCAATCAAAATCAAAAAGCAGTGAAATTCTATTTGAATCTTTTTCAGAAAATAAGCCGTCAAAATTTAATTTTGAAGTAGTGGTATCATCTGCCAATGCTTTATAAAACTTACTAGCTGGCATTGTTCCATACAATGGAGATTCAACAATCCCGTCGTCGGCAAATAAACTAACAACTTTATTCACTTCATTTTTTTCTAAAAATGATAAGTAATTCTGAGCAACTTCTTCTTTTGTCATATCTTATAAATATCTTTCTTTTATAACCTCAAAATGATGTTTTTGATGTCCTATTAATATACACCCTGCAGCTCTTGAACTCATAGGGCTACCACTCGCCTCTCCTATTCTGGTTAACATTTCACCAGTGAAGCTTTTGAATAATGAAATAGAGTTATTTCTCGCAGACTGAAAATCTGAAATCAATTCTTCTTTACTATAATTATTCGCATTTGAATACGGAACATAATCATCTTGTTCAAACCCCATAATTGGTGTTTTATCATTCCTTGCAAAACGCAAAGCACGATATGCAAAAATACGTTCGCCATCAATTACATGTTGCAACACCTCTGCTACAGTCCATTTACCCTCTGCATAGGCGTGAGTAAGTTTTTCTTCAGGAATGGACTGTATAAAATCAACAAATTCTTTTTGACTGTTTTGTAATCCTTTTACAAGATCAGGAGATTCTGCTTTAGATATATATATCCCATAATACGGATTAAACTCTCCTTCTTTTAGCTGTGATAACATAGTATATTAGGTATAAATTAAATTCCCTTTTTATTTGAAATAGTATGTAAACCCACATTATGCTATAAAACTTTGTCATGAAGCATACTATGGGTTAAAAAACGAAGCTGAAATTTAATCATTCCAGCTTCATAATATAATATCCTTAACAGTACTTTATTAAAAAATTACGCCGAATTACGACTGGCATTAATATTTCCAAACAAAGAACGAGTTACCATCTTCTCATAAATTGCAATATCTTCTGGATTTGCATCCTTATCCCTACTTAAGTCCTGAATTTTCTTCAATGCATATTGTTGTATGGTAAGCAGAGGTAATACGATATTTTCTCTAATATCGATAGATGCTTTTCCTGCAGGTTCGTTTTGCATTAGCTCAGAATATCCTGTTAACTTAAATAACAATCTTTTTGTCAACAAGTATTCATCATGAATGATGTCCCAAAATGCACCATATTCCTCATCTTCTTTCATATAAGAAGTTAATTCAAAAAAGGACTTAGTAAGACTCATCATACTATTGCCAATCAACGTTCTAAAGAATGGTGAATCTTTATAAAGTGACATTACTTTATCAAATTCTCCCTTTTCTTCAAATGCTTTTAAGGCGGTTCCTACTCCATAAAAACCAGGAACATTCTGTTTTAACTGGCTCCAACTTCCTACAAAAGGTATTGCTCGTAAATCACCAAAATCCAAAGTCTCGCTTTTACTTCTTTTAGAAGGTCGACTACCAATATTTGCTTTCCCGTAGTACTTTAATGTACTCATATGCTCAAGATAAGGTAGAAATTTAGGGTGGTTTTTGAAATCAACATATGTTTGATAGCTTATATCTGCAAGCTCTTGCATGGTTTGCTTATTCTTTACAGAGAAAAGATTACCCTCATTACTAGTCAATTCATTTTCTACGCCAGCTCCTAGCAGTTGTTCTAAATTATATTGACAAGAATCCAGTGTACCAAAATTAGAACTGATTGTTTGTCCTTGAACGGTTAATTGTATTTCCTCGTCTTCAATTGTTGGACCAAGAGAAGCATAAAATTGATTTGTATTTCCTCCTCCTCTTGCAGGTGGTCCCCCTCTACCATCAAAGAACACAACTTTTACATTGTATTTTCTAGACACTTCAGTTAATGCCTCTTTTGCTTTAAAGATCCCCCAATTCGCCATAAGATATCCTCCATCCTTGGTTCCATCAGAGAAACCAAGCATAATAGTTTGTTTCATTCCGCGGCGTTTTAGATGTTCCATATATTCTGGATTGTTATACAAAGACTCCATAACCTCATGTGAGACCTGTAAATCTGGCACCGTTTCAAAGAGGGGAATTACATCTACCGTAGGAAACTCCCAATCACAAAGTCTTATCAGTGCAAATGTTTCTAATACATTCAGTTCATTTCCATTATTACTAATAATGTAACGATTAGCTGCTCTTTCTCCATTATTTTGCTGTATTGTTTTAATAGCATAAATGGATTCTATTGTTGCTCTTGTTATATCATCATCAAAAATAGAGGGATCTATTTTTCCATTAATGGTAGAAAGCACACTGATCTGTTCGTTTTCAGAAAGAGATTCATATTGCTTAGGAAAAAGATCAAATTCCAGTTCATTAGTCTTCTGTACAACTTCTGTAAGTACTTTATGATGAATTCTTGAATCTTGACGAACATCTAGTGTCCCGAAATGAAAACCAAAAATTTTCACTTTATTAATTAGATCTTGCAGATCTTCAAGAAATAAAGATTGATGCTCCTCTATTAACTCTTCTCTAATTTCAAGCAATCCATTCATTAATGTTTCTACCGATAATGGTTCTGCGGTTTTTGCATAATAAAAGTTATCATACAATGCATTTTCTAAAACTGCTATTTTATCCTGAAGATTACCAAAAGTGATTCTTCGTTTTAATACTCGAATATCTCGATAATAATTTATCAAAATTGTTTTTCGTAAGCGTTTTGCTACTTTTAATGTAATCTCTGTGGTTACAAACGGGTTTCCATCTCTATCTCCTCCCGGCCAGAATCCTAAATTGATTAAATCATTTTCAAGATCTTCTCCTTCAAATATATTTTGTTGAACATAATTATATATGGTTCCTGCAGAGTGGTAAAATACATTTTCTAAATACCAAATCAAGCTTACTGCTTCATCATAAGGTGTTGGCTTTTCTTTCTTAAAGAAAGCCGTTTTTCCTAACTGAGCTAATAGTTTTTTTATTCTAGGAGAATCATTATCACGAATTGCTGCATCCAAATCATGAATAATTCCTAGTACTGTTCCTGGATAAAACTGTGTAGGATGTGCTGTTAAGGTTGGGCGTATTTTAAATCTTCTTAGATAATCTTTCAATTCTTCTAATTTACCTTTTGCCTGGGCTTCTTCTTTTATACTTCTTAAAGTCCCGCGACCATCCATATTATTAACTACAGGAAAGGCAGCATCTTCTATTGCATCAAATAACACAACTTGACGCTCTATATACTGGATAAACCTAAATAGCAAATCATGCTTTTCTTTTGGCATAGGGTTATCTTGATATAATGAAAAAAAGTCTTCTACAATTTCTGTAGGATTTTTGTGTTGATCATAGCCTTTTTCACATACTTCTTTAAAAAGTGGTAACAAAACCCCTGTGTTACTTATAGTATCAAAAGGTAATGTTATAAATATACTATTGTATATCTGGTACTTAGCAAGAACGTTTTCATTAAAACGTTCGATTTTTGGTTTTCTAGCCATTGGTGTGGTGGTACTTATTTATGGTTAATATGCTTTTTTATTAAATACAGTAGAGAAAATTTGTTTAGTACATCTCATGCCTGATTATAAAAAGTCTTTTTAATTAAAAAACCCTTTAAGATTTTCTTAAAGGGCTTACTCTATATTTGTTTAGTATATCCCTTTATAAATCCTGGAAAATAGAATGCATTAATCGTTTCTTATCATTAATGCTCTCTTCTAATGAAATCATAGTCTCGGTACGATATACACCATCAATATCATCTAGTTTAAAAATAATCTCCTTAGCGTGATTAGTATCTTTTGCTCTAAGCTTACAGAAAATATTAAACTTTCCTGTTGTGATATGAGCAACAGTTACAAATGGTATTTCATTAATCCTTTCTAAAACGAATTTGGTTTGCGAAGTATTTTGAAGATAAATACCAACATATGCTATAAATGAATATCCTAATTTCTTATAGTCTAATGTTAATGAAGACCCTTCAATAATACCTGCTTCTTCCATTTTTTTAACTCGCACATGTACTGTACCAGCAGAAATCAACAATTTTTTTGCGATATCTGTAAATGGTGTACGTGTATTCTCGATCAACATGTCTAGAATCTGGTGGTCAACTTCGTCTAATTTAAACTTTGCCATATTGTTTTTTTATTATTTTTCCCGATTATTTACATTGCAAATTTAGCAGAAAAATATAGTTTCCATACATTTTATTTTAACTTTTTGCTGATTCTATTAAGAATAATTCAGAGTTTAGGTGAAATTTTAACAGCTTAGCCTCTGGAACTATCTCTACTGTAACGTTTTCGTTATGTATTGTTCTTTTTTTGCCAATAATCTCCCTATGTCCGTAAAATTTTTGGAGATCATCAATTTTAACAATTTTTGGTATAAATTTCACACTATTTTTGATTAATTCTTCGCTGTATTGAACGGCTATATCTACGTTTTTGCCTTCTAACATCACATCTCTTATAATAATATCATAGAAGCATTTTCCATTTTCTGGTATTAAAAAATAGTCTTTATATGTATCTCCTATAATTTTAGTAGTCGCTATATATTGTATTGAAGTTATAAGGGAATAAAATATGTATTCTCTGGTTATTTCACGATCATAATCATTTGGGTAATGCCCAGCTTCAAAAAGTATCGTCGGCACTCCCATATTAGCCAAAGTATCTCCTACACAATTTAAATTAAAACCATCATCATACCTTCCTACCTGATTTGGAATGCACTGTTGGAGTACTGTATTCATTTTTGCTATGATTTCCATAGCTATTTTACGGCTTGGAGTTATTGATCGTTCTAAATCACTTGCTGGAGATAAAAAAGATACCGTAGCAGGATATTTAGTTTCTCCCGCACTAAAAATAGTGCGTTGTCCATGAAGATTAAAAGCAAAATCTGGTTGAATACGTTGGACCAGTTTACTAAACACTACACTTTCCTTTTGTGTTTTTTGTTGTGCATCTCTATTAAGATCTACATCGTTATAATTAAGTCTTGTATATGCTTTTGCCCCATCTGGACTTAAAATAGGTACTATATATATTGTACACTCTTTTAAAATAGCTTTTGCCGAATCATTTGAGATGTCTGTAACGAAGTTTAAGAAATCAAATACAGCTTTTGTCGTCGTACTTTCATTACCATGCATCTGGGACCAAAACAAAAGTTTTTTAGATCCATTCCCTAATTTAATAAGATGTATAGGAGCATTATTCTCTGAAAGTCCTATCTGCTCAATTTCGGTTTTTAAAGACAAAAGATCCAATAAAGGAGAAATATGATCTAGAGTAATATAACGTCCAAATAAAGAAGGTTCTTTATAAGTATTGAACCAGTTATGTAGTATACGAGTATCCATTAATTCATTTTAGAAAACTACGAAATTACTATAGTTTACTGAAGATTCATAACAAATCAGATTAATATTTACACTTGTAAACTAAAGAGATGTTTACAAGTGTAACAACATCTTATTTACATTTGTAAACATTCAAAACATACACAATTGTTTACATAGTTAAACAACAATGTTCACTATGTTTCCAAATGTATTTGAGTTATTAACAAAAAAAATAATATAATTAAGCAACATCTATTATATCTTTATAAATCAAGTATTTAAACATGTCTATTTAAACAATAAGTTCATTACAAAACATTGTTAGTTTACAATTGTAAACCATTGTTTTCAACAAATTTGTTTACCTTTGTAACCAACATTTACTTCTAAACTGGTTTACAATGGTAAACAATAAGGATTTCGGTAAGAGAATCCAAAAAATAATGGATTATCACGCTGTATCTGCCTCATCTTTCGCAGATTACATGGGTGTAGGTCGTTCTTCTATTTCTCATATTCTTAGCGGACGAAACAAACCTAGCCTAGATTTTGTAATGAAGATTGTTGATGCATATACAGATGTAGATTTACAATGGTTACTATATGGAAAAGGAACATTTCCGAAGTCTGAACATATTTCTGTTGAGAAAAAAATTCCTTTGTCAGATACCTCTACTATTTCTCAATCAACATCTGCTCCAACTACAATTTCTAAACAGGATTTATTTTCGCAGTCGTCACCAGAAGAAAAAATAGCTGCACCAAATACTCCTCCACTCGAAAAAATTTCGAGAGTAATTTCTGCCGAAAATGAAATAGACAGAATTGTTATTTTTTATACGGATGGAACCTTTAGTTCATATCACATGAAAAAATCTTAACAACTTTTTTCTTCCTTTCTATTAACTTTCTGGAAATAGAATTATTTTCGTTTTTCATTTATAACTATTATGAAGCGATTTGCTTTACTATTTTTCTGTACTCTATTTATTAGTAGTTGTTACCAACAAGAACGTAACTGTATAGATTTTCATACAGGTACTTTTGAATTTGAAACTTTTTTGGATGGTGAGTTAATTACGACCACCTTTATTCGCAATGATACTATAGAAATTGATTATTTCAGAGGTAAGATTGACACAGCCAGTATTCGATGGATTAATGACTGCGAATATATCGTACAGAAATTGTCTCCCAAAAATATGGCTGAGAAAAAAGCTATACATATGAAAATCTTAACTACCGATAAAAACATCTATACATTTGAATATGGATTAGTAGATGCAACAAACAAACAACGTGGAACCGCAAAAAAAATAAAATAATGTTCGAAATCTTTACATCTGCAGATGCCTGGGTCGCCTTATTAACACTTACATTTTTAGAAATTATTCTTGGTATTGATAATATCATTTTTATTTCATTGGCTTCTAGTAAATTACCAGACCAACAGCAAAAAAAAGCAACCAATATTGGACTATTCTTAGCCATGATCATGCGTGTCGTTTTATTATTTGGTATATCATTATTAGTTGCTATGGAAGCTCCTTTCTGGCATATCAATCTTCCTTGGATAGAAGCTGGTATTAGCGGTCAAGCCTTAATTCTATTTGGCGGAGGAATGTTTCTACTATATAAAAGTGTTCATGAAATCCATGAAAAAGTCGATGAAAAAGGTGAAGAAGAAAAAGAAATCCAAGCCAAAAGTTCTTCTTCTCTTTCTAATGCGATTGTACAGATTACCTTAATCAATGTTGTCTTTTCTTTTGATTCTATTCTTACAGCCGTAGGGATGACAAATGGATTAAGTGATGATCCCAATGATGCATTATTATTAATGATTATTGCTGTGGTAGTATCTGTTTTAATTATGATGCTGTTTGCAACTCCTGTAGGACGCTTTGTAAACAAACACCCATCAATCCAGATATTAGGACTCTCGTTTTTAATCCTTATTGGATTTATGCTTATTGCAGAAGCTGCACATTTAGCCCACCTTCAGATATTCGAAAGCGAAGTTGGTACCATACCAAAAGGATACCTTTATTTTACAATTGCATTTTCACTACTAGTCGAGTTTTTAAATTTTAAGCTACGAAAAAAGCAAAAAACTTCTAAACAAAAAGCATAAAATATAAATTGTGACATTATAAACCAGTTCAAAAAATATATGGTTTTAACTTATCAAAAATAAAATATGAATAATTTTTTTTCTATTGTATCTCTCTTCTTTATTTCTATATCAATTTATGGGCAAGAATATAAAGAGAAACTTAGCAATGATGTCTGCAAATGTTTTACCGAAAACAATAAAAAAGGGATTAATACGCTAGAAAACTGTTTTACTCAAAATATTGGTAATTATCGAAATGAATTCGATAAGCTCATTGACAAAAACTCTTCTATTTCTGAGTATGAACAAGGAGAAATCATTGGGAAAAAAATATTCTTTGAAATGCAGCAAAATTTAATTCAAAAATGTGATGCCTATTTTCTTTTCTTTGAAAATTTAAGAGAACAATCAATTCTCGCTATGAAAAAGAAATACAGTCAATCAAAAATGGATTCTATTACTACCCTCATTTCAAAAAACAAAACAACTGATTTAATTTGGGAAAGAGCAAATTTATATTTTGCTAATAGCGAATTGAAAAATGCAGAAATTGATTATCAGGAATGTTTAAAAATGGATCCAAACCATATTCCAAGTATGTTCTTCTTAGGTTGGCTACATGAGAGAAATAAAAATTATAGTAAAGCAATTGAACTTTATAAGATTATCCTAAATGCAACCAAAAAACAAGAAATAGTCTTGTTTATAGAAATTGCTACAAGGAAATCAAAAGAATGAATATTTGATACTAGTCATAAAGCTATATAATTCATGAAGAGAATATGATAAGCTGTAACAACTTACACATTGATTCGTCTTCAGAGAAATGTATAGATAATGAGTCAATTAATAGTCCAAACAGAAAAGCTTAACTTCTCGTATTCGAAATCAAAAAAAGATATTGACAGTTTAGATTTAGAAGTCCCTAAAGGAAGCATATATGGTTTTTTAGGTCCAAATGGTTCAGGAAAAACAACTACAATAAGACTTCTCTTAGGTTTACTCAATAAAAACTCGGGAAATGTTAAGGTCTTTGAGAAACCTTTTGCAAACAATAGAATTGATACACTATCAAAAATAGGAGCACTAATAGAAAACCCTTCTCTTTATAATCATTTAAGTGCAAGGGAAAATTTACTCATTGCCTCTAATTATCGAGGAAACATCAAGAAAGATCGAATAGATGAAGTTTTAGAAACGGTTAATCTTTTACGCGTGAAAGACAAAAAGGTTAAAACTTTTTCTTTAGGAATGAAACAACGTTTAGGTTTAGCGATAGCACTACTTTCAAAACCAGAGCTATTGATATTAGACGAGCCAACTAACGGGTTGGACCCTAAGGGAATTATCGAAATGAGAGAATTAATAAAAAAACTTAACAAAGAAGATGGTATTACCATTTTTATATCTAGTCATTTATTAAGTGAAATTGAAAAAACATGCACTCATGTTGGTATTATTAGAGAAGGAAAAATGCTTTTTCAAGATACCGTTAAGGCTTTAACTGCATCGCAATCAGATCAATTACAAATCGAACTTGAAACAGATGACAAACATCGTACATATGATCAACTGATTCAAATGGGATTCGAAATAAAAAGTATAGAACATGAAGAACACCTTCTTTTGGTTTCTGTAAAAGAAAAATCTCAAATCCCTGTACTGGTAGATTCCCTTCGGAAAAATGATATTAATATTTACCAGGTAATGATCAAGAATAATCTTGAAGAATTATTTCTAAACCTCACCGAAAATTAATTAAAATGACAGCTATAACATTCTATTTCAGCAGTTTAAAAAACGAAATAATTAAGTTAAAACATACTTTTGCCTTATGGTTAACTGCTATTTGCGCACTACTTATTCCTCTATTATTTTTTATAGTATATACCATAAAATGGGAAGGTTTGATTCCTGAAGAGGGAGTTAATCCCTGGAATCAATACGCAAATGAGCAAATTATGAATAGCCTTCCTGCATTGGTTCCTCTATTTATTGTTCTTATCACAAGTTTAATTATCCAAATAGAGCATAAAGCAACAGCCATTAAACATTTATTTGCTTTACCTATCCCAAAATCGAGCGTTTATTTTGGTAAACTAAGCATAGTTATTGCTACTGTATTCGCTACATATGCTATGTATTATGGATTAATTTTGTTAAATGGAAATTTATTAGGCGGCATACGTCCACAATTAAATTTTTCAGAATTCTCTCCAGAATACATATTTCATACAAAAATATTATTTCGTTCTTTTATCTCTGTTCTAGGCATTCTAGCTATTCAATTTTGGTTAAGTTTTAGATTTAAGAATTTTATTATTCCATTAGGAATCGGTATGGTATTGGTAATTATTGGTTTAATAGCTGCTAGAGCTCCAGAAGCAATTTATTTTCCCTATTCCTATTCTGTGATAAGTATGAACCCATTAGACGAAAAAACTTCGGACCTTAGTCTATTTTGGTGGTTCCCTACTGTATCAATATATAGCCTAATATACTTTTTGGTTTTTTCTATAGCAGGTTTTTTTGATATCAAAAGAATAAATGTAAA
This sequence comes from Aquimarina macrocephali JAMB N27, assembly GCF_000520995.1. Taxonomy (GTDB): domain Bacteria; phylum Bacteroidota; class Bacteroidia; order Flavobacteriales; family Flavobacteriaceae; genus Aquimarina; species Aquimarina macrocephali. Next base: position 276,278 of record NZ_JACA01000005.1, on the reverse strand, counting down.
ATAAAAAGAATATTCACGATAAAAACAATCGCATTTATCAGTAATCAATATTCAAAAATAATTCTGGATCAAATCCCACTCTGCTCCTTAATTATAATCAACACAAATTATTAATATTTGAAGATGTTTTTCACAAGTATAATATTAGAATCAAAATAATTTGGTTAATATTATACTCCTAAAAAATATTTTTCACATGAATGATTTAGAAATAGCAAAACAGATACAACTTAAGCACATAAGTACTATTGCCGAAAAACTAGGATTAAATTCTGACAATATCGAAATGTATGGTAAGTATAAAGCCAAATTACCACATTCGGTTATTGATAAAAATAAGGTAAACAAAAGTAACTTAATTCTTGTTACTGCTATTTCTCCAACACCTGCCGGTGAAGGAAAAACTACAATGTCTATAGGTCTGTCTGAAGGTCTAAATCAATTAGGAAAACAAACCACAGTGGTTTTAAGAGAACCTTCATTAGGTCCTGTTTTTGGGATTAAAGGTGGAGCTACAGGTGGTGGTTACTCACAAGTACTTCCTATGGAGGATATTAACCTGCATTTTACTGGTGATTTTTCTGCTATAGAGAAAGCTCATAATTTACTATCAGCTGTTATTGATAATAATATACAAAGTAAAACAAATTCATTGGGTATAGATGCCAGAACTGTTACCTGGAAAAGGGTAATGGATATGAACGATAGAGCCCTTCGACATATTGTTGTAGGCTTAGGAGGAACAACTTCTGGTGTACCAAGAGAAACAGGTTTTGATATTACTGCAGCATCAGAAATAATGGCAATTTTATGTCTTGCAGATGATTTAGAAAATCTAAAAGAGCGATTAGGGAACATCTTTATTGGGTATACTTTTAGTAAAAAGCCCGTTTATGTAAAGGAATTAAAAGTTGAGGGTGCTATGGCAGCACTTCTTAAAGATGCCATTAAGCCAAACTTGGTACAAACAATCGAAGGTAACCCGGCAATTATTCATGGTGGACCTTTTGCCAATATAGCACAAGGTACTAATTCTGTAATCGCAACACGAATGGGAATGTCTCTTTCTGATTATACCGTAACAGAAGCAGGTTTTGGTGCGGATTTAGGTGCAGAGAAATTTTTGGATATAAAATGCCAAAGCGCTGGAATATCACCAAAAGCAATCGTAATCACTACTACAATACGAGCATTAAAATATCATGGAGGAGCAGATTTAAAGTCATTGACAGATCCAAATGTCGAAGCGCTTAAAAACGGAATACCAAATCTTGAAAAGCATTTAGAAAATGTAAAGCAATTTGGAATCACTCCTGTTATTGCTATCAATAGATTTGTATCTGATAGCGATGAGGAAATTGCTGCTATTCAAGAGTTTGCAAAAAACAATAATGTAAGAGTTGCTTTAGCCGAAGTTTGGGCTAAAGGAGGAAAAGGTGCTATAGAACTTGCAAAACATGTCGTAGAGATTGTAGAATCTGGTGAATCAAACTTTTCTCCACTATACAATTGGGAAGCAGATGTAAAATCTAAGATCGAAACTATTGCCACAAAAATATACGGCGCAAATCAAGTAGATTATACTGCAAAAGCAAAAAAGAATTTAAAAACAATTGCTGATTTAGGATTGGAGAATCTTCCTATTTGCATGGCTAAAACTCAAAAATCATTATCTGATAATCCAAAATTAATAGGTCGCCCTAAAGATTTTACTATAACTATTAGAGAAATAGAAATAGCTGCAGGTGCAGGATTCTTGGTGCCAATTACCGGAGATATGATGAGAATGCCAGGTCTTCCTGCGCATCCGGCATCAGAAAACATCAATATTGATAATGACGGAAATATTACAGGCTTATTTTAGAAGTCAATATCAATAAATATGCCCTTTTGCATTATAGTTAATGTTTAACATAATACAATTATTTCTATTAACTTTGTGTAAATGGCTCTTTATTAATTAGTAGTTCTTATGGCGATTAGAAATTATGAAGGCAAGAAATATGAAGTAGATTCAGTGAATAAAACATTAGATTCACTTACTATTGAAGAAGCATTGCAAATAAATATCAACAATAAACCCTTTACGGTGTCTATGAGGACTCCGGGAGAAGATATTAGCCTAATTCGAGGGATGCTTCATTCTGAAGATATCGTTAAAAACATAAATTTCATGCCCGATATCGTCCTAAAAAAAGAGAATGATGATGGCATTGTAACCATAGTAAATCTTACTATTCCTGAAGAAGAACTAGGTGATGGGTATTCTAACAGCAGAAGTTTATTATCTGTCTCTTCTTGTGGCATTTGTGGCCGAACAGAACTTGGAGATCTATCATTTCTTGGAAAAACTATTGATGATACCGAAATAATTGATGTCAATATTATTCATCAACTATTTACAAAAATGAGTGCTTTACAGCATAATTTTAACCAATCTGGTGGTGCGCATGCTGCAGCTGCATTTACTAATACCGGAGAACTACTATGTTCTATGGAAGATATTGGTCGTCATAATGCTGTAGATAAAGTTATTGGTAAACTAATTTTATTGAACAAACTGGATCAAGCAAAAATAATCACTGTGAGTGGACGTGTTTCTTATGAAATCGTTGTTAAATGTTTTAAAGCAAAAATTCCGTTTTTAGCAGCGGTTTCTGCACCATCTTCTTTAGCTGTTGATTACTCTAAAGAACTAGGGATTACACTATTAGCATTTTGTCGTAATCAGAGAGCAACCTGTTACTCTAATCCTTATCGAACTAAAACAACCAAACAATTTCGAGACATCGATACAAAAGCAAGTTAAAAAGAATATATGTCAGATAATTTAAGTGAATTATTAGGTAGAAAAAAAGTAGATCAAAGCCTCTTTAATAAAATGGGAGAGCTGGCAAAACCTGCAGGTACACCAAGTGATGAAGAGTTAGCTAAATTAGCTGATGATTTTTTAATTGGAAAAGCCAATGCCTATGGTACAGCTAGTTTCTATGATTTTTTAAAGCCTGAAAACAAAGGTAAGAAAGTATATGTATGTAATGGGACCGCATGTGTTTGTGCCGGTACGCAAGATACTGTAGGCAATTCACTTAAAGATCATTTCAAGGAAGATGAAATTGGACATATGACATGCCTTGGAAGATGTCATGAAAATAACGCATTTCATTATAATGGAAAAAATTATTCTGGTGATGCACTTCATAATCTTGATCAAATTATTAATTCAAAAAATGAGCTAAATCAAGATAACTATACTATAAAAGCAAGCGGAAAAGCAATACTTACCCAATCATTCACTACTATTTCTGATTTTTATAAGCCTCTTATAGATGCACTCAAAAAAGATTCTGCAGAAATATTAGAAGAAATCAAAACCTCGAATGTTCGAGGTCGTGGTGGTGCTGGTTTCCCAATGGGATTAAAATTAGAGTTTTGCAGAAATGTAGAAAACGCTACAAAATTTATTATTTGTAATGCCGATGAAGGAGATCCCGGTGCTTTTTCTGATCGATATTTATTAGAACATCAACCTCATTCGGTATTATTCGGGATGCTTATTTCTGGATATGTTACACATGCAAGTTACGGGATTGTCTATATACGTGCAGAATATCCTGAAGCAGCAAAAATTGTACAGGATGCTATCGATGATCTTCGAAATGAAGGATTGATCGGGGATAATATCCATGGCAGTGGGTTTAATTTTGATTTCAAAATCATACAGGCACAAGGATCATACATTTGTGGAGAAGAAACGGCGCTTATAAATTCTATAGAAGGGCAACGACCAGAAGTTCGTGTTCGCCCACCCTATCCAGCTCAAAAAGGCTTATTTAATAAGCCAACTGTAGTCAATAACGTGGAAACATTAGCCGCTTTACATTACATTATCAGTAACGGAGGAAATGCCTGGAAACAAATTGGAACTGAACGTTCTTCTGGAACAAAACTAGTCTCCTTAGATAGCTTTTTTAATCGACCTGGCCTCTATGAAGTAGAAATGGGAACTCCTCTTTCTGTAGTTATTAATGATTTGGGTGGTGGATTTAAGTCTGACGTTAAAGCGCTTCAGATTGGCGGCCCTCTTGGAGGAGTAGTACCCATCTCAAAAATTAATGATTTAACAATAGATTTTGAATCTTTTTCAAAAGAAGGTTTCTTACTGGGGCATGCATCAATTATTTGTATTCCTTCTAGTTTTCCGATGATGAAATTTATAGAACATCTTTTTGATTTTGCTTCTTATGAAAGCTGCGGAAAATGTTTTCCTTGTAGACTAGGGACAAAACGTGGTCATGAGCTTTCTACCAAAGCATTACATTCTGGTCATAAAATAGATCAAAAATTATTCTCAGACCTTTTAACTACCCTCGAACAAGGCTCATTATGTGCGCACGGAGGTGGTATCCCACTACCTATCCGAAATACGTTACACTATTTTGAAGATGAATTGAAAACGTACTTCAACTAAATATTTAATATAATGAAAACAGCTTATATAGATAATCAGGCTTTCGAAATAGTTGAAGGAGAAACTATGCTCTCTTTTATAAGAAGGTATAAAGAAAGAAATCTTGTTCCAACCTTATGTGATGCACCAAACTTAGATCCTTTCGGTTCTTGCCGTGTGTGTAGCGTAGAAGTAGCTTTAGAAGAAAACGGAGCTGTTAAGACTTTGGCCTCTTGCCATACCCCGGTTTCAGAAGGGCAATATATATACACAAATTCTGAATCGGTTAAAGAATTACGAAAAAATATTGTTGAGTTAGTACTAACAGACCATCCTCTTGATTGTTTAACCTGTGAGGTAAATGGAAATTGTGAGCTACAAACAGTTGCTGCCCAGGTAGGAATTAGAGAAGTACGCTATCCAGAGGGAGATAATCATCTTCATAAAACAAAAGATTTAAGTCATCCCTATATGACTTCAGATTTATCCAAATGCATTAATTGTTATCGATGCGTACGTGCATGTGATGAAGTACAAGGGCAGTTTGTATTAAGTATGTCTGGTCGAGGCTTTGATTCTTCTATCATCAAAGGGTTAGATCAATCTTTTATGGATTCTGATTGTGTAAGTTGCGGTGCTTGTTCTCAAGCATGCCCTACTTCTGCTATTTCAGATGTTTTTCAGTCAAAAGCTATTAAAGCAACCGATACAACAAGAACTATATGTACCTATTGTGGTGTAGGATGTAATCTTGAAGTCGCTACAAGTAATGGAGAAATATTAAGTATTCAAGCTCCTTATGATGCAGAGGTAAACCAGGGACATACCTGTTTAAAAGGTCGATATGCTTTTAAGTTTTACGATCACCCAGAGCGTTTAAACTCTCCTATGATCAAAAGAAATGGGGCATTTGAAAAGGTTAGCTGGGACGAAGTATATGAATATATCGCTTCAAAATTAACTTCTTATAAAAATGAATTTGGCTCGGATTCTATGGCAGGGATTTCGTCTTCACGATGTACCAATGAAGAGAATTATTTAATGCAAAAATTCTTTAGAGCAGTAATACAGACTAACAATATTGATGGTTGTGCACGAGTATGCCACTCGCCTACCGCATTAGGAATGCAACGTACATATGGTACCGGAGCAGCTACAAACTCTATTGATGATTTAAAAGACACAAATTGTATTATGGTTATTGGGGCTAACCCAACCGATGCGCACCCCGTTACAGGAGCCAAATTAAAACAGTTTGCGATGAAGAGTGATAATGTATCTATTGTTATTGATCCAAGACGTACCGAATTGGCTAAATATGCAACACACCACTTAGCATTAAGACCAGGAACTAATGTGGCTGTTCTTAATATGATGATGTATTACATTATAACCGAAGAACTGGCAGATGCTTCTTTTATCCAAAATAGAACAGAAGGATTTGAAGAGTATAAAAAAGAGATTCTTTCCATAAATATAGACAAATTAGAAGCTGTTTCTGGTGTGGATCGTAATCAGGTACGTGAAGCGGCCATTGCCTATGCTTCTGCTCCAAATGCGATGTCTTTTCATGGACTAGGAGTAACAGAGCATTCTCAAGGTACATTTACAGTAATGCAAATTGCCGATTTGGCTTTGCTTACTGGTAATATTGGAAGACGCGGTGTTGGTGTAAATCCGCTACGCGGGCAAAATAATGTGCAAGGTTCTGCTGATATGGGAGTACAACCGCATCAGGGAGCAGGATATTTAGATATTACTAGCGATAAGGTAAATAAACAGTATAATGAATTTTATGGTGTAAATGTACCTATGAACATAGGATACAAAATACCCGAAATGTTTGATGCTGCCTTGGCAGGAAATCTAAAAGCTATTTGGATTATAGGAGAAGATGTTGTGCAAACAGATCCTAACACACAAAAAGTTATTAAAGCACTTCAGTCAACCGATCTTGTAATTGTTCAAGAATTGTTCATGACCGAAACTGCAAAATATGCAGACGTTATTTTGCCAGGTGCATCGTTTCTGGAGAAAAACGGAACGTTTACCAATGGAGAGAGACGTGTGCAAGCGGTTCATAAAGTTGTTGAACCTATTGAAGGATCTAAACCAGACGGGCAAATTATTGTAGATATTATGAATAAAATGGGATATGCTCAAGCAGACTATACTCCCGATGGAATGTTGGAAGAAATATCTCAAATCGTTCCTTTCTTTGCCGGGATTACATGGGATAGATTAGGTGTAAACGGACTGCAATGGCCTGTTGCAAAAGATGGTACAGACACGCAAATTCTTCATAAAACAGATTTTAAACGAGGAAAAGGATTATTTGAGTTTAATTCTTGGGAAGAAACCAAAGAATTAACTTCACATGCCAAAGATTATCCATATATTTTAACAACAAACAGGGAGTTAGAGCATTATAATTGTGGAGCTATGACTCGTAGAACTGCTAATGAACAAATACTATCTGATGATTATTTAATGATTCATCCAGAAGACGCTCAGGAAAACTTAGTTAATGAAGGTGATTATGTCTGTCTAGAATCTCCAAGAGGAAAAGTAGATGTAAAAGCCAGAATTACAGATGAAGTTAAAAAAGGTGTATTAAGTACTACTTTTCATTTCCCAGAAATTATGATTAATAATTTAACCGGAGATATTCATGATTCTGAAGCAATGTGTCCAGAATATAAAGTTGTCGCTGTTCGAATACGAAAAAGTAAAGGAAAATTTAAACCACAGTTAAGTTAATCTATATACCTATAATCATTCAGGTATTCTTGAGGTAGGTTTTTGACTTTACCTGAGGATAACTGTATTATTAGTTTTTCTAAACCATTTTCGCAATACCGATCAAAAAATAGTCGAGTTTTAGATGTACTCTTGTAGTGTTCAAAAAGCAAATTATGCCTAAAAGCGCTAAAGACTCATACCAATATAGAATTTCTAATGCAATTACTTTTATAGAAGAGAACCTAAAAAACGTACTTACATCGGATCGTATTGCACAGGAGGCTTGTTACTCTAAATATCATTTTATTCGTCTTTTTGCGGCTGTTACCGGAGAAACAGTGGTAGACTATGTTAGAAAACGAAGAGTTTCTGAGTCTGCTCATGAGTTAATTCTTACCCGAGAACCTATTGTAGCTATTGCAGAACGTTATCAATTTGATTCTCAGCAAGCATATACACGTGCTTTTCAATCTGTGTTTAATACCAGCCCGGGAAAGTATAGAAAAAAAGGGCATCGACTTGTAACTTTTGAACGATATACCTTATCACCAGCCGATATCAATAAATTACAAAACGATTTTGTTTCTATGGAACCAAAAATTATTACTATTACAGATAGAAAATTAGTAGGAATGCGAATAAAAACTTCACTATCTAATGATACGACATCTCAAATGTGGCAACAATTTATGCCCAGAAGATTTGAGATCAAAAACAACAAAAACACGGGGTATTATTCTGTACAGTCATTTGATGAAGACATCACTTTTGACACTTTTACAGAAGATGTGATATTCGAAAAATGGGCTGCCGTCGAAGTCACAGATTTTGATCAGATTCCAGAAGGAATGGTCTCTTATGTACTACCAGGTGGCAAATACGCTATATTTATTAATAAAGGACCTGTTGATACTTTCAAAAAAACAATGGATTATATACACGGAAAATGGCTTCCTAATTCGGGTTATGAATTGGGTCAAAGAAATCATTTTGCAATTATGGGAGACAAGTACCATGGTCCACATCATCCGAAATCTGAAGAAGAAATCTGGGTTCCTATTCAATGAATTGCATAATCATTGACACTATGTTATACAGGTTTCAAAAGATATACCTATCTCCTATCATATTTTTTCTAAAAATGGAAACACCTTATCTCTGTAACTAACACCTATAGGAATCTCTACAGTGTCAATATCAATATCGTTTGTTGTAAAAGCCGTTACTTTTTTTAGATTAATAATATAAGATCGATGTGTTCTTAAAAATTCTTTATCTGCTAATTCAAGTTCTATATCACCGATTTTGTATTTAGCCACAATACATTTCTTATCGGTATGTATTTTTATATAATCTTTTAAACTTTCAATATATAGAATGGTATTTAAATGTATTTTGTGATGTTTGTTTCCTGATTTGATAAGAATATAGGGATCTTCTCCTGTTAATGCATTAACGGGTGCTTCTGTATCTCTCTGGATTCCATTTTTTATTCTGAAATAACGCTCTACTGCTTTAAAAAACCTATCAAAAGTCACAGGTTTCAAAATGTAATCTACTATATCTAGGTCATACCCTTCTAGAGCATAATCTCTATAAGCAGTTGTTAGAATAGTACTAGGAGGGTGTTTTATCGTTTTTAAAAGGTCTATCCCTGTAACCGAAGGCATTTTTACATCCAAAAACAATAAATCAATAGCTTCATTATTCAAAATCTCAAAAGCTTTTAGTGCATTATTACAGGAAGCAACCACTTCTAAAGACTCTATTTGAGAAATGTGCTTTTCTATAAGTCGTACAGCCAAAGGCTCATCATCAACGATCAAACATCTTGTCTTTGTAATAAATGTATTCATACTGTAAGTTCTAGGGTTACTGTAAATAAGCTTTCTTTTTCATCGATATTAAGGATATAATCATTGGGGTAAATTAAATCCAATTGTTGCTTGATGTTATTAAGTCCGATAGATTCTTTAACTCCCTCTTGTGTAGAATTAGCAATAGAATTAGTGACTACAAAGGTAAAAATAGTGTCTTGATAATTAATAGAAATATCAATTTTTGGGGATCCGCTATCCTCTCCTGCTCCATGTTTAAATGCATTTTCAACTAATGGGAGCAAAATAAGCGGAGCTATTTCTATATCCTCCTCTAATAATGTATTAAATGTCACCTGCAAACGATCGTCATATCTTAGTTTTTCAAGGGCGATATAATTTTCGAGAAAAGAAATTTCGTTCGTAACAGAAACAAATTTAGTATTACATCTATATAGCACATAATCCAATATCTCAGATAGCTTACTTATTGATTCTGGAGTTTTTGGAGAATTATCCAAAGACAACATATAAATATTATTAAGTGTATTAAATAAAAAATGAGGATGTAATTGAGTCTTAAGCATTTTTAATTCTGCTCCTACTTTCTCTTTTTCTAATAACAAATTTTGCTGTTTCACCATAGAAATATCTACTATAAACTGAACTGCCAGAAAAATTAATGCTGCTATATAAATACTAGGAAAATAGTGTGCCATCAAAAATTTTACATCCAGAAAAATTTGAGCGACCGTTTCTTGAGTAAACGGAGGTATTCGTACCAATGGTTCTGCTACATGAACTATTAGTACTCTACTTAATGCACTAAATATGTAAGCACTAAGAAGCATTAAAATCGTAAAACGCACATATTTTTTGGTGTAAATAAATTTGGGAACCAAAACGTATGTTAAAGAATAGGAAGCTAATATTTGAGGAATCATAATGCAAATCTTATACACCAAAGAAGCGACCATTGTATGATTTTCTTCAAAATCATCTCTAACCATAAAAAACAATAACACAACCAACCAAAATATAATATGAAAAGATAATCTTGACTGTCTAAAATCTTCTTTTAATTTTTTAAAATTCATAATCTAAATATGCTGTTATATACGACTTATTCTCTAAAAAATATTATTCAATAATTTTACTCCAAATTACTGCTTTTTTGAAGAGATCTTTTACTGTAGGCCAACTACTTTTCATATAGAAACTCGGCGGCAGATGCTCCCATTTTTCGATGATTATGACCAATATTTGGTATTATTTTTAGCTCCCAATTAAAATCGAGATTCATCTTCTTCGCTTTTGCTTTTGCCTCGTTAAAAAAGAATTTTCCTCTTTCTAATCTATGTACTCCTTGTTTATCCGCAGACACTGATCTCAACAATGTGCCTCCTATTTCATCTTCATTATCTAATTCTCCTATAAATAAAATTAATTTTTTTCTAAACGAAGATTTCAAATCTTGCTCTGTAAGTTTTGTGTTTTTTATTCCAAAAGGAAGTTCTGATTCAAAATCTGGTAATGTATAAAAACCAGAATTAGATGCTAAAATCCTGTTGGCTTTAGAATTTTGCTGGAAGATTGCCATACGATGTAAAATTTGACCACCTGCAGAATGCCCAAAAAGATCATATTGTGTTTGGGTAGCATGTAGAGTATCAACAACAAGATCAAATAATCTGTCAAAATCCTGAAAAATCCATTTTTCAGGATTAAAATTCACTTTAAAAGTAAAACCATCATCTTTTAGCTTTACAATATTAGAGTTTTTTACATATTCTATATTGTTTTTTAAATTCAAGTCATACATCAATCCGCACATATGATATGCTCCAAATCCATATTCTTTTTCAGAATACATCGGCGAAAGAATAAGTATTCCATATTTTTCTGAAGCCGAAACCCAGGCATCTCTATAACTATCTCCATTTCTTCCAGCTCCGGGAACAACGATTAAGATTTTTGATTCTGATTGGTAATTTTTTGGTTTATGATAAAAGACTTTTATGGTTTTGTTTTTATTTTCATTTCCTCCATCAATAAGGAACTCTCCCGAACCATTTTGAATGTCAATTTCATTTAAAACCAACTTTTTTTCTAAATCACTTTTCTTTATAAGCTTCATTTTACAATGTGAGCAAGTTCCGGGTTTAGAAAAAGTAAATTCATCACAGGATAACCCACAAGGTTTACAGACATAGTCCTCTATTTGATTTTCAAAAGAAGTAAAAATTAGAATTATAATAAGTAGAAAGACTGGTTTCATTTTCATTTGTTTATAGCTAATAAATAATAATATCTAATTCAAAAATAAACGCTGTATTGCCTTTAAATGAATGAAGTAGACGAATTCATAAAAAAACTGCCTGAATCAAGTAAAATAAACGACGAATATCTCTTACTCATCATCTTTTATCATCCGACGATTTTTTGTTGGTATTGGTCGACAACTCAAAATCGGTACTCATAAAACAATCATTTTTGACCAAAATTAAAAACTAATCAGGATGAAAAAAATAGCATTTATATTCTTGTTAAGCTGTATTATGTCTTTACAAGCACAAATGTCAAAACAACTAACTCTTAGTGGTAAGGTAATAGAAAAAGTGTATAAACAACCATTAGAGTTTGCTACAATAGCAATCATAAACTCGGTAAATCAAAAAACTATTACGGGTGGGATTACCAATGCAGAAGGAAATTTTGTTATAGAAATTTCCCCTGGAAAATATAATATTAAAATAGAATATATCTCTTTTAAAACATACATAATAAATAACATCACTATCGATGCCGATATGACTCTTGATACTATAATACTTGAGGAAGATAATGAGCAATTAGCAGAAGTAACAATAGTATCAGAAAAAACTACTGTAGAGTATAAATTAGATAAAAAAGTATTTAATGTAGGAAAAGATCTAATTCATAAAGGAGGAACAATAAGTGATGTATTAGATAATGTGCCTTCGGTAAGTGTAGATGCTGCAGGGGCTGTTAGTCTTAGAGGAAATCCAAGTGTTAGAATACTAATTAATGGCAAACCTTCTGTGCTGACTGCAAACAATGGGCTTGAGCAGATTCCGGCAGAAAACATCGAAAAAGTAGAGGTAATTACTAATCCTTCAGCCAGATATGAATCTGAAGGTGCTGCAGGTATTATAAACATTATTCTTAAAAAAAATAAACGTTCTGGTTTTGGAGGTTCTTTACAACTTACTTCAGGAATTCCTGCAAATCACAATGCAAATATTAACCTAAATTATAAAACAGAAAAAATTAATGTGTTTGCTAACCTGGGGTACAGGTATGCTAATTTTTTTGGAGAAGAAAAACAAACACAGACTACCCAAATAAACGCTATAGCCAATAGTGTAAATCTTAATGCAGACACCAAAAGAAATGATGATCATTATAATATATATTTTGGTGGGGATTATTACATTAATGATAAAAATACACTTACCACAAGCTTTTATCATAACAAATTAAAGAATACTGATGAAACTGATTTTACTTATACCTATCTAAATACCAATAAAGAAACAGATAGTGTTATATCACGAAAAGAGGATTATAAAGAACCTCAGAATTTTAATCAGCTAGAAATCACCTATGTAAAAACATTTGATAAAAAGGGGCAAAAATTTACAGCTAATGTTCAGTACGATTTTTGGAATGATGATGAAAATGAAATGATCACACAACAACGTATTCTACCTACCGAAGGAGGTCTAACAAGAATCAGAACCCGGGATGTAGAAAGTAGTAAAGATCTCCTTATGCTATCTGATTTCATATCTCCTTTGACCGAAAAATCCAGATTAGAAACAGGTGTAAGAGCAGAAATCAGGAGAATTACCAGTGATTATACTGCATGGGTAGACGATCAAATATTAGAAGGTTTTGATAATCGTCTGGATTATGACGAGCGTATTTATGGAGCATATATGCAATATGGTAACAATAGAAAAAAGTTTAATTATCTTCTGGGAGTTAGGCTAGAACATTCTGATATCGGTATTAGTGATCGCGAAGCTCTTTTCAGTAATAAGAAAAAATACACAGACATATTTCCTACCACTCATTTTACTTATAATTTTACAGAAAGAACCAATCTTCAATTAAGTTATAGCAGAAGAATTAATCGACCACGATTTTGGCAACTAAATCCATTTGGAGGGCTTTCGGATCCTAGAGATCTCTTTGCAGGAAATCCTGATTTAAACCCTGCATATGCAAATGTTCTTGAACTTGCATTATTAAAAAGATGGACAAAAATAACGCTCAATCCATCAATTTACTATCAATATCATACTGATTTCTTCCAGTTTATTACCTCTCCTACTGCCGAAGGAGGTTTTATAACAACACCCGTAAATTTATCTCATGAAGAACGTCTTGGATTTGAGCTAGCAACAACATATAACCCGTTTAAATGGTGGCGTTTATCTGGTGAATTCAATTATTATACTTTTACACAAGAAGGAACTTATGAAAACATCAATTATGATACAGAAGATACAAAATGGTCTACAAGAGTAAATTCTAGAATGAAGTTTTCAAAAGGGTTTTCTATACAAACAAATTTCACTTATCAGGGAAAAAGTAATAGTGGGCAAAGACTTATAAAATCACAATATTGGGCAAACTTTGGGATTAGTAAAGACCTATTTAAAGACAAAGTTTCTCTAACACTTAATGCGAATAACATTTTTGATTCGAGAATTAACAAATCGACAGTTACAGGGCAAAACTACAGTTTGGTTTCCTCTGCTACCAGAAGCGGCAGAAGAGTTAGCGCAACTCTCACATATCGTTTTAATCGTAAAAAATCTGACCGTGACCGTTTACCAGACTAATCAATATACTTGCACTAAAATTTCAGTTAATAAAACCCTTTAGACTTTCTAATTCTAATGGGTTTTATTATTATTTGCCGTTATCAATAAATAGTTTACTTGGTATTTCATAATTATAAATTTTAATGCACTTTTGCAGTACCAAACAATCTATATATATTAAACGTATCATTATAATGAGTCTAGAAAGAGAATTACACAAGCGTAGTGGATCTGTATGTGAATTATCAGGAGAAACTGAAAATTTAAAAGTCTATGAAGTTCCTAAGTCTCCAGGAACAGGTCTGGATTCGCATATTCTCATTTCTCAAGTGTGTTTAGAACAAATAGAAGACCCTGAGAAAGTAGATGCAAATCACTGGCGCTGCCTTAATGATAGTATGTGGAGTGAAGTTCCTGCTGTACAAGTAATGGCATGGAGAATGTTACATAGATTAAAATCTGAAGGTTGGCCTCAAGATTTATTAGATATACTATATCTGGATGAAGATATGGCGGCATGGGCAAATGCTACAGGAGATGGTGATGATAAAGAGAATGCTATTAAACATTTAGATGCTAATGGTGCACTATTACAAGCTGGAGATTCTGTTGTCTTGATTAAAGATCTCGATGTAAAAGGTGCTAATTTTACTGCCAAACGAGGTACTCCTGTTCGAAATATTTCATTAGTGCATGATAATGCCGAACATATAGAAGGTCGAGCTAATGGGCAACATATTGTGATTCTTACTAAGTTTGTAAAAAAGACATAAAGAACTAAAAAGTAATAGAACAATCTTAAAATGTATTCAACAAAAAAACTGTGAGTCTAAATCAAAAACTCACAGTTTTTTTATGTATCCTAATTTTTATTTTTATAAATTCTTACAATACATTCATATATTTTAGTCGTGGTTGTTCACAGTGGTAACCTCTCGCTATAAAAGCTTTAACCTGGGAATGTTTAGACACATATGCACCTCCATTTATATCTGTCATGGTACAAACCCAAACTCTTTCTCCATTAATGTTTTTTAGCTTAGATTTTTCTATTTCAAATTTTTTGAATTTTTCTAATGTACTTTTCATTATACTATTTTTTTTGAATTATATGTAGTATCAAAAGTACTTATGTTCTAAATTTTAAAAACCTGTATTATATAATCGCTCTGGTTATGGTAATAATTGATAGTATTAAATTGATAAGTGTAAATTGGCCATCTGTATTTGCCTGTTAAAACTCAAAAAACCTTTATTTGAACTTAGAATAGCTAATTTATTACTATCTGATGACGAAGACTTACACCTTAAATTCGCCTTTACTTTAATATTAGAAAAGAATAATAGTTTTCTATACTTTGTTGACAGGAGTATTTATATATTCGTTTTCAAGCATCGACATGATTATTAAGTTTTTAAATTCACCATTAACCCATATGCTATCTCTTAATGTTCCTTCCTCTTTAAACCCTTCTGATTGATATAAATATCTGGCTCTTTTATTAGTTTCGAATACATCTAACCACAATCGATGGCAGTTTAATTTTTTAAAACAATACTGTTTTAATTCTTTGATTGCCATTCTACCAAAACCTCTGCCTTTCTAGTTTATAACAATTCTACGAAACTCAATACTTCTATTGTTATTTTGCAATCCTGCCAATATTACAAAACCGATAGTTATGTTATTTTCAGATTTCAGTATCAAATGTTCAATATTTCTATCTGCTATCAGATTTAAGTGTTCCTCTTTTGAGCTAGTCAATATGAACTGTGAATTCTCAATATCGGTCTCTATCGATACTACAGTATCGATATCTATTTCTTGAGTTTTACAGATTAACAAATTAGAATGTTTTTTACTTCTTTCATTTCTAAAGAAGTTAGTTTCTCTATTAAGTTTATTAATATGTACTGTACCACTACATATTAATCCTTTTTAGTCAATATCTAAAAAAGGCTCGCCTGTTCCCCTTCTTCACCGGCATCGGCGTCATCGTCTGAAGATTTTGCTGAAGTTTGATTGTTGGTTGCTTCAGGAGATACATTTTCTTCTTCAATCACTTCAATTTCTTCGGTAGGAAGTGATTCTTGTTCTTCATATGGTAATGAATCCAGTAAATTGATCTGTTTTACTTTATGTGTAGTTAATTGATTCCCTAAAGCTTTTGATCCTTTGATCGATATAAACTCTTCGAGGTTTATTTCTTCGGTCGGTCGTTGATCTTTGCCTCTAAGCTTCGTAAATATTATTTCTGCTATCGGTCTATAATCTGTAGAAACAACTTCTAAGAAAGATTTTTGATGTTCTGTAATAAAAGTTTCTTCGCGCTCTGGGTGTTCAATCAGAAAACGTTTTATGTAGTATCGCTCTTTCTCTCCATCCCAATATATTGCAGATATTGGTTTTTTGGGTTTCCATTTTTCTAAAACAATCATATCCGAACTAAAATGCAATGTCATTTCGGGAATTATTGTTTTTGCAT
The DNA here is from genome assembly GCF_000520995.1 of Aquimarina macrocephali JAMB N27. Taxonomy (GTDB): domain Bacteria; phylum Bacteroidota; class Bacteroidia; order Flavobacteriales; family Flavobacteriaceae; genus Aquimarina; species Aquimarina macrocephali. The sequence goes on along the minus strand of NZ_JACA01000005.1, from coordinate 259,927 downwards.
TACCTTTTTGAGTAATAACCAAAAGACGATCCTCTCCTCTAAATTCACCTAACAATTCACCTCTTCCATCTACATTAAGGCGCTGTACCGAATCATCAAACCAAATTCTTCGTGGTTTTAGAGTAGATACTCCTTGTTCTTTCAATTCAACACGTTTAATATTATATTTGGTAACAATATTTCCTTTTACCCCTCTACCTTTGATTAACAAGTCTGCAAAATCAAGATCGAATTTTAATTTTTTAATACTTCCTGCTTGTCGCAAGAAAATAGTAATTACTTCGGCCTCACCATTTGGATTAGCAGAGAAATATGTGACTTTTGATCCTTTTTTTCCTTGTGCAAGATCATATTCTTTATCTCTTGTTACTCCTGTAACTGCAAAACGCTTAACATATGATGCTCCTCCTCTACCATCTTGATAAATCATATTATAAATCGTACGTTTATCTTTTTTCTTAAAAACAGCTATATGAATTATATTTTTACCAATAAAAGTTTTTGATCCAACTTTGGTAATCATCAATTTTCCTTCTTCTGTAAAACAGATAATGTCATCAATATCAGAACAATCTGCTACATACTCGTCTTTACGTAGCGAAGTACCGATAAACCCTTCTTCACGATTTACGTATAATTTTGTATTTCGAATTACAACTTTGGTTGCTTCAATATCATCAAAAATCTTGATTTCGGTCTTACGTTCTTTTCCTTTACCATATGTAGTTTTTAGCCTTTTAAAGTAATCTATGGCAAACTCTATAAGGTGCTCGAGATGATGTTTTACTTGGGCTATATCTTCTTCAAGTGCATCTATTTTTTGTTGTGCTTTATCTATATCAAATTTAGAAATACGTTTAATTCGAATATCTGTCAGGCGTACAATATCTTCCTCGGTAATCGCTCGTTTTAGATGTTTAATATGAGGTTGTAATCCTTTATCAATAGCTTCAATCACCCCCGGCCATGTTTCTACTTCTTCTATATCTCGGTAGATCCGGTTTTCGATAAATATTCTTTCTAATGATGCAAAATGCCATTGTTCCTGTAACTCTTCTAACTGGATCTCGAGCTCTTTCTTTAGTAATTCTACTGTATTATCGGTAGAACGGCGCAACATTTCTGAAACACCAATAAAGTTTGGCTTATTATCTTCTATAACACATCCTAATGGTGATATAGACACTTCGCAATTCGTAAATGCATAAAGTGCATCGATCGTTTTATCAGGGGAGATACCAGAAGGAAGATGTATTAATATCTCTACTTTTGCTGCGGTATTATCCTCTATTTTCTTAATCTTTATCTTTCCTTTTTCATTAGCTTTAAGAATAGAATCAATTAAAGATGTGGTTGTAGTAGAAAATGGTATCTCATTTATAACCAAAGTGTTCTTCTCATATTGAGATATCTCGGCACGTACCCTAACTTTACCGCCACGATTACCATCATTATAGTTTGTAAAATCTGCTATTCCTGATGTAGGAAAATCTGGGAAAATAGTAAATCGTTTGCCTTGTAAATGTTTAATGGATGCATCGATTAATTCGATGAAATTGTGTGGTAAAATCTTAGTACTTAATCCAACGGCTATTCCTTCTGCTCCTTGTGCCAGTAATAAAGGAAATTTTACAGGAAGATTAATAGGTTCTTTCTTTCTACCATCATAGGATAATTGCCAGTCGGTAACTTTGGGATTGTATACTACATCTAATGCAAATTTAGACAGGCGGGCTTCTATATATCTCGATGCGGCTGCTCTATCACCGGTAAGGATATTACCCCAGTTACCTTGCATATCAATCAGCAATTCTTTTTGCCCAACTTGTACCATTGCATCAGCAATACTGGCATCACCATGAGGATGATACTGCATCGTATGCCCTACAATATTGGCCACTTTATTATATCGACCATCATCGAGATCCTTCATAGAATGAAGAATACGACGTTGTACTGGTTTTAAACCATCTTCAATTGCCGGTACTGCTCGCTCTAAGATTACATAAGATGCATAATCCAAAAACCAGTCTTTATACATTCCTGTAACCTTAGTGATCACCTCTTGTGGTTGATGATCTTCGGGGGTAGAATCGTGATGTAGTTCTTCGTTTTCGTTTTCCAAATCCATATATAATTTCTGGGGCTTCTAATAATTATAATTCTTCCTCTATTGTATCAAGTTCTACTTTTAGATTATCTATGATAAATTCTTGTCGTTGTGGTGTGTTTTTTCCCATATAAAAAGACAATAATTCTTCAATCGATTTTTCTTTATCCAGCATTACAGGGTCTAAACGTATATCATCTCCTATAAAGTGTACAAATTCATCTGGAGAAATCTCACCTAATCCCTTAAATCGTGTGATTTCTGGTTTACCCGATAATTTTGCAATAGCATCTCTTCTTTCCTGCTCAGAATAACAATAGATTGTTTCTTTTTTGTTCCGAACTCTAAACAACGGAGTCTGCAATATATATAAATGCCCTTCTTTTATTACTTCGGGAAAGAACTGTAAGAAAAAGGTGATTAACAATAATCGTATGTGCATTCCATCTACATCGGCATCTGTTGCGATTACAATATTATTATATCGTAAATCTTCTAATGATTCTTCTATATTTAATGCTGCTTGTAACAGATTGAATTCTTCATTTTCATAGACAATTTTTTTACTCATGTTATAGCTATTCAACGGTTTTCCGCGTAAGCTAAAAACAGCTTGAGTATTCACGTCTCTGGATTTTGTTATAGATCCACTTGCAGAATCTCCCTCGGTAATAAATAGAGTACTTTCGAGATTACGATCTTTCTTACTATCGGTAAGATGAACACGGCAATCTCTTAATTTCTTATTATGTAGACTGGCTTTTTTTGCTCTTTCTTTTGCCAGTTTCCGAATTCCGGATAAATCTTTACGTTCACGCTCTGCCTGTAATATTTTACGTTGTAGACTTTCAGTAGTATTTGGATTTTTATGTAAGAAGTTATCCAGTTGTGTTTTTACAAAATCATTAATATAGGTTCTTACTGTAGGTAGATCTCCTCCCATTTCCGCAGACCCTAACTTGGTTTTTGTCTGACTTTCAAAAACGGGCTCCATCACTTTTATACTTATCGCAGATACAATGGATTTACGAATATCACTGGCTTCATAGTTTTTACCATAATATTCTCTAATGGTCTTTACTATAGCCTCTCTAAATGCAGCTTGATGTGTTCCTCCTTGTGTAGTATGCTGTCCATTTACAAAAGAATGATACTCCTCACTATATTGTGTTTTACTATGAGTAATCGCGATTTCAATATCATCACCTTGAAGATGAATAATATCATATAATTGATCCTCCTTATTTATAGTATCAGAAAGCAAATCTTTTAATCCATTTTCTGAAAAATATTTCTCTCCATTAAAAATAATGGTCAAACCAGGGTTAAGGTACACATAGTTTTTTAGCATTTTGGCCACATACTCTGCGCGGTACTTATAATGCTTAAATATTGTATTATCTGGTACAAAAGATACTTTAGTTCCTCTTCTACGAGAAGTTTCTTCTAATGTTTCCTGATTTGTAAGGTTTCCTTTTTCGAATTCTGCCGAAGCTGATTTACCGTCTCGAGTAGATTCTACTTTAAAGAATGCAGACAACGCATTAACCGCTTTGGTACCCACTCCATTAAGTCCGACTGATTTTTTAAATGCCCGGGAATCATATTTACCTCCGGTATTCATTTTAGAAACTACGTCTACCACTTTGCCTAGCGGAATCCCACGACCATAATCTCTAACAACTACTTTTTCTCCTTGTATAGAAATCTCAATCGTCTTACCGGCTCCCATTACATATTCATCAATCGAATTGTCGAGTACCTCTTTTACTAAAATATAAATTCCATCATCTGCAGAAGAACCATCACCTAGTTTCCCGATATACATTCCGGGTCGCATACGTATATGTTCTTTCCAGTCGAGGGATCGTATATTATCTTCGGTATATTTGGTTTCTTTGCTCATAAATTTTGGGTAGAATGCCTGCTAATATAAGGTTTCACTTACAAAATTAAAATAGCCTTTCTACAAAGTAATTAACAAATCGATAGTGAATTTTGTTGATTATTTGGTATGCAGCCATTTGATCCATCTAATTAGACCGTTTTTAAATAAAAAACGGAAATCAAAAGATCATTATTTTAAAATAATTCAAAAAATTTGTGCACAGATTAAACCATTTCTATAAAATGTGGTCATAGTACGTACAACTAAAGATCTCGATACTATGAAAAAAATCCTGCTACTATCAATTTTATTAACTACTTATGCTTGTTCTAATGATGATATATCCAATCAGGAAATCGATATTAATACTGAAACCACTACAGATACAAACCCGGTAACTTCTTCTTTTGATTTCTCTTCGTATTTTAATATTGATTTCGACAATTTATCCAATTATGTAACAATACCTCCTGCCTATATTACAAAAGATAATACAAATGGTAATGAAATCACTAATGAAGGAGCTACTTTAGGTAGAATCTTATTTTATGATAAAAATTTATCTTCTAACAACACTATTTCATGCTCTAGCTGTCACATTCAATCCACTGCTTTTAGTGATAATGCATTGGTTAGTCAAGGTGTAAATGGAACCACCGCCAGGCATTCTATGCGACTAATTAATTCTAGGTTTGCAGATGAAACAAATTTCTTCTGGGACGAAAGAGCTTCTTCATTAGAAGAACAAACAACAATGCCAATCCAGGATCATGCAGAAATGGGATTTAGCGGTACTAATGGAGATTTAAATTTTGATGGTTTATTAAATAAACTAAATGAAACTGATTATTATCCAGAATTATTTAATTGGGTTTATGGTGAATCAGAAATTACAGAAAACAAAATACAGTTAGCACTAGCTCAATTCATTAGAAGTATTCAATCTTTTGATTCTAGATATGATACAGGAAGAGTTTCTTCTCCAAATGACAGGGCACCATTTACCAATTTTTCGCAAAATGAAAACAATGGAAAACAGTTGTTTTTAGATCGCCCAAACTTTGATGCTGGCGGAAATAGGACTTCTGGTGGAGTTGGTTGTGCTGCATGTCATAGACCACCAGAATTTGATATTGATCCGCAAAGTTTAAATAACGGCTTTATTCATCGTATTGCAACAGTCATAACAGATACTGATTTTACCGTTACCAGAGCTCCCTCTCTACGTGATATTTTTAATCCCGAAGGAGAACTTAATGGTCCTTTAATGCACTTTGCTGTTGACTTAGATCAGGTTATTGATCATTATAATGATATTCCTAATACATCAGACAACCCTCAGCTAGATCGAAGATTAAAGCCTGGAGGGAATCTACAAAATCTACAAATGACAGCTCAAGAAATAAATGATTTGAAAGAGTTTTTATTAACACTCTCAGGAAATGATGTTTATACTAATGAAAAATGGGCTAACCCATTCCTATAGTATAAAGAATTGTTAGCAAAAAACAGTGATTCCTAAGCCTGGAAATCATATCTCATTTAAAACACATTTAGGGTTTAGCATCTCACCTTAAGTGTGTTTTAGATTGTATTTTTCTGAAATCATATACTCAAAAAACTCTCTTCAAAGCTTGAAACAAAATCGTTAATATATTTTTTATTAATGTCTTCTTTTCTAATAACCAGATAATGAGTTCTTTTCACACCATACTTTCCAATGCTTTTAAAAATCAAATCTTTAGGTATTTTTAGTGATTTTATTGCCCATTTCGGCATACATATAACTCCCATATTTGCGTTCACCATTTCTAAAGAAACTTCGGTAAGGGGGATAGCAGAAATTTTTATAGGTGTTATTTTATTGGGTTTTAAGAATTGCTCATAAACTGATACTGTTTCTAATGGAAAAGAATGAATAATCAAATGAATATCCTCAAAATTATCGGCACTTAAATATTCTACTTCGCTATATCTATGCTCTTTGTGCATAATAGCATAGGTTTCATCCTCAAACAATGCAATACTAGACAATTGATCATTTGCTGGTTCTGAAGTAACCAAGGCGATATCAATCTCATTTGATAATAGTTTTGAAATCGGTTGATGCGTGGCTTCAAGAATAAGATCAACATCAATTTGAGGGTATAGCATTCCCATTTTTTGAATGAACCCAGGTAATCCCTGATAAAAAGAATAACACTCTGTACTTACTTTAATACTTCCTTTGGATCCATTTTTTATTTGTTGAATACTATTAAATCCTTGCTCTATAGTTTCCAGTACTTCATTAGCCATCTTATATAGTTCCAAACCTTCTTCAGTTAGTTTCCATTTATTTCTTGTTCTATGAAATACTTTAAAGCCTAACCTTCCTTCTAATTCTTTTAATTGATGACTTAATGCCGATTGAGTTAAAAATAATCGTTCTGATGAGTTAGCGATATTACCTTCTTCAGTAATAGTTTTTATTAATCTAAAATACTTAACATCCATACCTGCAAAGCTACAATAATACTATTGTAACGAATATGAAAATATTTCAGTTACAACATCAAATCATTCATCTAATCTATTAGAAACAGGCTCTAAATTGATGTTACATTTGACAAAATAAAAACGAAGAATTATGGAAAATCAAATTAAATTTTACGAAAACAAATTAGCTTATGAAATGGATCCATCTGACTTATTTGATGCTCTTGAAAAAGAAGAAAACATTGTAGTAGTTGATGCAAGAAAATCTTTTGGGTATGAAAAGGAACATATCCCGACTGCTATTAACTTACCTCATCAAGAGATGACAGTAGAAAACACAGCCCATCTTGACAAAACAAAAACTTATATTTGTTATTGTGATGGTATCGGTTGTAATGCTTCGACCAAGGGAGCATTATATATGACCAGGCTTGGATTCAAAGTAAAAGAATTAATGGGTGGTATTGAATGGTGGAAATTTGATGGATATGCTACCCAGGGAACCAAACCTACTGAAGGTTCCTTAATTCAATGTGCCTGTTAAAAATAAAATCATGACTATTAGATTTGCAAAAGAAGAAGATATTAAACAAATTGTTTTACTATGTGAAGCTCACGCAATATATGAAAAAGCAAAGTTTAATTCTAAAGAGAAAGTAACATCACTTTTACACTATATTTTAGGATCAGAGAGTGTTCTAAAATGTGTTGTTGTAGAGCAAAATAATGAGCTTTTGGGTTATGCAACTTTTATGAAACAATTCTCGACCTGGGATGCTGATTTTTATATCTATCTTGATTGTTTGTATCTTAAAGAAGAAACACGAGGAAAAGGAATTGGCGTAAAAATAATGGCTATTGTAAGAGAATATGCTGTATCACAAAATTGTAGTATTATTCAATGGCAAACTCCAGATTTTAATATCGATGCCATTACATTTTATAAAAAAATAGGCTCAAAATCAAAAGCCAAAGAAAGGTTCTTCTGGAAAGTATAGAAAAAAAATAATCTAAATGTATTCTTCTGGTTATTTTATGCAAAAAAATTGCCGTTAAAGATCCATAAAATTCATTTTCTTTTTACCTTTAATGTCTACTTATTTAGAATAACAAATTACAAATTTTATGTTTACACTTGAAGAACTAAATCAAGTCAAAAAACGGAAACATTTGATCAATATTGCTGATCAAAAAAACATCGACATTAAAAAAATATTACAGAAACTTCGATATGAAGAAGAGCTTCGTTTTCTACAAGGAGAACTGGTAAATCTTCAGCAATGGATAGCAAAAAAGAAGTTACGTGTTGCAATAATTTTTGAGGGGAGAGATGCTGCAGGAAAAGGAGGGTCTATAAAGCGATTTACAGAGCACCTTAATCCTCGTTCTATGCGTATTGTTGCATTATCAAAACCTACCGAGGTCGAAAAAGGGCAATGGTATTTTAGAAGATACATTAAAGAATTACCTAATCCAGGAGAAATTGTTTTTTTTGATCGTAGCTGGTATAACCGTGCCGTTGTAGAACCTGTTATGGGGTTTTGTACCAATAAGCAATATAAAAATTTTATGGTTCAGGTTCCAGAATTTGAACATATGCTATATGAAGATGGAGTTATAGTAATCAAATTTTGGTTCTCTATATCAAAAGAAGAGCAAAAAAAACGCTTTGATGCAAGACTACAGAATCCTCTAAAAATATGGAAATTTAGTCCCGTAGACATGAAAGGGCAACAGCTATGGAACAAATACACTAAATACAAGGAACAAATGTTCTCAAAAACTCATACTACATTTAGCCCCTGGGTTATTGTAAAAACCAATAGTAAGAAAACTGCTCGTTTAGAAAGTATGAGGTATGTATTATCAAGATTTGACTATACGGGTAAATCGAAAGCAAAAACCACATTACTTCCTGATCCTAATGTGATCCTAAGATACTATAGATATATTGAACAAATAGATATTTGATTTATGACGGCAACTCAAAAAACAAAAAATATTAATCTTTCTAAAGAAGATCTGGAAATTCTAAACTCTCCTATTGGTTTAAAATATCTGTTTATGGATAAAAAGACTGATGTTGAAAAGGTATTGAGGATGGTTAAATATGAGATACAATTAAAAGAACTCCAGGCCGAACTTATCAAGTTACAAAACTGGACCATAAAAAATGAGAAGAAAATAGTAATCATTTTTGAAGGTCGTGATGCCGCAGGAAAAGGCGGAGCAATACGCCGTATTACTTCTCATATAAACCCTAGGCATTTTCGCATTGTAGCATTGCCAAAACCTACAAGTGAAGAAGAAGGACAATGGTATTTTCAACGTTATGTTAATCAACTGCCTACACCGGGGGAAATGGTTCTTTTTGATCGTAGTTGGTATAATCGGGCGGTTGTGGAACCTGTTAATGGGTTTTGTACAGAAAACCAGTATACTACATTTATGGGACAGGTAAATGATTTTGAAAGAATGATACTAGAATCGGATACTTATCTTATTAAATTTTATTTTTCAATCACCAAAGAAGAACAAGCTACTCGTTTTAAAGATATCAAATCAAGTCCTTTAAAAAAATGGAAAATGACCCCTGTAGATGAAAAGGCTCAAGCACTCTGGGATGAATATACAAAGTATAAGGTTAAAATGTTTGAAAAAACAAATACCGAGCTTTCTCCCTGGGTTATTATTGAAGCCGATCGCAAAACTGAAGCACGGATTAAAGCAATACAATATGTCTTGAATACGATTCCTTATGAAGAAGATATTATTTAAAACTAAAAAAGGCCCTTGTACAAGGGCCTTTTTTAGTTTTGTTTTGTAAACCCTATCCTTTTAACCAAGTTTTTCTAAGCTCTGATTGCTCTTTTGTAGAATTATCAATTACTTTAAGTTTTTTCCCTTTGGTAAAAGATTTAGTTACTTTAGTTTTAATAACAACTTCCTCTCCTGCTCTGTTAAGTTTAACTTCAATATCATCTCCTTCTTGCCATTGAAAAGTCGCACCTAGTATGTTATTAGCATTCTGCAATGTCAATTTAGTACCATTTACTTCTACAATATCATCGTTTGGTTTCGCTCCATTTTCTGCCCAGAAGCTATTATCAGAAACTAAATCTGTAAAAAAGATAGTTCCTTTTTCCTGATTTCCAGCTACAATTAAAACTCCAGAATTTTGGATATAATTTGTTTCTACTCTTTCTGATTCTACTGATAACCCTACTTTTTTAAAGAATTCTTCATAGTTAATAGGAGTTTTTCCTACAACATGAGTTTTCAAAAATTCACCAATAGCCGGATAAGTCATTGCCGTAATCTCTTCTATAATTTTATCATCGTTAAAAGGTTTGTTTTTACCATATTTAAGAGATAACTCTTTCATCAAAGATAGGATTCCTCGATTCCCATTACTTTCTTCACGCATCAGAATATCAATACACATACCTATTAATGCTCCTTTTTCATATACATTAACATAGTTAGCTGCATAAGGTTGATCCAATATATTTTCACTCATTACCGTAAAACTCATTGTATCATCAAATCCACTTGCACTCTGAATTTTACCCATGATTTTATCATAAAACTCCTGCTCTTCTACCAATCCTTGGTTAACCTGAAATAAGGTCGCAAAATATTCGGTTACTCCTTCATACATCCATAAATGTTTTGAAAAAGTGGGCTTGTTATAATCGAAATAATGTACATCTTCAGAATGAACACTAAGAGGGGTTACAATATGGAAAAACTCATGAGAAACGACATCAATCATTGCAGATGCCAACGCTTCATCGGGCATTTGTTCTGGTAATACTACTACGGTAGACGTATGATGCTCTAGTGCTCCAAATCCCGCAGGGGCATTTTCAGTGCTAGGTGCTAAATATAAATATATATCATAACGAGGAGTACTATTGATATCTCCAAGATATGCCTTTTGCCCTTTCATCATTTTAAATACAGTTTCTTTTATCTTAGCTGCTGTATGTACTTTATTTGGTGAATATATACTTAACACAATTTTGATATCTCCTACCATAAATTCTTCGACATCAAGATCTCCATACATCATTGGATTGTCTGTAATTTCGAAATACCGTGTTGCCAAATATTTATCTACGGTAATTACCTTATCATCACTAACTTCTGACCCTACTTTTTGTAACGCAGAAGTTCTCTTCATTTCAGATGGAGCTTTTACCTCTAATGCATACTGGTTATTTTTCAGTACATCAAAATATCCAATAAATCCGTGAAGGTTCAATACATAATTTTCTGGTTCTATATTAGTTCCAGAAGGAGAGAAAGGCGTACCGATGTCTGTGTTCTCTATATCATAGGTATCATTTACCAGGTAACTAATTCTATCAAGCTGCTTGGCATTCGGAATCAACCATGTATTGGTATCTTTTTTTTCTGTTTTAATTTCATTTCCCTGATAATCAAAAGCCTTAAAATCATCTACAAATTTCCCAAAATCACTTACAGCATAAGTACCTTGAACCACTTTGGGAATACGATATTTTACGGTATCCTGAATAAAGCGTCCTGGATTTATAGTAACCGGAACTTTATCGTCTTTTACTTGAGTTAAATCTATAGCTGTTGCTATAGGTACATTTGTTGCTATATCATTTGTAAGGTTACTGGTTCCACAACCAATTAATAATACACCAATGGAAATCTTGGCTAATGTTTTTTTCATTGTATTGGATTAACTATTTACTATAGCTAGACTTAAAAAAATGTCTAGTGTTTCAACTTTAATGGCGCAAATTATACAATTTGCATAGACTTTAGCTTATTTTTAGCACTTTTTATAACAAAACCACTATTTTGGATTTAATAATTGATAAACAGCGATTACAATTCTCTAAAAGCCCTGAGTTACTAGTACCAGGAAAGGCAACCATTATTTTCTTACATGATTCTTTAGGATGTGTTGAATTATGGAAAGATTTTCCCAAACAAATAGCATTAAAAACAGGGTGTAATATTATTTCTTATGATCGCCAAGGCTATGGTAAATCTGCTCCTTTTATTACTTCGAAAAGAAATAATGATTACTTAAAAGAAGAAGCTTATATTCTAGCAAAAATAATACAGAATCTAGAATTAAAAAACGTTATACTATTTGGTCATAGTGATGGCGGAAGTATTGCTTTATTAACTGCAGCTTTGTTTCCAGAAAAAGTTATTGGTATTATTACCGAAGGAGCCCATGTATTTGTAGAACAAGAAACCATTAATGGTATTAAAGCAGCAGTCCTTGCGTACCAAAATACTTCTCTTAAAGAGAAATTATATAAATACCACGGAGATAAGACGGATGCAGTTTTTAGATTATGGGCAGAGACATGGCTTTCTGAAACTTATCAATCCTGGAATATTGAAGAATATTTATCTAAGATTGAATGTCCTTCACTAATAATTCAGGGTGAAAAAGATGAATATGGAACACTGGATCAAGTAAACTCTATTGTAAAAAACACATCGGGGCACTCCAAAGCTTTACTAATTCCAGATATTGGGCATACGCCACACAAAGAGAATTCAGAAATTGTGATTAAGAATGTCATTTCATTTATTAATGAGATATTTCCTTCTCATTAATAAATTAGGGCAGCAAATGCTTTGTTATAATATTTTTAAGATCATTCTTATTTAATGGTTTATTAATAATATCATTCATTCCTATTTCCATACATTCTTCTTGCACTTCACTTAACTCGGAAGCCGTAAGAGCAATAATAGGTGTGATCTGATTAAATTCTCGTATACGTCTGGTGGCTTCTGTCCCATTAAGATAGGGCATATTTAGATCCATCAGAATAAGATCAAAATCCTCTTTTTTAACCATTTGCAGTGCATTAAAGCCATTCTCTACAATAGTACAGTCATATCCAATTATATTTAAAAGGTTTTTGGTAACGATTTGATTTATTTTGTTGTCCTCTGCGACTAATATTCGTCTATAAATAGTATTCATACTACTACTATTCAAATCTATTTCTTTCTCTTCCTTTTCGTCTATGATTTCTAATTGTAAATCAAAATGAAACTTGGTCCCCCTACCTTCTTTACTATCCAGATAAATTTCGCTATCCATCATTTCTAAAAGGTTTTTAACAATAGATAAACCTAATCCCGTTCCTTCAGATTTATTAAACTCTCTACCAACCTGAGAAAACTTCTCGAATACAAACTCTTTTTTATCCTCTGGGATTCCTACACCATTATCTTCTACTTCATATCTAATTGTAATCATTTCATTCTCTAAAGAGAGGATTTTTATTCTAAGCCATATCTTTCCATTTTCGGTAAACTTTGATGAATTTCCGATCAGATTAATTAGAACTTCGGATATCTTAAGAGAATCAACATCTAATACATCGGGTAATTCATTTGGTATTTCTAAAACAAGTTCATTGTTTTTGTTTTTTGCCTGATACTCAAAAGAATATAATAAGTTCTGAGAAAGCTTAAGTAGATTTGTAGGAGTCTTTGTAAGTTTTTCATTATTAGACTCAATCTTGCTTATTTTCAATACCTTATTTATTAAATCCAAAAGGTAGTCTCCAGAAAACTTTAATGAATTAAGCAATTTTTTATGCTTTGGTAAAATATCTTTTTCTTCTAATAATAATGTCGTAATTCCTACCACACCATAAAGAGGAGTTCTTAGTTCATGACTTACAGTAGAAATAAATTGAGATTTTGTATTGGTGAGTTTTTCTGCTTCCGCCTTTGCTTCAATGAGTTGTTTATTTTTTTCTTTTAAGACATCACTACTTTTTTTTCTTACTCTATATTTCCAATAAAAGAAAAACAAAGCTATTAGTAGCAGAACAAGGCCAACCAGTAGCACATTAATAATAGTGTCTTTTCTGGCTATTTCTGCCAAATACGCTTCTTTCTCATTGTATTCAAGATCTCTTTGATAACTATCTTCATCAAAGGTCACCTTTTTAACTTCTAACGGTTTCGATTTTTCTTTACCTGATTTCTCTAGTGATGACACTTTGTTGCCATCAGTACTATAGTTTATTTGTCCGTAACCGACAATACCCATATATACAAAACAGTACAATACTATTATTCTTAAACCCCCTTTACCCATAAATATTACAAATCTAATTTACGTTTCCAATATTTTCTTTGGAAAGTAATCCCCATCAACGTAAGTAAACACTTACTAATTAGAGTGTTAAATTAATGAAAAAACATTAAAAAACGTTTAAAAATAACATTGAAACTTTTTATAGGTGAATAGATTTTACTTTGTTTCATTTTTTCTTTGAGATTACATATACTCCGAAAATCACTATTGCTGCTCCGATTACCTGGACTGTTGACAAATTTTCTCCCAAAACGAAATAAGCCAAAAGGATAGTAGATACAGGACCCAAACTTGCTATAATCGAAAAATTAGATGCCCCAAGTTTAGCAATAGCTGCAGATACCAAATAAGAAGGTATAATTGTAGAAAAAACAGCCATGATTATACAAATAAGATATACTTCTAACGGGTAGTTCATTATATTTTGTCTATCAAAAATCAAATATTGAATAATTATACATAAAGATGAAACTATCATAGCATATGAGGTAAAAGTTACTACTCCAAACTTAGGAATTAACCACCCACTCCCTACGAGATAAATTGCATAGGTTAATGCACTCAAGAAAATCAAAGATCCTCCTAAAACGATATGACTAGTTTCTATTTGAAGCTCTCCCCAAAACGTAACAATCACTCCTATATATGTTAGTAAAATAGCTAACAGTTGTTGCTTTGTAATTATGCTCTTCAAAAAAATCCGGGAAATAATAATAACTAGTGTTGGATAAATAAAAAGAATTATTCGTTCTAATCCTGCCTTAATGTATTTCAATCCAAGGAAATCAAAATAACTTGCCAAGTAATACCCAACAAACCCAAAAAACAAAATCCACAAGTAATCTATTCTTCTAATTTTATCTTTTTCTACAGGCTTTTTATACAAGGCTAATACAATGTATATAGGTAAAGAAAATAACATTCTAAACAGTAATAGATGTTCTGAGCTTATCTCAAATTTATATACTAATTTGACTAATACTGCTTTTGCAGAGAATAAAACGATACCAATAATCGCCAGTGCAATTCCGTACGAGGATAACTTACTATTTTGCATCTTTCAAAAATAGTAGTATCGTTATTTTTGAAAAATCTAAAAACTTTCTAATTACGATACCCAACAAAAAACCTTTCTGGTATTCCCAGAAAGGTTTTATAAATAAATAAAGTATTTTTTATACATTAAATAAGAAATGCATTACATCTCCATCATTCACGATATATGCCTTTCCTTCTACTCCTAGTTTTCCTGCTTCTCTTACTTTGGATTCACTGCCATATTTTACAAAATCATCATATTTGATAACTTCTGCTCGTATAAAACCTTTCTCAAAATCGGTATGAATCACTCCTGCTGCTTGTGGTGCAGTAGCCCCCACATTAACTGTCCATGCTCTTACTTCCTTAACACCAGCTGTAAAATAAGTTTGCTGGTTTAACAATTTATATGCTGCGCGAATTAGTACTGATGCACCTGCTTCTTCTAATCCCATATCCTGCAAAAATAATTGACGTTCTTCATAATCATCCAATTCAGTAATATCAGCCTCAGTACCAACAGCTAACACTATTACTTCTGCTTTTTCTGAAGCTACAGTTTCTTTTACCTTTTTCACATAATCGTTTCCGTCTACCGCAGATCCTTCATCAACATTACAAACATAAAGTACAGGCTTATCTGTTATAAACTGAGATGGTTTCACATATGCCGTATGATCGTCTTCAGAAACATCAATTGCTCTAACCGATACTCCAGCTTCTAATCCTTCTTTAAGTTTTAGTAAAATTGCTTCTTCTTTCTGGGCCTCTTTATTACCAGTTTTTGCAGCCCTTTTTACTTTATCCAGTTTTTTTTCTATGCTCTCCAGATCTTTAAGCTGTAATTCGATATCAATCGTTTCTTTATCTCTAATTGGGTCTATCGATCCATCTACATGAACAATATTATCATTATCAAAACAACGCAATACATGTATTATAGCATCTGTTTCTCTAATATTACCTAAAAACTGATTTCCTAATCCTTCTCCTTTACTCGCTCCTTTTACTAAACCTGCAATATCCACAATTTCGACCGTTGCGGGGATTACCCGTTCGGGCACTACTAATTCCTCTAGCTTTTCCAGCCTATGGTCTGGTACATTCACCACACCAATATTTGGTTCTATGGTACAAAAAGGAAAATTAGCACTCTGTGCTTTTGCATTAGATAAACAATTAAACAATGTTGATTTTCCAACATTTGGCAACCCTACGATTCCTGCTTTCATGGTACGTATATTAATAATGGTTGGGATATTTTCTATAGTTCACTCCCAATTTTTAAGAGTGCAAAGATAATGCTATTCATATATAGTAAACAAGTACAGATTCATAAGATTATTTAATAAATAGTTTACAGTAAAAATTACTAGTCTAAACATTTATTCTCTTGATACTGGCACTTAGATTTTAGCATATTTCTGTTTTTTTGTAAATTTATACCTAACAAACACACAAATGAAAGCTTTAAAGACTCTAATTACAGCATTATTTATGATTTGTACTGCTGTTAATCACGCGCAATCTGACGAAAAAAAAGATAAACAAAATTCTTCACAAGAAACAGTGACTAAAACGATTCGTATCAAAGGACCTAATGGTGAAGAAAAAGTTATTAAAAAACAGGAAGTTATTACTAAAAAAAGCAAAATAACGTTTAGCCCTGACGGTGAAGATCAAATTAATCAATCCGCTATTTATGAAGATGATGAAGTAGTAGTACAAAAGTTTGAAACTACTTCGGATATGGTGGGTTACACTAAAGTTGCTGATGAGAAAGGTTTTATAATAACTTTTTTAAATAAATCCGGAGATAAAGTCGCTAAAGTAAGGCCACTAAAGAACGGGTATTATATTGTAAACTCAGGAGGTAATGATAATTGTCTTGGGCATTTTGATACAGATAAAAATTTTATTCTAGAAATGTATGATTCTAAAATAGACAAGGTAACTACAATTGTCTATAAATATCAAGCAAACTAAATATTTACTAATACTAATTAATAGTTAAAGCCGAGTCTATAGGACTCGGCTTTTTTTATGATATGTATCACATAGATTTTTCTGCATAAATCTCTATTTACAAATAATTTATGATGAATAGTAGACTCCACTTTATTTGAAAAACCTAAATTTAAGTAATTATTTAAAATCATAGTATAAATCTTAAAACCAAAAATCATGTTACAAACCATTTTAAATTTTAAAGGAGTTCAGAAACTTAACAGAAAACAACTTCAGATTATTAAGGGTTCTGGATGGCCTAGAAATGAACAAGATTGTCTTGCCTGTGGTGGTGAATGGAGTGCCCCCCTATGTGCATTACCATGGAATTCTCCGTGTGTATAACTAATGAAAGTAACTGAATATTTCGAGAATTAAGGGTGTAAAAATATTAAAGTAAATCTTTACATCCTTAATTTATGAATAATGACTATGTTTTTGGGCTTTATAGGCAATTTTACTATTTCTTCTTTTTAACTGAAATCATCAATAAAATCAAGGATCTAATTAAAAAACACCTAACAGTTTATGCTAAATACCAACCTTTTAGATATATTTAAGGACACAATCACCTTAATAAACATTTTTTATGAAAAAAATCACACTCATTTTATTTTGCTTATTCACCAGTTGGTGTTTTAGTCAACAAGTAGTAACAGGAACAGTTACTGACTCTTCAGGATCTCCAATACCTTATGTAAATATTATAGAAAAAGGATCTGCAAAAGGTACAACAACAGACAGTCAAGGTAATTACTCAATTGCCATAGATGCAAATGCTATTCTTGTATATAGCTATATTGGTTTTGAGACACAAGAAATAGAAGTAGGAACACAAGAAAAAATTGATGTCACCCTCCTCGAAGGAGAAGCATTAAGTACTATTATTGTGGTTGGATCCAGAAGTCCAAAAAGAACTGCAACCGATACTCCTGTAGCAATTGACATTATCGATATGCAAGACGTTATTACCAAAAGTGGTAAAATAGAAATTAATGAACTCTTGCAGTATGCCGCTCCTTCTTTTAATGCTAATAAACAATCTGGATCAGATGGTGCAGATCATATCGACCCAGCAACTTTACGTGGTCTTGGACCCGATCAAACTTTGGTTTTAATAAACGGAAAAAGAAGGCATTCTTCTTCTTTGATTAATGTTTTTGGAACTCGTGGAAGAGGGAACTCTGGAACAGATCTCAATGCTATTCCTGCATCTGCTATAAAAAGAATTGAAGTTTTAAGAGATGGCGCTGCAGCACAGTATGGATCTGATGCTATTGCTGGTGTTATTAATATTGTTCTAAAAGATAATGTAAATAAATTAACAGGAAGTATCAGTTATGGTGCTTATAATGCGAATGCAAAAGGAGATTTTCCTGCGGGAACTCCTAATACCGATGGAAATCGACTCGATACCGAAAATGATGGAAACATCATTGCTGATGATAAAAGCCTTGATGGAGGATCAGTAAAAATAACCGCTAACTATGGAGTAGAAATCGGAGAAGATGGTTACGCAAACTTTACTACAGAATATATTAGCAAAAACAAAACACTACGCCCTGGTTTTGATTTCAGGAGAGGTTTTGGAGAGGCTGCTATAGATGGTTTTAATTTCTTTGCTAATGCTGCAATTCCTATATCCAAAAAAACTGAAATATACGCTTTTGGAGGTAGAAATTATCGTGATACCGATGCTTTTGCATTTACTCGTAATGATGGAGAACGTGTTGTACCTTCTATTTATTCAAACGGTTTTACACCAAGGATAACATCAAATATTATCGATAATTCTGTTTCTGCTGGTGTTAGAACCGAAACTGAAGGTGGTTGGAAAATTGATATTAATAATACCTGGGGTAAAAATAATTTTCATTATTTCATAAAAGGAACTTTAAATGCCTCGTTACAGGGCTCTTCACCAACAGATTTTGATGCTGGTGGACACAGCCTAAGTCAAAATACAACCAGTCTTGACCTTTCTAAATATTATCCAAACATTCTTAAAGGATTAAACATCGCTTTTGGTACAGAGTACAGAATTGAAAATTTCGAAATTTTTGCTGGCGAAGAAGGGTCTTATGCAACATATGATGTTAATGGCTTACCTATTACAGATCCAGGAAGTCAAACACAGCCTACCGATCCACTTTCTGGAGAATTGAGACCTGGTGGATCACAAGGGTTCCCCGGGTATAGTCCTGCAAACGAAGTAGATCGTTCAAGATCTAACCTTTCAATATATGCAGATGCAGAATTAGATATTTCTGATAGTTTTTTATTAGGCGTTGCAGGAAGGTTTGAAGAATATAGTGATTTTGGAAGTACTACTAATGGTAAATTAGCTTTTAGAATTAAAGCTACAGAAGGTGTTAATATTCGTGGATCTGTAAGTACAGGTTTTAGAGCTCCTTCTCTGGCTCAGATATACTACAACCTTAGATTTACTGATTTCCAGGGCGGAGTCGCAACAGAAACCTTATTATCTGCTAATAATAGTCCTGTAACTGCTTCTTTTGGGATTCAACAACTCGACGAAGAAACAGCATTAAACGGAGCCTTAGGAGCAACAGCCACTTTTGGTGGTTTTACAGCTACAGTAGATGGGTATTATATTAATGTTAAAGATAGAATTGTATTAACAGGAACATTTGCTGCTCCTCAAATACCAAATGTGGCAGAAGCACAATTCTTTGCCAATGGTGTAGATACAGAAACTATTGGGCTAGATTTAATACTATCCTGGAAAGGAAACTTTGATTTTGGTAATATATCAGCAACACTAGCCGGAAACATTAATAATATGACTATTGAGGATATAAACAATGGAGGTTTAGACCAAGCTACCTTCTTTGGAGAAAGAGAAAAAGCATTTTTATTGGCTTCTGCTCCAGAAAGTAAGTTTTCTTTTAATGCCAATTACAGCAAAAATAAATTTAATGCCGGGGTTGGTTTAACACATTTTAGTGAGATTGTTCTTATCGATTTCACGGATGCAGAAGATGTATACGGTGCTAAAATTACTGCAGACCTAAATGTAGGATACAAGCTAACCGATAACCTAAAGTTTACTATCGGAGGAAACAATATTTTTAATGAATATCCCGATCAACAAAATGATGGTGAAACAGAAGCTGGTGGATACTGGGATGCTGTTCAAATGGGATTTGGTGGAGCTTATTACTATGCTAGATTAGATTTTAATTTCTAAAAAACACCAAAACATATATTAGAAGACCGCCTAAATATTTAGGCGGTCTTTTTATTTTTTAAATATTCAGAAATAAGAAATATTGATATTTCTGATTTCCTTATTTATAATTTTTTCACTTTTAAACATAAAAAGAAAAACTTTACTAAATACATTATAATTTTATCTTCTTCATAACGATCATGCACTATTTCCTTACGTCGATTCATCGTTTTGGCATCCAAAATACAACAACAAAACTTAGTTACTAGCCCTCGAAAACAGCCACTATTTACTAAATATTATAAATACAAATTCACAACACTTACAGAGTGAAAGAAATACATTTTTTTATGATTTTTTCACATATATTTTGAAAAATTCATAATACTTTATGTTAAATACTAGCATTTTTAAATATATTTAACCGACAATCATTTTAAACCAACATCATTTAAACACAAATTATTACATGAAAAAACTCGCATTTATTTTAATCGTACTATCCACAAGTCTGTGCTTTTCGCAACAGATAGTAACAGGAGTCGTCTCGGATGCAGATGGGTCTCCTTTACCTGGAGTAAATATTATTGAAAAAGGAACCAGTAATGGTTCTACAACCGATTTTGATGGTAAATACAGCATTGAAGTTAACCCCGAAGGTATTCTAGTTTTTAGCTATGTAGGCTTTAATTCTAAAGAAGTACCTGTAAATTCTCAAACAACCATCAATATCTCATTAAGTGGTGGAGCAGAACTTGATGAGATTATTTTAGTTGGATCCAGAGCGCTACCAAGAAGTAATACTACTTCTTCGCTCCCTGTTGATGTATTGCCGGCAAAAGAATTAACTTCTACTGGTCAAATTACATTCGATAAAGCATTACAATATAAAATACCATCATTTAATACTGTGCAGACACCAGTTAATGATGCTACTTCATTATTAGATCCTTATGAGATTAGAAATATGGGACCTAGTAGAACCCTAATTCTTATTAATGGAAAACGTAAAAACCTAAGTGCTTTATTGTATACTCAAACCTCTCCGGGAAGAGGTGAAACTGGTTCTGATATTTCTGCAATACCAACAGATGCCATAAAACGAGTAGAAATATTAAGAGATGGTGCATCTGCACAATATGGTTCTGATGCCATTGCAGGTGTAATGAATATTATTTTAAAAGACAATCCCGAAGAAGGCTCTGTGACTATTAGATCAGGAATTACATCTGAAGGAGATGGAGAGACGATTGGAATTAGTTTAAATAATGGTAGTTCTATAGGAGAAGATAAAGGGTTCTTTAACTATACCGTAGATTTCTCTAAGGTAAGTCTTGCTAACAGACCAGGAACTGTAGATGCACAGGGAGAATTTGATGATTTCGTTTTCACAAATCCTGATAGCTATAGTAGCTATTTAGATGCTGGAGGGCAAGCTTTAAACGGAGGAGCTACTCTAACAGGTCTTACAGCCGAACAAGCTCAGCAAGAATTTATTGATAACTACGTAGGTACTCCTAATCATACTACCAGACTTGCAGAAATCAATGCTTCAAATACACAAGGAAGAGCAGATGTTGATCAATTTTTAGCTCTCAAACCTGATGCAGGAAATATCAATGGATCACCAGAAACAGCAGCAGCAAAATTTTTGGTAAATGGTGGGTATGATATAAATAAACATACACAGATCTATCTAAATGCAGCATATGTCTATAAAAAAATAAATAGCTTCGCTAATTACAGAACTCCATATTGGAGAACAGAAGCTGCTTTTCCTTACTTAGCTGATTTTTTCCCTGATGGACCAAATGGTCAGTATATTGGATATGTACCTACTTTTGAAGGAGATCTAAATGATTATAATGCTACTATTGGTTTTAAAACCATAAAGAATGGTTGGAATTATGACCTAAGTTATACTACTGGTGGAAACACACAAACCTATAAAGTAAACAATTCGCACAATCGTAATACTGTATATTCTCCGTCTACATGGATTGATACAAATAACAATGGTTCTGTAGATCCCGGTGAACTCACACAAGGATCTGAGTTGTATAGAGAAAATAGCCCCATATCATTTGATCCGGGAGGAACTGGATTTAGACATAGTGTAGGAAATATTGATATTGCAAAATTAGTTACCGATAAAATAAGTATTGGTTTTGGAGCAGAATTTAGAACAGAAACTTTTGAAATCATTGAAGGAGATCTTGCTTCGTATGATGGTGGTGGAGCCGATTCATTTGCTGGTAATAGCCCTGAAAATTCTGGAACTTTTAATCGTTATAATTTTGGTGGATATTTGGATATAGCGTATGATATTACCGAAGATTTTCTGGTTAACGGTACGGTTAGATTAGAAGATTATAGTGATTTTGGTGATGCTTTTGTGTGGAAACTGAGTTCGCGCTACAAATTTTTAGAAGATAGATTAACATTAAGAGCCTCTATCTCTACAGGATTTAGAGCACCAACACTTCATCAAATTTATACTCAAAAAGCGCAGTATAGTTTTGTTCCAGGAGCAGGAATTCAAGTTGGTGGATTAATAAATAATGTTTCTCCTCAAGCAAAATTATTAGATATTCCACAATTAGATGCAGAAGAATCTACAAATATCACTGTAGGTATTGGTGCTAAGATTAATAGTAATATAAACTTTACTATTGATTATTATAATATTCAGGTTGAAGACAGGATTGTACTAAGTACCGAAATTGGAAAAACTGCTACCGATGCTGTTGGTAATAGTATTGGTAATACAAGCCTAGATCAATTGCTAAATGACAATAACTTAAATGATTTAAGTTTTTTTGTTAATGCATTAGATACCAGAACTTCTGGTATTGACGTCGTTGCTAATTATAAAAATATAAATCTTGCTGGTGGTAATCTTGGGTTTAGTTTATCTGGTAATTACACAATAGAAAACGAAAGAGATGGGGACGTTAAGAACCCGGCAATTGTTTCTAGTGCAGGACAATCTGTAGTTAACCTAACTCAGGAAGCTTTATTCTTTACTTCTAGACCTAAGACTAAATGGATTTTGGGAACTAGTTATGATATTGGTAAATTTGGTTTTTCGATAAATAATACATATTTCGGAAAAACAGAATTCAGACAACAAGGTCTGGGCCCTAATTTAAAAACTGAGTTTATCCCAAAAATTGTTACCGATTTAGGGATTAACTTTAATGCAACAGATAAATTTACTGTTGCTGTAAATGTGAATAACCTATTAAACGTTTTACCAGAATGGGAGTTTAAATCTCTTAACGCTGCTGGTGATGTACTTATGAATGATCCTGCAGAATTAAAAACCCGTTCTAATTTAATCACTTTCAACCAAAGGTATTCTCAAATGACTTATAATGGTTTTCATTTTAGTCAATTAGGAACTATGTTTAATATATCGTTAAACTATAAATTATAGTAACAACTTAGATCTAATTATATTAGAATGGATTGTTTTGAATATTATCCAAAAAAACATCCATTCTGTCATATTGAGCAGAGTCGAAATATACTAATAGTAAAAGATGATTGTCCATCGACTCTGCTTTAAATGGCAGAAAAATAAACTTTTCAGGTTTCCTTACTTCTTCTATAATCTTAAAAAAAACAAAATCTTTCGTTTTATTTACTTTATCAAAAGCTAGAATCATATTTTTGCATGAATTTTAGTACCAGACATTCATGAAAGATTTAACCCGTTACTTCTACAACCTTCTTGTTTCAAAAGGTATTTCAGAAAATACAGCAGAATACTTAAACCTTCTTATAGGAATATGCATTCTGGTAATTGTACTTTTTGTATTAGATTTTGTAATGAAAAAAGTTATTGTAGCCATCTTTAAAAGTTATGCTTCAAAATCTAAAAATACTTTCGACGATTATTTAGTCAAAAATAAAACTTTTGATTACCTGGCACATATAGTACCATTATCACTAACAGTATGGATTGTTCCTATGCTATTTATTGCTTTTCCTACAGCAGAAAAATACTTAGAAATCCTGTTTAACATCATGGTTATTGTATTGACAATATGGATTTTAAGAAGTATCCTTAGAACGTTTAGAGATTTTTTAAAATCTTTAGATTCTTTTAGAGATAAACCCATCGATAGCTATGTACAGGTATTTATGATATTTGTATGGTTTATAGGAGCTATTCTGGTATTCTCGTCAATGACAGGAAAATCAATATGGACATTCTTAACAGCTCTTGGAGCAATGTCGGCAGTTATTCTTCTAATTTTTAAAGACACAATTCTGGGGTTTGTTGCAAGTATACAAGTAGCAGTAAATGATACCGTTAGAATTGGGGATTGGATCACTATGCAAAAATATGGAGCCGATGGAGACGTGATCGAGATTAATCTATCTTCAGTAAAAGTTCAGAATTTTGACAAAACTATCACTACAATCCCAACATATTATCTTACATCACAGTCATTTAAAAACTGGAGAGGTATGATGAATTCTGGCGGAAGAAGAATTAAAAGAGCATTGTTAATCAAAACATCCAGCATTTCATTTTTATCTGAAGACGATCTCAATAAATTAAAAAAAATTGAACTTATTGAATCTTACCTTACTAGAATTCAACAAGATATAGACTCTTATAACCAGGAATCTAAGATTGATAAAAGTGTATTGATGAATGGAAGAAACCTGACTAATATGGGGGTTTTTAGAATGTATGTAGAATTATATCTAGAAAATCATCCGTTTATCAATAAAGAAATGACTATTATGAGTCGTCAACTACCTCCTTCTGCACAAGGAACACCTTTAGAAATATATGCTTTTAGTAATAATAAAGTTTGGAAAAACTATGAGCAAATAATGGCAGATATTTTTGACCATTTACTATCTGCTATACCATATTTTAATCTAGAAGTATTCGAATTAAATTATACTTCAGAAAAATAACTTAACACCAATAATTTTATGATTACCAGTTTCAGACTAATAAGCTACCTTGAGGGTATTTCATACCTACTTATCCTTTTTGTAACTATGCCATTAAAATATATTTTTGAATCTCCAGAACCTAATCAAATTATAGGAATGGCTCATGGGTTTCTTTTCCTAATTTATATTGTATTTGCATTTCTTGTGAAACCAGAAAAAAAATGGAACATCAAAACGCTTATGATTGTTTTGGCTTGCTCTATTATCCCTTTTGGAACTTTTTGGATGGATCAAAAATACTTGAAGAAGACTGAGTAATTGATCATTGAAACTATAGTAATCACTACTTCGATAATCAGTATCCAAGTCTAAGGATTACTCTGGATACTCTATTCTAAGATGATAAATATTGGTTAATTTACGTTTAAAGACTTTTTTTATCTGTTGAATTTCTTTAAAAGTAATATTGGCATTCAGGAACTGATTATCCTCCATTTGTTTACTTACTATTTTTTCTACAAAAGAATCAATTAAACTACTTGTTGGATTTTTAAGACTTTTTGAAGCTGCTTCTACACTATCACTCATCATCAAAATGGCAGTTTCTTTAGAAAATGGTCTTGGCCCGGGATACCTGAAATCTTCAATATTTACATTTTCATTAGTTTCTTTTTCTTTACTATAAAAATAGTAAACAGTACTAGTCCCATGGTGAGTTCTAATAAAATCGATGACACGATCAGGTAAGTTATTTTTTTTGGCTATCTCTATACCTCTTATCACGTGATCAATAATAATTTTTGCACTCTCTTTTGGAGATAATACATCATGTGCATTACCAGAGGCAGATTGATTTTCGGTAAAATATGTAGGATTTGCCATCTTACCAATATCATGATACAATGCTCCTACCCTTACCAGCATTGCATTAGCTCCTATTTCATTAGCTGCAGCTTCTGCAATATTAGCCACATTAAGAGAATGGTGAAATGTTCCTGGTGCTTTATTAGACAATTCCTTAAGTAAAACAGAATTTGTATCACTAAGCTCTAATAGTGAAACATCAGAAATCAATCCAAAAATCTTTTCGTAAGCATAGATTAAAGGATGTACTATAAGAGTTGCAAACCCACTTATCACAAACAATCCAACTGTAATCCAGTCGATATTGCTTATACTACCTTCATGAATAATATGAAACGCGATATATGCCAGAATATAAATTAATGTGATCTGCCCTACAGAAATAAATAAATTAGCCCTCTTAAAAGATTCTGAAATTGTTAGTATTGTTACAATTCCGGCTATAATTTGTAAAAAAGTATATTCATAGCTATTAGGGACAACAAACCCTAATATAAGCACCGTAATTACATGAGTAAACAATCCTAATCTCGAATCAAAAAATGCTTTAAGAACCAAAGGAAGAATACACAAAGGAACAACATAGATATAATCTGATCGATATTTAACCACCAACGTGGTTATCAATACCAAGAAAAGAACATTAAAGAAAATAAAAGTTACCTGAGTATTGTTTTCATATATATCTGATCGATATTTTTTAATAAACAATAGAAGCATCATAAGTGCTAATGAAACCAATAAGCAATACCCTAATACGATCCAATAGAAGTTTTTATCACTCCAAACCTGGGATTCATATTCTGCTTTTAACGAATTTAATATTTGCAGCTCATCTCCTTCTACTACCTCTCCTTTGGCTATAATCCTACTCCCTCTGGACACACCTCCTCTTGTAGTAAGAACTTTCTCTAATTCTATCTCTAAAGTACTCTCTGTTAGCTTATTATTTAGTCTAACATTTGGTTTTACCAAGTCATAAAAAAGAGCTACATAATCACTTTTAAACTTCGTATATTCACTCTTATTAATACGAGAATTAATTGTTTTGGTTAAAACATCAGAGGTTAGAATTTGGCCATATGTTATTGCTTCTGCCGTATTTCCTTTATTTAAAAAAATTTGCCTGTCATCATCATAAGAGTATTTTTCCTGTAAAACTCCATGTCTATATATATCATTTAGCAATATTCTACCAAAAAGTTTTGCCTGATCTCTACTGCCGCTTTGATCAAGTACTTTTAAGTAATTAGAAAATGCATTATCATAAGATTCTTTAGCCGTATTAGCAATTATAGTATCATACTCAAAATAAGGAATTACATCATCATTAATTCGTTTTTTCTCTGCTTCAATTTCTGCTTCGGTTTTTGCAATGGCAAAATCAAAAGGAGCATATAAATTCTCATATTGCCAAGGTTTACCTTTTGTAAATTCGTATTTAAATATCCCTCCTTTAGGGAATAAATATACAATGAGTGCTGTAGTACATAGAAAAAGAAAAATCCTATATATAGAGGATTGCCTTTTATATAATCTATTTAAAAATCTTTTCATGATATTGCCTTTTTTAATCAATTATAGTTCATTGATTAAAAATTTAATATTACTTGTAAAGTCTTCATAGCGTTGTTCTCCTATCAAACATTTTAGTTCATAATTCACAAAATGCAATGGCAAAACTTTACTCTTGTTCGTTTCACAAGTATTATTATATAAAATTACTCAAAAGTAATAAAAAATAAGTCAGTACCACATTTGTATTCTTGTTAGTAACTTCGCTATGCATATCCTTTAAAAATCACTAAATTCGCAAAAATCAATACACACATTTTTAAAACATAAATAATGAGTAAAGAAGTAGTAATCGTATCTGCGGTACGTACACCAATTGGAAGTTTTATGGGTAGCCTGTCTACCGTTCCAGCTACTCAATTGGGAGCCACTGCAATCAAAGGTGCATTAGATAAAATAAATCTGGACCCTTCATTAGTTCAGGAGGTATTTATGGGTAATGCAGTTCAGGCCGGAAACGGTCAAGCTCCAGCCAGACAAGCTGCATTAGGAGCAGGTATCAAAGATACTGTTCCTTGTACAACTGTAAATAAAGTATGTTCTAGCGGTATGAAAGCTGTTATGCACGCTGCACAAACTATTGCTTTGGGTGATGCAGATATTGTGGTTGCCGGAGGAATGGAAAATATGAGTTTAATACCTCATTATGTGCGATTAAGAGCGGGACATAAATTTGGACCTCAGACTATGGAAGATGGTATGCAGAGAGATGGATTAGTAGATGCTTATGACCATAATGCAATGGGAGTTTGTGCAGACCTTTGTGCAACAGAACATAATTTTAGTAGAGAAGATCAGGATGCATTTGCTATCCAATCCTATGAACGTTCTGCAAAGGCTTGGGCAGATGGTAAATTTAATAATGAAGTAGTTCCTGTAGCAGTACCACAACGTCGTGGGGAACCAGTTATGATTACTGAAGATGAAGAGTATAAAAACGTAAAAATGGAAAAGATACCTACTTTACGCCCTGCTTTTTCTAAAGAAGGAACAGTTACTGCTGCAAATGCTTCTACAATTAATGACGGAGCCGGAGCGGTTGTTGTTATGAGTGCCGAAAAAGCTAAAGAACTTGGATTAGAACCTCTTGTAAAAATAAAAAGTTATGCTGATGCTGCGCAAGAACCAAAATGGTTTACTACTGCTCCTGCAAAAGCATTACCAAAAGCAATAGAAAAAGCAGGAATCGCTCTTGATGATGTAGATTTCTTTGAATTTAACGAAGCATTCTCTGTTGTTGGATTAGCTAATCAAAAAATCCTAGGACTTAATGATACTAATACCAATGTAAATGGTGGTGCCGTTTCCCTGGGACATCCTCTAGGATGTTCTGGAGTACGAATATTGATTACTCTAATCAATGTATTAGAACAAAATAACGCCAAGATCGGTGCTGCAGCTATCTGTAATGGTGGTGGTGGTGCATCGGCTATGGTAATCGAAAGAGTATAATTGTAAATCAGGAAATAAAAGTTAAGGGCAAGAACCTTCTACCCTTAACTTTGTTCTTCTGAATCTCAATGTAATTGTCTAATATCTGACGTTTATTCGTCTATTTTCTATAAAAATTCATGCAATACGGTATTTGTAATCTAAGTATTGTCCCATTACGTTTCGAGCCTCAGGATCCCAGTGAAATGGTTTCCCAAATATTGTATGGCGAACATTTTAAGGTGTTAGAAAAACGTAAAAAATGGAGTAAAGTTCGTTTGGCCTTTGATCATTACGAAGGCTGGGTTGATAACAAACAATACATAGAAATCACCGAAGAAGAGTATAACAAATTTGATGAACACCCCCTCTGCATGGTGGGAGATATGGTCGAATTTGTGAGTTGTGATGATAATCAACTAATGCCTATCCCTCTCGGAGCTTCTCTAAAAGCATTGGATTTTTTTAGCCATCAATATGAAGGGACCACAATTGTAGAAAAACAATCCAAAGAAAATATAGTGGATACCGCTTTTCTATTTCTTAATGCTCCATACCTGTGGGGGGGAAAAACAAATTTTGGTATTGATTGTAGCGGGTTTTCTCAAATGGTATATAAACTTAATGGTTATAAGTTGTTAAGAGATGCATCTCAACAAGCAACGCAAGGGGATCCACTAAGTTTTATTGAGGAAAGTGAACCTGGAGATCTGGCATTTTTTGATAATGAAGAAGGCGCAATTACTCACGTGGGTATCATAATGAAAGATAATTACATCATCCATGCTCATGGTAAAGTACGTGTAGATCGTATAGATCACACTGGGATTTATAACCCCGAAAAACGCACACATACTCATAAATTAAGAGTGATCAAACGTATTATCTAATTTAAAAAAACCGAAATGATAAGTCCACTTCGGTCTTTTAGCACGTATAATTATAGTTCATCAAACAAATGTTATGACTTGTAAATGTATACCATTCTAAAAATGAGTATACCTACTATGTAACATTAATTTATAGTCAAAATGATGTTGAAAGAAATTCAAATCAAACCAGTACAGCCTAAGGATAGCCATAAATTACTGGATATCGGGCGTCAGACATTTTATGATGCTTTTGGACCTCCTCATAACACAGAAGAAAATATTAGTAGTTACCTTGATGAAAAATTCACTTTAGATAACATTGCAGAAGAGCTTCATAATCCAAAATCTAAATTTTACTTTGCATGGATTAATAACCAAGTTGCAGGATATATAAAAATAAACTCTGGTAATGCCCAAACAGAACCTGTAGAAGGCAGTGCCCTGGAAATAGAACGGATATATGTGGTAAAGGAGCATCAGGGGAAAAAAATTGGACAATTACTCTTTCAAAAGGTTTTACAAATAGCAAAAGAAAAGTCTATTGAGTTTATCTGGCTAGGAGTCTGGGAGAAAAACCTTGGAGCAATAAAGTTTTATAAAAGAAATGGTTTTAAAATCTTTGATACCCACCAATTTATGCTGGGAACAGATCTCCAAACGGATATGATGATGAAACTGGTTTTATAAATTTTATGATTTTTATAACAATATGCGTTGCAAATTTTAATTATTTTTGAAACGATCATTTCAATTAAACTATGCCAAAAGTAGAAACATTTGATAGAAACATAGTTTTGCAAAAAGCTACCGAAGTATTTCATAAAAAGGGATATAATGGCACTTCTATGCAAGATTTAGTAGATGCAACTTCTTTAAATCGATCAAGTATTTATAATTCTTTTGGAAGTAAATTGAATATGTTCATGGAAGTTCTTTCGCATTATCAATCTTTGTATGGAAACAGTTTTAGCCAAAAGTTAGCACAATCTTATAATGCTACCGAGGCTGTAGAAGCAATTTTTGATTTATACGTTTATGAAATTGTTAATGACAATGATCGTAAAGGTTGTTTGGTTACCAATTGTAAATCAGAAATGACAAACCAAGAGCCTTTGATCAAATCCTTTATGGAAAAAAACCAAGATCGAATGATTGCGATGCTCGAAGATATCGTGACCAAAGGACAAATGGAAAAGATTTTTAACCAGAACCAAACAGCCAGCCAATACGCACTTTACCTCTTTTCATCTATACAAGGACTTAGAATGACAGGAATACTAAACAAAAATGAAGAAGATTTAAGAAATCTCATTCGTATTATACTTAAAGTGCTATACTAATTTTTTTTAACCTATTTTGAAACGATTGTTTCAAATAAACTATTTATAAATACAAAAATAATACAATGAAAAAGTTACAAAACAAAGTAGCAGTTATTACGGGAGCCAACAGCGGAATAGGATTGGCAACAGCAAAACTGTATTTACAGGAAGGAGCCAAAGTGGTACTTTCGGGAAGACGCCAAGAGGCACTAGATGAAGTTGCAGAGAAACTTGAAGGTGATTTTATTACCGTAAAAGCTGATGTAGCCAATGCAGGAGATAATAAAAGATTAATTGAAGAAGCGACTATTAAGTACGGAAAAATTGATATTCTCTTTCTAAATGCCGGAATTGCACCAATAGCTCCTGCACATGAAATAACAGAAGAGCATTACGATACTCTATTTAATACTAATGTAAAAGGCCCAATATTAGCAACCAAAGAAGCTTTACCACATATAAATGATGGTGGAACTATATTGTTCACTAACTCTGTTGTTACTCAAAAAGGGTTTGATGGATTAGGTGTCTATTCTGCAACCAAAGGAGCATTACGAGCTTACCAGCGTGTTTTAACCTCTGAAGTAAAATCTAGAGGTATTCGTGTTAATTCTATTGCACCAGGGCCTATCGAAACACCACTTTATGATAAAATGGGATTGCCAGAAGATGTTGTAGAAGAAATGGGGAAAGGTTTTGCTCAACAAGTACCATTAGGCCGTTTTGGAACTTCTGAAGAAGTTGCAAAATCAGCTTTATTTCTAGCTTCGGAAGATGCATCCTTTATTAATGGTGTGGATTTAGAAATTGATGGTGGACTAAGCCAAATATAAAATACCTCTCAGTAAAAAAAGGCTGATTTCTATCAAAATCAGCCTTTTTAAATTTGCTTCAATTCTTTTTATAATTTTCTTAATATCACGAATCCACAAAGACTCTCAATATCAGTTTTTTGCATAACATTTTGATTATTTGTATATTATCATCTTAAAACCAATTAAATATATAAAAAACACCTGTTTTTTTGCACAATCTCCAGACAAATCCCATCTGGTATATATTTCTTAAAACTACTATACTATGGGAGAGAAAAATGATACTCAAAAATGGCCCTATCAAACAGAATTACGTAGGAATTTCTTCAAAAAAAAATTACCTGTTAGAACAAACAGTCATAACTATGTTCATCATAAAGTAATACTATTTCAGAATAGTAAGCCAACCTCAGGTTTATTCATTTGGATATATCACTTATTCTTCAATCCCAAGAATTTCTTAATACACAAACTTTATTCTAACAGTATACATCATTTACATAATTGCAATGATGTTTCCATTCGATAAAATAGTTCTACTTCCCCGGTAGAAATTCTATAAGGGAGTTATCGGATTGTCATATTTATCGTTTAACATATTCAAAATAATTGCCTCAGGTAAAATTTATTAACAAAAACAATTAGAATGAAAAAACTGCACAACAAAGTAGCCGTTATTACAGGAGCGAATAGCGGAATCGGGTTAGCAACGGCCAAGCTGTATTTACAAGAAGGTGCCAAAGTGGTACTCTCAGGAAGACGCCAGGAAGCATTGGATGAAGTTTCAGAAACTCTTGTAGGGGATTTTATAACCGTTACTGCAGATGTAGCCAAACCAGAAGATAATAAAAGATTAATTAAAGAAGCTATCGATAAATATGGTAAAATTGATATCCTATTTCTTAATGCGGGCGTTGTTTTACATCCTACTCCAACACACGAGATCACAGAAGAACATTATGAAGAGATCTTTAATATTAATGTGAAAGGTCCAATATTAGCTATTAAAGAGGCGTTACCACACATTAATGATGAAGGTACAATCCTTTTTAATAACTCTGTAGTAACACATCGAGCCTTTGATGGTCTGGCTATATATTCTGCTACCAAGGGTGCGTTACGTGCTTATCAAAGGGTTTTAACATCAGAAGTGAAATCCAGAAGTATTCGTGTTAATTCTATTTCTCCAGGACCTATTACTACTCCTATTTTTAGTAAAATGGGATTACCGAAAGATGTTTCAGAAGAAATGGGCAAAGGTTTTGCTAAACAAGTACCGTTAGGTCGTTTTGGGACCCCTGAAGAAATTGCTAAATCCGCATTATTTCTGGCATCAGATGATGCATCTTATATCAATGGTGTAGAATTGGAAGTCGATGGAGGAATGAGCCAGGTTTAGTTCCTGTTATATTTTTATTACAACATAAGTTAAAACGACAACATCAAATCAAGATCGAATAGCTCGTTGTTCACTGACAGGTATATCTGTGAGGTTTTTAAATTATTCTAAGATTTAAAAACCTCACAGAACTTTCCAATATTAATGGTAAAACTATTTTTAAAATATCAAGCTTAGACTATCATGATCAGATAATTGTTTCTATTATTCTTTAATCAATTAAAGAAACACCATTAAGGTCAGTAGTAAGCACATCACTCATGTAATCAAAAAATGGTCTTAATAGTTCATAATGATATACTACTTTATCCAAAAAATCAGGTGCAAAAACCTCAGCATCTGTAAAATTATGAGCAACAAAAAATGATTTATTTTTGATCAAATCAATATTGGGATGGTCTTTACTAAATCCTTTGGGAGCTGTTTTTACCTGGTTTGAAGAGTCAAAACCACTAAATGCTTTCTTAAAATCTGCATTTGATAATATATCACGAATCTCTTGATCATCCATTTCGAATTCTTTCCTAACACGCAATAAATCTGCTGATTCTGGACTAAAAAAACCTCCTGCCATAAGCGAATTACCAGGCTCTAGTCTTAGATAATAGCCTCCTCGTCTATGTGCTCCTGCTCTGCTAAAACTTACACTGCGATGTACATTATATGGCGTTTTATTCTTACTAAAACGAACATCTCTGTTAATTCTAAATACTTTAGTTTTTTCGATCTCATCTTTCTCACTTAATCGTTCAACTACAGATGCATAAAACGTTTTGAGTATTTTTTCATTACTCTGATATTGCTTCTTGTTTTCTGTCATCCAATCTCGATGATTGTTCTGTTTTAGGTCTTTTAAAAATTCAAATATTGTTTTTGGTATGGTACTCATAAAATATACTTTGATCTTAAAAATACTAAAATCTGTTTTCTCTATAGAAGTTTAACTAAATTTTATGGTATACGATAGATTAAAACCTTGAGTTATTTCAACAAAAATGGGAAGCTTATTACTTCCCATTCTTTACATTTCCTAAAAACCGAGTTACTAGAATTGGTCTATTAAATAATTTATCAAATCTGTCGTGGTTACTATACCGACTAATTTATCATTATCTACTACTGGTAGTGCATGAAATTCTTTTTTCGATAATATTTCTGCAACTTCCTTGATTGTAGTATTAGAGTTTACGCTAATTAGGTTTTTTGCCATTACCTGTTCTATAGTAAACATTTCATAAACTACAGTATCAACATCATGTTCTTCTACATCCACTGCATCGGCAAAGCTTATACGTAGTAAATCTGTATAACTTAACATACCAATAATAGCATCTCCACTAACCACAGGAATATGGCGGATATTATTTTCTTTAAATAGCATTTCCGCTGTTTCTAAACCATTAGTATGATTTAAGGTAATTACATCGGAAGTCATAATTTTGGAAACAGGTGTTCTTTTTTTCATTCTATTAGGTTTAAATTCTATACTAAAGATAGGATCAAACTCACAAAATAATTATGACAAATATCAGTTAATGTATCCAAAATTTGTTTAGAATTTTCAAAGTATCACTTATACGTATTCTAGTTCAATTTACAGTAGTCATACAGCAACACTTTCATATCATTAAAACAATGATGATCAATGCTATTGCATAACCTATTATAATAGATCTCCAGAAAATATGTGCTTTTTTTAAGTCCATAAAATAAAACGATACAGCGATAAATTTTAATGCAGAAAGTAGTAAAATTATAAAAGAGATATTTTTATTTATCACCCCAGAAATTATTCCCGAAATAACGGTTAGTAGTATTAAAAATATATAGGTAATAGTTATGCTTTTTTTCATGGGGATACCTTTTTAAATTAATGTATAACTCCTAAAATAGAAGTGCCGTTTTCTATCAAAAAAACAAATAAATGATAGGAAAAATTAATAACCATATTAGATCACACATATGCCAAAACGTAGCACTAGCCTCAACATCTTCTATATTTGTTTTCTCTTTTCTTAGTCCAAAGTAAACAGAGCCTAATATCACCAAACCAACAATAACATGTATGACATGAAATAACGTAAGTAACCAATAAAAGGTAAAAAACAAGTCATGATTAATGTCAAGACCCAAATTTATTTTTTCGTTGTATTCAAAGGTTTTTACTATTAAAAATAACATTCCAAACAGCATTGTTGCTAACAATAGTACTTTAGATTTTTGGAGGGTGTTGATTTTTAAATAATGAACGGAAATAGCCATACAAAAACCACTGGTAATTAAAAGAATAGTATTAATAATTCCGTAGACTGGATTTAACAGTAATCTTGATTCATGAAAAATTTCAGGTTCTTGTTTGCCACAGTATACCATTGCTATTATAGCCATTCCAAAAGTTATTAATTCTAAAAAAACAATGATCCACATAAGGATCCCTCCCGGTGGGTAGTATATATTTCTATAGTTAATAGGTTCTTGTTTCATTTATCTTTTTTAAACTTCCTTCACTAAATTGTTTATATCCATGTTTTTTAATCCCAATCTAACAATCGTTTTTCTCCTTTCAATTTTTGAATTTCGGTTACATCCTGAGACATTTCGATAACTCCTTTATAATTTTTGTGATTGTCTCTAATTGCAAAATATCGGATATGGATTACCTGGCCTCTGTAATTAAACCAGAATTCTGCCACATCTTTTGTTCCTGCTCTAAATTCGTCTACAATACGCAATACCATATCTACGCTTTTTGGAGGGTGACAAAAACGAACTTCTCTTCCTATAATTCCTTTGCTTCTTGGAAAAACACGATCCTCTCCCCGATTATAAAAAATAACTTTGTCGTTTTCATCTACATAAGTAATATCAACAGGTAAATAGCGAAGCAATAAGTTTACCTGATTTGGAGTCATATAGCCCTCATCATAATGAAAAGTGTCTTCTAGAGAAAATGGTAAATCACGTTCGGTAAAATCCTTGCTTGGATGAATATATTCTGATTCTATTGCGGGATATGGTTTTGGTTTTTGGAGTAACATCCACCCCATTTCTTCATCTCCTTCATAAAATTCTTCCCAGTCCGCTTCGGAAAGTATTTGCATAGCATTAGGAAATAGTCGCATATCTTCGATAATCAAAAGACGTTTTATACCCTCAATTAAATATGGAAGGTTTTCTGATATTTTAGAAGTATTTCTCTCTGCATTGTACGTATTCAATAATCTAATCTGGTCTCTTAAATTATCATGAAACGACCACATACCACGACTGGGACCATTCCAACCATGTTTTTCTAAGTAGGGAAATAATTGGTTTTCTTTTCGAGCAAATCGTTTTTCTATTGTAGTTAACTGATTGAATATATTAAAATACTTTTGAAAATCTTTTACCGCATCTGCTTCATATAATTCTGATAATAATTCCTGAATTAGTTCACTTTCCTGATAATACACTTTTACCGGGTGTCCCTCTGGTAATTTTTCTATTTCTGATAAAAAAGAGTTCATTTAATTTTGGTGTTTAATCTTCTCGTAGAGTTTTACTAATGATTGTAGTAGTTCTACTGGTGTTGTTAAAATTTGATAATGGTTTTGTCCAAACATTTGCGGCAAATAATATTTTGCCTGTGCTTCAATTGCCAGGGCATATGAATTTATTTGACGTTCATTGAGTTCTCGTAAGGCTTGTTTTATATCATTGATACCATATTTCCCTTCATATCTATCATAATCATTTGGCTTTCCATCAGAAATAAGAATAATCCATTTATTCTTAGTATTTCTTTTATCCAACAATGCCCCCGAATGTCGAAGTGCAGGTCCAATGCGAGTATATCCGCCAGGTTCTACAGCTCCTATTTTAAATTTTGCTTTACTCCAATGATCATCAAAACCCTTAATCGTTATGTAACTAGAATGATTTCTGGTTTTAGAATAGAAACAATTGATCGAGAAATCGATATTAAATTCATCTAATATTTCACCAAAAAGAATGGAAACTTGTTTTTCTACATCGATAACTCGATTACCGGCAGCATAACCATCGCTAGATAAACTAATGTCTAACAACAATAAAATAGATAGATCTTTTTCTTTTTTTTGTTTAGATAAATATATTTTCTCTGATGGAGTTATACCAGAATGTACATCGACAAACAAATCGGTTATGGCATCTAAATCAAACTCCTCTCCTTGTGTCTGTCTGCGTTGTTGTTGATATTTATTATTAACTGTTGTCAACATTTTTCTTAGACCAAGCAGTGTAGACCCATTTTTTGATATTGTTTTTTTATAATATCCAACATCAGTTTTTAGAATGGTTTTGGGATATACTTTACAAAAATTGTCTTTATACGTACGCTTTGCATAATTCCATTCATCATAAGGAATAAAATACCCTTTTTCATTTCTTTCGGCACTTTCTGCTATAGTTGTATTTTCAATGAAATCTGCCTGATAAACAGAATGTGCAGTGTCATCAACTCGCACAGTGTACTTCATATTCAAATCTTCTAAAGCATTAGCATGATCATCTATCTCATCATCTCCATCCATGTCTTTGAAATTCCCTCCAAATTCATCTGCCGTTTCCACCTTTTCAAACTGATGTTGCAAAACAGCATCTTCTACTTGTTTTTCATCTACTTGAATCGAAATTATTTCTTCTACAGCATTAGCTTTCAAGGTCGTTTTTGGCTGCTCTGGGTTGGCAGTTTTTATTTTTTCAGTAAAATTATTCAAAGTTTCGTTAAGCATTTCTTCAGGAATATTGCGCATCCACTTTCCATAAATAAATGAATAATCTATT
Organism: Aquimarina macrocephali JAMB N27; assembly: GCF_000520995.1. Taxonomy (GTDB): domain Bacteria; phylum Bacteroidota; class Bacteroidia; order Flavobacteriales; family Flavobacteriaceae; genus Aquimarina; species Aquimarina macrocephali. The sequence continues at coordinate 222,083 of NZ_JACA01000005.1, read as the reverse complement.
TGTGTGTCTTTTTTAGCTTTTCCAGCATAATACGCTATGAATTTTTGGAAATAATTCTCGGTGATCGGGAATTCTTCGAATAAGCGTTTTAACACTTTTGATGAAGTATCCGAGGCTAGGATTCGGGACTCTTCTACTGAATGTTCTAAAGTATCATTCCAGTTCAGATCCAGGTTTTTTTGAGTAGCCAGATATAGTACTCTAAATAGATAAAAAGAAATATTTTCTTCGATTGTTAAAAATTCAGCATATTTTGAAGGCAGAAAGAAGTTATTATTCTTATAACCACCTTCTCTTTCTGCTTCATAAATTTCTATAGGTTTACCAGTAATAGCTCTCGCAAAAATGGTCAAACGAGGTTTTATATCGTTTAACTTTACTGCGTAAGCTAAATTTGCTTCTTTTTTCTTTCTGCGGCACTTGAAATAATGGGCAAATTTGGTAAAGATGTATTCATCTGGTTCAAACTCAAACATGATTTTAGTATTGATATGTTACATTTTGGTTTAGAGTAGCTAAATGCTCATTACCAAACATTTTGCATTTTAAATTATATCATCAAATCACACAGATCTTTTAAAGCACTTATCACCTCTAGATCATCTGTGAGAGGTTCTACAATAGCTACATGTACTGCAAGACGTTTTGGTAATCCAGAATGGATTAATTTTGCTGCGTCAACCAGCAATCGTGTCGAAACGGTTTCGGTTAGACCTAACTCGGTTAAGTTTCTTATTTTGTTTGCAATGTTTACCAGCTTCTTGGCATCTGCCGGAAGAACATCTGTTTCATTTATCAAAATATCAGTTTCAATTTTGGCCTCTGGATAATCAAAAGATACAGCTACAAAACGTTGCCTGGTTGAAGGTTTTAACTCTTTAAACCCTCTTTGATATCCTGGATTAAAAGAAGCGACTAACATAAAATCGGGATGTGCTTTTATGGTTTCTCCTAACTTATCAACGAACAACTCTCTTCTATGATCTGTAAGTGAATGAATGGCAACAATCACATCTGGTCTTGCTTCTGCAATTTCGTCCAAATAAAGAATCGCTCCTTTTTTAACTGCGGTGGTTAATGGGCCATCCAGCCAGATGGTCTCGGCTCCTTTGATAATATACCTTCCGATTAAATCGGTAGAAGAGGTTTCTTCATGGCAACTAACTGTAATTAGGGGCTTACCTAATTGATATGTCATATACTCGATAAATCTTGATTTACCAGTACCTGTAGGCCCTTTTAATAAAAATGGGATTTTGCTTTTATAAGAATGTTCAAAAACTTCTATCTCTTTGGCAATGGGTTTATAAAAAGGGGGACTAATTGGTACTTCAGTAGTCATTTTGGATAGTGCTGTTTTGTTTCCGTTGGGAGCAATATGGTCCATAATTTTATTGTTTTTAAATTGAAAAAGGCCTAAAAAGTTATAAGTAGTGACAAATGAAGTCTATCAAACCATTTTATCACTTTAACATCAATAGTACATCTACATTATATGGGGGAAAGGTAGATACATAAACACAACATGTTCTTTTTAGGCCTTATTCTGAATAAAGAAAACTATATTTTAATATCAATTAGACATCATCAGCCTCCATAGCTTCATCAGTAGGACGGCCATGCTTTATAAAATCAATTATATATAATATGATTCCAATGGTAAATAGTGTTGCACAAAGAATCAACACGACAAAATGAATGCTAATCTCGTTTTGTACAGCCATAAATTCCATTTTAAACTTACGTTCTAAATATACTTGAGCTACGCCAGCGACACCAAATGCAACTGTCATACCAATCATTCCTATATTTGATACCCAGAATGAAGCTCTTCCTCTTATACTATTGTATAATTTCCTTCCTGTTAGATTTGGCAAAGAATAACTTATAATCGCAAGTACGATCATTGCATATGCTCCCCAAAAAGCAAGGTGACCATGCATAGCAGTAACGAGAGTTCCGTGAGTATATAAATTAGTTTGTGGTAATGTATGAGCGAAACCTAATAGCCCTGCTCCTACAAAAGATACAATCGCTGATCCTATAGTCCAGAATAACGCTATGGTGTTAGGGTGTTTTTTCTCTCCTTTTCGATACATATTTACTGCAAAAAGTGCCATTGCCAAAAAGGCTAAAGGCTCTAGAGCAGAAAATATACCTCCTACAATTAACCATATTTTATTAACTCCTATATAATAATAATGATGACCGGTACCTAAAACTCCTGATAAAAAAGTTAGACCCACAATAACATATAACCATTTTTCTATAACCTCTCTATCAACTCCAGTAAGCTTAATTAATAAGAAAGAAAGTATACCTCCCATAATAAGTTCCCAAACTCCTTCTACCCATAAATGTACAACCCACCAACGAAAGAACGAATCAGTCACCTGGCTATCGAATGGTAACATCCCGGGTAAATACAATAGAGCAGCGAACAATAACCCCATAGATAGTACTAATGATGTAGTAGTTCTACGTTTTCCTTTAAAGAGAGTCATGAGTATCAATCCTAAAAAGAGTAGTACATTAGCAACAACCAAGAAATCTAATTGCCTTGGTATTTCTAAAAATTTACGTCCCTCCCACCAATTAAAGTGGTATCCAACGATAGCAGTAACACCAACCAACGCAAGTGAAATTAATTGTACATAAGCCAATTTTACATTTACAAGTTCACGTTGGGCCTCTTCGGGAATAATATAATATGCTGCTCCCATGAAGCCGGATAATAACCAGACTACTAATAAATTTGTATGTACAGCTCTAGCTGTATTAAAGGGAATAAAATCATGTAATCCATCCAGGCCAATACGGGCAAAACCCATAATAAATCCATAGGTAATTTGTAAGACCAGTAGTAACATGGATAAAGCAAAGAACCAGTATGCTACTTTTTGCGATTTGTATTTCATCTATCTATATTTTTAAGTTATTTAGTTTTCATCTTTTGCTAATGGAGATACAACTCTATCAAAACCATTTAGATCAATATCATCAATCCAATCAAAAAAGGCGATAAGGTCTTTTGCTTCTTCTTCAGAGAAACCATAGGCTACCATCTTTCTGCCATTTGGCGCCCAGGGAACAGGAGTCATTAATACTGCTTTTACATACCCTTCTCCTCTTCTATCGAGGACCTTGGTTAGTTCTGGAGCATAATATCCTCCCTCTCCTAGAAGAGTATGACATCCCATACAATTGTTGGTTTCCCACAAGTGTTTTCCTCGCACCACTTGTTCTGTTATTTCAGAGTAATTTGATTGATCCTGATCCTCACTAAAAGAGTATATTGTCAATCCTATAAATGCTAAAAAAGTGACCAATGTTCCTCCCAGAAAGAAATTTCGTGCTTGTTTTTTAGATAACATAGTTGTTATTGATTTAAATTAGTATAAAAAGACCTTTTTATCTTTTATCGATGTAAAAATATATAAACACAAAGCTTTCAAATATGATTTAAATCATAAATCTATCCATAATGATTCATTAGTTGCATGTTATATGATTATAAAAGTTTAACTAAAAATTATAGAATACAAGTAATTATGACCTTCTAATGTTATTATTATTTTAAAAATGTAAGGATTTACGATTTATAGAGACTTTTATACCTTTTATTCTATATATTTACTAGAGTTTTCAAATAAACTGTAATGACTAAAGAGAGAGATCAAATTATCGCTAAGATAAAAGAGCTGAAAAAGAATCCAAATCTTAAACTTGAGCTAAAAGAAAAAACCGAATATTTTACGAAATTACTTTTCTATACATTATTCGATACAGATACAGAAGTAGCCAAAAATATAGATCGTCTTGAAAGAACTTTTGAACAGCTTGTAGATTTAGCTTGTTGGGAAACCGAGAAACCATGTAGTAAACTTTGGCAATCTTATCTAGAGAAGTTACCAGGTATATTAGAAAAACTAAACCTGGATGCCCAGGCCTTTATGAAAAGTGATCCGGCAGCAAACTCTATAGAAGAAATATACATGGCCTACCCGGGGTTTTATGCTATAGCAATCTATAGATTAAGCCATGAGCTTCTTAAGTTCGGTTTACCACTTGTCCCTCGTTTGATGACAGAATATTCACATCGATTAACAGGTACCGACATTAACCCGGGAGCAGAAATCGGAGAATCGTTTTTTATTGATCATGCAACAGGTATTGTTATCGGAGAAACAGTAATTATAAAAGATAATGTGAAGATATATCAAGGAGTAACTCTAGGCGGATTATATGTAGACCGAAAACTTCGTAATGTAAAACGTCATCCAACAGTAGAAAACAATGTAACCATCTATGCTAATGCAACTATATTAGGTGGAAGTACCGTTATTGGAGCTAATAGCACCATTGGGGGTAATGCATGGATTACCTCTTCGGTTCCCGAAAATTCGATTATTTCAAATACAGCAGAAATTAAGATCAAAAAAGTTATTTAATGTCACATACTATTTTAGACCTGATAGGAAACACTCCTTTGGTAAAGGCTTCTTCGCTAATCGACAATCCCAATATTACATTATATCTAAAACTAGAAGGCCATAATCCAGGAGGAAGTGTTAAAGATCGTGCCGCTTATAATATGATTCAATCTGCATTGGATCGTGGTGATATTGATCAAAACACTAGACTTATCGAAGCAACAAGTGGTAACACAGGAATTGCTTTGGCAATGATCGCAGGAATTTTTAAACTGGATATTGAATTGGTAATGCCCGAGAATTCTACCAAAGAACGAGTGCAGACCATGCGTGCATTTGGCGCAAAAGTAACACTTACCTCTGCAGATATAGGGATAGAAGGCTCAAGAGACTATGCAGAAGATAAAGTTAATAAAGAAGGGTACGTAATGCTTAATCAATTTGCTAATGATGATAATTGGCGCGCCCATTATAAAACTACCGGACCAGAAATCTGGAAAGATACTCAAGGTAAAATCACACATTTTGTATCCTCTATGGGAACTACAGGAACGATTATGGGAACATCTACTTACCTCAAAGAACAATCAAAAGATATACAAATTGTCGGAGTGCAACCTACCGACGAATCCAGAATTCCCGGAATACGCAAATGGCCAAAAGAATACCTTCCTAAGATTTTTAATCCAAATAAAGTAGATCAGGTTATCGAAGTAAGCCAGGAAGAAGCTACTATTATGGCAAAACGATTAGCAAAAGAAGAAGGCGTTTTCTCTGGTATGAGTAGTGGTGGTTCTGTTACCGCTGCTTTAAAATTAGCAAAAACTCTAAAAAGCGGAGTGCTGGTTGCTATTATCTGTGATCGTGGAGATCGATACCTAAGTTCTGATTTATTTGAGTAATGTCTATTTTTTCCCTTTTTAGTATACTTTGTAATTCTTCTTTTTTTATTTAAGTTTTTCTGATTCAGATGTATATCACTTCTGGTTTCTTTAGATTTCAAAAATGAGTAATCTGACTCAAAAAAATGAAATTTGGCATAATATTATATATACTTCTTTTTATTATTTTATAATGTTTAATGGATACAAAATAAAAATTGATAATTTTGATATATGCTCTGTTTCAAAAGTTTAAATAATTCATGGATAATCCACTAATTATAAATGTAATAAAATTAAAAAATGAAGATTGATTTAAATAACAAAAAATTCAAGACTCAATCTAATACAAATAATGGAGAAGTATCAGATGAAACCATTTTCAGATATAGCCAAAATGAAAATATCATTTGGGCTAATTATGATGGTGGACAAATTATAAAGGGAAATTTGATAGGGAAATTGGTTAATGATCATCTCGAATTTGTGTATCAACATATAAATAAAGAATATGAGTTAATGACTGGAAAGTGTAAATCATACCCAGAATATATTGAAGATGGAAAAATAAAATTGAACGAATTTTGGCAATGGACATGTAAAGATTGTAGTTCTGGAAAATCTACTATAATCGAAATTTAATATAAAAATACTCATTATATATACTCTCCCAAATAAAGAATCATATAACATTTGAAGTTTTTCAGCAATTAATAGAAAAGCTTAAAAACGAAAAACACCAAATTATATCATAAATCATTCTTTATATACTTCTTAAAGAAGCAAAAAATGGATAGATATCAGGAAACATTTAAAACTTGGGATAAAGTAGCTCAAATTTATGAGAACAAATTTATGGATTTGGACCTGTATAATGATACCTATGATATATTCTGTGAATCCATCTCTAATGGTAACTCCAACATTCTTGAAATCGGTTGCGGACCAGGGAACATAACTCAATATCTTCTAGCCAAAAATCCTAATTTTAGGATAACGGCCATAGATAATTCGGAGAATATGATTAAACTGGCTAGAAAAAACAATCCAACCGCCGAAGTACTGGTGATGGATAGTCGGGAAATACATACTATCCCTAATAAATTTGATGCTATTATTTGCGGATTTTGTATCCCCTACTTATCACAATCAGATTGTTTAAAAATGATACTGGATTGCAATAAATTGCTCAATGATTCAGGAATACTTTATATAAGTTTTGTAGCTGGAAACCAAGACGACTCGGGGTATCTATCAGGAAGTAGTGGAGATAGGGTCTATTTTTACTATCATGAGTTAAAAAGTATTGAAGAAAGCCTAATGACTGCATCTTTCAAAATAAAAGAATCATTTCAAAAAAAATATAAAAAAGCAGATGATATCGAAGAAATTCATACCATACTTATTGCTGAAAAATTAAACGAATAACATTATATAATATATATAATACTAGTACCAATAGAATTAGATGGAAATAAAAATTTCAGAAACAAAGAATATAGAACTAGAACAAATAATTGATTTATATAGAGCCAATGAATGGAGCTCGGCAGATAAGCCTAAAGAATTATATAATGCATTACTGAATTCTCATTCATTAGTTTCTGCCTGGAGCGGAGATCACCTGGTTGGATTAGGTAATGCAATATCTGATGGGTATTTAGTTGTGTATTATCCTCATTTACTTATTCATCCTGATTATCAGGGAAAAGGTATTGGAAAAATGATAGTAGATAAAATGCAGGAAAAATATGGCCATTTTCATATGCAAATGTTAACAGCAGATGGCAAAGCAATTGATTTTTATCAAAAAGTCGGATTCGTTAGAGCCGGTGAAACCGAACCTATGTGGATTTATAAAGGCGATGAGCATTAACTAATTTATTTCTCAAGCTATTTTTCTTTTCTTTGCAGTTATGCCAGATCAACAACTCGTTTTACATACTTTAAAAGAATATTTTGGGTATGATAGCTTTCGCCCATTACAACAGGATATCATTAACTCTGTTTTTGCCGGAGATGATAATCTTGTTATTATGCCTACAGGAGGTGGTAAATCAATATGTTACCAGCTACCTGCTTTATTGTTACCTGGAGTAACTCTGGTTATTTCTCCTCTAATTGCTTTAATGAAAGATCAGGTTGATGGTTTATTGGCAAACGGTATCAAAGCAGCTTTTATCAATAGTAGCCAGACTGAAACCGAGCAACAGGAAATTTATCAAAAATTATCGGATAAAGAAATTAAGTTACTATATATCGCTCCAGAGAGTTTATCGTTTTTAGAAGTGATATTTTCACAAATAGAAATTAGTTTAATCGCAATAGATGAAGCTCATTGTATTTCTGCCTGGGGTCATGATTTTAGGCCAGCATATACACAACTGGGATATCTTAAAAACAGGTTTCCTAAAACACCGGTTATTGCACTAACTGCTACAGCAGATAAAGCGACACGTCAAGATATTTGTGATCAGTTAAATATTACGAAAGCCAAACAATATCTTGCTTCGTTCGATCGTAAAAATCTTAGCCTAGAAGTACGTCCTGGAAATAAAAGAATTGAACAAATCATTGATTTCCTCAAAGATAAACCTAATGATAGTGGGATTATCTATTGCTTAAGTAGAAAAACTACCGAAATGCTATCTGAAAAATTGCAAAATCAGGGATTTAATGCAGAAGCATATCATGCAGGAATCGATCATCAAAAACGATCTTCTGTTCAGGAAGGTTTTATTAATGATACTGTTCAGATTGTTTGTGCTACAATCGCTTTTGGTATGGGTATAGATAAATCTAATGTGCGTTGGGTAATTCATTACAATTTGCCAAAAAATATTGAAGGGTATTATCAAGAAATTGGTCGTGCCGGTCGGGATAGTTTACCATCTTCTACTCTACTCTTTCATAGTTATGCAGATGTAGTACAATTACAAAAATTTGCTAATATGTCTGGTAATCAAGAAGTACAATTAGCCAAACTAGATCGCATGAAGCAATATGCTGATTCCCTGAGTTGTCGACGTAAAATTTTACTTAGTTATTTCGGAGAATTAATCGAAGAAGATTGCGGTAATTGTGATGTATGTAAGAACCCTCCAACTTTTATCGATGGGACTATTATTGCTCAAAAAGCATTATCTACAGTAACCCGAATCAAAGAACAAGAACCTATTGGTACTGTGATTGATATATTACGAGGTGCACAAAATGCTGCAGTATATGATAAAGAATATCAAAATATAAAAACATATGGTATTGGTGGCGATATGGCATGGAGAGATTGGCAACAATACATCATACAATTAATCAATCTAGGATATTTGGAGATTGCTTTTCATCAAAATAACAAAATAAAACTCACTTCGCTTTCGCAAAAAGTACTATATGAAGGAGAAAAAGTGAGTCTTGCACATTTGCAAGAGTTTGAAAAAGCAAAACAAGCAAATGTCATAAAACAAGTGGATCAGGGAGCGGCACCTAATCTATTTGAGAAACTACGTCAACTACGACTAGAATTAGCAAAAGAAGCAGGTATTCCTGCCTATCAGATTTTTAGTGATGCAACCCTTAAAGAAATGGAGAAATTTCGTCCAATGAGTGATGAAGAATTTATGCAGATTAATGGAGTTGGACGACAAAAGATGCAAAACTACGGGTACCAATTCATCAAAGCTATTATTGATTTTTCGGCAGAAAAAACAAAAAAGAAAAAAAAGAAAAGTACTAAAAAAGGGAATACACATTTAGAAACTTTAGCCTTGTACCAGCAAGGACTCTCTATAGAAGAAATAGCGCTGCAACGTCGACTGGCAGAATCTACCATCTTCTCACATATTATGAAACTATATGAAAATGGTGAAAATATTGATTTAAAGCAATTTGTAAATAAAGAAGATTTTAATACCGTAAAAAAGGCTAAAAAAGAATTGGACAATCCAGAAACCTTAAAACCATATTTTGAACATTTTGAAGGAGCTATAGATTACAATACTATCAAATTAGTATTAATAATTTTAGACGAAGAAAATTCAGACTCTTAATATTATTCTGTAGATCCTATAGTATTATGAAATAAATCTGCTAATCGTATTTCTAAATAATGAATTACTTCTTTTTGCGAAGTTTTATTTTTGTACATCTCAAATGTTTCTGCAATATTACGATCTTTTAATATCTTAAAATCATCAATGGAGTTTTGAAAATCTTCTAACTTTAAGTTCCAATCCAAGAGTGTTTTTAATAATTCTTTATGAGATGTATATTTTTTTTCTAAAACTACTAGTCTTTCTACATCTACAGAATCTTTAACTTTACTGCTATTTATTTTCCCGTATACCACATTATATTCTTCTTCTATAGAACGATCAAGTTGTTTTGCTTCTATTACTAATTTTAAATAAGCATCGTACAATCTTTCATTATAAAATTCTATAAATTTTAAATGATTGTCAATTTGCACGAGGTAATCAATAGCTATATCCTTATATACTTTACCGCCAGCATCTTCTCTGCTTATCAACTTTTCTTTTAATATTTCTAGTGTAGCTTCTTGCTGTTGTATCAGCCTCTCAAAACCTTCTCTTTTGGGCAGTGTTACTATTTGATTCGTAATTTCTTCTGGTAATCCAATAAAATGATACCTTCTATATTTGATTTCAATAGAATCACTTTCTATTTCTTTCTTTACTTCCTTTCTTATTTTTTTATTTTTTTCCTTTGTTTTTTTTTCAAAGGATTTTTCTTTCTTTTCCGCTATAGAATCTTCTTTTTTTGAAATACCTGGCTTTATTTCAACTTTATGTACTCCAGTAATTATATAATCATCATTGAGTATATATCTTAAAAACTTATAATCATTTGATTTCTCTGCATAATTATTAGTTAGACGAACACCTCGAACATATTTATCGTCTAAAAGTTTATCATCATTACTACAGGACAAGAAAATAGTGTAAATAAAAATTAGTATGTAAAATCCCCTTTTCAAAAGTATTGAGTTTGTGTTATTACCGTTTATAGTCTACCATAAAATAATTACAAAAATTGAAGCTTTGTAATGTATCATAATTTAAGACCTATGAAATAGCTAAATTAAAATATTAACAATATAGAGTAACCTCTATTACAAGATTTTGGGGCGTTAATAAAACTTAATTTTTTAAGAATCAACCCTATAGTAACTAAAATTTCATGAATTAATTGTGTTATACTGCCCAAAAAATAAAAGTAATACGACTAATCGCAGGAAGGAGAAATGATAACCTCAAATTTTTCATATCCCGAACTATAGTCAAACCCCGTATGTAATTCATGTACAGGAACACTTGAGGGATAAAATGTAATGGGTTCTATACAAATCATATTTGTCACTTCACTCCATAACATTATATGTCTAAAACCATTTGTTTTTAAATTAACAGCAAGGCTACCATTATTTGTGAGAGATATCTCTTTACAATCTTCTAATAAGAAGGCAGATGCTCCAGCTTCTAAAATAGTATGTAAAGAAATATTCTGACTTGCAGTTTTCATTATGATATTCTGGCTATAAATTTTAAATGCAGGGTGAAAACCTAACATCAATGGCATATTCTTTTCTGATTTTATCTCAAAGATAATTTTTAAAGCCTCATTCGATAATTCAAAAGTTTTTATAAACTCAAAATCATATGGCCAATTAAGCCATTGTTGCGAAGATCTATTAGGATATTTATGATTAGACAACTGCGTATTTGCAACATATTTTTTTTGAAAACAAGCACTACTCTTCTCAATTGTTACAGGAAGATAGTCCATAACTCTTAAAATCCCGTGCTGATCCAGTTTTGCGTCTCCTTTTGGAGTTTGAACTGAAAACTGATTTTCTTTAGTCGAGCCAATCGTAGGAAACATTTCGATTTCTGTGTTTCCCCATCCTGTATCTCCTTTTTGATGCATTACCTCTATACCATCTACCAGATAACTTATTAATTCACCTTTATCAATAGTAACTATAGTTTTTTTATCAGGACTATACAATGTTGTCTTGTCTGGCATATACTAGCAGGCTTTTATTTTCTTTCTGAAATATTTTTTATCACTATCAGAAACCAAAGTGTCCATAAGAGCTTTTTTTGCAAGCTCTAGATGTGTGTTTTCATCATAATGAAATAGTAATGTATTTAATTCGGCAATAGATATTCCATCATCGTTTTCTTTTATTAGTTGTAACTCATCACCAACAGAAACAGGTCCTGGGTGGATTATTCGTACATACACTCCAGAAAGCAGCGAATCTATCATCTGTTTTAATACTGCATGATTGCCAAAACGAATACCTAGTTTGTAACAAGGTTGTCTTGGGCGTGAAACCTGTATTGTAGCTCCTCCAAGTTTATAAACAGATCCAATTTTTATGTTTTTTTCATCAAATCCTTCTACCGTAATATTCTCACCAAACATTCCATGATTCCATTCTAAATCAGGATATTTTGTTTTCCAATAAGGATAATGATCTGCCGAATATAAATAGCAAGCTTTATCAACTCCACCATGATATCTTCTATCTATAACATGATCATTTCGAACATCTTCTTTCTCTAAATATATAGGATCTTTGACTGGAAGCTTATAGATCCCTGTTTTTTCTTCTCTTCCTTTCCAATGTATACTGCGAGGAGTTGCAATATTAGTAGATAAAACTTTCATGATTTATGTTTTAAATTCAACCGAGTTTAATATTAATCCAGAACCGGGAACTATATGTTCTAATACAATTTCTTCTGCTTTAGGATCAAGTGTTTGTCTGATAAAATCAAGGGATATTTTTCCTTTTCCTAAATCCAATAATACTCCCATCATTAAGCGAATTTGGTTTCTTTTAAACCCTTCACCTTTTACTCGTAAAAGATAGCTTTCTTTTGGAAAAAAACTAGCAGTATACACTTCATTTTTTTTAATTTCACAATGTGTTATTTCGCCTTCCAAAATTGTATTTTCTGTGGGTCTGTGACAATATGATCTAAAATTATGTTTTCCTACAAATAGCATAGCTGCTTCTTGCATTAGATTTATATTAAGTTCTTCTGTAATATTATACATAAACGGAGCACAAAAAGGATGAAATTTATCTCCAAAGGAGAATAAATATAAATATTCTTTGCTCTTCGGAGATTGAATAATATTAAACTGCTCGTTAGTTTCTTCAATCCCCAAAGCCTTAATATCCTGAGGAAGATTTTGATTAAATAAAGGATAAAAAACTTCGATATCCAAAGGTTGATGATCTACAAATAACTCAATATAAGTTTGATTAACCGACACTTTAGCATCTGTTCTTCCTGTTGCCAGAACTTTAAAATCTTTATGTTCCAGTACATAAGCGATTGTTCGTTCTACCATTCGCTGAAGAGTATTTACTGTAGGTTGTTTCTGCCAACCATGATATCTAAAACCAAGGTATTGCAACTGAATGATGTAATAATAACGTTTACGGAACATTGAATATAGTATTAAAAAGTGTCCGAATATAGATAAATTATGCATTTCAACGATAATTGATCAATTTTTAATCCTAAAATTATGTGAACACCATTCTATTATTTGTTATATTTGGGTAAAGCTAATTAATAATTTAAAATCAACTTAGTTATGGTGAAGTCAAAATATCAAAGTGTTCTGGATTTAGGACAAGAATTAAAAATCCAGGACGGTGATGTATCTGAAGAAAATGGAACTCTTAAGATAAAAGGTACTGCAAATACGCAGTATGAAAAAAATCAACTTTGGGATAAAATAAAAGAAATAGGTGGTAGTTCTCCTTCTGATATTATGGCGGATATCAAAGTTGCTGATACTTCTGTATATCATAGACATACAGTAAAAAGCGGTGAATCATTAAGCAAAATTGCAAAGCACTATTATGGTGATGCAATGAAATACAAGGCTATTTTTGAAGCAAATACAAATATTCTTAAAAACCCAGACGTTATTCACCCAGATCAGGAACTTGTTATTCCTAATTTATAATATCATATATTTAAAAATAAAAAAAGACCACTTAGTATAGTGGTCTTTTTTTATTTCAATATATAGCCTACCTACCTCTTTTGAGAATTCTTCTTTCAAAAAACAAACTTTTCTAAGTTTTGTGCATCAAAAGTCATTTATGAAATCATATTTATCATAAAAACCCACCCTAAAACCGTTATTAAATTACGTAAAAACCACAAATAATAACAAAATGTTAACAAATCTTTAAACATTTAGCAAAAAATTAGATAATATTTCTACTTTTGCCGCTTAACTCAAACTCAACTTATATGAAAACGCGATTATTTTTATTCGTGAGCTTATTCATTGTAGGCCACGTATTCGCACAAGGTAATAACCCTTGGCAAAGAACTAGTTCTTCAAAAAGTCTTAATGTTATTAAGACAAAGACAGATTTACCATCAAACACTCTTTTTGATCTTAATATTGAAATTCTGAAAAAAGCACTTCAGGATTCTCAATTGCGAGGAAAATCATCAAATGGTTCTACTGTTATAATGCAGTTTCCAAATGAGCAAGGTAAAATGGAATCTTTTAGAATAGTAGAGGCTCCTGTAATGCATCCTGATCTTGCAGCCAAATATCCTGAAATTAAATCGTATGCTGGTCAGGGGATCGATGACCCGACAGCTACAATCAGATTTAGTATTGCTCCTTCTGGATTGCAAAGTATGCGTCTATCTGGTAATTCTAAAACTGTATTTATAGAGCCATATACAACAAGTGGTTCTGTATATACTATTTATTCTAGAGATCAGAGATCAGGTACAATCGATAGATTGAATTGTTCTGTTGATGAGAATACTCCTAACTTTTCTAATAAAGGTGGGATTAATCAAAAAAATGCTGATGACGGTGTTTTAAGAACTTATAAATTAGCTGTTTCCACTACTGGAGAATATACTCAATTTCATGGAGGTACTAAGGCAGGTGCAATGGCTGCTATCAATGCTACTATGACTCGTGTAAACGGAATATATGAGACCGATTTTGGAGTTACAATGGTACTTATTGCTAACAACGACGCTGTTGTTTATACAGATGCAAATACTGATCCTTATACAGGAAGTTATAACAGTCAATTGCAATCTACATTAACCAGTGTAATCGGAGAAGCTAATTATGATATTGGTCATGTATTTGTTCTTGCTCCAAAAAATGGTAATGCAGGATGTATCGGATGTGTATGTGTAAATGGGAAAAAAGGAAGTGGTTTTTCTTCAAGAAATACACCTCAGGGAGATATTTATGATGTAGATTATGTAGCGCACGAAATGGGACATCAATTTGGTGGAAATCATACGTATACATTCCGTAGTGAAGGAACAAATGTACAAATGGAACCAGGAAGTGGTACTACTATAATGGGGTATGCAGGAATTACTGGTGCTACAGACGTACAACAGAATAGTGATCCTTATTTTCATGCAGCAACAATCCAACAGATAACAAATTATGTAAAATCAACAAGTTGTCAGACCAATACTAATACAGGTAATGCTATTCCTACCGCAAATGCAGGAGCTGATTATACAGTTCCAAAAGGAACTGCATTTGTATTAACAGGTCAAGGTACTGATGCTAATAGTGGAGATGCACTTACTTACTGCTGGGAACAAATGGATAATCGTGTAGGAACATATCCTGGGCCAACTGTAACTTCTGGTGTTGCCTTCAGATCTTATACACCTACAGCATCTAATCAAAGATATTTTCCAAGACTAGAAACTATTAAAACTGGTGCTACCTCATGGAAATGGGAAGCTGTACCAGATGTAACGAGAGCTTTAAATTTCAGATTAACGGTTAGAGATAATAAAGCTGGTGGTGGTGCAAATAATAGTGATAATATGAAAGTTAATGTTACTGCTTCTGCAGGACCTTTTGTTGTTAATGCTCCTAATACTAATGTTAGCTGGTCTGCAGGTTCTACGCAAACCGTAACCTGGAATGTTGCTGGTACAACTGGAAACGGAATTAATGCTGCCAATGTCGATATTTTATTATCTACAGATGGAGGAAATACCTATCCAACGGTTATCGCTACTGCAGTACCTAACGATGGTTCTCATAGTATAACAGTTCCAAATTCTCAAGGAACACAAAACAGAATCATGGTAAAAGGGTCAGGAAATATATTCTTTGATATTTCTAATGCTAACTTTGAAATTACTGGAGGAACCGGAGGAGATACACAAGCACCTACAACTCCTGCAAGTTTAGCTACCTCTAATGCAACACAAACTACTATTGATCTATCTTGGAGCGCTTCTACAGATAATGTTGGAGTAAGTGGATACGATGTATATCAAGGTAGTACAGTTATAGGAACAGCTACAACCACAACTTATCAAGCTACTGGGTTATCTGCTAATACATCATATTCTTTTAGAGTAAAAGCTAAAGATGCGGCAGGAAATCAATCTGGTTTTAGTAATACAGCAACAGCAACTACCCTACCAGGAAATACTGGTGGAGGATGTACAGGAGAGATTTCTTCTTTCCCATATGCTGAAGGATTCGAAAATACGCTTGGAGCATGGTCTCAAGCCACTGGTGATGATATTAACTGGACTATAGATTCTAATGGAACTCCATCAAATAATACCGGACCATCAAGTGCTGCAGAAGGTACATATTATGTATATACAGAAGCTTCTGGAAATGGTTCAGGATTCCCTAACAAAAGAGCAATATTAAACTCTCCTTGTTTTGATCTTAGTGCTGCATCTCAAGCAACATTTACTTTTCAATACCATATGTATGGTACTAGTATAGGAACATTAACACTAGAAGCAAGCACAGATAATGGATCTAACTGGACTTCTTTATGGACTAAATCTGGAAATCAAGGCAACTCTTGGAAATCAGCTAGTGTAGATTTAGCATCATATACTGGAGCTACAGTTAAATTAAGATTTAATGGAATCACCAGTACATCTTGGAGTGGTGATATCACTTTTGATGATGTTAAGCTAACTACAGGAACAGTTAATCCTTCTTGTACAGATGTAAACTTATCTATTACATTTGATAACTACCCAGAAGAAACAAGCTGGCAAATTACTAATAGTAGTAATCAAGTTGTAGCCTCTGGAGGAACATATGGTTCTCAGGCAGATGGTTCTACACTAACTCTTACAGAGTGTTTAGCTGCTGGTTCTTATACATTTACAATAAGTGATGTTTATGGAGATGGTATTTGCTGCCAATATGGTAATGGATCTTATTCACTAACAGCAGGTAGTACAACACTAGCATCTGGTGGTTCTTTTGGTAGTTCAGAAAATACTGCATTTACTATAGGTGGTACTGCTAGAGGTGTAACAGTAGACAGTTTTAATACTACAAAAGCTTCTCAGGTTTCTATAACACCAAACCCAGTAATAAGTGGTACTAATACAATCCTTAGAGTTACTTCTCCAACTGATAATATTTCAGTTACCATTTTTGATCTATTTGGAAGAAGTGTATACAAAAATGACAATGTAAGTAATAAATCATTTAATCCTGGAAATCTTGCCAATGGAGCATATTTGGTAAATCTTAAAACTGATCACAAAACATCAGTTCATAAGCTAATTATGAACTAGTTATGAATTAATTTTAGTAATCAAAGCATGAATAAAAAGCCATTAAAAAATATTTTTAATGGCTTTTTATCCATTTTAAGTAAGTTAAACGGGCAAAATCATGCATTTCATCGAAAAAATGACGATCTAAACAACACAAAACTTGCTTTTTTACGGTTTTACCGTACTTTTGTTTTCCAAATCGATAGAATATTTATATGAAAAAATTATTACTTTTAGTTTTCTTATTTATTTCATTACAAAATTACGCACAGTCCTTATCCAAAACAAGGATTATATATGAGCATAAAGATAAAATAGTAATGGATAACGGAAAGCAATACAAAATCCTGGTTAACAAACCATTTTATTCAGTTTCTGATACTACGATAAAAAAATATAAACAATATGCTAATCACCATCTTTTACGATTAAACCGTGTTCTTATTATTAGTAATGATGAGGAGTATATAGAATTAATCGAATGGGTAAAAGGAGACATGAAATTATATGAATCTCGTGAGATTTCTGATTTTAATCTAAAAGAAAATAATATTTCAGATTCTCTTGTTGCTCCAAAAAACTAAGTAGCCTCAATAACAGAAGTTTTAGCAAGTTGTAAAATTTGTTCAAATTGCTCTTTTAAAGTAAGGTTAGAATTATCAATCTTGATAGCATCTTCTGCTTTCTTAAGTGGTGAATCTTTTCTTGTACTATCTATATGGTCTCTATTAACAACATTTTTTAGAACATCTTCATAGGTAACATTTTCTCCTCTTTCTCTAAGTTCCAGAAATCTACGTTCTGCACGATCTTTTGCAGTTGCAGTCATAAATAGTTTAAGTTCGGCATCTGGAAAAACAACAGTTCCTATATCTCTTCCATCCATGACAATGCCTTTATCCATCCCCATTTTTTGTTGTTGCTCTACTAATTTTTTACGAACACTAGAAATAGCAGCAATTTTACTCACATATCTAGAAACGGTAAGTGTTCTGATTTCTCTTTCCACATTCTCTCCATTAAGCAAGATTTCTGCCAGGCCAGTTTCTGGATTTATCTTAAACCTAAGATCTATTGTAGAAAGATCTTTTTCTAATGCTTCATGATCAAAATGAAGTTCATCAATAATTTTTTTTCTCATAGCATATAAGGAAACTGCTCGATACATTGCCCCGGTATCTACATAAATATATCCTAATGCTTTGGCTAACTGTTTTGCGACAGTACTTTTTCCTGTAGAAGAATGTCCATCTATAGCTATTATTATCTTATTGTCTTCCAATTTGTGAGAAATGCTATTTGTATTAAAAATCAAAAATAAACCAAACTATTTGGAAAATACAGATTATCTAAAAAAAGTTATTATCAATGAAATGATTATATCTAATAAATTATTTATTAAAATATAAAGATTACTACGCTATAACAAAGGCATCTAATCATTTGACGTTATAAGAAATGATACTAAAACTTGTTTAGAAACACAATAATTACGTTTTATCGAAGTTATCTACCTTTAGACCCCTACTGCATGAATATAAGCTACTTTATTATACCTTAAATCAACACACATTAACCTAAGTATACACAAATCATGGGCTTTTTTGATTTTTTAAACGAAAAAATAGCAATAGATCTTGGCACCTCAAATACGCTTATTACCTATAAAGGAAAAATAGCAGTAAACAACTCTTCTATCATATCAATTCATCAAATTACCGGAAAAATTATTGCAGTAGGTAAAGAAGCAGGTATGATGCGTGGCAAAATTAACAAGAATATAAAAACAATATCTCCATTTAATAATGGTGTTATTTCTAATTTTGATGCAGCAGAGAAAATGCTAAAGACATTTATCAAAAAGTTATCAGTTTTTAATACTTCAGCTTTTGCTACTTCTTACAATATGATTATTGCTATTCCTTGCGGAAGTACCGAAGTTGAAATGCGGGCGGTACAAGAATCTGCAAAACGACTCAATGCAAAAAATATATTTCTAATACCAGAACCTATAGCCGCCGCAATAGGTGGTGGGATAGATGTTCTAGAACCTAAAGGAAATATGGTTGTAGATATAGGTGGAGGAACTACAGAAATTGCTGTGATCTCTTTGGGGAGAATAATTAGTGGCCAATCTGTAAAAATTGCTGGAAATGTTTTTAATGAGGATATTACTCAATATGTAAGAGAATCTCGAAATCTACATATAGGAGAGTCTATGGCAGAGAAAATAAAAATAAAAATTGGTTCTGCAATTGATACCTTAGCATCACCTCCAGAAAAAATGATGGTAGAAGGAAGAGACATTCTTACAGGAAAACCTAAACAAATACAATTATCACATAAAGAGATTAAAAAAAGTTTAGATAAGTCTATTATACAAATAGAAAATGCAATTATGGAAACACTTTCTGAAATTCCTCCAGAACTCTCTGCTGATATCTATAATTCTGGTATTTATTTAACAGGTGGTGGATCAATGCTAAGAGGGCTTGATAATCGATTATCTATAGCTACAGAACTTCCTGTACACCTAGGAGATCAACCACTAGAAACTGTTGTAAAAGGAAGCGACATTGTTTTAAAAAACCTGGAACTATATAAAGATGTCTTGATTAAAAAGAGAAGGTCATAAAATCACATAAAAAACAAAAGGCAGCGTTTAAAATCGCTGCCTTTTGTTTTTATAATTATATTAAATTATATTCTTATAATTTCTTTGCATTCTTAACCTTGGTATTGGTAATTGCAAGTTTTAATACATCTTCCATATCCTTAACATAATGAAATTTAAGCCCTTTTAAATATTCAGATTTAATTTCATTAATATCTCTCCTGTTATCTTCGCAAAGTAATATCTCTTTTATATGTGCTCTTTTTGCAGCAAGGATTTTTTCTTTAATTCCACCAACAGGTAATACTTTTCCTCTTAATGTAATCTCTCCTGTCATGGCAAGGCTTTTCTTAACCTTACGTTGTGTAAATAAAGAAACTAGAGATGTTAACATTGTAACTCCTGCGCTAGGACCATCTTTTGGAGTAGCTCCTTCTGGTACGTGTATGTGTACATTATAGGTTTCAAAAATATCTGGGTTAATACCTAATTCTACAGCATTGGCCTTAATATATTCCATAGCAATGGTAGCAGATTCTTTCATCACCTTCCCTAAATTCCCAGTAATAGTCAGACTACCTTTTCCTTTTGACAGAATAGATTCTATAAATAGAATATCTCCACCTACGCTTGTCCAAGCAAGTCCTGTTACTACACCTGCGACATCATTATTTTCATACTTATCACGTTCTAACTTTGGTGCTCCAAGAACTTCAATAATATCTTCATTACTAATTTTCACATTATACTCCTCCTCCATTGCTATATTCTTAGCAGCATAACGTACCATTTTAGCAATTTGCTTTTCTAGACCACGTACTCCAGATTCTCTGGTATATCCTTCAACTATTTTTTCTAGTTGCGCTTTCCCTATTTTTATATGGGATTTATCCAACCCGTGTTCTTCTAGCTGTTTTGGCAACAAATGTTGTTTGGCAATCTCTATTTTTTCTTCAATCGTATACCCAGTTACATTAATAATTTCCATACGATCTCTAAGTGCTGGCTGAATAGTTCCCAGACTGTTAGAAGTAGCGATAAACATTACTTTAGAGAGATCAAACCCCATTTCAAGGAAATTATCATGAAATTCAGAATTCTGCTCGGGGTCTAAAACCTCTAATAAAGCAGATGATGGATCGCCTTGATTACCTACTGATAATTTATCTATTTCGTCTAATACAAATACAGGATTACTGGTTCCTGCTTTTTTGAGACTTTGGATAATTCTACCTGGCATTGCTCCTATATACGTCTTTCGATGTCCTCTTATTTCTGCTTCATCACGCAATCCTCCTAATGAAATCCTTACATATTCTCTTCCCAGAGCCTCTGCTATAGATTTTCCCAGTGAAGTTTTACCTACTCCAGGAGGGCCATAAAGACATAATATCGGAGATTTCATATCATTACGCAGTTTTAATACTGCGAGGTATTCTATAATTCGACGTTTTACTTCATCCAAACCATAATGATCTCTATCCAAAATCTTCATAGCTCGTTTTAGATCAAACTTATCCGTACTAAATTCATTCCAGGGTAAATCCAGAAACAGGTCTAAATAATTACGTTGTATAGAATATTCTGCAACTTGAGGGTTCATACGTTGCATTTTGGACAATTCTTTATCAAAATGTTCTTTTATTTTTTCATCCCATTTCTTATCCTTGCTACGCACGCGCATTTCTTCGATTTCATCTTCATGCGAGACACCACCAAGTTCTTCTTGAATGGTTTTCATCTGTTGATGTAAGAAATACTCTCGCTGTTGCTGGCTCATGTCATGTTGAACCTTACTCTGAATGACATTTTTAAGTTCCAATTTCTGAAACTCTACATTCATATATTTTAATGTAGCTAAAGCTCTTTTCTTAAGGTCATTGATCTCTAGCAATTTCTGTTTCTCCTCTACAGGAAGATTTAAATTAGAAGACACAAAATTGATAAGAAAAGAATTACTTTCTATATTTTTAATAGCAAATGAAGCTTCAGAAGGTATCGTCGGACTTTCCTTTATGATTTCTAAAGCCAAATCTTTGATTGAATCGATTATAGCACTAAATTCTTTATTCTCTTTTGCCGGTCTTGCCTCAGGAACTTCTTTAACTTTAGCTTTAATATAAGGTTCTTCTTCTACAACTTCATCTATATGAAATCGTTTCTTTCCTTGTAGTATTACCGTAGTATTACCGTCAGGCATTTTTAAAACTCTTAAAATGCGAGCTACTACACCTACTCTATTAATATCTTTTAAAGATGGGTTTTCTATACCTTCTTCTTTCTGAGAAACTACCCCTATTGTTTTATTACCATTATTAGCTTCATTAAGAAGTTTAATAGATTTATCTCTTCCTGCAGTAATAGGAATAACAACTCCAGGAAATAGCACAGTATTTCTTAAAGGTAATATTGGTAATATTTCGGGTAAATCTTCTTTGTCTATTTCTTCTTCATCTTCTGGCGTCATTAAAGGAATTAATTCTGCATCTTCATCTATCCCCTGAAATGACAAACTGTCAAGTGTCGTAAATTTGGTTTTAGCCATAAGTATATATCAAAGTCATTTTGTCATCACGACAAAACAACATTTTTTTTTAGAATTTAATGAAACTGATTAAAAACCTTATAAAGCCCATTAAAACATGGCCTTTATTATAGATTCATTATTTACATTTCAATTGTTATGCCACAAGTTTTAAAAAAAAAATTAAAAAACTGTAACAAAGCAATGCAATATATATCTTTATGTTAAAGTAAATTATATTTTTTGTCACTAACCCAACTAAATACAGAGCAATTAATTGCGAAATGTCGCGAGCAAGATCAAAATGCGCAGCTCGAAACATACAATCGTTATTATAAAGCAATGTACAATACAGCATTGAGAATCATAAAGGACACAGCAGAAGCTGAAGATATTATGCAAGAAGCTTTTTTAACAGCTTTTACAAAACTATCAATGCTAGAAGATAATAATATGTTTGGGGCCTGGTTAAAAAGGATTGTTATTAATGCCAGTTTAACCGCAACACGTAAAAAAGATGTTCATCGTGAGGTAGCCCTAGAAACTGTTGAGTATGCTCTTACAGATAGCGACGGAATTGTAGAAGAAGATCTTGCTTCTGTAAAAGTAAATACAGTACTAAATACACTAACTCAACTTAAAGACAGCTATAGTACAGCATTATCACTACACCTTATAGAAGGTTACGATTATGAAGAAATCTGTCAGATTATGAATATATCATATTCTAATTGTCGTACGCTTATTTCGCGCGCAAAAGAAAGCCTACGAAAAAAATTACAATTTGTATGAATACCGATAAAATAGAAAAGTTATTTAAACGTATGCAAAATCAATTAGACATACATGAACCTTCTGCTAATCACCAAGTACGGTTTTTAGAAAAGTTGCAGCAACAAAACAAAGTTGTACAGTTGCAACCTAAAAAGGTGAATTGGTATAAACCACTTGCAATAGCTGCTTCGATTGCTATAGTATTTGGGATGGCAGCAATGACTTTTATGTTTAATCCAAAAGAAGAAGTAGATCTGGCAAATGTTTCTCCTCAAATGGAGGAAACTCAAAGCTTTTTTACCTCTGCTATTCAATTGCAACTCGAAGAAATCGATAAAGTTTCTTCTATAGAAACCAAAGAATTGGTTTTGGATGCAATGAATCAATTAGAAAAACTGGAATCTGATTATGAAACACTTAAAAAAGATCTCTTTCATAGTGGAAACGATAAACGTGTAATTAGCGCTATGATTAAGAACTTCCAGAAACGTGCAAATTTATTAGACGAAGTACTTCAAAAAATTAACAGCATTAACGAATTTAAATTAACAGAAAATGAAAACTTTATACTATAATATAATCCTCTTATTGATGATTCCTGCTCTGGCATTGGCCAATAATGGAGATCTGAAAGGAAAATATACTAAAGAAAAAATACTAAAAAAGGACTTCTCGGTTAACGCAGATGCCTTATTAAAAATCAGTAACGATTATGGTAACCTGGACATTACTTCCTGGAACGAAAATCGAATCGTTATGGAAATCACTATTGAAGTAAGTGGAAATAGTGAAGAAAAAGTGATCAAAAAACTTGAATCTATTGATGTTGAGTTTGATTCTTCTTCTCAAATGGTTAGCGCCAAAACTACTTTTAATAAAAATAATAGTTCCTGGTGGGATAAATGGACTAGCGGATGGAATAACAATATGAATATGAAAATCAATTATACTGTAAAAGTTCCTGTAACCAATAGCGTAGATTTTAATAATGATTACGGAAGCATCACTCTGGATAAAATAAAAGGTAGCGCTAAAATCAACTGTGATTACGGTCAAATTATTATTGGAGAGTTACTAGGAGATAACAATTATATCAACATAGATTATACTAACAATAGTACTATCTCTTATATGAAAAATGGAAAAATCAATGCAGACTATTCTGATTTTGAAGTTGGAAATGGTGATAGTATTGATCTTAATGCAGATTATACACAATCAAAGTTTAAATCTATAAAAAACTTGAACTACAACTGCGATTATGGTGGAATTCGAATAGAAAATGGTGGTAAAATAATAGGGTATTCAGATTATGTTAACACAAAATTCGGAAGTATTTCTGAAGAACTAAGCATTGATTCTGATTACGGATCTATCGAAGTGCGTTCATTACAACCAACCTTCAAAAATGTAACAATTAAAACAGATTATACCAGCGTTAATATTGGATATGAAGAAGGATGTACTTTTGATTTTGCAATCAAAACCTCGTATGGCGGCATTAAACTAGATGAAAGTATAAACGTACAAAAGAAATACGTTAAGGATTCTAAAAAAGATTATCAAGGATATAGTGGCCAAGCTAATAGTGGGAAAGCAATTAATATTACCTCTAGCTATGGTGGAATCAAATTAAGAAAAAACTAAACAAACAAAACACTAATACATCAATAAAATGAGAACAGCAGCATTTATTATAGGACTTACATTATGTAGTATAACTTCTCTGCAAGCACAATGGTGGGGAAATGGAAAAAAAATTAACGGTAATGGTAATTCTGTTACCAAAAACAGAACTACATCAGATTATGATCAGGTAAAAGTAAAAGGAAGCCTGGATGTATCCTTAATATCAGGTACAGAAGGAAAGATCACAATCAAGGGAGAAAGCAACCTTATTGATTATATAGAAACCAAGGTCGAAGGAGATGCTCTAAAAGTTTATGTAAAAAAAGGGTATTACCTAAAACCTTCTATAGGAAAAAAACTAATTATTACAGTTCCTTTTAAAGATCTAACTCAAGTTACACTCTCAGGGTCAGGGGATGTATATAGCTCTGACCCAATTAAGGCCTCTGATTTTAAAACTGGAGTATCTGGGTCTGGTGATGTTAAACTTGTTGTAGATGCAGAAAACATATGGGGACAAGTATCTGGGTCTGGTGATCTGGCTTTAAAAGGAAGCACAGGCACTTTTAATGGAAATGTATCTGGATCTGGTGATCTTTCTGCATATGAGTTAAATGCAAAGAATGTAACAGCTACTGTATCTGGATCTGGCGATATCGAAGTAATGGCTACTACTTATTTAAAGGCTCGTGTATCTGGATCTGGTGACATATTCTATAAAGGAGACCCGCAAAAAGAAGATAAAAAAGTATCTGGATCAGGAGATATTACAAAAAGATAGTATTAAGATAACTATCAAATAAAGTAAACTGTTTAAGAATCTCTATTCTTAAACAGTTTTTTTATGAATAATAAATCTCTATTTTTACATTTTACTTGTTATAAAGCACTAATAATGTTATTATGACAGATGTATTTTATTTTACGTTCACCCCAAAACAAAAATCAAATTGCGGTTCTTATCAAAAAAAGATATTCCTTTTAAAGAAATTGTACCCGATGGCTACATTGATATTCATTCACATTTGCTTCCGGGTATTGATGATGGAGTTAAGACAATTTATCAATCCGGCTATATCCTGGAACAATTTGAAAATTTTGGTTTTAAAAAAGCAATTACTACTCCCCATATAATGCAAGATATATGGCCAAATTCTTCGCAAACCATAACTAGTAATTTAGAAAAACTTAAAGAGGTTCTTCCTCCTCTTGGGATAACAAAAATAGAACTACAGGCAAGTGCAGAATATATGATGGACGATTTGTTTTATGAACGTATAAAAAACAATGACATTTTACCATTACACAAAAATTATATCCTGGTCGAAATGTCTACTTTTGCTCCTCCTATTAATCTAAGCGAAATCTTATTCGAAATTAAATTAGCAGGATATATTCCTATTTTGGCGCATCCAGAACGGTATTCTTTTTATCAAGATGATCTAAAAAAATATGATGAATTAAAAGAATCCGGTTTTCTATTTCAGGTTAACCTATTATCAATATCAGGATATTATGGTGAGCAAATAAAATCCTTTGCTAAAAAACTGATAGATCAAGGGTATATCGACTTTACCGGTACAGATGTACACAACTATCATCAATTAGAAGTCCTTGAAAAAGGATTTGATTATAAAGTTGCTAAAAAGATTACTTCGTTAATGAAAAACAATATCGAGTTTTCTTAATTCTTTTTACCATAACCGTATCCATAGTTATAACCAGTTTTATTACCAGCGGCATTAAGTAAAACTGCAATATTTGGTAAACGTTTTTCTCTATAGAAATTTTCTGGAACCTGTAATACTCTTTTATCAGAATAATTTTCTCTTACGATATAAATACTTAAATCAGCATGTTTTACTATTAAAAGAGTATCGGTTACAAGACTAACAGGAGCAGTATCTACAACAATATAATCATAGTGCTCTTCTAAATACTTAAACATTACATTCACTCTTTCCTGCATTAGAAGCTCTGCTGGGTTGGGCGGTATTGCTCCAGACGGTATAATATCAAATGAATCTTCTTTCTTATATTTATATATAATATCTTCTGGAGTTAACTCATCATTCATTATAAAATTAGTAAGTCCTTTAGAATCTTTCCCATTAGGCAACTCAAAAAACTGATGAAATTTAGGATCTCTTAAATCAGTACCTAAAAAAGCTACTTTCTTTCCTGAAATAGCTAAAGTTTTAGTCAAATTTGAAGAGATTAAAGTCTTTCCTTCTCCAGAAATAGTAGACGTAACAAAAATAACTTTCCCTTTAGTTTTATTAATTCCTGCCATTAGGAAATCTAAATTAGTTCTTAAGATCCTAAATGCCTCTGCTATTCCTGATCTATCATTTTGCGAAATCAAGATTTTATTTTTAGATTTCACCTTTGGTATAGATCCAATAATTGGCATAGAAAGTACTTTTTCAAGATCTTCTCTCGAACTTACTTTTACATTCAATAAATCTGAAGTATAAATAATAAGAAAAGGCAATATCAAACCAAGAAAGAAAGCTCCTGCATATACTGTTTTCCTATTTGGAGATACTGGATATGATCCCAATGTAGATGCTTTATCTATTACCCTGGCATTAGAAAGAGTAATATGGCTTTTTATCTCTGCTTCTTCTCTTTTTTGAAGTAGGTAAAGATATAATTGTTCTTTTATAGTCTGCTCCCGCTCAATAGCTCTAATATCTTTCTGTCGTGTTGGCGCACTATATATCTGACCACCAAAATATTGATTTTGAGTATTTAAGCTTCGTAATTGACCGTTAAGTGAGTTTTTTAAGCTATTTAAACTTCCTATCAAAACTTGTCTTAATCCACCAATTTGCTGATCTATATTTACAACAACAGGATTCCTTATACTCGAAGTTTTTAACAAACGTTGTCTCTGAAGAATTAACCCATTATATCTTGATATTGTTGTAGCAACTGTTGGATCACTAAATCCTGAATTAGATTGTGGTACAAGATCAAACTTACCCTCTTGGCTAAGTACAAACTTTCGCATTGATTCTATAAAATAAAGCTGTGTATTTAATCGTGCTATTTCTTGAGAGTTTTTTGTATCTAAATCAGAGAATTGCTGGGCTTGAACTGCCACATCACTACTAGTCAATCCCCTACTAGATTGATAAGTTGCAGCTTGATCGTCTACTTGAGTCAAATCTCCTGAAATGAGCTCTAAACGATCATTTATAAAATCTGCGGTTCTTGCCGAAGCTAGTCTTTTATTTTCTATGGTCGCCTTGTTGTATTCTTCTACAAGATCGTTAATAATATCTTTTGCTTTTTCCTTTACCGGGTCGTTTAATGACAATCTAACAATTGATGAGCCTTTACCTGGTATAATAGATAACCTGTTTCTATACGATTCTGCAACAAATTTTACTGGTGTTATTATAATTTTTATGATCTTACCACTATTAGCATCCATAGTATCCACACTTGGTGTGATAATAATATCTCCAACACTAGTAGTTATTGTTTTCCCAAAGGAGTGATCACTTAATTTTTGATCTTTTTCATCTAAAAAAGAAAACGTGGTGCCAGAATCAATTCGTACATGAAAGACCTTTGATTTTTTATGTACTATAGAATCATCTGATAAAAAGTTGATTTCAATAAGTGATTTTGGATAGTTCTCTACTTCTAAAATTCTTCCTTCACTAAAATATCGAACATTGAGCTTCAAATTATTAACTACATTGGTCAATAATGTTCTTGATTTAATTATCTGAATTTCATTCTCAATTTTATTCTGTCCATCATCTAATATCCCAAGATCTTTAAATGCAGATAATTCAGATTCACTCATACTTTCATCCTGAGAAATCGCAATGGTAGAAGAAACATTGTACTGAGGGATTGTATATCTTACTTTAACATACGCTAAAGAAACAAAAACAAAGACACTTAGTACAAACCAATACCATTGTCTAAGGTATTTTATAATCTGATCTCTAAGATTAAAACTAAATCCAGAAGACGAATCAAAATTAGTACCCTTTGTAGGAGTATTATTGGTATTAGAAATCATATGTTTATTATCTTATGACCAGAGTAACTACAGATAAAACAACACCAACTATACTGATAATTATACCAAGGGTATTGTTACGTGTTTTGGATTCTTTTATTCTTGAGTCATTTGGCTCAACATAAAGAACATCATTTTGTGCTAAATAGTATACAGGAGATTCAAAAATTGATTTAGAAGTAAGGTCTACACGATGATATGTATTTACCCCTTCATTTTCTCTAATGATTATTACATTTTCTCTTCTTCCTTTAATCGTCATATCTCCTGCCAAACCAAGGGCTTCAATAATAGTAACTCTCTCATTAGGAATCGTATAAGAACCTGGTTCTGAAACTTCTCCCATAACAGTAATTTTAAAGTTTTTTAACCTTACACTTACTATTGGATCATTAATATATATTTTTAGTTTTTCTTTAATTACTTTTTTAGCTTCAATTCGAGTTAAGCCAGCAATTTTCAGCTCCCCTAAAACAGGAAAATCAATATTTCCCTCTTCATTTATCAAGTAAGTAGGTTCTCCTGTCCCTGCAGAGCTTGTATCTCCCCCACCGCCTTCTCCTAAAGAAGAAGAGCCTTGCATTAGATTAAATGGCCTTACTGCATCCATATCTGCTGCTGAAACCATTATCCCAACGATATCATCAACTTTAAAAACAGAAGTAAAAGAATTTGTTGAAGAAATCTTCTCCAAATTTGCAGAATTTTGAAAATAAACCACATTCTCGGGTACTTTACAGGAAAAAACTGATATTAATACCGTAAATAATAACAAAAATCTACATCGCATATTTTAATACTTTATAAGTAAGCCTTTTAATAAGTTACAAAAATATAACTTTATTTAATTTAGCAATGAGATTTTGCTTTATCTATACTTTTTTCCTTTCATGTGTTCTAAAAGAACACCATAAAACATATAGGCAAGTCTATTCCCCTAGACAAGCCAATCTCTTTTTACTAAAAATGTTTTGAAGGTATTTTTCCCCTTACTATTATAATACCTCTATATTGTTGTATCAAGTACTATGCAAGAACTTTTTGCTTACCTCGAATACTTTTTTTGTTAATTTTATCGATACTCTCAAAAGTAGAATTGTTAGAAATAAATTCTGGAACAATCTCTTTTAATTTCCCTACAATTTGATGATCCTGACTCAATAAATTCATAATACAAAGGTCATCAATTTTATCTTTTATCAATATACAATCATCATCATCAAATCTACTTATCATTATTTTTTTATGATATGTTGGTAATGTATTTTCTGTATCAGCCAGAAGTTCTTCATATAATTTCTCTCCTGGTCTAAGGCCAGTTATTTTTATATCTATATCTTCTGGGTACCTAAGGCCTGATAATCGTACCATTTTCTTTGCCAGGTCAAAAATCTTTACAGATTCCCCCATATCAAAAATAAATATTTCACCACCATTACCCATTGTTCCTGCTTCTATGACTAATTGAGAAGCCTCCGGTATGGTCATAAAGAAACGGGTTACATCTTTATGAGTAACTGTTAATGGTCCACCTTTTTGGATTTGTTTTTTAAATAATGGAATAACAGATCCATTCGATCCCAGTACATTTCCGAATCTAGTGGTAATGAATTTAGTTTTACTCTTACTGTTAATACATTTTATATACATTTCGGCAACTCTCTTAGTTGCTCCCATTACGTTTGTAGGGTTAACTGCTTTATCTGTAGACACAAAAACAAACTTATCTACACCAAACTCAGATGATAAGTCTGCTAGCTTTCTGGTTCCAAGCACATTAATTTTAATTGCCTCACAAGGATTATTTTCCATAAGAGGAACATGCTTATATGCTGCAGCATGAAAAACCATATTAGGTCTATATTTTTCGAATATAGTTTCTACTCTCTGATGATCTCTTATATCAGCAACAATAGGTGTAAAATTAGTCACTCCTTTACTTAACAACTCTTGTTGTAAATCATATAAAGGAGATTCTGCCTGATCAACCAAAACAAGATGTCTATAGTTATAAAATGAAGCTTGTCTTACTATTTCGCTTCCTATTGATCCAGCTGCTCCTGTTATCAAAATCACCTTATCATTAAGCTCTTGTGTAATATTTTGATTATCCATATTAATAGGAGCTCTTTCTAACAAGTCTTCTATTTGAATTTCTTTAATCTGAGAAACCTTTAATTTACCATCAATCCAATCATTTACTGCTGGTATTATTTTAACAGTAACTTGCAGTTTAAGTAAATTATCCGAAATTTCTGAGAGTCTTTTTTTACTTATATGTGGAATTGATACAACGATCTCCTTAACATTGTTCTTTGTAATAAAGCTTTGATCGATCATTCCCGAAGGATATACCTTAATCCCATTAATTGTTTTACCAATTTTTTGAGAATTATCATCAACAAAACCAACTACAGATAAGGATCTGTTAGAATCATTAGTAACCGCTGCAAGGGTTATTAACCCAGAATCTCCAGCCCCGTAAATCAATATTCTAGAAGTTTCTCCTATTTTTGACTTCACATAGTAGTAGCAATATTTAAATACCAAACGACTTGTAGTAAGTGTTATAATATTTAATAAATAGTGCACACAAATTATAGATACCGGAATATTCAATAATTCTGGCAATAGTGCTAACCTACTGGATGCCATAAAAAATCCCATTAAACTAATCAAGATAGTTACAGCAACAAACAGGTTATAAGCATCTCTCATTCCTGTATGTCTAACCACTCCTTTATAGGATCCTATCATTAAAAAACTTAAGGTAGATAAACCAGCTATAATTGGTAATTGGTATATTAAATTAGTGGTATCAAAATTTAGTGTGATTCCAAATCTAATGACGTACGCCAAAAAGAAATTAAAGATCGTAATTAACACATCAATAGATAAAACAAGCCATTTAGATGCGTGTTTATGCGAATTATTTATAAGGTAGCTCTTTATCATCTCAATACATTTTTAATTACTGATACAATTCTATATAAATCATCTTCTTCAAGATTAGACCCGCTGGGTAAGCAAAGGCCTCGATCAAATAGGTCATCAGAAATTCCATTGAGGTAAGCATCACAATCTGCAAATACAGCTTGTTGATGCATGGGCTTCCATAACGGTCTTGATTCTATGTTTTCTTCTGCTAATGATAACCGTATTCCTTCTCTTAGCTTATAAGAGCTGGTTTCTACACAGGTTAACCATCTATTAGAATGATATCCAGAAGGTTCTTCCAAAAATTTTATATCAGAGGAATCTTCAAGATTCTTTTTGTAAAATTCAAAATTACTACGTCTATTATTAACATGGGCATCTAAAACTTCCATCTGTCCTCTTCCTATACCTGCAGTAATATTGCTCATTCTGTAATTATATCCTATTTCAGAATGTTCATAATGAGGTGCATTGTCTCTGGCTTGAGTTGCCAAAAAAATGGCTTTATCTTTATATTCTTGTTTTTTAGAAACAAGTGACCCACCTCCAGAGGTAGTAATAATCTTATTCCCATTAAAAGAAAGGATTGCGATATCTCCAAAAGTCCCACAGTTAACTCCTTGATAAGAACTTCCTAAGGCTTCTGCACTATCTTCTAATATTGGAATTTTGTATTCTGAAGCAATGTTGTGAATAGCATCTATATTATATGGCATTCCATATAAATGAACGGCAATAATTGCTTTAGGCTTTTTACCTTTTGCAATTCTGTCTTTTATTGCTATCTCTAATTGGTCTGGACATAGATTCCAGGTGCTTCTCTCGCTATCTACAAATACCGGTTTAGCTCCAAGATATACTATTGGATTTGCAGAAGCAGCAAATGTCATACTTTGGCATAACACCTCATCACCTACTGTAACACCAAGTAGTTTTAACCCAAGGTGTAATGCAGCTGTACCAGAGCTTAATGCTGCAGCATAAACATCTTCTCCAAGATAACTTTCAATATCACTTTCAAATCCATTAACGTTTGGACCCAAAGGTGCTACCCAGTTTGTGTCGAATGCTTCTTTTACAAATTTTTGCTCTGATCCACCCATATGCGGTGAAGAAAGCCATATTTTTTTTGAATCAATTATATTCATAATTTTCCCATTAATAATGAACAATAATTTCCTATTGACATAATAATTATATAACACATATAATCACTAGTCAAATCTTTTTGATGACAATCTAAAAAACGCTGGAAGAAGGGGGGTAGAACTTCCTTTTTTGAACTTACTTTATATTTGTTTTCCAAGGCTAAAATAGTCTAGTTAAATCAATTAACAACTCAAAATCTAATTTTTTAGACAGAATACTAGAAAAAAACGTTCAATGACTCACGTTTGCCTAAATATCATCTCATAATACGGAAATCCCGTAAGAAAAGTATTATAGATATGTCATAAAACTACTTGTAATAAAAAACGAATTTAAATTCAAAATCCTATTTTATCACAAAATTAAACATAACACATCCTCTAAATTCATTTTTCATATTACTTTTTTGTAAACTATTTTGGGTAGTACAAGTATACCTTAATAATTAATTAATTTTATGGGTGTAACACCTATTTATGAATAGGGTCATTTCCCCTACTCCCCATTATTCTTTTTATCAAAAAGCCTATTGTTTTGCATGAATTAAAAAAATAACTTAACAAATATTTGATTTATAGAATTAAATACACAAAATTTATACCCTTCAAAAGCAATGAGATTTTTTCATAAAATTTATTTGTATAATCCCTCCCCGAATTTTATAATTATATAAAGTATAGATGTTATTTAATTCTTTAGATTATTTCATATTTCTGCCAGTGGTTTTTGTTCTCTACTGGTTTATTTTCTATAAAAAAATTCAAATCCAGAATTTGTTCATACTCATTGCCAGTTATATCTTTTATGGCTTATGGGATTGGAGGTTTCTATTTCTTATACTTGCAAGTACCCTTGTTGATTTTTTTATTGGTCAAACTATTTATACAAATGATTCTACTGTAAAAAGAAAAGCTTGGTTATGGGTAAGTGTTATTTTCAACATCGGCCTTTTAGGTTTCTTTAAATATTATAATTTCTTTATAGGGTCCTGGGTAGATTTTCTTTCTATTTTCGGATACGAACTTAAAAGCACATGGACATTACAGATTATTTTACCTGTAGGGATATCTTTTTATACGTTTCAAACAATGTCGTATTCATTAGATATCTATTATAAAAGATTAACACCTACCAAGAATTTTATTGCATTTGCCACATTTGTTAGTTTTTTCCCTCAATTGGTTGCCGGCCCCATAGAAAGGGCTTCTAATCTCTTATCACAAATCACTACTAAAAGAATTTTTAATTACGCACAATGCACTGAAGGTCTAAGACTTATACTCTGGGGATTGTTTAAAAAAGTGGTTATTGCAGATTCTATTGCTCCTATTGTAGATGATATCTTTCTTAATTATAATGATTATTCTGCTTCTACTTTAATCCTTGGTGTATCCCTTTTTAGTTTTCAGGTCTATGGAGATTTTAGTGGGTATTCTGATATCGCTATAGGAACTGCCAAACTATTTGGAATAGAATTAATGTCTAACTTTAAGTTTCCTACATTTTCTAGAAACGTTGCAGAATACTGGCAACGATGGCACGTTTCTTTATCCACATGGTTTAGACATTATGTATATATTCCTCTTGGCGGAAGCAGAGTGAGTAAACTTAAATCGGTGAGAAATATTATTATTATTTTCTTGGTGAGTGGTTTTTGGCATGGTGCAAACTGGACCTTTATCGTATGGGGAGCAATTCATGCAGCTTTATACATTCCTGTTTTTTTAATGGGACGAAATCGCATTTACATGAATACAGTGGTGGCAGAAAATCGTTGGTTTCCCACTTTAACAGAAATCTTACAAATCTTACTTACTTTTTCGGTAGTTACATTCTCTAGAGTATTCTTTAGATCTGAGTCAATTACTGATGCTTTTGGATTTTTAGAACAGATGTATTCTAATTTTTCATATGAAACCTATCAACATCCATTAGGGTATCGTATGATAGATTACTTTATATTGTTAGGCCTTTTTATTTTATACGAATTTAGAATTAGGAGAGACGAGCGTGCCCCTTTTAAATTTAAATCAAGAATTGTGAGATTTGTCGCGTATACTTTAGTAATTTTAGGAATGTTACTATTCTTTGATGACAATATAGACAGATCATTTATTTATTTCCAATTCTAATTAAAAATAGATAATGACATCAAAAATAGCATTACGACATAACTTTAAAATCACATGAAAAAACTTATAATCAAAAGCATCTTATATGTTTTTCTAATACTAATTGTATTAGAAGGGTTAGTACGTGTTTTTCATTTAGGAAAAGATACTCCTACTCGATTTCTCGATGAACACAAAGTCGAAAAATGGAAGCCTAATCAAAATGGTTTTTCAGTTACCGGAAACAGAAGACAAAATTTCTCAGAATATCATATTAATACGACAGGGTATAATTCCTACAGAGAATTTACTCCAACAAAAGATAAAGTAGAAATAGCACTGGTTGGAGATTCATTTATAGAAGGGTTTCACCAAAACTACTACAACTCTATTGGTAAAAAGATTGAGAATACTCTCCCAGAGATCGAAGTATATGAATATGGATATGCTGGGTATGACTTTGCAGATCAACTGCACCTTGTGCATTCGTATGCATCTCAATTCGACCTTATTGACCACATTATTTTAGGTATAAAATTCTCTAACGATTTAACTCGCGCAGAATACCAGGTCGTCAATAGTCGATTGGCTTTAGAATCGCCTATAAACAGAATGCTAAAAAAAAGTAAACTAATAGTATACTGCAAAAGTATTGGGATTTTGGATCCTCCTCAAGAACTAATGTACCGATTGATTAATGCTCTTAAACCTAAAAAAAAGACGGTTCTTAAAGATGATACTGAAATTTTAAAAATCAAAAATCAAAATGAAAGGAAGTATCTGGAAAATTTTAAAAGTTTGGTTTCTAAATATGGATATGATAAGAAACGATTTACACTTCTTTTAGATTCAAGAATAACAAGTCCTTTATTTTTATCGTATTTAGAAGAAAATAAATATAATTATATTGACTTCTCTACTTCTTTTGAAACCTCTGATCGTTCTACCACTTTAATCTATGACAGACACTGGAACAATCACGGTAGAGATGTCATAGCAAAGAATATTACTCAATATTTAAGAGATACTAATTTTATAAAGAATTAATATTTTCCTGGTGCTTTTATCGATTTATCATAAAAGTGATGATCATAATTCTTTGTTATAAAATAATCAGTAGGTTTTTCTCCGGCAAAAAATTGAAATTCATTAATAAAATGGCTTTGATCATAATAACCATGGTCTAATGCAGTAGATAAATATTCAGGATTCCTGTTTAATAGTATTTTTTTTACGGTTGCTTCAAACCGTATGATTCGTTGAATTTTTTTTGGTGTAATCCCAAATTGGGACTTAAAATTTCTTTCAAACTGGCGATAACCCAAATTGGTATAAGCAGCTAATTCTTTTAAAGAAATTGAATTATACTGCTTATATAAAGAATACATAATAGTATCCCATTTATCATTTTGTTTATCATGGAAACCATACAAACACTCAAGTAAAAAAGATTCTATACATTTAATTTTGTCATTAATAGTACGGCACTCATCTAGCTTCTCCAAAAAATCTCTACCACTAGATCCCCAAATATCCTCGACAGAAGCAAATTGATTATTTAACTCCAGATATGGGATTGAAGAAAAGTGACGAAAAGCTCCACTTCTAAATCGAACTGATATAAAAGAAACCTCACTGGACTCATCTATATGTAATATTGAATTTCTAGGACAAATAATATGTGCATTATCACATTTATGATTATTCATTAGAAGTGGTTCATGAGTATGAAACAACAATTCTAATCCAGCACCGGGTAAAATCGCAGGTAATTTAAATTCTCTCGAATGCTTTAATACATACATTCGGTCGACATATTTTGACAAACTTTTATTGGGTCTATATGACGTTTTATTGATTAACAATTAGAAGACTTCTATTACTGGTTCTGATGTAAGTTGTGAAGACACAAGTGAAATAAACTCATTAAAATGATTAGAAGAATTATGCGCATCAACTGCATCCATATTCGTATATTCTTCATAAAAAACGAATTCTGTAACCACCCCTATTTCTTGATATAAACGATAGGTCATACAACCTTCTTCTAAATTACTTTCCTGAACCATTTTTTTTGCATAAGTCAAAAATTGTTCAACACTTTCTTTCTGTACACTTAACCGTGCTATAATTGTTTTTTTCATATCACAAATATATACCGACTTAACATATCTGGATTGTAAAAAAACGACATCATTTAAGAAATATGCGAACCGGTTTCAAAAACTATTTTTTGCATCTTCGATTTCCCAATAATCAAATACGTGTTTTCTTCTTCTAGAACTATTAATACACCCGCATTTGATACATGTTCTATACTAGTATATAAAAAGTCAAACACAATTTTTCTTAAAAAACTATACTCGGCACTATTATAATCTACTGTAGGATATTGCTTATCATGGTCTACCTCTACTATAGGCAATGCTTTATACTTTAACTCCTGTATGACAACAGTATTCTTTTTACGTTTTGCTTTATATTTTTTATACCGAACATAAGCTATTTTAAAAACAAACTCTTTAAAACTCACTTTTAAATATTCTACAGAAGCACTAATAGCAGCAGAAATAGATTTTTTGGGATAGATAATTTGATGTTCAAAATTATAGATATGGTTGCACCACTCGCGCTTATAAGTAAGGTCTCCCATCCCCATCTCATAAGACTTATGATTATTTGCAATACACCAATCTAGTTTTTTATAAATCTCTACACTTCCTAAACTAAATTTCCCATAGTCAATATCATATGATGATATTGCGCTAAATAATCGTCCACAAAAATGGTGATTAAGTGATATCACTATTGGATTATCATTATCATAAACCACAAATAATGATGCTTTTTTTTGATTGATTAAAGAAAAATACATGCTTTTATAGTGATCCCATCGAATAAGGCTTTGGCTTACATCATTACGTTGTTTAAATCTTCTGATCAGCATTTTTTCTAAACAATCCATTAATACATCATATTCCTCCTCTTCTATTGCACCATAATATGTTTTGTATGAAATCTGAAAACACGACTCGAGTCTTTTCACTCTTCTTCTTATTCCTTTTGCATTACTTCTGAAACGATATTTTATATAAGCATCTGCACTAGCAAAACCATCCAGGAAAATAGCATAACCTTTAAAAAACTGATCAACTTTTTTTAGATTAAACACTTCTTTATTAAGTTCTGGTTTTAAGTAATCTGCTATAAAGAAAACTGAGTAAACTGTATCGGGATTATTTACTAGCTCATCATCATAATCCGGATTAATTAGCTGCTCTTCGCTTTCTAAATAGTTAATCTTCGGAAATACTTTTGGTATCAATCCTTTTTCAAAAAGTTCAAAAAAATAATCTATCTGGACCTTTTTCATATACTTAATCTATAAAAAGGGAAAAAATAATCTTTTACATTTTCTTTATGAATCTGAGAATATTCTGCATTAGCAGATAAACATAACTCATCATAAACTTTTTCATTAATTATTTTTCTACCCGTGTGAAAAATCACATCTTCATCCTTTGGAAAAAGTGACTTTTTATGCTTATACAACCCGTCACCATCTTTCATACCTCCTCCTAAGACATAGTATTTGATCTTATTCGTGATCGCCCACTCTATAATTTTTACTCTAAGAAAGTCATTAGGTCTATAACTAAAATACTCTGCATTAGTTCCTCCAAGAAATGCAAAAATAGTATCCTTGTAGCCAATGATAAGCTCAATCGAAATTGGAATATCCTCATAATATGCAATTGCAATAGAGAAATTATCTAAATTTGATAATATTAGATTTTCAAAATAAACATTGGAGAAAAAATAAATACGATCAGCATTATTACGATTCATCGTATTTACATAGATATCATTAAAGATTTTAATGATATCTTTTGTTATTTCATTCTGATGAAATATTTTAAATTCTAAATTATGATTTACTGCCTTTCTGTAATTGTTTCTAACTTTAGGTAAAAATGCTATCCATTGATCGTCAAAATTCTCTAAAAGATGCCCTCTTACATTTGACAATGTATTAGTTAGACATCCCGAATATTTTTTATGATTTCCATTTAGGCTAAATCGAATGAACTCTGTTATTACATTATGATCCTTATACCATTGGTCAACATTGTTCCAAAATTGGGCAATATCTTCTTCTTCTACAGTATCATTAAACAAAGGGCCACTATAGCCATACGGGCTTATAACATCAAAATACGGATGCTTCTGATCTTTGACTTTTATTTCTCTAAAGACAAAAGGCATTAGAATTATTGGAGCACCTTCTTTCTCGAATAAAAAATACTTTAATATATCAGAACCTTTTTCAAAATACTTCAAATGTTCTAATGAATAATAAATATTATTATTCCATTTTCCTTGAAGAAGTTTTTTGTATTCCAATACATTAATTTCATCATCAAGATTTTCAATAAATAGCTTGTAATTTTGTTTCAATTCCTAAAAAAATATTAACTTATTAGTGATAAATTTTACATTTAGAGTTTTTTTTCAATCTAATTTTTCTACATAATACTTTTATTTAATCTCTGATTGCAAAGTCTTTATAGTTTTTGCGGGATTACCCACAACGGTTGTATAATCCGGTACATCTTTTATCACAACAGCTCCAGCTCCAATCATTGCATATTCTCCTATTTTTTTAACGCCTGTCATAACTGTAGATCCAATTCCGAAAAAGGCATTACGCCCAACATCTATTGAAGCACCTACATTTACTCCAGCAGATATAAAAACACCTTCTCTCAAATCAACATGATGCGCAACATTACCCCCCATACTTATCATAGTAAAATCCCCTATGGTTACATAAGGCATAACAATACTTCCTACTAACACATATACAGCTTCTCCTATATTAACATTTGGTCCAATCGAAACTGAATGATGTAAAAAATTAGGAATACCATATCCTTCATTCTTCAATGTTGACAAATACTTTGTTCGTATAGAATTTACTCCAATAGGGCAATATATATCTTGTATTTTATTTTTGAATTTAAGATCAAATAAATCTTCATATTTTCCCAGAATCGGAACTCCATTAATCTCTTTACCAATAAGGTCTATATTATCATCTATATAACCAATAATATTAATTCCCGCTTCTTTGAAATAGGAAGCATATACTTGCCCGTATGTTCCTGCTCCTATGATAATTGAATTTTTCACTTATTTTTTATTTTTTAGTGATTAAAACTTTGACTGTAATTAATTATCACCAGTAAAAGTAGGCATATTAATATTTTTTGAATTATTGATGTTTTTTTTGAAAAGTACTTTTTTTATTGTACTAAAAAAAATTTTTATATCAGTTTTAAAACTTACATTCTCTACATACCAAATATCAAGATTAAATTTCTCATTCCAGGAAATGGCGTTTCTTCCATTTATTTGCGCCCAACCAGTAATCCCTGGTCGCACTTCATGCCTTCTCTTCTGAAAACTATTATATAATGGCAAATACTTTACTAATAAAGGTCTTGGACCAATCAAACTCATATCTCCTTTTAACACGTTAATGAGTTGAGGAAGCTCATCTAAAGAATATTTTCTGACAAATTCCCCTATTTTTGTAACTCGTTGTTCAAAATGTAATAGCTCTCCATTAGCATCTTTCCTATCATTCATACTTTTGAATTTAATTATTTTAAATATTTTTTCATTCTTACCTGGTCGTTGTTGAAAGAAAAATGGCTTCCCTCTATTGGTAAAAATTAAAATAATCATTATTATTAATAGAACTGGCATTAATAGTATCAACCCAATTAATGCAACTAAAAAGTCTAAAATTCTTTTAAAAAAAAAAATATACATCAGATATCTATTTATAATTCCGACTCAATTGTACTTAATAAATCTCCAATATTATTCATATTCATTAAATCCATTAGTTTAAATTTAATACCAAAAGATTTTTCGACTTCTGAAATGATCATCATATGCGTTACAGATTCCCATCCATCAACATCATTCGCAGTAGTTTCATCAGCAAGCTGAAAATTATCATGCTCTAATACAGATACAAAAGCTTCTTTTACTTTTGATAAAATCTCTTCTTTACTCATTATTAATTATTTAATTTATGTCAAAATATGTTCTTAATTCTTTTCTATTAATTTTTCCGTTAATACTGTGCGGAAACTCTTTTATAAATCTCACATGACCCGGAATCATATAATCCGGCATTTTTGTTTTCATAAAATCGAATATTTCTTCAGTATCAAATTCTTCAGATTCTATAGCTAAGCATAGTTCTGCATTACCCAATGCATTGGCAATATCTAGAGCAACCATATTAACTTTTCTATCTGATTTTGTTTTTGCATGAAATTCGACTTCTGCCAACTCTACCCTATACCCTCTAATTTTTACTTGAAAATCTGCTCTACCAACATATAAGAAATCTCCTTCTTCATCTTTAAAGCAAAGGTCTCCAGTTTTATAGTAACGTTCTTTTCTTCCGTTTTCTTCTCTCACAAAAAAACTTTGAGCATTTCGTTCTTCATTTTTCCAATACCCGGGAGTTATTTGTGGACCTCCAAGAGATAGTTCTCCTGTTACATTTACAGGTACTTCTTCATTATTTTCATTTACCACAAGATACAACGTATCTTCTTGTGGTGTTCCTATAGCAATTATCCCATTATGAGCTTTTTGATGAGTTTCTTTATGGTATGGGTAAAAGCCACTATAAACTGTAAACTCTGTGGGGCCATAGTAATTAAATATTTTACAATTAGGAAGACATTCGCTCCATTCTTTGGCAATATCACTATGCAATGCTCCTCCACCAAAACTACAATATCGTACATCGGGAGCATTAATTTCGGGAAAATATGGTCTCAGATAATTTATGATCGATGGCACCATAGTAAGAACCGTAAGTCTCTGTTCCTTAATAAGTTTAAAAATATAAAAATACTTAATTGCTCCTTTTGGTATTGTATAAACACAAGAACCTGACAAAAAAGGAAATAAGTAAGTTACTACAGAAAAATCAAAAGTAAGTTCAAACATTTGTAAGCATCGATCCGAAGGAACCAGATTAAATTCTGGCTCAACATCAACTGCATTTACCAACGCATTAACGTTATCAAAGGTAATAGGAACTCCTTTAGGAAGCCCTGTAGTACCCGAGGTAAATAATATATATGCTAATTGATCACCAGAAACATGTTTAGGCTTCAGGTTTATATCGGTATGATCCAATGCTCCAGAAGTAATAATTTTATAATCCTCATAAATTGAAGTTTTAGAAGAATCAATGACATATCGTGTCTCTGTTAATTCAAAAACTTTATGATTACGCTCAATTGGTGTTGATGGATTTACAGGAACGTATGCCTTCCCTTCGAGCCAAAGTGCAATAATACTTGCATAGGTCTGAAGATCATCATTGGTTACTAAACCAATTAGTTTTTCAGAATCTTCTACAGTATTTGCTATAGCATCTCTTATTTTAGATATTTCAATAGCAAAATCATGGTATGTATAAAACGTATTGTTTATACATAAAGCATTACAATCAGAATGGCTTTCTATCGAATCTTGTAGTTTTTTTACAAATTTCACATGTTTAAATTTTAATAATTACTCGAAAACAAATCAATTATAAATTAAATAATGTTTGTAATCACCGTATTCTTCACATTAAAAACTTTAAATATTTCCTTTTACAAAGTATTATTTAAAAATTATTAATATTCGTTTCACCCTTTTGATTTAATAAAAATGTCCATCTCTATTCAACATATGTGAGTTTTCAAAATCGAGTTTGGTTTCATCATGAGCTAATCCCTTTTTTGTGACTCTATGTGTAAAAACAGTACTATATCGTTTTGTTATACAATCTGATAATTGAGTGTCATCTGTAAAAATAAACTTAGTTCTCTTTTGGATAAAATTTTCTATCAGAGCATCTACACACAAATTATAATTTTCTTCTTCTTCTACCAAAAAGTATTTAACATTAAACTCATTATAATTTACCACATAAGATAAAAAGCCAATAATTTTATTTTCTTTCATAATTTTCAGGTTATGAATATAAATATTATTACTGGTTCCTGTTTGTAATGATGTATATGGATGCTTTGTTGCAATTGGGGTTTGCATATACTGCATCTCATTAATCTGCCAGTTTACATATTCCTTTGTCTTAAGGATCAGGTCATTTTTGCAAAGCAGATCTATAAATTCCCAGGTTTCATCATCCATCTGGTTGATATAATCATAAGAAAGTGTTTTAGTTCTTTTTCTAGCTTTAGGTCTATTTAATAACCTAATACATGATGCTACTGTATTATCAATTCTATCCAGAATAAATTTAATTGATTTTAAAAACCGAAACCTTCCTATAAGCATAGATGCATCGAGGCTAAAGAAGATGGTATGCCTTAATCTTGATGCGATTACAGTAAAGGGTTGTTTTTCATAAAATGTGGTTACATTTTCGGCATAAGATTTTATGAGTATTTGTTTTCCTGTTAAATTAACAGCTTCATTATAAATATAAGTTCCTAAAACTGTATCTTTATATTCTTCATGTACCCACCAAGAAA
Source organism: Aquimarina macrocephali JAMB N27 (assembly GCF_000520995.1). Lineage (GTDB taxonomy): Bacteria > Bacteroidota > Bacteroidia > Flavobacteriales > Flavobacteriaceae > Aquimarina > Aquimarina macrocephali. The sequence goes on along the minus strand of NZ_JACA01000005.1, from coordinate 178,789 downwards.
TCATCCAATATACTTTTGATGGTTCTTTACTTCCATTATTTAGTAAATCAGGAAACATAAAAATAAAAGAGATCATTTTATTATCCTCATACCCTATGACACCACAATACTCATCTTCTTCTATTCGTGTGTTGGAAACTAACCATAATGCTTTACTCTTAGGCAATGGAGTAAGGTTTCCTTTCCAATAGGTATTTTGATCAATACCTTCTCTTAGCATCTTTTTGGTTATCGCAACTATTTCTAAGTTTTTATTCATCTATTCTTTTTAAGAAACATAACTAGTTTGTACCGTCAAAATATTCTGATGTCAGGTCATTTGATAAATTCACATCTTCTTTTTGTATTACTTTTTTTAATGTTAATCCAATTATTTTTAGGTCTAACAAAAAACTATAGTTTTCTACATACCATACATCATACTCGAATTTCTTTTTCCAGGTAATAGAATTTCTTCCATTAACCTGGGCCCATCCTGTAATACCAGGTCTTACATTATGTCTCTTTTTTTGAACGTCATTATACACAGGTAAATATTCTATTATCAAAGGACGAGGTCCTATCAGGGACATTTCTCCTAGTAACACATTAATCAATTGTGGAATTTCATCTAAAGAAGTTTTTCTAACAAATGCTCCTACTTTGGTTATTCTATCCTTATCTAGTAATAAATTTCCTTGTGCATCTTTTTTATCGTTCATTGTTTTGAACTTTATGATGCTAAAAAATTTTTCATTTTTACCAGGTCTTCTTTGAACGAAAAAAGGCTTACCTCTATTTGCGATAGCCAGAAAAAGAATCAGTAGTATAAATATAGGTGAAATAAAGATCAGTAAAATTAGTGATACACTAAAATCCAAACTTCTTTTTATAAAAAATCTATACACCTTTTTTAAGTTTTGATGACCATAAAAGAGACTTCATTATTTAATCTAACAAATGTATAAACCATTTGTTAAAAAGTGAAATAAAAGAATTACTATCTCCTTTACAATCATTAATATTAACAACCAAACGATATGACCCTAAGACGTATCCAGGACAACCATACAACACTAAAAATTGGGGGAATAAAAAGATAATTATTATTTATACTACCAGGGAATGAAGCTAATAATTTGTCTATAATTCTATATCTAAAATCGAGAGTAAATATACAATCAATATTTTAGTTTTCACCTCATTAAATTAACTTTTTTTAACAAGGTATTGTTATTAAAAATTCTGTATAAATACAGTTACATATCTTTGTTTTAATATGTATCAGTTGGCATAAGTACATTTCTTCACTACAACGCTCGATACTCTTCCAACAGCGCTTCCCACACTACTTTTCGTTCATATCGACTGGTGATAGATTCTCGTGCATTGGCGGCTAAGGTATCTCGCTGGGCCTTATCCTCTACCAGTATTTTTAGATGCTTAAATAACAGTTCTGCATCTTTTACCGGGATGATTTTACCATTTATACCATCTGTTATAATCTCATTACACCCATTAATATCGGTAACAACACTTGCTAATCCCATAGATGCTGCTTGCATCACTACATTAGGAAACCCTTCTCTATAGCTAGGAAATGCTAATATATCAGAAATTGCAAAATAGGGTCGCACATCATTCTGCCATCCTACCATAATAATATTTGAATTGGTATTTATCTCTTCTTCTGTTTCTGGTAATAACGGATCCAAATCCTTTTCAAATGTACCTACCAATATTAATTTAGCAGTAGTAGATTCTGCACTCAATTTCTTAAAAGCGCTAACAAGTTCATTTATTCCTTTATCCCTTACCACCCTTCCGACATATACAATTACAATATCTGATGCATCAATTCCTAAACGTTGTGATAGCTTCAATTTATCTTCATCTGAATATAAATCAGGATCAAAAAAAGAAATATCGATCCCGTTAGAACTTCCGTTAGCGATTACTTTTAGCTTTTTTGGCGAAGTAAATTTATGCTTGATAACAATATCATTAAGCCCAGTCGAATTAGGATAAATTTTGGTTGCGCATGCATATGTAAGTTTTTCTACCATATTTAATAAGGTCCGTTTTGCTCCTGTAGCTTCCAATAGTGGTAATCCAGCTATCGTATGTAAACGATGTGGTACACCTGCTAATTTTGCTGCTAACATCGATACTGTTCCTGCTTTTGGGGTATGACTATGAACAATATCCGGTTTTTCTTTTTTAAACAATTTATAAAGTGCAAAAACAGCTTTTAAATCTTTAACTGGAGTAATTTTACGAGTCATTTCAATCGGAATAACCCGAATTCCTTCCTGTTTTGAGATCATTTCTAATGTATCACCTCCTTTACCAGAAACTCCTATAACATCATAATGCTGAGACATATAACGTAATTGTCCCTGTAATAACTTCCCTAATGATATAGGTACTGTAGTAACCCTAATTATTTTTTGCATTTTTCCCCAGACTTAAAAAGTATAACTAATAAACTCATTATCTATTTTGATATTTAAAATAACGATGAGCTGATTCTAAAATATTTTCAGACACAAATATAGCTATATGTGAGTGTTTGAAAACTTTAAATTATGGTTTCTTTTATTTTTTAAATACCCAGCAAAATGACTAGCAAAAATATTGTTGTTTTCTACGGGAAATCAACAAAAAAACTAAGGTTCAGGCTATCAAAATCAAGTATTTATGTTTTTTGAAGGAAAATTTAACATTTTCAAATAAAATTTACACAATTAATTTATTAATCTTACGTTAATGCAGTTAATAACTAACTCAAAAAAATATGGTAAATAACTCAAGCCAGAATAATAATTAACCTAAAATATCCCCCCAAAATGAAAAAGTTGCCTTATTACCTACTTATTTTTATGAGCTGTATTGCTATCTCCTGTAGCAAAGAAAGTGTTGATGATGTTACTCCAGTTGTTGGAGTTGAAACTCCTGATGAAGAACCTCCAAAACCAGATACAATACCAAACGTAGTTACAACGCCTTGTGACTTTGATTTATCTACTGTTGCTGCTAATTCTACAATTATATTTAATTGTGTTTTAGACCTTAAAGGAGAAACGATCACATTACCCGCCAATGTTAAATTTGAATTTGACGGTGGTGATGTTAAAAATGGAAAGCTAATTTTTGCTGGTGGTACTATTGCTGGTGAACTTTTAAGTTCTAATATAGAAATCGAAGGAGATGTAAAACTTAAAGAACCTACCTTTAAATTTTTTGCCTCACGATGGGAAGGTATTGTTGAAGGAACTACTACTTCTAATGTTGCTTTAAAAAATAATAAAGAATTAGAACGATTATTTAAGTATACAAAAAACCTAGGTGCTACAACCTTTCAGATTGGTAAATTTGATGCCTTTTTTGAAATCACAAAAATTACTCCTCCAGAAGTCTTTTTTAGAGCAAGTGATGAAGCTGTTAATATTCCTTCAGATTTTACACTAAAAATGACTGATGAAACTTTTTTAAGAGCTTTTCCTGCCGAGGCAGATAAAAAAAACGGGGCTATTCTTGCATTTACCGATGTTGATAATGCAAATGTTATTGGAGGAAGCCTTGTAGGTGATAGAAATACAAGGGCATACTCCTCTGGCGATGTAGGTGAAACAGGGAGTCATTTATTTCATATTCAATCAGGAAGAAATGTAACGGTTGACGGTGTAAAATTTATAGACGGTTCAAAAGGTGGGGTTACCATCTATTCTAAAGGTTTTTTCTCTAGACCAGATACCAACTACAAACCTTCTACCAATGTAACGATTAAGAATTGTGTGTTTAAGGATAATAGAAGAATGGCAATTTCAGTCACAGATGGTAGAGAAATTTTTATAGAAGACAACTCTTTCGCAAATACGGGTCAAGCATCTCAAAATTCTGATGGAGGAGACGTGGGATACTCTATAAATATAGAAGCAGCAAGAAGAAGAGATAGTAGTGGAAACTTAGAAGAACTTCAAAAAGTATTTAATGTTTTTGTAAGAAGAAATACCGAAACCAATAGTAGAAGTGGATTTATTACCGTTAATATAGGGCAACATGCAACGGTTGAAGATAACATCGTTGGTACCAGGATATCCTATAAGCTTGCCAACAATACTAAAATTTTAAATAACACATTAACAGCAGATGGAATTGGCTTAGAAAGTTGGGCAATTTTTGCTTCTGGAACTGGAGAAACCGTTTTTAACAACGAAGTTGGCGGTAATAAAATTTCTGGATATAAAACAGGAATTGTTGTTGCTTCAAACGAAGCATATATTCACGATAATACTATAGATAACGTTGCAGTAGGTATTCAACTTAGTAGAGCCAATGATCCTCGGGTAATAGACAATACAATTACTAGGGCTGATAAAGGAATAACAGCAACGAATACTTTTGCAAAAAATGCCGAGATAAGAGGTAATCGAATTACGACCTCTAATGGTTTTCATATGTTCTTTTCAAGTCTAAACTTAGAGGATGCGACTACGCAAAGCTACAAGGTTAATGTTATTGGTAATACGCTTATTAATGCAAAGAAAATTACTATTTCGAATACATACGGAGTCATATTTTCAGAAAATAATGTTACTGGTGGAATAGAAATTGGGAACTCCAACAATATAGAAGTATCTGGAAATACAAAAATTCAACCAGATGAGAGTGATGGTATTAGAATATTTGGCACAAACAATAACGTTACCATCCTTAATAACAAGATTACCGAACCAACAGGAGCAGAAAGATATCAATGTATCAATAATAGTGCTAGTAGCCCTAACTCGATTACTTTAACAAACAACAGTTGTAATTAAATCTGATTTATGTATTGAAACTTCTTGATGAAGTTTCAATACATATTTTTTCTTGATTTTAACATAGCATAGCTACGATTAAATCAAAAAAGTAACGAAGGGTATTTGCAGTAACTCACAGATGAAATAGATTTTCTAATGTAGAAAACGGGTTAAAATAATATCTATACATTTTTATTTGTAAACATCCCGACACCAAGAGCGCAAGGTATTCTTGCCAGACTTATAAAAAAGAGGTTTTCAATTTTTTTGAAAACCTCTTTTTCTTTTAACCTCTTGATATGATTAATATATTATATCATTTATTATTGATTAAAATCCATTTTTGATATAGAGTCAGATAACCGTTTTGTAAATAACCTTGCTCCTGTATCATTTAAGTGTGAAGGATCATGAAACAATTCTGGTTTGTTATAGAATTGCTTGTCATTAAAAAGATTAATCAATGGTATATTTTTTTCTTGTGCTATATCTTTAATTTTCAAAAAGGATTCGCTTTTAGAATACTCTATTCCATTATATAAAGGAGAGGTTACGAATAATAGATGGACATCTTGATCTTTAGCATTTATTATAAACGCTTCTATGGCTTTAACAAAATTCTCATCAATCTCTTCTGCATATTCTTTTACTAAAACCTCATCATGTAGATCTAACTTTTCTGGATCAATTTTACCTTGCAAAGGGCGATATCCTTTATAATCGATCTGTGGAGAAATATAATATCGTAAAGCATGAACAATTGTAGAATTGTTCTGATAAGATTTAAAAAACAATTTAAGCCATACCATAGTAGAATTTAATCTTAGTATAGGGTTTAGTATTTTATGATGTTCATGATAATAAGGATGTAAATCGCTAAGTCTATCATAAGCGATTTGTGATTGATACAAAAAACTATCATCTATATTCAATATCATTATTTTTGGAGCAGTTCTGCTTAAAATCATCTCTTGCAATGCCAAATGAAAAAGTAACTGTTGCCCCTCTGCCCCAGCATTGTAAGATATTTCACCTAACTCTTTTTCAAAAACTTCGGATACATAATGACGATGCGCATGTGAGCTTCCAAATATCATTACATCTGCATTGGAATCTTCAATGACATGTGTAGTTCTAGCATATTTACCAGTTTTTTGACTATAGAATATTTTATGAGAAATACTCCCCGTTATAAAATCGACAATAAGCACCATAATTGTAAATTTTATAACCTTAAAAAAGGATGTCTTATATGCACTTAGGTTTCTCATTAAAACTGAAAATAAATAAACTGACTTTCTCCAAAGACTCCCAAATATAGGATAAGAAATACAACAATGGCATAACCGCCTAATCGTATGATTTCAAGTCTATTGTTCGATATTGAAAACAGTTGGTTAAAATATTCTTTTTTAATTTCTACCATTACTAGAATGGCAATGGCAACTGCAGCATATATAGAAGCTGCAATATCATCTCCACTACCAATGTACAATCTTCCTGGCGAGGTAACGATAGTTTTGATCATAGACAACGCTTGTTCTATGGTGTTGGCTCTAAAAAAAATCCAAGCAAAATTAATCAACATAAATGTCATCAATACATTAAGGATTCCTTTTCTGTTTTTTGATCCAATAAGTACTTCTATAATAAGATATATACCATTAAGCCCTCCCCAAATAACAAAAGTCCAATTTGCACCATGCCATAACCCACTAATTAAAAATGTAATAAAAAGATTAAACAGCCATCTAGGTTTTACAACTCTATTTCCGCCCAGCGGAATGTATACATAATCTCGAAACCAAGTGGATAATGAAATATGCCATCGAGTCCAAAATTCACTTACTGAAGCAGAAAAATAGGGTCTATTAAAATTGGTCATCAAATCAAACCCAAAAAGTTTGGCAGTCCCTATAGCAATTAATGAATATCCAGCAAAATCACCATATATCTGAAAAGCAAAGAAAACTGTTGCTACAATGTAACTTAAACCTTCATGACTTTCAAAATTATTATAGACCGCATTTACATAAATAGCAGCCCTATCGGCTACCACAAGTTTTAAAAAGAACCCCCAGATCATTAACTTAATTCCGTACGAAAAGGTCTTATGTGTAAACTCTCTCTTGTTCAAAAATTGTGGAAGTAAATTTGTTGCTCTTTCTATCGGACCAGCTACCAATTGCGGAAAAAACGATACAAAAGCAGCGAAAGCAATAAAATTTTTGGTTGGTTTCAGTTTTTCTCTGTAAATATCTATAGAATACGACATTGTTTGAAACGTATAGAAAGAAATTCCAACCGGTAAGATTACTTGCAAGACCCACGTATTTTCTGATTGATAACCAAAATTAGATAACATTTGAATCCAAGAATCAACAAAGAAATTATAATATTTAAAATAACCTAACAGCCCTAGGTTAAAAATTATACTACCCCATAACCATCTCTTTTTTGTAGTTTTTGTATTCGACTTATATATACCAAAACCCACACAATAATCCACTAAAGTACTTAGACCTATTAATGATAAAAAACGCCAATCCCACCAGCCATAGAATATATAACTAGCAATTAATAATACCCCATTTTGAAGCTGAATATATTTATAAGCTATACCCCAATACAACACTAGTATTAATGGTAAAAAAGCTAAAAATTCAAAAGAGTTAAACAGCATGAGGTATTACAATTTGAATTACAGATTAATTGAGAAATTTCTTTTTACAGCATCAAACTTACCATTTGGTCCTAACGGAATATCATCTACTTTATTAATTTGATATTCAACTTTGGTCCCCAATCTATCTTGAAAATTATGTAGTAACATTTTTTCCATGTCGGCATTAAAATCTTCATTTGCAATTAAATTAATTACAATTTCTTTGGGGCTTTCCTGTATAATTTGGCTTTGCACTATACCTTTTAATCCTTTATAAGCGGTATCCATTCTACCAATATATCCTTTTTCTTCGGTCCATAAAATATCATCTTCTCTACCTGTTAATTTTTCAATCATTGGCATAGGACAACCACAATCACATCTTTTTCCTTCTGCAGCCAATAACACAGTATCTTCTATATTATATCGTATCAAAGGAGTCTTTAAATTGGTAAAACTTGTTACTACCAATTGTGCTACCTCTCCCGGTTTTGCTTCTTTGCCTTGGGTATTTATAAATTCAAATACTCCAGAATCCAAATTGAGATGCAAATTCCCTTTGGTACATTCTGTAATAAAAGGACTTCCTTCACTAGAAGCGTATTGATTATACACATGACAGTTAAACGCTTTTTCAATCTCGAATCGTTGATAATCATATAATGTTTCTGCCGTTACTGCAATCGCCTTTGGAGTAAAATCTATCGTATAGTTATTTTCATTAATATATCTACTAAGTATATATATTGCAGAAGGATACCCATCTAATAATATAGGTTTAAAATCATTTAGTTTTTTTATATAATGCTTAAGGTTTTCTTCTTTCAAGTGATAAGTAGACATCAACAATTGATTCTCAAAATAGTTATATACCCAAAATGGTGGTTTTTGCACATCGGGCTTTACCATTAATCTTCCTGAAAAACGAACTTGCTTAACTCTTTTTGTGTCCAAGCCAATAGCATGATGGAATCTACGCCATAATGCGAAAGAGCGATTAATAGACTCTGTATCCAAATAATTAATAGTAGGAGCTCCAGAGGTACCGCTGGTATGACCTATCCCATCGGTAGTACGTTTCGTATTTACAATTTGATCAGGATATGATTTTCTTTCTGATTTTTTAAGAATAGGCATGCTACGCAATACGGAAAAAGGATCTGTTGCTATATCCTTTTTTTCTATACCTAGATCCTTCATTATTTTGCCATACCAATCAGAATATTCTAATGCTTCAGACAACAACAAGGATAGTCTTTCTTTTTGGTACTTTTTAATCTCATTCACATCGGCATCCCATAAATCAATATATTCTTTTAGGAATTTATCAAATTCTTTGGTATATCGTTTCTTACTATTCTGATATGCTTTTACATTGAGCAATAAGAACTTAAAAGGATATGGTAAACTATTGTATATCTTTTCTTGTAATTTGCCCATAGCTATATCACGGTTTGTTTTGTATAAAAGGCTTCTATCATTTTTGTATTAGAAACAATATCATAGTTCCCTTTGATTATTTTATTGGTATTATCACTTTTTTGGGATGAACCATTTTTCAAAATAGTTTCTGCCCAAACAGTTGCTGATTTTTCCAAAGAAAGAAACGTAACATCCTCTGTCAAATGTACTTCTTCAGTGATGGTGTCTGATGCTACTATTTTTACACCTGCAGATTGTGCTTCAATTAATGCAACTGGAAGTCCTTCATAAAAAGAAGGAAATACAAACGCATCAAACATTTGAAATAACTTAGGAATATCTGCTCGTATTCCCAAAAAATAAACCTTATCAGCAATTCCCAATTCTTTTACTTCATTTTCAATTCCTTTACGTAAAGGACCATCTCCTACTAACATCAATACACTATTAGGTTTCTTTTTTACCAAGGAATTAAAAACTTCAACCAAGAAAGCATGGTTTTTCTGGCTGGCAAAACGACCAATATGTCCAATAACAAGTGTATCTTCAAGCTTAAACTGTTTTTTATATTCCAAAGCTATTGCTTCCTCATATACAAACTTACTAGTATCTATCGCATTATTCATCATTGTATACGAAGCACCTCTACCAAACAACCAATCCCCTGCTTTTTCTCCACAAGAAAACAGGTGTGTAGCATCTTTTTTCACTTTCTTTTTTAACTGCAGTTTTATCAACTTCTTAAATGTTTCTTTGATACTCTCTTTACGAGAAAACAGTGAAAAAACACTTATATCATCAATAGCAATATGAGCATGTGCAATCCTGCAAGGTATTTTAAATTCTTTTGCGATTTTTAAAGGGAAGCAACTAAAGGTATTTAAATGAGAATGTATAATTGCATACTCGTTATGTTCTTTTAAAAAGTTCCGTAATTGTTCATAATATGATCCTGGCATCATAGGGTTAATAGGGTTCATACGATAAACTTTGCCTCCTAGACTTTCAATTTCATCATCAAATGCAGCTTTTTCTTTTCTATGTACCAAAAAATCAAATTGTATTTTGTCTCGATTTATTTGTCGATAGTAATTCATAATCATGGACTCTGCTCCTCCTCGATTCATGATAGTAAAAACTTGTAAAACTCGTATTGTAGCCATTAAAATTCGCCTTTTGTTTTATATCTAATATATAGATTGAGTGCCACTCCAAATGGTATTGCAAATAGCGTAATCATTTTTTTGGGAGATTCTTTCAAAAAAGATCCGTTTTTTGTAAAAATAGCACTAGACACATAATGAACTGTATTTTTAAAACGGTCTTTAAAGTTTTTTGCCAATTTCATTCTGCTTTTACGAGAAAACGCAAAGCCTTTTGGATGTCTTCTATATTGTTTTAAGATATTAAGACTTGAGCCATCGGGCATATATTCTACATCACACAATACTTCATTAAGCGGTAGCAGTGTATAATCCTGATCTATTAGCTGATATAAATACCCTAATGGGACAAAACGTTCTCCTTCAAAAATGGGGTAAGAAGGATATTTTTTCACTACCTCTGTACGATATACCAATTTTTTATCTCCCAAAACCTTATGTACATTATATAAATCATATAAAGTAGTCTGTTTAATAGTTTCGGGGATTTTGGTTCCTATTATTTTACCATCTGGATCTGCATCCAACCCTACGATACCTGCATATTCAGGTTTATCTTTTATGGTTTCCCAAGCATCCATAATTTTTTGAATTGCCTCTTCGCCAATATTATCATCACTATCGATACAAATATTTAAGGTAGTTTCGGTAAGTCGGTACGCGGCATTATGTCCTCCATGCATTCCTAGATTTTCTTGGTAATGATATATGATATCAATTTTATTTTCTTTAACCCAAGAAGCGACTAGTTCTTCTGTTTCATCTGTAGAGCCATCATCTATAATCAACCAAACAAAATCCTGATTTGATTGTTTTACTAAACTATCGTAACATTTATGCAAGCAATACGCTCTATTGTATGTAGGTGTAAATACTGTAATTGTTTTCATTAATTCCCATTTTATTGTTTCCTAAATATTCATCTCAAAATACTTCAAAACACATTATCATTTATATATGTAATACATTAAATACGTAAATGAAAAATATGCTAACACTACTTTACCAAGCATAAAATGATGGTTTTTAAACATTTTTTGTTTCAAAAGCGGATAAATAATTATTAATCCCATCATAAACCAAGATAAATACGCAAATCTGTTTGAAAAATTGGCTCGTATCACCAAAACCCAAAATCCATTACATATTAGATATGTATTGAACAGTTGAAAATAGAATTTATCCTCAAATTTTTTCTTATAAATAAAATACCATCCTGCGAATACTGCAAATGCACTATGGAACAAAAAATCCCATCGAAAACCAGTACTTGCAAATGTTCCTTCTTTTACCTCTGCAGTTAAATATCCTGATAATCTATCATCGGCAAAACCAAGACTACTAAATAGTGCTATCCATACACTACCTAACGCCAGAGATAGCGGAATACAAGCCAACCAACCTTTTAAAAATACTTTTGGGTTGTTATAAAAATGAGTAACGATATATGCTAGGATTGGCAAAAACATAGTTTTATGAAAAGAAACAGCTAGTAAAAAAAATACTGCCATAATGACTTTATTTCTATGAAAACTTATACCCATTAAAAAAAGAGAAGTAGCTGCTCCATTACGTATTCCGTTTACGCCATATGTATAAAAAGAAAAAGAAACAATAAACATCAAAAAAGCATAGTACCAATAATCCTTGAATAAGGTTTTTGAAATCTTTGCCATTGGCAACATATAAATGGCAACGCAAACTGTAAAAAACATGGGACCAGATACAACATAAGAAAGGCTTTTCATGTACATATGAAAGAAAATATCTTTGGTACCTAATATTTCCCCTCCATTTTTATACCATTGAAAATATCCATTGTATGTCCTCATGTCCCCAAAATACCTTCCACTAACTGGTCGTTGGCCTAGGTATAGAATAAAAAAAACAAGAATGATGACCCCGACAACATTTATAAATATTACATTTTTTGGGTCATCAATTTTCAATATTAATGTATGTAATAGCGTAAATATTACAAGAAATAGTAATATATTAATATAAAATGGAAAATAGTGTTCTAATGGAATGAAATCAAACATTTCTTATAATATCAATTATTTTAATTACGCCCTTTGGATCTATACATTTGTATGCTATCACATAAAACTTTACTGAAATATGCGCCTCCTGTTTTATCAAGATGATGACCATCATACGTCTTAAAATTATGATGGTTGTTCATTGTATTGAAATTAATATATGGAATATCGTTACTTTTTGTTATTAAATCCATGTCTCTATTAAAGCCCTTATAAAACCGCTCCTCTACTTCAACAAAATCATAATCAATAGGCATTCTTACAACATATACTTCTCCATGATGTTTTAGTTTTTTAATCAGACTATCCAAGTTTTTTAAACGCACATCAGATACTTTGTATTTTTTCTGCATTCTCTCCAAAGACATTATTTGGTTTTTCTTCCATTGGTCAAAAACAGTTCTATCTTTTGATATATTAAGTTCTTCAAGCCACCCATCTTTATGCAAAATAGTATTTTTTCTAAACGCTCCTTTAAAATGGAAGAAGTTAAGATTTTTTATAAAATACTCATAATTAGGATTTACACTAACAAACTGCATATTATGAGGTGGCTGTCCTTTCTCTCTAAACTCGCCTTCCTTATTATTATTTTCTTTTTCTGAACCAAACATCCATGGAGTAACAGAAATGACAAAGAGTCCATTTTTGGTAGTAAGATTTAATTTTTTCTCTATACTTTTATTATACAAAGGGCCAATTGGTGCCTGCGCTATAGTAAAACTATAATTAAACATAGGTAGCTCCACATCAGAATCTTGAAAAAACGTATTAAAAACTCTTGGTTGTATACCTTGCATACTTCTAGAATCCCCAATGATCATAGACCTTGCATCTGGTGTTGTGAATTTTTCATAAAAAAAATCTACAGTGTTACCAGCATATATCAACACTAGAGTAACAATCCCCAAACAAATGAAGAAGAAAAGAGCTAATTTTATAAATACCTTTTTTATCATTTATTAAAATTGAAAATATATAAACGTATTTGCACTTCTTCCAAAGAATAATAATAACACAAAAATCCCAACATAAAAACTCCAACGTATGATTAGAGGATACTTACTAATCTCAAAATCATGTTTTCTTTCTCGATGTATCCATTCAACAACTATAAACAGTATCACTAATAATAGTACAATTAATGAAGTGCCATTGATCAATGCTCCAGGAATATGTATAATTGATGGGGATACTATTCTTCTAAGGTAATCAAATGCTTCTGAAACATTGTTTGCTCTAAAAAAAACATCGGTTAACATAATGAGAACAAACAATGCCATCATTTTACCAGTTTCTATAAACGTTGGATATTTTTTATCTTTTGCTACTGCATACGAGGTACTCATTTTACCAAAATAGACCAATGGTATAAAATATATCCCATGTAATAATCCATAAGAAATAAAGGTCCAATTAGCACCATGCCAGAATCCCACTAGAACAAATGTTCCTAACACAGCGATAATTATTCCTTTTTTTTGATATCGTCTTAAAATAAAAGATAAGGGCGTAAACACATAATCCATCATCCAAGTAGTTAAAGATATATGCCATTTTCTCCAAAAATCTGCAATGTTGGTTGAAAAAAATGGAGTAGAAAAATTACGTGTCAATTCAATTCCAAATAACTTACCTACTCCAATCGCCATATTTGAATATCCAGAAAAATCTGCATATAATTGTATCGCATAAAAAAATGCTCCAAATAGCAAGGTACTAGCTGGTTGATTTTCATAGTCTCCAAAAATGATATTCGTAAGAACTGCACAATTTTCTGCTACTACTATTTTTGTAAACAATCCCCATAAAATTTGCCGTAAACCATCGACAAAAACATCATAATCAAATACTCGTTTTTTTTGAAGCTGCCATATCATTCCTGAAGCACGTTCTATAGGACCTGATAGAATTTTTGGAAAAAACGCAACGAACACAGAAAACTCTAATAAATTCTTGTTTGGTTCTATTTCTTCATTATTAACATCTATTAAATACCCTAAAGTTTGAAAGGTAAAAAAACTAATCCCCAACGGTAATAAGATCTGTAGTGTATCATAATTCAGGTTAGCATCAAATACATTAAGTATATTATAAAATCCTTCAAAAAAGAAATTTACATATTTGAAGTATAGTAGAAGTCCTACATTAAAAACCAATCCAGTATACAAAAACAAATTTCTTTTTTTGTCATTATCACCTGCTTCATAAATCTTTAATCCCAAAAAATAATTAACTATTATGCTTGCTATTAATAGTAATAGAAACCTCCAATCTGCCCAACCGTAGAAAAACAAACTGGTCATAAGAAGCCAGATGTTCTGGTATACGGCTGTCCTTTTAAACACCAACCAATACAAAAACAATACTGGGATGACAAAAGCGACAAAATTAAAGGAATTAAAAATCATGTTATTCTTTAATTAAGTTTACTTTGAATTAAAGCAACTAAAGAGCCTAAATTTTTTAATTTATTTAATTCTCTAAGTTTAAAGCGAATACTAAAATGTTCTTCAATTTTGGTAATAATCATCATATGAGATAAAGAATCCCAACCATCCACATCGGTTGCTGTGAGTTCATCATGAATCTCAAAATTATCATGCTCCAGTACGGTTGTAAGAACCTTGCCAATTTTATCTTTAATTACCTGTATTTCCATAACATCACAATATTTTAATCAAACAACGTCATCAATCTGTTTCTATCTATTTTACCATTTGTATTCAAAGGAAAGTTTTGAACAAATTTGACCTTTGTAGGAATCATATACCCCGGTAATTTTGTTTTCAAATGATTCAAAAGATTTTTATGATCAAATTTCCCTGATTCGATCACTAATCCTATTTCTGTATTTTGAATAGTATTTGTAAAAGTTACTGCAACGGCATTTGTCTTATTCAACTTTTCTTTTACGTGAAATTCTATTTCTGATAGTTCTACTCTAAAACCTTGAATTTTTGCTTGAAAATCTACTCTTCCTAAATACAGAATATCTCCGACCTTATCTTTTGAGCATAAATCACCTGTCTTGTAAAACCTAACAGTATTGCCTTTATATTCTTTAAAGAAAAAAGCTTCTTTGTTTTTTTCTTCATTTTTCCAATATCCGGGAGTAAGTTGTTCCCCGCTTAAACATAATTCTCCGGGTTCTCCAACGGCAACTTCATGACCATCTGTATCTATAATTATAGTTTCCGTATTCTGCATATCTTTCCCAATAGTTAGCACACCGTTATGGGTTTTATTCTCTTCTTCTCTTTTATAGGTATAATCTGTACAAAAGATAGTGCACTCTGTTGGCCCATAAACATTAGTTATGGTAGCGTTAGGCAAACATTGACTCCATTCTTCCGTAACATCCAATGGCAATGCTTCTCCACAAAACAAACTATACTTCATGTCTGGACAGTCTATTTCATCAAAATAAGGCCTTAGATAATGTAATATCGATGGAACCATAAGAGTAAAAGTTAATTTATGATCCTCCATCAGTTCAAAAATATAACTGTACTTTATTTCATTTTTTGGAATTGTATATACACAAGCTCCATGTAAAATAGGACACAAATATGACATTACCGATAAATCAAAAGTAAGATCAAACATTTGAAGACATCTATCTTCTTTTTCTATTGGATATCCTAATGCCCAGAACGATTCTGTAAACGCATCCAAATTACCAAAAGTAATAGGGACTCCTTTTGGTGTGCCAGTAGTACCTGATGTAAAAAATATGTATGCTAGATTTTCTTTTGAAAGTTGTTTTGGTTTCAAGTTAATTTCTGAAGCATCTAATATTTTGGTCAAAACAGTTTTCTGATCATTAAAAATTGGTGTTTCAGAAGAATCAAAAACACAATCAATTGCTCCTATTTTAATAACCATTTTGAGTCTTTCTTCTGGAAAACTAGGATTTAGAGGCACATACGCTTTTCCTTCTAACCATAATGCAAATATCGTTGCATATGTCTCAATATCATCATTGGCAATAAGTCCAACGGTGATTTGATTTTCAGGGATATTACGTTGAATCTCAGAACGTATCCCAGATATTTTTTGTGCTAATTCTTTATATGTATAGAACCTTTGAGAAATACAAAATGCATTACAATTGTAATGTCTTTCTATAGAGTTTTGTATGTCAAAAATCAGATTCACTTTCTAGATACTTCAAATTTATTTTACTGTTCAGGCTATCTTTTCTCCATCTTTTTTGATGATTTTTGCAGGGTTACCAACTACTACACAATTATCTGGAACACTTTTAACCACAACGGAACCTGCTCCAATAATACAATTATCTCCAATTGTAATATCGCCAATAATAATTGACCCAGTATTAACAGACACATTATTTCCTATAGTAGGGCGTTTACCATCAACCTCGCCAACAGTTACTAAATGATTTACATAAAAATTATCGCCAATACTATCGGCATTTAAGATTGTACTATAGGGATGTCCTGTAAGGATTCCTCCTCCGAGCTTTGTGCTTATATCAATTCTAAAATATTTTTCTTTTTTACAATATATATTTAGGATAGCTGCTAGCATTCCATGGTTTCTATGATAGAATATTGACCTAAAATCCGGTGAAACTGCTAGAAACTTAAGCAATAAAGCACCATTTCCTCCTTTTATATTCTTTGCAGATGCCCAGCGTGCAATATCTTTATTTGTTAAATCTTTATTGGCACTCATATGATACATAATCAAATGAGGGATTAAGAAAATTTTGTAAATATTGATTATCAATGACCTCATACTACAGATGTTATATCATTAAACATTGTTTCCCATTGTGTCATAATGGTTTCTAAACGGTATTTATCGGCATTATCTCGTGCGTTTTTTCCTTTTTGATCAATCGTTTCTGGCTGATTCATTAATTCTTTTAATTGATCTGCAAATCTTTCATTTTCATACATCGTCACTAATATTCCTGTGGTCTCATCTATAATATTTCTTGGGCCATAAGGGCAATCAAAAGAAACAATTGGCAAACCACAAGCTTGTGCTTCTAGTAACACCAAAGGAAAGCACTCATTATGCGATGTCATCAAAAATACAGAAGAATCCAACATTTCTTTTTGTATTTTATCTGTACTTCCTTTTAATGTAACCGTATCTCCCAGATTAAGCTCATCAATCTGGCCTTGTAATTTTTGAACATATTCTGGAACTCCACTCCCATAAATATCAAGGTTCCACCCAGTTTCTTTCAATTCTTTCCAGATATCTATTAAAATATCATATCCTTTAACAGGAGCTATTCTTCCTGCAGTAATACACCTTTTATTGGATAGGTCAGAAACTGTATCGGGGTAAAAGGTTAATGGATTTGGAATTACTTGGATATTATTGCTTTTATAATATGCGGATTCATCTTTATTCAAAATAATCAATCGGTCATATTTTGTTTCTACATAATCTGTAAACTTAAAGAACAGTTTCTTAAAAAAGGAAGAAGAAGTACGTTTATTCTTTTCAATAAATCTAGAGTAATGAAACTCTTTAAGTTTTGGAACATTTTTAAAAATAAAAGGAACAAAATACGTATCGACACTATGGCTGCATACCACAACAACCTCAGGGTTAATTTTTTTTAACGCGGATCTAGTTTTGCGAATATGACCTGGCAATTTTAATAAATTAACCGGATGAAAGTAGGATTTTTTTCTATTGTAATTAACCTCCAAGTCTTTAAAAATCACATTATCATTAAATAAATAACATGGATTTTGTTTTTTTTGCTCTGTAGTAATAATATATACCTCATGCTCTTTTTGAGATGCAAAATAATTAGCTTTAATAGAAAGTACTCTTTCTATACCACCATGTAAATATACTTGATCGATGATAAAAGCTATTTTCATAAAGAAGAAGAATTAATTAAACCTTTAAATAATGTATCCCATTGCATTGCAATTTTTTCTGGTAAATATTGCTTTATAGCTTCTCTAGATTTTTTGCCCATTTCGATTCTTATTTTTTCATTCTGAATTAAATAAATAACCGCTTCTGCAAATTTATCAATATCATGATTTTCTACAAGAATTCCATCTTCTCCATCTGATATAATATCTGAAGGCCCATAAGGGCAATCATAAGAAACACAAGGCACTCCGTATGCCATTGCTTCGGTCAATACCATTCCAAAACCTTCATATCTAGAAGACATCGTATAGATAGAAGCTTCTTGATACTTTTCTCCTATATTTTTAACCGGAGGATAAAAATGTACTGAATCCAAAATATCCAAATCATCAGCTAGTTTTTCTAAGCCTTCATTTTCACTATATTTTCCATAAATATCCAGTGTCCAATTAGGATGTTTTTTAACAACTTGTTTCCAACTTTTAAGTAACCGATCATATCCTTTTTGAAAACTTTGTTTTCCTACTGCAAGTACCTTTTTATTAGTTTGTAAACTTTGTTTTTCTGGATAAAACGATAAAGGATTAGGTATTACCTTCAATTTTTTAAATTTCCATTCATTAAGGTTTCCCTTTGTAAGTACTATAAAATTATCATAGTGCTTTCCTCCTAGATTCATCAATCCAAATTTTATATTGCTTGATAATTTATTAAGCCAGGATTGTTTACCGCGTTGGTTTTCTATGTTTTTAGAAACATGCCTTTCATAGATCATAGGACATGGTTTTTTTATAATCAAAGGGACAAAAAAACCTTTTAATCCATCATCACAAACAGAAATTACGGTCGGATTTATTTTTTTTACCATCGTATTAAGTCCCTTGGTATATTTTCTCAAATAATTTATTGGATTACCCGAAACATAGATATTATGGTATTGTATTTTGGAATTGAACTCATAAAAAGGGTTTACTTCTTTTTGATTTAAAGTCAAAATATGCACTTCATAATCAAAATGCTCTGCCAAGTAACTTGCTTTGATAGAAAGTACTCTTTCAAGTCCGCCAGGTCCATTAATATTATTTGTTATGTATAGTAGTTTTATCAAATTCTTAAACTGTTATTTTATATCTATCTAATTATCTACTCCCTGTTATTAAGCGATATACTTTTGGGGTAAATTTTTGTATTAATCGACCCATACCAAAACATATGATCGTTGTAATCAGTGGGGTTATAAAAAAGAGCGCTATTAAAGCCAAATCATTTTCTCCTATTAGTTTTACATAGATTTTTGTGAAGTAGGTAATAGCTAATCCATGAGTGGCAAAAATAAAAAATCGGAATTCATAAATTGATTTGTTTGTAAAATTATACTTGCGATCCAAAAGATCGTATAAACACCAAATTGTTATAAAACCAACAACCATAGTTATTCTTTTAAAAACAATGGTTAACCAAAATGATTCTGCATACCATTCTCTAATATTAAAGTTAAGAACAAGACAAATTATCCAACTTAATAAAATAAGAACATATACTGGGGTTTTAAAACGCGAAATTAATTTAAATCCATGTATAGCGGCATATGCACCACAAGAGAACACAAAAAGGCCATAAAACTGGAATAAATTTATATTATTTATAGATAATATTGAAGGCGGGTCTATAAAGATGAGCCCTCCTAGAATAAGTAAAAAAAACACTCTTAAATATTTAATCCCCAAATAAACAAGAGGCGTTAAAAACACATAAAAGATTAATTCTCTTATAAACCAAAAAGGATAATTAAGAGGCTCTACCAATGCTAACCATATCTGTTTTGATATGGGCATATCATGAATTCGTTCTTTAAAAAATTGACTTACCTCTGGAATGTATTGAATAGCATATATCACAAAAAACCAAAACACGCACCAGATTACATATGGTAATACAAGGGTTTTACATCGTTTTTTTAGCTTTGCAATAAACGTTTTTACTTTTAAATCATGATTATAGAAAAATAGAAAACCCGAAATAAAGAAAAATATTCCTATAAAAGCCCTGGTCATTTCTATAGCAAACAAATATTCTATATAATAGATCCAATCTTTATTTCTTTCAATCCCTAAACCTGTTACATTATACGAATGGCAGATTACCACCATAAAGATTAGGTAAAATGTCAAAATATTTAATTTATTACTCAGGCTTTTTTCCATTTCCTTTTTAATTGAAACCTTTTTCTATTTCTTAATAATTATATCCAAATATGGATAACAAAAACCTTTATCCAATTTTTTATGCAATGATTTCAAAAATCGTATATATCGTAATCCCTTAAACCCTAATTTAAAAAATGAAGTTTTTTCAAATTTCATCAAACTACTTACTACTTTAAGATTGTCAAGCGGAGCAATTGCTACCTCCAGTTCGTGATAACTTGCTCCTCTTCCCCATCGTAAAAATTTCATCATATTTTCATCACTTAACTCACGATACGAATCCTTAAAATTTGCTCTATCCGAAAATTTTGAATAATAAAAGGCAAGGTCATCTGGTATCCAATCATAAAAAGGCATCGCAGCAGTATGAGAATCGTAGTACCACAATCTATTTGGAGTTTCAATAATAACGAGATAACCATCTTTTTTTAACATTTTCCATGCTTGTTCAAGTGATTTTAATCGTTCTTGAACAGTCATATGTTCCAATACGGCATAGTAGATCACATAATCAAAATTTTTATCTCCAAAACGATCTCCAATCTCATCTCCATTAACCAAATGTACATCAGGCTCAAAACCTGCTATTTTCAATCTATCCTTTGCTACTTCCAGCGCACCACCATCAACATCTACACCAGTAACTACAGCCCCTTGTTCCATCATTGCCAAGGTTGAAATACCTGTACCACAACCTATTTCAAGAACACTAGCTCCTTTCAAATCCTTAACTTTATTAAGCCATGGTGCTATTCTGTTTCTATTATAATCAAGGCGGTCAAAAACTTGTCCGCTAATTGCTTTGTTATATTCTTCTGCAGACAATCTATTTTTAGTATTTCCACGATCTAGATAGTTTTTCTCTAGAGAAGCAGTTAACGCTTTTACTTGTTCTTCAGAAAACACCAAATGATTTTTTTTCATTTTGCTCGGAGCTTTATAAAACCCTTCTTTAACAAACTTCTTAATTATTCTTTTCATACTGATCAGATATACTTTTTAAAACTATAATTTTTTTGCTACTTTATCTTTTAAAGCGTTTGCTAATTCATGATGTTTTTCTAGATTCTTTACCATAGTACCCTTGGTCACTTTTCCATTCAATCCAAAATTATCGGTAAACGTTCCTGTTTCACTATTAACATCAATTCTATTGAATAATTCAAGAATTCCATCAAAGCGACAAGAATCCACAAAACTATCAAAACCGTTCACAAAAATTACAGGTGTACCTAATGCCAAACATGGTAAGGCGCAATGAATTCTGGATGTTATTACCAATTTTGCTTTTGCATAATCATTTAACAATTTTTCTGCCATTGCAAACTTCTCCTCATCAGTATATAAATTAGATGGTGGTTCTTGATTTATAAAATGTGCAGATTCTAATAATTCTTTACTTATAAAGTTCTTTAGGTGCTTGTTCTTCTTACCTAACTTAAAAGCGGTTCCGTTAAGAATATTCTTTACAGTATGTTTTGCATTATAAAACACTTTTTCGGATCTAGGGTAATTATATAATGGATCTACAATATAAATATCGTCTCCCCGCTCAGAATCATCTACTTTATAAGAATCTAGTGTCAAGGTTAAACATCCAGTAAAAAAAGCATCTATTCCATTTTCTTGCAGTGTCTTTGCTGTAAACTTATCTCTACAACCTATAGGCTGATGTTTTTTCAAATAGGCAATTCCTTTCTCACTTAACATTGCAGGAGCTGCTGTATTATTCATATGAAAAGACACAAAAACGGGATCAATCTTGTCTGTTGGAACCCAATTATGGATATTGTGCGTAAACCATCCATTCATGATCAATTTTACTGGATCTCCCTCATATTCTCCCAGTTTTTCTCTATTTATAAAAGCATCTACCTGAGGTAAATACTGCTTTGCGGCAAGGCTTTGAATATTGTCACCAACATTAAAAAACCTATTATTCTCTGCATATGTTAATAATCCGTATTTCATACTTTTTATTATTTTATCTTTTTATAAAGATTAACAAGCCAAGGGAATTTATTTCTTATAATAAACCTTGCTTTTTGTTGTTTTTTTACTTTTTCTGAGTGTTTATTAATCATTTGACTAAGATTCAAATTAATAAACGTATTTATTTTTTTACTTTCCTGTTCTTTATCTTCTAAAACGAAAAAATCGTCTACTGCTGTTGCTTTCTCCTGAAGGCATTTCCATTCATGTTTTAAGCCTTCAGTCATTGAATTATTTTCATTAAAATTATTCAATACCAATTCGTATAAATTTGAAGGTGTCATAAATCCAAAATCATTTGGATTAGCTCCAGAAAGAATCAATCCCAAAATTGTTCGCTGGCATTTTGCACAAACATTACAGTTATATCCATCCCTTTTTTCAGAATAACATACTCTTAAATTAATGGATGTATTATTTTCTTTACAATAGGCAACAATATTTTCTATCTTATCTGTACGACGTAAATGATATCCATCATGAACCACCGCACTATTGGCCCATTTCATTTTTTCATCTATTTCTGGGCTCGAGCCCCATCCAAAACTAATCTCTTCGGTATTAGAAGATCCTATAAATATTTTGCTAATTCCTTTGTGATATCCAAGCGGAGCTATTGCTCCAATAAGCGCCATCCCGTGTTGAATTTTTCCCCACCAACCTATATCCACCAACAATTCTAATTGATAGGTATAAAAATCTCTCAAATTGGATTCTATATAAAAAAGGTTTTCATTTTTAACAATTTGTTCTTCTTCATTAAATCGAACAAAATCATTCCAACGTATTGTATCGTCAATAGCTACGTCTGCTCCATGAATAGAAACCAAAATAGGGTCCAAATCATAATTGCGAGTATATGATTCAAAAGAATCCAACCCTCCACTAAACAACAGACCGTTTTTATCACCATCAATAGTATTATTAACAACCTTCTTAACTTGCAAACTTCCTTTCAATTCTTTATCCGGGTGGTGTTTATCAAATTCTTGTTTTAACGCTTCCAAAGATTCCAAGAAAACCTTATCCACTTCTTCTATTTTAACATCGAATCCAACAAACCATGCAATAGGCATAATGTTAGATAAAAATGGAATTACAGCAATACTATAAGGTATATTACTAACATCAACCTGATATTTTGAATATAAAAATTCGTCATTTGTAAAATATTTTTGAACATTGTTTGAAACGACGTATTCATAATTAATCTTGGTTCCTTTATCAGAGTATACTACACGGTTAAGTTCTAGTGTTTCCATAATACGTTATTTTCGTTTCAATACTGAAACTATGGGTTTGACAAACAATCGTTTCTCGTATTCATGAATACCGAATGTATACATTAAAATTCCGAATATAATTGTATAGGAGGTGCCTTTATAAATAAAATTGAGCCACCCTTCTCCTGGTATGTAATTGATACAATACCCTATTGCGATAACAACGGTTAAGACCAGAATTGTTTTGTGGCCTAACTCTTTAAAAAATCTAAAAATGTTTAATTTAATTACTTTGTGATAATAAAAATTCATGACATTTTGCACTACTAACCAACCAATCATAGTACCTGCTATCATACCTATCGCAGCATATTCTCTTGCTAATAAGGCTCCTGCAGCTGTACCAACAATCATAAAACATACATATAACACTGCCTTAAAAGAAAGTTTATTTTTTGCTTCTAAGATGGAGTTCCCAAAATGTTGAACCAGTGGTAAGGTATAAGCGACCATAATCATTAATGCGATTGTCCATGATTGATAGCTTCCTTCTTTTCCTAATGTTTTACCTACCCAAAGGTGAACAAATTGGTTTCCATATAATATAAAAGCTATTAAAATATACATCAAAACAATAAAGGATAATCGACCAATTTTGATCATCATATCTGTTAATTGTTCTCCAGAAGCATTGTTTACAGACATTTGAGTTGCTCTTGGTAAAAATACTCCAGAAATAGCTGTAGAAAACCCTCCATAATAAGTTCCCAGTGTAATTCCGATACCATAAATCGCTAAAATTTCTGGTGGGTAGATACTTCCTAAAACCCAATGTCCAGCTTTCCATTGAAACAAGTTTACCAATGAAAAAATAAAGATCCAAAACGAATATTTTAAAATTTGCTTAATAAAGTTTTTATTAAATGAATGCAACTTAAATCGAACTTTAAGCTTTTTAAAAGTATAAAACGCTGTAACCCCAACCACACCTAAACCAAAAATAGTATCAACAATCACCAGCGCAATAGATCGGCCACCTAATAAAAGTATCCCGACCACTGTAATTGACCTTAAAACATATCGTGTGATGTTAAGCATTTTTGGAAACACAAAAGCCTCATAACCTGAACAAATACCTGTAAAAGAACCTCCTGGGAGGCGAATAGCTAGGTTAAAAACCAAGATAAGGAACATGATCTTGGCAATCCTAAGTTCTTCTGGATTCATTTGGGAGAAATAAGAGTCTATTTGTGTATAAAACACAAGACCTATTAAAACTACTAATATTGATATGATAGAATAAATAATCATTGTAGTAGCAAGAAAGTTTTCTTCTCCTTTTTTATCTTTCTCTGCTCTATATTTGGCGACAAAACGAACTATTGTATTGTTAAGACCAAAATCCAGAATAGAAATTGTACCAACCATTGCACCTATGGTTATAAAAATGCCATATTCATCTTTCCCGAGGTGTTTTAAGATAAAAGGAGTCATTACCAGTCCTACCACATTAATTAGAATAATTGTGATATAATTTAATATCGCTCCTTTTTTTAACTGGCTCAAAATAATTGGTATTAAGTTGTTATTTTATTATGCTACTGTTTGGATTCCCCAATTATAATCTTCCGTGTACGTTTTCTTTCAATATTCCCTTAACATCATATAGAACACCGTTTGGTGAAAGCATAGATTTTAAATCTATATCTAAAAATTCTTTATGTGCAACTGTTAATACCACTGCATCGTATTTTTCTTTTGGTAAATCAATTGTAGTTTCCAGGTTATATTCATGCATGACTTCGGCGGGGTTTGCCCATGGATCATATACAGTGACTTTGGTTCCAAAGTCGCCTAACTGTCTAATAACATCAACTGCTCGTGTATTACGTACATCGGGGCAATTTTCTTTAAATGTCACACCGAGCACTAATACTTTTGCTCCTTTTATATGAATATCGTGTTTCACCATAAGCTTAATTACTTCTGATGATACATATTGTCCCATACTATCATTTAATCTACGTCCAGCCAAGATTATTTCTGGATGATATCCAAATTCTTGCGCACGTTGAGCCAGGTAATATGGATCAACACCAATACAATGGCCACCTACAAGTCCTGGTTTAAAAGGAAGAAAATTCCATTTGGTTCCAGCTGCTTCCAGCACATCATTGGTATCTATATCCATTAAGTTAAAGATTTTAGCCAACTCATTAACAAAAGCGATATTAATATCTCTTTGCGAGTTTTCGATAACTTTTGCTGCTTCTGCCACTTTTATTGTTGGAGCAAGGTGAGTTCCTGCTGTAATAATCGAAGCGTATAAATCATCAACTTTTTTCCCAATTTCAGGGGTAGATCCTGCTGTAACTTTCAGGATTTTTTCAACTGTATGTTTTTTATCTCCTGGATTGATTCGCTCTGGTGAGTATCCTGCAAAAAAGTCTTCATTAAATTTCAGTCCACTTATTTCTTCCAGTACAGGAACACATTCTTCTTCGGTAACTCCTGGATATACTGTAGATTCATAAATAACAATATCTCCTTTTTTTAATACCTTACCAACAGCTTCACTAGACTTATACAAAGGTGTTAAATCTGGTCTGTTATTTTTATCTACAGGAGTAGGCACCGTGATCACATAATAATTACAACCTTTTATATCTTCTATATCAGAAGAACAATAGAGTCCGTTTTCATCTAAATCGTTATTATCCTTCAATACTGATTTTAATAACTCATCTTCTACTTCTAAAGTAGAATCGGTTCCTGAACGTAATTCTTTGATTCTTTTTTCATTGATATCAAAACCTATTACAGGATATTTGGTTGCAAATAATCTGGCTAAAGGTAATCCTACATATCCCAATCCAATGATGGCAATCTTAATATTTTGCATAGTTATTCTTTATTTACTAGAAATTTAGAGTCTATTTTAGATGCTTCCAGTACCACTTTACTGCTTCTTCTAATCCCGATTTAATATCAAATTTTGGAGCGTACCCCAAAAGTGTTTTTGCTTTATCAACAGACGCTAAAGAATGCGGTATATCACCCTTACGTTCTGGTCCATACACAATATCTACATCTGCAATAGCAGCATCATATGTAGATAAGTATTCTTTTAATAAAACCGTTAATTCGTTTAGTGTTGTTCTCTCTCCGTAAGCTGTATTATAGACGTTATTTATTGCTTCTTGATTATCAGAAACAATCGCCAATAAGTTCATTTGGATTACATTATCAATATAAGTGAAATCTCTTGAGAATAAGCCATCTCCATTAATTACCGGGGATTCATATTTCATAAACTGCATTACAAATTTTGGAATAACAGCAGCATATGCTCCATTAGGATCTTGCTTGCGACCAAATACATTAAAGTATCGTAACCCAACTGTATCTAAATCATATGTCCTTTTAAAATTATCAGCATACAATTCGTTAACGTATTTGGTTATAGCGTATGGTGATAATGGTTTACCTATATTTTCTTCTACTTTTGGTAAAGCTTCAGAATCGCCGTATGTCGAAGAGCTTGCGGCGTAGATAAAACGTTTTACTCCTGCATCTCTAGAGGCTACCAGCATATTAAGAAATCCTCCAACATTAACGTCATTAGTAGTAATAGGATCATTGATTGACCGTGGCACCGAGCCTAATGCAGCTTGATGTAATACAAAATCAACCGAATTACATGCTTTATGGCAATCATCAAGATTTCTAATATCTGCTTCAATAAAAGTAAAGTTAGAATTCTTTAGAAGTGGATCGATATTTTTTTGGTGTCCCGTTGCAAAATTGTCCAATCCGATCACAGTACTTCCAATTTCTAAAAGTGTTTCGCAAAGATTAGACCCTATAAACCCTGCTGCACCAGTCACTAGTATTTTTGAAGAACGAAGATGTTCTAGTTGTTTCGCATTCATGAATTATATTTTAACCCCCTGTTTTTTAGTCCAAAAGACTATGCTTTTGCTTAGTCAGCGCGAAATTAAGATTTACTTATAGAACATACAACATATGTTAAAGGGGATTTTACCCCTATTTAAAATTTATAATATTTTGTTAACCTTAAAAACCTCTAATTAGCACAATAATTATCAATAACTCACTGAATATCAGTATTTTAAAAACAAAACACATTGTAAAATTTTAGCAACTAAAATTTTACAATGTGTTAAAAAAAAATAAATGTAAGATTATGTACAGTATCTATTGATTAATACAACTTGTATTAAAACTAGAATTCTAATAGCAATAACAATTCTTCTTCAAATCTGTTTTTACCTAAATATTGGGTTTCTAGGTTAGTATCAAATGGAATTGGAGTTTGTAAACTTGCTACTCGTTTTACCGGTGCATCAAGAAATGTGAAGCAATTTTCCATAATTAATGCCGAAATATCCGAAGCTATACCTCCAAAAAGGGAATCTTCTTGCAAAATAATAACTTTGCCGGTTTTTTTCACTGATTGATATATAGCATCTGTATCCAAAGGTTGCAGTGTTCTTAAGTCAATAAGATCCGCATTGATCTGTGTATGTTTTTCTAACACATCCAATGCCCAATGCACACCCGCGCCATAACTTATGATAGTAATATCTTTTCCTTCTTTTAACATAGAAGCTTTACCCAATGGCAAATTATAATACCCTTCAGGAACTTCTTGACGAATACTTCTATACAGTGCTTTATGTTCAAAAAACAACACTGGATTAGGATCTTCTATTGCAGTAGTCAACAAGCCTTTTGCATCATACGGAAACGCTGGATATACAACTTTAAGTCCTGGTGTTTTGGTAAACCATGCTTCATTAGTCTGGCTATGAAACGGGCCTGCCGCGACACCTGCACCACATGGCATTCTAATTACAACATCTGCAGATTGGCTCCATCGATAATTTGATTTTGCCAACAGATTAACAATTGGATTAAATCCTGAAGACACAAAATCAGCAAATTGCATTTCGACAACAGCCTTATAATTATTAATAGACAGACCATATCCAGCTGAGACAATTCCTGATTCACAAATTGGAGTATTGCGTACTCGTTCTTTTCCAAATGCTTCTAAAAAACCATCTGTTATTTTAAAAACTCCACCGTATTCTGCTATATCCTGCCCCATGATCACAAGCTTATCATATCGGTGCATACTTTCTTTTAAACCATCAGAGATTGCATCAATCAACCTTAGTTCTTTTGTATTGGTATCAGGTTTTATTTCCTGATAATCAAATGATGTGTACACATCATTTAACTCTTTATCCAAATTAACATCAATCGCTTCTTCTGTATTTGCACGCTCCCAATTGGTTTCTATTTCAGTTTTTATAGTGGATTTTTTTTCAAGATCATCTTCTACAGAAATTAGTCCCTGATCAATCAGGTAGTTCTTATAGTTTTCTATAGGATCTTTAACACTCCAACGCTCCATTAATTCCTTAGGCACATATTTGGTTCCACTTGCTTCTTCATGCCCTCGCATTCTGAAAGTTTTAAATTCTAATAAAACCGGTCGTGGATTATTCCTTATACTATTAGCTAAATTACTAACCTTATCATATACTTCTAATATGTTATTTCCATCAATAATATGAGATTCCATACCATATCCCAAACCACGATCCGCCAGATGTTTACAATTATATTGCTCGCTGGTTGGAGTAGATAATCCATAACCATTATTTTCTATACAGAACAATACAGGTAAGTTCCATACCGAAGCAACATTAAGTGCTTCATGAAAATCTCCTTCGCTGGTTCCTCCTTCTCCTGTAAATACTGCAGTAACTTTATTGTTCTTTTTTAAGAGATTTCCCATAGCAATACCACACGCTATTCCCATCTGTGGGCCCAAGTGAGAAATCATACCAACAATATTATAATCCTGTGTTCCGAAGTGAAAAGAACGATCTCGTCCTTTGGTAAACCCATTTGCTTTTCCTTGCCATTGACTAAACAATCGGTATAGAGGAATTTCTCGCGTTGTAAACACTCCTAAATTGCGATGCATTGGCAATATATATTCTTCGCTTTCTAAAGCAGCTGTTACACCTATAGATATTGCTTCCTGCCCTATACCACTAAACCATTTAGATATTTTTCCTTGTCTTAACAACACAAGCATTTTCTCTTCAATAAGCCTTGGTTTAAGCATTTTGAGATATAATGAGATCAGCTGATCATCTTTGTATTTTTTTCGGTCAAAATGTAGTTCTATTTTTTCCTTTGAAATGTGCTTCATAGCAGAAAATTTGTGAAGTAAAAATACTTATTTTTACTTCACAACTCGCATCGCAATTATAATATTATTAAGTAGTTGTTAATTTACCCTAAACAATTCTACGAATTAGTTAAATTTACCATGAATTAAGGTTTATACGTTCTTAATTAACAAATTTGACCGATATTTTACAACAATAAATAAATTTGAAGTGCTATTAGGAGTTTTTGGTCAAATACACCTATTTTAGTGCTACTAATACACAAAGAATAGACTAATGAATAATATACCAAGCGTAGATTTGGCTGATTTTTTATCAAAAGACCCTTCGCGAAAACAAAAATTTGTCAACGAAATAGGAAAAGCCTATGAAGAAATAGGTTTTGTCGCATTGAAAAATCATTTTTTAAGTGACAAACTTGTAGAAAACTTATATCAGGAAATTAAAGATTTTTTTGCGTTACCAACAGATACTAAAGAAAAATATGAAATTGAAGGATTAGGTGGACAAAGAGGGTATACCTCTTTTGGGAAGGAACATGCCAAAGGTAAAAAAGAAGGAGATCTTAAAGAGTTTTGGCATTTTGGACAAGAACCAGATACAGATGCTAAATTAATTGAAGAATATCCTGATAATGTTATTGTCAATGAGTTGAAAGACTTTAATGCTACAGGAATGGAAGCTTATAAAATGCTAGAAAAGACAGGGATATATGTACTTAGAGCATTAGCTATATACATAGGTCTTGATGAGCATTATTTTGATCATTGGGCAAGCAATGGTAATAGTATCTTGCGCCCTATCCACTATCCTCCTATTAAAGAAGAACCTAAAGGAGCTGTGAGAGCTGGTGCACATGGAGATATCAATCTGATTACGTTATTAATGGGAGCTTCTACAGGAGGACTACAAGTACAACATAGAGACGGACAATGGATTGATGCTCTTCCAAAAGAGGACGAACTAGTTATTAATGTTGGAGATATGCTAGAACGACACACCAATAATAAACTTCGATCTACAATACATCGAGTAGTAAATCCTCCTAAAGATCAATGGGGAAAACCAAGATATTCTATTCCTTTCTTTATGCACCCTAGAAGTGATATGAAGTTAAATTGCCTAGAAGAGTGTGTTACCAAGGATAATCCAAAACACTATGAGGATATTACGGCTGGAGAATTCTTGCATCAAAGACTTGTAGAAATTGGATTAATAAAAAAATAGATTTCTTTATGGATTTACAAGATCAATTAAAAAATTTATTTCCTGATCACCAACCAGAAGAGGAAGAAAATGTGCAAGATCACCAAGATCAAATATGGATGCAGGATGATCCTATACTTTGTAAATATGAAAAACGAAAAGGAAAACCCATCACTATATTAGAGGGGTACACTGGTGCAGATGAAGATTTTAAAAAACTTGCTAAAGAATTAAAAACTCGCTTAAGTGTTGGTGGAAGTTTTAAAAATGATGCTATAATTATACAAGGTGATTATAGAAATCAAATTATGGAAATTCTTAAAGAAAAAGGATTTAAAGTAAAACGTGTTGGAGGATAATAATCAATAGATATTTTGGGGAAAAACATATTACATATTACGAATGGGGATAGTCTAACCCAAAGAATGAAAGAGTTAGATCTTGTTACCGGAGAATTTATGACCTGGCGCGAAATGCTTTGCGAAGGGCCTACAGAAATTGAAGTAGAAGCAGAAGATTCTATTAAAAAGCGAGAAGCTTTTCTAAAAAAATACTACAGAATCGATTCTTCTGATTATGAAGAAAAATTTGTTTCACAACTCAAGAAAATAGATAATCTTACTAACTATATCGAAATCATATTATGGTTCGAATATGATTTATTCTGTCATATTAATATGATTGCAGCTATTAGTTTATTACTTCGTAAAGGTATTAAAGACATCCCCGTTTATTTGGTTTGTAGTGGTAGAATTGAGCATGAGAAAAAACTATTTGGACTTTGTGAATTATCTGACAATCAATTAAAAGAACATTATAAAAACAAAGTTTTATTAACAACAGATGATCTTGAATTTGCTTCTCATATCTGGACCTTATACTGCGAATCAAAGCCTCAAAAAATTGCAGGGCAAATTAAGAGAGATTCTTCTTTTGAGTATATGTCTATATGCTTAAGAGCACATTTACAACGTTTTCCTAATATGCTAACGGGACTTAATATTTTAGAACATAATATTCTGGAAATGGTAAATAATTACCACATCAAAAATATTAAACAACTTATGGGATATGCTCTGGAGTATCAAGGATATTATGGATATGGCGACATGCAAATGAAACGTGTTCTTGCTAGACTTTTTCAGTTTTTGGATCAAACAAAAGATAGACTTTTACTGTCCGAGAGAGGAAAACTAGCATTACAACACAAAAAAAACTTTTATAATACACAAATATTAGATTGGTATTATGGAGGTGTCAAAAAATACGATTACTTGTATAATAATGAAACACACACACTGTTAAAACTATAATATGGCTATAGCCGAATCAGAACTTATTCTTAATGAAGATGGTAGTATTTACCACCTAAATCTTAAACCAGAACATCTCTCCCAGAATATAATAACTGTTGGGGATCCTGATCGTGTTGAACAGATAACACAATATTTCGATACTATCGAATATAAAATTCGTAAACGAGAGTTTCATACACAAACAGGGACTTATAAAGGACATAGAATCACTGTAATTTCTACAGGTATTGGTACCGATAATATAGATATTGTATTTAATGAACTAGACGCCTTAGTAAATATTGATCTTATTACTCGTGAAAACAAAACAGAACACACTACGTTACAAATTGTTCGTATAGGAACTTCTGGATCAATACAACCAGATATTCCTATTGATAGTTTTGTGGTTTCAGAAATTGCGACTGGTTTTGATAGCCTTTTACATTTCTATAAAAGTGATCATGTGCAATTACCCGAAATCTCAATAGCTCTGGCAAAACATTTAAACCTAAATCAAAATAAATCAATGCCCTATACAGTAACCTATGATAAAAGCCTGGGAGAACATATGCTAAGTAGTACTGTAGCAAAAGGTCATACATTGACCAATGTTGGTTTTTATGGTCCACAAGGAAGAATTTTAAGATTATCACTACAAGATAATGAGCTCAATACAAAAATAGCTTCTTTTACTTATGAGAATAAAAAAATAACAAATTTAGAAATGGAAACTGCCGGTATGTACGGAATGGCAAAACTATTAGGACACAAAGCTGTATCTATGAATGCAATTGTGGCTAATCGTGCTACTGGAGAGTTTAGTCAAAATCCAAAAGAAACTGTAGATAAACTTATTAAATATACTTTAGATAAAATAGCAAGTTATCGTCTATGAATAGTTTGTTTGTAAAATAAAAAAGAATGAGTAGTAGGTCCTCATTCTTTTTTTATTATTTGGTTAATAATTAGATACTTCTAAAATGTATTAGCCAAATAATATTTTAAGACTAATTAATAAATTAGTAAGCAACAATACTGCAATAAAGACTACGATGCCATTCTCAAGAGAATTATTTTTTAACTTCGCAACCTTTACATATGTATTTTTATTTTTTAAAAAATTCTTTTTCATAGCAATATTGTTTTTATTTGGGGTTAAAACTTTTTAAATATAAATTTCTTTAAAATAGTAATAGTTCAAATATATAAAAACCATTTGTTTTTATCGTTAAAAAACATAAATAATCGATGAAATACACATTTATTAATTTCAGATAGCATGCATACTATAAAAATAGGTGGTGTTCCTGAGCACTTCAATCTACCCTGGCATTTAACTATTGAAGACGGAAGCTATCTAAAAAACAATATACAATTAGAATGGACAGAATATCCTGGTGGTACAGGAGCCATGTGTGAAGCTCTAAGAAACAAAGATATCGATATGGCAATAATCCTTACCGAGGGTATTGTAAAAGATATTATAGCTGGTAATCCTAGTAAAATTGTACAAACATATATCCAAACACCTCTTATATGGGGAATTCATGTAAGTGTTCATTCTAAATACACCCATCTTTCTGAACTTCAGAATACAAAAGCTGCTATTAGCAGGTATGGATCAGGTTCGCATTTAATGGCATATGTAAATGCTCAAAACCAAAAGTGGGATACCTCCCATCTACAATTTGAAGTTGTAAAAAATCTGGATGGAGCAGTTGAAGCATTAACTAATGGAAAAGCTGATTATTTTATGTGGGAACATTTTACTACAAAACCATTGGTTGATAATGGGACTTTTAGGCGAGTTATAGATTGCCCTACTCCCTGGCCTTGTTTTGTGATAGCCGTTAGGGAAGAGGTACTTAATACCAAAAAAGAAGAAATAAAGGCAATTCTGGATACTATAAATACTACCACTACAGATTTTAAGCATATCCCAAGTATAGACAGAACTCTGTCTTATAGATATGATCAGCAATTAGAAGATATACAGAAATGGTTACAACATACAGAATGGAGCCAATCTCTTATCGAAAAGAAAACACTTGTTGAGGTTCAGGATTACTTATTCAATTTACAAATCATTAACAAAAAAATAGCTCCCGAAAAATTAATTTATGACATCTAAGGTCTACATATATTCATATCTAAATAAAAAAAGTAAAAATAAAGGGTAGGGATATCTTAAAATAAAACGTTACTACATAAAGGATATTTTAAAAATTAAGATTAAAAATATAATATACAAAATGCAAAGAATAAACCCTTAGCAAATAATTAATTCTTAAATATCTATAAAGCAAGCATCTATACAAATAAAAAAAATTGTACATTTGCCGGGCCTACCCCCAATGAAATGAACTAATTATTAGCGCATACGCAACCTTATAAGGTTAATTGCATCTAATAATTAACTAACAAATCAATTATGGTAACTTTTTTAATAATACTCGCAAGTCTTATTATCTTCAATTTTATTCTGCTTAAATTAAGTACGCAATCTGTTGATACAGATAAAAAGAAATCAAGAACACAAAAAGTTCAGATTAACTCGGTATCTAACCAGTCTTCAGATGATAAGTCGAAATCTTCTGAAATACCTAACGCGGCATAAGTATATTTACCAACTTATTTCAGTTTGATTGGTTTCAAGCAAATATGAATTGGTCTTACTAAAATGCTTATTTCCAAACCAGTATCCTCTATTAGCACTTAATGGAGAAGGATGCCCACTAGTTAAAACATGGTGTTTTGATCTGTCTATCTTAGTTCCTTTTTTCTTAGCATAACCACCCCATAACAAGAAAACAACATTCTTTTTTTTATCAGATATAGTTTGAATAACAGCATCGGTAAATTGCTCCCAACCTTTATTTTGATGAGATCCAGCCTGATGTGCTCTAACGGTTAAGGTAGCATTCAATAATAAAACTCCCTGTTTTGCCCAACGTTCTAAATTTCCATTTGACGGATATGGTAGTTCTAAATCTGCTTCAATCTCTTTAAAAATATTAATCAGTGAAGGAGGCATACTAATACCATCATTAACAGAGAAGCACAAACCGTTCGCCTGCCCTACTCCATGATAAGGATCCTGACCAATCACAACCACTTTAACATTATCAAAACTACAATGATCAAAAGCAGAAAATATCTCACTTCCATTTGGGTAACATGTGTTATTTTTATATTCTGTTTTCACAAAACCCGCTAATGAACCAAAATATGGCTTGTCAAATTCTTCCTCAAGTTGCTGATTCCAAGAGGGTTCAATATTTACATTCATATAGATGTCAAAAAATTATAGCAATTGTGTACTTTTGCCCTGTTCTAAAACTGATCGAATATAACCCAAAAATAGGGTAAAAAAAAGTATGATTCGTATTTCTAAAAAAACACTAGACGACCTAGAATTTGATACTGTGCAGAAACATGTTGCAGAACAGTGTAGTACAGATTTTGGTAAATTGAAAGCATTACAAATTGTTCCTTTCGATACTGAAGAGCAACTTCATATTGCCCTACAAGAAGTATTCGAATATAAATCTTCATTATTAAATGATACTCGTATACCCAATCATGGATTCGATAGTATTAATAAAGAAATTCAATTATTAAATATTGAAAATACATTTTTAGAAGCTTTAAATTTAAAACGATTGGTTTCTATTAGTACTACTGCTAATGATTTGCTATATTTTTTCAGGAAAAATGCAGAGCTATACCCCACGCTCTATCAAACATCTTCGAGAGTGGTATTTACTAAAGAAATTATTAATCTAATCGAAATCGTGATTGATAAGTTCGGAGAGGTTAAAGACAATGCTTCTCCTGTATTACAACGTCTTCGAAAAGATATTCATAGTGTGCAAGGGAAACTAAATGGAAGCTTTGGAAAAGACTTATCTCGATATAATAGCCTGGGATATCTAGATGAAATTAAAGAAAGTGTAGTAGATAATCGAAGAGTTCTAGCGGTAACTGCCATGTATCGGCGTAAAGTAAAAGGTGCCATCATGGGGAATTCTAAAACCGGAAGTATTGTTTATATAGAACCCGAGGCCACTTTACAATATAGTCGTGAACTTAGTAATCTTCAATATGAAGAACGAGAAGAAATCGTAAAAATACTGAAAGAACTAACTAATAAATTACGACCATTTACTGAGCTATTAGAGCACTATCAAGAATACTTAAGTGATATAGATGTTGTTTCTGCTAAATCAAAATATGCAGGCCAACTTAACGCAGTATTACCAAAAATCACTACAGATAGAGAGCTAACACTTAAAGATGCATATCACCCATTACTATATCATACCAATAGAATAAAAGGAGAGAAAACCTTCCCTCAAACCATAACATTAAATGAGAATAATCAAATCATTGTTATTTCTGGCCCCAATGCCGGAGGGAAAAGTATTACTTTAAAAACTATAGGTCTACTACAAATAATGTTACAAAGCGGGATGCTCATTCCTGTACACGAATACAGTAGAATGTGTTTATTTGACGTTATTCTTACTGATATTGGGGACAATCAATCTATAGAAAATCATCTAAGTACATACAGTTATCGTTTGAAGAACATGAATTATTTCTTACGAAAATGTAATAACAAAACGCTATTTCTAATTGATGAGTTTGGAACAGGTAGTGATCCAGAACTTGGTGGAGCACTAGCCGAAGCTTTCCTGGAGGTTTTCTATGAAAGAGGATCTTTCGGGATTATTACAACACATTATGCCAATTTAAAAATGCTGGCTAATGAGTTACCGGATATGAGTAATGCAAATATGTTATTCGATTCAAAAACATTAGAACCTCTATTTAAATTACACTTAGGTGAAGCAGGAAGCTCTTTTACTTTTGAAGTAGCTCAAAAAAATGGAATCCCTTATAGTCTTATCAATAAAGCAAAGAAAAAGGTAGAACGAGGGAAGATTCGTTTTGATAAAAGTATTGCCAATCTTCAAAAAGAGAGATCCAAATTACAAAAAACTACGGCTGGACTCAAAACCAAAGAACAAAAAGCAGAGGAAGAAAAAGATCGCCTAGAGAAGACCAACCAGCGTATTCAACGTAAGTTGGAAAGCTATCAGGAGTTATATGATGGTAATCAAAGAATGATCTATCTGGGGCAAAAAATCGATGATCTTAGTGAAAAATACTTTAACAATAAGAAAAAAAGAGAGTTAATCAATGAATTTATAAAAATCGTTGAAGTAGAAAACTCTAAACGAAAAAAACAGAGTGTAAAGCAACGAAAAGTAGAAAAAGCCAAAGAGGAAAAAGTCGTAAAAGAAGTTATCGAAAAAGTACAGGTTATTCGTAAAAAGAAAAAGGAGGAGAAAAAGAAAGAAGAAAAAATCGAAGCAGCAAAACCAAAAGTGACTTTAAAAATTGGTGATCGAGTACGAATGATTGATGGAAGATCTATAGGCACTATAGATACTTTAGAAAAAGGAAAAGCTATTGTTAATTATGGAATTTTTACTACTAATGTAAGCATTGATCAATTAGAATTTGTAGAAAGAAAAAAATAAGCTCTGAATGGAAATCTATCTTTACTTAAGTACTTATATTATCTTAATTATTGGTTTATCGATATATATATCCAGATCATCATCAAGTGAAGATTTCCTTATCGGAGGGAGAAATAAAAGTGCTTATGCCATTTTATTCTCTAAATTCGCAGGTGCAATTGGAGTGAGTACTCTAATTACATATACGGGTTATGCATATAAATTTGGCTGGGGGCTTTTTGCCATGTCTATAGGATCAGTAGTTGGTTATTTTTTATTTGCATTTTGGGCTGCGCCTAAAATAAAAAGATTATCCACACAAGGTAAATTCTATACACAAGGAGACCTACCCGCTTTTGTTACGAGTAACAAAAACACTGGTATCATTACCAACGTTATAACCATAGTAGTTCAGTTTTTCTGGATATTACTATCCCTGGCAGGTGGTGCAAAGATCATTGCATTTTTCGAAATTCTGCCTTATGAAACCGCATTACTAATTACAGCAATGGTAGTTATGGTGTATGTATTATTTTCTGGTTTTAAAGCTGTAATCGTTACCGATGTTTTTCAGGCAGTAATTATAATCGTATTTCTCTGTATATTAATTTACGGAATGTTTGATGTTAAGGATTTTGGTACTATTCTTAGCAGTTCTACAGGTCAAAATGTAACTATAGGTAGCATTATAGGTTTAGTTCTTTACGGAGGGTTATCTGTTTTTGGGTTAGCAGATCGATATCAGCTTTGTTATGCCGCTAAAGATGAAAAATCCTTAAAGAGAGGATTGAGTCTTGCCATTATTCCTGTCTTAGGTATCGTTTTCCTATTGCTTTTAATCGGACTATATACCTATATTCAAAATCCCAATATAGATCCCGATACTGTATTCGTTTATGCCATGCAAAACTTTATAACACAATCATGGCTACCACTTTTACTTGTACTTTTTTTTGCTGGTTTAATGAGTACTGCAGATACTTCTATTTTTGCAGTGGCTTCTCATATTGTATCTAATACTAAAAAAGAACAAAAAGTAAAATCTTTACGATATGCTACTATTATGACTGTTATTGTTGCTTTTATAGTTGCCTTATTTTGGAGAAGTATTGTAGATATTACCATTGTAGGGGCTGCATTGCGAATGACACTTTCAGTAGCGATGATCTATGCTATCCAGCAAAAAAGAAATAGCGGGCGATTTATCGCAAGTGCATTAGGAGGTATTTTAGGGTTAATAACCGGTATACTAGCCTTTGGTCCTACTCCTACCATTGCCATTACCGTACTTTTAGGATCATTACTAGGGTTAGTTTATAGATCCAAAAGTCAAAAAGAAATATAACTTTATAAAGTTATGTGTCCGAAAGATAATTGATACAGGACTTCCTGTTAAAGTATCCTTAAACCACAATTCTGAGAATTTTATCTTTTTATATTTGGAGAAATTCAACTAAAAATTGCACCAAGAAATTATGCGAAAATTATTTTTTATAGCCTGTATTGGTATACTATTCCCATATATTATACAAGGACAACAACCTAATAAACCCAATGCAGCAGAAATTCATCAAGCTATAAAAAAACTTAATTTTTTAGGATCTGTATTATATGTTGCAGCACATCCTGATGATGAAAATACACGACTTATATCTTATATGTCTAATCAGGTAAAAGCAAGAACAGCTTATTTATCTCTTACCCGAGGAGATGGTGGGCAAAATTTAATAGGCCCAGAGATTAGAGAATTATTAGGGGTAATTAGAACTCAAGAGTTATTAGCGGCTCGTAGAACAGATGGAGGAGAACAATTATTTACACGTGCTAATGATTTTGGATATTCTAAGCATCCCGACGAAACCCTTTCTATCTGGGATAAAAAAGAAGTATTAAGCGATGTAGTTTGGGCAATACGAAAATTTAGACCAGATGTAATTATTAACCGTTTTAATCACAGAACTCCTGGTAGTACTCATGGCCATCATACTTCTTCGGCTATGCTAAGTGTAGAAGCTTTTGATTTAACGGGAGATAAAACTGTTTATCCCGATCAGCTTAATTATACAGAAACCTGGCAACCAAAAAGATTATTCTTCAATACTTCATGGTGGTTTTATGGTAGTCGAGAAAATTTCGAAAAAGCAGATAAAAGTAAATTATTAGAGTTTGACACAGGAATATATTATCCTTCTCTAGGACTTTCTAATAGCGAAATAGCTTCGTTAAGTCGTAGCCAACACAAATCTCAAGGATTTGGTAGTACTGGTAGTCGTGGACAACAAAGCGAATACATAGAACTCATCAAAGGGGAATTGCCAAAAGATAAAACGAATATTTTTGAAGGAATTGACACTTCATGGAATCGTGTTAAAGGAGGAAAAGCTATTGGTGATATTTTATATCAGGTAGAAAAAGATTTTGACTTTAAAAATCCCTCTGCTATTATTCCACAATTGGTAAAAGCATATCAACTAATTCAACAATTAGAAAATAACCATTGGAAAGCAATTAAGACCAAAGAGATCCAGGAAATTATTGCTGCTGCTTCGGGCTTGTATTTAGAAGCTGTTGCAACAGAAGCAAATACTACTAAAGGGAGTGAAATTACGCTAAAAGTAGAAGCAATTAATAGAAGTGCAAATACTATGACTTTGCAATCTATCAAAATTGCTGCTGTTAATATTAATGATATTTCTGAAAAAGTATTAAAAAATAATATCCGAAATAACTTCGAATTTAAAGGTAATATTCCAACTAATTTTGATTTCACTAATCCCTATTGGCTTACCAACAAAGGTACATTGGGAATGTATAATGTTAGTGACCAAAAACTAATAGGAAAACCAGAAACAGATCATAAAATCAAAGCTTTGTTCACAGTAACGATCAATGGAGTATCAATTCCTTTTTCTAAAGATGTTGTATACAAAACAAATGATCCTGTTAAAGGAGAAGTATATAAACCATTTGAGGTCATCCCTACTATTTCTACAAGTATCAAGGATAAAGTAATTATCTACGCTAATGGTGCATCAAAACAAATTCCTGTTACTATAAAAGCCGGAAAAGCGAACTTAAATGGAAAAGTTACTCTTGCACATCCAGAAGGTTGGCAGGTGACTCCAGCAGCAATTAATTTTAATCTCTCTCAAAAAGGAGAAGAAAAAACAATCACTTTTACTCTTACATCACCCCAGACTCAAAGTGAAGGTTACATTTCACCCAAGATAGAAATTAACGGGACCTTATACTCTAAAGAGGTCGTTACTATTGATTACGACCATATCCCATATCAAACTGTAGTATTACCATCTGAGACTAAAGTTGTGCGCTTGGATATTAAAAAGAAAGGGCAAAATATAGGGTACATAGAAGGAGCAGGAGATGTAGTGCCAGAAAGCTTACAACAAATAGGTTACCAAGTAACTACAATTGATCCAGAATCTATTTCTACAGAAAGTTTACAATCTTTTGATGCTATTGTAGTAGGAATCAGAGCATATAATACTGTAGAGCAGTTAAAATTTAAACAACAGTATTTATTAGAGTATGTAAAAAATGGAGGAAACCTTATCATTCAATATAATACCAGTCATAGATTAAAAGTAACTGATAACTTAGGTCCTTATCCTCTTAAGCTATCTAGAGATCGGGTAACCGATGAAAATGCAAAAATCACCTTTTTAGCACCAGAACATCAGGTATTAAATTCACCCAATAAAATCACTGCCAATGATTTTAAAGGATGGGTACAGGAAAGAGGATTATATTTCCCAAAAGAATGGTCAAAAGAGTATACCCCTATTTTAGCGGCTAATGATAAAGGAGAGTCTGAAAAAAAGGGGCCTTTACTAATAGCTAAATATGGTGAAGGACATTATATATATACCGGACTTAGCTTTTTTAGAGAGTTTCCGGCGGGAGTATCAGGTGCATATCGTCTTTTTGCCAATATGCTATCATTAGGAAAATAAATACCCAGAATATACTACAAAATATAATCTAACAATTTTTAATATGGAAGAGAAAAACGAAAAAAGAGAGTGGAAAAAATTATATAGTGCAGTATTAATCGCTAATGCAGTTTATATACTACTATTCTATTTTATCACTAATTCTTATTCATAATTCTTTTAAAAAGAACAACCTCAATCATCAATCAATAAACTAATTTAATCAATCAACTTATGCAAACCATAGATTGGATCGTACTACTAGGAACCTTACTATTTATAGTACTATATGGTGCCTGGAAAACCAAAGGCAGTAAAAATGTTAAAGATTATATACGAGGAGGCAATGATGCACATTGGTG
The DNA here is from genome assembly GCF_000520995.1 of Aquimarina macrocephali JAMB N27. Classification (GTDB taxonomy): domain Bacteria; phylum Bacteroidota; class Bacteroidia; order Flavobacteriales; family Flavobacteriaceae; genus Aquimarina; species Aquimarina macrocephali. The sequence continues at coordinate 136,831 of NZ_JACA01000005.1, read as the reverse complement.
GACTATTGGCCTATCGGTAATGGCAACACAAGCAAGTGCTATTACTTTTCTTTCTGCACCGGGACAAGCTTTTCATGACGGAATGGGATTTGTACAATTTTATTTTGGGGTACCTATTGCCATGGTTGTCATTTGTATGGTTTTTATACCAATGTATCATAAGCTAAATGTCTACACAGCATATGAATATCTCGAAAGCCGATTCGATCTCAAAACCAGAAGCTTAACAGCTATCCTATTTTTGGTTCAAAGAGGGTTAGCTGCAGGTATAACTATTTTTGCACCAGCTATAATATTATCATCTGTACTAGGTTGGGATTTAGTAACCTTAAATATCATCATAGGTATACTTGTGATCATATATACTGTTTCTGGAGGAACAAAAGCTGTTAATATTACCCAGAAGCAACAGATGGGTATTATTTTTATCGGTATGCTGGTAGCCTTTTTTATTATAATAAGCTACCTTCCAGAAGGCATTACATTTTCTAAAGCATTGGATATCGCAGGGGCTAGTGGAAAGATGGAAGTTCTTGATTTTTCATTTGATTTTGATAACCGTTATACATTTTGGAGTGGAATTATCGGAGGAACATTTCTGGCCCTCTCCTACTTTGGTACAGATCAAAGTCAGGTACAACGGTATTTAACTGGTAAATCTATAAAAGAAAGTCAGCTAGGGCTTTTGTTTAATGGATTGCTCAAAGTACCCATGCAGTTTTTTATTCTCTTAGTTGGAGTTATGGTATTTGTTTTTTACCAATTTAATGCCTCTCCTTTAAATTTCAATCCAAAAGGAAAAGAAGCTATACTTAATACAGAATATGCAGAACAATATACAGAACTAGAAAACAAACTTGCCGAAATTCATAGCTCAAAAGATGCTGTAATTAAAGGCTATCTGGCAGAACAAAAATCAGATAATAAAAATTTAATTCAGGAGCTAAACAAAAATGAAAAAGAAATCCGTGAAGCTGCTAAAGCATTAATCAAAAAGGCAGATATAACAGTAGAGACAAATGATAAAGACTATGTATTTATCCATTTTATTTTAAACAATCTGCCAAGGGGGCTTATCGGTCTGCTTCTTGCTGTTATCCTATCTGCTGCCATGTCTTCTACAGCTTCAGAATTAAATGCCTTAGCTTCTACTACCGCTATTGATTTATACAAACGAAATGTGGCTGAAGAAAAAAGTGATCAACATTATGTATCCGCTTCCAAATTTTTTACTCTTGGTTGGGGTATTTTAGCTATCATAGTGGCATGCTTTGCTAATTTATTCGATAATCTTATTCAATTGGTAAATATTATTGGTTCAATATTTTACGGAAATGTGCTAGGGATATTCTTATTAGCTTTCTTTATCAAATTTGTGCATAGTAATGCCACCTTTGTTGCAGCACTTATCACCCAGGTAATTGTGATTATTGGTTGGTATTATGACTGGATGCCTTACTTATGGCTCAACCTATTCGGGTGTGCATTAGTAATGACAATAGCAATTATCATACAACCATTTTTGGGGTCAAAACCTAAAATTACAGCCTAATGCATCTTAAAAGAAGTATAAAATGGGGAATTATTGGTTGTGGTAAAATAGCACATAAGTTTGCTAATGATCTAAAAGCAGTTCCTAATGCAATACTATACGCCGTTGCAAGTAGAGATCTAAAAAAAGCTCAGGATTTTGGGAAGAAATACCAAACCTCTACCTGTTATGAAAACTATGAAGCGTTAAGCATAGATCCCAATATTGATGTCATATATATTGCAACCCCTCATGTTTTTCATTATGAAAACACTTTGATGTGTCTAGCTAATAAAAAAGCGGTTTTATGTGAAAAACCGTTTGCTATGAATACTGCTCAAGTTGAAGAAATGATTACGGCGGCAAAAAAGAATAACGTATTTTTAATGGAAGCACTTTGGACGTATTTTCTTCCGCATTATACATATGTTTTAGATGTTGTTACATCCAATGAGCTTGGAAAAGTAAAAATGCTAAAAGCTGATTTTGGCTTCACCACTTCTTTCGATCCCGAAGGAAGGGTATTCAATAAAAAACTTGGAGGAGGAAGTCTGCTCGATGTAGGAATATACCCATTATTTGCTGCATTAAGTATTTTAGGGTACCCAGAAGAAATTAATGCTCAGGCTACCATAGGAAAAACAGGAGTTGATGAAGATTGTAGTATTCAGCTTCAATATAAAAATGGAGCTACAGCCTCACTATTTAGTGCTGTTACCAAAGAAACCGATACAACCGCTACTCTAGAATTCGAAAAAGGAACCATCATCATCAATAGTCGTTTTCACGAACCTTCTTCTATAACCATCCTAAAAGAAGGAAAATCAGAACGTATAGAATTTAAGGTTACTACAAATGGTTATAATTATGAAGCCATTCATGTACAGGAAATGTTGCTTCAAAACCATAAAGAAAGTACAGTCATGAGTTTCGAAAAAAGTCTTCAATTAATCAACCTCTTAGATACGGTTAGAGAAAAAATCAAATTACATTATGACTAGTTGTAGTTAAGATTTTATTTTGAATTCAACAAGGATTGACATACAGGGGTTTTGTTCACTTGCATAATTATGATTCTAGATTGGAATAGCACCCCAATAGTTTGTAACTCTATATACGCTTTCCTATACAAGGTTACAAACTAATAGACTAAATGAAAATGCGTTCTATTATCATAAAACTAAGTAGTTAGTGATTCTGTACTCTTATTCTATTAAAATTCTTTTAATAACTTCATTATTATTAATCATCAAAATCTTTACGAAATAAATACCTTTAGGGTATCTACTAAGGTTAATATCAATTTCTTTAGCATTTTTGAAATTTAGTTCATTTGATGATAGATCTAATTTCCCAAGCAAATTATAGATAACTATATTTTGAATATTATTATGTTTTGATCTAATATATAGGTAACCATTATTAGAAGGTATTGGATATACTTTAAGTGATGGCGAGTATATTCCATCTTGATTATTTTCTTCATTTATCAATCTCAATCCTTTACCATCTTGTTCAATAAAAACATTACTCTTGTTCTTTGAATATAAGATCGAATTACAAGCTTGATCCTCTACCTTAAATAGCACCTTCGAACCTGATTTGATTTTAGTCCCTGGTTTTAAAACTACAGAATTTCCTGCATAAATATTCCTCTCTACTCCATCAAACGTAATGTTACAATCTTCTCCAAAAACAACATCATTAGCATAATCTGTTGTCTTCAATTTAGGAACAAAACAAGTATTTTCTTTATAAAATGCTGAATTATAAATATAGCTATCACTATATCCCTTCGCCGATAAAATATCATTTATGTTATATATATTAATTTTCTTATCATATCCTAAACCTGAGTACAACAGATTTCCAAAAATCTCATAATCAGACTCGTCATTTACATTAGGACATTCTAAATTAAGGTTTTTATCCTCCCATTCGGGGAAAGAAGAGTTTTGTCCATACTTTTTATTACTATAGAATAAATAGTTATTATCTCCATATTCACCAGGACCAAAAATAAAAAACTGATCATCAAAAACTTTTAATTCTCTAATGTGGTTATTATAGCTAAATGTCTTTAAAAATTGCTTTTTATATGATATATTTCCTGTGAGTGATGCTTTTATATTATCTGGTTGAATTGGTATTGAATAAAGATACATATTATAGAATCCCGAGCGAGGTTCTATTCGTTTAGATGTTAATATATAAAGGTACTTATTAGATAGTTCTGAGGTCACTACACCTTCATCTGAAGGAATAAAATCAGTCTGTATTGTTTGAGACAAATACCATTGATTACTATTGTTTAATTCTAAAACACCAAATAATTTATTAGTTAATGGAAAGAAAATTTCATTCGAATCATAACCATTTCTTTTAATTTTTGAATAATTTAAAATTGTATAGTACCCAAAAGTGGCTGGTATACTATACCCAGAAATAGATAGATTTTGATGAAACTGATAACTACCATTACTTCCTTTTACATATATTCTTAAGATATTATTGCCATCAGCTGCTTCCGTTATAAACAAAAAGTCATTCAACACAAAAATATCATACCCTACTTTACTCGTTGATGTACTATTTTGAATTGTTTGCTTTAAATACCATTGATCATTTACTACATTATAATTATAAACATAAACTATATCATTTTTCCAAGAAGATACAATTATCTCATTATCATTAAGCACTAATCCTTCATTAGCTGTTATTCCCCAGTAAAAATCAATACTGAAATTTTGTTTTAGATTGTAAGCACATCCTTCTCTATCATATATCAATAACAAATTTTCTTTTGCATCAATAGCAACCAACCATTTATTATTCACTTCTATCCTCCCCCCAAAAAGATTATCATTGACATTTATATCCAATTGATGTGGTGCATAAATGGTTTGAACTGGTATATTATCATTACTATTATTATTACATCCATTCGATGTTCCTCCACCAGTATTAAAGCCACAGCTAGCATTTAAATTTGGGTTATCATATAATAACGGTCGATAAAAACTTGAAACTTCATGCATCTTTTTAACTTGAAGCTCAGTAAAAAAAGTACTATTGCTATAATAATCCATAAAATTTCTTGGTGATACATATCTTGGCAATACATAATTACCATTTTCACATGAATTTCTTAAAAAAGATACATTATTAATATTAACATTTCTTGCAGACTCATCTAATGGGGGAGTATCACAAATTCCATCACCATACTCACCATCACATGGGTAACCATCAGTATTTTCTAATCTACATGAACCAGGTAAAAAAATATGATAAAGACCTAACCAATGCCCAACCTCATGAGTTAACGTTGTACCATTATCATACATGTTTCCACCAACAAATCTATAATTTAATACTATCCCATCTCTTCGGGATGAAAAATGATGTGGAAAATTTGAATAGCCCCCAAATGTTACATTAGTAACATCTGATGCAGGTCTTATATCCGTTATCCAAATATTTAAATAAATATTTGGATTCCAATAATTACTTTTAATATTTAAGTCCTCGGAGAATTCACTGTCTAATAGATAATAATCCGGGCCATACTTTCTAGTAATTCCATTTGTTGGACTTCCAAAAGGAGATGTTTGAACTCTACAAAATTCAAATTTTGCATTTGTAGGTGTTCCAAAACCAGCTTCATGAGTACTCAAAGGATCACCAAACGAAGCATTTAATATTGCCAATTGTTCATTAATTTTGGTTTCAGAAATATTTGACCCAGTACCTATAGACTCTCCATGATGAATTACATGAAAAACTACAGGTATCCTAATTGGAGTTGTTGGCATTGATAACTCAGTACTTTTGTTCTTGAAGGATTTAAATTCTTCAAGAGATTTTTTATATTTTTCAGGGTATAATTTTTTCAATTGTTCATTATATGCATCTGTACCACATTCTTGACTATGTATACTTGATGATACAACTAGAACAACTAAGAATAAGATTATTTTTTTCATATAATTTTTCTTAAAACAAAAGTTTGAATATTAGGATGGCTATTCTCAATTAACAACAGTTCTTTATCACTGTTAATAAACAATAATAATTCATTAGAATTAAAGGTTTTTAAAAACTCATCGGTTAATAGTGAATGAAAACGAATAACATATACATCATCATAATTATGTTCCGTATCAAAATTCCCAGAATCTATTTCTTTAGAATTTTGATAAAGAAAGAATTTATTTTCTATCAATCGAATCTGGCAATTTTGCTCATTTACTTTAGGATTTGTTTTATTAGAAATATAAAGCCTACAGATTGTAGAACGAGATGATTCAATTAGCTCCCAACTTCCTTGTAAAGTTCCCAAAATATTTTGTGAAAATAAGCTACTATTTGACAATAGAAAAACAAACAGTAAAGCAACTATTCTAAAATGAATTTTCTTTAAAATATTTACAACAATTATATCCATTTATTAAAGCTTTTATTTAAAACATAATGATTCATTTGCTAAAAACTTCCTATCTCCCTATTAGTTTAGTCTGATATTGATTTTCCTGTAAGAGCTAAAATTGACTTATTGCAAGAATTAAGAATAAGGAAATCTTAGCTATTAAATCAAAACCAATCCCGATTTTATGCATTCTTAAATAATTAGAAACTGAGGTGTTAAACATATTAAGTTATTAATTCATCTTTCTTGAAGTATCAATTCGTTATATAAAATTGAGATTATTATCAAAGCAAGATTACATCATTTTTGTAGCTTACTTGAATAGTCATAAACCCTTTATTCTTTTGATTTAAGTAGTTTCTTAACAAGGGATTTTAATTCTTCAATTTCTTTTTGTTGTTGGATTGTATAAAGCGTTAATTCTTCAATTTTTTTAAGAAGATTCATATCCATTTCTGCTTGCATCACTCCATTTTGTTCAAATTCCTTTGCAGATGGTATTTCTGGTAAATGACTATTTTCTATAATAAATTTCTCCACTTCCTCAATACTTCTCAAATTATAATCCTTTTTAAAAACATAATCAGGAGCAGGTACGTTTAAGTCGATTAGCACCTCTTCTGCATGGATGTTTCCTTTTACCGTCAACTTCATATCAGGACTGGTTGTTCCTATCCCTACATTACCAGCACTATCAACTCTTAGCCTTTCTACCCCATTATTAGTTCCAATAGATACTCCATTTGTTCCATTAATTCTAAGACCATTATATGTAGCAAACCCATGTTGAGCAGTTACTATAGCAACATCTGTTACTGGTTGGCCTTGTCTAAAATTTAAATGCCCCTGTGTAGTTCCATGATATATATTTAAAGTAGTATCCCCATTTACATGTAGTTTATCATTAGGGTTAGTCGTTCCAATTCCTATTTTTCCATCATTCTTTAAAGACATAAGAGCTCCATTTGAACCTGTAAATTCATGAATAACGCTAGTTCCTCCTGTTATTATATTATAATATTCTGTTTTAGAACCATCTCTTCGAAATCCATTGTAAGACTTACCGTCTCCATAATCAAAAGAGATTCTTCCATTAACAACAAGAGTCTGATCGGGAGTAACTGTACCAATTCCAACATTACCATTAGATAATTCAGTGATTTGTGCATTAAGTCCTAAAGTAATTCCAAATAGTATAATCGATATTACTGTTTTTTTCATTTCTCGGTTTTATTTTCTAATTTATATTTATGATACTTAATTTAATGTTTATGTCTTAGTTATTGAAAATGTTACTTACAGTTTGATGCTTTTTTGATTGATTTTAATAACGAAGATATTTTTTTTCATGAAGAATTATACAACTAATTGAGAAAAGTATAAATTATTTCCATATATCTTTACATAAAACAAATAGATTATATGTTTTATGCTCTGGTATTTTCTCCAATATATCCTTAAAAAAGTAGGGATTTATGTTATTAATTTTACAAGTAGCAAAAAAAGAATAGAACATTGCTGATTTCTGAACTGCCTTATGAGACTCCGAAAACAAATAGTTCTTTCTTCATAGAGCTAAAGATCTTATTATGTTTTCTATCAAATTACTGTCAATCTGATAACACCCATCTATAGGGTGTAATTTTTAAGCTTAGTCCATAGTTTTAAGGAATATGCAATTGCTTTTCCAGTAGAAATTTTACGAAGCACTTGAAAGTTTTGTAATTTCAACCATTTCCACAACATTTAAAATAAGTGTTGTATATACCTATTGCGATATTTTTTCTATACTTCATAATTGCTATCTCGCTCTTTTTCTTGTTGATCTATACCATATAAGCGTTGGATTTGAGTATAAGGCAAACCGATTAATGCTATGGAAAAGGATAAATATGTAACATCAACAGTTTTGGTTTTAAAAATTGCCAGGCTTTTCAAAAAACCTGTCGAAGATATTTTCTTTTTAGAAGAAGAAGATTAGAAAACAAAAAAGCGTTCCTAATGGAACGCTTTTTATGATTTGTGTGTGAAAAAGAGTGTTTATTTGGCTCCCCACTCTGCAAGGGAATCTTTATTCATTTTAACGTAGTCGGCATTTTTTGCCTTCTCTGCTAACTCTAACGAAGTTTTTGCTGCTTTTATTGCCCCATCCTTATCTCCAGATAGAGAATAAATCAAAGATTGTTGTCTATGATACCAAAAAGCAGGCTCTTTACGTAGTGAAACTGCTTTATCAATATGCTCTTTCGCTTTAGCAAAATCTCCAGAATCTTTATAAAAAGTAGCTGCCAGATAGTGATCTCTATCCGTTGGACCAGCCATAGTTTTTTCGATACTGGCAACCGTTTGTGCTTTTGCAGGAGTTTCTATAGTAACCGCTGCTTCTGTATTTGCCCAAATAAAATTCATAACTGCAGAATCCATTTTAAAATCACTAAACATGATTGTAAATGTTTCTACATTCATAGGTATAGTACTAGATTTTACAGTTGCTGTAGCTGCTACTTTGGTATCATCCCATTTTTGTGGAGTCCCCCAATTGCTTGCATCACTGTAAAAAATTACTTCCCAATTTTCTTTACCTGGTTTTGTAAAAATTGCATAAGTCCCTTTTTTCAACTCTTTACCTGCAATTTTTACATCATCACTAAATGTTATTTTTGTATTTGCATTAGCCCCTGTTCTCCATAACTTGTCATAAGGCACTAAATTTCCAAAAATGGCTCTTCCTCGCATACTAGGACGTGAATATTCAACAGAAACGTCTGTCAATCCAATAACCTGCTCTATTTTAGAAGAAGGACTTGGTTGTGGTGCTTTTACCTGAGCTTCAATTCCTAAAGAGAATAAAGCCATAGAAAGAAATAAGATGATCTTTTTCATTGTAGTTAGTTTAGTTTAGTTTGTTTTACTTAATGACGAAAATAAGGATTACAACATACATTAAAGGTTAACAAAAACTTAAAATAAGTAATAGTATATTTGTGATCATTTTAAAAAAGTAATGAGAAAATATATTTCTGAAAGTATAGGGACTTTTAGTATGGTATTTTGTGGTACCGGTGCTATGACTATTAATGAAGTAACTGGTGGAGATGTCACTCATGTAGGAGTTGCAATTACCTGGGGACTTATTGTAATGGCAATGATTTATGCTTTTGGAGAAATATCCGGAGCTCACTTTAATCCAGCGGTTACCATTGCATTTGCATATGCCAAAAAATTTGAATGGAAAGAAGTACCAAAATATATAATTGCTCAATGTATTGGTGCAATAATAGCCAGTAGTACTCTACTCTTTTTATTTCCCGAAAGCGAATTTCTTGGCGGGACCCTACCAGCTCTAGATGATCTAAGAGCATTCGTCCTAGAAACATTACTTACTTATTTTCTTATGGTAGTTATTATAAATGTTTCTACAGGCTCTAAAGAAACTGGTACTATGGCCGGGATAGCAGTTGGAGGAGTTGTACTACTCGAAGCAATGTTTGCAGGCCCAATGACTAATGCGTCAATGAACCCTGCGAGATCCTTAGGTCCTGCTTTATTATCTGGTCATTGGGAACACCAATGGCTTTATTTTATTGCTCCTGTTCTAGGTGCTCTATTGGCTGTATTAACCTGTAAACTAGTAAAGCCAGACAACTGTTGTACAGACTGTTAAAAGATATTTTGTTTAAAATTGTTATATTTAGCACGAAATATTAGCGCACCAACATGCTTTGGATATACATAGATATTATAATTCTTCTTTTACTATCATATATAAATTATAGAAAATATAAATTCTCGACAGAATTTAATATTAAACAAAATACTGGGTTTGCAACAATCTTCTTTGTTATAGTCTTTTTTGGGATTACGATACCCGCAATCACTTTTATGATAGTCAAATTTTCTGATTCCGAAGTTCAGTTTTTTGATATCTACAAAATAAGATATCAATTATATTGGATACTAGGTTTAGTGCAATTGATTTATTTATTCTGGATTAATACCAAAATTAAATCTAAGAACATTTAAATTTTTATTATCAGTTACTTCACCACCGCAAACTGTATTTTTTGGTATGATACTATACATAAGTCACTCTTTTTAACATATATTTACAATTTATAACAATACCCATATCCCCCAATGGAGCATTTTTCTAATGAATTTTGTAAAATAGATCTATACGATCAATATGTCATACTTACTATCAATGAAAATGTACATTTTACACTTAATAAAGCTTCAATACTTAGAGACAAACTTAGAAAGCATTATGAAACAGAAGGTTTTGTAATGATTAGTCATCGTAAGTTTGAACATAAAGTCTCTCCAGAGATATACAAACAAGGCTTATTAAACAATATGAGAGGGTTGGCAATTGTATCTAGTAATGATAAAGAAAGAGATAAAGCAATTATGGAACAACCTTTATATGGGAAATCCTTTGCGTTCTTTAACACACTCGAAGAAGCAAAATCCTGGGCAAAAAGCTTTTTTTGATAGCATTATTGTTTTGTTTAACAAAATTCATTTTATATTAAACAAAAAATATCTTACTTTTGATAGTATAATTTCGTATCCTATGAAAATATATACATTAAAAGCGAAACAAAACCTTCCTATATCAATAGAAAAAGCTTGGGAATTTCTTTCGGACCCCAAAAATCTGAAAACAATAACACCAGAATATATGAAATTTGAGGTTTTATCAGGCGCTGATCGTAAAATGTATCCTGGTCAAATTATACAATATATTGTTACTCCAATTGCTGGTATTAAAAATAAATGGGTAACCGAAATAACACATGTTAAGGACAAAGAATATTTTGTAGATGAACAAAGATTTGGTCCCTATTCGTTATGGCATCATAAACACTTTATAAAAGAAATACCTGGCGGTATTGAAATGGAAGATATTATCGATTATAAAATACCCTTAGGGATATTAGGACAATTGGTTCACCCGATTATTGTAAAACCAAGATTAAAAGAAGTGTTTGAATATCGTAAAAAAAAATTAATCGAATTATTTGGAACATTTGAAACCAAAGCAGATAATGAAATTATATTTGTTTAAAACTTAAATAATGAGAAAAAATATCCTACTCATAGGTGGAAGTCATGGAATTGGTTTTGAAATTGCTCTAAAACTGTATAATGAGCATAATATTTTTATTGCCTCCAGAACTTCAGAAAATCTAGGTAATTTAGAAGTAACCCATATTCCTTATGATGCATCGAAGGATGAAATCGATACTTCTACCCTTCCCGAAAGAATTGATGGTTTTGTATATTGTCCTGGCAGCATCAATCTCAAGCCTTTCAAAATGTTGACTCCAAAAATATTTGAAGAAGATATGCAGATCAATTTTATGTTTCTGGTCAAAATCATACACACCTTACTTCCCAAATTAAAAAATTCGGAGCAAGCAAGTTTAGTATTTTTTAGTACCGTAGCCGTAAAAGTCGGAATGCCTTTTCATACAAGTATTGCCGCTGCAAAAGGTGCAATAGAAGGGTTTGCAAAAGCATTAGCGGCAGAATATGCTCCAAAATTTAGAGTTAATGTTATCGCACCATCATTAACAAATACTCCCCTTGCAAAAGGATTACTGAGTAACGAAAAAAAGAAACAACTCATGGATAATCGTCACCCAATGAAACGCATCGGGCAAGCAGAAGATATCGCAAATATTGCGCGATTTTTGTTAAGTGATGATAGCAGCTGGATTACGGGTCAGGTTATTGGGGTAGATGGAGGTATGTCTACTCTTAATGTAAATTAATATATGAGAAAGAAGGTCACTGTATTCTGGTTTAGAAGAGATCTTAGATTAGATGATAATACAGGATTTCTTGAAGCACTAAAAGGAAAGTATCCGGTCTTACCGATTTTTATTTTTGACAAACATATTTTAGAACATCTGCCAAAAAATGATGCCCGGGTAACCTTTATTTTTGAAACGCTGCAAAAAATCAGATTAAAGCTTCAAAATAAATACAAAAGTTCTTTATCGATACACTACAGTACTCCTAAAAAAGTTTTTGAAACTCTAATTTCTCAATACGAAATACAGCAGGTATATACCAATCATGATTATGAACCTTACGCAAAAGAGAGAGATACTCTAATCAAAAATATCTTAGAGGGCCATAATATTCAGCTACATACACGTAAAGATCAGGTTATATTTGAAAAAGATGAAATTGTAAAAAAAGATAGCAAACCATATGTAGTATACACACCCTACAAAAATAAATGGAAAGAAATATTTGACCCCGTTCAATTAAAAATCCATTCCACAAAGTTATATCTTAATAATTTGGTTAAGAATACTGATCTTCCTAATGTAGCATTACAGGAAATGGGATTCGTAGCATCATCTATCAAAGTTCCAGATTATGATATCTCACCAAATCTTATTCAAAACTATGAGGCTACCCGAGATTTTCCATCAAAAGAAAACGGAACTTCAAAAATAGGACCTCATCTACGTTTTGGGACTGTCGGGATACGATCGATTGTCAAAAAAGCGATAGCAGAAGAAAATGAGGTTTTTTGGTCGGAACTAATCTGGAGAGAGTTTTTTATGCAAATCCTATGGCATTATCCACATACTAAGGACTCTTCTTTTAGGCCTAAATATGATAGAATCGAATGGAGAAATAACGAGCAGGAGTTTAAAAAGTGGATGGATGGCCAAACAGGTTATCCATTGGTAGATGCAGGAATGCGCCAACTCAATCAAACAGGATATATGCATAATCGTGTACGAATGGTAGTTGCCAGTTTTCTCTGTAAACATTTATTGATCGACTGGCGATGGGGTGAGGCTTATTTTGCAGAAAAACTATTAGACTATGATATGTCTGCTAATGTAGGTAACTGGCAATGGGCAGCCGGTTCTGGTGTTGATGCAGCTCCATATTTCAGAATCTTTAACCCTACTACACAAATCACTAAATTCGACAAACAACTTTCCTATATCCATACCTGGGTAAAAGATAGTAATGAGTTTACCTATCCACAACCTATGGTAGAACATAAAATGGCACGTGAGCGTTGTCTTACAATTTATAAGAAAGCCGTCGGTTAGGTTAAAAATTATAACATTTTTTTAAAATTACCAACCCTATTTTTTTTGTATTTTACACATATCACAAGTCATTTATAAACCAATAATTTTAACACCATGAACACACAAGAAGTGGCCACACGCTTAGTAGAACTCTGTCGTCAGGGAGAAAACATGCAAGCTCTTAAGGAATTGTATGATCAAAATATAGTAAGTAAAGAAATGCCAGGAATGCCAAATGAAGTAACCTCGGGTATCGATGCTGTTATTCGAAAAAGTGAGGATTGGCATGCTTCTGTCGAAGAGTATCATGGTGGAGAAATATCTGAACCCGTAATTGCAGAAAATCATTTTAGTTGTGCCATGAAAATGGATTGCACTTTTAAAGAGCAAGGCCGTATGCAAATAGAAGAAGTTTGTGTGTATCAAGTAAATGATGGTAAAATTACCGAAGAGCAGTTTTTCTATTCTATGCCAAACGAGTAAATATATATAAACTACAGAAAAGTCAGATGCAATATGCATCTGACTTTTTATTATAAAAACTTCAAGATTTGCTGTAGTGCCGGATTTCGGTTGTCTTTTTTCCAAATAACAGAAAGTATTGCTTTTTGAGATATTTTCGGAATCTCTAAAAACTTAACCCCCAGATCAAAACCCTGTTGTAATGATGTAGGAACAATTGCAACTCCTAACCCACTCTCTACCAGTTTAAAAATGGTTTGCGCATGCACCGATTTATGAGAAACGATAGGAGAAAATCCTTTATCCTCGCAAATACTCATTATCTTATCATAATATACCGAACTATAATCAGATGAGAACAAAATAAAATGCTCATCGGCAACCTGTTTTACACTCTTAAACGTCTTCTCATTTAAATGATGATTCATAGGTAAGACCAAAGAAAATGTATCTGTATGTACCGTTTTTATTTCTATTCCATCTGGTACTCTGGCTAATCTTACAAAACCAAGATCCAGTTGATCCTTAACTATCCCCTCTACCTGAAGATAATTAGACATCTCTTCTAAACTAAATTGTATGTTAGGATATTCTTCATTAGCCTTTACCAGCAATGCAGGAATAATAGTCTGTATTGCCGAACCTAAAAAACCTATTCGAATTTCTCCATCACTTCCTTTATCAATCAAACGAGTTTGTCTTATCGTAAAATCAATATGATTAAAAATATAATCCAACTCTTTTTTAAGATACACTCCTGCAGCAGTTAGCGTCACCTTTCTTTTGCTACGTACAAAAAGGGCAACACCTATTATTTCTTCCATCTGTTTAATCTGTCTGCTTAATCCTGGTTGAGAAATAAACAATCGATCCGCAGCTTTTCTGAAATGTAACTCCTCGGCTACCGCCATAAAATAAGTAAAATGACGAAGCTCTATTTGATAACCCATAGTTATTAATTAATGACCAAATTAGTATTTCTAATTATCAAAAATAGGTATTATTTTAGTAAAAAAATAGAAATACGTATATGTCAACAACAACACACCAATTTTCATTTGGAGAAGACTACCTAACCGCAGGTATGGCAATACAAATTGCTCGTGGAGAAACCACCGGAATTATCTCTGAGACTTCTCGCAATAAAGTAAAAAAAAGCCAGCAGGTAGTAGAAAATATTGTAGAAAAAGGAGAACCTGTATATGGTATCAATACTGGATTTGGGCCACTTTGTACTACAAAAATATCTAAAGAAGAAACTAATATCCTGCAAAGCAACATCTTGCAAAGTCATAGTGTCGGTGTGGGAGATCCCATAGATACCGAAATTGCTAAGCTCATGCTAATTCTTAAAATACAGTCTCTGGCAAAAGGATATTCTGGTATTGCAGAAAAAACATTAGATAGAATTCTATGGCATATTAATAACGATGCTATTCCGATTGTTCCCTGCCAGGGGTCTGTTGGAGCATCTGGAGACTTAGCTCCACTCTCTCATCTATTTTTACCTTTACTTGGATTGGGGAAAGTAGAATATCAAAATAAAGTAATTACTACCCAAGAGCTATTTGACATCACAGGATTAAAACCACTTGATTTAGGGCCAAAAGAAGGATTAGCTTTAATAAACGGAACCCAATTTATTGCTGCTCATGCGGTACAGGTAGTAGCAAAACTACATAGTTGTCTTACGCAAGCTGATATTATTGGAGCAATGATGATCGAAGGATTGCAGGGCTCTGTAAAACCATTTTTTAAAGAATTACACCAATTACGACCTTATAAAGGAAATATCCATGTCGCTTCCAGAATAAAATCTTTACTAAAAGGTTCTGAGATTATGGAAGATCATATTGATTGCGATCGAGTTCAGGATCCTTATTCTTTGCGTTGCATGCCACAGGTACACGGTGCATCAAGAAATGCATGGCTACATTTAAAAGAACTTCTGGAAGTAGAATTAAACTCAGTTACCGATAATCCTATAATTATAAATGAAGAGCTAACTATTAGCGGAGGTAGTTTTCATGGGCAACCACTAGCTATGGCTATTGATTATGCATGTTTAGCAGCTTCAGAACTCGGTAATATCTCTGATAGAAGAATTTACCTTTCATTAGAAGGTAATTCTCCTGGTGTTCCTAAATTATTGATGGAAGATACAGGTATCAATTCTGGTTATATGATACTACAATATACCACTGCCGCACTGGCAAGTGAAAACAAAGGATTATGTTTCCCTTCAAGTGCCGATAGTATTCCTACTTCTCTGGGGCAGGAAGATCATGTAAGTATGGGATCGATCGGTGGTAGAAAAGCATTAAGAGTAATTGAAAATCTGGAAAAAATATTAGCCATAGAGTTATTAACTGCAGCTCAGGCTTTCGAATTTAGAAAACCTTTAAAATCTGGAATCATTCTAGATGAAATCCATAAAAAAGTACGAGAAGCCGTATCTTTTGCAGATAAAGACAGGGTATTTGCTGATGATATAGAGAAAGGAATCAAAATCATCCAAAACAAAACTATAATTACTACTGCTAATCAAGTATCCTTAAAAGAACAGGTATCTCTAGAAACACAGTTTTCTAGTGAATTTGAAAAATATTAGTCAAAAAATTAAATAGTTCCCTTAGCTCGATTCAAAGGAAAAAAATATAATATGACAACATATAAATTAATAGGTCCGATCACGCAACTCATACCTATGCAAAAATCTGGTATTAAAGGTGCTATAAAGGATCATAACCTCGACATCATAGAAGATGTAGGTATTCTTATTGAAGGTGAAAAAATCCACACCATTGGTACTTTTTCAGATTTAAAAGAAAAAGCCAATGCTCTACATGCAGAAATCATAGAATTAGATACCGATTATGTATGTACTCCCGGATTTATAGATGCCCATACACATATCTGTTTTTCTGGATCCAGAGCTAATGATTATGCCATGCGAAATGCAGGAAGGTCCTATTTAGAAATTGCTGAAGCTGGTGGTGGTATCTGGGATACAGTTACCCAAACCAGAAAAGCAGAACAGCAGGTACTTGTTTCTGGTGTTATAGAAAGAGCAAATACATTACTAAAAAGAGGAATTACCACAATCGAAGTAAAAAGCGGATATGGTCTTTCGGTTACAGAAGAACTTAAAATGTTACGTGCTATAAAAACTGCAAATAGTAGTACAACAGCAGATTTAGTTTCAACCTGTCTTGCCGGGCATATATTGCCTAAAGATTTTGATGGAGATCATAAAGCATACCTCGAAGAAATTAGCACTACTCTATTTCCTTTATTAAAAGAAGAGCAACTTACAAATCGAATAGATGCTTTTGTTGAGCAAGGAGCATTTCTTCCTTCTGATATCTATCCCTATTTTGAAAAAGCAAAACAAATGGGATTTGATATTACCGTTCATGCAGATCAGTTTAATACAGGAGGTAGCGAAGTAGCTGTAAAAGTAGGAGCAATTAGCGCAGATCATTTAGAAGCCAGTACCGAGAATGAAATACAAATGTTAGCCCAAAGTAATGTGATTTCGGTTGCTTTACCCGGTGCTTCCATTGGATTAGGATGTGATTTTACACCAGCTAGAAAAATTTTAGACGCAGGAGGAGCATTAGCTATCGCCAGTGATTGGAATCCTGGTTCGGCTCCTATGGGTGATTTGCTAACACAAGCTTGTATTTTGGGTACATTTCAAAAATTAAGTAATGCCGAAATTCTTGCAGGAATTACCTGTAGAGCAGCTGCCGCACTTAATCTAGACGACAGAGGAAGATTAGTTCCTGGGATGATAGCAGATTTTAACCTGTTTCCAACAGAACATATCAATGAGATCTTTTACCACCAGGGAAAACTAGTTCCTTCTAAGGTATGGAAAAAAGGAAAGTTAGTATCCTAATCAAACTGTTTCCTTTTCTGTCATCTCGCGCGGAGTAGAGAGATAGTCAAGCATCGTATTTAATCACATTTCGACTCCGCTCAATGTGACAGTAATTACAATTCAATATATAATGAACTTCAAAGAACAAATACTTCAAGGAATTCCTAAAACAATGCCTCCAAAGAAATCTTTGGATTCTAAAATTAGTCGTGCTCCCAAACGAAAACAAATCCTTTCTAACGAAGAAAAAAAATTAGCACTTAAAAATGCATTACGATATTTCCCAAAAGACTGGCATAAAGAACTCGCCAGTGAGTTTTTAGATGAATTAAATACATTCGGACGTATTTATATGTATCGCTTTATGCCAGAATATGTGATGTATGCTCGTCCTATTGATGAATATCCTGCAGAAACAAAACAAGCAGCAGGAATCATGCTCATGATTCAGAATAACCTGGATCATGCAGTCGCACAGCATCCATACGAATTAATAACTTATGGAGGCAACGGAGCTGTATTTCAAAATTGGGCACAATATGTATTAACGATGCAATATTTGGCTACGATGACCGAAGCACAAACTTTACATATGTACTCAGGGCATCCCATGGGATTATTCCCTTCTTCAAAAGATGCTCCAAGAGTTGTTGTAACCAACGGAATGATGATTCCTAACTATTCAAAACCTGATGATTGGGAAAAACACAATGCTCTGGGTGTAACGCAATATGGGCAAATGACCGCAGGAAGTTATATGTATATTGGTCCTCAAGGTATTGTGCATGGTACGACCATTACTGTAATGAATGCTTTTAGAAAAACATTGAAATCTGGAGAAACTCCTGCTGGTAAAATCTTTTTAACTTCTGGATTAGGAGGAATGAGTGGTGCTCAACCTAAAGCCGGAAACATTGCAGGATGTATTACTATTTGTGCCGAAGTAAATTCAAAAGCAGCCCAAAAACGTCATGAGCAAGGTTGGGTAGATGAAATTCTTGATGATTTAAATGATTTGGTAACCAGGGTTCAAAAAGCTATGGATCAAAAAGAAATCGTTTCTATTGCATATCAAGGTAATGTTGTCGATATCTGGGAACGATTCTATGAAGAAAACATCTATATTCAATTAGGATCTGATCAAACATCATTGCACAACCCGTGGTCTGGAGGATATTACCCTGCAGGGCTAAGTTATGAAGAAGCCAATACCCTGATCAGTAATGATCCAGAAGCGTTTAAAAACAAAGTTCAGGAATCCCTTCGCAGACATGCCAATGCAATTAATAAACATACTGCAAGAGGTACTTATTTCTTTGATTATGGAAACGCGTTCTTACTAGAAGCTTCTCGTGCAGGAGCAGATATCATGGCAGAAAATGGTATTGATTTTAAGTATCCGTCCTATGTACAGGATATTTTGGGCCCTATGTGTTTTGATTATGGATTTGGGCCTTTTAGATGGGTATGTACCTCTGGGAAACCAGAAGATCTGGACACAACAGATCAGATTGCCTTAGAAGTAATGGAATCTATTAAGAAAGTTTCTCCAAAAGAAATTCAACAGCAGATGCAGGATAATATTACCTGGATCAGAGAAGCCAAACAAAACAAACTTGTTGTTGGTTCTCAAGCTCGTATTTTATATGCAGATGCCGAAGGTAGGATCAAAATCGCTGAAGCGTTTAACAAAGCAATTGAAAGTGGAAAAATTTCGGCTCCGGTTGTTCTGGGGAGAGATCATCATGATGTGAGCGGTACCGATTCTCCTTATCGGGAAACCAGTAACATTTATGATGGCAGTAAATTTACTGCAGATATGGCTATCCATAATGTAATCGGAGATAGTTTTAGAGGAGCTACCTGGGTGTCTATCCACAATGGTGGTGGTGTTGGCTGGGGAGAAGTAATCAACGGTGGATTTGGGATGCTACTCGATGGCACTACAGAAGCTTCAGAAAAACTAGAACGTATGTTATTTTATGATGTAAATAATGGAATCTCAAGAAGAAGTTGGGCTCGTAATGAAGAAGCATTATTTGCTATAAAAAGAGAAATGGAGAGAACTCCGCAACTTAAAGTAACATTGCCAAATCTGGTAGATGAAGAATTCTTAGAAGGTTTTATTTAAGCTCACCGTATTATGGAGGTTACCATCATTACATCAGATACATTTAAAACCAATACCTGGTCTGGGGGAACAACTACTCAGTTTTTTATGTATCCCAAAACTGCAAATTATCCGGAATTAAATTTTGATTTCAGGCTAAGCATGGCCACGGTTTCAATAGAGGAGTCTGTTTTTACTTCACTTCCTGGTGTATCAAGAACACTACTGGTTTTAGATGGAGAAATAACATTGCAACACGAAAACAGATACACAAAACAACTTTCTAAATTTGATAGTGATGGATTTGAAGGAGGTTGGAAAACATCCTCTATAGGAATGTGTACAGATTTTAACCTAATGACAACGGGTAATACGGTTGGTACACTAGGTGTATTTACCCCTAAAAAAAACGAAAACATCCAATACCCTATTAAAAACAAATGGGATTGGGTGTTTATATATAACTATTCTGGAGAAGTTACTATTGACATCAATAATCAAGAGTATACGATACACCAATCTGATGTATTGGTTATACAACAACCAATTGCAACTACTATGCGTATTAATGCAATTAAAGATAGTACCTTAGTTTTCTCTGAAATAGTAACTAATTAATAAAATCTAAACGTGTGAATCTATTTAAGATTACAGAAGCCAAAGCACCTATAGTTCCTATAATTATAAGTGTACCTCATTCGGGAACAAAATTTCCTTCAGCGATAAAAAAGCAGTATAAAAAAAGAATGCGTACCCATCTTGATGATACTGATTGGTTTGTACATCGACTGTATGAATTTGCGCCGTCTCTGGGGATAACTGTAGTTAAGGCAAATCTAAGTCGATGGGTAATCGATCTTAATAGAGATCCTAAAAGTGTACCCTTGTATACTGATGACAGACTTATTACAAGCAATACACCAATAACAGATTTTTACGGAAATAAAATTTATAAGTCTCAAGAATTCGAACCTGATCAAAACGAAATTAAGAGAAGATTAGATACCTATTACTGGCCCTATTACGAGCAACTTAAAACTCTGATAGAAGATAGAAAAAAGCAGTTTGGTAAAGTTTTACTTTGGGATGCGCATTCTATCCGCCATAAAGTAAGTACGATTCAAAAAGATCCTTTTCCAGATATGATTTTAGGAAATAACGATGAGAAAACGGCATCTCCAGAACTCATTACATCGGCTTTACATGGGTTAAAATCAGGAGCATTTGAAATTAATCATAACTCCCCTTTTAAAGGAGGACATATTACCCGTTACTTCGGAAATCCAGAGAATAACATTCATACGCTTCAGCTGGAAATGAATAAAATTTTATATATGGATGACAATGAAGTTACTTATAATGAGGAAAGAGCAAAAAAAGTGCAGGACGTATTACAACATACCATGAAACGTTTAGTTGAAACTCTACAAAAATAAAATTCTGAAACACACTATGAAAACCTATTGTTTTAAGGGAATACTACAAAATACCGGCTGGAAAGAAAATACCGGGTTTACTGTAAATAATGAAGGTATCATTACAGATATCTCTTCTTTTGACCCGCAAAATACATCCAATAAAATTATTGATGGTTTTGCTATTCCCGGGTTTCAGAATGCACACTCTCATGCGTTTCAATATGCTATGGCTGGTTTGGCAGAAAGGCATGAAAACACTACTTCTACCCCGGATGACTTTTGGGGATGGCGAGAAGCTATGTACCAATTGGCATTAACGATGAATCCAGAGCAAATGGAAGCCATAGCAACGATGCTCTATGCAGAAATGGCTCGTCATGGATATACCAATGTAGCCGAATTTCATTATGTACATCACGATAAAAATGGAGTCCCCTACTCTAATCTTTCCGAAATGGGAAATAGTCTTATTTCCGCAGCAAAAAATGTAGGTATTGGAATTACGCTAGTTCCTATTTTTTATCAAAAAGGAGGTTTTGGACAAGAACCAAATGACAGACAGCGAAGGTTTATCTCTCCTACTATTGATGAATATTTAAAATTATTAGAATCAAGCAAAGAAGCTTGTAAGCACTACCAGCATGCCAATATTGCTATTGGTATACACTCTATGAGAGGAGTTGAACCGTCTGATATTGCCGAGATTGCAAAATCCGGACCTCAGGATATTCCATTTCACATTCATGTCTCAGAACAACTAAAAGAGATAGAAGATTCTGTCAAATATCTAGGGAAACGTCCTGTAGAATGGTTATTAGATCATGTAGATATGAATGATAGATTTCATTTGGTACACGCAACACACCTAACAGATGATGAAATCGAGGGAATTGCAAAAAGCAAAGCTAATGTAGTGCTCTGCCCAAGTACTGAAGGTAACTTGGGTGATGGATTATTTCCGTTAAGAAAATACCAGGAAAATGGTGGAAAATGGAGTATTGGCACCGATAGTCACATAGGTCTTAATCCGTTAGAAGAACTACGTATTTTGGATTATGGACAACGCTTAATTTCTCATAAAAGAAACACCTACTCCTCTAATCAACAAGGAGATTCTGGAATGTATGCATTAGAAATGGCTACAGAAACGGGAAGAAAAGCGATGAATAATTTTAACAAGGATTTCTTTAAGGTTGGAGAATCACTAAATGCCTGTATTATTGATGCTTCATCGCCATTATTAACTACCGCTTCTACAAAAAATCTTACTTCGACTATTGTATATGCAACAGATTCAAACATGCAGCTAGGAACTATTGCTAACGGAGAAATGATTGTTAATAACCAAAATCATACAAAGTATCAGGAGATAAAAGAAAAGTTTGCAAAAACCATCGATGCATTAAAAAACAGGTGATAATTATAACTTATATACTTCATATACAAAACCCTCTAGCGTTTTCACTAGAGGGTTTTACACATTTAACCACTTAAATTACAATCATATAAACTCAACTTAGTATAAAGATAATGTACTATATAATACGATTATTACGGGTTTCCGCAATAGGTATGATTAATTCTTATAAATATAGTTTTAGCGCTTATTGATAGTATGTTTATTACATTAGCATATTTTGACAAAATAGGCTATTATAACTCATCGAACGACTTATTTTTTTAGGTATTAGAAAGGAAAAAATAGCGTATTGTAATTATCCTGATCTTAGGCTAAGAATATAATAGTAATTGCTATTACATTATTATTGTCTGCAAGTTGATAAAAACTGTAGTATTATAAAATTATATATCTTTAATATAAAACTTAATGAATAAGATACTAGTAACTCTTTTGGTAATTTCTGTAATTACCTCCTGTAAACAAAAACCAAATTCTACTAAAGAAATTGTAAACAATCTACCAATCAAAGATAGTTTGACATTAGAAATTGAAAAGTTAAACAAAAACTATTTCAATGGGTTGGCAGTTGCGATAGTTGATTCTACAGGAACCATATACAAAACAGGAATTGGCTTCGCTGACATAAAATCAAAAAAACCTTATACATCAAATACTATTCAACCAATTGCTTCTGTCTCAAAGACATTCATCGGTATCGCTTTGATGAAAGCACAAGAAAAAGGACTTTTAAATTTAGACGACCCAATAAATAAGCATCTTCCATTTAAAGTTCAAAATCCTAACTTCACAAACCAACCAATTACTATAAGACAGTTAGCAACTCATACTTCAACAATTGTTGATACCGAGAACTATATGGGTAGAGCTTATGTATTAAAAGATGAAATAGACAGTACATCATTCAAAATTGAAAACATCCCTCAAAGTTTCAATCCAAATAACACTAAAATTCCATTATCCCAATTTTTAGAAAATTATTTATCTGAAACAGGAAAATGGTACAAAAAGGATGCTTTCACTAAAAATAAACCAGGACAATTATTTGAATACACAAATGTAGGAGCTTCATTAGCTGCATATATCATTGAGCTTGTTTCAAATCAATCGTATTCAGAGTATACTACCGAAAACATTCTGAAACCTTTAAAAATGAATAACTCAGGTTGGAATTATAGTGATTTTAATATGAGTAATGTTTCAACTCTTTATTCCAATCCTAAAACAACAGTGCCATATTATTCATTAATCACGTATCCTGATGGAGGTTTTTTAACAACTATTAATGATCTAAGTATTTACCTAAATGAATTAATAAAAGGATATTCTGGAAGCGGCACATTACTCTCAAATAAAAGCTACAACGAGCTTTTTAAAATACAATTAAAAGAAGAAAACTTCACAGAAAGAGACCCAAATCATCCGTATAGCGACGAATACAATACTGGAATATTTATGGGTACTTCTGCTATGAATAATATTGGGCATACGGGAGGAGATCCGGGAACTTCAGCTTTAATGTTTTTCAACGCAAAAGATAAAATAGGCAGAATTTTATTAGTAAATACAAATATTGAAAACCAGGAAGGTGTTAACGCATATTATGGAATTTTTAATAAACTAGGAGAGTTTGGTCATAAATTAGAATAAAAGTCAGTGTCGCAAAACCCATTACTTTTCATATACTGAACCATTGCATACACATAAAAAAGAGGTAAAAACAAATGGCAAAAGAACAGAAAATAAGTACTGGCCTAAGAATTGCTTCAATGCTCTTTGACCACATTGTAATGACATTTATTGAGATGTTCTTTTTTATTCCGGGGATGATTTCGGGGTTTTTGACAGCTTTTGAAATAAGTCATGAACCAACTACCTTCGATATTTTTGGTTTAAATTACATTACACTTATTGGCTTTGCGCTTTATTTCTGTAAAGACTGTATAAATGGACAAAGCATTGCAAAAAGAGTTCTAAAACTTCAAGTCGTAGAAAACTCAAGCGGTAAAGTGGCTTCGCCAATTAGGTGTTTTATTAGAAATATATTTTGTATCTTTTGGTTTATAGAAGTAATTGTTACCCTGGTAAATCCTAATAGGAGAATCGGTGATATGGTGGCAGGAACAAAAGTAGTTCCATTTAATCCTGAGCTTAAACAATCAAAAATTAACGTTGGACAAATAGTACTTTCAATAATTCTTGCTTATGGGGTTATGATGCTTATAATGCTACCATTTGAAGCCTGGAAATCAAGAATAAAAAGTAATCAGGTAACGTATGTAACCAGTTCGTTGAATGAACAAGCCGCAAGTGAAACCGAACAACTTTTTGCAGATAGCCTGGGAACACACTTGACTTCTGATGTACGTGTTTATGATCAACTTGAGCAAAACAAAGACTTAAAATATGTTTCTGTTATACTCAGACTTAACGAAAACTACTTAGAGAATGACAACAATTACGAAAAAATCAAATCTGTCACTGTGCCCCTAATTTTGGCACAGTTTCCAGAAGGAACTTTTGTGGGTCAGATTCAATATATCTATCAACAACCACGTAGTATAAGAACGCGTACATTGACACTAGATTGGAGAAAAAAGGAATAAAAAACTTATTAAATGGAAACTGTTCAAAAAAAACACGAATACAAACTTGATAAATATACCTTTCAACAACCGTATGAAACCATAACAGTTGTGGATAACGCAGTTTTAGATATCTTATCTTATAATTATGACACCACTATTAATACTAATAGTAGTTATCTAGAAAAGGTGCAGCTAATTCTAAGTTTCTTAAAACTAGAAAACATATTTGAAACCGTTTTGATACACGAAAATACTCGTAAAAACACGTTTACCGAACTTCGGGGAAAAAGTGGCTATGCGGTATTGGATAGCTTCTTACGAATTGAGTTCGTTTCTGATCACACCGATAAATACCAGATTTATGAAGGGTACAAGAAGTTTAATGAGTATGTTTCTAGTTTTGAAACAGGCCTTAAAACAAGATATGAATCACAAAATAAACAGGTAGCCAGAAAATGGAAAAAGAAGCAAGAACATGAAGTTGAAGAAGAGTATAAAAGTGGGATGGCTGTTCTTATAATTATTGCTATCGTGTTTTTTGCTTCAATATATGGGATCATTAGCTACATAAATGGTTAGAGTTTTATCTTTTTTAAAAACTGTACAGGAAGCCATATCTATCTATTGAAGAAAATAAAATATCTTAAAAAATATATTTAGCAAAGATATTAGTAACGATAACTCGATGTGTATTTTGATAGTAATGTAAGAAAACGAAATAATGACATTTTACGAAAAAGAGCTTTATAGAATTCGTAGCATTGTTTATTCAAATGAAGGACAAATTAACACCGTAATTGGAATTCGAAACTATATCGAAAATAATTATGATGCCAATTTAAATTTAGAATTATTATCTCATATTCAGTTTGTTTCCAAGTATCACTTGTTACGCTTGTTCAAAAAATATTATGGCTTAACTCCAAGACAATACTTAATTGACAAACGAATTGAGAAATCTAAAGAGCATCTGATAAATGGAATGTCGGTAACTGAAACCTGTTTTGCTGTTGGTTTTGAAAGCTTAGGTTCGTTCAGTACTTTATTTAAAACAAAAACAGGAAAATCGCCTTCAGAATTTCAAAAAGAGCAACTTTCAAGAAGTAAAATAGATTTGAAGTTCGGAACTTTGGAGCATGAATAAATAAATTAAAGATGAAAGTAACACTAATTAGCATTCCAGTACGAGACCAAGAAAAAGCTTTAAAATTTTACACAGAAAAACTGGGCTTCATAAAAAAGAAGGATCTACCATTAGAAGGTGGAAATAGATGGCTGACCTTAGTTTCAAAAGAAGCACAGGATGGACCAGAATTATTATTAGAACCAGCCCCTAATCATTTTGAACCGTCTAAAGTCTATCAAGATGCATTGATGGAAGCAGGAATTCCATACACCCAATTTGATGTTCAAAATGTTGATTCAGAATATGAACGATTAACGAAATTTGATGTAGAATTCAGTATGAAACCAACCAAAATGGGAACTGTAAAAGTTGCAGTTTTTAACGATACCTGTGGAAATAATATTCAACTAGTGGAGGAATTATAAAAACACTACTGTCAACAACGTATATAATTCATTGCTAGTAATTGCGAAACCGAAAGGTTTGTGACTATTTATAAAGATCGCCAAAATGTCGTAACATTTTGCAATACTACGACACATATACTATGAGTTAGTAGCAATTAAAACCAATGTTAAAAATGATTTCACAAAATCAAATAGACAAGGCTTCAAACTTTTTGAAACTTCACAAAGAAGAAAAGATACTTACTCTATTAAATTCTTGGGATCCAGGAAGTTCTAAACTAATAGAAGCAAGTGGTTTTGAAGCAATTGGAACAACAAGTATGGGCATTTCTGCTTCATTAGGGTATCCAGATTGTCAAGCAATTCCGTTCCAGGAAATGGTAGATGCCGTTAAAAGAATAGTAGAAAAAGTAACCTTACCTGTTACAGCGGATATTGAAGGTGGATATGGTAAAAATATAAATGAAATTGTGAATAGTAGTAGGCAAATTCTTTTAACAGGAATAGTAGGGATTAATATTGAAGATAGTTATGACTTGAATCCCAAATTGGTTGATTCAATTGAATTTTGTGAGCGAATATCTGCTATTCGAGAAATGGCAAAATCTCTTGGAATACATCTAGTCATCAATGCAAGAACGGATGTTTTCATTACGTCTTCTGGTTCAGAAAATGACAGGTTGAAAGAATCTATTGATCGAGGTAATAAATATCAAGAAGCGGGAGCAGATTGTATATTTATTCCAGATGTTTGGCAAAAGGAAAAAATAAGAACTTTAGTACAAGAAATTGATGCACCAATTAATATTCTTTCAAATCCCACAAACGGAACAGGGTTTCCTCCTTCAATAAAAGAATTAGAAGAAATTGGTGTTGCCAGAGTAAGCTTAGGTTCTTCCCTAATGAAATCAACCTTGGCTTCAATAAGGAAAATTGGACAAGAAGTAATTGAAGAGGGAACATATAAAAGATTATCTGAGCATCTCGAACCAATCTCTGAAACATTATTGGCATATAAAATGGCAACCGAAAAAAATAAAAGTCACTAACAAACAATGTAGTAAAAATGTAATGAGGCGAAATAAAGTAATAGGAGTTCTAATGATTTTAATGGGAGTTTTAGTTCTTTTATATAAAAATGATGGTTTTTATGGTTGGGGTCGTTATATTGATAAATCTTGGGAGAATATTATAATCAGTACTGTAATAATTGTGATTGGTGTTTTATTTATTAAAAAAGGAAAGAAAAATCAAAAAGCAAGGTAACAGTAACCCAGCTGCGACACAAATATTAAACGTTAGCAGTAATTAAAACCAACTACTACAAAAAATTAATTCAGAATTAATATCTTTATAGCCTGTTATACTAATTCAACATATTACCTGAGTCTTACTAAAAAGACATTCTCTATAAAACGAGAAATTAATACATAAAATTCTTCGGATTTTACAATGTACAGGTAATCATATCCAATTATTTTATCAAATCTTAACAATAGTAATCGATTAGAAATCAATTGCTTTATCACTTTGTAATGCATTTTGCATTTCGAAATGTGATGATAATACAGTGATTAAAAATGAATAGTAAACAGTTAATAAGCAGAAATAAAGAACAATATTATAAAGCATTAATTGCAGATAATGGTAAGTTGAATGAAATTGATCTTGGAGAAAAACTCGGGCTTGATGAAAAGGAAACCAGAGAAATAATTGTTCTACTTCTATCTGAACATAAAATTGAATATTTAGAAAATGGAGTTTGTGAATATAGTTGTATGAAAATAGTGAAAAGGAAAAGGAAAAATAAAAGCAGGTAACGATATATTCTATGTAAGGCACTTTCCAAAACCTTAGGCTAAAATATGTGGTTTTCTTCAATGAATATAAGGATAAACTTAGTAATTTGGATTGTTAAATAAACATAAAGAATATAAAAAGGATATATGTGTATTGGCACATATATTCTTTTGTTGTGTGTCATATCGAAAAAACAATGCAGAGAAAAATAATTATCATATTACTTCTGACTATATCCTTTAAAGGATTCAGTACGAAATTGGATACTTTGGACTACTGGCACGTTTATCATAACGACAAAGTAATCGCAAAATTCAATTCTGTTTCTAAAGATTTGAATATTAAAATTGACAAATCTAAAATCAAAAAATCTGATACAATTTCAATTAGATATGGAAAAGATACTCGATGTTCGAATTGTAAGTACATTTTATTTGTTCGTGATGAAAAAAAGAGAAAATTAAGAATAACGGAATCTAACAAGTTTTGGAGTAAATTATCTTTCGGACTTTATGACTTGACCGAATCCGGGCGAAAAAATAAGAGTAAACGTTACGATTTTTATTATTGGGAAAGAGATAGTGATGGAAAGAATAAACCAATGAAATTAGTATTACAAATGACGTTGGAATAATGATGACAATTGTAATGACAAGAACTATTGAATAAATGGACATAAGTTTTGACCTTGACAGTACATTAATTCCGAACGGAAAGGAATTTGAAACAGAAAAGAGAAACCGAATTGCTAAACTGTTCGGAATTGAGGAAGTGCGAAAAGGAACTCATGGATTGGTTTCGGACTTGCAGAATCAAGGACACAAAATCCATATTTATACAACATCATTTAGATCTAAAGGAAAAATAAGACTGACTTTAAGATATTATGGAATAAAAGTCAATCGAATTGTAAACCAAACAGAAAATCAACGAGTTTTAAAGTCTCGGAATATCAACTCTTCTAAATTTCCGCCAGCATTTGATTTTGATTTGCACATTGATGATTTAAAAGGTGTCGGAATTGAAAGTGAGAGATTTAATTTCAATGCAATTATTGTTGAACCTACTGACAAAAATTGGGTTGAAAAGATAAAGAGTGGGATAAAAAACGCTGGATAACACTACATATGTGATCATAATTAGTTAATCGATAGGTTTTTATATTTTTATGGTGGCACCAGTGATTTAGATAGAAAAAGGTATAAAATCTGTGCCGATTTGTCGATGGTCTGGTAACTTTTCGCACAGTTATGACATATATTTAAAGTTGTAGCATATCATGTAAAACAAAATACGTATGAATAAACTCTGGAAGCTTTCTGAATCAAAATACGACAAGTTAATTTTTATTAAAAATCAAACTATTTACAAAGGGAATCTTGATCCGGAAAAAATAAACAAATTCAATCTTAATGTAGAGACTTCTTCTAATATTGAAATTGAAAAGGAATTGTTTAGTATACCATATAAATACATAAAAAAAATAATTAATCAAAAAGGGATTAAACACATAAAAATATTCTTTGGAAAGGATTCTGAGGAAGAGCTTAATGTGGAGGATGAAAAAATCAAAAATTTCATTTTTCATTTTTTAAAAGATGATATCAAAGGGTTAAAATACAAGTCTGAATTGCCTACTTTTTTAAATTACTGTAAAGCTCAAATCTTTGCCCTACTAATTTTAACTGGAGTATTTCTATGGAGTATGTATTATGCAATTGAAATCGCTAATGGAACTATTTTCGAATTACGTGGAGGAGGTCGTCTAGGATTAGGCGGACTAGTTTTTATCTTAGCCAGTCTAGGAAAAACAAAATTAATTCTTGGGTATTCTTTATTTATAGGAATCACTCTTTTATCCCTGTTTCGGAAATTAAAATCTAGAACTGAAAGACAAATTCTACATAGATAAAAACGAATGCCAACACCAAGTATGATGTCATAGCGGTTAAGTGATTAATCAAAGGTTCTTGTATATTTGTTACGATATAAAGATCTCACGGTGAGGAAGTTACAAAATCAAAGCAGATTTATCAATAACTAGGTAACACTTTGCACTGCTACGGCACACATATTACACGGTATATACCACACAAAACAAACTACTGTAAATGAGCTTTTGGAGAAAATTATTTAAAAAAAAGAATGAACAACCTAAAAAAGATTCCCATTTTGACAAATATAGAAATGAACTTAATAAATTAGGTGCTAAATCATTTACTGATTTAGAGAATTTAGTAAAACCCATCATTAGACCCGCTACGAAAATAGAGGTTTCACCTGCTTCAAGACCTCCAGAAAATTCGCAGTTAAACTCCCATTTTGGAGGACAACCGTATTTTGAAAATGGAGAAAAATGGCCAACTACTAAAAAAGGAGAAAGTTTAGAGTTTATTTTTCAAATATTCAATAATTCAGGCATTCAACTACCTGAAAGTATTGAATTAATTCAATTTTATTACGATTGGGATGAATTTCCTTGGGACTCTTCAGATGATGGATGGTTAGCCAAAATCTATAAAAAAATAGACAGGGAGAATATGAAACTAATTGAAAAACCAAGTAAATTAGGTAGATCAAAATATTGTAAAATTAGATTCAAATCGACGTTATCCCTACCCGATTGGGAAGGAATTGATTTGTATTCTTATAATGCATCTAAACTATCTTGTGTACTTAACGAAGATGAGCCTTGGGATAATTACAATCAAATAGTCAATAAATTAATCGGAGAGCAAGACTATCAAAGTCAGCTTGGAGGGTATCCAAAATGGGTTCAGGGAGAAAGCACTCCTAAAAAGAGTGACGGAAACACAATGAAACTTTTATTCCAAATTGACTCGGAAGAAAACGCTGGGTTAATGTGGGGAGATGTAGGCTTGATATATGTTTTTTATGAAGAGAAAACTGAAAGAATTGATTTTAGTCTGCAATGTCATTAACAAAAATACGGTATACACGATGTATAAAACACAGTTAATAAGTGTTAAACAGGATGAAAAAAACACCAGATTTTATAGAAGATAGAATTAAGTGGAGAGCTTCTCAACGTAGTTTGCCAAATAAAAATGTCTTCTTATTTGAAAACTTGAATGATAAAGTTAAAATGAAATATTTAACTCATTTTGATGAAGAAAATAGCGGAAAAATAATCTTACTATTTACGGATTCAAAGAAAAACTGGACAGCATTAGGAACAAAAATGATTATAGGATATAACGGAGCTAAATTGAACTCGATAAAATTAGACTCAATTCAAGATGTAATCTCTAAAAACTTGAAAGAACAATATCTTCAAGCAGAAGCTGGTGAAACAAAACTTAAAAAAATAAAAAAACGAAATGAACGTGAATTATCTGTTATTGACTTTAATGGAAATGAAACAGTATTTATTACTAAGAAAGGAAATGATTTCTTCTCACTATGGAATATTGTACTTATGATTACCCGATTAAATAAATAAACTGACTACAATCATGTAAAACAAAATACGAATGAATAAAATTATAGTTCTATCATTGTTATTGGCAATTGGATTTATATCCTGTAAAACTTCTGAAAAAGAAATTGACAAACTTGAAATTGCAAAACAGTACTACAAGGCTCTTGACAATTCTGATGATTCTGGAATAGTAACTCTATTGACCGATAGTCTTTTGACCAAAGAAAGAGAGTATGACTATGAGCAAACATTTTCTCTGAAAGAATATGTTGAATGGTTGAAATGGGATTCTGTATTTGACCCGACGTATGAGATCCTTCAAATTGAGCTAGAAAACGGAATTGTCAAAGCAAAGATTTCAAAAATAGACAAAAGAATCTTTTTTCTTCACGAAGAACCAATTGTCACTAATCAAATTATTCGATTTGATAGTGGTAAAATAACCAGCGTTGAAACAACTAAATACGTGATTTTTAATGATACGACGTTTGTTAAAAACAGAAGTGAATTTTTAAATTGGATAGACAAAAATCATCCTGAGTTAAATGGGTTTATACATGACCAAACTGAGACAGGTGGGCTAAAGTATCTAAAAGCCATTGAACTATATAAAAATAGAAAATAATGCACTACAACACTATTATATAGCGAATAGGACGATTAATGTTTAATCAAAAAGTTGTTGACTATTTGCAAAGTCACCATATATTTAACGTTGGCATTCATTAAAATGACGAAAAAGAAACAGAAATTTATTTGGTACTATGTATTAATCGGATTAGGAATTTTAATATGGACTTATAGCAGATTTAATGGCATTAAAGAAGAAGTCACTCATGTAGAGAATATAAAAATTCAACTTAATTCGAACATTGAAAATGTAACCGGTAGGCGAAACATTGCCGACTACAGGTTTTATGGAAAGGAATTTAAAGCAAGGTTTATAATTTTAGATGGAGCGGTTAATAGTGAACATAGACAATCTATTTCTGACTTAAAAAAGGGAGATACCATAAATATTAAAATTGGTAAATCCGATTTGAGTAAATTGAATTCAAATGAAGATATAAGAGTTTATGGGATACAAGTTGATAATCAAATTTTACTCAGCGTAATAGATTATAATTCAAATAGACATAAATACTCAAATAGATTAAATATATTATTCACATTTATTGGATTATTAGCAATCCTAAAAGGAATAAACATATCAAATAAAACAAAATGGATTGTCTTTATTGGCGGAATAATCTTTTTTATAATAGCTAGAATTTTTGATGTTGGATATTAAAGAAGGAAAATTAAAAAAATGGCTAAGTGCTTAATCAAAAGTTCACTACTTTTAATTCCTATACTA
Source organism: Aquimarina macrocephali JAMB N27 (assembly GCF_000520995.1). GTDB lineage: Bacteria > Bacteroidota > Bacteroidia > Flavobacteriales > Flavobacteriaceae > Aquimarina > Aquimarina macrocephali. Next base: position 103,779 of record NZ_JACA01000005.1, on the reverse strand, counting down.
ACCATAACCTAGACCTTAGCTATTATTTACAAAGCACATGATTAAAAGTAAAAAAATGCTAAATACTAAATCAATTTTTATGTGCTTGATTTTACTTGGACTCATATCATGTATAGGTAAAAAATCAGAATTGATTGAACTGAATTTTGAAAAGGATTTAGTGCCCGAAGGTATCGCTATCGACGGCAGTACAAAAAAGTTATATTTAAACAGTCTAAAAAATAATAAAATAGTAAGTAGTTCACTTGATGGCAGTAATCCTGCAATTTTTCTAAAAACCAACAAACATAACTATTTAGCTGGTTTTGGAATGACAATTAAAGGAGACACTTTATATGCTCTTGGTAATAGCCTAACAGAAGATAAAAACAAATCAATCCTTTTACTTTTACAACTTTCCTCTGGAGACCTAATTGATTCTTATTCAATTAACGACTCCAATTTTCACTACTTGAATGATTTAGCCATTAGTTCGAATAATGAAATTTTCATTACTGATTCAGAAAGTAACAAAATCTATAAGATTAAAAGACCAAATAAAACCATCGAAATCTATTTGGATTCTGAAGAGGTTTCCAACTCTAACGGAATCACAATCTCCGATGATGATGAATATTTATATTTGGCATCAAACAACGGGATTTCTATTGTCGAAACAATATCAAAAAAAATAATAAATAAACCCAAAGAAGGTTATTCGGGTATAGATGGTATAAAATATCACAAAAATAACCTGTATGGAATAGTAAACGGCTGGAGGGACAAATCACAAAATGGACTGTTCAAATTTGAACTTAACAAAATTGGGACGGAAATTCTAGAAAGTAAAAAAATAGTCGAATTCACCGAAAATTTTAAAATCCCAACCACTTTTGACATTTTCGACGGAAACATTTATTTTGTAATCAACACCCAAATAGACAATTTTGACGAGAATACAAATGAGATTCTCGACTTGAAAAAGTTAGAATCGTATACAATGATGAAAACCAAAGCTGAATAAAACAATGCTAACAGTTCCTATAACAAATAAGACGGTAAGTACAGATTTAGTTACTCTGAACCAATTTGATGTACAAAAAACTTTTCTAACAAGATAGATACATAGCAAATGAAGACAACAGGTAAAATTGCAATCATAGGAGGAGGAATTGGAGGTTTAACAATGGCATTAACCCTAAAAAGAAATAATCAAGGGTTCAAACTTTTTGAAAAATCTAATGAATTCCAAGAAGTTGGAGCTGGAATTGGAATCGCTTCTAATGCTTTAAAAATATTTGATAAACTTAACATAGGTAATGAACTAAGAGAAAAAGGACATTTACTCAAAAAGACAATACTTGCTACCGAAAAATTAAAAATTCTAAAAACAGTTCCCTTTCCAGAAGAGGTCTATTGTATTCACAGAGCTTCAATTATAGATGTAATTTCTAATGAGCTGGACAAAAACTCTTACGAGTTAAACAAAGAAGTAGAAAGCATTGAGAATCAAGAAAACGTAAAGATTAAATTTAAAGATAATACAGTTTCAGAATTTGACACCTTAATTGCGTCTGATGGTATTAATTCAACAGTGAGAAAATCAGTTTTTCCTGAAATAAAGACAAGACATACACATCAAGTCATTTGGAGAGGGATTACAAAATTTGATATCAACGCTGATTTAAAGCATACCTACTACGAGCTTTTTGAAGGTAGTTTACGATTCTTATTTTTACCATTGAATGATACCGAAATGTTTTGGCTGGCTGTTCAAGAAAAAAAGAATTTCAGTAAAGATTCATCTGCTTCTCTAAAATCCTATTTATTAAAAACATATAGCGAATTTCATCCCATAGTATTGGATTTGCTCAATAGAACAATGGAAAGCAATATCCTACAAAATGAATTGGCTGACATTGAACCCAATTATAAGAATTGGTTTAAAAATAATACTGTTTTTATTGGTGATTCTATTCACGCTACTACTCCAAATCTAGGACAAGGAGCCTGTCAAGCAATTGAGGATGCCTATACTTTAGGGCTTTGTATAAAAAATGACATGAATACTTCTTTTTCTGATTATCAAAACGTAAGATTTAAAAAAGTCGAATACATTGTAAAACAATCTTGGAAAATTGGAAAAATGTCACTGATCAGTGGGGGTTTACAAAAAAAACTACTCCATTTATTGTTGAGATTCTTTCCCGAAAAACAATATCAAAAAAGGTTTAAGCGGATAATCGATATTGAATATTTGAATAAATTAGAAAACACTACCGCTAACAATATGCAATAAAACATAGCTAATAAATAAATCAAAAACATTAATTATAAATAACCAAACATGAAATATAATAGCAATTGCTATTATAACATTGTTACCACACATTTAAGATAATTTGAACTCTAAAACAAAATGCATACTTCTGACTTTAGCAATTTCTGTAGTTGGATTGTTGGTTTTCAATAGCTATAAAGCATATTATTGGTATAGTATTGTTCCTGAATTGGAATATTCCAAAATAATATTCGGAATTGGAATTCTAAGTTTTGGATTATTTTATTTCGCAAAAAAGTGGGGAAATGGCTTGACCAAAATTATGTTTGTAGCATTTGGAATTTGCTTGATTCTAAACCTATACTTAATTGTTGAATATTATAAGACTTTACAAACTCAAAATCGACTTTCCGAATACTACGAATTGGAAACCTGTAAAAAAATGGAAAATCGATTTGCTACCGACTTAAAAAAAAGAGAGATAAAATACTTTCATTTTGGTTTAGGTTCAATAATAGGAATGGAAAATGTTATGAAATCAAATTATAATATAGAATACTATTCAATGGGTTGCCTTTTACGTTCAGAGATGGAATGTTATAATAAATTAGTTGATGAATACTTAAAAGAAAATTATAATAAGTCTATATCCGATATTCATAAAGAAATAGGACTTGAATAAAAACGTGTGGTAACAACACCTATGCGATAATGCGGTTTATGGCATAATCGAAAAGTCATTGCTTATTTGGTTTGTCGCCAAAGTATTAAACATAAAAATAATTCAAAATTCTTGTCATATTTTTAGAGTTCTTGTCACTAAGGTTAATAGAGACAGATAAAATATCAAATGCAAAATCAAGACCAACTAATTTTTAATCAAATTCTGGAAGATAATAAAGATACGATTTACAGAATTTGTCGTATTTATGCCGTTTCGCCAATTGAACCACAGGATCTTTTTCAGGAAGTAATAATCCATATTTGGAAGTCTTATTCAACTTTTAAAGGTAAATCTAACATTAGTACATGGATTTATAAAATTTCACTAAACGTTTGCTCTCGTTCTAAAATGAAATTTGATAGAAGCAATGATAAGCTAGTTCAATTTGAATCTATACAATTTTTATTAACCGAAAATATTCCTGATAATAATCAACAAGAAAAGTATCGAGTACTACACGATTGCATTTCTACATTAAATGAAAGTGACAAGGCTATTATTATTCTGTATTTAGACGAATTACCTTACAAAGAAATAGCGACGATTACTGGTTTGACTGAAAACCATATTGCTGTTAAAATGAAAAGAATAAGGAAGCTGTTATTTAATTGTATAACTCCTAAAATAAATTAAAATGTTAGAACAAGAATTAAAAGAAATTTGGAAAAATTCATCTGAAACTGAAAGAATAAAATTCGATTTATCAAAACTAATGATAGAATTAAATGACAAGATAAACAGGTTTGAAAGAGCTTTTCGTAGAAGAGATAGAGAAGAGCTTATTACGGCAATAATTAGTATTCCTATTTTCGGATATATTGCGTATCTAATTCCATTTCCGATTACCAAAATTGGGGTTGTTTTGGCTATGATTGGCTTTATCTGGGGTATTTTTGAACGTAGGAATCACCGAAAGCAGAAGGCTCCAGTTAATCTTATATTATCCTTTCAGGAACAGCTTAAAAATCAAAAAAACAATATACATCGAGAGGTCAAACGATATGATACTGTATTATATTGGTTTCTTATACCCAATTTTATACCGTATACAATATCAATTATAGGCTTAGGTGACCCTACGGAGTATGGTTTATCAAATACTATTCTTAACCAGTTATTACCCATTTCGTTTATTTATAAAATAGGTTCTCTGGTTTTTGCAGTAGTTATCTTTATAGCCATATTCTGGGCATACAAACGTGTAATTAGAAAGCAGTTTAAACCACTCATTGAAGATATTGATAAAGTGATGCATCAATTAGAGCATGAGAATTAAATGTAGATATGGGAAATATTGATAAACTATGTTTTGGATAAATTAGAAAACACTACCGCTAACAACATGCAATAAAATATAGCTAGTAAATGGTAAACCCAAAAGTTCTCTCCTATTTATTGAGACCATCAAACCTTTTTAGATTACTCGTTAGGGAAATGTGAAATAAATTTGATTAAGTGCAGAATCGAAAGTTTATTGATTTCTACCGCCCTACTATACTAAACGTTAGTAAACATTCTATGAAATTCAAACTCCGGAGTATAATTTACATCTTGATTTTAGGAACATTCTTTGGCTGCCAAAATAACCAAAATATTCTGGGCAATTATTCTGTTTGTGAAAATGGAGAATATACAGAAGTTTACTTTAAAAAAGACTCAATGAGAATTGCGGCGGACAACGATTGGGTCAAATTGTCTAAATGGAGAAAAGTCGAAATTAAAAACGATACTCTTTACTTCGAAACATTCGGAGAATGGAGAGATTCTTTGAAAGCTGAAATAAAATATGTTGGAGTGAATACAATCGAATTGCGTATCTCGAAAAGTGGTGAGAACCATAACCTGATACCTATTGACGAAAATCTGAACTTTGAAAAACCAAAAGAATTCTGGAACGGATTTTATAATCGACAGCATCTCAAAAATTGTGAATGAGACTAATAAAAATGTTGGCTAACACCAAGTATATACTATATCAGGCTTTGGTGTTTTATCAGAAAGCATACAATAAGTGCTTTGATAGTAATAATTGGAGCACCTGCAATCGGAATCACATATTTTATGTTGCATACTATAAAGTCATACTACTACTAAGATTCTAATCCAAAGTAATAATCTTCTCATACACCTCAACTCTTACATAAATAGAGAAGATGCATTTCCGTTTTAAGCACAAAAAAAGGGATTACCAAAAAATAATCCCTCTCATAGATTTAAAAAACAAATGCCCAAAATTTGTTATATCTCTATTACTTACGAATTGCATAACTAGAAGCCTTAGGAAGTTCTCTTAAAAAATTTACAATAGTCTTAAAATTCAACCCAAAAGTGGAATAAAAATGATTCATGATTGTGTGATTTAAGGTTAATTAACTCTAATATAACAAGTTATTAACAACAAACCAAATTATTTGTTCATTTAATGTTAATAATTTGTTGAAAACAATTAAAAATCTGTTATATTACACAATTTATTCATATTTATAAATAATTAACACGTAGAAACCTACTTTTATTGTTAATAACTTTGTTAACAACTCTCTCAACCCTTATTTATCAACAACTTAGACATCAAACAGTTATCCAAAAAAGTACAAAAATATAAGACCATCTAAGCACCAAAGGGTCAAAAGATCGATATTCTATGATTGTAAGTTAAAAGTGAGTTCACCATTTGTAACTATTGTTTTATTTAAATTGCATACATGAAATAAGCCATTGTTATTTGGTAATAATACCCAAATGACTATTGTGATTTTATATTGATCTACATGTACACATGTATGATCCTAAAACACTTAATACCAATAGATGAAAACCGCCACTGTAAAAGAGCTAAAAACCGAATTAACAGATCGTTCGCATCAGGAGCTTATAGAACTATGTCTTCGTCTATCACGATTTAAAAAAGAAAATAAAGAACTACTTACCTATTTATTATTCGAATCAACCAATGAAGAAGATTATATCATAAGTATACAGAGGGAAATTGATGAGCAATTCGAAATGATTAACACTACATCATATTATTATATTAAAAAAAGTATTCGAAAAATTCTACGAACTATAAAGAAGTACATTCGGTACTCAAAAAACAAAGAAACCGAAATAGAATTGCTTCTTTATTTTTGCGAAAAATTAAAAAATTTCACCCCTTCTATACAAAACAATACTGTTATCAAAAACATGTATCATCGCGAAACATCTGCTATCAAAAAAAAGATTACTGTATTACACGAAGATTTACAATACGATTACAAATTAGAATTACAAAAACTATATTTTTAAGTAATTACATAATATACAACCATTTATATTACCTAATTATGGCCACCTAAGAATAATCGAGAATTGATAAATTAATTATTTTATACCTATATTAGCAATAAACACTTAAAAATCATGTTAACAAGTAAAGTAAAAAACATCTTGATGATGATCATTTAGATATTTGGCGTTATCTTTGATTTTTATTAACTAATTTAAATTTCAACAATGAACAAAGGAACAGTAAAATTTTTCAACGATGCCAAAGGATTTGGATTCATCACTGAAGAAGATTCTAACAAAGAACATTTCGTACACATCTCTGGACTAATCGATGAAATTAGAGAAGGTGATGCAGTAGAATTTGATTTACAAGAAGGCAAAAAAGGATTAAACGCAGTAAATGTAAAAGTAATTTAATATATACTACTTAATTTTTTAAAGCACTACAACCTGTCAAAAATGACAGGTTTTTTTTTATTTATATCAAAACCAAAGTCCAGGTTTGAGCACTTGCACCAGATATAAGCTCATCTTCTCATTTTAAAAAAATAAAAACAAACATAGCTAAAGCAAAAACAAACTGTAAATCAATCTAATATATATATCAAAATCCCTTTTTTTTGTTTAACCTTAAGTAATAATTCCTAATTAAAAATCGTTTTTTCGGGCTTTATATATCTAATGTTTTAACAATTGTTCGTAGCTTTAAGGGGCTTAAAACATAAACGCTATGCACAAATAGGTTAACCAAAGAATCTAAAAACGCCTATTAAATGTAGCATTAGACTCTTATGGACACACTAATTTTCTATCAAATCTTAATTTTTCTTTTTCAAGGATTTGTTGTTGCCTTCCTAATATTATTACTGTTTCGTTTACGAACGATAATAGGCTTGGGAGTGCTATTCGCTTCTTTGGGATTGTTTCAATTTGTACAGGTTTTTATGGCCAGTACGCTCTATTTTAAAATATCTGATGCCATTGTAGTTTCTCCTGGTTCATCTGTTTTATTTTCTGCTACACTTTTTGCAATACTTTTAATATACATTAAAGAGGATGCAATTACTGCTCGAAAACTAATCTATGCATTAGTTATAGCTAATATTATATTATGCTTTCTTCTACTAGCTTTTAGAATGAATATGGAAGGAGCCTATAGTTATAACCCTTTTGAAATTTCTACAGATTTCTTCTACACTAATGTATTGGTATTATTTGTCGGAACAGGAGTACTTTATCTAGATGCAATATTGATCATATTTCTATACGAGTTTATCTCAAAACACACCTCTAGCCTACTCCTTAGAGTAATGTTCACCATGGTATTAGTCCTCAGTTTTGATGCTGTCTTTTTTACATTAGGTTCATTTTGGTATTTTGAAAACATACCAAAACTTCTGTTTTCAGGTTTGTTATCAAAGGGATTTATGGCTGTTTTCTATAGTATTATATTTACTATATATCTAAAATATTTTGAAAAAGAAGCCTACCATGTTAACTATCATGCTTTTAAAGACATTTTTCATTCCTTAACATACAAGCAAAAATACGAAGTAGCCGAAAAAGCAGTTCAATTCACCAAAGGTAGGTACCAAACTTTGACCAACCTTATACCGGTAGGCGTATTCATGACCCAAAGTGATGGAAAAACCATATTTGTAAATCCCAAATGGTGCTCCATCTCTGGACTATCACAAGAAGAAGCTTTAAATGATGGCTGGCTTAATGCAGTGCACCCAGAGGATAGAAAAAAACTAAAACAAGGATGGTATGCAGCTACAGATAAAAGGAAAACCTCTGATGCCGAGTACAGATTTCTTAAACCCGATGGCTCTGTTACCTGGGTATTAGGTCGAGCGATACCAGAGTATAATGATAAACATCAAATTATTGGGTATGTTGGCACCCTTACAGATATTACAGATATCAAACTATATGAAATTGAATTAAGTCGATTAAAAGAAAAAGCCGAAGAGAGTGATCGACTTAAATCTGCTTTTCTTGCAAATATGAGCCATGAAATAAGAACCCCTATGAATGGTATTCTTGGTCTTGCAGAACTCTTAAACGAACCAAAACTAACTGGTGACGAACAACAACTTTATTTAGACCTTATTAAAGAAAGCGGAGCACGTATGCTTAATATTATCAGAGATATTATCGACATCTCTAGAATAGCTGCAGATCAAGTTAAAGTCTATATCGAAGAAGTTGATATCAACAAACAAACCAAGCATCTATTTAACCTCTTTAAGCCACTAACAGATAAAAAAGATATAGTACTATCGTTATCAAATGATTTACCAACAGAAGATGCAATCATAAAAACCGATAAAGAAAAATTTAATGCCATTCTTTCTAACTTGATAAAAAATGCTATTAAGTATACCAATGAAGGAGGAATCGAATTTGGATATCTAAAAGATGAAGAGGTTCTTCAATTTTATGTAAAAGATACTGGTATGGGAATCGCTAAAGACCGTCAAAAAGCTATTTTCGAACGATTTGTTCAGGCAGACCTTGAAGATCGCTATGCCCTTGAAGGTGCCGGCATTGGATTATCAATTGCCAAAGCTTATGTTGAAATGCTAACAGGAAAAATTTGGTTAGAAAGTAAAAAAGGAAAAGGATCTACATTCTATTTTACTATTCCGTACATCAAAGCATCTCAAACAACAGTTTAATTAATAGAATTCAAAAACAATACATTTCTGAACATATATGAGTACTGAAGCTCTTTTATTTGGCTTTACAGAATCGTTTTAAGCGATAAAAGATGAGTGAAGGATTAGACAAAAGCCTTACAGCTAATTATTAAATCTTGTATCACAAATACATCACACCTCAACTCTAGTAATTTTAGCTCCTATTGCTCTAAGGCGTTCATCAATATTCTCATATCCACGATCAATTTGTTCGATATTATGAATAGTCGACATTCCTTTGGCGCTTAATGCAGCAATTAATAAAGATATTCCTGCTCTAATATCAGGAGATACCATTGTAGTCGCTTTTAATGTAGATTGAAAATCATGACCTATAATTGTAGCTCTATGTGGGTCGCATAATATAATCTTAGCTCCCATATCAATAAGTTTATCAACAAAAAACAAACGACTCTCAAACATCTTTTGATGAACCATTACTTCTCCTCTGGCTTGAGTAGCAATAACCAGAACTATACTCAATAAATCGGGTGTAAATCCAGGCCAAGGTGCATCGGCAATAGTCATAAATGAACCATCAATATAACTTTCAATCTGATATCCATCAGTATGTGCAGGAATATAAATATCATCCCCTACCCGCTCTAATGTAATACCTAATTTTCTAAACGTGTTTGGAATCAATCCCAGGTTCTCCCAGCTTACATTCTTAATAGTGATCTCACTTTTTGTCATTGCAGCCAATCCTATCCATGATCCAATCTCAATCATATCAGGAAGTACACGGTGTTCACATCCTCCTAGATTTTTAACTCCATCAATTACCAATAAATTAGAGCCAACACCAGAGATTTTTGCTCCCATAGCATTAAGCATCTTACATAATTGTTGTAAATAAGGTTCACAAGCTGCGTTATAGATTGTAGTTGTTCCTTTAGCAAGTACAGCTGCCATTACAATATTTGCAGTACCGGTTACCGAAGCTTCATCAAGCAACATATACGTACCTGTTAAACCTTCTGGTGCCTCGACACCATAAAAACGTTCTTCTTTATTATATCTAAATTCTGCACCAAGATTAATAAATCCTTCAAAATGGGTATCCAAACGTCTTCTTCCAATTTTATCACCTCCCGGACGCGGAATATACCCTTTACCAAACCTTGCTAATAAGGGTCCAACAATCATAATAGATCCCCTAAGACCACTTCCTTCTTTCTTAAACTGTTCACTCTCCATATATTCTAAATTGAGTTCATCACTCTTAAAAGAATATTTCCCTTTTCCTAATTTTTGGACTTTTACACCCAAATTCCTAAGAATATCTATTAATTTATTTACATCTCGTATATCAGGAATATTAGATATTATAACTTCTTCTGGTGTCAATAATACTGCGCAAAGAATTTGTAAGGCTTCATTTTTGGCGCCCTGAGGCGTGATTTCCCCTTTGAGCTGATGCCCTCCTTCTATCTGAAAAGTACCCATGTAATCGTTAGTTCGTTAGCGGTTAGTAATTTGGTAGTTGATTAATTTTAATAGCGTTTTTTACCACGGTTGCTTCGGTAATTCTTTTTACCACTATTATTACTATTTGTTGTAGTATGTTTTTTCTTTTTTCCTCTCATCAAGTTTGAAGAATCTGTAAGATTTTCATCACTTCCTTTAAGATCTATTTTACCATCACTTAGTTCAAAAAGATGATTAAATATTGCACTATCCTCTACTGTATCTTTATTCCAGTTCAGATAGCACTTTTTCATATGATTTGCAATTGTTAAAGTAAGTGCATTTTTCAAATCGCCATCTTCCCAACTATTTGCAACATCAATCATTCGTTTAATATTGTTTCCATAAAAACGATATTTTGGAAAATTCTGAGGGTATTCAAGAGGTTCTGGTCTTTCCTGTAATTTTTCTTTAGTCAACACAGGAAAAGGAGTATCCACATCTAATTTAAAATCACTCATTATAAATAACTGATCCCATAACTTATGCTGAAACTCTGGTACATCTCGTAAATGCGGCTGCAAATTACCCATTACTGCTATAATAGACTTAGCAACCTTATTACGTTCTTCACGATCTTCGATAGCAACCGTATGGTTTATCATTTTCTGCATATGACGACCATATTCTGGAATGATGAGCTTTTCGCGCTCAGTATTGTATTCTATATTATATATATCCATAAAATGTATGTGAAAATTGTGTAGAGATAGCCTAAAAAATCAATATGTAAAGTGTTGTGAATATAAGTCTTTGAAAACTATTTATAAGTAATTATGTATAACCTCTTTAGATTCAGTTTGACAATTGATTACTTTTCGGACTATTCTATAATTTGTTTCGCAAAATACTAAAATAAAATAAGTAAGCTACTGTCATTACTATATTTTATTTATTAATCAATGGTATTTAACAAAGAAAAACAGGTATTAAACGCATCTCAAGTTTTATACTTACCCGAGAATTTGTCATTCTAACACTTTATAGTATCTTTTTTTAAGTGGTTACTATAACGAAATTACCCCCTCTACTTTTTCAGCAACTTCTTTATATTTATTAATCACCTGATCAGGGTTTTTCATTCTAACATTGATAGACACACTGGTATACTTAGCATTTTTAGATTGTTTTGTATGAATTACCGCACCCAGATTATCAAAAATTACTTCGATTTGTTCAATCTTTTCAGCATTTGTAGGTACAATAAACTTATATAAATATGAAGTTGGCCAAAGTGATGTGTTTGCCAGTTGTTCTTTTAATTTTTTATAAAACTCTTCAGGGTCTTTCATAGTATCATTTATCAAATCAAAATTTAGACCAAAGATACATTTATGATTTATAAAAACGAAGTTACCTATAAACTCCTTTTACTTTTTTAAGAAGAAAAATTGCTTTTTACCATAGCAGTATATTGTGCTATCGTATCAATATCTATTCCTTTACCAATAGCATCAACTGTATTTATATTATCTATATGTTTTTTAATAAGGTATCGCGCGCCAAAATCTGCTTGTAATTGCGATAATTCATAGAAGTACTTAGAAGGAATAATTGCAGGAACCCCAATACCAAAGCCCAAATCTGTGGCGATAATGGCACTTGGTTCTTCGCTAAACTTAGTAATTAACGAATTAAAATGAGTTGTATCTAATAATGGTTGATCTACCAATGAAATCAAAACTCCATCATACGGTAATTTGTCCTGTTGTATTGCCATAACCCCAGAACGTATTGTAGATCCCATTCCTGATTGCCATTTTGTATTTCTGAGTATTGTAACAGGAAAATGACAAATTTCTTTATATATAGTGTCATAATGTGCTCCCAAAACCACATAGATTGCTGTTTTTTGTACTAATAATGCCTTTTGTATTGCATGGCCAATTAATGTAGTGTTATTCCACGGCAATACTTGTTTTGGTTCTCCCATTCTACTCGAGGAACCTGCTGCAAGGATAAGTTGTGCTATTTTAGGTTTTGGTAGAAATGACATTTATTTTTTTCCTTTTAGGATCATCGTGAATCGCTCCTTTTTTCTCTTGTAATGGTATCGGGTTTTGGCCTCTAATCACAGATAATATTTCGGCAATTATAGAAATTGCGATTTCCTGAGGAGTTTCTGCTCCCAGATTTAAACCTGCAGGGCCATGAACAGTATCCAAAAATTTATCTGTAACCTCGGGAAAATACTCTATAAAAGCAGACAATAATTTTTCTCTGCGTTGTGCTGGTCCTAATAATCCAATATACGTCGGTTTGGTTTCTTTTAACGCTTGGAGATATAATAAATCTTTAGCAAAATTATGAGACATTAAAACAATAGCTGTCTGATCATCTATATGATCCATACTTAAATCTTCTGGAGCACTATGTATCACTTCTTTGGCTCCGGGAAAATCTTCTAATCTCTTAAGATGTTGTGGAGAGCCAACAATAGCTACTTCCCATCCAGTAGCCGATGCTAACTGACATAATTGTACAGCATCATGTTCTGTACCTATAATTATCAACCTGAAACAAGGTTGTATTTCCCTTATAAAATCATCTAAGCTATTATCTGGTTCAATTTCATGCGAAAAAGAGAGTGCCTGGCCTCCTTTAAATTGAACAATCGATCCCATTATAGAAGTTACCTCATCCATTTTAGAATACCAGGAGGTAATCTCAAATGGCACTCGGGATTTTAAATGTTTCTGTATGGCCTCGATCCCAATATAGCTAATATCAAAAGTCTCAATCAAAATATATAGTAATCCTTCACACCCTAATCTATATTTACCATCATAAGTCATCATTTTTGATTCTCCGGATGCAAATACAGATTGTGATTGTCGTAGTACTTCTTTTTCAACACATCCTCCACTTACAGCACCTGTCATTTTTCCATTTTGAAGAATTAGCATACCAACCCCTGGTCTTCTATAAGAAGACCCTTCTACATCTACTACAGTAGCCATAACAGCAGGTATTCCCTGCTGTTTGGCTTTATGATAAGACTCTATTATTTCTTTGAATTCGTGTGTCATAAGCGTACTATCCCAATGGCGCTTTGGAGTTCATATTTTTAATAAAAGGTTGCTTATATAATCGTATTCCTTTTGCAGCCTTAATTGCATTTGCTACAGCAGCTCCTGCAGGAGGCAATGTAGGTTCTCCTAATCCTGTTGGAGCAATATCACTTTCTACAAAATGTGTTTCGACCACAGGAGTTTCATTAATACGAATTAAACGATATGTATCAAAATTCTTGTCTTGCGGCACCCCATCTTTAAATGAAAAATCACCATACATCGCATGACCTACTCCATCAATAACTCCTCCTTCAATCTGGTTTTTAGCCCCTAGCGGGTTCACAACGATTCCACAATCTACCACGCAAGTAACTTTTTTAACTACAGGAATATCATTCTCTAATACTACATCTGCTACCTCTGCTACATGGGTATTATGGCAATAATATGCACTAAACCCCTGATAAGTTCCTTCTTTTGCTTTTCCCCATCCTGATTTATCTACAGCCACTTGTATTACTTTCTCTAATCGTTCTGGTGAATACTGGATTCTATCGTCTGTGGTTCCTTTTACTTTCTGTAGTAAGTCCAAACGAAGTTGAATACGATCAATTTCTAATAGTTCGGCCAATTCATCAAAGAAGCTTTGTTCTGCAAAAGACAAGAAATTAGTATACGGGGCTCTCCACGCTCCTGTTGTAATTTCACTATTGTAATTAGCGACATCTACCTGATAATTTTCAATAGCTCCAGCTGGAAAAAAATTAGGGATCAACCCATACATATTCGAATTTACAGAAGCTTCCTTAAGATGATATCCACTAATTTTACCATCTTTAATTGATGCACTGATTTTATATTTTATTGCCGGACGATATATCCCTGCAGACATATCATCTTCTCTAGAATATACTACTTTGACAGGTTTTTGGGCAATTTTTGATATTTCTGCTGCTTCCAAAGCAAAATCCCCATAGAGTCGTCTTCCAAAACCACCTCCCATTCTGGTCATTTCTACAGAGACATCTTCTGGGTCGCGTTCTAACAAACTGGCAACCCTACGCGCTGTACCTGCCGGTGTTTGTATAGGCCCCACTAAACGAATTTTTTCTGGAGTAACATCTGCAAAGAAATTCATAGGCTCCATACAATTATGGGGTAAGAACGGAGATTCATAAGTTCTCTCGATCACCTGATCTGCCTGAGCAAATGCTTTTTTAACATCCCCATCGGAACGTAGTGTGTTAAATTCTTTACCATTAAGAAGACCTATCAATATTTTATCATGATCTTCTGTATTTTCTAATTTTGAATCTGAAGTCCAATTAGCTTTCAATGCTTTTTTTCCTTTCATTGCGGTCCAGGTATCTTTTGCTAAGACTGCAATTTTATCCCCAAACTTAACCACATCATGCACTCCTGAAATTGCTCTAACAGCAGTATCATCAAAATCAATCAACATTTTACCAAAAGCAGGAGGTCTTAATACCGAAGCATATACCATTCCGTCTTCTTTATAATCCATTCCGTAAAGAGACTTTCCGGTAATAATCTTATCAACATCTACATTAGGAATATCTTTTCCTATGATTTTAAAATCTTTAGGGTCTTTTAATGTTATATTTTCTGGTACTTCGAGGGCTGCTGCTTCTTTAACGACTTCTCCATATCCAAGTGTATCGCCATTGGCATTTATAATTACACCATTTTCTGTTTTACATTCTGAAGCATCTACTCCCCATTTGGCTGCTGCTGCATTAACTAACATCTGTCTGGCTGTAGCTCCTGTTTGGCGTAGTGGTTCCCACCCTTGTCTAAGAGACTGGCTTCCTCCAGCTACTTGTCTTGTAAAGTTTTTGGTATCCAATGCACCTTGAGCTACATGAACATTATCCCATGACACATCAAGTTCTTCTGCAATAAGCATTGGCATAGAAGTCTTAACCCCCTGCCCTATTTCTGGATTTGGAGAGAAGATAGTTACCATTCCATTATCAGCTATCTTGATAAAGGCATTAAAATCATTAAAGTTTAATTGAGAAATATCAATAGGTATATCAACAGGTGGTGTTGCTTCAGGTTTACATGCCTGAAATAAATTAAACCCAATTAACATTCCGCCACCAGCCAATGCCGATGTTTTTATAAATGACCTTCTACCGAATGAAGGTGATGCATTATTTTTCATACGTTTAAAATTTAAATGGGTTAACTCATTTTACTGGCAGCAACTTCTACAGCTTCTTCTATTCTGTTGTAAGATGCACATCTACATATATTACCGCTCATTGCATCCCTGATTTCTGATTTATTCGGGTTTGCATTTTGTTTTAAGAAAGCAGCGGCAGACATCATTTGTCCCGCCTGGCAATACCCGCATTGTGGTACATCTACTTCTTTCCAGGCTTGTTGAACGGGATGTGAGGCATCTTCAGATAAGCCTTCGATCGTAGTAATTTCCATATTTTCTACCATAGAAACCTGAAGCAAGCAGCTTCTATTAGCAGAACCGTCTACATGTATAGTACATGCACCGCATTGACCTATACCACAGCCAAATTTGGTGCCAACCATATCAAGGTGATCTCTTAATATCCATAAAAGAGGAGTATCCTGATCCGCCTCAACACTGTGAGATTGACCATTAATTTTTAAATTATAAACAGGCATGAGTATTAATTTTTAAGATTTGTATTTAACTAGTCTAAATAAAGCAAATGCATATCAATTGCTATTGAAGTTACTAAAAATTCACTTCGTTGATCCAACTTTAACAGATCATTACAAATTATTATGATTCCTGAGAATCATTTTATATACATAATATTCACTTCTTATTAATGTCGTATATATACTATATCATTCTATATATAAAATTCAGCATATCAAAATCCATCCGTTTTCGATTTAGCATTTACGAACTGTATTTTATAGCACGATATGGAGTAACCTAATTAATTTTGTTTTCTACACTTCTCGTTTTTCTTATTTTAAAAACTAATAAATAATATAATAAAGCAAATACTGCTGTCCAGAAAATAAAGATTACACAATGGGCCAAAATAGTAGCTTCGTATCTTGTATGTAATCGTTTTAGCATAAAGTAAAACAAACAACTAGTAATTATTGTATTTATAGCGTTTACAGATATTTTTTCAATCATACCTTTCTGTTTCAATCGAGCCTTTCTCTTTAAAGAAATATAGATACCAGAAAGTATCAAGATTGAAATAAAAAGTCCAAAAATGAACCAAATTATTTTAGTTGTTATCCCTCCCCAATACCCGAAGTGCAAAGGATCTACAATATCATTAATCCACATAATAGTAGTACTGGTTGCGGCGTTTTGTATATGTTCTATTTTATAATTATATGGATTGATATACACACGGTTTGCTCTTTGCCTAACTAATGGAACATTACTATTTCCCATTAAATATATTGTTTCGGTAGAATCAATAGCAGGAGAAATATTTTTTACTTTAAGATGAGGAATAGCTTCTTCTGCAATCTTAACTGCCTTATCATAATCTATATTAAAAGGAAACGAACTCTTCTCCTCTTTTTGATAATTAAGAATATCTAATTTTATATGTTTAGGGTTTACCATTGGTTTAATACCCGCAATATTTGCACGTTCTGCAAAATACCAGCTACTAATGATCACAATAAGAAAAATAAAAGGAATAGTCCATAAACCAACTACCCTATGTAAGCTTCTACTAAATTTATTTGACCCTTTTTTTATATCAAGTGTAAAAAGCTTTTTCCACCAGGATTTATAAAAATAAAGAGCAGAAATTACCGAAACAAGCATGAGAAATCCAAAAAGTAAGACAATGTAATTTCCTATCTGAAAAGGTATAAAGAGATAATAATGTAAATCCCTTAGATAAAGTTGAGCCATAAGACTAGTTTCTCCCTGAATCTCTCCTGTATAAGGGTTTGCAAATACAAACGAAAGCTTATTATCCTCTTCTTTATACAACAAATCACATAGGTAAGGCTCATCATGTCGTATCCAATAGGTGATTTTAGCTTTTGGATATGTCCTCGCAAAATTATTTGAAATAACATTTCTTGAAACAAAAGTTGATTGTGGTGTAGCTCTATAATTTGATTGAATTAACCAATCTAACTCATGACTAATAGTAGAGATTGTTCCAGAAAAACAAATTATAAAAAAGAGTATGCCTAATTGATTACCAATCCACCCATGTATTAAAAACAACTTCTTTTTCACTTTTTTCTAATTCTTAAGTACATACTATATTACACGTTCTAATGCCTTCTATCATTAAAGTAAAACAATCATGCTCTCTACATAAAATCTTTTTGCTGAATGACTTGATTATTCCTTCAAATTGAATATCCATTTCGACATCCTGTTAAAAACTCAATATTTGCATTTCATCGAGGTGTAGATGTTATTGAGAGAAAATAACGATCGATTTTATCCCAATACATGTAAAATATAATTTTATCTATTTGATTTTAGCAACTACCATACTATACATCAAATTGTTTCTGTTTGTTAGAATATAAAAACTTTAAACAACTTCTTTTCAAAATCCTTTTATAATTACGAAATTTGCACCAAAATTATTCCTTTGACAAAGAAAAGAATTGTAATTACCGGAGCACCCGGAACAGGGAAAACCTCGGTTATCCATAAACTTGAAGAAGCAAAATTTTTCTGTTTTCATGAGATTATACGAAGTATGACTAAAGAAGCTTTAAAAAGTGATGATTCTAAAGTTATTGTTTCTAATCCCATAATTTCTGTTTCTGATCCTTATCAATTTAATACACAAATCCTTAACGGAAGGGTCGATCAATTTAAAGATGCCATATCCCAAAAAGAAGATCTCACATTTTATGATAGAGGCATACCAGATGTTTTGGCCTATATGAACTATTTTGACCAGCCCTATAGCGATGATTTTATAAATGCTTGTAAAAAGCATATGTATGATCAGGTATTTCTACTACCACCATGGGAAGATATTTATGTATCCGACAATGAACGCTATGAGAGTTTTGAACAAGCAGAAGAAATTCATCATCATCTGTTAGAAATTTATAATCAATTAGGTTATGATTGTTTTGAAGTACCTTTTGGAACTGTACAGGAACGTTATGATTTTATCCTCAAAAACATAAAATAATTTGCTAAAGTCTCCTCTTAAAATATTACAGCAGTATTGGAAACACGATAGCTTTAAGCCATTACAAGAAGAGATTATAGCTTCGGTATTGGAAGGAGAAGATACTTTTGCATTGCTACCCACAGGTGGAGGAAAATCAATTTGTTTCCAGGTGCCTGCTTTAATAATGGAAGGTATCTGCATTGTTATTTCGCCATTAATTGCATTAATGCAAGATCAGGTACTGCATCTTCAGCAAAAAAATATAAAAGCAATTGCTCTACCTAGCGGTATTAAATATTCAGAATTAGATACTTTGCTTGATAATTGTATTTATGGCAATTATAAATTCCTATACCTTTCGCCAGAACGTCTTCAGCAAGACATTGTGCAAGAGCGATTAAAGCAAATGAATATTAATCTTATTGCAGTAGATGAGGCTCATTGTATTTCACAATGGGGAAATGATTTTAGGCCATCTTACAAAAAAATAGAAGTACTAAGAAAAATACATCCTTCTGTACCTGTAATTGCATTAACCGCTTCTGCCACCAAAGAAGTAGTAGATGATATTGTACTAGAACTGGATCTTTTTCAACCCAAAATATTTAAACAATCATTTTTTAGACCTAATCTGGGATACAGGGTAGAAAATGTAGTCGATAAAAATCATAAACTCACTCAGATTTTAGATAAATACCCGGGAACATCTATCGTTTATGTACGAAATAGAAAATCTGCGGTTGAATTAAGTGATTTTCTTAATGCAAGTGGATATTTGGCAACATACTATCATGGTGGTGTGGATGCGCAAGAAAAAACTAAACGTTTTAACCAATGGTTAAAAGAAGAAATTAGAGTAATGGTTGCTACAAATGCCTTTGGAATGGGAATCGATAAACCCAATGTGCGGACAGTGATTCATTATACAACCCCAGAAAGTATAGAAAGTTATTTTCAGGAAGCGGGAAGAGCAGGTCGTGATGGCAAGCAATCTTTTGCCTATCTTTTAAAAAACACAAATGATAATCAAAGATTACACAATCAATTTATAAAAGTATTACCCGATGTAGATGAAGTAAAACTAGTATATCGAAGACTGTGTAACTATTTTCAAATATCATATGGTGAAGGTGAGCAAACTGTTCATAATTTTGAATTCAATACGTTTTGTAAAACTTATGAGTTAAATACGCTCATTGCCTACAATACGTTACAATTTTTGGATCGCTGTGGTGTAATTAGGTTTACGCAACGATTTACCAAAAAAAGTAGTGTTTATATTCTTACGACGGGAAATCATCTTTTAGAATTTCTAGAAAATAACATAGAGTATCAACTAATTACCAAAGCTATTCTTAGAACTTACGGCGGTATCTTTGATGAAAAAGTGACAATTAATCTGCCTTTGATTGCTTCAAAAGTAGGGAAACCCGAAGCAGAAATAGTTAATGTATTAAATAAACTACAAGAAGCCGAATTACTAGAGTTTATATACAAAATTTCTGATGCAGAAATTATTTTCTTATTACCAAGAGAAGATGACCATACAATCAATCGCATTAAACACCATCTAATAAAACAAAATACTTCAAAAACAAAGAAGGTAGAAGCGATATTAAGATTTACAGGAAATAATACTGAATGCAAAAGCAGGCAATTACTTCATTATTTTGGAGAAAAAGATACTACAGATTGTGGTATCTGTAGTTTTTGCATCACTAAAAAAAGTAATTCCACTTCAGCAGATCTCTATAAAATACAAGAAGATATTATAAGACTTTTAGAAAGAAAAAACTTATCTTCAAGAGATTTACTGACACAGTTAGCATATCCCGAAAAATTAGCATTACGAGTATTGCGGGAAATGAACGAACACCAAATTATAAGGATTAATCACGATAACCACTATCAATTAGTACAAAAATAATGAGAGACTTACGAATCCTGTTTATGGGGACACCGGATTTTGCTGTTGAGACCTTAAAAACAATAATAGAAAACAAGTATACTGTAGTTGGTGTTATTACTGCCCCCGATAAACCGGCGGGAAGAGGTAGAAAACTTAAAGCATCTGCTGTTAAAGAATATGCGTTATCCAAAAATCTAAACGTTCTTCAACCAACAAATCTAAAAGATGAGCATTTTATTGAAGAGTTAAAAGCTTTGGGTGCTAATCTTAATATCGTCGTTGCATTTAGAATGCTTCCGGAAATAGTTTGGAGTATGCCCGAATATGGAACTTTTAATTTACACGCATCTCTTCTTCCTGATTATAGAGGTGCAGCACCGATTAACTGGGCTGTTATTAATGGAGAGCAAAAAACAGGAATTACTACTTTTTTTATTGATGAAAAAATAGATACCGGTCATCTTATTTTTCAGAAAGAAGTTGAAATAAAAAATGATGATACCGCAGGAGTACTACATGATAAACTAATGGAAAAAGGTGCCGATCTGGTATTAGAGACTATACAAGCAATAGAAAATGATTCGGTAACGGTAAGCCCACAACCAAAAGACAGTGCTTTTAAAACAGCATATAAACTAAATCGTGAGAATACCAGAATTAATTGGGAAGAGGACATATATACTATTCATAATCTGATTAGAGGATTAAGTCCCTATCCTGCTGCCTGGTGTGAATTGTACAATAAAGGGGGGTCTGAAAAAATAAAAATATACAATGCTCAACCTATTGAAGAGGCTCATACATATGATATAGGTAAAATTATTATCGAAGATTCGACAATCAAGATAGCAGTAAAAAAAGGATACATTATATTGAAAAAACTTCAACTGCCCGGTAAAAAAGCAATGGAGTCAAAAGCATTATTGAATGGTTATGTCTTTTATAGAGATGCAAAAATGTGTTAGCCCCTATGTAATATAGGGTTTAAAAATCTATCTAAAACAACATTGGTTATTAACAATCGCATTGAGTTATCAACAAATCCCTGTATTTACTGGGCCAATCCTTGCATGAATCATAAATCCGTATAAATTTGTAAAGCGTTTAACATAATAGATTGGTTTAACCAACAATTAATTTAAAAACAGAATTATGAACAAAACAGAATTAATCGATGCAATGGCAGCTGACGCTGGAATTACTAAAGCAGCGGCTAAAAAAGCCTTAGAATCTTTCTTAGGAAACGTTGAAGGTACTCTTAAAAAAGGAGGACGTGTTTCTTTAGTAGGATTTGGATCTTGGTCAGTTTCTAGAAGAGCTGCAAGAGAAGGTAGAAATCCACAAACTGGTAAGACTATTAAAATCGCTGCTAAAAACGTTGTTAAGTTTAAGGCTGGTGCTGATTTATCAAGTTCGGTAAACTAATCAGTTCGTTTTCGATATTATTTAAAAGCTCCCAAATTTGGGAGTTTTTTTTATGATTTTTCGGCAAAAAACTCCTAACTACTTTGATTATTAGAAATAATTATTTAGATTTAAGATAAGTTAAATTGTTAGTATGATATCACTACAACCATCAAAAGGACATTTATTAATCGCTGAGCCGTCTATTATAGGAGATGTGTCTTTTAACCGTTCGGTGGTCCTTTTGGCTGATCATAGTGAACAGGGGTCCATTGGCTTTATAATGAACAAACCACTTGAGTATTTTCTTGCTGATCTGGTTCCAGAAATTGAAATAGAGTTTAAGATTTATAATGGTGGACCAGTTGAACAAGATAACCTATACTTTATACATAAAGTTCCCGATTTAATTCCTAACAGTGTAGAAATATCTGGCGGTATTTATTGGGGAGGAGATTTCTCTATTGTCTCCCAGCTTATTGTTGAAGATAAAATCACTCCAAATGAAATCAGGTTTTTCTTAGGATATTCTGGTTGGGATTCTAAGCAACTTAATCAAGAACTTGAAGCCAACTCATGGGTAATTGTAGAAAATAATTACAAAAAGAATATTTTCGGAAAGTCCTGTGATACTTTCTGGAAAGAAAAAATGATAGAACTAGGAGGAGAATATGTCCTTTGGTCTAATGCTCCAGAGAATCCTACATACAATTAATCCCCTAATCTTATCCTGGTATTTAATATTCCTAATAATCTCTTACTTGTTTTAGAAGTATACTCCTTTTTCCTAAACTTGGTAATTGGTAAAATTCCTGTAATTACATTAGTAATAAATAATTCATCTGCTTTTTGTAACTCAAAAGGAGAAATAGAAGCTTCCTCTATTTGATATTCTGGTAATTTCTCAAGAATTCTTATCAACTGAGTTCTTAGTATCCCTTTTAGACACCCATCTGCTATTGGAGGTGTCTTTATTGTATTACCTTTTACAAGAAATAAATTTCCGTTCAAAGCTTCAATAATCATTTTTTCAGAGTTGATTAACAAACAATTATCAAAGCCATTTTCTTTGGCAAAAATTCCACCAAGAACATTAACCAGTTTATTTGTTGATTTTAAAGTAGATAGGATATCTGTATTGATATAATGATCTTTAAAAAGAGTAACTTCATACTTCTGATCAGGAATCGTATAGAAACTGGATTCTAACTTAGAAACCAATATATTGTATTCGATATCGTTAGAAGCGGGCGTATATAGCCCGCCAGAGACTCTATTCACCATTAATTTTATCCTTACCGAAGAATTTGTTAACCCATTTGCAGTGACAAGATCTATGATTTCTTTTTCTAAGAATTCTGGAGTAAATGACATAGGGATTTGCATTCTAAGAATACGCATTGAAGCCATTAATCGAAAATAGTGATCTTCCCAAAATAAAATAGTACCAGAATTAACTCTGATAGTTTCAAATAAAGCGTCTCCATATGCATATCCTCTATTATCAATAGCCAATACTGCTTTATGATCTTCTAGTAAATTTCCGTTGATATTAACCATAAAAAATTCCCATAAATTTTAATGTTTATGGGGTATAGATTTTTATTATAAAAAGAAGAATTATGCTGAGCCTAATACCTGTTTTAGATTCCCTATCATATTATCCCATAACATTTTACTTTCGTCCATTTCATCATCTTCAGAATAATCAGTAACCATAAGAGAAACGTCTTTGGTTATTTCATCAACCTGAATACGCATTTCAAAGAAATAATCATTTCCATCATTTTCATCTTCTACCCATCTAAATTTTATTCGCTCACCACTTTTTTTGCTTAAAAGTTTTGCTTCCTCTTCAGAATCATCCCAGATAAATGTAAACAACTCCCCTCTTGAGTTTACATTATCAGAAAACCACTCTGAGAGACCAGAAGGAGTAGATATATATTGATATAATAGTTGCGGCGACGACTGTACCACAAATTCAAGTTCATATTTTATTTTTTCAGACATATCATTAATTGTTGGTAAGCCAATATATAGATTAATTATCGACTTTAAAAGTACATTGAAAAAAAAATTAATTATGCATTATTGTTTGCGTCAATCCATTTTGTTTTTATATTTGCACCCTCCTTAGGAGTACTACAAAAAGTGTTCTATAAAAAGAAGCTGTTTTAAATAGTTTTTTTATACTAAAATAAGGAATATGGCGAGGTAGCTCAGTTGGTTAGAGCGTCGGATTCATAACCCGGAGGTCGGGGGATCGTGCCCCCCTCTCGCTACAGGAATAAAAAAGGAAAAGCTGACTTATATAAGTCAGCTTTTTTTTATTTAATTCAGAAAATGTATTTTTATGTTGTGGGGATATTTACCGATCATAATGCCGATATTGTTCAGATCATAAGCCTTCCTTTGGAAGTTATTGGGTTTACTCTGGCATTTATTGAAGTGCGTAAGCCATCTCTAGCAGCACATCCCATTACTAATTAATGTTTTTCTCTAAAAGATTTTGGAGAAATAGATACATATTTCTTGAAAAACTTCCAGAAATAGGCAGAATCTTCAAAATGTAACTCAAAAGCAATCTCGGATATACTTTTTTTGCTAAAAATCAGAAGTCGCTTAGCCTCTAAAACAACACGTTCTCTAATCAATTCTCCTGCTGTTTTTCCTGTTGATTTCTTTACTGTATCGTTTAGATAGGTTGGTGTAATATGTAGTAAAGAAGCGTAATAGCTAACGCTTCTTTCTTTTTTATAATCTTGTTCGATTAACTTTTTAAAAGACTTCACAATCATATTACCCGATGTACCATCTCCAAAACTCTGATCATTATGCATCTGTCGTTGGATATGGATCATCAAAATATTAAGATGATTTTTAATGATCTGATCTTTCTCAACATAGTCATTAGTAAATTCTTTCCAAAGGGCTGTAATACTACTACTAATCATTTTTTCTTCCTTATTAGTTTGCACTACTAAAGATGTATTATGTATTGTCATATTTATAATTTCAAAACTGGTATTCGCTCTGGTATGTGATAACAAAACATCTGGTGAGAAATGCAATACAAATCCTTTAAAATCATTAGAATTTTCGCATGCATGAACTACCCCTGGGTGAATATAAAATAGTGTTCCTTTCTCCATTTTATACATTTCTTCATCTATCATGATGTTTCCACACCCATGGGTTACCCAAATGATCTGAAAGAGATTAAAATGTCGATGAGGATGATGCGCCGTAGTATTAAGGCCATTAGATGATTCCTCTAGGCGTCTCATATTAAAAAATGAGGCAACCTCACCTTCTATCTTATCACCATACAAATGGTAATTTGGTATCTTTTCTATTGCTTTTACAGACATCATATATCCTTATTCATTACTTTATTCTCTCATCAATATAAACATAAAATCATAAACTTAAATTTCTTCACCTATACTATTAAAAATCTTTTTAAAATTAAAGGCGTCAGAAGTCTGTCCATATTCTTCTAGATGTTTCAATTTAGATAAGGCTTCTTCTGTTGTTGGTATATGATCACGATCTATCCACCATAATACCATGTGTGGGCTTTTCATTCTTTCAAACCATTTTCTACCATCCCTCACAAAATAGCTATGCACAGTACCGTAGGCAAAGTTTTTAAGAGATGTAAGATCTTCCCAAACAGACATGTTAATAAGCATCATATCATCTTCTAAAGGAGATTCTATATTTGCGGCAGAACTGCCATCATCATCCTTTAATCTCCATACAAATCCTGGGCTCTCATCAGCCAGTTTATTAATCGGTTCTAGAAAATCTACAAATTCTTTTAGTAAAGGAGAATCCAGCGGAGCTTTCATTTTGGCAATATTAATTTCTGCAATATACTTTTTACTCATAATTTTAATTTTTCACTGCATTGTTACAGTATCAGTATTCAAAATTAGAGATAGGTAGTTTATGAATTTATATAAGGATCACAGTTCTTTCTGTACTTTTCACAGAATTCTATCTTTAGGTTATAAAAATGAGGCCTGAATATTAGTGTCGAAACTAGTTTTCTTCTTTTAATAGTTTATGAAATACATCTGCCAATCGTATTTCGATAAACTTTACGATATCTCTTTCTGGTTTCTCATTTTGATACATAGAGAAGACTTTTGATGCATTGTGTCTTTTTAGTGTCTTAATATCTCCTTCGGGATATTCGATATCTTCTGGTTTTAAATCCCATTTTAATAATGATTGTAATAGTTCGGTATGGGATTCGTAGCGCTTCTCTAATACTTTCTGTCTATCCAGATCTTCCTGGTTTTTTTCTTCTGCACTATTGATTCTTGCACTCAATACGGTAAACTCATCCCTGATTTGGCGATCAATCTCCTGTGCTTCACGAACTAGTTTTAGGTACGATTCATATATTTTCTCATTGTAAAACTCTGCAAAATCAAAATAAAGATTCATCGCCTTAAGGTAACTGATAGCAACCTCTTTGTATACTCTTTTATCCTTCTGCTCGGTTTCTTCTAGTTGTTCTCCCAGGTCGCTTAGCCTCCCTCTTTTATCTTTGATGATATGTGCAAAACCTTCTTTCTCGGGTAGTGCTAATAACTCTGGTGTGATATCTATTGGGAGTCCTTCATAACGATATTTTCTATACTGAATCTTGATAGAATCATTAGCCTCTTTTGCCTTTTTAGGTTTTTTATTGAAATTGATTTTAGGCTTCTTTAGTCCAAATGCATAATTATAACTAAAAGTAGCTGTAAATTCACTTAATTGTCCATTATTACCTCCACTTCTAAATAACTGTACGGCATTAAGGTTGAAGTTGTGCCTCTCTTTTAAGGTATAGGTCACAGCTCCTCGTAGATTGGTAACACTTGTAGTAGATGTAGTACTTGTAGAACTATTATATCCTGCAGAAAGTTGGGTGTTCAGTGTTTTTTTAAAATACCGCTTACCAACACTCAAGGTAGGTCCCCAGGTCGTTGCTTCTTCTCTGCCAATAGTATTATAAGTCCCGTTAACCGAGGTGCTGATATTTAGGCTTCTTTCTGAAAAATCTATCGTATGACCCAAATTCATATTATGAAAAGTAGAAGCATCTCCTAATCTAACCACACCGCCTTGTTCATTTGAGACATCATTGAGTGCATAATTCATCGTGAGATTCTGGCGAGAGGTCTTTTTTCCTGAAAGTACATAGTTGATCGTTACCGTAGCGGTTTGCGATAATTGTTTGTAATCCAACTCCTCTATCTGTTCATCCAAAAGGTCGGCATCATTAATCTCATCAAATTGATTGGGTTTGATATTGGTATATGTGCTAAAGTTAGAGTACATACCAGAAATATTTAATCTATCTGATACAGAAAGGGTCGCATTTAACGAGCCAACTGTACGATTGGTGTTATTGGCCTTTAAGTTATCCAGATCATCTCTTTGATAGCCTATATTAAGAGCTAAGGTCAATCTGTCTTTAAAAAAGGTATTAGAGGCATCTAAGGTGATGTTTTCAAAATCATTATTAAAATAATACGCTCCCAGGGTTTCATATCCAGGTTCGATACGTTCGTATCCCAATCCAAGGTTTACTCGCCCTACACCATAGCCTAAACGTGTTTTTATAGCGGTATAATATTCTGTAGAAGCTCGATTATTAAAAAAAGTAGCGATCGGGGAGATATCCGTATTATCGGCTTCTTCGGCTCGGGTATCTTTGGTAATCGCGGTAGAAGCATATTCGGCTTGAAGACTAAAACTTTTTCCTAATTTAACTTCTCCTTCTATACTCACTACCAGATTTTCCTGAGGTAATACGCCTTTGGCTTCGGGAATCGAATCAATAGAGGTTTGATTATCCTTGGCATAAAAACCAATAATTCCTATTTTATAACGCTCTTTTTCAAAACTCGTTTTTAGTCCATATCCCATACGATCATATGAAGGAATTGTTCTTGCATCTTCATTATCCTCTACTGCTTTTAGCAAACGACCACTCATAGCACTTATTTTGAAGGCTCCTGGGGGAGTAAGGTCGACTCCTCCACCGGTAAACTGATGACCACTTAAGGTATAAGGAGAAAAGGTCATACTTATATTACCAATATGACCAGTTACCCATTTGTATTTGGGATATAAACTAATACGATTAAAATCAAAGGGTAATTGATAGCCCAGATTCTCTCCCTGATTCGAAAAACTATAGGATATTGGTAATGAAAAACTATAAATATTGATGTTAAGGGCGCCTTGTAAAAAATAGGTAAAGGGTTCTCTGTTATTATTTTGGTTAGAACTATAATACACTCCACTGGCAGAAACCTGACCACTAACTTTTAAAGGTTTACTTTGAGTAATTGTTTCATAATCGAGTGTTTGTGCAATAGAGAAAAAAGGAAATACCAAAAACACTAATAATAGCTTATTCAAAAACTTTATTTTAGTTGGTATACTCAAAAATGATTTTATATTAAATTTCCCCACAATTCTCTTATAACATGAATAAGATTATTTTTCTCTCTTTTTTAAGTATACTCTGCCCTTTTATTTCTCTGAAAAAAAAGCATTGATCTAACCCCTTTTATTTGGTTCTAACTATACTTTTTAGTCAAATTATTATACTACAATATTACTCTTAAAAAAAGAAAAACTATTCACGGTTTTCAGTGATTTTATGGATGAGATTTTAAAAGGTTAGATGTAAATTTTGTAATAAAAATCATTCTATTTTACCAGATAATTCTTTGATCTTTTTAATGAATTCTGAGAATTCTGTTTTTTGTTCTAAAATATCTAAATATTCTTCTTGGATATTATATTGAAAATCTTTCTCATCTAGATAAACATAGATTTCAGCTATTTTTTTATCCTTTTTTATCTGAGGCTTAATCTTATCCAGTAATTTCAAATATAACTTACCATACTCTGCTTTTATCTTGTTATTATTTTCATCATAAAATTTCATCATAAAATCAATACCATTTATACGTCTCTCTTTCTTTTCCTCATTACTTAGTAACATTCTATTTAAAACAACAAGTTCTTTTCTGTATGGTAGCATTTTGTTTCTTAAATCCGATAATTTTTGTTTTATAGAATCATCCAAGTTTTTTAAATCTTTATTTATACCAAGACTCTCCTCAATTATTTTTCGATATTCTTTTTTAATTGGGTTAAGTTTATTTCTCAGAAATAAAATTCTCGTATTTATATCTCTTTTATTCATTATAGTTCAATCAATTCTATTACTCTTATCATGTCAAATTCTTTATACGCTCCATCAAACTTAATAATATCATCTATAGAACTATATAAACCTGTTTCTAACAATATATGTTCCTCTGTATAAATTTTATTTACTTTAAACCTTGTATTGGATTTAAATAAAACCTCTTTCTCTATAGCAAACGTTGATAAATCTTCAATTAATTTTCCATTTTTACCTTTAATTCGTATCAAAACTGTGTGAACACGATTATCCATAGCTGATTTAATAGCATCTCTTGAATAAGTAGTGGAATAGAATCCTTTTTTAGTGATTATATCTCCTTTTTTATAAATTGTATTAATTTCATCATTTGTTAAGTTTTCTATTCTATACAAAAGATCATCTGCCTGATTATATGATGAATTTGGCAATTTGGCTAAAGCTTGATTCATTAATTTTTCTTGAGCTATAAACTCTTCCGTCATTTCGATTTCACTTCTTAATGCTTTATTAAGGTTTTTATACCCTGGATTAGTAGTATAAAATATCAAGACTGCTTCTTCCTCTATAGACAAAACATCTTTAAATTTTCTTTTTGAGGGGTTATTTAGTAAACCGTCATAATGTATTTTAAACTTTTCATTCTTTGATAAGACTTCTAAAAATTCACTTTTCACTTCGTCGAGCAATTCTTTTATGGTCTCACGAATTGGTATTCCACCAGGTGCAATAGGGTTTTGAATTCCATTACCTCCATTAGTAAGGGGCATATCTAAAAATACAATTGGACGCTTAGGATCCTTGGTCAACATGAAATCACCAAGATTAGTATCTCCTAAGATTTTCCCATCTCTAGCCAGTTGTTCTAAGATATCATCGAAGGCTTTTAAATGAGCTGAAGTGATTTTAATAGGAAGTATTTCTTTGTTTTTTTGCTTACTATAAAGAGCAAATAAATCATAACCATCAATTGCCTCCATGGCAACGGCATCTTGCCATACTCCATTAGGTTCCTGTACCCTTATGCGGCTATAAAATTTGGCTCCTCCATAAGGTTCTAACCCTTTAGTTACAGTTTCTATTTCACCAATTGCATCATAATCTACATTACGGTCAAATTTGAATCTAGCTGGAATTAGCTTACCATCAAACTTAAATTCACCCAAAAAATGAGTTCCCAAACCACCACTACCATTGGTAACATCTTTTCCTTTAACAATGGGTAATTTAAATACATTCTCTGCATTTTTTATTGCATGTTTAAAGTGCTTATGATCATGAATAAGGTGATTTCTACGTGCTTCAATGAGGGTCCTTGCATATTCTACTAATTCGGGATTATCAGATTTTGATAAAACATATAAATCTTTCCCTCCACTACGTAAGATATCCCTATATATAGAAAAATCATCAATTTTATCTATCTCAAGTATAATAGTCTCGGGAATACCAAAAGTGTTAAGCTCATTTTTTACACCTGCTATAAGTTCATCTTTAGTTAAAATGTCATCAAAGTACTGTTCAAATTTTTTCAAAACCCGTCCATCGAGGTTTTCTAAATCCAAATTAGGTAAGAACATTGTTTTCTTAAAAGCGATATACCCCCCAGCATCCTCAATTTCTTTAACGATAACATGAGGTGCTTTTTTTGAACTCGTTATATAATCAGCAAGTTCTGTAAGATTAGTAAGATCAAAACGATCAACATTCTTATCTGCTTTATATAAAACTCTCCAGGCTTTGTAAGCATTTGTAGTGTTATCTTCAAAATACTTTATAAGGTTTTCTGATCCATTTCCTGATATTTTTTCAGCAAACTCTGTTTTAAAAATATTAGCCAAACATTCATTACTACATTCTGCTTTTACCGATACCAACCCAATAAAAAGGAAAAGGATAGTAAGTATGACCTTTGATATATTTGCTTTCATATTCTCGTTTTCAATACTAATTCTTATAAGAATCAAACTGTAAAAATTAAACACTACCAGTTTTATTTACAATTAGGGTTATTCTTTTTGATTTTTGCTATGATATTATCAACTCTAATTTCTAATTCACTCTGCTTTATTACATCAGAATTCATTCCTTTTTTAATGTTTTCTATATGTTCATCCAAAATTTGTTTCGATGAATTACTAAGCCCCGCATTGCTACTAATTTTATCATCTAAGGCCGTTATCATATCATCAACTTTTTTTGATGTAGTAGCCAATAATGGTACAGAAGCTATTATTGACAACATGTTTAATTGAAATCTTGTTTCCTCAGAAATGGCATCCTCATTAAGTGCGTTAGCCAAAAGACCAGCTGTAGAACCTAATAAATCGCTGGTAACCACTGCTTTCCTTACTGCATTACCAACACTAAACAGGATTTTGATACTCCCTACTCCGACAGCTAGTGAAACAACATCAACAGCTACCCAAGCTCCTTTTTCTAAAACTATATTTCTATTGCTGTTACTCATTGCAAATGCCTGAACCAATGGCATATGTAAAACACTTCCTTTTTTAAATTTTTCACCCAAAAAAGTAAAACTACTTTCTACATAAACAGGAACCATCCGGTTGTAGCTAAGCTCTTCTTCTTCTCCTTCCAGAGTTATTTTTATTGTTTTCTCCCCTATTTCATCTATAGAAAAGTTTTTAAAATTAAAAAGATCTGCTTCTAATGCTAATACCCCTTCTTTATCTTTTACAGTTACATCATCATCTTTAAAAAAATCTTTTTTCCTTAACGGTTTTTGATAATTACTACTTATAATTTGAGATCCCATCCAAGCTAAAAACTTACTGAGTCTTTCTCCATATAGTTTATCATAAATCACATTTAATCCTATCTCTTTTTCTATCCCTTTTAATACTTCAGAACTGGTAGGCTTAAAACTGACTACCAATTTAATAAGGGCATCTTCAGTATTCTTAAAAACCGCGTCAGTATCAGAAACACCAAACCAATTACAAGTAAACATTTGTTCAAGTAATTTCATCTTTTTATCAAATGCTACCTTTTTAAGAGATGCAGTATTCTCATTAGCGTTTATATGATCAACTATTACTTCTCTGTTATCACAATCAATCGTTTTTATGCTGTTCCAAAAGCTATCATTATCCCCTTGAGCATTATCCAGATAGATAGATGCTTGTTCTAATAAGGTTTTAAAATACTTTTGTGGATTAGAGTCCAGTAAATCTGTTATGTGCTTATTTTTATCTTCGTTCAAAAATTTTGACCAAGCATAAAACTTACTTAACTCACTTTCTTTAATTTCACGTTCATCCTTATAGAGCTCTTTAATAATAAAAATCACAGGGTTTACCCACGAAAACTTTTTCATTTCAGCTTCGACTTTAGCCCTTACTTTCTGATTTTCTATTAGCACTGTAGATTCTGATTGTGTAAAACCTGCAAATAACTCTCTGTTAGAGTTTCGTGTTTTGGCAATGTCAAAAATTATTTTATACTCTTTTAATGTCTCACAATCATCAATAAGCATCTCGAAAAATAATGCACTGATGGCAGGGACATTACCAACTATGTCTGAGTTTTCATTCATTGAGGATAAAACCTTTACAATCCCCTTCTTTTCAATATTTTCTAAATTACCATAATCGTTATTTATTATGTAATTTACAATTTGCCATTTCTTTACATCATTACTTAGTTTAGATGTGATATCGGTTAACACATTGATAAAACGAGTGTAGTTATTCTCTCTTCCTTTCCAAAGAACCCCTACTCCTTCATCATCTACATCTGTAAATAATTCTTCTAACACTTCAGCATTTTTCTCCAAAAAATAGCCCAAAAGCTCATTATAAAAATCCGTGACATTATTTAAAGGAGGTGTTTCTAGAAGATCAAGTATTAAATCTTCATAATACTCTGTGATACTCTCATTTTTAACTATTTTAGATATAATGAGATATCTCTGTTCTGCTGTAAAATATTGTACTCCACAATTAGCTATACCTTTTAACCTTTCAAAATCTTCATCAGTAAATTCGCTCTTGTTAAGAACTGCTGTCAAAATCTCGTCAGCTTCTTTTTTAAACTGTGATTTATCTTCAGGAAAGAGGTATTTACGTATTCTTTCTAACTCTACAGGATCTGATCCTGTACTGTATCTTGGTGTATATATTTCTACATTATTATACTGTAAACTATAACGCCAAGTTTGATTCTCTTTATTATTTTTTCCTATCTCTTCAGGTACAGATGAAGCCTTTCCTTTAAAACTACCTTTATCAATCTTGATCCATATTTTATCTCCTTTCCATTCTGTATGAAATGTTCCTAATTTTCCAAAAACTGATGTGTCAAAAGAAATATCTTCATCGATATCAGAATTTATATAAGCGCATCGTATGATTTGAAATATCTTATCTACAAACTCTGTATCCGTATATTCTCCCTCTTCATCATCCTGAAATGGATATAATTTAAAATCAGGATTATGAATTTGTGCCCAATCCAAATGTGATAATTCTATCCCATTACCATAATCCATAAGCCAATTGGTAGCTCCTTTTGATGTTTTCAGCTCTGTAAATGGATGTTCTAATCCAAAAACGCCATGACCAAGTTCATGAGAAATAGTTCCTTCCAAATTATCTTTACCCTCCTCCTCTTTTGAAAGGTTACTATTAAATATAAATCCAAATTGTCTTTTAATTGGCATAAAACCAGCAACACCACTTCGGCTAGGTTGTATATTATTTCCGAAAACAAAAAGGTAGTACGATTTAATAGACGTAGTTGCTTTCGATTTATAAGCATTGATAATAGATCTCTGGTCCTCTGTATAATTTGTAAAGAAACCACTATCTCCCATCTGTACTGTATCTCCTCCGTAAAGAGATTTATCTACCTTAAAATCACTAGCAATTGTAAAGTCAATATTAACCGATGCTTTACCAAAGATTGCATTGATCTTTGATGAAAGTTCTGATTCACTAGGTAATGATACACCACTAACCGGTATGATTGTTACATTAACATCCTTTTTAGATAAATGCCAAAGAGAAAATACACCTGCTATTGTTTGCTGTTTGGTATCTCCCTTTGGTTGTATTGTTGCATATATATTTTC
Source organism: Aquimarina macrocephali JAMB N27 (assembly GCF_000520995.1). Lineage (GTDB taxonomy): Bacteria > Bacteroidota > Bacteroidia > Flavobacteriales > Flavobacteriaceae > Aquimarina > Aquimarina macrocephali. Next base: position 69,568 of record NZ_JACA01000005.1, on the reverse strand, counting down.
ATGCTCAAAGGTATAATGCCCATTAAGTTCTACTATAATCTCATTTTCCCCTGATACTCTTTCATATCTAACAATCTCACCTTTGCCAGTTTTAAGCACAAGATCCTTAATCGAAATGTTACTATCGGTAATAGTTACTTTTGCTTTTATTTTATCTGTGGCCCCATTTCCTACTGCTTTATTGATAATCTTATATGCTTTTCCTTTTTCATCTTTTATCTGCTTATAATACTTGGCTAATTTTTCTTGTCCATCTGGTATCGCATCAAAACCATAAGCATAATTGTTATCATCTATAAACTCTACTTTAATTCCTTTTGCAGAAAGTTGAGAGACATCTCCGTTTTCATCAACTCCAGATGTATTTTGTGGATCCACACCTCCTCCATCTGCCAATGGCTCTCCCTGTCTAATATTACCATCTTCGTCAACATGATATATATCCCCATTACTATCAATAATAACCACATCATCTCCACCAGGATACTTAGAAATTGCTCCTGTTACCGGATCTGTAACGGTTATAGTACCATCATCATTTACTCGAATATCATTAATCGTTATATCATAATCAAGCTGTACAGCTTCTAGATCATTATCTCCTTCAAAGACCTCTGTCACATCATTAACAGATTCAATTCCTTCCCAGTTTTCATCATAGTCTGTAACTACAATCCCTTCTAAAAGTTGATAGTCTGTATTGATACTAATATTATCAAAACTCACTTTTAACTTAGTATCCTGTAAATACGGAACCACAATATATCCCCATCCCGAAAAAGAGCCATTATCTCCTTTGACTTCTTTTACCGTTACCGGAAAATCTCCTGCAGTAAATACTTCGTTTGTTACCAACCTTTCTAAAGGATCCTGATTGGTAATAATAATCTCGGGGGTAATACCGCAATTATAAGTTGATTCTTTGTCTTCTGCCAGTATGGTGGTAAACTCATAGATTTGAGAATAGGTAAACGGACCATTATCCAGGCATTGTCCCCCAACTCTAAACTCATAAGTCGTTGCAGGCTCCAGGTTATAAATAGTTGTATAGTCATTAATAGTACCTCCTTCAAACCAAATCGCATTTTCTGTATCCTTTTTACGATATTGCACGTTATATCTCAAGTGATCTACTCCTTGCCATAAAATCTTTTCGCTGGTTGTATTTTTTGCCTCTGCCAATATATATTCTGGTTCTGCACATTTACCGGTATAGGTAAAGTAATAGATTTCACTATACCCGTCATTTTTAAACACAGAGGTTTCACTGATCCCATCACTTATCATGGCGCGTACTCTCCATCCATACGTTTTATCTGGCAGTAAAGAAGTTTCTGCAGGTCCATACAACAAAGTAGTAGCAAAAGTATTGGTTTGATACAATGGTCGACTAGCCAAGAATGCGGCTTGCGGATCCATTTGATTATCCCAAAGCTCTGCCAATGTAAACTCATATTCTACATTTGTAGCATTAAGATGACGAGGAGTCCACTGAAAAATAATATTTTGTGGATCTCGCATCAATACTTGTTCTCCTCGATTAGGTAGATTTAAAAATGGCGGATCATTAAGCACTAAATAAACTGTAGCACAGCTTTTTCGAGAAATCTGTTGCCCCGATTGCGCGTCATATACTTCAAAACAAAAACGATACAAGCCTTCTGGTAAAGGCACACTATATTGCTGCGGGTTAATTCCTCTTAAATTCTGAAGGGCAAAATAAGGTTGTAAATCTAAATTAGTTAATCGTAATGGTATCCCACCATCCAGGAAAATCGGATTAGCTCCGATCACTACATCATTACTTTGGATAGACAAACCTGCATTATTTTCTACAAAGAATTTTAAACGCACTTGTCTATTAGATTCTGTAATATCGGTTAGTAGTAAATTAAGTATTAACTTATCTGATGAGGCTGTATTATACTCTGATAGTTTTAAGCTATATGGAGGTATTATTTGCGGAGTAACACTTACTGGGAAAACCTGTGCCTGTAATGCATAAGAAAACAAGAACACTACTAGTATACTATAATATCTGTGTGTTTTAAGCATAGCTGAACTCTTTATCCTATTTATCATACTTATACTCATACAATTACTCTTTTTGAACTTTAATATCCACCAGTATGTAGGAATTCTGTCCATCCTCTACAAAATTCTTAATCTTAATAGCTCCTTTCTTTCCTTCCTTAGTTTGAAAAAGAACAATTCTTGGTACCGTCGTATTATCAAAATCTTGTAACCCTCCCGGGGTTTCAGTTATCACCAGATTATTTAACAATGTATCATCCTGCATAGCATCAAACTGTACTGGTGTTAATGAAGCAGAACAACTGCACAATTCCTGAGAATTAATGAAAATTGTGTTTTTGGGGCTTTGTAATTCATCAAAAGTAGTTCCTGATAATTGATCAGGACTCACAAATCGATTGCGATTAAAAGTGTTGCTTAAACCAAAGAAAACCAAATCAATATCTTGTTCAACACCTGGTGTTATCTCATTAGCTGTAAATAGTATACGCTTTGCTATGGTATAAAAACTGCCTCTTGTATTCGCAGTATGAGCTGTATTAATCCCAAACCTAATATCATTTAATTCTCTAAGATTTGTATTTGTGAAAAATTCGATCTGTTTAGTGATGGTCTTTGTATCTTTTCCATTAAAGGCCGTTAATCTTATAGTTTGGGCCCCTTCTTGAGTAAATATTATCTCTGGATTTTCTTCTGCGGAAGAAGAAGAAACAGTTCCTTCAAAAGTCCATTGATATGAGGTAGCACTAATTGAATTATTTTGAAATTGTACACGAGCAGGTATTTGAAAATCGTCGTCATCAAAAGCTATCTGATACTCGAAATCTGACACTAGAAATGGAGCAACAGTAATCGTTTTTTGCAAATCATACGTTTCTCGCCCGTTACCTACTTCTAGTCTAATCACATGATCTCCAGGCTCTGTAAACACTACTTCTCCCGGATCGCGATCGGTAGAGCTTGCCGGAGTTCCTCCTTCAAAAGTCCAGGAAAAACTATCCGCTCCAGAAGAGTTATTTTGTATTGTATAACTAGCCGGAGAGAAATTATCTACCAGATTTGTGATTTCAAAATCAATAACCACCGGATCATCAATTCGTATTTCTAAAGTTTTTGTACCTTGTGATCCATCCTGATTAGTTGCTGTAAGCTCAATAGTATACACTCCTTTTGCATCATATTGAATGACTCCCGGATTACGATTTACAGATCTGGAAGGTACTCCTCCTTCAAAAGTCCATTCATAATCTTCTCCTCCTTTTGTTCTATTAAAAAAAACAACCTGAACTGGTATTGAAAAATCATCATTAAAAACTTCAAATTCGAAATCAGTAATGACGGGTATTGCCTCTTCTTTGGCACAACCAAAAAGGCAAAGTATAGATAATATGTAGATTATTTTATTCATATCATAAAAGCATTTCAACAAACTCTTCGTAATAAAAAAGAATTACTCAAACACTAGTTTACGGGTTTCTGATCCTTTTGGAGTTTCTAATAACATCAAATACACTCCTGTGGGTAGTGTAAGAGAATAATCTAGTAAAAAATCAAGGTTGTTTTTTTCTACACGTTCATGCATTGTTGCGCCCGACATTAGGTTTACTATTTTTAATGTGATATTAGACTCTTCTGCCAAACTGATCTTTGTTTTAAAAGAACCTCCATTAGGGTTAGGATAGACTATAAACTCTTCTATAAATTCCCCTTGAGAAGCAAATTGTTCTGGAGCTTCTATAGCCGGTTGAACCAAAATAGTTTTTGTAAAGTCTTGGTAGCAATCTATTTGATACGATCTTAAATTAATATCATATGGGCCTTCTTTCTCAAACTTGAGTATTAATTTTTCTTTGCTTTCTAAAACAACTTCTACTCCTTCAGGAATTGTCCACTCTACAGTTTCTCCTATAGGCTCACTCACATTAACTAATATTACCTCTTCATCGGTATATGCTTGTGTTGTAATTAAGAAATCAGAATCTATTGGGGTATCAAAAACCTCAACTTCTATATCTCCGATTCCTATACATCCAAGACTGCTGGTAATTGTAGCTACATATCTTCCTGCCTCTGTAATCTCGACAGTACTTGCTGAACTTGTAAATCCATTTTCGCTAAACCATGAATAGGTTGCTCCAGGGTCATTGATCGCAATATCAAGAATAAGTGATTGATCCTTACAGAGTGAACGTTTTTCTTCTAAATTCACTATAATAGGATCGGGATCTATTAACTTTTCTTCATAAAATGCTTTACATCCTTTATTATCTGTTACCTCTATTCTATATGTTCCTGAGGATAATCCATTAATAAATGTAGAAGTACTACCTGTACTCCATGTATAATTATATGGTGGATTCCCTCCTTTAATCTCTACCTCGATTTGCCCATCATTACCTTCAAAACATGTTGGAGATATTACCGATATGGGGTTTATTTCAAGTCCGCCAGGCTGATCGATTTTTACGCTTCCTTCTATTTGACAACCCTTAGCATCTGTAACAAAAATCAAATATGTTCCTGCTATAAGATTGGTTATTGTTGGAGTAGTTTCTCCATTACTCCATTCGTATGTATATGGCGGTGTTCCTCCAACAACAAAAGTCGTTGCTTCTGCATCGTCTCCATTAGCACATGTGACAACCGTATTTGTAAAAGAAATCCCTAGTTTATCGGGTTGTGATAAATATTTTGTGCTATCAATAGCCTGAACTAATCTATATTGTCTGGTACCATCTACATCTGTATATGCCTCATAGGTTCCTAATACAATACCGTTTTTATCTTCTACATTTAAAGCATAATTGCCTACACTTTGATTCTCTATAATACTATCATTTACTGCAATATTTTGCCAAACACCTCCTACATTCTTTTTCCATCGGTAACAATATGGCATAAAATTAACTCTACATTCTCCTGGATTAGCAATGGTATTATCAAATTTCACACCTCCCTTTGCATGCACCACCAGTGCTCCATCCTGAAATTGATCTGGAATTCCCAGAGGAGTATTAAAATCAAAGCCATCACTATATTCGTTATCAATATTACATGAAATAGGATTATAAATTTCTATGGTTACCTCAAGTGGTTCGGGTTGTTCCAGATTATATTCAATATTGGTAAAGAAGCATCCATCTTTGTATGTGGCAGCATTATAGTTAGCATCTCGTGCACTTAAATTATATACTCCCTCACCAATGGAATGTAATATTATCTGATATCCCTGGTTTCCTGGCAATACACTTGTTGTCGTAGTAGTTAGTATATTTCCAGAATTATCTTTCCATTCAAAAGTATAACTATCATCATTTAATGCGGTTCCTCCAAAAATTCGAACTTTAAAAAAACCATCTAAAAAACCATAGGCTGTCGGTTCTTTATATTCTAACAATTCTACCTGTAATGGTTCACCTGGTTCTTCTATGATTTCAGACTCTACGATATCGTCTCCCAGTCTAATTTCTCCTGCAACATTTATTTGTTCTCTGGCGACACAATATACATTTCCACCTCTAACCTTTTTACGCACCTGCACTTCATAAGTAACCGGTTTTAAACCTGTTATAATATGGGTACTAGCATTTACAAAAGGTAGCCATGTTAAAGAGGATGCTCCTGCTTCTTTTATAGCATATTCATATTGTCCCGTACCACCTCCAGCCGCACTTAGATGTATTTCTCCATCAGTATTATTATTAATATCTGTATCACCATCATTACACCATACATCTACGATTTCTGTAACTTCAAAAGAAACCGGGGTAGGTTTATTTATATTTACAATAGCCGTATGACTTGTATCTCCTGTGTAATATACAAATCCGTTATACCCTCCTATCATATCTAATTTAAAACCGGCAGTACTAGGTGGAAGCCCTGTTAAAACGTAGCTGTTAGTCCCATCAAGTGAAATATTAGAATATGATTTTACAGCAGCATAAATTGTATTACCATCTGGATCAGTTCCTATTGGCCTTGACATATCGCTTACAGCTATTCCCAAATTATCTCCTGGTTCTAATGCTCTGTCAAAAGTTACTCTTACTTCGCCATCAATACTATCATAACAACTAACATCTGTAGTTGTTGGAGGTGAAACAATATGAGGCGCAGATCTTCGCAATCTAAAGCTAACAATATTTTCTGATGGTTTATCTGCACAGGGTAAAATCCTAAAATATATATTTTGCCCTATTGCGGATTTTGGTAAAAAATCCTGTGGTATTGCTCTAAATACATTTGGTATTGCTGGCAAAGGAATATTTTGCCATGTGCCATTAGGATTAACAGCACCAGACGATAATTGATATTGCCATTTATAAACTCCAGTATTAAATCCGGCAGTTGCAGTTACTTCAAACGAATCTTCATATCCTATAATATCAGAAACTGCAGAAGTATTTAATGTAATAATGGGTCGTACATTTATAATAGCATTTCCAGGTACAGCAGATGGAGTTGGTGAAAACTCACTAAAATTGTAATCTCTATAATAACATCCAGTAATATTAATATTACCATCTCTTCGTTTAGATTTACAATTACCTATTGAGTTTCTTCTTCGTTTATTTGTATGAAAACGTAAGTGTACAATTTTATTGTTTTCATTAAAAGTAACCGGGGTCATTACTAAAGGTTTATTCTCATACACTCCCGGGTCAAAAATTCTTGTTTTCGTTCCATTTGCATATGTTGCTTCTATATATTGCAACCCTTTGGAGCCAGAACCACAACTTGTTCCAGGGCTACCATCTCCAACATATCCTCCTATTGTAAGCTCATAACTTTGAGCAATACCAGAGGTTCCTAATAATAAGAAAAAAGTCGTAAAAAGTATATAAACTATCTTTTTCATCTCTTAATATTTTATTTTAATCGTTTCCATAGTAGCATAGCCTCCTGCTTTTAGGAAAGGTTTTATATGGTATACATAGGTATTGTTAGGAGAAATATTAGTGTCTATCAAATTTGTTTTTGATGACAAAAGTTGTTTCCACAATACAGGTGTCTCATTCTCTTTTGATTTATATATCAATACCTCATGCACTTCTTTGGTTGTTACACGCCACGATAAGTTAATTTTCTTGCTTACCCTATCTACCGTTCCCGAAAATCCTTTAATTACCTCATCTAAATCAACATTCTTAATCACAACGGTAATCGGTACAGAAGGTGCCGATACTAATCCACTATCATCCTGGGCGAAAATAGCATATCGATACCTTTGATTTGATTCTAGCTCTGTATCGGTATATGAACTAATGGTATCTGTTTCGAATAATAACTGCCATCCTTTATCGGCTTCATTTGTGTTTTGGCGATACAATTGATGATGACTAACATCATCGCTTGAGCTATTAATCCATTTTAGAAATACCCCTTTATCAATTACTTTATATTCTTCGAATACTGGAGAAGAAGGTGGCACAACATCTGGTTTTTTTAAGGTAAGTTTTTCAGAATACTCAGACATATTAAAGCGCTGATCTACAGCAACAATCTGGTAATATACTTTTTTATTTAAAGATTTTACTTGAACTGTATCCTGAAACGAAGTACTTTCTATAGGAGAAATGGTTATTTGTGTTACTTCTTCATTTTTCAGATTTCCTCTAAATACGCGATACCCTAACATATCTTTTTCTGTATTTGCCTGCCACTTTAATTGTACTACTCCCAAACTATCTACGGTACCTACTAATCCAATAGGTGCTGACGGAGGAATACTATCTATAGTTTGAACGAATGCACTTAATGAGGTACTTTTTTGATTATTTTGCCCATGAGCTGTAATCTTAAAATAATTAGAAGGTTCTGGTTTTTTAAATGTTGTTTTACGGGCATTTGGGCTAATATTAGATACTACAGGTTTATATGGACCAGCCTCCTGGGCTGCCCAATTTAATTCGAAGCTAGTAATCTCTTGTTCTGCTTCTTTTAAAAAATCCCATGTAATAATTACATTTCCTTCTGTATCAAACGCATGTTTAGAAATATGCGGTGTTGCTGTTAATTTTTTAACTCCCTTAGCAGAAGCAATTTTAGAAGCTGGACTTTCTTCTCCAAATGGTGAAATCCCAATTACCCGATAGTGATATGTTTTATTATTTTGTGATATGGTATCTACATAAAACATTCGTTTTGCAGGATGGCCAGGTTTATCATTAAGGTTGACTAAAGGTATATCTCCTAGTCTATTAAAGTCTGAACCATTTTCTGAGCGTTCTACAAAATAAGAAGTAAAAACACTTTTAAACATCTCATATTCCCAGGTTAATAAAATACTTTTATCATCAGGAACAGCAATAAGATCGATAGGAGATGGTAAAGGTTCTGAGTGCACCGTATTAACAATAACCGAACTTGATATCTCTTTTATACTTTTTGTTTCAGGAATTCTGCTTTTTATACGGTACAAATATTCTTCTCCCGAGGTTATTGACTCATCAACGTATCCTAAAGCAGCCATTTTAGCACCTTCAAAATTCATATCTGCCGCGTATAATGAAAATGAATATCGCTGCTCTATCTCTGCAGATTTATTAATGATCTGAGCCACTCCTCCTTCTTGCATGTCTTCTACTTGAAAACCTTCACCGTATATAGCTTGAGCAATAATAGCTGCGTAATCATTTTTATGAACTATATCTTCCCATTCTTCTACAGGTCTGGGGCGAATAGAATCTTGCAAAACAACTCTTTCATATGGTGGTGTTAAGAGTTTTCCTTGTTTTTTAACTGTAAATCTCTCTAAAAGATATCCATATTTATTACCTTTTAACCATACTCCAGCAGCAGTTGGTGCCCATCGTAATAGGACTTTACCATTTTGAAACCTGGCAATGATCTGAACTTCATTTTGAGAAGTATCTTCATTACTCTGGCCATAGCCCAAACTAGTTATTCCAAAAAATACTATTATGTATAAAAGCCTTTTCATTAACGTATTTTCATTGGGTTTTTAAATTTGTAATATGCACTACTTCCCGTTATTCCGCCAGGAAGCTTATAGGTAAGTTTCACATTATAGTTTCCATATCTAATAAATAGATATTCACTATCCAATATTCGTAAAGCAGGATCATTAGCAGGAATAATGCCGTCTACATAATCATTCATTACCTTATTTCTTACATCTAAATAATCAACCTTATACACTTCTGGTAAATTGTATCGATACGGAAAATTAATCGCTCTCCAGTTTAGATCCACTCCGTGTTCCAGACTAGTAAGATAATTTGAACTAATGGGTAGAGCTCTTTTGGGTATAAATCCTAAGATCGAAGGATCTCTGCTAATCGTATACTTTTTACTTATTCCATAATATCGATATAATATAGGGTCTATATCTTCTATCAAATAATCATCTTTTAATGTAGATTCTACTACTACCAAAGATTTCTTTTCTGAATATTTATTTCCTCTAAGTTCTACAATATCAAAACCTTCATGATTTTTTATCTTAGACGTTAGGTATACTACATCAGAAGTAATTTTGCCCCAATCATTATCCGTAATACTTATATCTTTAACTTTTGCTGCAAAAGTTTTATACTCACTTGATTTAAATTCATAACTCAGCCTTTCTATTTCTCCTTCTTTTATTACATCTTGAGCATTGTTTTTCCGAATTTCGAGTGTATTATTTTCTCCCAGATCTTTAGTCTCTGTACTGGTATTATCCTGATTCGAATCTTTTGAAGATTTGGTAGTACTTACTATAGTCATTAAATACTTAGTCTCTTTATCTGTTTTAGGTATAGTATAACTTACTTTATTCCCCGAATTATTATAGTTAAAAGCAGATTCCTCTATTCTTCCATTATCATCTACATATTTTACTATACTTTGCCATTGCGCATTATCAAAAAGATAATCCTGCCCTCGTTGTAATTGTATATACCCGGTATTATGTTCTCCAGAATAAAATAATTGTTGATCTACTACTGGATAGGAATATTGTATATTATGTAAAGGGATATGATCGGGAGCTGTTCCTGTGATAAAATTTCTCTCTTCAATCTCAATCACTTTTTGTCCATCTTCCAAAATAGTTTTGAAGACACCATCTATTTTTTCCTGAAAGCTTACTTCTACAGTAGCTTTTAATTTAGTTGCCGGAGGTAAAATATCATCAGAGATAAATGTTGCTCTATCATTCATATACCCCCACTCTAATTCTCCTATAATCTCTTTTTCGGTTTCGTCAACAACGGTAAACCTTTCTAGAATAACTTTATATGTTTTATCGCCATCATCTTCTGGAATTACAATAGGTTGATTTACTTTCATTGCAAATGTTGCTTGCGGAGCTGCAAAGACATCTACATCATTATCTCCATCTTTGGGTGTAAGATCAGTAATCATTTTTATACCTCCTAATGGTGCGGCATCTTCAAACTCACATTCTTTACCTAATGTGATCTTAAATCGATAACTTCCTTTTACCAGACCTCCCAATAAATCAAAATATCCTCCTGCATACCCTCGCATCCAAAACGGATTTGGTCCTTTGGCTTGCATTAGTATTGCTGTTCCTCCTTTTATAATCGGAATCTTTTTCTTTATAAAAAATAATTTGATTCGAATCCCTAGCTCTCCCTGCAGATATGCATATGCTTGTCCGTTAGCATACCATCCATTAATCCCAACTTCATCACCTGTATTTACACAGCGAGCATCTCCATAATCCTTAAGCATGATATCGAATCCTAAACCAGCCTGAAAACGTGCATAAAAAATAAGGAATCGTAGATCTCCAGTATCAAGTTTAAAATCACTTCCAAAGGCAAAACCTCTACCATCTCCCAATGCATTTTCGTCTCGCATATAGTCCAGAACTTCTGCTTCTACTCCAAGTATTTGAGCTACCTCGGGTGGTGGTGGTGGGCTACCGGGTATTCGATCCCCAGTCATAAAATACCCTCCTGTTTCCATAGAAAGAGGGCCAATTCCCATTTTTAGACCTAATCTATCTGTTGGTGTCCCCATATGAACATACCATTCATCTGGAGATATATGTACAACACCCCATCCCGCACGACCTCTGGATGCTCTTCCTACGATAACACTACCTACATTAACATATAGATCCAGTGTAGCATGAAATGACTTATTAACAAAATCAAGTTCCATAGCTAATTTTGCACTAATTGCTACTTCTCCTACAATTTCTTCAGGATATTCTTCTGTTGCTTTATCCATGAATGTTTTGCCTGCTTTGGTGTCCATAATGCCATTTACCATTTCATTATCTACCATTCCACTAAGCTTTTCAGACAGTTTTGCTACAGGGTTTTCAAAACTAAATGCTTTCATGGCCTGTGCTTCTCCATAAAATCCAAGTCGATTTACACCTCCACTTTTATTAAACTCTATTTCAAAACCGGCACTTACTGCAATTGCGCTTTCATCTCCGATTGCTGCAAAAACAGCTGCTTTTACCCCCAATCGTGTAGATTCATCAGGAATATAAGAAAGCCCAGAAGGTGAGAAATCAGGTCCTGCATTAGGTCTTCTACTCATTCTATAGAATGCACCACCGGCAAATCCATTTATTTGAAACGGTCCAGCTTGTATTTTTAAACCTTTTATCGCAGCATCAACATACCAATATCTAAATTCATTTTTTCCAAAAATCGCTTTACAACTCAGTGGTCCAAAACTACCAAACGTACCCGTGATTTCTGCAGAAAAACCATCTCCATACACAGGGTCATTGTCCATTAACAGTAAAGAACCTTCTAATTGTATGGCTCCCATGTCTGCTATAAGATGAATTTCAGAAATATCTAATCTGTCATATTTCCATCGTTGCTTATACTCTTTTTCTTCAAATTTTCCGAAAATTCCTAAACGAGCATCTGCAGCAAACCCCTTTCCCATCAGGTTTACCTTTAGGTCAAATTCAATTCCCGCTTCATGCTCATTTGAAGTAAAAGCAATATCGGCTATAGATACAGGGAAGCTGCTTAGTTTTACTTCATCTTTATATCCGAAATAATCAACTTTCATAATCGGTGAAGTCGTTTGAAGTACCAAATTTTGAAATTCGATTCCTTTAAATTGAACCGTTTTATCTTTATCAATTTTATCGCCTTCATTAGCCAATGATTCTTTTTGACTTGCAGAAATAGCCATTCTTCCATTAAGGATAGCTTTGGGTTGAAAAGAACCATCTTTTACCATTAGTTCTACGGCAGAATTAGGTAGTAATTCTGCTTTGGCTTGAAACACATCAAATTGTAGTGTGTCTAAAGTAGAAACAACAAGGCCATATTCTTCTTCTGATATGATTCCTTTATATCCCAATCCCATTTTCTTATCATCATTCTGTTTTTTTTCATTATCAGAAATCGGAAGTAAGATACGGCCACTAAAATCTGCTCCTATTAATCTATTTGAAGCCAATTCGATACCAATCTTATCAACAGAGAAAGCCCATGCCTTAGATTCTGATGTTCTTCCTGATTCTAAAGGGATTATATTTTCGGCAGCAAATTGCCCTGAAACTCCATAACTATCAATGAGTAAATTAGCAGCTTCAAAACGTACTCTATCATTTTTAGAAATACTTTCTTTTGTTTTAAATTCTTTTGGAAGCACTACTTCTAGGGACTCAACAAATACTCCTCGCCATGATTCTTCACTGGGTAATAAAAGTCCCTTTTCGTAATAGTGCTTTGGAAAAGTAACATTTTCTGTTCTTAGGTCACTAAAATCAAATACTGCTTTGTTTAGCGAAAACATAAATTTGTCTTTCTGATTGGTCAGAACAAATGGTGTAATTCCGATCTCTACGATCAGATCATTCCAATTTGATGCTACTGCTTTAAAATTTCCGCGTACTCTATTAGGTATCTGCCTAATTTTATTATCCGCACCAGTATATGATCTCGTTTCTTCTAAAAGTTTTCCTTTCTCATCAACCGGAAGTAACATATTACGAGAAAATTGAACTTCTCCATCCAATCTCATTTCTTTTACCCCATCGCAATTAATCGTTACAGACGTTTTGTTTTGGGTATCTCCGGTTTTAAAATCAAACCCTCCTTTTAATGACAGTAACCAATTTCCTCCATTAAAAGGTATAAACACATCTCCAAGTAATACTAAATTAGCATCGCCCATTAATCCACCTTGGTGTGAAAGTTTTACATTATTAGCTCCAAAAAAAATCTCTAGAGGATCTCCTTTTTCATCTGTTTGTGGGAGAATAACTCTTACAAAAACAGTGAGTTCTGTATATTCTTTATTAAACCTCGCTTTTGTAAAACCAAGTTGATATTCGACTTCGTTTGCTATGTATTTTACCCCAACAGGTAACGTTTGTATATCTTCATTACTAAATGATGTAACCCATTTTCCTTCCTTATCTATTTCTTCAAAACCAACTTTAGCTTCTTCTTTTCCTTTATTAACTAATTCTCCCGGTGCATTGTATTCTTTCTGAATATTACTAAATGTAAATTCTGGAGCATAGGAGACATCTAAAACATTTTTTAGAGGAAATTCTTTATCGAGTTCGGGAAATTTAACAAACTTAGAAATCGTTGTATTCTCTCTTACTACTTTTTCTCCTTTATCTGTTTTAACAGTAAGCGAATCTTTACCATTACTAAAAGGGTATAATAGTGCAGGGACTATCCAAGATAAGATTAGAAGTACTTTTATTTTCATAAAAAATAATTAAAAGTGATGGTACAATAATTATATACTTAAAATCTCTAAAACTGCTATAGTATTATTATTTATATAGGTATCTAAAAGTTTTAAAGAGTTAACATTCTGTGCAAATATATACATATGAATAGCAAATATATCCCCCTGAATTCAGTGAAAAAAGCATGTTATTCAGTATAATTAGTGATTTTTAGGAATTATAATCAAATGCACCCAACATAAGCTATGTTGTTAAAATTGAATATGAAAATCGATTACAAAAGCAGGTGTAAAGAAGTATTTAAGAATCAATACACCTTGCCTGTTTTGGTGTTTCAAATAGGTTATATTACCTACCGAAAGAGAAATTAGTGATTATTTATTCCCTTTTTAAAATATTGAATTAAAAAGACTACATTTTAGAAGATAGCTCTGCAAGTTGCTCGGATTTAACTTGCATATATTCACTTAATTTTTCTATTTCTTCCCCAGGAAGTATATTCATAAGGCGGTTATATTGCTTACTAAGATCGCTACTTGCGTCACTTAATTTAAGAAAAGAATCCATATCGTTTGCTTCTACAGCTTTCTCATAATTTGCCACATATCGTTCATAATCCTTTATATACTTTTTGGAATATGTATTATCTGTAGTATCAAAGGTTCCTGGTATATGGTATGTTTTATCATCAGTAGTACTTTCCTTCTTGGCAGGTTTTTTCTTTTTGGTCGACTTTTTCTTCTTTTTTGCTTCGGACTCCTCATCAACTTCTTCAATAAAATCAGATGTATCTCCTCTAGCAACTTCTACCGGCTCCAAATTATCAGTTTTAGCTTCTTTTTTGCAAGAAACTACAGATAATAATGCTAGACAAAGAAAAATGGTCAAAATAGGGGTTTTCATAATTTTAGTTTTAAGACAATATATAGTTAAATTAATGTTATAAGAAGTAACGTTAATTTAGTATTTTATTTCTTAAAAGTAACAAAAAAATTATCGTAAAAGCTCTTTTAAGCCCTTTAAATCCATTTCTTTTTGAGTTCCGGATTCCATATCCTTGACCGTAAATGTATTATTATTCATTTCTGAAGTCCCTGCAAGTACAACAAATGGTATTGTTCTTTTATTTGCATACCCCATTTGTTTCTTCATTTTGGCATTATCGGGATATAGCTCTGCTATTATCTCATCATTTCTAAGTGCATTAACTGCTTTCAGGCAATAAAACGCTTCTTCTTCTCCAAAATTTATGAATAGTACTTTTGTCGAAGGTGCAACCGTTTCTGGGAACAATCCTAATTCATCAAGAACAAGATAAATTCTATCCAAACCAAAAGAAATTCCTACACCACTAATATCTTTTAATCCAAAAATCCCTGTTAGATCATCATATCGACCGCCACCACCTATAGATCCCATTTTTACAGTATCTGGTGCTGATACTTCAAAAATAGCTCCTGTATAATAGTTTAATCCTCTCGCTAATGTAACATCAAGATCCAAAATTGCTGTTTCTAATGAAATCTCTTTAATAGCATTAACTATAAATTGTAATTCTTCTACTCCTTGCATCCCTTCTTCAGAAGAAGCTAACATATTTCGTAATTTATCTAACTTTTCTGATGTCGTTCCTGTAAAATTAAAAAGTGGTTTTACACTTTCTATAGCTGTTTCGGAAATACCTTTATTCAACATCTCCTTCTTCACTCCATCTTCTCCAATTTTATCTAATTTATCCAGTGCAACCGTAAAATCAATTAATTTATCGCTTGCTCCTATTACTTCTGCAATCCCAGAAAGAATTTTGCGATTATTAATTTTAATGGTTACCCCCTGAAGTTTTAGTTTGGTAAAAACAGAATCATATAGCTTGATAAAATCAACCTCTTGCCATAAAGAAGCGCTTCCTACCACATCTGCATCACATTGATAAAACTCTCTAAAACGTCCCTTTTGTGGTCTATCTGCCCTCCATACGGGTTGCATTTGGTATCTCTTAAACGGAAAATCAATTTCATTCTGGTGTTGCACAACATAACGTGCAAATGGTACCGTAAGATCATAACGAAGTGCTTTTTCGCTAATCTTTGTAGTCATTTTAGTACTATTCTTAGATGAATATAAAGCTTCATCCACCTTATTTAGATAATCTCCACTATTTAATATCTTAAAAATCAATCGATCTCCCTCTTCTCCATATTTACCCATCAAGGTTTCACTATTCTCAAAACTAGGGGTTTCGATAGGATGAAAACCGAATAATTGAAACTGTGATTTAATAACATTCATAATATAACTTCTCTTAGCCACTTCTATAGGTGAAAAGTCACGTGTTCCTTTTGGTATTGATGGTTTTTGTGCCATTATCTAGTTTTTAGTGAGTATTGGATAGACTATAGATATAGTACAGTACCTATTTATCTTTGTAAGCCTGCAAATATAATATTCTATTAGTACTCATAAATCATTTTAATTCGTACATAAGCAGCAATTAGTTTACTGATAATCAATATCATAACTACAAATCATTAACTAACCTTTACTAACTACCTGTTATTTCAAGCTGCAAATATCTAAAAAAAGTATAAAGACCTTGATCAATACTTATAAAAAATCTGGTTTTTTGAGTAACTTTAAACACGTTTTGTAGTCCTATATAAAGAACTCACTATTAAAAACTATTATGTTTTCACTTTTTAGAGAAAATATCCGAATTGCAATGGACTCTATAAAAGGGCAAGTTCTACGAACTGTTCTTACTATATTAATTATTGCAATTGGTATTACATCATTGGTTGGAATACTTACTTTGGTTGGTGCTTTAGAAAATACAATTTCTGGAGATTTTGCTTCAATGGGTGCTAATACTTTTAATATCCAACGCTACGAATTTAGTACGAGAAACAGTAGAGATCGAGATAAAATCAATCCTATTATTAGCTATCGTAATGTAAAAGAATTTAAAGATAAGTATAGTTACCCTTTCTCAAAAACATCTATTCATTTTACTGGTACTCGTAATGCCGAAGTAAAATATGATAGTGAAAAAACAGACCCGGAAGTATCTGTAGTAGGAATTAATGAAAATTACCTTGAAAATACCGGAACCGAAATAGATAATGGTAGAAATTTCACTTTTTTTGATGTAGAAAACAATAACCACGTATGTCTTATTGGATCCGATTTTAAAAAGAATTTATTTAAGGATACTAATCCTATGGGTAAAACCATAAGTATTAGAGGAGTAAAATTTAAGGTAATCGGGCTTCTGGAGAGCAAAGGAGCTACATTTAGAAATAATCAGGATTTACGAGTCCTGATTCCTTTACAGATAGCGAGATCCATTTTTACACTTCCTAATATTAATTATGGTATCAGTGTAAAGGTAGATGACAAACAATTTCTAGAAGGTGCTCAGGATGAGGCTATTCTGACTTTTAGAAACATAAGAGGACTAAATCCGATCGAAGAAAATAATTTTGGACTTGAGCGTAGTGATGACTTATTAAATCGAATAGCCAGTATTACTGTTTATCTGTACTATGCTGCCTGGATTATTAGTATTATTACCATATTTGGTTCTTCAATTGCTTTAATGAATATCATGTTGGTTTCTGTTACCGAACGAACCCGAGAAATTGGAGTGAGAAAAGCCTTGGGAGCCAAAAAACATACTATCGCAGGTCAGTTTTTTATGGAAACCGTTATTATCGGTCAAATTGGTGGCTTTGTGGGTATTATTCTAGGAATCCTGATTGGTGGAGGAATTTCGGTAATGATGAGTTTCTCCTTCAGCACTCCTTGGCTTGCTATATTTGCTGCTACTACTATTTCTTTTGTAATTGCAGTTGTTTCTGGATTGTATCCTGCCGTAAAAGCAGCAAAACAAGATCCTATAGAATCTTTGAGATACGAATAGTAATTAACTCCATATTACCTTTCACAATATAATAAGACATTTCTTATGATACTGTGATCACTATTTTGCTATTATTCTCTGTTTTCGATCATATTAGCAAAATAGTGATATAACTCTCCTTTAGTGATATTTGCTCCTTTTTGGATTAATGTAAATTTATCCATGTTTTTATCATCACTATATTCCTTAGACGCATTATAAAATACCACTTCGTCATTTAGTAAATTACCTTGCAACCATTGATACCCTTCTTGTGTAGTGATATCAATAGCTTCATTATTCACCTTTACCGCAATAAGACACATCTCGTTATCCTGTAATTCGAACAAATGTATCTGATCTTTCGAAAAATGTTCTAGATATTGCGCATTGGCAAGTACTTTTTCCCATACCAAATCACTAAAAATATCAATTTCTTCTTCGGCGACCTGAGGTTTATTTTCTTTAATATCACTCCACTCTTCCGCTGTAATGGATTGTGTTGCCAAAAAGTTGATGAACTCTGCATGTAATTCTTCTAATTGTTCCTTGCTTAATCTTTGATATTTCATTGTAAAAAAATTGACTGCAAAAGTAATTATAAAAAGATGATTTTAAAACAATAAACACTGTCTTCTAACCTCTATTTTCCCTTTACCCCAAAATATAAAATCTATAACCTCTAAAGTCCTTATATTTATCATTCAACAAATAACATCACACAAAATGAATACTTTTTTCACTACACGTACTTCACATATCTTTTTATTTCTCTTCATAACACTTACTATGAATGCTCAAGAACTTTCTAAAACAGAAAAAAAAATCATTAAATCGATAGAAGCCAATCATAAATCAGCTATTCAATTTCTAGAGAAAGTAGTAAATATTAATAGTGGAACAATGCATCATGCTGGTGTAAAAGAGGTAGGAATGGTATTTAAAGAACAATTTGATGCAATTGATTTTAACACACGTTGGATTGATATGCCTGCAGAAGTAAATCGAGCCGGACATTTGTTTGCAGAAATTTCTGGAAGTAAAGGAAAAAAAATATTACTCATTGGGCATTTGGATACCGTATTTGAAAAAGATAGTCCTTTTCAAAAATTTAAGAAAGATGGAGATATTGCATATGGTCCCGGGACTAATGATATGAAAGGCGGAGATGTTGTTGTGTTATATGCCTTAAAAGCATTACATGAAAATAAATTACTTAATGATGCACAGATCATAGTTGCCTTTACGGGAGATGAAGAAAGCACAGGTCAACCATTAGATATTAGTAGAAAAGATTTGATCGATGCTGCTAAAAAAAGTGAAATAGCATTAGGGTTTGAGACATCTACAGGATTTAATTATGCCACAGTTGCCCGAAGAGGGTCTTCTGGATGGAAATTAGAGGTTAAAGGAAAAAGAGCACATTCATCTGGCGTTTTTAATGAACGAGTAGGTGCAGGTGCCATTTTTGAAGCTTCCAGAATTTTAAACGCCTTCTATACAGATGTTAAAGGAGAAGAGTTTTTAACTTTTAATCCTGGAGTAATTCTGGGAGGAACAGAAGTTAAATTTGATAGCTCAATAAGCGAAGGAGAAGCTTTCGGAAAAAGCAATGTAGTACCACAAACGGTTATGGTAAAAGGAGGATTACGTTTTATTTCTGAGGAACAAAAAGAAAGAGCACGCTCAAAAATGAAAAAAATTACCGAAGAAAATTTACCACAGACCAGTGCTACTATCTCTTTTAATGATAGTTATCCTGCTATGCAACCCACAGAAGGCAACCTAAAACTACTAACATTATTAAATAAGGTAAGTAAAGCTCTTGATCAAGGGGTAGTTGAGGCATATGACCCGGGTAAACGAGGAGCAGCAGACACTTCTTTTGTAGCTGATTATGTAGACTGCCTGGATGGATTAGGAACAATGGGAAGTGGAGCACATACTCCAAAAGAAACATTAGATCTAACTACCTTTGAAGCTCTAACCAAACGTACAGCAATACTTATCTATCGATTAATCAATCAATAGTTTTAATAAAACAATAAAAAAAGCCTTCAATGTGAAGGCTTTTTTTGTTCTTTAAAATAGAAATAAATTCTCTTTTAGAATATATATCGTAATCCTACCTGAGCCTGCCATCTTGATTGAAGACTCGAATCATATCCATAAGTATCAACCAAATTTGAATCAAAAGAATAGGTAGGTGTATTTGTAGCTGTATCTACATTAACTCCTAAAACCTGTACATTATTTGGTTGTTGTACTAATCCCCAATCCGAATTAATTAAATTACCAACATTTAAAACATCTAAGCTAACCTGAATCGTATTCGTTCTTTCTCCTACATTAATATTAAAATCCTGTAGCAGCTTAACATCCACCTTATTTCTCCATGGTGCTATAGCTCCATATCGTTTTGCATAGCCTCCTCTATTATCCCTAAGATAATCATCTTGTTGAACATACGCTTCAAAAGCTGCTCTCTGCGCTTCTCTTTCATTAAAAGAAGCTCCGCTAAATGAATACGTAGCTAATTCGGTCTGTGTAGGAATATAAATCAAATCATTCAAAGAAGATCCATCTCCATTAATATCGCCTGCATAGGTGTAATTAAATCGACCACCTTGAGCAAATTCAGCAAAACCAGAAATAGTAGTTGCAAATTTCTCGTTACCATATGTCCATTTTTTAGAAGCAATAGCAATGATTCTATGTTTATCTCCATATTTAGAGTACGATAGAACATCATTATTTACATTTCCTAAAGCAGGATTACCTGCAAATGCATCTCCGGTAATTTCTGCTTCAATAGAATTTACATCCTTAGCATCCAAATAACTATAGGCTACACTAGCATACAGGTTATTATCAAAATTCTTAGCTGCTTTAAAAGAAGCGTTTACAATTCTTCCTTTGTTAGAATTGGTTAGCACAAAAGCATTATTAGCACCTCTATCTGTAGCTCCATATATTTGTCTATTATCAACTCCTGATAATGTTTGAGTTGGTTCACGTAATCCCCAATTCTGAACATGAATTCCATTTATATCCTCTGTATACGCAAAATCACCAGTAAGGATCACACCATTATTCAATCTATAATCAACTCCTAAGCTAGATCTCCATACCTGCGGAAACTGAAAATCAGGATCTACAATCTGGAAAAAACCATCATCTGCCCCACTCACCTGGTTTCCTATCCACACAAATGGTAGTCTACCTGTAAATATACCTGTACCTCCACGGAGTTGGAAAGTTTTATCTCCTTTAACATCATAATTAAATCCTAATCTTGGTGATATCAAAAGTCTATCTGTAGGTAAAGTAGTTGAGTTTAAAGATACCTCTCCTTCGTTAGGATTAAAATATACAATACTTTCATCTCTGCTAGCTCCATTATCAGTATCTATATATTCCTGAATACGCTCATCGGTATCAAAATATAATGGTTTATCAAACCTAATCCCGTAACTAAACTTAAATCGTTCTGTAATATTCCATTCTTCCTGAATATAAAAAGCCAATTGCCCCACATTTAACTCTGCTAGTTTCCAACCTCCATCATTACCATCTCCTGCAGCGTTTAGTGCTGTAAAACGATCTTGAGCAAATTGTATATTAGCAGCGACTACACCATTATTTGCATCATCCAAAAAGGAACTTACCGAACCATAGGGTGAAAATAACCCACGATATGTAGATCCAAAATTAGCAAAATCTTCATATGCCGTTAAATTAAACGAGTTCTTAAATCTAAACATCTCGAAAGAAGCTCCAACTGTAACCGTATGATCTCCAAGAAAAATATTAAGATTATTAGTTGCCTGAATTACTTTTTGATCTAATTTATTATTGATAGAAAATGGTTCATGACCAGCAATGATATAATTTGATCCAGCTCCATCCTGAATTGTTATTACAGGTGCAGGTGCTGATAATGGATTTCTAAAATCATCAAAATGCGTGTAACCTGCCTGGAATTTATTAGCAAACTTGCTTGAGAATGTAGAATTAACTTCTAACTGAAAAGAGTTTATATTATTATTAATCTCATAACCCGAATTTTCAAACTGCAATGTAGAAGCGCTAGGTCCTCGGATTCCTAATGCCGTTGGGTGTGCAGGTTTTTCTTTAGAAGCTCTTAAAAAATTATAAATAATAGCTGCTCTATGTTTATCATTGATATTCCAATCTAGCTTAAGGATTCCTTTGGTAGATTCAGAATCATAAGTAAATCCCTGATATGCGCCTGTAGTATACCCCAAATTTGCCAGTGCATTGCTAACCGCAATCATATCCGATTCTAATACACGAGATTCATTAATACCACCACTACCCGTATTAGGTAACCAGGATGAACCTAAATCAGTACGTTGATCTCTTTCTGCATTAGCAAAAAAGAACAGTTTATTCTCAATGATAGGTCCGCCAATACTAAATCCGTATTGAGTTTGCTCCAGATCAGACTTAAATACATCCTCTCCCTTTACTTTACCACCGGTAAGGTCTTCATTTCTAAAGAATCCATAAACAGTCCCTTTAAAAGTATTGGTTCCACTTTTTGTAACTGCATTAACAGATGCTCCTGTAAACCCTGATAATGTTACATCATAAGGAGCTGTAGATACTTGAATCTGTTCGATAGCATCCAACGAGATTGGTTGTGAATCAGTCTGGCCTCCCGGAGTTGCAGCATCTAATCCAAAAGGATTATTAAATACAGCTCCATCTAAACTGAAATTATTAAATTGATCATTTCTTCCTCCAAAAGAGTTTCCGCTTGCTGTAGGTTCTAATCTTGTAAAATCAGCAGCAGAACGTGATATTGTAGGTAATGTTTGTAATTCTCTTCTACCAACACTAGTTTCTGCACCAGTGCGATCACTACTGAATGTAGAATTTTTATTAGTAGTAATTATAACTTCTTCTAATTGATTACTATCCTCAACCAACGTTATATTAAGGTTAAAGGTTTGTCCCAATTGTAAAAACACTTCATCAATAAGTTGCTTTTTAAAACCTACATAACTTATTGTTATTCTATAGGGCCCGCCTACACGTAAATTGTTTAGATTAAAACGCCCGTCAAAATCAGTCACTCCACCATAAGAAGTACCTGTAGGTCCATGGACTGCCGTAACATTAGCACCTGGTAGTAATTGACTCCCATTATCACGTACTATTCCCGAAATATTGGAAGTAGTAACCTGAGCATTGATCGTAGTCCCCATCAACACTAAAATTAATAGAATAATTTTTTTCATGTAATAATAACTTTTAATTAATTGATTAAGAATGAAGTTGTTTAAACTTTTTCGCTAGAATCAAAAAAGTTTAAACAACTTCAATAAAAATAAAATAAAAAAATCGCTCAAAAGAGCGATTTTTCATAATATTATAAAACAGTTATCAACTGTTATTTACCTATTTAGCTTTAGTAATTACTTCAAAAGCAACAGGAATAATTACTTCTCTATGAAGGCGTACAGAAGCTTCATACTGACCTAAACGTTTAATTGTTCCACCAGGTACAGTAATAAATTTCTTTTCTAATTCAACACCTTCCTTAGCAAATACTTCTGCAACATCAGCATTAGATACAGAACCAAATAATTTATCTCCAGCTCCAGCCTTCGCTAAAATTTTGATTTCTAATCCAGTAAGTTTCTTTCCTATTTTTTCTGCATCTTCGATCTCTTTCTTTTCTTTAAAAGCACGTTGTTTCAACGTTTCAGCAAGTACTTTTTTTGCAGAAGGAGTTGCTAATAATGCAAATCCATTAGGAATTAAATAGTTACGACCATAACCATTCTTAACTTCTACTACATCGTCTGCGAATCCTAGATTCTCAACGTCTTTCTTTAATATAAGTTCCATAATATGTTATGACGAATTTTATTTTAATAAATCACCAACGTATGGCATTAAAGCTAGATGTCTTGCTCTTTTTACAGCAACACTTACTTTACGTTGATATTTTAATGAAGTTCCTGTAAGGCGACGAGGTAATAGCTTACCTTGTTCATTTACAAATGCCATCAAGAAATCCGGATCTTTATAATCAATATACTTGATACCAGACTTTTTAAAACGACAATATTTCTTCGTTTTTGATGTATCTATATTAAGAGGAGTAAGATATCTAATCTCTCCGTCTTTTTTTCCTTTAGCTTGTTGTTCTATAGATGACATAATTAAGCTTTTTGTTTGTTTCTATTTCTTCTCTTCTCTGCCCAAGCAATTGCATGCTTATCAAGGCGTACAGTAAGGTAACGCATTACTCGTTCGTCTCTTCTGTACTCAACTTCTAAAGCATTGATAGCTTCACCAGGTACCTGGTATTCAAATAAGTGGTAAAATCCACTTTTTTTGTGTTGGATTGCATATGCAAGCTTTTTAAGCCCCCAATCCTCTTTTGATATCATCTTGGCACCATTAGAAACAAGAATGTCTTCGTATTTCTTAACTGTTTCCTTTATCTGATCTTCAGATAAAACGGGATTCAAGATGAAAACAGTTTCGTATTGATTCATAAAAATCTATATTTAAATTAAAATTGGCTGCAAAAGTAAGACTATTTTTTGGATTTTCAAACCCTAATATCATTTCGATGAAACACTATTTTTATCGATAAAAAGCCGAAATTGTTTGTGGAAATAAGATATATTCATTAATATTGTATTGGAATATATAACACTATACAAGTGGAGCAATCTCAATTAAAATGTGCGGTAGTAGATGATTCCCGCCTCCAAAGACTAGCTATTGTAAAGCTAATAGACGAACATTCTTCACTAGAATTAGTGGCTGAGTGGAATAATGCTATTGAGACAAAAAATGGTTTACTCGATACTCAAGTGGACTTATTATTCTTAGATATTGAAATGCCAATCCTTACTGGCTTTGATCTTTTGGATGATTTAGAGAATAAACCTCATATTATTTTTGTCACAGGAAAAACAAAATATGCATTTAAAGCTTTCGACTATGATGCAATAGATTATTTAAGAAAACCATTAAAAAAAGATCGTTTTAATGCTGCTGTTGACAAAGCTCTTAGCATGTCCCGTATAGGAGGAGAAAATGCTATTGTAGAAGATGACGATTATATTTTTGTAAAGAGTAATCTGAAAAAAAGGAAAATCTTCCTTAATCAATTAAAATATGTAGAAGCTTTAGGAGATTATGTGAAACTTATAATGGAAGAAGGTGATCCTATTGTTGTTTTAGCTACAATGAAATCTTTTGAAGCACAACTGCCTAGTGACCGTTTTTTAAGAATTCACAAATCTTATATTGTGAATCTGGATAAGGTAGAGCGTTATAATAGTCGTAATATAGAAATTGCGGATGAAAAAATACCGCTTAGCAGACATAAAAAACACTCTTTGATAGAAGCTTTGAATAACTAGTAGTTATCTACATTAATTATAACTCTTACTCCTGAAAATTCTTTTATACTTTTAAAAGAAGTGTTGATTTTTCTTATCACTTCTTTTGTTTTATTTAAAGATTGACCTTGCGGTATTTTTATAACTATATTTTTATGATATTGATTTCGTATTCTTGAGACAGGAGGAAATTCTGGACCCAGAACATTTTCATTAAATACGTTTCTAAAAGATCTAGCTAACCAGTTTGTAGCTTCATTTACCTTATTATAGTCCTTATGTTTACCTGTAATCTTTATTGTTTTATAAAAAGGAGGGTATTTATATTGATGTCTTTCTTCGATTTGATCTCTATACATCCCAGAATAATCATTAACAGATACTTGTTGTAAAATCTGATGAAAAGGATTGTATGTTTGGATCAAAACTTTACCTCTTTTTTTGGTTCTACCTGCTCGACCTGCTACCTGCTGCATTAATTGAAAACTACGTTCATGCGCTCTAAAATCTGGAAAATTAAGTAGGTTATCTGCATTCATTATACCGACTAAGCTTACATTTCTAAAATCCAATCCTTTAGAGAGCATTTGTGTACCCACCATAATATCAATATCTCCTTCTTCAAAACGGTTTATGATCTTTTCATATCCATGTTTTCCTCTGGTTGTATCCTGATCCATTCTCCCAATATTATGATCAGGAAAAAGCTCTTGTAGCTCTTTCTCTATTTGCTCAGTTCCAAAACCTTTTGTAGTTAAATCAACGCTATCACAAGCCATGCATTTTTGGGGCATTGCAATATGGTACCCACAGTAATGACATCGTAACTGATTTCTGAAGCTATGAAACGTAAGACTAACATCGCAATTCGGACATTGAGGAGAGTGTCCACAAGTATTGCATTCTACTACAGGAGAATATCCTCTTCTGTTTTGAAAAAGAATAACTTGCTCTCCTTCTTTTAAAGCATCATGAATACCTGTTAACAAAGTATCACTAAAATGCCCAGTCATTTCTTTTTTTCGATATTTTGTTTTTATATCTACTAAATTAATTTCTGGCATTAGTACATCACCATATCTTCTGGTTAATTGTACAAATCCATATTTCTTTTGCCTGGCATTATAGTATGTTTCAAGAGCTGGAGTCGCAGATCCTAATACTACTTTGGCGTAAAACATTTTGGCTAAAACGATCGCTGTATCTCTGGCATGATATCTTGGGGCAGGGTCATATTGTTTAAAAGTGTTTTCGTGTTCTTCATCTACTATAATTAACCCCAAATTGGCAAATGGTAAAAATATTGCTGATCTAGCACCAATAACCACCTGTGCTTTTGGTTTTTTGGTTTTTACATTATTCCATGCTTCTACTCTTTCATTAACAGAATACTTAGAGTGATATACTGTGAGTTTCTCTCCAAAATATTCCTGTAATCGGGTAATAAGCTGTGTTGTTAGCGCTATTTCTGGCAGTAGATACAATACTTGTTCTCCTTTCTGAATAACTTGTTCTATAAGTTTTACGTACACTTCTGTTTTACCAGATGAAGTAACTCCATGAAAAAGACATACGTCTTTATCTTTAAAAGATTTCTTTATTTCTTCATAAGCCTTATCTTGATATTCATTAAGCTGTTTAGTATTTGCTGTCGTTTCTCCTGTATATTGAACACGATCGGTTTGCAAATGGTATTCGTCTAATATATTCTTATCAACTAATGCTCGTATTACAGCTGCAGAACTATTAGAAGCTTTTACAAGCTCACTTACCTTAATTGATTTGGTAGTTTGGGCCTGTAATGTAAATAAATGCATCAACACCTCTCTCTGTTTAGGCGCTCTAGACATTGTATCTAATAAAACTCGTAGTGATTCTTCTTTATTATATTCTGTGTTTAATCGAATATATCGTACTATTTTAGGCTTATATTGCTCATATATTTCTTCCTGAACCGTAATAACTTCTTTTTCTATTAATCGTTTTATGACGGGTAGTACATTTTTTTTACTAACAATATTCATCACTTCTTGTATACGAAGTAAGCTCTGATATTGTAATGCTTCATAAATCAGAAACTCATCATCTTTTAACAAGGATTCGTCAAAAAGAGATTTTTCATTTTTCAGAATTATAGTTTCACTTTCTAGTAAGAAGGCTCCAGGAAGAGCAGCTCTCATTACTTCTCCTTTTGTACACATATAATAGTTAGAAATCCAGGACCATAGCTCTAACTGATGTTGAGTAACTATTGGTGATTCATCAAGAATATGTTCTATTTCTTTAGCTTCATATACCAAAGGGGGATTTTGATGTATCTTCGTTACTAGAGCAGCATACACCTTACTTTTCCCAAATTGAACAGCCACCCGCATTCCTGGTTGCAAAAAAGTAGCTTCAGTTTTATTAATACTATAGGTAAACTCTTTATCAAGAGGTATAGGAAGAATTACATTTATAAAGTATGACATTACCAATTATAACAAAATTCGGAATAGTTTAGTCTAAAACAACAAAAATACAAGTTTAACCCATAGAATAAAGTTTAATCTTAAGAATAAAAAAGTCCGATTTATTAATTAAATCGGACTTACTACTATATAAACTTGTATTCTTTATTTACTTAACCCTAACATTCCGCCTTTAATAAGTTTGCAAGCAGGCTCATTTCCTAACCAGATTTTAAATAGGGCATATTTAAAATCTCTACCTTTTATAAAACCAAGTTCTTCACCATTTTTATAGGTTTTGATTCCTTTTCCTTTGATGTATACTAAATCAAAATAATCATTAATCTGCATTGGCGAAGTAAATAATTTTAAGAACTTTTCGATTCTAACATCTAAGGTTTGGGTATTACCAAACATTGCATCATCAAAGCCTTTTCTAAAAACTTTAATCATTCTCTTATTTGTTACTTTCTTAGATACTATATTTAAACGGATAGACATACTCTCATCAGAATCTAAAACTACTCCCGGATCATTATATTTTTTCTTGGTATATAAACCTCCCGAATAGGTATCAAACCCAAGAATACTTCTCATTCCTGCTCCGTTTAATGATAGCTCTTCTCCGTCAAAACTAACTTTATATGGTAATACAATATCCCCTACTCTTACCTGCGCCATAGCGAAGGTAGATATAAGGACTATAGTTGTTAATGTAATTATTTTTTTCATGGTTTAGATTTTTATAATTTCAAGGGGTTAGTCCTGAATCTTTAAAAACCTAACCAAAAGAATTGTTAAAATTTATAATTTGATAAATTCTAAGAAGGAAATATATCTTATGTATTACACACGAATCCACTTTTGTGTTCTATATAAAAAAGCTATATACCCTCTCACATTAAGGACATTTGGACTATCCTCATCAATCCAGATTTTACATCGATATATTTTTCCGTTCTCTGGGTCCATAATAGTTCCATCTTCATACTGATCCCCATCTTTTTCAAGCTCTTTGATAATCACCATTCCTTCTATAGGTTTATTATAATCACTGCCTTTACATTCGATACATAACTTATTCTTCTCTGCTTCATCTAATACTTGTAGAATCTTCCCAAACAGCTTGTTTCCTTTCTTATAAATTTCTACGATAGATCTCGGCTCTCCAGTATTATCATCAATAGTTTTCCATTGTCCCACTATTTGTTGTTGTGCATTTACTGTTGTCGATATTAGTAATATTGCTACAAAAAGAATTTTGCTAAAACTCATAACTTTCATGATAATTTGTGTTTATTAATCCTAAGATAAAAAAATATGATAAAAACAAAAAGCTACCAATTAAAATCGATAGCTTTTTACTTATTATTTTAATGGTATTAGGTTATTGTATTCCTAACATTCCATTTTTAATTTCTTCACTTGCTGGTTCATCTCCAAGCCAAATTTTAAATAAAGCATATTTAAAATCACGCCCCTTGATTACTCCAAGTTCTTTTTCGTTTTTAAAAGCAGTTACTCCTTTGTCTTTAATATATACTATATCAAAAACATCGTTCTTTACTATAGCTTCAGAGAAAAAACTAATAAATTTATTTATTCTTTTATCTAGTGCTTTTGTATTACCAAAAGTGGCTCTATTAAAACCATCTTTTACTGCTTTTATCATTTTCTTTTGTGTAACAAAACCAGAGACAATATTCAATTTTATAGCCATAGTTTCATTTGCATCAAGGATTTCTTTAGGGTCTTTGCTCTTTTTTGTTAAATAAAGTCCTCCTGCATACATATCAATCCAAAGTACTTTTCTCATTCCGGCACCATTCAATTTCAAATCGGTATCACCAAAATTCTCTTCATAAGGCAAAATAGCTTTACCAATCCTAATTTGCGCAGTAGCGGCAGACAGGGAAATTAGTGCTACCAGTACTAAAGTAATTTTTTTCATTTTAACTAAAGGTATTTGGGGTATTAATATTTGTTTGTACTTATTTTTTAAAGCGCACAAATATAAAAAATATTATGCACGCACAACATCTTGAAATACATTTACTTAATTTTTTAACAAAAATACGATTATATCCTATTGGTTTAACTACCAAGCATTTCTTTTTTAAGTCCTTTATCCGCAGGTTTATTTCCTAACCAGATTTCAAAAAGTGCTTTTTTAAAATCTAATCCCTTAACGTATCCTTTTTCTTTACCATCTTTATAGATTACACTTCCTTTTCCCTTTTCATATACCATATCATACACCTGATCTACTTCAATTTCATTATTAATAAAGCCAATAAATTTTTCTATTCTTTCATTATATGCCTCCATATTTCCGTTAGTTGATTTTTTAAACCCTTCACGTAAAGCATTAGCCATTTTACTTCTAGACATCATACCAGAAAGAATATGTAACTTAATTGCCATAGTTTCATCTGCTTTAGCTATTGCGCTGGCATTACTACTTTTTTTCTTAAGATATAAAGCTCCTGCATAAATATCAAAAAAGAATTTTTCTCTAAGGCCTCCTCCATTAATCGTCAAATCTTCTCCATTAAATTTTACCGTATTAGGTAATGTAGCATCCCCTATTTTGGTTTGAGCCTGTGCAGATACAATAGTAAAAAGGGCAACAAATAATATACTTAGTTTTTTCATATTAAAAATTATTAGAAATCTATGTTAGTGAAATTATGTATTAAAATTCTTTCTTAATTGGTTTAATGATGCATTTAGTTCAAAACCCAGCAGTACTAAATTAGCATTAAGCCATATATATAGCATTAATATCAACATTGCTCCAATCGAACCGTACAATTGGTTATAATTTGAGAAATTATCAATATATATCCCAAACAGATATGTTGTGATTATAATCAAAAAGGTAGTCATAAATGCTCCCGGTGAAAAGAACTTATTCTGTTTTCCTTCTGAAGTACCGAAATAAAATAAAGTAGCTATGATCACAAATATCATAAAAACAAATAATCCATATTTACCCAAAGTTAACCAAAAAACAGTATCATCAACAACACCCATTTTATTTAAATCATCTACTAAATACGAAAAGTATAAAGTTC
Source organism: Aquimarina macrocephali JAMB N27 (assembly GCF_000520995.1). Lineage (GTDB taxonomy): Bacteria > Bacteroidota > Bacteroidia > Flavobacteriales > Flavobacteriaceae > Aquimarina > Aquimarina macrocephali. The sequence continues at coordinate 39,047 of NZ_JACA01000005.1, read as the reverse complement.
CTATAACCGTAATTAACAATAACGATGCCACGATAATTGACACTCCCAACGCTACTACATACTGCCTTACAAAATTTCTATTTAGAGTTACATGATAAGAGTATTCAAAACCAGAAAAAACTGCATTGACTCCATTGGTCATAAAAAGTATAGATAGTACAAAAACAGTGGATAGTAGTCCTCCTCGGGGATTAGATGCTATATCTTCGAATATCCCAGAGAAAAAATCTGAAGATTGATTCGGTAATGCTCCTTTCACAAATTCAAAAAAATTCTCCTCAAATCCATCTATTGGTACATAAGGAATCAAATTAAGAAGAAATAACAAGAATGGAAACAGAGAAAGGAAAAAACTCCATGATATCGCACTGGCTCTAGCCGAAAAAGTACCTTTTATAATCCCGATAACATAGATTTCTATTAGGTCGTATATCGATAACCCTTCAAAACCAGGAAGAATAAGTTTCTTCCCTATTTTGACCAATATATTGATCACAGGAATCTTGTTAAGCTTATCTTCTACGGGTTTTGACATATATTATACAGCTTTCAAACTCAAATCCAGATTATAAACAGAATGTGTTAGCGCACCGCTGCTAATATAATCTACTCCACATTCTGCATATTTACGAACAGTTTCTTCATTAATTCCTCCACTGGATTCGGTAAGACACGAATCACCAATTAATTTCACAGCTTCTCGAGTATCTTCATAATTAAAATTATCAATTAATATTCGATACACTCCTGGTGTTTGAAGTATTTCTTTGATCTCATTAAGATCTCGGGCTTCAACAATAATTTTAAGATCAAGGTTTTGGTCAGAAAGATATTTTTTAGTCTTTACTATAGCTTTGGTAATTCCTCCGGCAAAATCGATATGGTTATCTTTTAGCATTACCATATCATATAATGCAAACCTATGATTCTCTCCTCCTCCAATCTTTACCGCCCATTTTTCTATTGCTCGTATTCCCGGAGTTGTTTTTCGAGTATCCAGAATCTTTGTTCCTGTACCATCCAAAAGAGTAACAAAATGATTTGTTTTGGTAGCAATTGCACTCATTCGTTGCATGGCATTAAGTACTAATCGTTCTGCTTTGAGGATAGACTGTGAACTTCCTGAAACATAAAAAGCTACATCTCCGTATTTAACACGAGATCCATCTTCTAGTACAGTCTCGATTTTTATATTTGGATCTACATAATTAAACACGCTCTTGGCAAAATCTACTCCCGCCAGGATGCCTTCATCCTTAACTAAAAGTTTTGCTTTTCCGGTGGTGGATTCTGGAATACAAGCTAATGAACTATGATCACCATCTCCTACATCTTCGCGTATGGCATTGGTAATTATCAAATCAATTTCTTTATTGAATTGGGTTTTGCTAATCATATTGAATGGTTATTTTTGCTAATGTAAAAAAAGAAGTCGGAAGTACGAAGTGAGAAGCACATCGTATTTTTATTTACTTTACACCATAAATATAAGTTTCACCTGGTTTTTGAGTAGAAATTACTACAATATTAAATACACATGAATATTAAATTACTTGCCGTGGGCAAAACAGATGACAAACAACTCAATGACCTTATCAACAACTATATCAAAAGGTTACAGTATTATATTAAATTTAGTTTTGAAATCATTCCCGATATTAAGAATGCAAAAAACCTTAGTGAATCTCAACAAAAAGAAAAAGAGGGAAAATTAATTCTTAATCACGTCGAAAATTCTGATGTATTGGTATTATTAGATGAAAATGGAAAGCAATATGATTCTGTACTATTTTCTGAAGTATTGCAAAAGCATATGAATAGCGGGATCAAACAATTAATTTTTACAATAGGAGGTCCTTATGGATTTAGCCCAGAAGTGTATAGTAGGGCTAATAGCAAACTATCATTATCCAAAATGACATTTTCGCATCAAATGATACGTTTATTTTTTGTAGAACAATTATATCGTGGATTTACCATTTTAAAAAATGAACCTTACCATCATCGATAAGGTTCATCATAATGTGTAATTATAATTTTAGTTTAATATTACTGTAAAATAACTTGGTGAAAGAGATAGGAAAGATCAATTTTTTACCAAAGAAATTTACAGCATTATTCTAGGTATTCTTTTAGATATTGGTCAAATGACTTGTTTTCCAAAAAAATATCTTTTTGATATTCTATTTTTAATTTCTCGAGAACTCGAGTTAAGTTAAACCCTAATGAATAATAATATCCTCCTCCTAAATTGTACATCCATTCGTCCTGTTTCAAATTATAATCTTTAAATCGATTGGCTACATATTTATTGTCTATTTCGGATAAAATATGATTATTAGAATTAGTCGACAACATCAATTTGACACAGTACTCAACGTATCTGGCTGTACCTTCTGATTTTGACAGGCTAGCTTCTAATTCTGATATGTCAATTCCGAATTCGTTTCTAACTTGAGAAAATCTTTGCTCTTTACTTTTTAAATATTCTGAAATATGATTTTTAACACTATCATTATTGTTTTCTTGTAATATCTTAAGAAGAAGCTGGTTTTCGTGTTTAATGTTTGTATTGAACCAGTTCTTATTTTTAAACAAATAATTTAGTGTATCTCTATCAAAATCTCTTTGACTTGACATTTGTTTCTCTCTAAACTTTTTGAATTTTTTTTGATATTGATGAAATATTTCATGAATAACCATTGTCATCCATTCTTCGGTATCTTTAACATCGGTTATGAATTTTTCTGTCAATTCGACATCACTAAACATTCCCAATGTATTTTTATATTCTAATGCCGAAGTATTTTTATCTTCATAAGACACATTCATATAAAAATTTGTAGTATCAATTATGGGAGTAAACCCAACGGATACATCCGAATCATTACAGTTATACGCTACTATATCTACTTTTTCTTTCAATGCCTCATTAGCATTTATCGTAAAAAGACCATCTTTTGTATAGTATAACATAGGGCCAAAAAGTAGCTGCTTATCAAAATCTTTCCAATATTTTTTTGCCACATTACTTTTAGCATCTACCAGATAATTGATTCTTTCACAGGTCAAATCAGAATCGTTTTTTTTACAACTAAATAGTCCTAATAAAACAATTGAAAATACTATAAGTTTTCTCATATCCAAATTATTATAAAAGATCTAGTTATTCTTTTACGATATCTTTAAGATCGCTAAACATGTCTATAAGATCTTCTACTACGTCTGCTGACACAAATTCTTTATCCATAAAAACGTTTAGTTTTCCTCTTTTCAGTTTTACAACATACCCTGTTTCTCCTTTGGTATTGTATTTCCAGGTAGATGTCGTTCCATTTTTAGTCATTTCGGGAGTTAAATGATCTTTTAAAAACTGTTTTAGTTTTCCTGTTTTGGATAACGGGAAGCTAGCTTTTAATGTATACATATCTTCTGTATTAGAGATAGAAATGTTTACTCTATAATTATCTTCTCCAGGTTCGTCGCTAGAATAACTAATAGACACTTTAGAGTTTGAAGCTGTTTGGGCATTGCTCAAAGAAAGAGCAAATACAAGACTTAATACACAAATAATTGTTTTCATAATTTTTGTTTTTTGATTGATGATTGATTTAATTTTCGTTTTTTGATGTAATTGATTTTAATTCTTTGCCTATTCTTTCAAATTTCTTAATCAGTTTATTCGAGGCTAGTTCTTTATCTACATTGATTCTTAATCTATTTTCTTTGAGTCGTACTTCATATAATTCTTCATTTTCAGTTTCTTTTCTCCACAAATAAGCCTCATCCTCGATGGTCATATTTTCTTTTCCAAATTGATCGATGAGGTAAGATTTTACATCATTTTCCATATACTTCATAAATCTTATTTTGATTCTAAAACTCTTTCCCATATCAATGATAGCAAAGGATCTAGAATAACTTTTCTCGTTCGTATCATCATTAATACTTATAGTTACTTCTGATGTTGACTTAGAAGAACTTGTGGAGCTTGTTTGGGCATTCATGGTTAGTAATCCTATAAGAAGGTTTACCAAAATGGTGATTAATGTTTTCATATTATTCGTTTTTTGATTGATGATTTAAGCTATATTAAATGTGAGACCAACCCCACGTACACTTTCTATATTTATCTTATGGTCTTCTTTAAAATATTTTCTTAATCGACTTATGAATACATCCATACTTCTACCAGAGAAAAAATCATCATTACCCCAGACATCCTTAAGCACATCTTCTCTTTTGATCATTGTATTTCTATGTTCCCATAAATATTGAATTAACAATGTTTCTTTTTCTGTTAATCGTTGTGATTCTCCATTCAATTTTAATTGATGATTAACAATATCAAACTCATAATTCCCTATTCTTACAATATCTTCTTTTATGGATTCTACTTTTCGTGTTCGTTTCAAAATATTTTGAAGTTTAAGGACCAAAATATCTGCTTCAAATGGTTTCACGATGTAGTCATCTGCTCCTAGTTTTAATCCTCTGATTTTATCTTCTTTCATTTTCTTAGCAGTGAGAAATATGAATGGAATTTCGGGATCAATATCTACTACTTTCTCTGCCAATGTAAATCCATCCATTTTTGGCATCATTACATCAAAGACACATATATCAAATTTTCCTTCAGAAAATATCAATAGTGCTTCTTTACCATCCTTGGCCCAGGTTACAGTATAATTATGTATTTCGAGGTATTGTTTTAATATACTTCCAAAATCAAAATCATCTTCTGCGAGTAGTATGTGTTTCATATATTAAATTGTTGGTATCGTTATTTTAAAATTTGTTCCTTCATCGGGTTTACTTTCAATATCTATTTCACCCTGGTGTGCCTTAATGATTTGGTTGGTATAAAAGAGTCCCAAACCTAATCCTTTTACATCGTGCACATTTCCTGTTGTTACTCTATAAAATTTTTCAAAGATTCTATGATATTCTTTTTCAGAAATCCCGATCCCATTATCTCGAATCGAAATTGTATATCTGTCATTTTTAAGTTCTGTTCGTATCTTAATTTTGACTTTTTCTTTACCGTATTTTACAGCATTTTCCATTACATTAAATAAGGCTGTAGTAAATAGAAATTTATCAATATTAAGATCAACATCTCTAAACTCTATCTTTGTACTCACCTCAACTTCTTTATTCTTAACCGATAACTTAAAATCGGCTACAACTTCTTTAAAATATACACTATCCAGCACTTTTTCTTTCTTTAAAATAATTTCTTCTGATCCTAAAGTATTATTCATCACCTGATCGATTAATTTTTGTAATCGGTTATTTTGTCGATCTAATATATCTAATGCACTAGAGAATATTTTTGGTGAATTTTGAGTCTCTTTGTTTCTTAAACTTTTAGACGCAATACTTAACGTAGCTAGTGGAGTTTTAAGCTCATGAGTGATATTATTTATAAAATCATTACGTACATCGGCAATTTTCTTTTGTTTAATCACTGTTTTAATTGAATAGAAAAGTAAGGCTACCACGAATAATAACAATACAACAGAGAATAAAAACAGGCTTGCCATTTGCCCAAAAACTATTCTTTTCCATCCAATAATACTAATCGAATCTACTGTTCGAATTTCTAGATTAAGTTGAGTTTTTATAATTTCAACACCACTATCATCCTCTATATCTTGTTCTGTAAACCATCTACCACTACTTATTACATTACCTTCTTCATCAGGGAAATCTTCTCCGAACAGAAAGTAATTATTTTCTTCTTTTGCTTTAAAAACGGTATCTAAAAGGTTATTATCATGAATAATAATACTCTTTATTGTTTTCTTATATTTTAACTCATATCCCAGATTAACTTTTCCCATTTCTTTTTCATAGTACTCGTTAAATGTATCATTTAACGAATCTGTAAAAGGCTTGAAACGTTCTATAGTTTCATTTTTAAGAAGGTTATTCTTTCTATACTCTATTAGGTTTTTTGTTAATTGATTATACCAAAGCTCTGCTATAGAATCCATTTCTTTGGTATTATCGATACTCGAGACGGCTTTCTTTGTTTCTTTAATAAACACATCTTTTTTAAGTTGATATGTGTTATAAATCAAATACCCCTGAATCCCAGATAATGCTAATAAGGTCAAAATGGATGTAATGATAAGTATGTTTATTTTTTTCTTCATTATGGTAATATATAGCTTGTTTATTTTTTTAATACTTGATGTATTAAAAGGTTGCTACGTTAACAAAAAATGTAACTTTCTTTATTTTAGCACCCATTCGTTTTTTGATTGATGATGATCCCAAAAGTATAGCAAACATCTTTTGAATCAATAAAACCAGCCTTCATTAACCGTCTATTAACGTTAACACACCTAATCATTACTGTAAAAACAAGGCTTTTAAGTATCTATGTTAATAGGCCAAAAATTAGTATTAATTATTACATTTGCTGACTAATTAACCAATCACTTCTATGCTATCCTATTTGAAGCTTATAAAATTTGATAACTTACTTATAATTGCCTTTGCACAATTATGTATTAAATACGGCCTATTTGCCCCCTTTAATATTGCTATTACTCTAAATGGTTTAGGTATTGCTATTCTAATGATTGCTACATTTTGTATTGCTGCTGCGGGTAATATAATTATTGAAATCTATAATCAAGAAGATACTGGTGTAAAAGGCTTATTATATGATTCTATAACTGAAAAATCAGCCAATCGATTATTCATTATTTTTAATATCGTAGGGGTACTTATTGGGTTTTATCTGGCCAATCTTATTGATAGACCTGGTTTTGCAGCATTGTTTATAGTAATTTCTGGAGTATTTTATATCTACGCATCTTATCTGAAAGAAATTTTAGTTCTTAAAAATTTTATTCCTGCATTACTTGCTGCATTGAGTTTAATTGTTTTGGGGATTTTTGATCTTCTTCCTGCTATCACCGAAAAAAACAGAGAATCACAAACCGTTATTTTTTCTATTATCTTAGATTACTCAATATTTACATTCATTATTGTGCTATTAAGAGAACTAGTAAAAGATTGTCTACACATAGATAGAGATCATAATATTGGGATTAGAACTATCCCAATAGTTTTGGGTAAAAATCGAACAACAAAATTAATTGGAGTATTAACATTACTTCCTATTTTTTCTATTGTTTATTATATATACACTTATCTTTTTTCAAACAGTAAAGCTGTTATTTTTGTACTGATCCTTATTGTTGCTCCACTGCTCTATTTTATGATTAAAAGCTTTAGTGCCGAATCAGATAAACAACTTACCAGATTATCATTGCTTTTAAAGATAATTTTATTTACCGCATCTATCTCACTCTTATTTTATCAATTTGTTTTAGTATAACGTATGTTAAAAGATATATTAATAAATAAAAATGTAATTCTTGCATCTGGTTCTCCCAGAAGACAAAAGTTTTTTAATGACCTGGATCTGGATTTTACAATACAATTAAAAGAGGTCGACGAAATATATCCCGATCATCTCAAAGCCGAAGAAATTTCGGATTATCTGGCTAAGCTTAAAGCAAATGCATTTACAGATTTACATCCGAAAGATATTTTAATCACCAGTGATACTATTGTTTGGCATAACAACAAAGCCTTAGGCAAGCCAAAAAACCTGATAGAAGCTTCAGAAATGATTAATTCTCTATCTGGAGATACCCATGAGGTTATTACTTCGGTATGTTTTAAAACAATCAATCAGACTATTATAGTACATCAAACTACCAAGGTTACTTTTAAGAAGCTATCTACAGAAGAAATCGAGTACTATGTACAAACTTATAAACCTCTGGATAAAGCAGGAGCTTATGGTATACAAGAATGGATTGGTTTTATTGGAATATCTAATATCGAAGGGAGTCATTTTAATGTAATGGGGCTTCCCACACATCTTGTTTATGAAACATTAAGACAATTAGCTTAGGAACACAATCCAAGCAAACTTAAAACACTCATTATACAATACACATCAAGTATTTTAAATAATACTTCCCTAATCTTTCAGTTTCTCGTAGTTTATCTAACAACAAAATGTTAAATGAGGTTTTTCCGTAATTACTTGATTTTTAATTTGTTTATATTTCTTTATTATTTTAAAACTTAATATTATGCTAAAGAATCTCTTAAACTTAAACGGTATCAAAACACTTAACAAAACAGAACAAAAATCCTTAAAAGGAGGCTGGACCTATGTTATGTGTCACTCATGTGATCAATACTTACCTCCTGGATATGTATGTATGAATGAAGTTTTTTGCGGGCCTAACTAATACTATATAAAAAATAAAAACGGGATATATTGATCCCGTTTTTATTTTTAAATTACCAAATACATCTTTAACATACTAGTTTATTAACTTCAACCTATTCTACACTTCTTTATCACTATAAATAGATTCATCTTCATATTGAATAAAAAAGAACACTCCATACAGCCTACATTATTAGGTAATTTCTCATTCATCTATCAATTAAAAGAATTAGATAGTTACTGAAACGTTAACAGTACTTGCCAAATCCAAGGTTTATTGTAATTTGCTATATAAAAACGTTATCATGAAAAAGTCAATACTACTATTCGCTTTATTGGGCGTATTAGTCTTTATTGCTTGTAGCAATATTAAGGCAGACGAAGTGACCAAAGCTTCTACATCTAATGAGATCATTAAAGAGAAGATGCCTCCTGCAAAAGCTCTATCTGAAGATTTTAAGAAGTACTGGTATGCAGGTAAAGCAGAAATATCATCATATCAACTAGAACAAGCTCGATATGGAGAAATAAGAAAAGGAACGGCGGTACTAATTTATGTTACTGAAGATTTTTTACCCAAAAAACAGGTGAAAGCAGATCGTCAAAACACAAATAACATACCTGTTTTAAAACTTAATGCTACCAAAAAGTTTAACACAGGAATCTACCCATATTCAGTTATGCAAAGTACATTTTATCCTGTAGCAGATAATCAACATGCCATTAAAGTATCTAATTCGATGCAAGAATGGTGTGGTCACGTATATGCGCAATTAAATAACAAAAAACAATTTGAGATTACCTCGCATTCCTATTTTGAGAATGAAGCGGATCAGGATTTTAAATTAGACAAAGCTATTTTAGAAAATGAACTTTGGGCAAAAATCAGAATCAATCCAGATGCATTACCACAAGGGGACCTACAAATCATCCCTTCTTTTGAGTATTCTAGATTGAGACATAAAGATATTAAAGCATACTCGGCTAAGACGTCTGTACAAAAAGACACTGATACTAATACATATACAATAGAATATCCCGAACTTGATCGAAGTATCAGTATCACTTTTAATGCCTCTTTTCCGTATGAAATTGAGCATTGGACAGAAACATATAAAAGCGGGTTTGGCCCCAATGCAAAGAAGCTTACTACAAAAGCAACTAAAATCAAAAGTATTAAATCTGCTTACTGGGGTAAAAACAGTAATAAAGATGAAGTCTTACGTGATGAATTAGGACTTACGAATCAAAAATAAACATCAATTAATTTACAACTAACTAATACTATACTAATGGTAAAATTATCAGAATCTGACATAAAAGAAAAACTAAACACTATTGATGGTTGGGAATACCATGATAATGCTCTTCATACCACTTTTGAATTTAACGATTTTAAAGATGCTTTCTCTGTAATGACTCGTATTGCTTTTGAAGCCGAACTACAACAACATCATCCAGACTGGTCAAATGTCTATAATAAATTACATATTAGTCTTTCTACCCATGATGCTGGCGGTATTACTGAAAATGATTTTAAACTGGCAAAAACTATAGATAATATTATCGAAGGAGAATAAGGGTTAAACTTATTTATAATCAAAAAATAAATATTAAATTCTAAGGTCAAAACTTCTTGTTTTACTTTTTGAATTTTGGTACTTTAGGCGTAATCAAAATTGATCGTACACAAACATTTGTCAAACACTTGGTTTCTACTTATGTTTGTATTTAGATTTTAAAATTAGCATATGGGAAGAGCTTTTGAATTTAGAAAAGCACGAAAGATGAAACGCTGGTCAGCAATGGCAAAAGCGTTTACTCGAATTGGTAAAGATATTGTAATGGCTGTAAAAGAAGGTGGTCCTGACCCAGCTTCTAACTCTCGTCTAAGAGCAGTGATCCAGAATGCCAAATCTGTGAACATGCCAAAAGATAATGTCGAAAGAGCAATTAAAAAGGCATCTGATAAAGATCAAGGTGACTATAAAGAAGTTCTTTTTGAAGGGTATGCTCCTCACGGAATAGCTATTTTGGTAGAAACAGCAACAGATAACAATAATAGAACGGTTGCCAATATACGATCCTATTTTAACAAATGTGATGGTAATCTGGGAACATCTGGTTCTGTAGAGTTTATGTTTGACCACACCTGTAATTTTAGAATTAATAGTGAAGGACTAGATCCTGAAGAGCTTGAACTTGAATTTATCGATTTTGGAGCAGAAGAAGTTTTTAAGGATGATGATGGAATATTAATTTACGCTCCTTTTGGAAGTTTTGGAACGATACAAAAAGAATTAGAAAGTCGCGAAATCGAAATTCTATCCTCAGGATTTGAACGTATCCCGCAGGTAACCAAAAAAATAACTCCAGAGCAAGCTGCTGATGTAGAAAAGTTACTGGAAAAAATAGAAGAAGATGATGACGTTCAGAACGTCTACCACACCATGGAAGAGTCTTCTTCTGAAGAATAAAGATATTTCTAGTTATCATAAAAAAAGAGTTTAGCATGGCTAAGCTCTTTTTTTGTTATGTTTACTATAATACCCCGACTATAGATAAAATATAAGCTATGAAAAGATTAGCCATACTTCTTCTATTTTCATTTGTGGGCATACTACATTCCCAACATATGGATAATGACAAACTAGAGTTAATTATCAAAAAAAATGCAGATACTCTAAATGGTATTCCCGGTAACTGGAAATTTATATACAAAGAGACTCCAATGCTTTGTGTTACTGATAAAACCAATAATCGGATGAGAATTATTTCTCCTATTACATCATCAGACAATCTTGATAAAGATTTATTACTTGATGCAATGACTGCCAATTTTCACTCTGCTCTTGACGTAAAATATGCTATCACCAACAAAATTTTATGGTCGGTTTATATTCATCCTTTAAAAGAACTTACCGAGGAGCAGGTAAACAGTGCTATATCACAAGTATATTATGCTGCAAGGACTTTTGGCTCTACTTTTTCTAGTACAGAACTTATTTTTGGAGCAGGAAATACAAAGAAAAAATCTAAAGAAGCTATCCCTGAAGAAAAAATTCGAAAATTTTAAGTTCCGTCGAAGCTATTTTCAGGAACTTTACCCTTAACCCCTACAAAGAAACTATACATACATTCGAAATCCTTTTTAATATCCTCTGTGGGATAATAAGGATCAGAGACTACACATTGTTTTTTTCCAAAATCAAAAGCAACCATAATAATAGGAACATTTGCAGCTTTAGCAATATGGTAAAATCCAGTTTTCCACTCTTTAACTTTTTTCCTTGTTCCTTCTGGAGCAATAGTTAAACGTAACTCATCTTTTTTTCTAAATATCTCTGCAATAGCTTCAACCTTATTCTGGCCAGGAGTTCTATCCAAAGAAATCCCTCCTACCCTTCTAAGGTACCAACCTAGCGGCCATCTAAAAAGTTCTTTTTTGCCTAAAAAGCTTATCTTAATCCCAGCTAATTGTCGTATCAAAAGGCCAATATAGAAATCGTGCCAACTTGTATGAGGCACTACAATAACTATGCACTTTTTAATCGTATCAGCACTGAAATTACCGACAAACTTCCAGCCCATAATTTTGTAATATATGAAGGAAGAAAAATATCGCATGAAAATAAAAGATTGAAAAGCAATTTACAAAGAACGATATAGTTCTTTCAGCATATCAGCATTTATTTTAGATTTCCAATTGTATCCTAGAGCATTTTCCCAGAGTGGTTCTAAGCTTAGTGCAACCTTAGTCATAACATCTAATTGATCTTCGGTTACATTAGCACAAACACCTGTAGGTAAACTAATATTATGAAATTCTTTCATTTTTTTGAATACAGCTACACCTTCAGGATAGTATTTTTCTAATTTATCAAATACAATACAATTACCTATCCCATGCTTTGTTCCCAGGACATATGCCAGTCCATAGCTCATAGCGTGAGCAATACCAACCTGAGAATATGCAATACTCATTCCGCCATGCCAGGAAGCCATCATTAGTTTTGCATCTACCTCTTCTTTACTCAGATTATTTTCCAAGAAAATCTCTTTACATAAATCTAAGGCCTTTTCGCCATAACTCTGGCTAAATGCATTCAGATACGTTCCATCTAACGACTCTATGCAATGAATATAACAATCCATACCCGTATAGAACCACTGATCCTTAGGAACATCTTTTATTAACTCTGGATCTAATACAACCTGATCAAAGGGTGTAAAATCAGAATTGATTCCTAATTTGCGTTCGGGTCCTGTAAGTACTGTAGTACGAGACACTTCTGCTCCTGTTCCTGAAATCGTAGGAATTCCTACATGAAATACAGCTTTATTTTTTACCAGATCCCATCCTTGGTAATCTGCAGCACTTCCAGGATTAGTAAGCATGATCGCTACAGCCTTGGATAAATCCAATATAGAGCCTCCTCCTATTCCAATAATTCCACTTGGAACATATTGATAATCATTTCTTATTTTAGAAACTATCTCATCTACCTGAGATGTTTTGGGTTCTTCAACAGTTGATACATAAATTATCTCATCTGTATACGATAATGGTATCCTATCCTCAATAAATGAGGTGTTGTTTTTAAAAACGTCATCTACCAAAAAGATAAAAGGAGCAATACCATTTCGCACAGGCGAAATAATATCACAAATCTGATTAAAAGCTCCTCTCCCAAATACTACTTTTGGTACCATTGGGAAATTTTTATGCATAGAAGTAGATTCTTCTGGAGTAATTATAGATTTTGGATTCAATAGATTTTCTTTATTTATTATTCTTTTTGCTCTTTCTAAATCTTCCGGGGTATCGATTTCTACACCTTCGTGGTGCGTTTCAACCATTTTAATATTTTTACCGTATTCAAGATATCGAATACATTCTATTTTCTCTGACGCTTCTAAAGAACGCATTGGTAAACGGTAAAAATCTAAAATAGCTTGTTTCTTAAATGCATAAACACCTTTGTGTTTATGGTATACATGGTTTATTTCTTTATCTCTTGGATATGGTATAGGTGCACGAGAAAAATATAATGCGTAATTATTTTCATCTACAATAACCTTTACACTATTAGGGTTCATGATATCATCCCAATCATCCATAGGAGTCATTAGACTAGCTAAATCTATACGATCAGAGTCTTCCTGATAAAATACACTTAATACTTTTCCTAAGCTCTCCCTATCGGTAAAAGGTTCATCTCCCTGGACATTAACTACAATATCGACATCCATATCTTCGACTGCTTCGGCTATTCGATCACTGCCACAGCTATGTTCTTTCTTGCTCATAATAGCCACACCACCATGAGAAGTAATTTCTTTATAAATAACATCGCTATCAGTAACTACATAAACAGCATCAAAAAGTCCGGAATTTAGAGTAGCTTCATATGTTCTTCTTATGACGCTTTTTCCTTCGAGATCTTGCATTAGCTTGCCAGGAAATCGCGTGGCAGCATACCTCGCAGGTATCATCGCGATAGTTTTTAGAGTATTTTTGTTCAAAATTTGTTGCTTTTCTAGAGTTGCAAAAATAACTTTTTTTAATCAATTTTCGGGCCAACCATATATTTTATATCACAAAACACCAAATATGCCTCTTTTGTAGATTTTAATTTTCAATAAAAAAATCATCTTTAAACCCAATTAAGTATAATTTTTTCTTGGCTCTGGTAACTGCCGTATATAACCATCTTAAATAATCTTTATTAATCCCATCCGGAAGATAAGGTTGTTCTATAAACACATTATCCCACTGCCCTCCTTGTGATTTATGACATGTAATAGCATAAGAGAATTTAACCTGTAAACTGTTAAAAAACTTATTATTCTTTACTCCCATAAATCGTTTGTACTTAGATTTTTCATCCTCAAAATCTTTTAGTACTTCTTGATACAATTTATTTGATTCTTCATATGATAAAGATGGAGTTTCTGATGTTAATGTATCTAATAACAAGACAGTTTCAAAAGGTTTTTGATTTGGGTAATCAACCATATTAACATTAACTATTGCAAATCGAAATCCATATAATTCTTTTATAGAAAAAATCTCTAAAACTTTAATTATATCTCCATTGGCAATAAAACCAGCCTCACTTTTATTGTCTAACCAAAAATAATTATTCTTAACCACCATCAAATAATCTCCGGGTGATAGTTCTTCTTCTTGAAAAAGTATCCTTGAGCGAATCTGTTGATTATAAATATTAGCTCTTTTATTAGAACGAAGTATAATCACAGATTCTTCATGACCTACACTAGAATATGCCTCATTTAATGCATCCATAATCTCATGACCATCAAAAAATCTAACTATATCAGGATATCCTGATACCTGAAATTGAAAAGAATCGTAAAAACCATCATTAATAATTTCTCTTAGCCGGGTAGCATTCATTAAAATACCACTATTTTCTGCTTGTCGTACTACTTCATCCAGCTCTATCTGAGTAACTTCTTTATTAAACCCCATTGCAAGATTATTAGGATCAAGCGCAGGGCTTACTTCTAATTTTACAGGTGGCAATTGCGCCGTATCCCCAATAAAAAGAATTTTGCAATTATGTCCAGAATACACATACATCATTAGATCATCTAGTAAAGATCCATTTTCGAATAATTTACTATCGCTAGGAGTATCTGGTATCATAGAAGCCTCATCTACAATAAAAATAGTGTTACGGCTTTTATTTTGTTTTAATTGAAAAGCTAATCCACCACTTTTATTCTTTTTAGGATAATAAATATTCCTATGAATAGTCTGGGCCTGCTTTCCCGAAAAATTACTAATCACTTTGGCTGCACGCCCCGTAGGAGCAAGTAAAACTGCATTTAATTTAGCTTTCCATAGGTTTTTAACCAAAGATCCTATCAAAGTAGTTTTTCCTGTACCCGCGTATCCTTTTAATAGAAAAAGTGATTCTTTTGCCCCTGATAACACAAAATAAGATAGTTTTTGTAAGACAATATCTTGTTTTATAGTAGGTTCAAAAGGAAAATCTTCTTTTAATAATTCATAAAATTCTTTTTCCTTCATTAAAAAAACTTGTCTATATGGTTCATATCTCTATTAATAAATCAAAGATAGGGATGATTTTTTGGCAATAAACTTTTACGATTAAAAAAAAATTGTAGATTTGCGTATACACTAATGTTTAAAGCTAAATCATAAAATGAAAATTGTTGTTCAATTAGTTCTGTGGGTTATTATAGGAGTTTTGGGATACTTAGTATTCAATTCTGTTAATGGTCCTGTAAAGTTCAATAAAATAAAGCAAGCTAGATATGCAAAAGCTGTTGAAAATTTAAGAGATATTCGTACAGCTCAATTAGCATACAGATCAGTGACTGGAAAATTTGCTAAAGATCCTGTTAAATTAGTTGCTTTTATAGATACTGCTAAATTTACATTAACCCAAAGAAGAGATTCTAGTTTTATTAGATTTAATAAGATACTCAAAATTGATGAACCAAGAGATACGGTTATTGTTGACACTCTTGGATATGCATCTGTAAAAGATTCTTTATTCAAAACAGGAAATCATAAAAATATGATTAAAATACCTATAAGTGGTGTTGAGTCTAATTTTGTAATGGATGCTGGTTATATTAACAAAAATGACCTTAGAATCCCGGTTTTTGAAGCTAAAGTATCTAAAGATATATTACTACACGATCAAGATAAAGACTTATTAGCTCAAGAGAAAGAAGTACGTTCTGTTGATGAAGTTAATGGTGGGTTTCTTTCGGTAGGATCAATGACAGAAGTAATGACTTCTGGTAACTGGCCAAGAACTTATGGTGCAAACGATCAATAATACAATTGATAATACATCAAAAACATTGTCCATTCAGGTAAGCTTGAATGGACTTTCTTTTTGTACCGTAAATACTAATAATCAAATAACATCTATAGAGCACGAAACCTTTGGTATACAATTAAGTCCTAAACAAGTACTTGATAAAATCAAATATACTTTTGATCACAATCACAACCTAAAAGAAGTTTTTGATACTATCGAGGTAATATATCAGAATGAGCTATACACTGTAGTTCCTAAACCTCTATTTAGCGAAAAATTATTAAATGAGTACCTTAAGTTTAACACGAAGGTGCTTCAAAATGATTTTATCGCTTTTGATGAATTGAATCCCCATAATATTGTAACAGTATACATTCCTTATACCAATATTAATAATTTCTTTTTTGATACATTTGGGTCTTTTACCTATAAACACTCCAGTACCATTCTAATAAATTCTTTGCTTACTCAAGAAAAAAACAGCGAATCTATTACCGTTTTTGCGAACATGAATGATGCTTCTTTTGATATTATAGTAATCAATAAAGGAAATTTGATATTAAGTAATACATATAAATATCAAACCAAAGAAGATTTTTTGTATTACCTATTGTACACTACAGAGCAATTACAACTAAACCCAGAAGAATTCAATTTGGTATTTTTAGGAGATATTTCTAAAGATAGTGAGTTTTTCAATATTGCATATACTTATATTCGTCACATAAGTTTCGGAAGCCTTCTTCAGAAACCACAAATAACAGAAGATATAGCATCTTTTGAGCCTCATAAACATTTTGTATTACTTAGTCATTTTTAAATATGCGTATTATCTCAGGAAAATATAAAGGAAAAAGACTTACAGCACCTAAAAAGTTGCCCGTACGTCCTACTACTGATATGGCAAAAGAGGCGTTGTTTAATATCTTAAGAAATCAATACAACTTCTCTCAAATATCTGTTTTAGATCTTTTTGCAGGAACAGGAAACATAAGCTATGAATTCATATCCAGAGGAACAGAGGATGTAACTGCAGTAGATTCTCACTATGCATGCCTTGGATATATCAAAAGTGTAGCAAAGGAACTGGACTCTCCTATTGAAACCATAAAAAGTGATGTGTATAGCTATCTCGAAAAAGTAAAACGAAAAACAGATATCATCTTTGCTGATCCCCCATATGATTTTACTACAGATCAGTTTAGTAAAATTGCAACATTAGTTTTTGAAAATGAATTATTAAATGAGCATGGGGTCTTGATTATTGAGCATTCTAAACATACCTCTCTCGAGGAATCACCATATTTTAGTAATTCGAGAAAATATGGAGGATCTGTTTTTAGTTTTTTTGAAAAATAAATCTACAAAAAAGCCTCCTTATATATTAAGATTCAGTCATTACCGAGGTTCTGATCGAAAATTCATCAATAGTCGTAAGGTTGCTTAAAGAATTAATTTGATAAGCAGCATTACTAATAATCTCTTCATAAAAGGCCAAAACTTTGACATCAAACCCAGGAGTATCTTCTGCTGTAATTTTAAATATATCCATTTGGTAAATGAAATTATTTAGGATATGATGACTAGAAGAAAGCATAGCTTTATAAATATTTAGTTTTGCATTTTCCATCTTTACTTTTTTAGCATTTTGCCGTGTGTCTATAAGTAGAAATACAAAAAATATTAATATTGGAATTATCATTTCGTCAAATTCAAATTGCTCTATACTTGCCAATAATGCAATAGCTTTTTCAAATAATTCTAATTCTAAGACAATGGATGTTACGTAAATAAAAATAGATAACACTAATCCGATACATGTTAGTTTATACTTATTCATTAGTTTAGAGTTAGGGGGTTAGGGGAATAACGATTTGTGAAGAATTTAAATGTTACGGTTTACAAATACTACATAAAATTGTAAATAAACGTTCGATTTTCAATACTAAATATATAGGAAAAAATAGCAACTTGTAGTAATTTACATGTATTTTAACATTATTTGTAGTTATAGTTAAAGTTCTTTTATAAGTATGTTAAGTAAACAAACTGACAGTCAACTACATATCTAAGGACTATTTATGATCAAAACAGCATTCTTTTAAGCCACTTCTTTTCCTGTAGAAGCTACCCAAATCATAAACCATTCTTCATCAGTAATTTTAATCGCTAAAGCATCTACTGCTGATTTAATACGATTAATTTTGGTCGACCCAATAACTGGAAGAATACCAGAGGGATGTTTTATAATCCAAGATGTTAGAATCTGATCAGACGTAACATTATATTTTTCAGACAACATATTAACCACTTTATTAATCCTCACAACCCTATCTTCAGGCTGTTTCATAAAGAATTTTCCTCCTGCAAGTGTAGAATACCCCATGGGTTTAACATGTTCGGTAATACATTGATCCAAGGTACCATCTACAAAAGGGTCCAAATGAAGTGGAGAGACTTCTATCTGGTTTGTTGCCAAAGGTATAAACTTATGTAACATCTCAAATTGTTGTATCGTAAAGTTTGACACTCCAAAACGCAATACCTTACCCTCATTTTTAAGTTTGGTAAAAGCCTCTGCAATCTCTTCAGGATTCATTAGCGGACTTGGTCTATGAATCAAAAACAAATCTATATAATCTGTATTTAGATTCTGTAAAGATTGTTCTGCACAATTTATAATATAATCTTTACTGGTATTGTATGATTGAATAACAGTATCAGGGCGGTTAGGTGTTACTAATTTAATACCACATTTGGTAACAAGTTGCATTTTTTCGCGAAGAGAAGGTTGTTTTTTAAGTGCATTACCAAATAATGTTTCTGTAGTATAATGCCCATAGATATCTGCGTGATCAAAAGTAGTAACATCTATAGCAAGACAACCTTCAATCAATTCCTGAGCTTGATCTATGGTTAAATTAGCTCCCCATTCTCCCCAGTTCATACACCCGGCTACTATACGCGAGCATATAGAATCTTGACACGAAACCTTAATACTCATATTTTTAACTTTTGAAAATTACTACCACTCTTAACATCATTATCAATCAATAGTCTATCGCTTCATATATTAACCTTTGTATCTCTGAACGAATATCATGAGATATAAGTTTTCGATTCGCGGCATTAGGGAAAGTACGATTACTTAAAAAGACATATATTATTTCCTGTTCTGGATCTGCCCAGGTAAATGTTCCTGTAAAGCCACTATGACCAAAACTAGTCATTGATATACAACCGCAAGTCGGTCCTACATCACCCAATTGTGGTTTATCAAACCCTATTCCTCGTCGTACATTTCGATGGCAATAATGACATGTATTAAACTCATCTAATGTTTCTTCTCTAAAATATTGCTTGCCGCCATAATATCCTTTATTGAGATACATTTGCATTATCTTAGTAACATCATTAGCATTAGCAAAAAGTCCAGCATGCCCAGCAATTCCTCCTAACATAGCTGCTCCCTGATCATGAACATACCCATGAACAACCTCATCTCTAAAAATCCTATCATGCTCTGTAGGAACAATTCTCTTTTTTCTGAATTGCGTTAAAGGTAAATACGAGGCATTATTAGCTCCCAATGGTTTATAAAAATGTTGCTGAGTGAGCTTATGTAACGTATTGCCATAATGATTCTCTATATATGTTTTTAAAAGATAGTACGGCAAATCACTATACTTATATTTTAATCTATCCCTTAATTCACTATCTCTAATTCTTAGAAGTAAAGAATCCTTCATGTCACTTCTGAAATAAAGATTATTAGTGACTTCAATATTAAAATCTTTAGAGCGGCTTTTTCTATAATATTTCTTATCAGGTTTTCGTGTCACAGAATCCATTGTTTGCAAATAAAAAGGAATCCAAGCCTTTAATTTTGCATAATGCGACAGCATCGATCTTAAGGTGATATTTTCTTTATTAGATCCCTTAAAAGAGGGTAACATCTTTCCTACCCTAGTATTTAAAGAAATTATTCCTTTATCCTTTAGCTCTATGGTAAGCGGTAAAGTAGCTAATATTTTGGTCAAAGACGCCAGATCATAAACATCAGACCCTTTAACTTTTCTAAATTTATTATAGGTATGGTATCCATAATTTTTATTAAACACTACTTTTCCTTTCCTTGCAACGATTAGCTGTACACCCGGTGCCATTTTTTCTTTTAGTGCAAAATCCACTATAGAATCAATTCTATTAAGTTTATAAGAATTCATCCCTACACTTTCGGGCAATCCATAAGATAACCTATTTAAGGCTCTGGTCTCATATCCTGTACCTGCAGGAAATTCTTCTCCAATGCTTACAGGAAGTTTTCCTTTGGCCTCTAAAGCTCCAAAAAGTAATTGTGCCGTTTTCTCCTGAGCCACCTTACTATTTTGATAGGACATCACTATACCTTCAAAATTTGTAGTGGTTAGCATATCTAACATTGCATAAGGTCGTGCAAATATACTAAGAACTGTAGTGTTTAACCTGGCAATCTCGTATAACCAAACCAATTCTTTATCCTTAAACTTATATTCTGCCCAGGGTGAGTCGTTAGATTTATGAAAACCTACAATAACATAATTATAGTTTTTTAATTGCTCTACCATTTCACCCAATTGATTGGCTTTTACCCATTCGACCTGAGTGTATTTGCTTAGTTCTTCATAAAATGTTTCTCCAGAATCGTCTCCAAGGGAAACATAAGCAATTTTTTTTAGGTCAAGGTTTTTAATCGGCAGTGTAGCTCTTTCATTTTTTATAACAGTCAAAGAATTTTCGACCAAATCATGAAGCAGCACTTTATTTTTTACACTATTTAATTCCTCATAAAGGAAATCTGTTTCTACAGGTTGATAGGCATTAAGGCCAGCTTTATATTTAGCCAATAAGATCTTTCTTACAGAATACGATAAACGCTCTTCTGTAAGAGCTCCAGAGTAATATGCAGATACTATTTTTTGGGATGCTAATGGCACATCTTCCGACATTAAAAGAATATCATTTCCTGCCAAAAAAGCTGCTAAATCAATATCGCCCGGGGCTTTAAAATTAGAAGCTCCTTTCATATTAAGAGCATCTGTAAAAATTAATCCTTCAAACCTTAAACTATCTTTTAATACTCCAGAAACTACTTTTTTAGAAATAGAAGACGGATAGTCTGATCTATATTCTAAACTAGGAATATTAAGATGAGCAACCATAATACTGGATAGCCCTTCATTAATAAGTTTTTTATATGGATATAATTCGATACTATCAATTCTTTTGGCATCGAAATTAATAGTAGGTAATGTATTATGTGAATCAGTATCGGTATCCCCATGGCCAGGAAAATGCTTTGCACTAGCCAGAATCCCCTCTCGTTGCATACCTTTCATAAAAGCCAGTGCTTTTTGAGTTACCTTTTCTTTATCTTCTCCAAAAGAACGATTACCAATGATTGGATTTTTAGGGTTTGTATTAATATCTACAACAGGTGCAAAATTAATATGCACTCCCATTCGTTTGCAATGCCTTGCTACTTGTCTTCCTGTTTCTTCTATTAGATGATTATCTTGTATTGCTCCAAGGGTCATATTCCAGGGAAAAGCCTGTGTCGAATCTAATCGCATACCTAGCCCCCATTCTGCATCTATACCTATTAATAATGGTATTTTGGATAATTTCTGATATTCATTATTTAGCTTAGCCTGTCGCTTGGGGCCTCCTTTAGAAAAAATAACGCCTCCAATCATAAACTCTTCAATGAGTCGTTTTATTTTATCTGTTTCTCTTTGAGGATCAGAAGAAGATACATTTACCATAAACAACTGACCCACTTTTTCTTTAAGGGTCATTCTATTATAAATGCTATCCACCCACCTTTGTTGGGTTTCAAAATCTTCTGCTAATAAAGGGTTTTCTGATTGAGCATCAACGCTAAAAGTGATTAGAAAAATTATAAAATAAAAATACTTTTTTATGATATGCCGCACGAAAATTTTAATTTAAAAAACGGTTATGCCAACTATCTCTTGCTGGGACTTCCCAATTGATTCGATATTCGGCAATATTAGTAACCAGGTTATTGAAAACGATAGTATTTGGGGATACTGATCTATTTTTAGCCATTTTCTTAAAATCTGTAAGAGGTTTATAGGCTACAAATTCTCCTTGCTTAAAAGACACATTCATCTTGTCCATTAAGTCTACATCATATGTTTGTTCTAATTCCTGAACAAAACGAACAGAGGCATCTATAGAGCACCCTGTTGCCTGATTCATCCCCTGGTCTAGTCCAATGGTTATAAATCGTTTATACTTTATTTCATAACCTGCTTTTAGATCAGCACCATGGGCTGTCCACTGAGTTATAAATTCTTTTATTTTTTTTTCGATTTCTTCCAGTTCATCCAACGTGAATGACCGATTTGCCTGATAAATCCACACTCGAGATGTTTCCGGAAGGTCATTAAAATCTACCAACATGAGCTATTTTTTACTAAAGTAACAAAAACTATTGCTATTTACGATTATAGAAAAGAGTTAATATGAAAAAACATATTAACTCTAATAAAATTGTGTATAATTAAGAAAAAAAATTACAAATCCTGAGCATTAGCAATAAGTTCGGCCACATCCATAACTTGTATACTTTCTTCTTTTTCTTTACTCTTTACCCCGTCTGTCATCATTGTATTACAAAAAGGACATCCCGCGGCAATAATATCTGGTTTGGTTTCTAAGGCATCTTCTGTTCGTTCAACATTAATATCCTTATTTCCAGGTTCTGGTTCTTTAAACATCTGGGCACCTCCAGCTCCACAACATAATCCATTTCGTTTACAGCGCTTCATTTCTACAAGCTCTACTTCTAATTTTCTAAGTAAATCTCTTGGTGCTTCATATACATTATTTGCTCTACCCAGATAGCATGGATCATGAAATGTAATTCGTTTACCTTTAAATTTTCCTCCTTCAACTTTTAATCTACCTTCATCCAGAAGGGATTTTAGAAATTGAGTATGGTGCATTACTTCATAATCTCCTCCTAGTACAGGATATTCATTTTTTAAGGTATTAAAACAGTGAGGGCATGCAGTAACTACTTTTTTAATTTCGTAGGCATTCATTACCTCTATGTTTGTAACCGCCTGCATTTGAAACAAGAATTCATTACCTGCTCTTTTTGCCGGATCTCCCGTACAGCTTTCTTCGGTACCTAATACAGCAAAATCTACATTAGCATTATGAAGTAATTTCACAAAAGCTTTTGTGATTTTTTTAGCTCTGTCGTCAAAACTACCAGCACAACCCACCCAAAACAAAACTTCTGGTTTCTTGCCTTCTGCCATATATTCTGCCATTGTTGGCACCTTTACTGTCTCACTCATATTATACTATTTAAAGTTTAGGAGTTTACCTAGAGGTTAACATCCTAAAACTCATATTTAATCATGTTTTCCATCATCAAAAACTTCGATGGTCACAACTCTTTCTACCAATTCTGTAAATTTACCAGTATATCGTGTTGCTTTTACCAGGTGATTATCAATCCAATGGTAGTTTCCTCCTCTTGGTTTTCCCATCAAAAGGCTATGGTATTTAAAACCACATTTCTTTAACCATGTCTCGGTCACATCTCTGTGTTCTTCGGTTCTTGAAGTAAAGAAGCATATAACATGTCCTTGGTCATACCATTTATTTAATGTAACTAATGCATCAGGAAAAGGCTCACAAGTAACCATTCGTCCTGGTTCTTCATTAGGTACATCTTCGGTTATAGTCCCATCAATATCAATAAGATAATTCTTGACACCTTCTGGCAAGACCGGACTCACATGTTCTCCTTCTTCTATTTTATCATGCAATAATCTTTCTACTTCTTCCTTTTTCATAATTTCTATTAATTTGTGGTTTAATTGGTTAAAAGTTTTGGTTAAAGTTTAATTTATTTTGATTGGTTATTTAATAAAAATTATTCGTTGCTCCAGTTTAATCTGTCCATTTGGTTAAATGGCCATGGAGCTCCATTATTTTCTATATTGGTCATCATATTATTTAGATCAGATGGTGCTGCACTTTGCTCCATTACCAGGTAGCGTCTCATATCTATAATAATAGACAATGGACTAATACTAACCGGGCAAGTCTCTACACAGGCATTACAACTGGTACAAGCCCACAATTCTTCAGGAGTAATGTAGTCATTCAGCAATTGTTTTCCATCATCTACAAAGCTACCGTTCTTATCAATATTATCTCCTAATTCTTTTAAACGATCCCTGGTATCCATCATAATTTTACGAGGGGATAATTTTTTTCCTGTTTGATTTGCAGGGCATTCGCTTGTGCAACGACCACACTCGGTACACGTATATGCGTTTAGTAATTGCACCCAGTTTAAATCTGCAACATCTGATGCTCCAAATTTCTCTGGTTCTCCTTCTTGTTGATCATCGGCAGGAGCAGCAAAAGGATCTGCACTTGGATCCATCATTAATTGCACTTCTTTGGTAACAGCTTCGAGGTTATCAAGCTCTCCTTTAGGATTAAGATCCCCGTAATATGTATTCGGAAATGCCAACAGGATATGTAAATGTTTTGAAAAATATAAATAATTTAAGAACACTAATATTCCTATAATATGCACCCACCAGCATGCTCTTTCTAATACAATTAGAGCTGTTTCTGACATCCCATTAAAAAGCGGGGATATATACTGACTTATTGGGTATGCCCCAGCCTTGATATAATGATCTGCTCCTAATGTTTGTAATTGAAGATCTGATGCATTCATTACCAAAAACAAGGTCATCAAAACCATCTCGAAATACAGAATGAAGTTTCCATCATTTTTTGGCCATCCTTTCATCTCTGGATTCCAGAAACGTTTTAATTTAATCACATTACGACGAATCCAAAATAAAACAACTCCTACAAATACAAGGAATGCCAAAATCTCAAACGAACCAATTAAGAAATCATACAACCCTCCTAGAAACGCAAAAATCCTATGTGTACCAAAAATACCATCGATGATAATTTCTAATACTTCTATATTGATGATAATAAACCCTAGATATACAACAATATGCAATATCCCAGCTACAGGTCGTCGTACCATTTTAGACTGTCCTAATGCTATCCTAGCCATATTTTTAAATCGCTCTCCTTTATTATCAGAACGATCTACGTCTTTTCCTAATCTGATATTACGAATGACTTTGCGGACATTTTTTGTAAAATATCCAATACCCGCTACCAAAACAAGTATAAATAGGATATTAGGTATGTATTGCATAATTTTTTAATTTATTGAATCTGTTGGTTTTTCGTAAGGAGCATTTTTCTTTCCAAAAACCGAAATATGAACATATCGTTTTGGATTTAATCGTAAATCCTGTATCAGTAATTCCAGTTGTTTACTGGTTTTTTCTAAATTATCATATAATTTATCGTCTTTCAGTAATTTCCCAACTGTTCCTCTTCCTGAGTTAATGTCTTTTGAAATTTTCTCAAAATTGGTCAATACTCTTTCCAGGTCTTTTCCTAATTTGGCCACATTTATCTGAGCTAGAGAATCTGAAACCTTATTAAGATTAGTCGACATTTTATCCAGATTGGTAAATGTATTATTTAACTTTTCTTCATTACCCGAAAGAATAGTATTTAAAGAGCTCGAAGCTCCTTTAAAATTCTTAACTGTTATACTTAAATCTTTAAAAATAGAATTCAGATTATTTTTATTATCTACATTAAGAATCCCGTTAACCGAGTTTAAAAGCGTGTCTGCATCTGTAATTGCAGCTTCAAGTTTTTCTTGCAAAGGCGCGAGCTTATCATTTACCAACTCTAGAAGACCTGCTTCTATCTTGCCTGGTAATGTATCTTTATCTTTTGCTTCGAGGCCTTGCTCATATATAGGCATTATAGCTAGTGATTTTCCACCTATCAAGCCACCGCCATATACTTTGGCCATGCTGTTCTTTGAAAATGAAAAATCGCTATCTACATTAAACTCTACAACAAGGTTACCCTTGGTATCTGCAAAACTAATAGAAACCACTTGTCCTACAACCATACCATTTATGGTCACGGGAGAAGAAGGTATTAATCCTTCTACATTATCATAAATAGCATAAAAGGTTCTATCGTTTTCTAAGAGATTTTTTCCCTTCAGGAAACTATAGCCAAAGATTAAAAGTGCTATTGCGCAGATTGCTAATATTCCTGTTTTGACTTCTCGAGTAAATTTCAAAATAGATTATATTTTAGGACACAAATTTAGAATAAAAATACATTTCTACTGGTAATTTCCTAAGGAATTATCAGTATTTATTTAGATTAATTCGAAGATGTATCAGCTTTTAGAGCTTCTGTTAAAGGAATTAATTCACTATTACGAAAAGCAACGACAAAGCTAGAATCAAATCCTTTACCGACTGCAATTTCTCTTAATTCTTGTATTAAAGTATAATTAGACGTACTTCCGTAGTAATACTTATACAGGTCTCCCGTTTTATTTTTAGACAACTGATCCAAACCATTAAAATTAAACGATTGTAATTCTATGTCACTGGACCCTGCTGCAATTTGCACCTTAAACGTGATATCATCATACACCCGATCTCCTTCCATTTTGGCAGTTACTCGTGTTACTTCGGGGGTTTTGGGCGGATCTACTTTATAAATAGCATCAAGGCTTTCTTTATAATCTACAATCGAGGTTGTGATGGATTTTGCCATAGCTCCCTGTCCTTTTTTAGAATTAAGATATTTTCCTTCGCTATTATTGGTTAGAAAACCTAATTCGATAAGAACACTAGGCATATAGGTTTGATGTAAAACCACAAAACCAGCTTGTTTTACTCCTCTACTCTTTCTTTCTAATGATTTTTTAAATCTATTCTGTACAAAACTAGCAAGTGTAAGGCTCTGATCCAGGTATTCTTCCTGCATTAAAGTAAGCCCGATAATTGATTCGGGAGAATTGGGATCAAACCCATCATAATTCGCTTCATAATTATCCTCTAGTAGGATTACCGAGTTTTCATTTTTTGCTACATTAAAGTTTTCATTATTAGCATGTAACCCCAATACAAAGGTTTCTGTACCATAAGCTTGAGAGCGGTGGGAGTTGCAATGTACAGACACAAAAAGATTTGCTCCGGCTTTATTGGCTATGCTTCCTCTTTCATGTAACTCTATAAAGGTATCTGTTTTTCGAGTATACACTACTTTAAACCTACCATCGTTTTCTAAAGCCGTACCTACTGCCAAAACTACACTTAATGCGATTTCCTTTTCTTTATATCCATTTCCACGGTTCCCGGGATCATGACCTCCATGGCCAGCATCCAAGACAACAACAAATTTTTCTTTTTCCTGAGCAACCACATTGGCATCAAAAACAGGTGTGACACATAAAAAAACTGATAAAAAAACACTACATACTATACTTCGTCTCATCAACTACAATAATTTTACTACTAATTTTGAAACATTTTCGTTATGTTTCAGTATTTAATATAACAAGTTAAAAATCTAAAGATTGTGATTTATATAATAAACCTATATCTTCTATGTTTATACAGCTTAGAAGGTATGCTTTTGACATAATTTTTTATTTTTTTATGAATTACAATCTAAGCATAAAAAATATATGTAATTTTGGCACTTCAAAAACTGAGCCATAGTTATACAAAAATAGGATTTAAACCATTGCAAACAACGGTACGTTACATACTTTATTCACTAAGTTTTTCACTGTTTTGTATTTCTCAAATTACAGCACAGGAAATAAACGAGACTAAGGAGGTTCCCATTCCTGCTAATCAGGATACTATAAACTCTATTATAGTCAATCCAGAGGAATTACTCAATGAAAAAGCTCAGGACACGGTCAAAAAAGACACACTTGCTGCAGAACCACAACTGTTAACAGATAAAGTGGTCTATAAAGCCACTGACTATATGAGGCTAAGTCGTAAAGAGAACAAGATGTATCTTTATGATAATGCCGAGATCGTGTATGGAGAAATGCAGATTAATGCTGGATTTATTGTAGTAGACAATGCTAAAAATGAGGTATATGCCTATGGAATTAAAGATTCTCTGGGTGAATATGTACAAACTCCTGTTTTTAAACAAGCACAGAATGTAGTAGAACCAGATTCTATTCGTTTTAATTTTGATACCGAAAAGGCATTGATATATAATTCTCGAACAGAACAAAACGGGTTTAGGATTAAAAATGAAATTTCAAAACGTGAGAATGATTCTGTGATTTACATGAAAAATGTAAAATTTACTACTTCAGAAAATATTGAAGATCCAGAATATTATTTTTATGCCCGTAGAATTAAGTTTGTCCCTAAAAAGAAAATTGTAACGGGGCTTGTTAATATGTTTATTGCCGATGTCCCTACTCCGTTGGGGTTACCGTTTGGATATTTCCCATTAACAGAGGACAGAACTTCGGGATTTATTATTCCTAGTCCGGGAGAAGAAAATAATCGTGGATATTTTCTTCAAAATGGTGGGTATTATTTTGCTATTAGTGAATATGTAGATCTAACCCTTATGGGGGATTATTATACTAATGGTAGTTATACTTTTGCTGCAGAATCTGCCTATGCCCTACGTTATAAATATAGAGGAAATCTTAGGTTTAGGTATGAAAACAACCTGCGTAGCGAAAGAGGGTTTCCTGATTTTGCCAAAACCACGACATACAATATCCAATGGACTCATAGCCAGGATGCAAAAGCCAATCCGAACTCCAGGTTTTCGGCTTCTGTGAATTTTGGTAGTAGTGACTTTTTTCAGCAATCTACCAACCAACTCAATACAGGTAATTTTCTGAATAATCAAATCAGTTCTAATATATCCTATGCTAAGACATTTCAGGGAGATCCCCAGGTTAATGTTAATCTTGCAGCTACTCATAACTCTAATACTAATACTGGAACTGTAAATTTATCACTCCCAAATATGAATCTGAGTGTATCACGAGTATTTCCGTTTGCTCCAAAAGTAGGCGCTAAAAAAGGGATCATACAGAATATAAATACACAATATAATTTTAAAGGAGAAAACAGAATACAAACTACCGATGATGATTTATTCTCGGCTGATATGTTTAAAGGTGCCAAAATAGGAATGCAGCATACGATTCCTTTAACTACAAACTTTAAGATATTCAAGTACCTTAGTGCTACAGCAGGGACAAATTTTCAGGAAAACTGGGTATTTGAGACGATAAAGCAAAGTTATGACTCTAATGCTAATGATGGTGCTGGCGAAGTGGTACGAGATACTATAAAAGGCTTTGATGCTTTTCGTACGTATAACTTTTCAACGAGTCTGGGAACAACCATTTATGGTACTTTCAAGTTTAAGAAAGGTAAAAAAATAGAAGCGATTCGCCATACCATGAGACCTTCTATTAGCTATAGCATCAACCCTGCGTTTAGTGAATTTTATGATAGCTATACGGTTACCGATGATCCTAATACAACTAATATTAATGAAACAGAAGTTGTAGAATACTCCAGATTTGAAGGGGGTTACTTTGGAGCACCGAGTAATGTATTTTCTAGCAGTATTGGATTTTCTCTTAGTAACAATGTAGAAATGAAGGTAAAAAGTAAGGACAGTACTGCTACAGAAGCCAAAAAAGTCACCCTATTAAATAACCTTAACTTTAGTACATCTTATAATGTTGCAGGAGATTCTTTAAAGTTAAGTCCGCTATCTATTACTGGTAATATTCCTATTATCCAAAATAAGCTAGATATTAACTTTAATGCACAATTAGATCCTTATGCGTTAGATAACAATAATCGCAAAATCGATGTGTGGAATATCGATAATGGAGGTAGTCTTTTTCGCTTAACCAGAGCTAGTGCTAATTTTGGGTATTCATTTTCTAGTAAAGATTTTGAGAAAGGAAAAGTTAATGAAGATCCTCTGGATAATCAAAACTTTAGAAATGAAGGCCGGCCTGACAATCTGTTTGGGGGAGTTACCGATTTTGGAGAGGATCGTTCTTTTGATAAAAACAAAAGTAAAAATGCAGATAAAGACATAAAAAACTATAATTACAAAATACCCTGGACTTTGCGACTGTCATATAATGTTAATTATAGTAATAGTGCTCGGCAAAATGAAATATCATCGCACTCTATCATGTTTTCTGGTGATGTAGAACTCGCGCCGCGATGGTCTGTTGGAGTATCTTCGGGATATGATTTAAAGAATCCCGGGTTTACATATACCAATTTAAGATTTCAGCGAGATCTAGAAAGTTGGGTTATGAATTTTAATTGGATTCCATTTAGTGAAAGAACATCATGGAATTTCTTTATAGGTATCAAATCATCGATGCTTAGTGATATTAAATGGGACAAAAGACGTGAACCAGACAGACAGTTATAGGTAGTTTAAAGTTTCTAGTTAGCAATAAAATTATAAATTAATACAATATACTATCACATGAAAAAAATCATAACTACGACCAAAGCCCCAGCTCCTATCGGTCCTTATAGTCAGGCTATTTTAAACGGAAATACATTATATACATCAGGTCAGATTGCTATTAATCCAGAAACAGGAGCATTAGTTCTGGATGACATTACAACTGAAGCCAAGCAGGTAATGCAGAACCTAAAAGCTGTATTGGATGAAGCCGGAATGACATTCGAGAATGTTCTTAAAACCACTATTTTTTTAAGTGACATGAATAATTTTGCTGAAGTAAATGCCGTATATGGTAGTTATTTTAATGAAGAGACTGCACCAGCAAGAGAAACTGTAGCGGTGTTAACTCTACCTAAATCGGTGAACGTAGAGATCTCTGTAATTGCTGTAAAGTAATCTACTATACCAGTATTGTTAGTCCGAGCTTGTTGAAGTTTTTAGCGATTAATCTTATAAAAATCTCAACAAGCTTTGTTTAATCTTCGTTTTACATTAAAACTCTACTTGTTACACTTCCTTTTTTATTTTTGGCAACATCTCATTATCGATATAAGATGGGATCGATATCAGAAAACACATAGTGATTAATCCCCTCCTATAATTTCTATTTGCATAGCATCAATATGTTCGTCTAAAAGAATTTGACATGCCAATCTGCTGTTGGGATAATACTCTAATTGATTTTTTAGTATGTTGTTCTCCAGTCCTTCAAAAAACTGCATTGGAGTATTAGATAAATGAACCCGAATATGGCAGGTACCACACAGCCCTCTACCTTTACAATCCCCTATTTCATCATGTAGCCTGTTGACTAATAATTCCATAAGGTTGCGATACTCAAATCTTTTAAATTCTAAAACATAAACATCCCCAATAGTATCTTTGACATATACCGTATACATTACATCTAATTATGTCTGCAAATTACAATTAGGAGTTTACTTTACCTTATGATTTAACTCATAAAATAAGTAGAAGAGTATATGTAGCTTTGTTGTATAAAAAAACAATTACTATGCAATTAACCTCATTACTTAAGGATCTTACCTACGGGGACGCAAAACCTGTAATCACCAAATTAATAGAAAATGATGCTACCAAAGAAATTAGAATCGTTTTTAAAAAAGGACAGGAAATGAAAAGTCATAAAACCCCGTTTCCGATTACTGTGTCTATTTTTGAAGGCGAAATCAATTTTGGTGTTCATGATGCCGATCATATTCTTAAAAAAGGAGATCTTATTTCTCTGGAGCCTAGCATCATTCATAATCTAATCGCACTAGAAGATAGCATAGTACGACTATCGCTCTCTAAGAACGATTCTGTAGAGAGAGTACAAAAAGTAACCGAGCAATAAACCTCATATATAAGTAAAAGCAAAAAACAGTCACTAAAGTGTGACTGTTTTTTGCTTTTACTATGTTTCATGGATTACGAATCCGAGCTGAAACAGTATTAAAATAATGCCTTATTGCAGTTCCAAAATTGCACGCTCCAGAACTTCATCTTTTGTTAAATCACCCCAATCTACAAGTGCTTCAATATCTGGTGGAACTCCATTTTCATAATCAGGACTCTTATCTAATGTCAGTGCTTGTGTAATAGAGAATCTATATGTCCAACCATTAGGTAATTGTCCTCCATTAGGCAGGCCAAGGCCTCCTCCTGTAGTATCTCCTATAAGCGTAATGTTTGGAAGCGCTTTGGTGGCAAGTGAGAAAAATGAACCAGCACTATATGTTCCTCGATCCACTAATACAACAATTTTATTTTCATATCGTATTCCATTATACGGAGAGACATATACCGGCTCGGCTTCAGAAAAATCATTTCGCCCTGGACCGCTTTTTATTCTAGAATAGTTAACCAGCGTTTTACGCTCAACAAAACGACTTAAAATTTTGAAAATATCGGTTACAGCTCCGCCTCCATTTTCTCGCATATCCAAGATTAGCCCTTTTGTATTTTTATATCTATTTAGAACAAAATCCAGATTCTTAGCATCCACAGTACCAGGAAAAGAAGGAAAACGCACATAACCAATTTCTTTATTATCAAGAAACTTATGCAAAAACGGTCCTGTAATGTAATAGTCTCGATTTAGATAGCGGTCTTCAATAATACGCCAATCAAAATTATCCTGCCCTAAGTAATCTACTCTATACGTAGAAACATTAAAGTTGGATATTAGATTTGTGTGATCATCTCTTAGCTCTGTTAACATCCCTCCCAATACTTTAAATAGTGAATCTTGACTCATTCCATCATAAATTTTGGCAGAATATTCGGATTTCACAACATCCCAATCAATATTTTTTACATCAAAGTAGGAATATTTCTCATTACATTCATTCCATAGATATTCAAAATTATCTTTTGGATTTGTAGAGGCCAAGTCGTTTTCAAAAAGTGCTTTCTCACAAGAGATAAGTGATAGACTTATTAATAATATACTATATAGCTTTCTCATTATTTATTATTGGTATTAAATAGAAAAGTGAGTTTAAGAAGATGGGCAGACATTTCGAATTTATCAAAATCTCCTCCGGTTTTATAAGCATCCCATACATACGAAAATCGTAATGCATTTTTGTTCTTAAGAGAAATTGTATAGTCTAAAGAGCTATTCACCCTAAACCCAGAAAACATATCGAACTCATACTCATCAAATATATTTGCTTCATTTAACAAGCCTGATTGCCCATTATACACATATCCATTTCGAAACGAGCTATTTACTAATCCTACATTTAGCCTAAATGCTAAATTTCTCGTTCTCTTTTTCAACTTATATTTAATAAATAAGAATTTTTTACTCTTTTCTTCTTTGCGGCTTATATCTTTTTCGATTTTAACAGAGCCAAAAAGAGTTGGGATAATTTCGACTCCCACTCCGTTATTACCAAATCCCTCATTCGTTCTAAAATTAGTGGTGGTATTAAATAATCCACCTACTTTTACATTTAACTTTGGAGAACTAAGCATGTTTAACCGGTATAACCTAGAATAGTACAAGGATACACTATGAAGCTTACTACTTTGGGAATGACTGTTAAAGCCATTATGAAACTGTCCAAAAAGGTAGGATGCTCCAATTTCGGATTCTCTTTCTACATCGGCTTTAGTATATGATAGCGCTATGTTTCTTGGTGTCCCTTTATAAAAAAGTGGAGAGGTTGCAAAATCTCTAAAAGATGATCTCCCTAACCCTGCAGTAAACCCTATATAGGCAGGTCTGTTTTTTCTTTTTTCTTTCTTAGAAAGCTCCGGATTTTCCGTTTGCGAAATACCTGCTACCGATATAAACAGTAACAGCATAATGACAATTCTATTTTTTCTTATCATTTAGATGTTAGTTTTGATTTTAATGATTTAATGATATGAGTGTAAGTTGTTAACTTAATGACAACTGAAAAAGCAATAGGTTGCATCGTTTCCAAAATCTTTAATGAGCTTAGTGTGGGTTTTATCTTAAATCCACGCCATCAGGTTTATTAATAATTTACCATAACAAAAAAACAGCCACATTATAAGTGACCGTTTTGATATTACTTATGTTTCACGGATTGCAAATCCGCGCCATCGGGGCTTTTCATAATAAAACGAAGAAAAATTGTATTTCGGCAAGCTCTGTAGAACTATCGAGAATAGCTTTTTTGATCCCAAATCCTATTCTCGATACACTTCTTTCTATGGGCGAAGCACTCGAATTGACGAATTTGGGATTCAAAATATCAAAATGCACAATGGGTTAATTATATAATTCATTTGATAATCAAACTTTATAATGCTTTTTTTCAAAAGCACTAGTTTGAGACATTACCATCTCTTAGTCCTTTTCTATAGATATAACAATACCATTCTCATCAAAATACTCCCAAGTACCTACTTTCTTATCAAGTTCATAACGACCTTTCTCCGCTATATTACCATTAGGATAATATTTCTCATAATTACCATGCCATAAGCCCGATTGGTAATGATAAATTTCTGTTATAAGACCATCTTCACTATATTCTTTCCATTCACCATCATTATTACCATTATGATAATAGCCAGACACCATCAACTTCCCATTTACATAAAATTCTTTATGATTTCCATGCAATCCTCCGTTTTGAATTTGAGTCACTAATTTAGGATTACCATTGGGATGAAAATACTTCATTTCCCCTATTAACATACCATTTTTATACTCTTCTATAGAATGGATAGCTCCACCGTCATGATATGATTTCCATATCCCTTGCTTTTTATCATTTTTATCTAAGTACATGACAAAAATATAATCAGTTGATTATCAATAAAATATGAATAAAACAATTAGGATAAAGCATTGATTTTCAGTAAATTAGATGAATAATTCGACCTATTTATCTAATGGAGAAAACCAATGCTATCACTAAAAATAGTGAATTAACTTCTGTTCTCAATACTCATTTTCAAGGAAAAATAAATTTAGCAAGAGTAAAACTCATTTCGCATATTATTATAGCCTTATGCAAAGTGCAAACAGTTACTTTTGAGAAACTATCCAATGCTTTTGACACCTCAGTAAACACAGAGTCCTCTTTGAGGCGTATACAGCGATTTATTGCAGACTATAGTTTAGATTCTGATCTTATAGTCCGTCTTATTTTTAACCTTCTACCTAAACAAGATAAGTTTATCTTGAGTATTGATAGGACCAATTGGAAGTTTGGACAAACCAATATTAATATTTTTATGCTTGGCGTTGTTTATAAAGGTGTTGCTTTTCCATTGTTATTTACAATGCTTGATAAGAGAGGGAATTCAAATAGCACAGAACGCATTGAGTTGATCAATAAATTTATTCGCCTTTTTGGTAAAGATGTCATAGCATCTATTGTTGCCGATAGAGAATTTGTGGGTGAACAATGGTTGGGATTTCTTAACCGAAACGGGATTAGGTATTATATTCGTATTCGGGTAATTCTAAGTATTCTGCGTAGGGGTTAATTACTCGTATGGGTTGTAATATCCTTTGTACATCTCGTAAAAATCTGGCATTTATAAATTCTTCATCTTTGTTTACTTTTCCTGCTGATAATAACCTCTGGTATTGCATAATCTTTTTATCCTGCTCGCTACTTTCATCGATATATAATAAGAAGTTTCTGTTACTATTATCTTCATAGATTGATTCTTGGGTGGTGCAACCTGATACACTTACAGGGCCTTCTACAGTAAGATGTATTGTTTTGGTATTTCCTTTTCTATCTTTATGTACTACGGTTTTTGTAATCTTCTTTTTTGATTGTAGTTCTCTAAGAGGATAGAGCACAGATTCTGCACCGTCTAAATCCTCTATGAGTATGAGTTTATTTCGTAGTTCTGTACGGTTAAAATAATAAAAGGCGTTTGCTGATAGTACCGTAATTTCTATTTTATCTTCTTCGGGGATTAACTCTGCTACTTTGGATTGCAGATGTGTTTTACCAACTCCACTACTACCTAAACTTATACAATGTAATGGATTATTGGTTTTTCTACTGGTAAAGATCAGATACATTAATAATCTGTTGGTTTCTTCTCCTATCACACCGCTTTTACCGATTAGGTCATTTGTCTTTTGTAGTAAATCTTTCCTTTTTAAAAATTTGGTGGCTGCTTGTTTCTCCTTCGTATCTAACTCACGTACATAAATTTCATTTTCTTGATTCTCTTTATCGATCTGATCAATACGGTATTGTTCTAACGCACTTGTGAGATTTTGTAATGTTTCTCGAACTACACTTGTACCTATTTCTATACGTTCTGCTACTTTTCTTACTAATCTCTCTATTGTATTATCGTTATATAAATCTATACTATGTCGTAGTACATTATGATTTTTAGGCTTCTGTATGCTTAATGTAACTCTCATACGTTCTAGATTATTGAACTTGATACCACCTAGAATATGGATTTCTAAATGTTTTGTGAGATAATTGTAGTTGTGTGGATTGGTTGTGTCTAGCATGTTTGAACTATTATTTACATTTAGATATATATCTTTTATTTACACAAATATATATTTAAATATATATAATTACCAAATATATTTTCATTCAATTGTATAAATAGTCCTTTTTGTTTAGTTTTGATATATAATTAGATCATCTTCATGAGTAATACAATAGATACTATAGCAAACAACATTAAGAGATTACGTACTCTTAAAAAACTTTCTCAAAAAGAAGTGTCTTTATCGGTTAGTATTCCACAAGGTCAATATTCGCGTATTGAAAATGGTAAAGTAATGCCTACCATACCTACATTAGAGAAGATTGCGTCTTTATTTGAAGTATCATTAGTAGAGTTTTTTAAAAGTGATAATGCAGAAGAAGCTGTTAATTTACCTTTATTAGAAAAAATTAAAGTAATCGATACGCTTGAAGAAGATGAACGTAATGCATTACTTAAAATGATAGATATGGCTATTTCTAAGAAAAAACTAAAAGATAATCTTACTAATCTTATTTCTTCCTAAAAGCATATTCATAAATAAAACAATATCATTCCTACAAAATATAACTTATCATTTTATACTATATATAATTCGCATGCATTTTTGATCTTAAAAATGTAGCCATGTTTCATAATAAATTAATATACAGTTTGTTACAACGATATTTTAATACTTTTTTGAACCCTTTTTTGAACCAAATTACATTTTCATGTATAAAAATGTAGTACTTTTATGGCTATGTTTAATTATAAAGCTAAGGTTGTTAGGTGGATCGATGGTGATACCTTGCAAGTAGAGATTGATTTAGGGTTTTATGTACAGACCACACAAAAGATACGACTAGCTCGTATTGATGCTCCAGAGTTAGGAGATAGCGTAGCATACAGAGAACGACAAGCCAAACACGCCAGAGCTGTAGCTAAAAAATTCTGCCCAGAGGGTGCGATCGTGACCATTACTACGACCAAACAAAACAAAGACCAATATGCACGATACATTGCAGAAGTTATCTATAATGGTACCAATATGTCTGATTACCTAATCGATAAAAATGTAGCTAAACTATACAAAGAATAAATCTGCCTATAATAAAAAAACCAGCTACATCGCTGTAACTGGTTCTTATATTTATTGCTTACTCTTGCCTGCCAACCTTTGACGGCACCCGTTACAAACGGGCGCTAGCAGGAGCTAGATTTTTTTTATTCAAAATTTTCTTTCCACTTAAATACAATAAATAGATTCCAAAGATTCCTAATATCGATAATGATACTTCACTATACCAAAGTAATAAATGATTTAGCGGACCATCTACGATGCATACCCACACCATAGCTATTGACACAATAGCTAATAAATAAGAAGCTACCCTTTGTTTTTTGAGAAAAAACAAGCCTATTATACTCAATAAGCATAACATCCATTTAATAAAAGTTGTCTGATTACTTTCGTAAAATGCTTCTGTAATATTTGAATATTCGGGATTCATCCTCATTGTAAAATAGTGTAATACATCAACAATAAGGAAAATGATTATAATGATATTTATAGCTTTATTTTTTATCTTCTTTTTCATCTTCTTTTTTGTTTTGTTTTTTCTGATATTCGTTTACCCTTTTTGCAGCAGCATTGTATTCTTTTTTATTATTAAATCTCCTATATGCAAAAGTTCCATCTTTTGTTTTTACAGAAAGCATATATTCTGTAGATGTTTCTCCTCCCTCTGATTTTTCATAACTAAAACCTAAAAACGTACTTCCACCAGCTTCTACGCTTAATATTTCTGTAAAATCTTTTACCCCTTCGCCTTTTCCATTATATGATTTAGGATTGTCATTAAAACTTAAGCCTAGACCAAAATAAGATGTTCGCATATCATCTTCGCCATAAACAGACCTTAAATAATTACCAAACCTTACAGAGGAACCTTCATTTTGTTTTCTTGTTAAGCTAAACCCTTTATCGTGATCATAAGCGTGATTTATTTCATGCCCTGTAACATAGGTGCTTCCTGGATCTCCACCATTAATGCCAAATCTCCAAACAGATGAAGGATAATATATTGTTCTTGATCTTCCATTTTCTCCTTTACCATCATAAGCTGAGTTTCTTGACCAAAAAACACTTTCCATTGTGTAATTTCGAGTTGAATTAATTAATTGGTCAAGTCTTCCTCTTCCCAAATTAGTAGCTGCTATTTGGGCAAGTTTTGTCAAAGCATCTTTTGTGTTATCCCCAACAATAATTTTTTTACCATCAGGATCTAGATACAAAATGGGATTGTTTGCTGTATATGCATAGGTGCTAAAATCTCTATATTTATCTGCAAGAGGATCAATATTCATCCAACGACCAATAGAGGCATTATAGTTTCTTGCTCCAAAATCCATCCAATCAAGACCAAGCTCGTCCTGTTCTTCTTTCCCACCAAACCCATAGTTATGTTTTCTACCATTCACGGCAAAATTGTAACCTTTATGTTGCAGTCCAAAGGGATAATAGTTTACGCGTTTTTTTT